>NZ_CP072453.1:1200000-2400000 GCF_019343475.1 Providencia sp. R33 | reverse complement strand
TTTACTGAAACAAATGTCAGAGCTGGGACTGCTAGAAAAGAAAAATAATGCGCCAATTTATCGACCAGGGTTACTCATCATGGAATTAGCTCACCGTGCGCGTGGGATGAATCCATTGATTGATATGACGTTAGAAGCCCTTGATGAATTGACGAAAGATACTGGGTTTACCAGCTATGTTTCGGCGCTCGATGATGAAATGGTACGGGTTGTCCATGCACGTTTTGGTAATAGCATGTTGCAGGTGATCACACAACCAGGCACTCGTTTGCCAATTCTTGGAACTTCAACGGGTCGGGCTTTGTTAGCACGCTTACCGTTGCAGGAAAGAACAAACATTATTGCTAGAGAAGACAGTGCATTACAAGCGAAGTTAACAGAGCAAATGAATCTGATTAATGCACGCGGTTGGGAGTTTTCGGTCAACGAGTCTGTTGCTGGAGTCGCTTCGGTGTCCAGTACGGTGTTTGATCCATCACTGAATACCTTGTACGCGTTATGTCTCAGTTTGCCAGAAACCCAAATGAACGAACAGGTTATGGAGCAGCTGTCCACTAACCTATGCCGTAAGGCATCTTACCTTGGTTGCATGGTAGGTGACCCTTATTGGTTACAAAGAAGTACCAAAAAGTAATGATATGTCATGTAGTAAAAGTAAGTAGTAAAAGTAAGTAGCACACCATAAGCAATTTATATTATTAGTTTTTTATTTTAAGTGCGTGAATACGCCTTCATCAGGAAAAATAAGGCTTTTTTAACAATTAAGCCTTAACTTGGGTGAAATGAATTTAAGTCGTATTTTGTGCGGTTTAATTTCAAAGTAGCCCTAAAACCAAATAAAAATTATTAAAATTCAAGGAAGTACAATGAGTCTAAAGCAAACCCTTTGTGCGTATGAGCTAATCGATTGCGCAAGTGTTAAGGGGGAAGATGTTGTTGCATTGTTCAAGACTTTCCCAGCAATTAAAGTTTCTTCTAAAACGGTCAAAGACCTAAAAGGTCAAAGTGATTTTGTCCGTATTCTCATTCCTGGTACTCAGGGTAAATCTCAAGGTCATCAAACACCTACATTAGGCATTATTGGTCGCTTAGGTGGGATTGGTGCTCGGCCTTCACGTATTGGCGTGGTTTCAGATGCTGATGGCGCAATTGCTGCCATTGCAACAGCACTGAAATTAGCGCAAATGCATGAAAAAGGAGATAAATTAGAAGGTGATGTGGTGATTACAACCCATATTTGCCCGAATGCGCCGACTCGCCCTCATACTCCTGTTGATTTTATGGACTCTCCTTTAGAAGACGCCACCATGAATCAGCATGAAGCGATCCCTGAAGCGGACGCTATTTTATCAGTGGATACGACCAAAGGTAATAATCTACTGAATCATAAAGGTTATGCATTATCACCAACCGTTAAAGATGGGTATATTTTGCCTGTTTCTGATGATTTAATCCGCTTGATGGAGTGGAGCAGTGGGCAACGTGCAGTGACATTTCCATTATCCATTCAGGATATAACGCCATATGGGAATGGTCTTCATCATATCAATAGTATTATGCAGCCAGCGGTGTCTACATCTGCCCCTGTGGTCGGTGTAGCGATTTGCTCAGAAGCTGTAGTACCGGGATGTTCTACGGGAGCAAGCCATGAGGTTGACATTGCTGCTGCGGTGAAATTTATGATTGAAGTAGCGAAAGCCTTTACCCAAAAACAGTGTGATTTTTATGATGCGGAGCAATATGCGTTATTGACGTCACTGTATGGCAGTATGTCTCACTTACAAGCATCAGGTCGTTAATACTATAAAATAGCCACAGTTAATTATTAACAGCATCAATATAATTGAAATAATTAACTGTGCTCTATATGTGCAATAGGCTAATTTGATTCTGGCGTGTCTTCTGTACTCTCTTCGATTTCAATAGGGATAATAACATCCGCATGGTTGCCTTTTGGGCCAATCGTCACGCTAAACTGTACTTTTTGACCTGCTTTTAGTGTTCTGTAACCGTCCATTCTGATACAGGAATAATGAGCAAAAATATCTTCTCCACCATCTGCTGGGCAAATAAAACCAAAACCTTTTGCGTTATTGAACCACTTAACGATACCCGTCTCCATATTTTATCCTTTAGGTTTGCTAGTTGTGTTGTACCGATATGTATAAAATACACACAGAAACTAAGTAAATATACGCTGAAAATTGTTCGTAAAACATACTGTAGTAAATTGCATTCTAAGGTCAAGAGGGGAGTTTCAGGAATTATGGTAAAGTGGTAAGAATTCGATAAGCGCTAAATGCTATTTTCTATGATATTTGATGTGGCTCACAGATTGCTAAAGCTAAGCGTTGAAGTCAGTGGCATGATACACTGCAAATGAAAGGCTTGTTTGAGAAAAGCCACGAAAGAATTTAATGGTATAGTTTTATGTCACTATCATGTGGATTGATAGAAATCGTTGATAATAAAGACTATGCTTAATTTGAAGTTAAACACTGAGCAAGAAAGTAATGAGCGATTTTTTAGGCACATTTAAAACAGATGTCATATTCAAAGACGAAGTGGAGCAAACCTTACAGCCACCGTCGATGTATAAGGTATTATTGAATAATGATGATTACACTCCGATGGATTTTGTTGTCGAAGTGTTACAAAAATACTTTTCTTTTGATGAAGAACGCGCTACACAGATAATGTTAGATGTGCATATTCAAGGAAAGGGAATTTGTGGGGTTTTCACGGCAGAGGTTGCAGAAACAAAAGCGGCGCAAGTCAATACATTTGCCCGTGAAAATGAGTACCCTCTGCTTTGCACTATAGAGAAAGTCTGATCTGGCTTAATATCAATTTTGGGAGGTGCTTATGCTCAATCAAGAACTGGAGCTTAGTTTAAACGTAGCGTTTACGAAAGCGAAAGACAGTCGCCACGAATTTATGACTGTTGAGCACCTATTGCTGGCGTTACTGAGTAATATCTCGGCACGCGAAGCTTTAGAGGCTTGTAAGGTTGATCTTGTCGCTTTACGTCAAGAACTGGAACACTTCATCGCGCAAACTACACCCTTGTTACCCGAAAATGATAACAGAGATACCCAACCAACACTCAGTTTTCAACGTGTGTTGCAAAGGGCGGTATTCCATGTGCAGTCATCGGGGCGTAGCGAGGTCAGCGGGGCAAATGTCCTTGTCGCGATTTTCAGTGAACAAGAGTCCCAAGCTGCGTACTTATTGCGTAAGCACGATGTCAGCCGCTTAGATGTGGTCAATTATATTTCTCACGGTACAGTAAAAGGTGAAGAGTCGTCATCATCAGATAACGACATGTCCAACAATAGTGCACCGAATGAAGAGCCGCCGGTCTCAGAAGACCATATGGACAACTTTACGACTAACCTGAACCAACAGGCCAAAAAAGGGAATATCGACCCGCTGGTGGGGCGTCAAGCCGAATTAGAGCGTACTATCCAAGTCTTATGCCGTCGCCGTAAAAATAACCCACTGTTAGTGGGGGAGTCAGGTGTCGGTAAAACCGCGATAGCGGAAGGCCTTGCATGGCGTATCGAACAGGACGATGTGCCTGACGTCATGAAAGGCTGCACGATTTACTCCTTAGATATTGGCTCATTGTTAGCGGGAACGAAATACCGTGGGGATTTTGAAAAACGTTTTAAAGCCTTACTTAAAATGTTGGAAAAAGACCCGAAAAGCATTTTGTTTATCGATGAAATCCACACCATTATTGGTGCTGGAGCCGCATCAGGTGGGCAAGTCGATGCCGCGAACTTAATTAAGCCACTACTTTCAGGTGGGCGTATTCGAGTTATTGGCTCAACTACCTATCAGGAATTTGGTAGTGTTTTTGAAAAAGACAGAGCGTTAGCGCGTCGTTTCCAAAAAATTGATATTGTGGAGCCGACGCCAGAAGAAACTATCCGTATTATTAATGGGTTAAAGCCTAAATATGAAGCGCATCATGATGTGCGTTATACCGCAAAAGCCATTCAGGCCGCGGTGGATTTATCCATTAAATATATCACAGATAGACATCTGCCAGATAAAGCCATTGATGTGATTGATGAAGCAGGGGCGCGTACGCGTTTAGTTGCACCAAGCAAGCGTAAGAAAACGATTGGTGTGCCTGAAATCGAAACGGTGGTTGCCCGTATTGCACGAATTCCAGAAAAAACGGTTTCCTCAAGTGATAAAGACAAACTCAAAACTCTTGATTCACGTCTGAAAATGTTAGTGTTTGGGCAAGATAACGCCATTGAGGCGCTGTCTGAAGCGATCAAAATGAACCGTGCTGGGTTAGGCTTAGAAAATAAACCCGTTGGCTCCTTCTTGTTTGCAGGCCCAACAGGGGTCGGTAAAACGGAAGTGACAGTGCAATTAGCCAAAGCGCTAGATATCAAATTATTACGGTTTGATATGTCCGAATACATGGAGCGCCATACTGTGAGTCGTCTAATTGGTGCGCCTCCGGGGTATGTTGGCTTCGATCAAGGCGGTTTATTGACTGATGCCGTGATTAAGCATCCGCATTCCGTGGTGCTGCTTGACGAGATAGAAAAAGCACATCCTGATGTGTTCAATATCTTACTGCAAGTGATGGACCACGGCACACTGACTGACAATAATGGTCGTAAAGCGGATTTCCGCAACGTGATTGTCGTTATGACGACAAACGCAGGGGTGCAAGAAACACAGCGTCGCTCGATTGGTTTTGCAGAGCAGGACAACAGTACGGATGCGATGTCTGAAATTAAGCGCACTTTCTCACCAGAGTTCCGTAATCGTCTTGATGGCATTATTTGGTTCAACGCACTGACGCCAGAAATTATCACTCAAGTTGTTGATAAATTTATTGTTGAGTTGCAAGTGCAGCTGGATGAGAAGGGCGTGTCTATCGAAGTGAGTGCAGCAGCACGTCGCTGGTTATGTGAAAAAGGCTATGATAAAGCAATGGGTGCCCGACCTATGGCACGCGCAATTCAGGACAACCTGAAGAAACCACTAGCAAACGAATTGCTGTTTGGTTCTTTAACTAACGGCGGCTCTGTAAGTATCGGGCTTGATGAAAAAAGTAACACACTGACATACAGCTTCAGTAGCGTGCACAAGGCCTCTCCGGAGGATGCGGTATTCTGACATAATTAACCACAGGTGTATCATGCACCTGTGGTAATGTCAGGCCTTGCCTGAAGAGGTAATCAACGGCTACGGAAAATGATTCGGCCTTTGCTCAGGTCATAAGGGGTTAACTCTACAGTTACCTTGTCGCCTGTCAGGATGCGGATATAGTTTTTACGCATTTTTCCAGAAATATGAGCAGTCACCACGTGACCGTTTTCCAGTTCAACACGGAACATTGTATTTGGCAGGGTATCTAAAACTGTGCCCTGCATTTCAATATTGTCTTCTTTGGCCATCTAATCCTCTAAGTTTAATAACCGTGATTTTTAACGGGCAAGATAATGCCCAAAAACCCGCACTAAGTAAAGAAGTGTCGCATTTTAACGCGATCTTTATACTTATGTGAAGGAATAAAATTAATAATAAACCAACGTTCACTAGTCGAAAATTGGCGGTAATTCAATCGATTGCGGTATCCAGCAGGCGGGGTCTATCCCTTTGTCACGCCACCGATAAAGAATGTGTAAAAAATCCCTACGGGATATTTCTTTTGCGCCGAGTGAGGCGGTGTGGTGGTTAAGTACCTGACAATCAAAAAGCTGCCCATTATAGCGCAAAAAATGAAAATAGAATGTAATAAAAGCAAATTTGGATGCATCATTCATTCTACTGAACATAGATTCCCCGCAAAATAGGTGACCCATATTCACACCATACAAGCCGCCAACCAGTTTGTCGCCATACCAAGCTTCAACGGAATGGGCTAATCCTTCATGGTGTAACTCAAGGTAACCTGCTTGCACTTCAGGCAGGATCCACGTTCCTTCTTCACGCACAGAACACGCGTCAATAACATCCTCGAAAGCATGGTTAATAGTAATGCGATAAGTCTGCTTTTTTAATACTTTTTTCATCGAGCGGCTGATGTGTAAATCTCCCATCATTAAGACCGCTCGAGGGTCTGGTGACCACCATAAAGGCATCTCACTTGGATTGAACCAAGGGAAGATACCATCATAATACGCAGCTTGCAGCCTTTTTGATGAAAGATCTCCCCCAATGGCTAACAAACCATTCGGTTCCCGCATCGCTTTCGATACGGGAGGGAATAAATATGAGTCATCATCGAGTTGATACATACTGCGCCTCAGTGCGTTTTCTGAGCCCAATGGCGCTGACGGAATTGGTAGTATTGACCTTGCCTATCTAGCAGCGCTTGATGGGTGCCTTGTTCGACAATTTTACCACTATCCATCACGCAGATGTTATCCATTTCTTCAAGGCCTTGCATGCGATGGGTAATCACAATCAAGGTTTTGTCCGCACATTTTTCTTTTAACAGCGCTAAAATTTGCTGCTCAGTCTGTGCGTCTAACCCTTCTGTAGGCTCATCCATTAAAACCAGTGGCGTGTTATGCAGTAGGGCACGAGCTATGCCTAAACGGCGTTGTTCACCACCAGACAACTGTCGACCACCTTCCCCCATCCACGCATTGAGCTTTAATTCATTTTCGAGCAAATTGCCTAAACCAACTTGTTGTAGAACCTCATTTAGCTCAGCATCGCTAGCTTGCTCATTCGCTAATAATAAATTATTACGCAGCGTATCACTAAACACATGTACACGTTGCGGTACAACCGACATGACGCTACGCAGCGATTTCTCACTAAATGTGTTAATTGGCTTGCCATTTAATGTGATCGTACCGCTGTCGACATCCCATGCGCGGGTTATCAGTTGCAGAAGTGTTGATTTACCACAGCCCGTTTTTCCAAGCAAAGCAAGGTGCTGGCCTTTGGTTAAACTCAGTGAAACGTTATTGAGCACAGCAAAAGGCTGTTCAGGGTAGGTAAACGAAATATTGTCGACCGTCAGATTTTCCAATGTTGTTATTGAAGGGCTTTCACTTGGGAAAGTAACCTCAGGTTTTGCGGTCATTAATTGAGATACGCGGGTCGCAGACGCAATCACTTGCCCCATATGTTGGAAAGCAACGGCAACAGGGCCTAACGCTTCAAAAGCCGCTAAGGCGCAAAAAACAAATAACGCAATCAACGCTCCAGGTTTCGTGTCCCCGCCAACATGCTCTGCAGCCATCCACAATAGCAAGGTAGCCGTCACACCTGACGCAAATAAAATAATGGCTTGGGATAACCCTGTCAGTGCTGCTTGTTGTTGCTGGCGTATTTGCCAATTGTTTTCAATTTGCCAAAGATTTTGGCGAAAACGTTCAGTGGCACCAAATAAGGTTAACTCGGCTTGGCCTTGCAGTGCTGACGTTAAAATCGTGCGGTAATCGCCGCGAAGTTCGGTTAATTCACGGCCGATTGGTTTACCTGCGCGGTAAAAAACAAATGGCATGGTGAATAGCAAAAACAACATAACGCCGCCTAGTGTCCAAGCAAGGCGAGGGTCAAGGTAGCTTAAACCGAAAATTAAGACGAATGTGACGAAAAACGCGGTGATAATCGGTGATAATACGCGTAAGTAAAGGTGATCAAGGGTTTCTACGTCTGCCACTAGGCGATTCAACAGTTCCCCTTGACGGAAACGGCTAATTCCTCCTGGAGAGAGTGGTAGTACTTTACTAAAAGCAAAAACCCGTAAGTGAGCCAGAACTTTGAATGTTGCATCATGGCTGACTAAGCGCTCGCCATAACGCCCCGCAGTACGAAAAATTGCAGCACCGCGGACACCTGCTGCAGGCAGCATATAGTTGAAATAATACAGGCCAGGGAAACCTGCGATAGCCGTACCTGCTAAAAACCAACCTGAAAGGGTTAATAGACCAATACTGGCAAGCAACGTCACAATTGCCAAAATGATCCCAAGGGTTATCAGGAACCAATGACGGCGGTAGAGGGCTAAGAAGGGATATAAAACTTTCATTATCAGAGCTCCTCACTGCGGTGGGCTAATAACTGGGCAAACGCCCCTTCAGACTGGCTGAGTTGCTGGTAATTCCCTTGCTGGATAATTTGTCCATTTGCCATGACCCAAATTTGGTCGTAGTCCAAAGTTTCTTCCAGTAAGTGCGTGACAAGTAACGTGGTTTGTTGCTCAGATAGCTGGTTCAGTGTATGCATAACACGTTGTTCACTGTGTGAATCTAGGCTTGCTGCGGGTTCATCTAGCAGTAGTAGCCGCGATGGTTTTAGTAGCATACGTGCGACAGCAACACGTTGTGCTTGGCCAACAGACAGTCTCGCGGCGTAATCACCAAGACGCGTGTTTAAACCATCAGGTAAATGAGGTAAAAATTCAGAAACATAGGCTTTATCAATGGCATGTTGAATTTCTGCTTCAGACGCATTGGGTTTACCTAAACAGATATTTTCAACCAGTGTTTGTTCAGGTAGGTGAGGGTTTTGCCCAACCCAGCCCAGTAATTCACGCCATTTTTCAGGGCATAAATCACGCAGTTCAATACCATTAACGGTTACTGAGCCGTGATAAGGTAAAAAACCAAGTAATAAATTCAGTAATGAGCTTTTACCTGCGCCACTTTGCCCAACCAGTGCGATACGTTGTTGTGGCTCGATGGTGAAGTTCAGCGGGCCTGCAAGACGGACACCGTCGTGGGACAAAATTTCGAGCTGATTGGCTTGAATGCGAATTGGGTTATCAGAGAGTGTTTTTGTGCCTTGCTGTGGTTTTTCTTCGCCATCGCTATTTAGCAGCGTTTCTAAAGTTTCAGCTGCACCAACGGCTTGCGCTTTAGCATGGTAATAAGTGCCCAGATCGCGAAGCGGCTGGAAAAACTCAGGGGAAAGGATCAAAGCAAGGAAGCCGGCAAATAGCGTAACAGGTAAGCCATAGCTCCCGAAATTCATTTCACCTAAATAGGAGAACCCGAAGTATACCGCGACAACAGCAATGGAGATCGAGGCGAAAAACTCCAATACACCAGAAGATAAAAATGCCATGCGTAGCACTTCCATGGTTCTAGAACGGAAATCTTCAGTTGATTCACGAATTTGCTGTATTTCGGCTTTTTCTCGGAAAAATAAACGGAGGGTATCAAGCCCCCTTAGTCTATCTAAGAAGCTACCGCTTAACCGACCAAGTGCAATGAAGTTTCGGCGGTTTGCATCTGCTGCCCCTAGGCCGACTAATGCCATAAAAATAGGAATTAAGGGTGCTGTTACAAACAAAATCATCGCCGCTGCCCAGTTAAACGGGAAGATGGCGATAAGGATCATGATAGGCACAATTCCGGCTAAATACATTTGAGGAAGGTAGCGAGAGTAGTAATCCTGCATATCTTCAATTTGCTCAAGAATAATGGTTGCCCAGCTTCCAGCGGGTTTACCTTTAACCCATACTGGACCGAGTTCTTGAAGTTTATCGAGTACGCGAGTACGAATTTCTTGGCGAACAATTTGGCCGCAACGGAAGCCAACACGTTCTCGAACATAGGTCACAATGGCGCGTAAAATGAATACGCCAATCAGAAGGCAAAATGGGGTCAATAGCTGTTCTCGCGGGGTGCCATCCATAATCAGGGCTTGAAGGATGACCGCTAAGAACCAAGCTTGAGCAATAATCAGTAATCCACTCACCATGCCTAACAGCATAGAGATCCGCAACCAGCGCTTAGCAGGTGCACTGTGTTGTTTTAACCAACGTACCAATTCAGTCTGTCTTGATTTATCCATAATGATTTAGTTAGCAGGTATAGTTTTAATGTCATTGAGTATAGTTAGGTGGTAAAAAAAACCTAACATCGTTTTGTCGTTCACTGTGAGTCAAATAACATCAGGGCGGAAAATAATGATCAAACAACGCATTTAATAAAAATAGTGAAAGCGGTGTTTTTGATCTCGACCTGTAATTCGATTATTACGCTACATCATAACAGCTTAAGTGGCAGATGTTGCATAATAAAAGTCGGTTATTTAAGGTGGAAAGTGCTTTGTTATCAAATTGTTCTGTAAAGGTAAACTGAATATTTCAATGTTAAACAAAACACAAAATCGGTGAAATGCTACTGTATTTTTACGTAATGAGAAGGCGACTCAATAGAAAATTGTTAAGCCGCCCACATTTTTAAAGAGTGCTAGGGAGCGGGAATAATGTTTAACCATTCTTTTGGTTTTAACGTAAATTGCCCTTTAAGCAAATTATCCCAAGCTTGATCTTTTTTCTGAACGGTATTGAACGAATGGCTTTGCGTATCCACAACTTCCCAGCTCTGTTCTATTTCTTGCCAAATATTACAATCAATGGTTGAACTGGTGGGATAGGAATAACACATAATCACATCATTCTGGCCATCTTGGTTCAGGTCTGCCATAAAACCTAAGCATGAATAAGGCTCATGTTTTGATGTGCAATACCACGCACTGCTGAGATTCTCACCTAAATCAAACCAACTATCCGGCAAAGTAGGGCTGTTTTTTGCCTGTATTAGCACTTCCTTGAGTGGTATTCGTTGCTCTTCGGCATAAGGGCTGGTTTGGAATTGTTTCTGGTATTCAGGATTGCTATTGAGTTGTTCAAACGCGAGCTTACCTTCAGCACCTAATTGTTTTAAGTCATACGCGAGTGAGCTATTCACTTTTATTTTACCGTTATTCACGCCCGCAACAATGCTATTGATGGTTATGGTTTTGAAATTAGCAATAGGGCTATTAATGACTAAAATAATGGCGATAAGGGAGAGAATACCCACTTTATTAATGGTACCGAGCGAGGTCATCCACATTGTTTTTTTGCGAATAATCGCAAGGCTATAGGCCAAAACAACCAAAGCTAAAAACAGCGCGACGGTAAAGGCATATAACCGCTCGACACTCCAGCTGTATTGGTTGACTCGCACAAGAATGCCGTACAGTGAAAGACCTGAAAAGGCGTTAAGCAAGATAATGTTAATTAACACAAAGGCGTTCAGGCCTTTACGAAATTGATATTGTGTACTGCCATCGCCATAAACAAAATTAATAAAAATGAGATTAAGAATAACAAACCACAGCATCACCGCGGAACCTAAGCCTGCGGAGTTCAGCCCAGAAAAATAGGAAATAACAAAGCCACCTAAAAAAATGACTGCAACCACGTTTAATAATGGCAGGAAGAAACGGGCAATAAAGCTTGCGAAGTTACTGAGCTGAATATCAACAGTAGCACGTAAAAAGGTTAACCCAATATTGAAGCCGAGGGTAAAACTGCCCCAATAAATGACTTCATTATCAAGAATGCTACTTAAAAAGTGCAAGTTAACAATACCAAAAAGGAAGCTGGCTAATTTCACAATTAAGGTCAATAACCCACCAATTGCCGCAGCTAATATCCCTAAGAAGGTATTTTTAATATATAACCCCATTAAACAACTGTAATTGATTTTCCATGACCGTGTTGTTTGCAGTAATTGCATCCACGGGAGCATGAAAAATAACAGAACAGTCAGTGTAAGGAATGCAATAAAGGGGTTAGCATCCGAAGCGCTTTCAAAGTGTTGGCTATGCCAAAAATTAATCCAATAGGTAAGAACGATGGTTAAAGCAATGCTGATATAGAAAAATATGGATTTAGCGTTAGTGATTAAATAGCTCACCACTGATGGCACAAATATCGCCAGTAACATTGGCAGGAATACTGTAGTTGCATCTAACTGACTGTCAGAGCGAATGGTGTAATCTGTTGTTACGGCAATGACGACACCTTGAATGATGGCGAGTATGATAACAATTAAATACGAATAGCCACGAACGATATCACGCCCTAATGGTTGCTCCATATCAATACCTATAAAGTTAAGATCATGTAAAAAACAGTATAGGTAGTGCAAGGGAAGGGCAATATAAACTTGCTCTTAAAAATACGTAGTGATGTGAAGTATTAAAAATAAAATCATAAAAAAGGCAGTAACTTATGACGGTCACTGCCTAAATCGAAAGCATATAACGATTATTTAGATGCTAAACCGTCAAGATAGCGCTCGGCATCTAATGCCGCCATGCAGCCTGTACCTGCGGAGGTAATCGCTTGGCGATAAATATGGTCCATCACATCACCTGCTGCAAATACGCCTTCCACAGAGGTTTGTGTTGCGTTACCTTGGGTACCTGATTGGACTTTGATATACCCATTATCTAAATCTAGCTGGCCATCAAAAATAGCGGTATTTGGGCTGTGACCAATAGCGATAAAAGCACCCATTACAGGGATATCTTCAGTTGTATGGGTTTTTGTGCATTCAAGGCGCACACCTGTCACACCCATATCATCGCCTAACACTTCATTTAAGGTGCGATCAGTATGCAGAACGATATTGCCGTTTTCGACTTTGTCCATTAAACGGTTGATCAGGATTTTTTCTGCGCGGAAGCTATCGCGGCGGTGAATTAAATGCACTTCAGAAGCGATGTTGGATAAATACAGGGCTTCTTCAACAGCTGTATTACCGCCACCAACGACAGCAACTTTTTGATTACGATAGAAAAAACCGTCACATGTTGCACATGCAGAAACACCTCGGCCCTTAAACGCTTCTTCAGAAGGCAAGCCGATATAACGTGCAGACGCACCAGTTGCGATGATTAGTGCATCACAGGTATATTCGTTTTCATCACCAAATAAACGGAATGGACGTTGTTTTAAATCCACTTTATTGATGTGATCAGAAATAATTTCGGTTTCAAATTTCGCTGCATGCTCATGCATACGTTCCATGAGACCTGGGCCGGTAAGGCCTTCAGGGTCACCCGGCCAATTTTCGACTTCAGTCGTTGTCGTTAATTGACCGCCTTTTTCCACCCCAGTAATCAGTGCAGGGCTTAAATTTGCGCGAGCAGCGTATACTGCCGCGGTGTAACCTGCGGGGCCTGAACCTAAAATGATTAACTTGCGATGTGTGGTTGTGCTCATGAATTCCTCTTTTAATCTCAAAAAAGCATTCTTAGGATTGTAGGAGAAATAGGAAGGTAACAAAAGTGATTTAAGTGCGACTTGGCCTTATGCCACTTATTTCTCTGATAGGCAAGACTCGCTAAATGTAAAAAAGTATGTCAAAAAAGGTAGATTGTCACGCTTCACAATTTTTAGGAATTATCTTGAATTAGGGCTGCGAAACGTTTTACTGGAAAAAAAAGCGAAATCTTGTACTGATTTTTATTCATTTGCTTTGACAATCGGCTGCGCATTTGCGAAAACATCTATGTAAGAGTTAATTATCTAGCAGGTCAATGGAAATGGCGCATTTTTGTTCTTGCTGGAAAATTAGCTTTACACTACTTATAAACTTTAAAAATGAGTCACGATTGTGAATGATCATTACATTCACACGAACTTCAGCACTATAAATAGAATTTGCCCTGAACACGAATTCCTAATAAAAAAGGTGGTTGGCAGGGGCTCATTTTATAGATGTAGAAAATAACAATTAGAGAAAGAGAGATAAAGAGATGATTGACAATAAAAAGCGTCCTGGCAAAGACCTTGACCGTATCGACAGGAATATATTAAACGAACTACAGAAAGACGGGCGTATTTCTAACGTAGAATTATCCAAGCGTGTTGGTTTATCTCCAACGCCTTGTTTAGAACGTGTACGTCGTCTTGAAAGACAAGGTTTTATTTCTGGCTATACTGCCTTACTAAACCCGCATTACTTAGATGCGTCCCTATTAGTGTTTGTTGAAATTACACTAAACCGTGGTGCACCAGATGTGTTCGAACAGTTTAATACTGCAGTTCAAAAGCTTGAAGAAATTCAAGAATGTCACTTAGTATCAGGTGACTTTGACTACTTGTTGAAAACGCGTGTGCCAGATATGTCCGCATATCGTAAGCTATTAGGTGAAACGCTGTTACGTTTACCAGGTGTAAACGACACTCGTACCTATGTAGTTATGGAAGAAGTTAAACAAAGCAACCGTTTAGTGATTAAAACTCGCTAATCAAGGCTTTTGTGACCTCACTTCAGCACAGCATTATCAGCTTTGTTGTCGCACTGCAGTTTCAACGCTGAGTTTACTCAGCGTTGTTCCGTTTTAGAGCCTAATAATTTCCGAAAATTTCCCTTTTAAATCGGCCAGTTGACTGTAAGCTCAGCCTTTCTTACGTAATTTTATGAAAATCCCTTAGTTATCGATAAGTTTTATTATCAATTTATTGATTTTAAAGCTATAAATAATTAGGACTTTTGTCGATAAATAGAAATTGAATCCGATTTCATTAGATGAAATACTGGGTCATTATGTATTAATCGTGCATTCGTTTCCCTTAGGGGCCGCTAAACAGGCATCTTAGGGCGATTAATGTTAGAATAAACAGAATCAGTAAAGAAAATCAGTTAGTAAAGAAACAATAATGAGCCAAGAATATACAGAAGATAAATACATCAAATTTAAAAAACTCAGTAGTGGGAGACGGCTACTTGAGGTGATTTTGCTCGCGATTTGCTTAAGTGCAGTCTTTCTTATGGTTGCATTGCTAAGCTTTAGTCCTTCAGACCCTAGTTGGTCGCAAACTACGTGGAATGCCCCAGTGAAAAACTTGGGTGGCAGTGTGGGGTCATGGAGCGCTGATATTCTTTTTTCTGCTTTTGGTATTCTGGCTTTTGCCATTCCACCGTTATTATTATTGGGCTGTTGGGCTATCTATCATTATGAAAGCCAGCGCCGCTACATCGACTTTTTCTCGCTTTCTTTACGCCTTATCGGTGGCCTAGCACTGATCCTTTCTTCCTGTGGCTTAGCCGCACTTAATTTTGATGATCTTCC
This sequence comes from Providencia sp. R33, assembly GCF_019343475.1. Taxonomy (NCBI): domain Bacteria; kingdom Pseudomonadati; phylum Pseudomonadota; class Gammaproteobacteria; order Enterobacterales; family Morganellaceae; genus Providencia; species Providencia sp. R33. The sequence continues at coordinate 2,385,138 of NZ_CP072453.1, read as the reverse complement.
CAATTTTGCTTCAGGTGGTGTGATTGGGAGCGTATTTAGTAGCGCTATTATGCCGTGGTTTAATTCATTGGGCGCCACACTGGCATTATTGTTCTTATGGGCAATAAGCTTCACCTTATTTACGGGTTGGTCATGGTTGACTATTGCAGAAAAAATTGGGGCTGCCATCCTTCTTCCGATTACATTATTAACGAATCGTGCCAGAGGCGACGATATAGACGATTATGATGTTGAGGAAACGGAAGATGCATTGCAACGTGCGCAAGAGGCTGAGCATTTAGCAAATGATAATGAGCAGCTTCTTGATGCTGACGATGTGCTATTTTCAGCGCCGACAGTGGCGGAACTTGCCATAGAAAATGCACCACAAGCGGAAGTGATCGAAGAACAACGTCATGTCGAAGCACCAGTAGTAATGCCAGAAGTCGCTTCAGCGACAGAGCTAGATACATTGCCATCATTCACAGCAGCGGATGAGCCAAATACATATCACTTTGAGGTCCCAGATGATTATCAGCCACAATTAGGTGGTGGTTTTGAGAAACAAGCAGAACCGACATTTGAACCTGCCGTCTCTTCGCCAAATTATGTACCTGTAACACCGCCGGCGTTCAGTCCAGTCAATGATGTTCAGCCACAACATCAAGGAAATCAGGCGTTCGTTGAAGTTGTTAACACGCCATCGACGCCAGTCATTCCTGAGCCACAAAATACATTTATTCCTCAGTCTTCTTCTGAATTATTTACACCCGCACCAATGATTGGGGATGTTGCAGTTAGCTCTTCAGTGAGTGAGCGGGTTGCTGACACAGCGGCTTTAGCCGCTGCAGGGATCTCCATTGCTGCACTTGAACGTCATGCGCAGGTTAAACAAAACATGGAACCTGAGCTGCCAAGGCCTAACCCTGTGCGTTTACCAACGCGTCGCGAATTGTATGGAATTCGTATTCCATCACAGCGAGATGCAGAGTTACAACGTCGCCAAGAAGAAGCCTCTAAACGCGAAGAAATTTATCAGCAGTGGTCAACAAATGATGTGGAAGATGAGCAGAACAGTGATGATGCGCAGCAAGCTGAGCTATTACGCGCTCAATTCTTAGAGCAGCAGCGTGAGCGTTACGGTGAGGTGGATAATTCAGATTACGAGCCGCCTGTTACGCAAGTTGCGCCTATTGATTTACCTAAGCCTTTACAGAATGAGCAAGGTGAACAAACGCCTATCAGCTCTTGGACGCAACCAACAATCGAACATCGTTGGCCATCCTCATCTGATTTATCTGCGAATACGCATAAATTTGCGGAACCAGAAATTCCATCTATTGTTCCTAGTGATACTTTTGAGAGCCATCTTGATGATGAAGAAGATGGTTTTGAACCGAAGATTGATTTACGAAAAGAGTTTTCAGTATTAGACAGCTTCTCTCCTGTAGATGATTTAGTGGATGAAAAGCCAGCTGATCCACTCTTTATGCCAACGTTTACCGCTGTTGAGCCACCAGTGGTTCCACAAAATAATTCGTATTCAGGGCTTGGCAATAGCCAGCCTGCAACGCACACTTTTGCGCAGCCACAGCAGCCACAGCAGCCACAGCAGCCACAGCAGCCACAGCAGCCACAGCAGCCACAGCAGCCACAGCAGCCACAGCAGCCACAGCAGCCACAGCAGCCACAGCAGCCACAGCAGCCACAGCAGCCACAGCAGCCACAGCAGCCACAGCAGCCACAGCAGCCACAGCAGCCACAGCAGCCACAGCAGCCACAGCAGCCACAGCAAGATAGCTTATTCCACCCGTTCTTGGTGCGTAATGACCAGCCATTACCAAAACCAACAACGCCGATGCCTTCTCTTGATTTACTGGCAAGTCCACCAGAGCAAGAAGAACCCGTGGACATGTTCAAACTGGAGCAAACAGCAAGGTTGATTGAAGCTCGGTTAAATGATTACCGCGTGAAAGCCGAAGTTGTCGGCTTCTCACCTGGGCCTGTTATCACCCGTTTTGAGCTTGATTTAGCACCGGGTGTTAAAGCCGCCCGTATTTCGACATTATCCCGTGACCTTGCACGTTCATTGTCAACGGTGGCTGTGCGTGTCGTTGAAGTGATACCCGGTAAACCGTATGTTGGGCTTGAATTGCCGAATGAAAAACGTCAAACCGTTTATTTAAGCGAAGTATTAGATTGTGATGATTTTAGAAAAAATCCATCACCACTGACGATTGTACTTGGTAAAGATATCGAAGGTGATCCTGTTGTCGCTGATTTAGCGAAAATGCCACACTTATTAGTGGCGGGTACAACAGGTTCAGGTAAATCGGTTGGGGTCAATGCAATGATCCTCAGTATCTTGTATAAAGCGAAACCTGAAGATGTGCGCTTTATCATGATCGACCCGAAAATGTTGGAACTTTCTATATATGAAGGGATCCCACACTTATTAACGGAAGTGGTCACAGACATGAAAGACGCAGCGAATGCACTGCGTTGGTGTGTCAACGAGATGGAACGCCGTTATAAACTGATGTCTGCATTAGGCGTTCGTAACTTAGCGGGCTACAACGAAAAAATTAAAGCTGCGGCAGATATGCAGCGCCCAATTCCAGACCCATTCTGGAAACCGGGCGACAGCATGGAAACGGAACATCCAATGCTGAAAAAAGAACCTTATATCGTCGTTATGGTGGATGAGTTTGCAGACTTGATGATGACTGCGGGGAAAAAAGTGGAAGAGCTAATCGCAAGGTTGGCGCAAAAAGCCCGTGCGGCAGGTATCCACTTAGTTCTCGCGACTCAGCGCCCTTCAGTCGATATCATAACAGGGTTAATTAAAGCCAATATTCCAACGCGTATAGCCTTTACGGTATCGAGCAAAATTGACTCGCGAACAATCCTTGACCAAGGTGGCGCAGAATCACTATTGGGAATGGGTGACATGCTTTACTTGCCGCCTAACTCATCAATCCCAGTGCGTGTACATGGTGCGTTTGTTCGTGACCAAGAAGTGCATGCAGTGGTAAATGATTGGAAAGCGCGTGGTAAACCGCAATATATTGATAGTATCACAACATGCAGTGATGATAGCGAAGGTGGTGGTTATGATGGTGGCGGCGAAGAACTTGACCCACTGTTTGACCAAGCTGTTGAATTTGTTATTGATAAACAACGTGTTTCTATTTCGGGTGTTCAACGTCAATTCCGTATTGGTTATAACCGTGCTGCGCGAATTGTCGAACAAATGGAACTCCAAGGTATTGTCAGCGAACAAGGCCACAATGGAAACCGAGAAGTACTTGCGCCGCCATCAATGGGGCACTAAAAGTGGATAGCAAATTAATAATTTAATGTGCTAATTGCGGGTTCAATATAAGGGGTGTATAACGTCATCACGCCTCTTAAGGTAATCATATTAAGGTCTTTGTTCGATGAAAAAAATGATGTTGTTAGGTGCATTAGCCTTCAGTTTACATATCGGCCAAGTACTGGCTGATGCGAGTCAAGACCTTCAAGCACGACTGAATAAGGTCAATAGTTTTCAAGCCAGTTTTTCACAAAAGGTAACTAGCCCAGAGGGTGATCTTGTTCAAGAAGGCGTCGGTGATTTATGGTTAGAGCGCCCTAATTTATTTAACTGGAATATGACATCCCCTGATGAAAGCGTGTTAGTTTCTGACGGTAAAAATTTATGGTTTTATAACCCATTTGTTGAGCAAGTGACTGTTACAAACTTAGCCGATGCGACCCAAGACACGCCATTTTTATTGATCACGCGTAATGACCCGAAAGATTGGAAGCAATACTCAATCATTCAACAGGGCAATACATTTGACCTTAAACCTAAGCAAACAAATGGCACGTTGAAAAAATTCTCGATCACGGTTTCGCCTGAAGGCACTATTGAGAAATTCTCTGCGGTTGAGCAAGATGGGCAAACCAGCGCTTATCAGCTAAAACAGCAAAAAAATGGCTATGTTGATGCCAGTAAGTTTAAGTTTACAGTACCGAAAGGCGTGACGTTGGACGATCAACGTTCAAGTGCAAAATAAGCCTTAAACCTGTTTTTATCGCTAACCATCGGTATTTTCTGCTGGTGGTTAGCGAGTTAGTCATTAGCTTTAAGCGGCAATAAAGAGGATATTGTGGGTAACCTGTCTCTCGACTTTTCGCAGAATGAATTTCAACCTTTAGCGGCGCGTATGCGGCCCGAAACTCTTGAGCAATATATTGGTCAACGGCACTTGCTGGCTGAAGGAAAACCCTTACCAAGAGCAATCAAGGCTGGGCATCTGCATTCCATGATTTTATGGGGGCCTCCGGGAACAGGCAAAACAACGTTGGCAGAAATCATTGGTCATTATGCCCACGCGGATATTGAACGTATTTCAGCGGTGACTTCAGGTATTAAAGAAATCCGCGAATCCATCGAAAAAGCACGTCAGAACCGCAGTGCAGGGCGCAGAACGATTTTGTTTGTGGATGAAGTTCATCGTTTTAATAAAAGCCAACAAGATGCTTTTTTACCGCATATTGAAGATGGCACGATCACCTTTATTGGCGCGACAACTGAAAACCCTTCATTTGAATTAAATTCAGCACTGTTATCCCGTGCAAGAGTCTATTTGCTCAAATCCTTAGAAGAGGACGATATTGAGCAAGTGCTATTACAAGCTCTGGCAGATGCATCTCGTGGGCTTGGTGGGCAAAATATTGTCTTACCAGATAGTACACGCAAGATGATAGCGCAGCTTGTTAATGGGGATGCAAGGCGATCGCTAAATTTACTTGAAATGATGGCGGATATGGCTGAAGCCGATAGCCAAGGCCAGCGATTTTTAACCGCGGATTTACTCAAAGAAGTCAGTGGTGAACGTACTGCGCGGTTTGATAACAAAGGCGATCGTTTTTACGATTTGATCTCTGCATTGCATAAATCAGTTCGGGGATCAGCACCAGATGCTGCACTGTATTGGTATGCAAGGATCATTACAGCGGGTGGCGATCCGTTGTATGTGGCGCGCCGTTTATTAGCCATTGCTTCCGAAGATGTCGGGAATGCCGATCCTCGTGCAATGCAAGTAGCGGTTTCTGCTTGGGATTGCTTTACACGAGTTGGGCCAGCGGAGGGGGAGCGCGCAATCGCTCAAGCCATTGTTTATTTAGCTTGCGCACCTAAAAGTAATGCGGTCTACACGGCATACAAAGCCGCGATTAAAGATGCGCAAATGCAGCCTGATTATGATGTTCCTGATCACTTACGTAACGCACCAACAAAACTATTAAAAGAGATGGGAGCGGGTAAAGAATACCGTTATGCCCATGATGAGCCTAATGCCTATGCAGCGGGTGAGAATTATTTTCCTGAACCAATGCAAACAACCCGTTATTACTACCCAACAAAACGTGGCTTAGAAAGCAAATTTGCTGAAAAATTAGACTGGTTAGCCCAACAGGATCAAATTAGTACCACAAAACGCTACCGCTAAACTGGGCAATGCGGTAAGGTTATATAGCGAAATACTTTACTTTATTGATGGTGCTAGAATGCATCATCAAAAGTATCATCTATTACTCACAATACTCACAGGATAAGCATGCTCGATCCCAATTTACTGCGTACGGAGCTAGACGCGGTTGCTGAAAAACTGGCTCGCAGGGGTTTTACCCTTGATGTGGAAAAGCTGCGTGAACTCGAAGAACGCCGCAAAGTTTTACAAGTTGAAACTGAAACCCTGCAAGCAGACCGTAACTCGCGATCGAAAACTATCGGTGCGGCTAAAGCACGTGGTGAAGACATTGAGCCATTACGTCTGGAAGTTAACCAATTAGGCGAAAAATTGGATTCTGCGAAGGCAGAGTTAGACAAGCTGCAACAAGAAATCCGTGATATTGCTTTAAGTATCCCGAATATTCCAGATGACCAAGTGCCTGACGGCAGAGATGACTCTGATAACGTCGAAGTTGCGCGCTGGGGCGAGCCTCGCCAGTATGATTTCGAAGTTCGCGATCACGTTAGTCTTGGTGAATTAACAGGCGGTTTGGATTTCCCTGCTGCGGTTAAACTGACTGGTGCACGCTTTGTTGTGATGAAAGGGCAAGTTGCCCGTATGCACCGTGCGTTAGCCCAGTTCATGCTGGATTTACATACTGAGCAGCATGGTTACCAAGAACTGTATGTTCCGTATTTAGTTAACCATGATACGCTGTATGGTACAGGCCAGTTGCCGAAATTTGGCGAAGACTTATTCCACACAAAACCACTGGAAGAAGAAGCCGATAGCAGCACTTATGCGTTGATCCCAACTGCTGAAGTGCCTGTGACTAACTTGGTTCGTGATGAAATTTTAGATGAAGATGCACTTCCTCTGAAAATGACCGCTCACACGCCATGTTTCCGTTCAGAAGCAGGTTCTTATGGCCGTGATACCCGTGGTCTTATCCGTATGCACCAGTTCGACAAAGTTGAATTAGTGCAAATTGTTCATCCTGAAAAATCGATGGATGCACTGGAGGAGCTAACGGGGCACGCTGAAAAAGTTCTGCAATTACTGAACTTACCATACCGTAAAGTGATCTTATGTACTGGTGATATCGGTTTTGGTTCACGTAAAACTTACGATTTAGAAGTGTGGTTACCAGCGCAAAATACCTACCGTGAAATCTCTTCTTGTTCAAACATGTGGGATTTCCAAGCGCGTCGTATGCAAGCGCGTTTCCGCGGTAAGAGCGATAAGAAAACCCAGCTTGTTCACACGTTGAATGGCTCAGGCTTAGCAGTAGGTCGTACATTGGTGGCAATTTTAGAAAACTACCAATTAGCTGATGGCCGTATTGAAGTACCTGAAGTATTACGTCCGTATATGAAAGGCTTAGAATATATTGGCTAATTAATCGCCATATAGTTTATGCACAAAAACCGCCTCGGGTAACCTTGGCGGTTTTTTTATCCAAATCAAACAACCATCCTCCTCCTCAATATTTACCTAACCCCCTCTAAATATATTCCTGATGGTGATGCTTCTAAGCTATCGATAGTCTGTGAGCTATCGTACGTATGAGAGATAAATTAAATGGAAATAATGATTGGTGTTTTTTTATTGGCTGGAATAATTAAAGGTGTGATTGGGCTAGGGTTACCAACTATTGCGATGGGGCTTTTGAGTACGACCATGGAGCCCGCGATTGCGGCAAGTATACTGATCATACCTTCCTTAGTGACTAACATTTGGCAACTACTTATTGGTTCCCAATTTATCGCATTAATAAAACGTCTGTGGGGATTGATGGCGGGAATAATTGTTGGCACATTATGGAGTTTTTTGCCCTCTTTAACTGAAAATTCAGTTTGGACATTGCCTGCATTAGGCTGCGTGCTAGTACTTTATGGTATTTGGGGGTTATTGGCAAAAAAGATGCCTTCCAGCGGAAAATCTGAGCGTTGGCTTTCACCAATAGTGGGTTACCTTACCGGGGTTATTACCGCTGCAACCGGCGTTTTTGTTATTCCCGCTGTGCCTTATTTGCAAACACTAAAACTAAATAAAGATGAATTAATACAGTCGCTTGGCTTAGCCTTCACCGTATCGACGCTCGCCTTGGCAATTAAACTTTGGAATAGTGGTCAACAAGAGTATATCGATTATGGTTTGTCTTTTATCGCATTACTCCCTGCATTGATTGGGATGTATTTAGGGCAATACCTGCGCAAAATTATGAATGAAAGCGTATTTCGCCGCTGCTTTTTTAGTGGATTGGTGCTTTTGGGCATGTATATGGCGATAAAACCTTAAGGTTTATTTTGCCAATTAATTAAAAAGTTAATAAATTCATTGGTATATTCAGGAAGCAGATTAAAATCGCGGGCACAAATAACCAATTTTCGTTGTGCCCATTTTTCTGTCAGTATCAGTATTTTTGTTTGGGGTGATAAAATGCGTTGTGCTGCCTGTTTGGGAATAATGGCAATGCCCACTTCATTTGCTACCAGTTGCATAACTGCATCAAGGGTAGGAAGGCGAACTCGATAGTTCAAACGAAAACCTTGCTGCTTGGCATAGTTATCAATATGTTTTTGTAATGAATTATCTTCAGATAACCCAATAAAATCTGAATGTATAACATCATTGAATGACACATGCTGCTGATCTGTTAATGGGTGATGATAATGAACCAGTACAATCAGTTCATCCGAACAAAAAGGGCGAAATGCTAATCCTGATAAATCGGTAGAGTCTGCAACGATCCCAATATTGGCCATTTTATTTTTGATAGTTGTAACAATTTCATGGCTTGGCATCTCTTTGACGGATATCGACATATTCGGTTGTTGCTGTAAATACGCGCCAATGCGTTCAGGTAAAAACTCCATTTGAGCAGAAGCATTACATAAAAGATTGATATGTCCACGTAGCCCTTGGCTATATTGGCGCATTTCATCTTTCATTAAATCAATACGTTGCAAAATGCCATTAGCGTGCTCAATAAAAGCAATGCCAGCATTGGATAAAGAAACACCTCTGGTCGAACGGATAAATAAGGGGGTACCAAGCTCACTTTCAAGGCCTCTAACTCGTTCGCTGGCAGATTGCAGCGTAATGTGCGTTAAACTTGCGCCACCAGTGATGCTGCCTGCATTGGCGATATTTACACACAACTGTAGATCCGTTATATCAAAGTGCATGGCAGATAAGCTCAATTTAGGTTGATAAAATCATTGTAGCGTAAAGAAGAACTTGGATGTGTGATAATAAAAAAGGAAAGCTAAGCTTTCCTTTTCAAAATATAATCTATTTCGTTTTACTGCTTATTTTACTTGTGAGAAAAATAGGCTGCGGTAGCTGCTGTAATAGCAAACATACATAATAGGCATAGAAACTAATAAGCCTAAGCCTAATGGGATCACAGAGATAATCATTAAGATAGACAGAACGATAAAGAACAAGATACCTGGTAGGATATTTTTCTTAACCGCTTGCAGGCTAGCTGAAATTGCAGCACCAACAGTGAAATCGTGGTTCATGACTAGAGCAGGAGCAAACCAAGTTAACGCTGTACCCACTAAGCCCGCAACTGCCATCACAATGATAGCGAAGAAGAATGAACCTGAAGATGCTAAAATCGCCGCATCAGATGGTGAGCCGTATTGGTTGCTTTCCATTAATAAGCCAAACATCGCAGAACCGCCAATGATAAAGGCGATGATCATACCGACTAAGTTTGCAGCAAAGTTAATGGCACCAACAGCAAACAGTGCACCGAATTTATTTTGGAAACCTGCGAATAATAAACCAATTTCTGCTTGGCCAGTTTTACGCTGGTTTTCGCTGATAGCGATGATGCCACCAACAAAAATTGGGGTAATAAAGGTGATTAGTAAGTTTAAGAATGGGATCATGGAGATAATCAGAATCAATGCAAATAATACGATATTGATTAAGATCCACATGCCCAGTTTTTCTTTAACCAGTGACCATGATTGGCTGATCCAGTTTACACCTTCACCTGCATCAACAGCGCGAGGCTCAGCGTGAAAAACAAAAGTATCAACTTGAGTTTGAGCGTTAATTGTAGGTGCAGGGTTGTTATCTGCACTGAAGTTTTCATTATTCATGATAAAAAAGGAACCTATTTTTTGTAGTGAATTAGCAATAATTATTATAAAAAAGTCTGTGAGTTTATATGTACTCTTTTACTTTATCGGCTGTAGTATGCAGATAAGTTAATACATTATAAAGCAGACTATTCTGGTAAGGTATTTTTGATTAATTTTTTCTTAATAAACTATTTTTTAGGGTAATAAAGTAATTACTCACTTTATCTTGAATTTATAGACTGTTAAAACTGGTATTTATTGGTTGGATATAGGGTTGTTTTTACTTTAAATAGGATGGTTATTTCTAGAGAATGGTTGTTTTGTGGAATAAAATATAACTAATAACCATTGTAAAGAATAAGGTAAACTTCGATAAGTTATTCAAAAATAGATATTGGATAAGTATCAAGCGGTTTGATTTCTTTTAATACAAACATACTTTGCATCTCTTTAATACCGGGTAATCTACGAATGACTGACATCGCAAAATCGGCGTAAGAATCTAAATCATGGGAAACCACTTGTAATAAAAAGTCGGTATCGCCACCAATGCTATAACAAGCGACAACATTTTCAAGTTCACTGACTTCTTGTTCAAATTTTTGCGCTTCTGCCTCGCTATCGCTATCAATAATCACTCGCACAAATACCATGACACCTAAGCCAATTTTCTTGCGGTTTAGGATCGCGCGATAACCTTGAATAATATTATCTTCTTCAAGTTTTTTTACTCTCCGCCAGCAAGGTGAGGCAGACATGCCCACTTTTTCAGCCAGTTCATGATTGGTGATCCGCGCATCCGCTTGTAGGAGTGAAAGGATTTTTATTTCTGTCTTATCAATTACCATAAATGAACATTCCTACCTATTTTTTACCAAATAGAGAAAAAAATTACCGAATAACAAGCTTGCCATAGCTGAGTTAGAAAGCCTATTTCTTTCTTTAAATGCCATAATATTTGGGAAATTGAACATAATTAAAAACAGTAGGGGACAGGAATGATATTTAATCCAGCTGAGCATCGCTGCGCTATCGTGGTTAATCAGGAACTATCTAATGGGCTTGCTATGAATGCAGCTAGTGTGATTGGTGTGAGCTTAGGAAACAAAGTTAACAATATGGTGGGGAAGGATTTAAACAGTGCGGATAATATTCATTATCCGGGAGTAATTTATGCCCCTTTACCGATTTTAAAATCACCAGAACAATATATTAAAGATATAGAAATGGCGGCATTAAAGGAAAGTGAAATTTATATCATACCTTTTAGTTTATTGGCGCAGTCGTGCCGAACTTATGATGAGTATCAGCAAAAACTATCAGAACACGAATATAAAAATATTCAGTTGGCGGGAATTGGGTTGGTGGGAAATAAAAAGGCAGTGACTCAGCTTATTGGTCATTTACCTTTATTTAGATAGGAATAATGGCAGATAAAGAAGAGGCTCTATTAGGAGCCTCAAATTGGTTAGTACATGACTTTATGGCCATAACTTTCAAGGATATTTTTGACGCGTTCCATCACTTCTTTTGACGGTGGTTTAACCCCATCTAGTTTGTATTCTTCACCCATGGTTTCCCATTTGTGTTTACCAAGTTCATGGTAAGGCAATAATTCGATTTTTTCGATATTGCTCATGTCTTTGGTAAATTCACCGAGCAGATGCACCGAATGGTCGTCATCGCTCCAGCCTGGTACTACAACATATCGCACCCACGTTTTTTGATTACGTTTAGCTAAATATTGCGCAAATTCTAAAGTGCGGTGATTGGATACACCGACTAATTTTTGGTGAATGTCATCGTTGATTTGTTTTAAATCTAACATCACCAAATCAGTAACATCCATTAGTTCGTCAATCACAGGATCATAACGACGGACAAAGCCGTTAGTATCTAAACAAGTGTGGATATTCTCTTTTTTACAGGCGCGGAACCAATCACGAACGAACTCGGCTTGTAAAATAGCTTCACCACCAGAGGCCGTGACACCACCGCCCGTAGCATTCATAAAGTGGCGATAAGTGACCGCTTCTTTCATTAATTCATCGACGGTGACAATATTGCCGCCATGGGTATCCCAAGTATCGCGATTGTGGCAATACAGGCAACGCATTAAGCAGCCTTGGAAAAAGACAATAAAACGAATACCGGGACCATCAACAGTGCCACAAGATTCAAATGAATGAATACGGCCTAATGTTGCTGGAGCTTCCGTTTTAGTGATATCGGTTGTTGTAATAATTTCGGCAGACATAGCAGGTACTCCAAAATATCCGTCATACTTCTAAGACTTTATGCATAAAATAGTGATTTGTAGTCTTTTACTGACAGTATAGATAAAAAGACCCCATAAAGCGGGGTCTTTAATTTACTTTATTTTAATGAGCTAATTATTACATTGAACTTGTGAAAGTACGAGTAATAACGTCTTGCTGTTGTTCTTTAGTCAGTGAGTTAAAACGCACTGCATAACCTGATACACGGATAGTCAGCTGTGGATATTTCTCTGGGTTTTCCATCGCTTCTAACAGCATTTCACGGTTCATAACGTTAACGTTCAGGTGCTGGCCGCCTTCAATAGACGCTTCGTGGTGGAAGTAACCATCCATCAGACCTGCTAAGTTAGTTTTACGAACATCGTCATCTTTACCTAACGCATTTGGTACGATAGAGAAGGTATAAGAGATACCGTCTTTTGCGTAAGCAAATGGCAGTTTAGCAACAGAAGTCAGAGAGGCTACAGCACCTTTTTGGTCACGGCCGTGCATTGGGTTTGCACCTGGTCCGAATGGCGCACCTGAGCGACGACCATCTGGTGTGTTACCTGTTTTCTTACCATACACAACGTTTGACGTGATGGTCAGAATTGACTGAGTTGGTACCGCGTTACGGTAAGTTTGCAGTTTCTGAATTTTCTTCATGAAACGTTCAACTAAGTCACAAGCGATGTCATCAACACGTGAGTCATTGTTACCAAATTGTGGGTATTCACCTTCGATTTCGAAGTCAACAGCGATGCCGTCTTCGTCACGGATAGGTTTAACTTTTGCGTATTTGATAGCAGACAGTGAGTCAGCAGCAACAGACAGACCTGCGATACCACATGCCATTGTACGGTAAACATCACGGTCATGCAGAGCCATCAGCGATGCTTCATAGCTGTATTTATCGTGCATGTAGTGGATGATGTTCAACGCAGTGACGTATTGCGTCGCTAACCAATCCATAAAGTGGTCCATTTTGTCCATCACGGTATCGAAATCAAGGACTTCATCCATGATTGGCGCGTGTTTAGGGCCCACTTGCATTTTCAGTTTTTCGTCCACACCACCATTGATGGTATACAGCATGGTTTTCGCTAAGTTAGCGCGAGCACCGAAGAACTGCATTTGTTTACCCACAATCATTGGGCTAACGCAACATGCGATTGCATAGTCGTCGTTATCAAAGTCAGGACGCATCAGGTCATCATTTTCGTACTGAACTGATGAGGTATCGATAGACACTTTCGCCGCGAATTTTTTGAAATTCATTGGCAGTTTTTCTGACCACAGGATAGTCATGTTTGGCTCAGGAGATGGGCCCATGGTATACAGTGTGTTCAAGAAACGGAAAGTACTTTTCGTTACCAGTGTACGGCCATCAAGACCCATACCTGCTAAAGATTCTGTTGCCCAAATTGGGTCACCAGAGAACAGCTCATCGTATTCAGGGGTACGTAAGAAACGGACCATACGCAGCTTCATGACTAAGTGGTCAATCAGTTCTTGCGCTTCTTGCTCAGTGATTTTGCCTTCTTCGATATCGCGTTGGATATACACGTCTAAGAAAGTAGAAACACGACCAAATGACATTGCCGCACCGTTTTGTGATTTAACCGCAGCTAAATAGCCAAAGTAAGTCCACTGTACTGCTTCTTGTGCGTTAGTTGCTGGCGCAGAAATATCGTAACCGTATTTTGCAGCCATTTCTTTCATTTGACCCAGTGCACGGTGCTGTTCAGCAATTTCTTCGCGCAGTTGGATAGTCATTTGTAAATCTTCACCTTTCTCTAATTTTTCTTGTAGAGAAGTGAATTGTTGGAACTTGTCTTTCATCAGGAAATCAATACCGTACAGCGCAACGCGACGGTAGTCACCGATGATACGACCACGACCGTATGCATCTGGTAAACCGGTTAACACACCTGATTTACGGCATTTTAAGATGTCTGGCGTATAAACGTCGAAAACACCTTGGTTATGAGTTTTACGGTATTCTGTGAAGATTTTTTTCACAGTTGGGTCTAATGTACGGTCGTAGGCTTTACATGAGCTTTCAACCATTTTGATACCGCCGAACGGGATAAGACCGCGTTTCAGAGGTTCATCAGTTTGTAAACCAACGACTTTTTCTAATTCTTTAGTAATGTAACCTGCATCATGGGAAGTGATGGTTGAAGCAACATCTGTATCAAAATCAACAGGCGCATGTGTGCGGTTTTCGATTTTGATCCCTTCCATAACTTTATCCCACAGCGAGTCAGTTGCTGGGGTAGAGCCTGCTAAGAAAGATTCATCACCTTCATATGGAGTGTAGTTTTTCTGGATGAAGTCACGTACGTTGACGTTTTTCTGCCAGTCACCTTGGTTAAAACCTTGCCATGCTAAAGCGAATTTTTCATTTAATTCGGACATGATACTTTTACCTTTTAACAGTGGATCTTTTAGGGATCTTAATAAATCTTTTCGTGTGTGTCAGTGGCGATTAATGTTTTTGGCCACCGCGTAAATGCATAAACCAATAAATGAGGCCGACTAAAAGCGCGCCGCCAATAATATTTCCGATAGTGACTGGAATTAAGTTATCTGTAATAAAATTTCCAATCGTTAAGTGTGAAAACTGCTCAGGTGCCATATTGATTTGTGTCCAATATTCAGCTGGAGCGAATTCTTTAATCATAATCCCCAATGGGATCATAAACATGTTTGCGATGCTATGCTCAAACCCGCTGGCGACAAACATCGCAACAGGGAGAACTAAAACAACCAGTTTGTCGGTTAAACTGCGTCCTGAATAACTCATCCAAACAGCCAGACAAACCATTAAATTTGCTAAAATTCCGAGTGCAACTGCTTCAACAAAGGTATGGTGCAATTTATGGCTACTGGTTTGTAAGACATTAAGTCCCCACAGGCCATTAGCCGCGGTGTATTGCCCCGCAAACCAAATAATAGCGACAAAGAATAGCGCACCAATTAGGTTGCCAATATACACATTGAACCAATTGCGGAACATTTGCCCCCAAGTAATTTTACCTGTGGCTTTAGAAACGATAGTTAAGACAGTGGAAGTGAAAAGGTCGGCACCACAAACAACGACTAACATTAAACCGAGTGAGAAACAAATCCCGCCAATCAGTTTGGTAAAGCCGTACGGTGCGTCGGCAGCCCCAGTTGTTGCAGTAATATAGAAAACAAAAGCAATAGAAATAAAAATACCGGCAGTGAATGCTGACAAGTAAGTAATCACAGGATGTTTGTTCGCTTTATAAAAGCCAGCATCATCCGCGACTTGCGCCATTACAGCAGGTGGTAATAAATTAAAAGGGTTGTCAGCTTTCATACTAACACTCTCTTACAAAGTTGATTAATTATAGCACGCAATAATAGTAACAAAGGGGATAAGTGAGAAATTTGATATGGATCATGAACACTCGCGAGAATACCCCTTAAATGGTTAATAAATTGTTAATTTGCAATCTAACCAATTGAAAAATATAAATTAAATATATTTTAAATTTTATTAAAAATTTTTATAAAGAGCATTTTTAGCGACATTGAAAGTGAAAATATGCATATAAATGTTAATTATTTAAGTGCAATATGAACCCTTTGCTACGGTATTTAACTTATGTCTGAATTTAGCACTGGATTTATTGATATAAACCTCAGAAACTGCCTGTTACATTCACGCTAAATTGTCATATTTTGCTAACAATCAATAAAATAATATGGCATTTGGAAACCTTTGTTCCAGATCATTTTAGACTATATTTGCTAATATTGAATTTTTATTATCTATAAAATTCAATATTATCTAGCGTGTTAAGTTCTTGTTCGATGCGTTCACGGCTCGTTAACAGCGTTTCAATGACTTGGGCAATTTTTTCATTACTACCACGGAAGGTGGGGATAGACACACTGATAGCAGCAATAATTTTATTTCGTTGGCGCAATGCAACCGCATAGCAAATAGTTTCTTCATTGATTTCTTTATTATCAATGGCATAACCATTTTCTTTTACTGCATTTAGTTGCTCACGTAATTGTGGCAGGGAGTGAACACTGTATTGCGTCAGCGGCGTGAAACCTGTGGGATAAAGCTGGGAAATTTGTTCATCACTGTAGTTAAAAATCATTGCTTTACCTAGCGCAGAATAGATAGCGGGTAGGCGGGTGCCAATACTGGACACTAACTGGACTTTTTGTGCAGATTGTACTTTATCAATATACAGGACATCAGCACCATCTAAAATGCCCATTTGGCAAACTTCGTTACACTGCTCAACAATCAACCCCATTTCTCGGTGGATCATTTTCAGCCAATACGATTTTTCGAAGAAAACCCGAGAAAGAATAGAACAGGCGATGCCAAGGTAATAAAGCTGGCTGTTATCATCGTAATTAATATAACGGTGCTCAACCAACGTTTTTAGAATAGGGTAAATAGTCCCTTTTAAAATGCCTGTTTTATCAGAAAGTTGTGTTAAAGATAGCCCTGTGTTTTCAGCTGCTAATACTTGAAGTACCTCTAAAACACGAATTGTCGGCATGTGCCCCGTAGACATTGAACCACCTCCCTGATTAATTGTGCCGCTATTCTAGGTTCAAAACTGCACTATGTAAATCACTCACAAAAACCCATTTCTTTTCTAAATCTATCCAATGACATTGTGCGCTTGATGGCAAAAGTCGTGATCCTGTTCAAAATTTACCAATAAAAAATGATCTTTTTGTTTTTAATACAAGCAATAAACTCATGTTTATATCATTTAAATCAATTAATTAAAGCATTTTTATTTTGACCTTGTTCAAATTTGACTCAATCCATTTTTCATGGTTGTTTATTGTTGTTTTTATTTATGAATAAGGTTTGTATATATGAACAATAACGAAATGGAGCAGTTGAGTATGGAAAGTCGCTATATCACCCCCGTTGTAACAATTTTTGATGACAAAGGCCGCGTTGATACGGAACAGAATCGACAAGTCTATGATTCACTAAGTGGAAAAGTATCGGGTTTTGTCACGATGGGCAGTACAGGGGAATTTTTTGCGTTAGACATGAACAGTTCGAAAGCCCTGATTGACCTTTGTGGTGATTACCCTAAAGGGGATATGAAGGTCTATGCAGGGGCGAGCCGGTTGGATGTCAATGAATCGATTGAACTTGCTAATTATGCGAACGAGCAAGGGGTTGATGGGGTGATGATTATTAGCCCATATTATTTCCCATTGGATGACGAGGGCGTATTTCGCTTTTACAGCACCATAGCGGAAAAAACGTCAGCAAAAATCTTTATTTATAACTTCCCTGAGCGTACAGGGTATTCCGTATCCCCTGAAGTGTGTTTACGCTTAGCAGATAAATACCCTCATATTATTGGCTTGAAAGATACCATTCCAGATACAAATCATACGGCGCAAGTTATTGATGTAGTGAAATCCCGCATTCCTCACTTTGAAGTCTACGCAGGTTACGACAACAATTTTGCTCATGTGGTGTTATCGGGTGGAAGTGGTTGTATTGGTGGGCTTTCAAATATTATTCCACAATTTTTTTCTTCATGGATGCAAGCCTTTGCAAAAGGTGATTTAGCGCTTGTCGCTAAACATCAACAACGTGTTGACCAACTGATGGCCATTTATGGCGTGAATTCTCCGTTTATTCCAACCTTTAAAAAAGCGTTGCAATTGAAAGGAATAATTAATTCAGACCGTTGTACCTCACCCTTTATTGGATTGAACAGTGTACAGACAGAGCAACTTCAGCAATTATTAGCACTGGCTGATTTACCGCTCTGATCTTTCCTATAACAACACAATAGAACATCTTACCGACAGGGAAAAATATCATGGCGACAACACAAGCTTATAACAATCCTGTTTTAAACTCCGCGATTAAAAAGTCGTGGAAGCGTTTAGTACCCCTGATGTTTATTTTGTATTTCGTTGCATTTATTGACCGAGTGAATGTTGGCTTTGCCAAAGATGCCATGCAGTTAGACATCGGGTTATCGGACTCTGCATTTGCGTTTGGGGCAGGGATTTTCTTTGCGGCCTATGCGTTATTTGGTATCCCCGCAAACCTAATTTTAAACAAAATTGGCGCTCAAAAATGGTTGAGTATCACCACCATCATCTGGGGCGTGCTGTCTGCGATGACAGGCTTTGTCACCAATGAAACGCAATTTATTATTTTGCGCTTTTTATTGGGGTTAGGGGAAGCGGGTTTCTATCCAGGGATTTTATTATTAGCATCAATCTATTTTCCGAATAATGTCCGTGGCTCGGTGATTGGTATCTTTGTTTTAGGCGTTCCTCTCGCATTGACTTTGGGGTCTCCACTTTCTGGCGCATTATTAGAGCTACATGGCTGGTTAGGGCGTCCGGGCTGGTTCTGGATGTTTGTTATCGAAGGTTTGCCAGCAGTTGTTATTGGTATTTTTGCCTTCTTTTATCTGGATGATAGCCCTGAAAAGGCACGTTTTTTAACCGACGAAGAGAAAAAAGCGTTAACAGAGCAGCTTGCGAAAGAAAATGCAAAAACAGAAACCACTTCAGTCCTTTCAGCACTTAAAAATGCCAAAGTGTGGCACCTTGCACTGATTTACGGCACCATCCAAATATCTGTGTATGGTTTGATGTTCTTTTTGCCTTCCCAAGTGGCCTCGTTAATGGGGGCAAGCTTAGGGTTCAAACAATCGCTGGTGGCTGCTATCCCATGGGCTTGTTCGGCTTTTGGTGTCTACTATATTCCACGTTTTGCCGATCGCCATCCAACACGTCGTGTTGAAATTTCTGTTCTATGCATGTTAGCTGCGGCAGTAGGCCTAGCGTTATCTGCATTTGCCAGCCCTGTTTTTGCCATTGCGGCACTGTGCTTAAGTGCAGTGGGTTTTTTATCGGTTCAACCTGTATTTTGGACGTTTCCACCTCAATTACTTAGTGGCCCAGCATTAGCCGCGGGGATCGGTTTTTGTACCACTATGGGGGCGTTTTGTTCATTCCTTGCGCCTATCATCCGTGTTGAAGTGGATAAAATGATGAACAGCAACACGGCGGGGATCATGACATTGTCTGTGATAACCGTGGGTTGTGCTGTATTAATTGCACTTCTCAAAAAGAATTCTCATAAAAATGACCATAGAGTTTTGTCGTCAAATTAAAGGCAACAATTGGAAGGTGTGACATGCAAAAGATTTTACGAATTGATGAAAGCGACAACCTGATTGTTGCCTTGAAAGACCTACAGGCAGGGGAAGTTTACCACTGGGGCAATGAAGAAATTGCTTTAGTTACCGATGTGAAGGCCAAACACAAATTTGCATTAGAAGCGGTAGCCGTCGATGGTGTAGTATCCATGTATGGCACGGCAGTGGGCAAAGCGACTCAGCCAATCGCCAAAGGGGAGGCCATTACGGTGGATAATATTCGCCATTATGCAGCTCCCGTTTCCTTAGAAAATGATTCACCATACGAATGGAAATCTCCCGATGTTTCTGCTTATGAAAACCGTACTTTCCAAGGGTATGTACGGGATGATGGGCGTGTAGGTACAGCGAATTACTGGTTAATTTTTCCGTTAGTATTTTGCGAAAACCGCAATGTGACGAAGTTAACCGATGCTTTGAATGATGCGTTAGGTTATACCAATAACAGTTTGAAAAGCTTTGCGTTAGACTTAACTGCAGGAACGCAAGTGCCGGCAGCAAAACCAAAGCTTTTTCCGCATATTGAAGGGGTTCGATGCATTACTGTCACCAGCGGCTGTGGTGGTGCAACATCGGACAGTAAAACCATGTGTGATGTACTGGCGGCTTATGCAGATCACCCCAATGTGATTGGTATTACGGTATTTAGTTTAGGGTGTGAAAAAGCGCAGCGTAAAATGTTTAAAGAGTCACTGGCTGCTCGTAACCCAAATTTTGATAAACCCGCACTCTATTTTCGCCAGCAAGAATGGAATAGCGAAGAAGAAATGATGCAAACAGCACTCAGACAAACCTATGAGTGCATGAAAGAAGTTAAGCCGCAACCAAGGGTCGATGTACCGTTATCCCATCTCAAACTGGGGGTGAAATGCGGGGCATCTGATGGTTTTTCAGGAATTTCCGGTAACCCTGCGATGGGGCTCGTTTCTGATTGGTTGGTGACGTTAGGTGGCGCATCTGGCTTGGCAGAGTTCCCTGAATTATGCGGTGCAGAAGGGGATATGGTGAAACGTTGCGTATCTTTCGATGATAAAAAGAAATTTCTCGAATTGATGGAGCGCTATGAAAAAACGGCAAATTTCTTTAATACCACCATCGCGGATAACCCAAGTCCTGGCAATATTGCAGATGGCTTAATTACTGATGCGATAAAATCCACTGGTGCGGCTAAAAAAGGCGGTACTTCACCCATAAGTGCAGTGTGTGATTATGCAGAACCCATGCCAGAGAGCGGATTGTCACTAGTTTGTACGCCGGGGAATGATGTGGATGCAGTAACAGGCCTTGTCGCCGCAGGTTGCAATGTGGTTGTTTTTTCGACGGGGCTAGGTACGCCAACGGGTAACCCAATTGTACCTGTGTTAAAAATTTCCACTAACAGTGCGATAGCGGAACGCCTATCTGACATGATTGATTATGATTGTGGGCCAATTATTGATGGTGTACCTCTACCGACAATCAGTCAGGGGCTTTTTGAACGGGTGATTGAAACAGCAAGTGGTGATTATCAAGTAAAAGCAGATCGCTTAGAGCAATTTGATTTCTTACTGTGGAAGCGTTCATTAGATTTATGATTTATATAAATAGATAACGCTGTAAATGTTGACGGGAAAGGCTTCCCGTCAACACATTGGCTCAATTACGCGTTAGCGCGTTTGGCTTTTTGCAGTTTTTCATAAGCAGCAAGCAGCGCTTGGTGAGCAGGTAGTGCTTTTAGCTCATCATCGATTGACCACAGACCGTAGAAGCAAGACTCACCCGCAACAGCTGCTGAAGCCGCATCGACGGCCTCTTGCCCATACATACGGACAAATGCGCTGTAGTATTGCGCAGGGTTTCTTTCTTCTTCTTGCGATAATAGCAGCAATGTTTGCAAGCAGCGGTAATAGTTTGCACGTTCTGGGGTGAACACTGAACTGTTAAAGTCTTGCGTCCACTCAACCCATGCAAGGGCTTGCTCGAGGTCACCACCAGCAAGGGCTAACATCGATTTTAACTCACCGATGCGCAGGTTGCTCCAGCCATTGTCTTTGCCGACCGCTAAACCAAGCAGCTCACGTACACGGGTGAAATCATCTAAACCGTCATCGTCTAATTGCTCAATTAGGGCAAGGTAGTCTTGTTTTTCCCATTGGCTATCAGGTAAACCGATAATGGTATCACGCAAGTAGGCGCCCATTGCGTTGTTCGCAATATGCAAATCTTCAACAGGGTAGATATCTGACATGCCTGGTACTAAAATACGGCATGCGTAAACGCCTAAATGGTTGTAATCCGCGATGTAAACTTCGGCATCTAACGTATTGAAAATACGGATAAGCGTTGCAAATTCTTCCTGCGTCGTGCCTTTGAAGCTCCAATCTGCAAATTCATAATCCGCATCATCTTTGAACAGATCCCAGCTGATTAAACCGCTTGAATCAATAAAGTGAGTTTCAAGGTTAGTGTGCTCAGCGACTTCTTCATCATCAAAAGTCGGTGCATTAAAGACGTCTAAGTCTTTTAAGCCGCGTCCTTGCAATAATTCAGTCACGGTACGCTCAAGGGCAACACCAAAGTCAGGGTGTGCGCCGAATGACGCGAAGCAAGTGCCATTTTGCGGGTTAAATAGCACCACGCAAATGACAGGGTATTTTCCACCTAATGACGCGTCGTAGCAGAAAATTGGGAAGCCTTCTTTTTCAAGGGTATCAATAGCTTCAACTACGCTTGGATAACGCGCCATCACATCTGCTGGGATCGTCGGTAAGCTGATGCTTTCTGAGATAATTTTGTTTTTCACAAAGCGTTCAAACACTTCAGAAAGCCCTTGTACACGCGCTTCGTTTGCGGTGTTACCTGCGGACATACCGTTAGAAACGTATAAGTTCCCAACAATATTCATAGGAATATAGACGGTTTTGTCATCAGACTGGCGTGTAAATGGCAGGGCACAAATGCCGCGTTCTTCATTGCCGGATTGCAGGTCAATGAGCTGGCTTGCAGCTAATGCCTCATCAGGGTCATAGAACTTAATCAAACGACTGTCTAACAAGCCTTCAGGTAGACTGTCATCTTCTGTTAATGGGAACCATTTTTCATTTGGGTAGTGGACAAAGTCACCTTCAGAAATGGATTTACCCAAGTAGAAATCAGCAAAGAAGTAGTTAGTCGATAAACGTTCGAAATACTCACCAAGGGCAGAGGCTAAAGCGGCTTTCTTGCTCGCACCTTTACCATTGGTAAAGCAAAGAGGGCACTCTTTATCGCGAATATGCACTGACCAAACGTTTGGTACAGGGTTTAACCATGACGCTTCTTCAATATCAAACCCCAATTTTTGTAATTTGGTTTGGAATGCATCAATGGAGTCTTCAAGAGCGGCGTCTTTGCCGGGGATAAATGTTTGGCTCATTGTCAGTCACTTGTGAATAGAGTGTGTCAAACGGGCTATCATACGGATTTTTGTCTCAACCTCACGCTTTTTATTCATTCATAGAGAAATCATCTTAATATTCATTATTTCTCCTAAAATAATTATATAGGTCACAATAAATTCAGCATAAATACACATAATAACTGGAGTTTATTAATGAAAGGAAAATAGGATGAAAAACAGAAATAAAGCGCTGCTCGCGACACTGGTTTCACTGTTTGCCGTATCAGCCATTGCTCAACCGAATATTACGGTATTGGCAACGGGAGGAACCATTGCTGGGGGCGGGGATTCGGCTACGTCTTCCAGCTATCAAGCGGGTAAAGTTGGCATTGATGCGTTAATTAATGCGGTTCCAGAAACCAAGAAAATCGCCAATTTAAGTGGTGAGCAGTTGGTGAATATCGGTTCGCAAGATATGAACGACCAAGTTTGGTTGACGTTGGCGAAAAAAATTAATCAGGACTGCGATAAAACTGACGGATTTGTGATCACTCACGGAACAGATACGCTAGAGGAAACGGCTTTTTTTCTTGATTTAACAACCTATTGTAAAAAACCAATTGTATTAGTGGGAGCAATGCGACCATCGACTGCGCTGGGCGCAGATGGCCCATTAAATTTATATAACGCAGTGGTACTTGCAACGGATAAGTCAGCGGGTGACCGCGGTGTGCTTATGGCAATGAACGATAAAGTGGTTCAAGGCCGCAATGTGATGAAAATGAGCACGACAGAAGTGCAAGCATTTGATGCGGTTAACGCGGGTGCTGAGGGCTTTATTCACGATGGTAAAGTGACCTATTTCCAAGCCCCTCAACCACGCGGAGATAAGGCCGCATTTGATGTGAGTAAGTTAGAGAAATTACCCGCGGTGGGTATCGTTTATAACTATGCCAATGCATCCGCTGCTCCTGTTAAGGCATTGAGAGAGGAAGGCGTAGAGGGGATTGTCAGCGCAGGTGTTGGTAATGGCAACATGTACAAAACGGTATTTGATGCATTAGCGAAGGCAGCAAAAGAGGATGTGGTTGTGGTGCGTGCAAGCCGAGTTCCAACAGGCTATACCACACGTAATGCAGAGGTTGATGATAATTTATATGGTTTTGTGGCATCGGAAAGGTTAAATCCGCAAAAAGCTCGTGTGTTATTACAATTAGCGTTAACTGAAACGAAAGATCCGCAGAAAATTCAGGCAATGTTTGAGAAATATTAAACTCAATGTGTTTTAGGAGTTAATGTAGCGGGAGGCAGTTTTCTGTCTCCCGTTAATTTTATGGTAATTCACCATAAACAAGGAATGAAAATATTTTTCAGTAAATTGAAGCATGTTCGTAAAATTGAGGCGAATTTTTGGGGCAAACTCAATATTTAATGTCAATGTGGTGATAGGCTACGCAAAATTACGGCATTATTGGAAAATTTAAATCACTAATTAGCAATTTATTTGTTTTAATCTAATTCAAATGAATCGTAAGACCTCTTTTATTTCTTTATTAAATCAATTGGTTGAACCTCATCCTGCGAAAAAACATCATGTGTGATAATGACTGTTAATTAAAATTAATGTGCCGTTGATCATATTTTGGCAACAAAGCCAGTATCAGTGTTGATAATTCGCGTCGCAAAAAATAGGCTAATCACATCACAAATAACATAAGTTATTGTGAATATTTAGATTTAAATGGAAAGTTAAATCGTATTTCGGCCGAAAAAATAAAACATAAAAAATATTAGAGGAATACAAGAATGGTTAATAAACATGTCAATACTGGCAGGAAGTTGCTCGTCTTAAAAATCGCAATCGCGATGCTGCCTATCGCGTATCAGCCAATGACTCACGCAGAACAGTTCCTTGAAGATTCAAAACTCACAGGTGGACTTTATTATTGGCAAAGGGATCGTTCTCGTAAGGATTTGGACCCGAATAGTGATAAATATAAGAAGTATGCAGATAATCTTAAACACTCCACATTCAATGGTAGTCTAGACTTTTCATCTGGCTATTTTCAAGATGTTATCGGCTTAGATTTAGCAGGTTTTACCGCTATAGAATTATCAAACAGTGGCCCCGCAGCACCCAATGAGATTGGATTTAGTGATGCTAAATCACGTTGGGATGAAAAATGGACA
Source organism: Providencia sp. R33 (assembly GCF_019343475.1). Taxonomy (NCBI): domain Bacteria; kingdom Pseudomonadati; phylum Pseudomonadota; class Gammaproteobacteria; order Enterobacterales; family Morganellaceae; genus Providencia; species Providencia sp. R33. Next base: position 2,360,529 of record NZ_CP072453.1, on the reverse strand, counting down.
GGCGACCGTAGTGGTGTAACGTTTTATAAAGCTGCTGCAAAACTGAAATATGGTCCTTTCTGGGGAAGAGGGGGTTATATTCAGCCTACTGGGCAAACATTATTAGCTTCACACTGGAGCTACATGCCGGGGACTTATCGTGGTTTGGAAGTCGGTGGTGTATTTGATTTTGAGCAAAATGGTGAGCTGAGCATGTCCTATATGTGGACAGACCGTTATAAGGCGCCATGGTACCGCTCAATGTATGATTTCCGTGAAGCGGATGGCAAAACAGGGATCAGTTATTTGCATTCTATTGGGTTTAAATATGATTTTAAAAATAACTTAGTATTAGAAGGGGCTTATGGACAAGCAAAAGACTATATGGATCAGTATTTTGCTAAGGTCTCATATGCTGTGCCTGTAGCTGAACGCGATTTGCGTCTCTCATATCAATTTTATGGTTCTAAAGATAAAGTTTCTGATGGCGGTGTCAATGATGTTTATGATGGCTTAGCGTGGTTGCAAGCGATGACATTAGGCTATACCTATGAACAGTTTGATTTTAAAGTTGAGGGAACCTATGTTAAAGCGGAAGGTAATCAAGGCTACTTCTTGCAACGTATGACGCCGGGCTGGGCGACATCCAATGGGCGTATGGATATTTGGTGGGATGGTCGTTCAGACTGGAACGCCAATAATGAAAAAGCCTTGTACGCAGGTGTAATGTACGATCTTAAAAATTGGGATCTTGCAGGCTGGAAAGTGGGTACATCCTATATTTATGGTTGGGATGCGAAGCCAAGTACGAATTCTCAATATGCCCAAGATGTACGTTTAAAAGAAAGTGCGTGGAACTTTGATATTTTATACACCGTCCAAACAGGCCGAGCAAAAGATACTCTCTTTAAATTACACTTCACCAAATACGATAACCATACCGATATTCCTAGCTATGGTGGTGGTTATGGAAATATCTTCCAAGATGAAAAAGATATTAAGTTTATGGTGATGATGCCATTTACGATTTTTTAATGAGTTAAATAGATAGCGGTTACCATTGTAATAAGTATGATGGTAGCCAACTAAAATGCACATAGCATATTTATGTAGTATCAAACCGATAAATAAAATAAGAAAATACACTTATATTACGAGTTTGAAAATTAAAAATAAGGTGGATTACATTCACCTTATTTTTATTATTCAGTCATTATCCTAGTGTAGAAAAATAAATGTTTATAACGAAGCAATTCCTTTATCACCTTCATTATTGATGATAGGCGCATCATGTTTTACTTTATCTTTTAATTGCGTGACTTTATCCGTATGAGTAACACTATTTTTGACTTTAGCTTGCCCCGAAAGGATCCCGCCTTTTTTAATCGATAAACTGCTGTAGTGAATCGTCCCATGAACTTCGCCGTTATTTTCGATACTAATGGATTCAGAGATACACTCCCCTTCAATTCGACCATTAATAATCAGTTCCTTACAAGTGATATTGCCCGTTACTTGGCCATTTAGCATAACTTTAACGGTATTATCTTTCCCTGTAATATTACCAACGACTTTGCCATAAATGTGGACCTGCTCATTAGAGGTAATATTACCTTCAAACATCACATCCCTCGAAATTATCGTATTCGATTTTTCTTCACTAAGGGTTGGCGTTGATATCGTAACGTGTTCTTCTATCTTAGAAGTAATTTCAGGTTCACGAATGGTAGGGGTTTCTTCAGGGGTTTGTTTGTTTTGTCTTTTGGTGAACATTTTACTTACCTTTTTTTGATTGAAGTATAAGATCAAGAACAGAATTGATAATACAAATGAAAATAAGGTGATGGCTGTATGACGAAAAAACCATCCTATTAAAGTAAGAAACCAGAAGAAAAAACTAGTATTAATGAAAAGATATGTTTTTTTCATCAGTTAATCTCTTACGAAGTACGAGAGCAATCCAAATAAGTCTAGCTAAAAATACATGAATTACATCGTGGAATTGTAATTTAACTTTCTCATTACATTTACTTAGCTTATTAAATTAAAGCAAGCCGAAATTTAGGTCGTAATATATTGAACTTATTATAGACATTAATTAGATAAATCATATGACAGTGATATGAAAAATAGATGCAACGCATACTCTAAATAACGTTATGCATCACTATGATATCATTGTAAATATTCTCAAATAGAGAAGGTGAGTTTATCAGCCAAGTAATATAAAGGATTTGAAGTGAATTGCAACTTATTATAGAACACTTCAATATTTCACCTTAACGACATATTTTAGTGATAAATATAAAGTGAATAAGAGAGATTATGGATATTCTAACTGAGAATGCTTAATTTATCGGCGAATTGACACAATAAAAAAGCCTGATAATGGTTGTTATCAGGCTTTTAAAGAATGGGTTACTATCAAGGTATAATAGTGATTAAACTATTACTCTTTTGCTTCGTGTGCGTCAGCGTTATCGCGGCAATCACCATCAGCACAGTGGCCGTATAAGTATAAACTGTGGTTAGACAGCTTAATACCGTGACGAGCAGCGATATTTTTTTGGCGAGTTTCAATCGATTCATCAGTAAACTCAATCACTTTACCACAATCTAAACAAATTAAGTGGTCATGGTGATGTTGCTGAGTTAATTCGAATACGGATTTTCCACCCTCGAAATTATGGCGCGTAACGATACCTGCATCATCAAATTGGTTCAATACACGGTATACAGTCGCTAGCCCGATCTCTTCGCCCATATCAATCAGCTTTTTATAGAGATCTTCCGCACTGACGTGGTGGCACTCAGGCTCCTGAAGTACTTCCAAAATCTTAAGTCTTGGAAGAGTGACTTTGAGTCCAGCATTTTTCAATGCTTTATTGTTGTCTGTCATGCGGGTTTGTCCTGTATCTTAAATCATAAATTTAACAATAATGAGACATTTTTAACATAAATCCAGTTGTCTTCTAAACTGATTTACAATTATAGGCATGGAAAATAAAAATAGAAACCATGTATTGTCTCATTATTTTGATAATCTCTTATAAGTCTATCCAATTAGGATATTTAATCGATTATTTTAGGCCGAATGATGTTCCGCGGTGGTGCACTTTGAGCGGAAAGGCGTTCAGTCTATGAGTAATGCTTATTTTTAATCGACTAGCCAAGAATTTCAGCTAATGACATTTCTTCAGAGATTTGTTTGACCCAGGCATCCACTCGTTCATCTGTTAACTCAGGTTGGCGGTCTTCATCAATTGCTAAGCCGATAAAGTGGTTGTCATCTGCCATACCTTTTGAAACTTCAAAATGGTAGCCTTCGGTTGGCCAGTGCCCAACAATCACCGCGCCTCTTGGTTCGATGATGTCGCGAATGGTACCCATCGCATCACAGAAATATTCTGCGTAGTCTTCTTGGTCTCCACAACCGAAAAGAGCGACAAGTTTACCATCAAAGTCAATTTCTTCTAACGTTGGGAAAAAGTCATCCCAATCGCATTGTGCTTCGCCATAATACCAAGTTGGAATACCAAGAAGTAGAATGTCAAAAGCTTCAATGTCTTCTTTGCTGCATTTAGCAATGTCGTGAACTTCTGCTACATCTTTGCCTAATCTTTCTTGGATCATTTTGGCAATATTTTCTGTGTTACCTGTATCACTTCCGAAGAAAATACCGATGACTGCCATAAACTGATTAACCTCTTGTTTTTCTAAGAGAGAAAGAAGGAATTTCTCAACTTCTAGAACTCATTTAGAACGAAAATAAATAGAATTTTATGCCTTATTCTGGCGAAAAAACTTTTATAAGTCTGTCAAATTTGTGTGATTTACTAAGATAGCGCTACTTGAGTATTGTCTCATCAACTTGTTGAAGTTGTGACATCAAGATTTCTTCTATTAATTCACTGCGGCTTATGTTTTTTTCTTCAGCTAACTGATTCAGTATAGTTACAGCGTCTTCATTTAGTTTAAGTTCAACTCTGCGTAATCCTTTCACTTTATCGCGTTTTAATTGATTGCGTTTGTTGATCCTTAATTGTTCATCCCGTGATAGCGGGCTTGTCTTAGGTCGCCCAGGCCTTCGTTCCTCAGCGAACAAATCCAGAGTAGTACGATCAGTTTGTTCTTTTGCCATGTCTATAATTGCTAAAAGGGTGTGCCAATAATTCAGCGCGCCATAATACCCTAGCTAATCCCCTAGTGCTATAGCTGCGAGGCGAGGGAATAGGTTTGATTGGCGAAAAAAAGCGCGCTTTTAAGAAAAAAGCACCACTTGTTATGTTAGTGATGCTTTTTAAAGCATTTATTGTGTTTGTTGTTGCCACAAATTGGCGTAAAGCCCACTAGATTGAAGTAAGTCAGTATGTGTGCCTATTTCAGTAACTTCCCCATGACAGATCACACAAATTCTATCTGCGTGTTGAATGGTATTTAACCGATGAGCAATACTGATGACTGTTCTTCCCTGAGTAATCAATGGCATATTCGCCATAATGGCAGCCTCAGACTCATAATCGAGCGCAGAAGTGGCTTCGTCGAGGATCAGTATATCTGGCTCGGTGAGCAAAGCGCGAGCAAGAGCGACTCGTTGGCGTTGTCCTCCTGAGAGGTTTACCCCTTTTTCAGACAGTTGGTAATCGAAGTTATCAGGTAAAGACATAATAAAATCATAAGCGCCTGCTAATTGTGCGGCTTGAATGACTTGTTCTTGAGATGCTTGGGGGACGCTTAACCGAATATTTTCGGCAATTGACCCAACAAATAGCGTACTTTCTTGTAAAACTATACTCATTCTTCGGCGCAATGAAACCGTATCTGCAGCAGCTAAGTCCATCCCATCGATAATCACTTGACCGTGTTGTGGAACATAAAGGCGTTGTAGTAATTTCGTTAGTGTACTTTTTCCTGAGCCAGATGGCCCAGTTATCCCAATAAACTCACCAGCTTTAATGGATAAGGTTAAATTATTGAGCACTTCAGGGGTGTCTGGTTGGTAACGAAAACGGATATTTTGTAATTCAATTTTACCTTGTATTGCTGCTGAGCTTGCAATCCCTTGACGTTCATTTTCAACGGGCTTATCCAAAATGTCACCTACACGGCGCAGAGAGATGATTGTGTGTTGAAAATCCTGCCAAACTTGAGCAAATCGTAAAACAGGTTGTGTTACATGAGCACTTAGCATGTTAAAAGCAACTAATTCGCCTGGGCTAATTCCACCATTTAAAACTTCTTTAACACCAACCCATAGAAGTATTGCTGTGGTGACTTTGCTGACTAGGGTCATTATCTGCCCTGCGATTTCGCTGCGCATGGAGACTTTGAAGTTTTGAATGAGCTGTTTACTGAATATTTTTTTCCATCGTTGGTTAAAATATTTTTCAGTGGCTGTTGTTTTTATTGTTTCTATTCCCGTAATACTTTCGGTCAGAAAGGTCAGTCCATTCTCGTCGGCTTGATAGGCTTTTTCTGTTTGTTGACGAATTATAGGGCCTAGTATCATCCATAAAATAAAAAATACCCCCATAGAGCCCATTAAAATCCAAGCCATAAGAGAACTGTAGGAAAATAAGACAGCAATAAAAATGATGACAAAGATAAAATCAATAAACAACATTAAGGTTGAGCCAGTGAGGAATTGTCGAATATGGGCGAGCTCACGAACTCGTGCAATGATTTTTCCAGTTGGCCTCAATTTAAAATAATTTAATGGCAACGCCATGAGATGGCGGTATATTTTCCCTGATAGTTCAGCACTTATTTGGCTGCTTGTGTGGCTAAATATTTTGTTGCGTAAAAATGCATAGGTGGGCTCCATAATTGCTATCGCAAAAATCGCGATAGCAATGACGTGTAAGTTGGAAATACTTCGTCCAACCAAAACCTTATCGACAAGGTTTTGAAATAAAAGTGGGCTGATTAATGCAAATAATTGGATAACAGCTGAAAGAATGAAAATATTTCGCAGTTTACTATATTGGCGTAATATCGAGGGAACGAACCAACTGAAACCAAAAGCTTTTTTTTGCTCTGTTTCTTGCTGTTCCTTAATTAACAAAATATCCAACTGAGCATGTGTATTGAACGTAATATCATGGATAGCTTGCTGCTCGTCATTCTCTGGGTTGATAAACACAATTTCGTTTTTGTTATCTAAAATTTTCCACGTACCCTCAAAATAAACCAATGCAGGTAGTGGGAGTGAATTTAATTGTGAGCGAGATAGTGATATGAGCTCAGTTTCATACCCTAAAGTATGAGCACACTCCCGGATATCCCATTCTGTAGGTGAGGTAGCTTGCAGTCCTATAGCATGATGGAGTTGCTCTTTTGTTACGTTTTTTTTGTAGTAATTAGCTATCCAAACGATGGCTTCCAAGCCGTTATTATTCATCTGTTCCATGATTATTTTTCTCTCATAGCATTCGAGGTATATTCGTTAATCGGGCTAAGAAGGTAATCGATAACACGCCGTTTATCGGTTTTAATTTCTGCCACAATGGAAAGACCCGGAGTGAGCTCAATTTTTTCGCCTTCAACCAGCAATGATTTTTGATGTAGGCCAATTTGCCCTAAATAAACCAACCCCAAATTTTCATCTTGAGTACTATCCCTTGAAATTGAAAGAATTTCACCATCAACCGTCCCATAGCGGGTATAAGGAAATGCATCTATTTTGACTTCGGCTTTTAACCCTTCATGAATGAATCCAATATCTTTATTCAGAATCTTAATTTCAGCGAGCTGGACATCGTTATTCGGGACAATAGCCATTAATTGCTGTGCAGGTTGGAGGACAGCACCAATTGTGTATGTGGTAAGCTGCTGAACAGTACCATCAACGGGAGCTCGAATAATTTCAAGCTGATTTCTTTCTTGGTTTTTTAATAACTCTTGGTCAAGAGAGACTTGCTTAAAAGCGGCTTGCTTATATTTTTCATCCCATTCTTGGTTTTTTTGTGCTTTTATCCGATCTCTTTTTTTAACTAATGCATGATGTTGACTATCTAAAATAGATAACTCGGATAGTTTGGTTGTTTTTTCTTTTTCAGCAATAAGTAATTCGCGTTCTTGCTCTAGAAATTCTTTTTGGCTAATAATTTGTTTTTGGCTAAGTGATTGGTGTGCTTCTAACCGTTTTTTAATATTTAGAATGAGCGAGTTGATTGTTTTTAATTCATTTTTCCTAGCTTGTTGATTAACGGTATTGAGTTGAATTTCATTTGATATTTCATTGATAAGTGAGTCAAACTCTATTTTTTGTGTTTGATAACTTGCAATTGCACTGGTTTGTTCTTCTTCAGAAAGTGTATTAAACAAGGGGGATTGGGTAACGGATTGCTGTGATAGCAGTGCTTGGTTAATTAATGTTTCGATGAATTGGAAATTACGTTGGTAATGTAAACTGTGAATGTCTTGATCTACCCCTAAAACGTTTACGGTAAATAATGGGTCGCCTTGCTTAACCTTTTGTCCATCAGCTACGTGAATATGTTGTAAGCGGCTTAGTTCAAATGCTTGAATTTGTTGGGTACGCCCAGATACAATTAATTTCCCTTGTGTGGTTGCTTGAATATCTAATTTTCCAAAAAATGACCAAATAATGGCAATAAAAATACCCAAGCTGATTAAAATAGCGACACATGAAGCTAAATAAGAGGGCGGTGTTTTTAAAATAGCCAAATGAGAAGGTAAAAAACTGTTATAGCGAATTTTTTCTAATCTTTGTTTCATATTACATCCGTATCTTATTTAAGAGATTGTTGCAGCGTCCATAAATGCTTATAGAAATCACCTTGCTCAATGAGTTGCTGATGACTGCCTTGTTCAATAATCTTCCCGTTTTGCATCACTAAAATTCGTTGGTGATTGCGAATTGTTGAAAGGCGATGCGCAATGGTAATCACTGTTCTGCCTTGTGCGATGAGTTGCATATTTTTTTGAATAATGGCTTGGGATTCATCATCTAAAGCACTGGTTGCTTCATCAAAAATAATCACTTTGGGGTTAGCAAGTAAGGTTCTTGCTATTGCAATGCGTTGCCGTTGGCCACCTGAAAGAGATGAACCACCTTCTGCTAAAACAGTGTCATAACCCATCGGTAATTTAAGAATAAATTCATGAGCTCCTGCCATTTTAGCTGCATGTACAACATCATCCATAGATGCGTTAGGCTGAGTCTGGGCGATGTTATTGAAAACAGATTGGCTAAATAAGAAGTTCTCTTGAAGAACAATGCCTATTTGTTGTCTCAATGAATGAATGTTGACGGAGGATAACGGCATACCATCAATAAAAATTGTTCCACTTTCAGGGCTGTATAATCGGAGTAATAGGCGTGCTAATGTACTTTTCCCTGAACCTGATGTACCAACGATACCGATGGTTTCAGCCGCTTTGATATTCAAGTTAAAATTCTGAAGGATGTAAGGGGTATTGGGCTGATAACGAAAACAAATATTATCCAGATGAATATTACCGTTTATTGGCACGGTGTTTTCTTGGCGATTCTGCTCCACGGGTAAATTAATAATCTGTGATAACTTTTCGATAGCGACATGGGTTCGAATGTAATCTCCCCATAATTTAACGAGTTTCACTAATGGCTGACTTGCGTGGTTTACCATCATATGAAAAGCAATAAATTGGCCGATTGTCATTTGTAAGGCGAGAACTTCTGAGGCACCAACCCATAATATGATTGCACTGGTGGTCTTTTCAATCAGCATCACTAGATGCTCTGAGCGAGAGCTAATTTGCCCCGAAGTAAAATTCGTATGGCTCATATCCGATGTCTGTTGATCCCAACGACGGGTAAAATTGGGTTCTACAGATAAACTTTTTGCGGTTTCAATACCATTAATACTTTCTGTTAGGAATGAAGTGTTTATGGCAATATTCATAAACTGCTGCTGAGCCGCCGCTTCAATTTTAGGGGTTAGCCACCACGCTAATAATAAATAGAATGGAATTGAACATAAAAATATTAATGTGAGTGTGGTTGAAATTAAATTCATTACAAAAATAAATACAAAAAGGAATAAAACATCAACGCACAGTGTAAAGAAGCTGCTGGTTAGAAACTCCCTAATCGTTTCAAGTTCTTTAACTCGGGTAACAATTGCGCCTATTTGGCGATTTTTAAAAAAAGGAATGGGTAATCGAAGTAAATGTTCAACCAGCTTTAACCCTAATGTTACATCGATGCGGTTAACGGTATGGTGATAAATATATTGCCGTAAACCTTTTAATGTTACCTCTATAATCGCTGCGATAATAAGCCCAAAAATTAAAACATCTAAGGTTAATAAGCTATTATGGACTAATACTTTGTCCATGATTACTTGCATCACAATGGGAGAGACTAGTGCTAATATTTGGAGTATGAATGAGAAAAATAAAACCCAAAGAATAATTGATTTGTATTTCAAAAATTCCACTTGAAACCAGGTGATATCAAATTGCCCTTGTTTGAGGCTAACATGTAACCAGTGGCCACTCCATTGTTGTTGGAGTTTTGAAATATCCCAGATTTCTGGAGGAGTTTGACCAAATGGTTGCACTAAGACTTGTTCATTATTTCGATTAGCTAATAAGAATGCTTCCCCTTGTTCATTATATAAAATAGCAGGGCACGAAACCTTCAAAATATCTTTCTTTTTCGTTTGTTTTTTTTTACAGCTAATATGATGTTTTTTTTGGATTGATTTTATTTTTTCATTATAGCTTATCGACTGGTTAATTAGTTTTTCAAACTCATTGGTGTCAGCCACTCCCGATAATTTGGCGATAATATTAATGAAATATAAAGTTGATTGTTCATGAATATTTTTCATTCTTAGTGTTAATCATTCCTTTGAATATATAAATATAATATATTTTTGTATTTTAAATTTAAAATAAGATAATACAGGCTTTGATGTTGCCTGTGTATTGAAGTTTGTCTTAATCTTTTATTTGAAAATTAATTATTATGGCAAATCATTGGTATAAAGATATTGAAGTAGAACATAAGACTTCAATATCTTTATAAATAGAGGGGTTACTGAGGTATAGATAAAAATCTATGGATAGCTCTTAATACATGGTCTGGTTTTTCTGCGTGCACCCAGTGCCCTGTATCTGCGACAACCCATGCTTTTGCATTTGGAAATTGAGCGGCAATTTCGTCTTTATATTCAGCTTGAACATAAGGAGAGTTTCCACCTGGAATTAATAAGACAGGTTTATCCCAAGATGGTACGGTTTCCCAGCCTATAATTTTTTCGTAATTAGCTTTAAGGGCAGGGATGTTGAATTTCCACTCACCTTGTTTAAAGGATTTGAGTAAAAATTGGATAACCCCTTCTTCATTTATTTCATTTCGCATAATAGCTGCAGCATCTTGGCGACTTTTTGCTTGCTCAGTGGTGACAGCATCTAGTGCCGCAAAAATTTTATCATGACGGCGAACTTTATATGCAACCGGAGCGATGTCAATCGCGACAATTTTTTCAATAAAATCAGGGGCAATTTCAGTGGCAGCCATGGCAATTTTACCACCCATAGAGTGCCCAATTAAAATTGCACTTTCATAACCTAGTGATTTGATAAGGGTAATAACATCTTGTGCCATCTGTTGATAAGACATCTGTTCAGCACGAAAAGAATCACCATGGTTGCGAACATCAATTTGAATGGTATCAAAATAGTGTTGAAGGTCGCGACCAAGTACGCCCAAATTATTGAGGTCGCCAAATAACCCATGAATAAGAACGACTGGGCTATTGCTCAGTGGATTTTCGGGTTTATGGATAGTATGGTTGAGTAACAGAGTCATATTTTTCGTATTAAAAATGAGAGAAGTAAGTCACTTATCATGTCATGGCTATAGTGAAAATCCAAATATTCGAGTTTGCATCTTTATATAAAGGATATTTAGTCAAATCAATGAAAAATAAATGTGTTGTAACAGAAACTCAGAAAATTGAACGTTAGCACTGAATAAAAATACCTAAAGTAATAGGACGATAACATACTGAAATATCATCGAACTTAGAACAATGTTTACTTTAAGTTGTTGAAATTTTAATTGTTTTGTTTTTTTTAAAACTGTCTTATAATCACACCGCAAATTTTAGTTAAATAAGTACTGGGAAAAAATGAAAACGATAGAAGTTGATGAAGAGCTTTACCGCTATATTGCGAGCCATACACAGCATATCGGTGAAAGTGCATCGGATATCTTGCGCCGTATGTTAAATTTCAAGTCCGGGCAGCCAGTACCAATTAAAGAGATTAATCAGCCACAACCGGTGATTAAAACTGAGCCTGTAGCGAGTGCTCCTGCAGTTGCACAAAACCCGGTCAGAGTGGTTAGAGAACTATTATTATCAGATGCTTATGCTGAAAAAAGTAAAGCGATTGACCGCTTTATGATGATATTGTCGACATTGTATAGTTTAGATGCAAAACGTTTTGCCAGTGCAACTGAACTTATGCACGGCCGCACGCGTGTTTACTTTGCAGGTGATGAACAAACACTGCTCGCAGCAGGCAAACAGTCAAAGCCTCGTCATATCCCCGGCACACCTTACTGGGTGATAACTAACACAAATACCAATCGCAAACGCAGTATGGTCGATGCCATCATGCAGGAAATGCAATTTCCCGCAAATGTGATTGAAAAAGTGAGTAATACCATTTAATAACTGAACTTCACTGATGTTGATAACCGAGCATCAGTGCTTTGGGAGAAAACAAGTGACAATACATGAACGTGCAGGGCAGCTTCCGTTTCAAAGTGACTTGATCAATGTCGCTCAATTAACCGCTCAATACTATACGCAGCAGCCTCAGTCAGGAAATGCTTCACATGCCGTTAAGTTTGGCACATCAGGCCACCGTGGTAGCTCGCTACGTAAAAATTTCAATGAAAATCATATCTTAGCAATTGCACAAGCGATTGCTGATTTACGTAAACAGCAAGGTGTAACGGGGCCTTGTTACGTTGGTAAAGACACGCATGCATTATCTGAAGCCGCGTTTATTACTGTAATTGAGGTGTTAGCTGCTAATCAAGTTCATGTCATTGTTCAGGAGAATAATGGCTTCACACCGACTCCAGCGGTCTCCCATGCCATTTTAAGTTATAACCAGTCCCACTCCGATATTGCGGATGGCATTGTTATTACACCATCTCATAACCCGCCAGAAGATGGAGGGATCAAATATAACCCTGCTAACGGCGGCCCAGCGGATACGGATTTAACTTCAGTCATTGAAAAACAAGCTAATCAATTATTGGCCGATAATCTTGTTGGTGTTAAGCGTGTCAATTTTGATGAGGCAATGGCGAGTGAGTATGTTACTGCCCAAGATTTGATCATGCCTTATGTGGCTGCACTTGGCGAAGTTGTTGATATGGCTGTTATTGCAAAGTCTGGGCTGAAAATAGGTGTTGACCCGTTAGGTGGCTCAGGTATTGAGTACTGGAAAAAAATTGCAGAATATTATCAATTAGATATCGAAATTGTTAATGACCAATTAGACCAAACTTTCCGCTTTATGCCGCTCGACCATGATGGTGTTATCCGCATGGATTGCTCATCTAGTTGGGCAATGGCAGGCCTATTAGGCATGAAAGAGAAGTTTGATTTAGCGTTTGCTAATGACCCTGATTATGACAGACATGGTATTGTGACTCCTGATGGACTAATGAATCCTAACCACTACCTTGCTGTTGCGATTGACTATTTATTTCAACATCGCCCGCAGTGGGGGAAAGACGTTGCTGTTGGCAAAACACTGGTTTCCAGCGCGATGATTGACCGTGTTGTTAACGATATTGGTCGTGAGCTCGTTGAAGTTCCCGTTGGGTTTAAATGGTTTGTTGATGGCTTATTTAGTGGAAAACTGGGTTTCGGTGGTGAAGAAAGTGCAGGCGCATCATTCCTTAAATTTGATGGTACGCCTTGGTCAACAGATAAAGACGGTATCATTCTGTGCTTGTTAGCCGCTGAAATCACAGCGGTGACTGGGGAAAATCCACAGCAACGGTATAATAAATTAGCTGAAAAATTCGGCGCTCCCATTTATAACCGTATTCAAGCTAAAGCAACTCACGAAGAAAAAGTAAAACTGAGCAAATTATCTCCAGAGATGGTTGCTGCAGACACGTTAGCTGGGGATAAAATTACTCAACGCTTAACCACGGCTCCAGGTAATGGTGCGTCCATTGGTGGGCTAAAAATTATGACGGACTATGGCTGGTTTGCTGCACGGCCTTCAGGAACCGAAGAAGCTTACAAAATATATTGTGAAAGTTTCCGTGGTGAAGAACACCTTCGCCTAATTGAAAAAGAAGCGATCGAAATTGTGAGCAAAGTGATTAGCTAGTCAATCCTTCGTTTAAATATCCTGCATTGTTACTTTCGGAGGCAATTCGGGATATTATCTGTTTTTTATTGTTAATCTCTTCATAAAATTAGGGTTGTTGAGAGTGTGACGAGATTAACAAAATTCTTTTCTTTATTCTGCCCCAAATTCCCCTATTGCTTTTCATTATCAAGTGACAATAACCGTTGCAGCTAAAGGCTCTCAATGGTACAACTTTAAGTATCTGAGTGAATTTTGCTAACTATAATTGAAGATAGGGTGAGGTCAATGAGTCAGGTTTATAATTTCAGTGCAGGTCCAGCAATGCTGCCTGTTGAAGTGATGCGTCGTGCTGAACAAGAATTTTGTAATTGGAAAGGCTTAGGCGTTTCGGTAATGGAAGTCAGCCATCGCGGAAAAGACTTTATTGAAGTGGCGTCCGAGGCTGAACAAAACTTACGTGACTTATTAAATATTCCAGATAACTATAAAGTGTTATTTTGCCACGGTGGTGCCCGTGCACATTTTGCTACCTTACCAATGAATTTACTCGGTGGCAAAACGACGGCAGATTATATTGTTAGTGGCTATTGGTCTGAATCTGCTGCGAAAGAAGCTGAAAAATATTGCAAACCGAATGTCATCGACATTACTGAAGAAAAAGATGGTGTTGTAAGTTTAAAACCTATGAGCGAGTGGCCTCTAAGTGATGATGCAGCCTATGTGCATTATTGCCCTAATGAAACCATTGGTGGTTTAGCTATCCACGAAGAACCTGATTTTCCTGAAGATAAAATTATTGTAGCTGACTACTCGTCTTCCATCCTTTCTAAGCCTATCGATGTTAGCCGTTATGGTGTGATTTACGCGGGCGCACAAAAAAATATCGGGCCAGCTGGCTTAACAATAGTGATTATACGTGAAGATTTGCTAGGTAAAGCATCCCCGCAAACGCCATCAGTATTTGATTATACTGTATTGGCAAAATTCGACTCTATGTTTAATACTCCGCCAACATTTGCGTGGTATTTAGCGGGTATGGTTTTCAAATGGCTGAAAGCACAGGGCGGCTTGCAAGAAATGGCAAAACGCAACTATGAAAAATCACAGTTACTCTACAATGCTATTGATGATAGCCAGTTTTACATCAACCGCGTTGCGGTAGAAAACCGTTCTTGGATGAACATACCCTTCCAAATGCAAAACCCTGCACTAGATGCAAAATTTATCGAAGAGGCCAAAGACCAAGGGCTACTTTCATTAAAAGGCCATAAAGTGGCTGGTGGTATGCGTGCGTCTATCTATAATGCGATGCCATTAGATGGTGTGCAGGCATTGGTTGATTTTATGGCTGATTTCGAACGCCATCACGCACAATAATGAGAACTGCCGACTGAAATAGGATGTTCAGTCGGTTATTTGTGCCCTCACGATTCGATTAAAAAGAAAATAGGGCCAAATTTTATTTACTTGCAAATTTCACTGGAGAAACTGCTTTTTATGCAATCCCTGACATTACAACCTATCTCTTCAATTAACGGCACAATAAACTTGCCAGGGTCAAAAAGTGTCTCAAACCGCGCACTGCTATTAGCGGCGATGGCCAAAGGAACGACCACACTCACTAATTTATTAGACAGTGATGATATTCGCCATATGCTGAATGCATTAAGCTTGCTAGATGTGAATTATCAACTCTCTGAAGATAAAACACGTTGTCGTGTGGAAGGCTTAGGCGGAAATTTGTCTCATCCAGATGCGCTAGAAATATTTTTAGGGAATGCGGGAACCGCAATGCGCCCACTGACTGCGGCTTTGTCATTGAGTCATAATGATATTGTGCTCACTGGCGAACCTCGTATGAAAGAGCGCCCAATTGGCCATCTAGTGGATTCGCTAAGGGAAGGTGGCGCAGTTATTGATTACTTAGAGCAAGAAAACTATCCACCCATTCGCCTGAGAGGCGGGTTTGTTGGCGGGAAAATTTCGGTTGATGGCTCGGTATCCAGCCAGTTTTTAACTGCATTATTAATGGCAGCGCCACGTGCCGAGCAAGACACAACCATTTCAATTATCGGTGAATTAGTGTCTAAGCCGTATATTGATATCACCTTAGCGTTAATGAAAACCTTTGGTGTTGAAGTGGAAAATCATCAATATCAGCATTTTATTATTAAAGGCCAGCAACAATACCAATCACCAGGTGAATACTTGGTTGAAGGTGATGCGTCTTCTGCCTCTTATTTCTTAGCCGCTGCGGCAATTAAAGGTGGTACAGTGCGAGTTACGGGGATTGGCCGTAACAGCTTGCAAGGTGACACCAAGTTTGCCAATGTGCTGGAAAAAATGGGCGCAACCATTCGCTGGGGGGATGATTTTGTCGAATGTGAGCGAGGAACATTAACAGGGATTGATATGGATATGAATGCTATCCCTGATGCTGCAATGACCATTGGTACTGTTGCATTATTTGCAGAAGGTGAAACAGTCATTCGTAATATCTATAACTGGCGAGTAAAAGAAACTGATCGGTTATATGCGATGGCTACTGAGCTACGTAAAGTTGGCGCAGAAGTAGAGGAAGGGCAT
Source organism: Providencia sp. R33 (assembly GCF_019343475.1). Taxonomy (NCBI): domain Bacteria; kingdom Pseudomonadati; phylum Pseudomonadota; class Gammaproteobacteria; order Enterobacterales; family Morganellaceae; genus Providencia; species Providencia sp. R33. Next base: position 2,344,599 of record NZ_CP072453.1, on the reverse strand, counting down.
GATTATATTCGAGTAGTCCCCCCGAAAAAATTAAAGCATGCTGAAATTGAAACTTATAATGACCATCGTATTGCGATGTGTTTCTCTTTAGTGGCTCTTTCGGATACACCTGTGACTATCTTAGACCCAGGCTGTACAGCAAAAACCTTCCCCGACTATTTTGAGCAATTGGCTCGTTTAAGTTAATCAATTGATTTAAAGGGTTGATGTCAAAGTCTAAATATCAACCCTTTTCGTTCCGCCTAAAAATCAACTTTCTCCTATTTTATTATAATCATCAGAACCTGCTTATTTCACAAAGTTGATGAATTGGTATAATACCTTCACTGAATTCAATTGTAGGTAGCTAAGGCTATCTGCAGGAAAGGAGATTTATTATGGTGGCAATCGCCCCTGTAATCACAATTGATGGACCTAGCGGAGCAGGTAAAGGGACTCTTTGCCAAGCATTAGCAAACGATTTTGGATGGCAACTTTTAGACTCAGGTGCAATATATCGCGTGTTGGCATTAGCTGCACTGCATCACCATGTTGATATCCAATCAGAAGATGCGTTAGTGCCTCTTGCAGCGAACTTAGATGTCCGCTTTGTTCCTGAGGAAAATGTATTAAAAGTCATTTTAGAAGGTGAGGATGTTTCCAATCAAATAAGAACGGAAACTGTTGGTAACACAGCCTCGCAAACTGCGACTTTTCCTCGTGTTAGAGAAGCATTATTAAGACGTCAACGAGCATTTCGCTCGATGCCTGGGTTAATTGCAGATGGCCGTGACATGGGAACCGTCGTGTTTCCTGATGCTCCAGTGAAAATTTTCCTTGATGCTTCAGCAGAGGAACGTGCGCATCGGCGCATGAAGCAGTTGCAAGAAAAGGGCTTTGATGTTAATTTTGAACGTCTTTTGAGCGAAATTGAGGAGCGTGATTTTCGTGATCGTAACCGTTCCGTCGCGCCTCTTATTGCCGCGAAAGACGCGTTAGTGCTGGACTCCACAAGTATGTCTATTGAGGAAGTTATTGAAAAAGCACGCACCTACGCAAAAAAAATTCTACAATTATCGTGATTATAGGCTTTATTTTAGCTTATAATTAGATAATATACGCACTTACCGTTATGCTGGTTATTTAATTAGCATAACATCAACCTTGCGACATGGAATGTTGTCGGGTATGTGAAACAACCCCATTTGGCGGGAAGCTAAGTGGACGTTAATTTAAAACTCTTGAAGATCATTAATATGACTGAATCTTTTGCTCAACTCTTTGAAGAATCCCTGCAGAATATTGAAACTCGTCCTGGTTCTATCGTCCGTGGTACTGTTGTTGCTATCGACAAAGACGTAGTCCTGGTAGACGCAGGTCTTAAATCAGAATCTGCTATCCCAGTAGAACAGTTCAAAAATGCTCAGGGTGAGCTAGAAATCCAAGTTGGCGACGAAATCGATGTAGCTCTGGATGCAGTAGAAGATGGTTTCGGTGAAACTATCCTGTCTCGTGAGAAAGCTAAACGTCATGAAGCATGGCTGATGCTGGAAAAAGCTTACGAAGAAGCTGAAACTGTAACTGGTATTATCAACGGTAAAGTTAAAGGTGGTTTCACTGTTGAACTGAACGGCATTCGTGCGTTCTTACCAGGTTCACTGGTAGATGTACGCCCAGTTCGTGATACTACGCACTTGGAAGGCAAAGAGCTTGAGTTCAAAGTAATCAAGCTGGATCAGAAACGCAACAACGTTGTTGTTTCTCGTCGTGCTGTAATTGAATCTGAAAGCAGCGCTGAGCGCGATCAACTGCTGGAAAATCTGCAAGAAGGCATGGAAGTTAAAGGTATCGTTAAGAACCTTACTGACTACGGTGCATTCGTTGATCTGGGCGGTGTTGACGGCCTGCTGCACATCACTGACATGGCTTGGAAACGTGTTAAACACCCAAGCGAAATCGTCAACGTTGGTGATGAAATCAATGTTAAAGTTCTGAAATTCGACCGTGAGCGCACTCGTGTTTCTCTGGGTCTGAAACAACTGGGCGAAGATCCTTGGGTCGCAATCGCTAAACGTTATCCAGAAGGTACTAAACTGACTGGTCGTGTTACTAACCTGACTGACTATGGTTGCTTCGTAGAAATCGAAGAAGGCGTTGAAGGTCTGGTTCACGTTTCAGAAATGGATTGGACTAACAAAAACATCCACCCATCTAAAGTTGTTAACGTTGGTGATGTTGTTGAAGTTATGGTTCTGGATATCGATGAAGAACGTCGTCGTATCTCACTGGGCCTGAAACAATGCAAATCTAACCCATGGCAGCAATTTGCAGAAACTCACAACAAAGGCGACCGCGTTGAAGGTAAAATCAAGTCTATCACTGACTTCGGTATCTTCATCGGACTGGACGGCGGCATCGATGGCCTGGTTCACCTGTCTGACATCTCCTGGAACGTTGCAGGCGAAGAAGCAGTTCGTGAATACAAAAAAGGTGACGAAATCGCAGCTGTTGTTCTGCAAGTCGACGCAGAGCGTGAGCGTATTTCTTTAGGTGTTAAACAGTTAGCTGAAGATCCATTCAATAACTACTTAGCAGTAACTAAGAAAGGCGCAATCGTAACTGGTAAAGTAATCGCAGTTGATGCTAAAGGTGCAACTGTTGAGCTGACACTGGGCGTTGAAGGTTACCTGCGTGCATCAGAAGCTTCACGTGACCGTGTTGAAGATGCAACTCTGGTTCTGAACGTTGGTGATGATGTTGAAGCTAAATACACTGGTGTTGATCGTAAAAACCGTGTAATCAACCTGTCTGTTCGCGCTAAAGACGAAGCTGATGAGAAAGACGCTGTCGCAGCTGTGAACAAACAAGAAGATACAGCATTCGGCAACAATGCTATGGCTGAAGCTTTCAAAGCAGCTAAAGGCGAATAATTAAGTGGGGGCAACGACAATGTTGCCCCTTTGTAGCGGTAGTTTAGGGAGGTACTATGACCAAGTCTGAGTTGATTGAAAGACTGGCTAGCCAGCAATCTCATCTTTCAGCAAAAACCGTTGAGGAAGCTGTAAAGGAAATTCTTGAGCATATGGCTGATACGTTAGCTAGCGGTGAGCGTATTGAAGTCCGTGGTTTCGGCAGTTTTTCTCTTCACTACCGTGCACCACGCGTTGGCCGTAACCCAAAAACAGGTGACAAAGTGGAACTGGAAGGTAAATACGTTCCCCACTTCAAACCAGGTAAAGAGTTACGTGATCGTGTAAATATTTACGGTCAATAATAGACTGTAAGTCTTAATTATTACATCAAACAGCGCTTGTATCTTATACGGCGCTGTTTTTTTATACGCTGGCCAACACCAACACCAACACCAACACCAACACCAACACCAACACCAACACCAACACCAACACCAACACCAACACCAACACCAACACCAACACCAACACCAACACCAACACCAACACCAACACCAACACCAACACCAACACCAACACCAACACCAACACCAACACCAACACCAACACCAACACCAACACCAACACCAACACCAACACCAACACCAACACCAACACCAACACCAACACCAACACCAACACCAACACCAACGTTATCTTTAGAATAAACTAAAATAGTTCTATGAAAACTAAAATAATATTTAACGACCTATGATTGCGAAGCGCTTCGCAAAAATTTTGTAATTAATACTCTTTATAAATTTTTTTGGGAAGCGCTTTATAACGTTATATTTATGAATTAAAAGTTAATCTAATAAGGGGTAAATTAGGTGCAATATTTAAATGCAAATAAGAAATAAAATTTAAAATGAAATTTTTTCAAAGAAAAAATAGAGTGTGGAAATATAAAGACCAAAAATTGTCCTTAACATTGGTATCATTCGCTGTTATTGGTGGAATATTACCCTTGCTATTCATGCCTAAACTTTTAAATATTAATGATTCAGTTATTATTTTGTTTACTTCTGTTTTTTTGTTATTTGTTTATTTTTTGAATAAAATTACCAGATTTATTTTGTTGGTGATGGTTTTTTTTCTATGGGGAAATTGGCATGGGAATAACATAAACAATAATATTTACTCGTTATCAATAAAATATCATTATTTGGACATAACTGTCATCAGGCTACAATCTGAAGGCAAAGAGAAGAAAATTAAAATTAGAATCGACAAAGTTAATAATAAAGAAATATTTCCCCCACTTTATGCTATATGGAAAAGCAAACAAACTATATGTGCAGGGCAGTCATGGAGAATTAATAGTAAGCTAAAACCCTTACATAACTCTTTGAATGAAGGAAGTTTCAACCAGCAGCGGCACCAATTATCACAACGAGTTATTGGTACACTAAAAAGTAAGCAGAATACGGTATTGAACTCTGAATGCTCGACAAGGCAAAAAATAATCAATCATTTTATGGAGCCAATGAGCAATTTAAGAAATGTTGGGATTATATATGGGTTAATGTTTGGAGAAAGAGCGCTATTGTCTGAAAAACACTCGCGCTTACTGCAGCAAACGGGTTTAACCCACTTAATGGCGATCTCTGGCCTACATATCGGGTTGGCTTATTGTTTAGGGCTTCTTATAGCTAGAGGAGTACAGTATGTGCTTCCTATTCGTTTTATGAATCAAGTTATTCCAACTGTATTAGGTTTAACATTAGCATTATTGTATGCATGGATTTCTGGCTTTGCGATCCCAGCAGCTAGGGCACTATTTTCATTGTTCTTATGGGTTTATATCAGAAACAGACCGTCATTATACTTTTCTTGGCAGTGGGCATTATGGAGTGTCGCAGGCATTTTATTGTTTGATCCACTTGCTATTTTATCAGATAGCTTTTGGTTATCGAGTTTTGCTGTTTTAGCTATTTTGTATTGGTTGAGAGTTTTTCCTTTATCTACACATCTAATTCAAAAGAAAATTATTGGTAAAGTCATTGGATTAGTTCATTTACAGGTTGGGTTATTGGTTTTATTAATACCAATGCAAGTCATCGTATTTAATGGCATTAATTTCATGAGCATATTTGCTAATTTATGGTTTGTTCCATTGATATCTTGGGGGGTGGCACCCGCAATATTGGCTATTTTTTTAGTACCAAATATAATGTTACAAAATTTAATTTTTGATTTTATAGATAGAGTCATTGATTTTGGATTGCTTCCGCTACCTTTTTTTAGCCGTTATTGGATGGATCTTTTTAATATACCCTATTATCTATTATTCATCTGCTGGTCTGTGGCTCTAATATGCCTATTTAGGTGGTACAGAACGTATCTTTCTCTGATTGGCTGCATTGTTGTTTTGATTTTTATAGAGCGGAGCAATAATAAAAAGTCTGAGCATGATTGGAGTATGACACTACTCGATATTGGGCATGGATTAGCCGTTATTATTGAACAAAATAATTTAGCTTACTTATATGACACAGGGAACTCTTGGAAAGGGCATAGCAATGCCAAAAGACAAATCATTCCTTTCCTAAAACAAAAAGGGGTAATACCAATGGGTATGATTTTAAGTCACAATCATTTAGATCACACTGGTGGTGTTAGTGATCTATTAAAACAGTATCCATGGCTAAATGTGCGAAGTAGTTTTGGAAATCATCTCATTAAAACGAAACCAAAAAGAAGTAAAATCAAACAAATGATACATTTACCCTGTGTTAAAGGGCAAAGATGGCAATGGGGAAAGTTGACGTTTGAAGTTTTGTGGCCAGAAAAATTGTCGGCTATTTCCCATAATAATGATTCGTGTGTTATACAGTTTACAGATGGGCACCATAAAATTTTATTGACTGGAGATATAGAAAAGAAGGGGGAGGAAAAATTAGTTGAAGCTTATAAACAAAGCCTTCGTTCTTCTATTTTGTTTGCGCCACACCATGGCAGCAAAACGTCATCAACAAATCTATTGTTAAGAAATGTTCAACCATCTATGGTTTTACTTTCATCTGCAAGGTACAGTGCATGGAAAATCCCGTCGGAAAAGGTCTACGAAAGGTATAAAAAAAATAATATCCAGTGGTTAAATACTGCAGAGAAAGGTCAGTTAACTTTATGGTTTAAAAAAGAAAATATTAGTATTCATAGCTATCGCGATGAAATTTACCCACGTTGGTATCATCTGTGGTTTGGCTTACCGCTATTTCCCGAGTAGAATAGTGCGCTTACATTAAGTCTGGTAATTAAAAGTATGAATGATAAAGACCTTTCGACAAAACAAACTTTTCGCCGCTTGTGGCCAATTATTGCGCCTTTTAAAGTGGGCTTAATTGTTGCAGCAATAGCTCTTATTATAAACGCTGCTGGTGATGCGTTCATGATTTCGTTATTAAAACCTTTATTAGATGAAGGTTTCGATAAAGCCGATAACGACGTGTTAAAATGGCTACCACTCGCTGTGTTAGGTTTAATGGTTGTCCGTGGTGGTTCTAGCTTTGTCTCAACGTACTGTGTTTCTTGGGTTGCAGGTAAAGTGGTGATGAATATGCGCCGCAAACTTTTTGGCCATATGATGGGAATGCCTGTCAGTTTTTTTGACCAACAATCAACAGGAACGCTTTTATCTCGTATTACTTATGATTCCGAACAAGTTGCGTCTTCATCTTCAGGTGCTTTAATTACAATTATTCGTGAAAGCGCTTATATCATCGGTTTATTTACGATGATGTTTTATTATAGCTGGCAATTGTCTCTCATTTTGATTGTTATCGCTCCTGTCGTTTCCATTACTATCCGTATTGTTTCTAAGCGTTTTCGCAAAATCAGCAAAAACATGCAAACAGGCATGGGGCATGTAACTGCTAGTGCGGAACAAATGCTAAAAGGGCACAAAGAAGTTTTAATCTTTGGTGGTCAAAAAGTTGAAACTGAGCGTTTTTATAAAGTCAGTAACAATATGCGCCGTCAAAATATGAAAATGGTAACCGCATCTGCAATATCGGACCCAATCGTACAGTTGATTGCCTCATTTGCTCTTGCATTCGTTTTGTATGCGGCCAGTTTTCCTGATATTCGTGATGAACTTACTTCTGGTACCATTGCAGTTGTTTTCTCATCGATGTTTGCATTAATGCGCCCGTTAAAATCATTAACGAATGTTAACGCACAATTCCAACGTGGTATGGCCGCTTGCCAAACATTATTTGCTATCTTAGATTCTGAGCAAGAAAAAGATGACGGCACAAAAGTTCTCAAGGATGTGAAGGGTGATATCAAATTTGAGAATGTCACGTTTACCTATGCGACAAAAGAGCATCCTGCATTAGATGATATTTCTTTTACTTTACCTGCGGGGAAATCAGTTGCATTAGTTGGGCGCTCAGGTTCTGGTAAATCGACAATAGCTAACCTGATCACGCGTTTTTATGACATTGATAAAGGTTCTATCCAAATTGATGGCCATGATATTCGTGATTACACTCTTTCATCATTGCGTAGCCAAGTTGCACTTGTATCGCAACATGTTTACCTTTTTAACGATACGATAGCGAATAATATTGCTTATGCAACCGATGGTAGCTATAGCCGTGAGCAAATTGAAAAAGCAGCTGAAATGGCCTACGCCATGGACTTTATTGCTAAGCTTGATAAAGGGTTAGATACAGTAATTGGTGAAAATGGTGTCATGCTTTCGGGTGGGCAACGTCAGCGTATTGCAATTGCGCGTGCTTTATTACGTGATGCGCCAATTTTGATCCTTGATGAAGCTACATCAGCACTTGATACCGAATCAGAACGTGCAATTCAAGCTGCACTGGATGAACTACAGAAAAATAGAACATCATTGGTGATAGCACACCGGTTATCAACAATTGAGAATGCAGATGAAATTTTGGTTGTACAAGATGGTCGTATCATTGAACGCGGTACGCATACAGCGCTGCTAGCGCAAAATGGGGCTTATTCTCAATTACACAGTATTCAATTTAAACAATGATAGAGCGTATTTGGTCCGGCAAATCATGGTTGTATGTCTTACTGTTACCATTATCTTTTCTTTATGGATTGATAACAGTGGTTCGACATGCAGCCTATAAAGTAGGACTAAGTCGTTCTTGGAAAGCGCCAATACCTGTGGTTGTGGTGGGTAACCTCACAGCTGGAGGTAATGGCAAAACGCCAGTAGTCATCTGGTTGGTTGAGTCGTTAGTAAAGGAAGGCTATCGTGTGGGAGTGGTATCTCGCGGATATGGTGGAAAAGCGGAGAGTTACCCACTTGTTCTCGATGAAAATACACCAACAACAGCTGCTGGCGATGAGCCTGTTCTAATTTACCATCGCACTAAAGCCCCCGTTGCAGTAGCTCCTAAGCGCAGTGATGCAATCAAAGCATTATTAGAATTGCATGAATTGGATGTGATCATCACTGATGATGGTTTGCAGCACTATGCATTGCAACGTGATTATGAAATCGTTGTGATTGATGGGCAGCGTCGTTTCGGTAATGGATGGTGGTTACCAGCAGGACCAATGCGAGAGCGTGCTGGCCGCTTAAATAGCGTGAATGCATTAATTGTTAATGGTGGTCAGCCAGAGGGGAGCGAAGTATTAATGACTCTTGAAGGTGACACCGCCGTTAATATTGTGACGTCAGAAAAACAGCCTGTTACTCAGCTTCAATCCGTAGTTGCAATGGCTGGCATTGGGCATCCGCCCCGCTTTTTTGCTTCTTTAGAAAATAAAGGGGTAGCATTGGTGAGTACCCACGCTTTTGCTGACCATCAAGATTATGAACAACAGCAACTTTCCGCACTTGTTAAGCCTACCCAGAGCTTACTGATGACTGAAAAAGATGCAGTTAAATGCCGCTCATTTGCGCAGTCCAATTGGTGGTTTTTACCCGTGAAAGCACAATTATCATCCAATGATGAGCAAAAAATCCTAAGTAAAATAAAAAAACTTATCACAAATAACAAAAACACTTGCCACTAACACTTCACTATGATAATAATATCGCCACTGTGATATAGGTCTAATTATTATGTATCTAGATGCAATACAGTAATAATTGGATTTTATACTAGCTTAATTTCACGCTCCGTTCTTTAGTTAGTCTTCATATCCTCGCACATCAACGCTGTTAAATCGTTGTTACTTAGTTTTGTCATCATAATGTCAAAATAGACTGTTAACTTCACAGTAGATGCGTGGTGCCTGAAATCTATATTTATGGGCGTTATAATAGATGCACAATAATTTTAGTGCATGAATTGGTAAAAATTTGATTACTCTTTAATGTATTAATAGATCGGCAATTTATAAATGGGAAGCAAGAAAGAGTAATGATACAAAAATAAAAAGGTATTGTTCTTAGAACAAAAGGAGTTTTAATATGAATTTTCAATTACATATGGGTCGAGTTAAATGGTTTGACGCAAAAGAAGGTTACGGTTTTATTTCACCATCGAAAGGTGGAGATGATGTATTTGTGACAACAAAATCAATTGCTAATAAAAAAATCAAATCATTATTCGAAGGTCAAAACGTCGAGTTTTGCTTAACACGTAGTTCCGATGGCATAACGGCCGCTGACGTTATTGCTTACTAGAAATAACAGCACAATTTCTCCTGCTTTCATCCTCTCATCTTCGCAGGAGATCTTAATCAGAAAGATTAAAGTTAACGGTGATATCTGCATGTGATATCCTGACTCCAAGTGAGTTAAATCCATTCGGGAGAAAACATGGATCACCGTTTACTTGAAATCATTGCCTGCCCTGTTTGCCATGGCAAATTAAGTTATAACAAAGAACACCTCGAACTTATCTGCAAGTTTGACCATCTGGCCTATCCCATTCGTGATGGCATCCCCGTTTTACTCGAAAACGAAGCACGCCAAGTCTCATTAGATGAAGGACAATAATCGCCATGTTTACGGTTATTATTCCTGCTCGTTATGCCTCAACCCGCTTACCCGGCAAGCCGTTGGCTGATATCCATGGTAAACCGATGGTTGTTCGAGTGATGGAGCAAGCCATTAAATCAGGTGCGAACCGAGTGATTGTCGCAACAGACCACCAAGATGTAGCGAATGCGGTTATTGCTGCGGGGGGCGAGGCTTGTATGACTAACCCTGATCACCAATCGGGTACGGAAAGATTGGCTGAGGTTATTGATACATATGGCTTCTCTGATGATGAAATCATTGTGAATGTGCAGGGCGATGAGCCTTTAATTCCGCCTGAAATTATTAGCCAAGTCGCTCATAACCTTCAAGGTAGTAAAGCGAATATGGGCACTCTGGCTGTTCCAATTTATGATGCACATGAAGCTTTCAACCCAAATGCAGTGAAAGTGGTCACGGATAATGAAGGGTATGCATTGTACTTTTCTCGTGCAACCATCCCATGGGATAGAGATAATTTTGCGAAAAGCCATGATTTAATAGGTGATTTTTTCCTACGTCATATTGGTATCTATGCTTACCGTGCAGGCTTTATTCGCCGTTATATTCACTGGGAAGCTAGCCCACTAGAGAAAATCGAAATGCTTGAGCAGCTTAGAGTGCTTTGGTATGGTGAAAAAATTCATGTGGATGTTGCTAAAGTGACACCTGGTGCAGGTGTTGATACACCCGAAGACCTAGAATTGGTGAGAAAACAATTCTTATCATAAGTCGTTATTTGTTTTTCACCAATGAGTTAATATGACAAAAAAGGCGTAACCTTAATGAGTTACGCCTTTTTGTTTTTATTCGGAAACAACTAATTCAGGCGTGCTGAGTGGTTCTTCCAAGGCTTGAGTATTGTCGGGTTTTATATGCCACCAAATCGTGCCAATAAATTCGTACCAAGCCCGCTCGCTATGGCCGAAGTAATAGGCTGAAGGAATGTATTTTTCCCATGGATTAATGCCGCTGCTAATGGCTAATTGATTTGCAGGGGCTGGATAAGGTTGCATACCTCTATCAGTAAACATTGTAATGGCTCTTGGCAAATGATTAGCCGATGTCACAAGCAAAAATGGTGTTTTTCCAATAATTTTCTCAACTTCGTAAGCCTCTTCTTGCGTATCTTTGGGCTCAGTAAGTGGGATCGTATCTGACTCAGGAACTCCCAATGACTGTGCAACTTTAGCAGCAACCTCGGCACTGCTTATCGTGCTACTGGCCTTTCCGCCTGTGAATATCAGCTTACTCCCAGGGTGTTTAAGGTATAAACGTACGCCTTCGGTGACTCTTGGTAGACTGTTGCTCAATAAATTAGCGCTTGGACTCCAGTCTGGGTTATAGGTAAAGCCGCCGCCTAAGACCACGATGTATTTGATATCTTGTGGTGGGTTTTCTGTGATTAATTCATAGCGTTTATTGAATTTACCCTCGATAGGTGCCAGCAAGCTGTCTGAAACGGGTTGTAATCCAAGTAGTGCGATGAGCACTAAACTCACGGTTGTTAAGCTTTTTCCCCATTTTTGCCAACGAGTAAACCACAGCAAAAGCAGTCCGATAGCCCCGATAATGAGCAATAGTGGCAATGGCATTAAAAGTGAGCCAATGTACTTCTTTAAGAAAAATAACATAATCAAGCCTATATTCAGGGAACTAACCACGGCCAATACTCGGTATGAGTCTGGCAAATTTGCTACATAAGACAACGAAAATTAACGTTAATAATGCCAAAATGAAATTCGCTGAGCAAAATAAACTACTATGCAAAAATATAGCTATTATCTGTTATAATTTACGTTTCAATTGTCGCCAACATCTTGTGTGATAAGCACAATACTCAGTGATAATATTCATGATTAGATAAATTTTCATCAAGATCTGGATGAAACTGACGAATTTTGGATGTTTTTGCGACAAATTGCCCCATAAATACGCTGTAAATGACGAATGATAGGCAACTGGATAGCACATGGCAGACCGCAACTTTGATGATATTGTCGATAAATTTGCAAAAAATATCTACGGAACGACCAAAGGAAAGATACGCGAAGCGGTGGTTTGGCAGGACTTAACTCAACTATTAGAGACTCAGTTTAAGGGAAAAACGCTACGGATCCTTGATGCAGGTGGTGGAGAAGGTCATTTTTCGCGCAAATTAGCTGCATTAGGCCATCAAATCACACTTTGCGATTTATCCGAAGAGATGTTGGAGCGCGCTCGTGAGTTAGCGGAAGAAGAGGGAATTATTGGTAACATGCAGTTTGTCCATTGTGCGGTACAAGATATCGCACAATATGTTGATGAACCGGTTGACCTTGTTCTTTTTCACGCGGTTCTTGAATGGATTAGCGATCAAAAATATGCAATTGAACAGCTGGCAGATATAATCAGACCAGAAGGCGTATTTTCTGTCATGTTCTATAATGCAAATGGCTTGGTGATGCGTAATGCAATTTTAGGCAATTTTCATCTTGCAACACCACATATCCAACGTCGCCGTAAACGTTCGTTGTCACCGCAAAAACCGCTATTTCCTCAACAAGTTGATGAGTGGTTAGCTGAGTGTAAGATGGATATCTTAGGGAAAAGTGGTGTCCGAGTTTTCCATGATTATTTGCAAAGTCGGCAGTTACAGCAAAAAGATTTTCCTGCGTTGTTGGCGCTTGAACAACAATATTGCCGTGAAGAACCGTATATCAGCATGGGGCGTTACATTCATGTCATGGCACGCAAACAAATACAAAAGGACGATTTATGAGTGATTTTTCCCAGACCGTCCCTGAGCTCGTGTCTTGGGCACGAAAAAACGATTTTGCAATTTCACTTCCCGCTGAACGTTTAGCGTTTTTACTTGCCGTTGCTGTATTGAACAGCGAGCGGGTAAATGGTGAGATGAGCGAAGTGGAATTGGTCGATGCCTTCCGTGAGGTCTGTAAAGGGTTTGAGCAAACCACTGAATCACTGGCGGTACGGGCAAACAATGCCATTAATGATATGGTACGCCAGAAAATATTTAACCGTTTTGCCAGTGATATTGTCGAAGGCAATGCAATCTATCGTTTAACCCCATTGGGTATTGGTATTAGTGACTATTACATTCGCCAGCGTGAGTTTTCAACGTTGCGGCTTTCGATGCAACTTTCTATCGTTGCAGGAGAATTGCAACGTGCGGCAGAAGCAGCCGAAGAAGGTGGTGATGAGTTTTATTGGCACCGTTACGTTTTTGCCCCACTAAAATATTCTGTCGCTGAAATCTTTGATAGCATTGATTTATCCCAGCGGATCATGGATGAGCAACAAAACTCTGTAAAAGAAGATATTGCAGCGCTGCTAAACCAAGATTGGCAAGCGGCGATTGCCAACTGTGAGCAATTACTGTCAGAAACCTCTGGAACACTTAGGGAATTGCAAGATACGTTAGAAGCTGCAGGGGATAAACTGCAAGCCAACTTGTTACGTATCCAAGAAGCAAATATGAACGCACCTGTGTTTTCCGATATGGTTGATAGGTTAGTCTTTGATTTGCAAAATAAATTAGACCGTATTGTGAGTTGGGGGCAACAGTCTATTGATCTTTGGATTGGCTATGACCGCCACGTACATAAATTTATCCGTACCGCGATTGATATGGATAAAAACCGTATATTTTCTCAGCGGTTACGCCAGTCAGTTCAACATTATCTCGATAGCCCTTGGGCACTCACTTACACCAATGCTGAGCGGTTATTTGATATGCGAGATGAAGAGCTTGCCTTGCATGATGAAGAAGTCACGGGTGAGTTACCGCCAGAGCTGGAATTTGAAGAATTTAGCGAATTAAATGATAGGCTTGCAGAACTAATGGAAGCAGAGCTCGCGTTCTACAAAACAGAGCAACGTCCATTAGATGTTGGTCGTGTATTACATGATTACTTGCAGCAGTATCCGCAAAAACGTCATTTTGATGTGGCGCGAATTATTATTGATCAAGCTGTAAGATTAGGTATCGCAGAGGCTGATTTGGCGGGGTTACCGGCAGAATGGCAAGCTATTAATGATCACGGAGCCAAGGTACAGGCACATGTCATCGACAAATATTGAACAATTTATGCCAGTTAAGCTGGCTCAAGCATTAGCTAACCCGATTTTTCCAGAGCTAGACAGCCAATTGCGTTCAGGTCGCCATATTAGCGTTGATGACCTTGATAACCACGCATTTTTGATGGATTTTCAGGAAGCGTTAGAGCAATTTTATGCACGTTATAACGTTGAGTTAATTCGTGCGCCTGAAGGTTTTTTCTATCTGCGCCCTCGCTCAACCACATTAATTCCACGCTCTGTGTTGTCTGAGTTGGATATGATGGTAGGGAAAATTCTTTGTTACCTCTATTTGAGCCCTGAACGCTTAAGCAACCAAGGTATTTTTACCTCACAAGAGTTATTTGAGGAGCTGTTATCGCTGGCGGATGAAAGCAAATTATTGAAATTTGTTAATCAACGCTCGACAGGCTCTGACCTTGATAAACAAAAATTGCAGGAAAAACTAAGAACCTCCCTAAACCGTTTACGCCGTTTAGGGATGGTGCATTTTCTGCAAAATGATTCGAGTAAATTTATTATTAGTGAATCGGTTTTCCGTTTTGGTGCTGATGTGCGCAGCGGTGATAACCCGCAAGATGCCCAATTACGTATGATCCGTGATGGTGAAGCGATTTCCCTTGATGGTGAATTATCACTTAAAGACAGTGATGAAGATGAAGTCGAAGATAGCCAAGACCCAGCAGAAAGTGATGAGGATGAAGAATAATGATTGAACGCGGAAAATTTCGCTCACTGACGCTGGTTAATTGGAACGGTTTTTTTGCTCGAACTTTTGACCTTGATGAGCTGGTGACCACGCTTTCAGGGGGAAACGGTGCGGGTAAATCAACCACCATGGCGGCGTTTATTACTGCCATGATCCCTGATTTAACCTTGCTGCATTTTCGTAATACCACAGAGGCGGGGGCGACATCAGGTTCCCGTGATAAAGGTTTACACGGTAAATTACGTCCTGGCGTCTGTTATGCCATTTTGGATGTGCTGAACTCAAAACACCAGCGCGTCATGGTCGGTGTGCGCTTACAACAAGTGGCTGGACGTGATAAAAAAGTCGATATTAAGCCATTTATGGTGCAAGGTGTGCCACTTGCCACTGTACCGACAGAAATTTTAACGGAAGTGATTGACGGCCGTCAGGCCAAAGTTATTCCATTAAATGAGTTAAAAGAAAGACTTGAAGAGCAAGAAGGTATTTTATTCAAGCAATTTAACTCGATTACAGATTATCATTCGATTCTGTTTGAATTAGGCGTATTGCCTAAACGTCTGCGTTCAGCAGGGGATCGCAGTAAATATTACCGTCTTATTGAAGCATCGCTATATGGCGGGATTTCAAGTGCGATCACACGCTCACTACGCGACTATTTACTGCCAGAAAACAGTGGGGTTCGTAAAGCTTTCCAAGATATGGAAGCGGCATTACGAGAAAACCGTTTAACTCTTGAAGCTATTCGTGTTACGCAATCAGACCGCGACCTATTCAAACATTTGATTAGCCAAGCCACAGATTATGTTTCTGCGGATTACATGCGTCACTCAAATGAGCGACGAATTCACCTTGATGCAGCATTGGCGGCGCGCAATGAACTCTATGCCAGCCGTAAGCAACTCCGTGTTGAGCAAGTTCGCAGCGTTGAAATGGCGCGTGAATTAAATGAACAAAATGGCTCGTCGACAGAATTAGAAGCGGACTACCAAGCAGCGAGTGACCACTTAAACTTAGTGCAAGCAGCACTGCGCCAACAAGAGAAAATTGACCGTTATCAAGCTGATATCGAAGAGCTAACATATCGCCTTGAAGAACAAAGTGAAGTTGTTGCAGAAGCGACTGAATCACAAGAAGAATTTGAGGCGCGTGCTGAAGCAGCTGAAATTGAAGTTGATGAGTTAAAAAATCAGCTCGCCGATTACCAGCAAGCACTTGATGTACAGCAAACCCGAGCCATTCAATATCAACAAGCGTTGCATGCGCTGAACCGTGCGCGTGAGTTGTGTCAATTACCTGAATTAACCATCGATAATGCAGATGAATGGTTAGACACGTTTGAGGCCCGCGAACAGCAAGCGACAGAAGCTTTATTGGCGCTTGAACAAAAAATGAGTGTTGCAGATGCTGCGCATAGCCAATTTGAGCAAGCTTATCAACTCGTTAAGAACATGGTGGGTGAGGTTAGCCGCAGCGATGCCTATCAACAAGCACGAGTATTATTGCGCGATTGGTCATCCCAACAGCATTTGGCTGAGCGTGTTCAACCTTTACGCATGCAACTATCTGAATTACAACAGCGTTTAAGTAGCCAGCAAAATGCAGAAAGGTTACTCGCAGAATTTTGTAAACGCCAAGGCCAAAGCTATGAGCCAGATGAACTTGATGCATTAATGGCAGAGCTTGAAGCTCAGCAAGAAGAATTAAGTATTGGTGTCAATGAAAGTGGCGAAAGACGCATGCAAATGCGCCAAGAGTTGGAACAAATTCGCCAACGTATTGCTCAACTTTCAGCGAAAGCCCCAGCGTGGATTGTTGCTCAAGAAGCGTTAACACAACTGAACGAACAATCGAACGAAACATTTGATTCAAGCACCGCAGTTACTGAGTTTATGCAGCAATTGCTGGAGCAAGAGCGTGAAATTACCGTTGAGCGTGATGAAGTTGCAGCCCAGCGCCGCGACCTTGAAAAACAAATCGAGCGTTTAAGCCAGCCAAGTGGGGCAGAAGACAGTCGCATGTTAGCGCTGGCAGAGCGTTTCAATGGTGTTTTACTGTCTGAAATCTATGATGATATTACCATTGAAGATGCTGCTTATTTCTCTGCGCTGTACGGTCCAGCTCGTCACGGTATCGTGGTACAAGACCTTGATGCAGTTCGTAGTCAGCTGGATTCACTACAAGATTGCCCTGATGATGTGTATTTTATCGAGGGGGACCCATCTTCTTTCGATGATAGCGTTTTTGATGCACAAGAGTTTGAAAATGCAGTATTAGTGCGTTCATCTGAGCGTCAATGGCGTTATTCGCGATACCCTGAATTGCCACTGTTTGGTCGCGCAGCGCGTGAAAGCCATTTAGAGTCGCTCACAGCAGAACGTGATGAGCTCGCAGAGCGTTATGCGACACTCTCTTTTGATGTGCAAAAAATTCAGCGTGCACACCAAGCATTCAGCCGTTTTATTGGTCAGCATATTTCTGTGGCGTTTGAAGATGACCCTGAAGCCGAAATTCGGACGTTAAATCAAAAACGTACTGAACTAGAGCGTGCTTTAAGCCAATTCGAAGAGCAAACATCTCAGCAACGCCAACAGTTTGCTCAAGGTAAAGAAAGCTTAGCCTCTTTGAATCGCCTTTTACCTCAAATGGGGTTACTGCTAGATGAGACCTTGGCAGATAGAGCAGAAGAAATTAGTGAAGAGCTGATTGAAGCAGAAGAAGCGGCACATTTCCTAAATAAACATGGTCATGCGTTAGAAAAATTAGAGCCAATTGTGACGGTATTACTCAGCGATCCTGAGCAGCACGACCAATTGCGCAAAGATTATGATACTGCAAAACACGCGCAGCAAAATGCGAAACAGCAAGCCTTTGCTGTGGTTGAAGTTGTTCAACGCCGTGCTCACTTTAGTTACAGTGACTCGACGGGTATGGTCAATGAAAATGCCGACCTCAACGAAAAATTACGCCAACGTTTAGAGCAAGCGGAGACAGAACGTACGCGTGCTCGCGAGCAGCTACGTCAGCACCAAGCTCAGTCTGCCCAATATCACCAAGTTTTTGCCTCATTACGTAGCTCTTTTGACACGAAGCAGGAAATGCTGAAAGAGTTAGAAGTCGAGATGCAGGAAATCGGTGTAAAAGCCGACCCAGATGCGCAAGAACGTGCTCGTATTCGCCGTGATGAACTACATCAACGAGTAATGGAAAACCGCAGCCGCATTAACCAGTTAGAAAAACAGCTGACGCTTTGTGAAGCTGAAATGGATAACTTACAAAAGCGTCTGCGCAAACTTGAAAAAGACTACTTCCAGCTTCGTGAGCAAGTCGTTTCCGCCAAAGCTGGTTGGTGTGCGGTGATGCGTTTAGTGAAAGATAACGGCGTTGAACGCCGTTTACACCGCCGAGAACTTGCGTACACAGATGGTGACAGTCTGCGTTCGATGTCGGATAAGGCACTGGGGGCATTACGTTTAGCTGTTTCAGATAACGAACATTTACGTGATGTTTTACGTTTATCGGAAGATCCAAAACACCCAGAGCGTAAGATCCAATTCTTTATTGCTGTTTATCAGCACCTGCGTGAGCGTATTCGCCAAGATATCATTCGCACCGATGACCCAATCGATGCGATTGAGCAAATGGAAATTGAGCTTGCGCGTTTAACGGAAGAATTAACTGCACGTGAGCAAAAACTGGCCATTAGCTCGAAAAGTGTGGCAAATATTATCCGCAAAACTATCCAGCGTGAGCAAAACCGTATCCGTATGTTGAACCAAGGGTTACAAGCGGTAGCATTTGGTCAGGTTAAAGGGGTACGTCTAAACGTCAATATTCGAGAAAGCCATGCATTGTTACTGAGCGTGCTATCCGAAGAAAGCGAAATGCACCAAGACTTATTCACTAGCCAGCGCTTAACGTTCTCTGAAGCGATGGCAAAACTGTATCAACGTCTGAATCCACAAGTGGATGTTGGGCAGCGTTTACCACAAACTATCGGTGAAGAGCTGTTAGATTACCGTAACTATTTGGAGTTAGATGTAGAGGTTAACCGCGGTTCAGATGGTTGGTTAAAAGCAGAAAGTGGTGCGTTATCAACTGGTGAAGCGATTGGTACGGGGATGTCTATCCTAGTCATGGTTGTGCAAAGCTGGGAAGAGGAATCGCGCCGTTTACGTGCGAAAGATATTATTCCTTGCCGCTTGCTGTTCTTGGATGAGGCAGCTCGATTGGATGCAAAATCGATTGCCACGCTCTTTGAACTGTGTGATAGGTTGGAAATGCAATTAATTATTGCGGCACCTGAAAATATCAGCCCTGAAAAAGGCACCACCTATAAGCTGGTACGTAAAGTGTTTGGTAATAATGAGCATGTGCATGTAGTTGGTCTGAAAGGTTTTGGGCAAGATAGCCCAGCAATTGAAGCCCCATTGCAGCAATAATAGCGAATGTGATTTAATTAAATGCCGATATCTAGTAATAGATATCGGCATTTTTGTATCGATGAATACTTAACGATGGGGGAGTCTTATTTAACTAATTTGAATAAACCAGCAAGGCTCGAACTTATTTTTTAAACTTCATTTCATTATTATTAGTAAGGTTATTAGTGAGCCAAATAAGAGCAGGTAAATACTTTTATTTAAAATAAAATTCAACTATGTTTAATGCGGAGTTTAATGAACTCAATACGCAGAATTGTTAAAGATGGGAATAATTCTACTTCTCAAGTGCCTATTTGGCTTTTAATTATTTCAGATGATTGAACATTCAAAATCACTAAAATTAGTCTATTCCTATAACATTATTGTTAAAATAAAATACAATCAAATCGCAACTATAATAAAAACTATTGTTATCCATGTAGTAACTTAAGGTGGATGTATGGCAAAGAGAAGAGTGAAAGCTCTGCAAGTCTCAGTAATATGTGGGTTAATGGCATTCCAATTCCCTGCATTTTCCAATGATGAAAATACGCAGCAAAGTGTAACCGAAACTCAACAACCACAAGTTGTTGAGGTTAAAGAGTCTATCACGGTAACACCAACACAGAGTATGGCAAAAATAACGGCTTCCCTTCCAGCTGATGTGAAACCTGTTTTTGCTACGCAACTCGCTAAGTTATATGCCGATAAGCAAATGAAGTTGCTATGGCAAGATGAAACAGCGATTAGCCAATTCCAACAACAAATAGCCGAACTTTCACTTTCTGGTATGCAACCGCAATTTAGTGAATGGTTATCTATGTTGGAAAATAATCAACTTAGTGAGCTTGGTCGTGATGTTATATTGTCTGATGCGATGCTTGGCTATCTTCAATATTTGTCCTCTGTTGAAGTAAGCGGGCAATACTGGTTATATACAAACCGGCCATATAAAATCATTGCGCCGACAGCGGCTCAAATGAAACCATGGTTAGATGCCGTCGAATCTCAGCGTCTAACTGAGTGGGTTAAAGCGCAAGCACCTAATCACCCACTGTACCAGCCAATGCGTAAGGAAATGCTGAAATTGCTGGCGTTGCCTGAAGATGAGTTAGAAATTACGGGAACCAAGGCATTAAAACCGGGGCAATCCAGTGATGATGTGCTTGTGTTACGTAAAATTTTACAACGAGAAGGTTTGTTAGGTGAAAGTGCCACAGAAGACGTTGTTGGGACTGAAGCTCCAGAAACGTTAGCGCAAGTTGCAGAGCAAGCAAGCGAACAACCGACTGAGGTTTTGGCAGTCGAACCTGCAAAATCAGCTAGCGTAGCCTCTAAAGTTTATGATCAAGAACTGGTCGATGCCGTTAAAAAATTTCAATTGCAGTATGGCTTAGAAGCTGATGGTGTGATTGGAAAGGGGACACGAGTTTGGCTAAATATGAAGCCAACGCAAAAAGCAGGCTTGATGGCACTGAATATTCAACGTTTGCGTATTATTCCTGCGAGTAATGGCACTGGAATTTTAGTTAATATTCCAGGTTATTCATTAGATTTTTATCTTAATGATGAAGTTATCCTTGATTCTAAGGTGATTGTTGGCCGTGCAGATCGCAAAACACCCATTATGAGCAGCGCATTAAATAATGTGGTTATTAATCCGCCTTGGAGTGTGCCAACAAATATGGCGCGTAAAGATATCGCCCCAAGAGGAAAACAAGATCCAAGTTACTTTAGCCGCAAAGGGTATACGGTTTATTCAGGTTGGGGGGCGGATTCTTATGAAATAAATCCTTACTCAATCGATTGGGACAATATCACCCCAGCAAATTTCCCATACCGTATTCGGCAGGCACCAGGCCCAACGAATTCGTTAGGGCGCTATAAATTCAATATGCCAAGTTCTGATGCGATTTATTTGCATGACACGCCAAACCACAGCTTATTTAACCGTAACGCACGTGCGATAAGCTCAGGCTGCGTACGTGTGAATAAAGCTAGTGAGCTTGCCAGTATTTTACTTGGCGATGCAGGTTGGGAACAAAAGCGTATTGATGGCGCATTGAAGGAAGGGTCAACACGTTACGTCAATATTCCTGACCGAATTCCTGTCTATCTTTATTACCAAACAGCTTGGGTGGATAAAGATCAGCAACCGCAATACCGTGCAGATATCTATCAATATGATAACAGTATTGATAATGCAGATAAGTATTTGCCATTATTGAAAAAAATCATGCTGTAATATCTCAATAATAAATGAATAAATAGAGGGGGAAACCTCTCTATTTTTTTGACTTCCTATCTATTCAGTTTGATTCCAAACAATTCCGTTGTTAATTCATAACTTGAGATTATCATTTAAATTAGATTATTGATGTTGTGGCGATCTCAAATACATTGCAGCAGATTTAACGTAATAATAATGTTAAGACGCAGAATTTAGTGATATGACTCTATTTTTGACGAATATTGCAATAAATTTGCCTTAAAGTATGCATATCTTTACATAATTATACATTAAAACTGAGTGTGATTTGCTAGACTCAATAGGTTGTCTGAAATTCATCGAATATTTATTTAAATTATTAGAGTCTGAGCTATCACCTATGGATATTATTGATCAAACCCGCAGAAAATGGCTGGGAATTGGCGCTGCAACAGTGGGCCTCAGTTTGTTACCAAGCCATGTATTTGCCGCCATGACGACACCGCGCCCTCGCATTTTACGTTTTCAGAATATTAATACTGGCGAGTTTTTAAAAACAGAATTTTTTGATGGCCGCCGTTACAATAAATCTGAACTTGCTCGTTTAAATCATCTTTTCCGTGATTACCGTTGTGACAAGGTCAAAACGATTGATCCAAAATTGTTCGATCAAATCTATTTACTGCAAATGATGATGGGGACGAATAAACCTGTTCAATTAATCTCCGGTTACCGTTCTTTAGAAACCAATAATAAATTGCGCAGTAAAAGTTCAGGTGTTGCGAAAAAAAGCTATCACACCCGCGGACAAGCGATGGATTTCCATATCGAAGGTCTACAATTAAGCAATGTCCGTAAAGCTGCATTAAAAATGGGTGCAGGTGGCGTTGGTTATTACCCAAGAAGCAATTTCATTCATATCGATACAGGACCAGCAAGAACGTGGTAATCTGTGCATAGGTGACACAGATTACGGAGTAATTGTTCGATGAAATATACTATTATCCCAGTAACGCCGTTTATGCAAAACTGTCAGGTTATTTGGGATGAAAATACGTTAGACGCAGTTGTGGTTGATCCCGGTGGTGAAGCAGAAAAATTGATTTCTGCTATCGAAAGCCGTGGATTAACACTCACAAAAATTCTACTTACCCACGGTCATTCTGACCATATTGGCGCATCAGCCATACTTTCCAAACATTTTTCAGTGCCCATTTATGGTCCTCAGAAAGAAGATGCTTTCTGGATTGAAAACCTTGCAGAGCAAAATGCGATGTTTTATATCGGAGAATGCCCTGATTTCACGCCTGATTACTGGCTAGAAGAAGGGGACAAAGTGACCTGCGGCGGAATTTCCTTTGATGTGCTGCATTGCCCTGGGCATACGCCTGGTCATATAATTTTTGTTAATCATGATGATAAACTGATTTCAATGGGTGATGTGTTATTTAAAGGTGGTGTAGGGCGCAGTGATTTTCCACGTGGTAACCACCAAGATTTAATTGCTTCGATTAAAAACAAAGTGTTGCCATTAGGGGATGATTACCAGTTCATTCCGGGTCATGGCCCGATGTCAAACTTAGGTTTTGAGCGCAAAACTAACCCTTTCTTACAGGATGAATAGTTTACTGAAATTAATTATTCATAGCATCATTCAATAACCCCTTTTTTGGGGTTATTTTGCATGTGGAATATATAATTTAAATTTATTTAAAACTATGTCCTAATTATATTATTTGAATCTAGCTATATTTTAAATATCTGATATTTTAAGTTGATTTTTATTCTTGTTTTAATATCAAAATTTTATATATATAGGGATGTATATGGGTAAAGTAAATATAGATTTGGATTTGTCTAAAATTAATTCCATTGAAAATGCTAATAATGAAGAGAGTAAAAAAACAATTAGCTTGGATGATTCATATTCGTCATTACCACAAAAAAATAATTTTAGAGATGTTAATAAAGACTATACCAGTATTAACTTACATCTCACACCTTTGAACAAAGATATTGATGCACCTATTTCAGGTGTTTCAGAAATACATCAAAGTTTAATCAGCCAAGTTGCCAATGAGGAGAATATTATTATTGGTATTCGTCCGGTTGATCCTAAATCAACAAGTATTATAGGAACTGGAGAATACAGTAGCAAAGGGTTAGCGATAAAAGCGAAAAGTTCAGACTGGGGGCCACATACAGGCTTTATTCCTGTAAAACAGCAATTTGCAAAAAAATCAGGGAGAGAAAATAGTAAAAAATATAACAGTTACTCACAAGAATCTATTAATGAAGGTAAAGCTATTGCTGTTATATTAGAAATTACTCAAGAAAGAGTTGAGGAGCTTATACAATATAAAACGATCTATTTTTCAGATAAAAATAAACATGATGGATATAAAGAGATAACGGCATCTTTTGATGATGTTGAAAAAGTGTTTTTTCTAAAAAAAAAGTATTAAAGAAGGGAGGGATGTATGGGATGTATATCATCAGGAAAATAATAAAATAAAACCATTTTATGTTATTGGTGATCCTAAAACAGGAAAAGCAATGACCGCAGATTATGATGTTTTCAGTATTATTTTTCCGATGTCAGATTTAGAGCATTATGTAAAAGTAACACCAATGTTAACATGGGATGAATGGAAGGCTAATGTAAATTATGATGAATTAAATTCAGAACAAAAAAAATTATATAATGATGAAATAGAATATAATAGGAAAGAAGGAAAAGATAATGGAATTACAAATAAAAAAATTAAAGAAATAAAAAATAAGTTAAATAAAAAACTTGGTTTAGCGGATGGGATGGAGCTGATCCACCATGGTGCCGATGATGCTAACCCCGCAAGTATAATGAACGAAAATTTTCCAATTACCTTTTTATTACCGGAAAAACTAAAAGGAAAAAATGCCCTTACAGGTACGACCGAATCCATTGATACCTATTTTCATATGAACCCTCAAGGAGCAATCATTGTTAATGATGTTGAAGATCTTTCTAACTTTCAGCAGTTATTAATAAATCAAGGCTATAGAGCCCCATTAAATAAAAAATGGAGTGAAGGAGATAATGGTCAATATTTCGATCCTAAACGTAAAGTATCAGTTAGTTTTATTGAAGGAAGAGATGAAATAATACGGAAGAAAAGTATCAGCAATAATGAGCCCAGTACAGAAAAACTAGCTGTTCAGTTAGATGCAGACTTTGATGATATTTATTTAAATATACAGGAAGAGCATAAAAATAGCCGATTGCCAGAAAGCCATTCTCCAAATATAGACAGCTTAGATACTTGGTTAGATCCAATGTTGATGTACCGTCAAAATAAAGCTAAAGATGCGGAAACTAATAGACAGGCAAAACCGACTGAATATACCTATAATATTATTATTCAAAATGGAGGTGATAAAGAGTCAGCTAAAGCAACCGCTCATGCATTTTCTAAACACCCTGAAGACTCTATGGTTATTCAGTATGATATGGGCTCGAAGCAATATAAAATCTTACATGGAGACTTAAATAGAATTAATGTAGGAAAAATACGTTGGGTAACAATTGGCCATGGAAGATATTATGGTAATCATCAGCCAACGCTTTATATGGAGAAAAATGCACAGCAATATGTAGAAGCATTAATGTATTTACGCAGAAAAGTATTAAAAAATACAGTGCCAGATAAACTCGTTATGCTAGGGTGTAATTTAGGTCGAGGAGGTGTTAATGAAAACTTTGCGATAAAAGCGACTAGTATACTCGCCGAGAATAATGTTCGTGCCCCTGTCGTTGCTTATAATCGGCAAGTCGGAAATATTTATTTAGGCTCTAAGATTATCTATTCTATTGATTTTGCAAAAGATACGGTAAATACGCAAGGTTACAAATTTATCTATCAATACCACTCAGGCAGTGAGCAAATTAGGATAAATAATAACTCTAGTACATTATATTTTATTAATGAGCTTCGCCGTGGTGAGCTGTCACTCGCTCAGTTAAATGATTATATTGAGCCCGACCCGATGTATATGTTTAGGGATCCTGACACACGTATCCTTGATAATAATTTACTTAAAAAAGTAGCTTATAATCATGATGTTTATAAATTATTTGTTCAGGAGCTTAAAAAGCACAACAGTATGTTGCCCAGTGATTTTTGTACTACTTTCTCTACGCGATTAAATGAACTTGGTATCATAGATATTCCTATTTGGAAGATGGTTAATAGTCAAAATATTCAAAAAAAGTCATTAACAAATACAATTCAGCATTCAGAAGAATTAACCGTTATTATTAGGATAACGGGGGATAAAAAAGGGTTATTACAAGCGGAGAGTTTAGCCGCTAGAAGTCCTCAAAACACATTAATATTTCAAATGGATGTGGATAGTAAAAAACATATTTTAGAGTATGGTACAGAACATTTAATTTCTTTAATGGAAAAACAAAAAATAACTAATTGGGTGGTGATTGGTGATACAGAAACAGTACGAAAGCCAACAAATGCATTATCTATTGAGTTATCGGCACTCAAAAAGCAATATCCGCTGATAAATCCTAATAATATTCTATTCCATTCTGTTGGACCAGCAATGATAACGGAAGCTGGTGAGCACAAAATATTTATTAATAGTTTATCTGAATGGCTTAAATTACAAGGTATTAACTGTGATGTTAAATCTAAATTTACCCATGAAGTTCTTAATAAATTCATAGGGGCGAATAGTGATATCTCTACAACTAAACTCACAAGTCACTCTAATCAGCAGCTCATTTCGTTATTGGAAAAAATTTCATTAAAAAATATTGATGTTAAAGATATCAATTTAGAAAGTCATCCATATCTTAAAGGGTATTTTACCGATGAAAATGGGGCGTTAAATCATCATAAGTTAGCTATTGCAGTAAATGACCCACTTATTTCACCAAAGGTTAATCAATACTTTAATGGCGATAATGCAACAAGCCGCCAAGAATGGGACGGTATATTTAATAGTGACTTACCCACTAAAATACAAATACAAGCAAAAGATACCTGTACTATATTAAAAGCATTAAATGATGGAACAATCACATTAAAAGATTTAAGTTTAAAATCACGAAATCAGCTTGAGTCATTATTTCCATCAATAAGTGGCTTAGACAATGGGAAAGTATTATCTGTGGTTAATAATGAAAATGCATTTTTATTATTGAAGAATCATTTAATTGAAATTAGTCAATTAAATGACAGCCATTTTACAGATAAAAGTTTTTCTCTAAAAAACATTAATTTAAAGGGTATCGTTGAGCAATATAAAAATTTAACAATGCTACAAAACCAACAATTCAACAGTATAGTTAACCAAAAAATTAATAAATACTCAGATATCAAATTAAATAAAGTTAACCATAATTCAATACGAGGATTAAGCCAGTCAACTAATTATGATGTGAAAATGGGGTTGTTGTATGGTGTGGAGTTTCAATTAGCTGGGGAAGATTCGGCTTGTTTGTTTTTTGACCGTAAAGCATCGTTGGAACAGAAACAACTGCGGGGTATGCTTTCTGATGGAGAAACAGAATTACTACAAAAAATACAAAGTTATACTGAAGATGTTATACAAAATATGACTAAAAATGGCATAGAAGCCGCTGACCAATCGATACTTTCAGTTATTGATGCAAATAATAGACACTATCACACCGTAGATAATTCTATCTTAATAATAAAAGGGAAATCAGTAAGCTATACGGTTAATCATTCTATTCGAGATGGTAATTATATTTATAGCTTATATGACCCTAATGGTTTTCAGCTTAGCATTAAAAATACAGATGCTAACTTGGCGAAAAAGCAGTTTCACCAGTTTATTACTAATTATTTTAATGATGAAATTATTTTGTCGGATGGAAGAAAAATAACACGTAGTGAATATGCGGGATTTGGTTTCGATTCGAATGGCAAAGTCAGGGCTGATATGAAACTTATTGACTTGGATGCACCTGCATTACAAAAAAATATGGGTCAGTATAAAACTCAGAAAGAACATATTTTAAAAAATCAGTATTTTACAGATTCCGTTAATTGTTGGGTTTATATCGATGGTGAAAAAATATCTCTATCAAAATTACAAGGGTTGGGGGTCAGCATTGATGGAAGACCACTCACTTTGCTCGACACTATGTCAGAAGGGTGGAGCCATAAAATTCGTTTTAATGCTGAGAACCTAGCCGCTGAGTTGACTTTGTTAAAAGCGCAAAGCGATGATGGCTTGAGCTTACTAAAAATACTATATAAAAGAGCAAATGATGTAGATTTAATCATTAATTATGATACTGATTTTAAAAATACACATATATTAAAAGAACAACTTAAGATTATTGCCAAAGATGTCGATCTTAAAAATTCTAAGCAATCTACAGAGTTAGTTAAAAGTCTTCATAAAATAGGGAGTAATTTACCTCGTTTTCAACGAATTGGTGGGCGTGTTGGGCAAGTAATGGGAACTGCCGGGGCATTACAATCGCTAATTAGCTTATATGCATTGATTAATAAATTAGATGACCCTGATTTAACCCAGAAAGAGCGTTTAGAAATTGAAAAACAACTTTATATTACGTGCGGTAATGCTTTTGCAAATTACGGGGATATGATATTACAGCCGGTATTATTGAAAATTGTTCATAATACAAATAATATTTCTTCATTCCGCCCTCGTTTAGCGGCTGGTGTTATGATTATGTTCAATTTAGCGGGTATGGGGTTTGATGCCTACCAAGCTTATGATAATTTGTCTAAGCTTGACACCGTGAAGGATCCTAAACAGCGGCAAGATTTAATTGTTAACGCAGCATTATCGATTGCAAGTTTTGTGGTGAATGGCATCACTGTAGTTGCAGTATTAGTTGCCTCTTCGACAATACCAGTAATAGGCGTTGTCATAGGTGGAATTATACTAGTCGGTGGTTGGGTTTATAATGGGGTGCGTGCCGTTGAAAATATTAAGCAAGAAATAGACATTAGTTGGGATCGGGAATTAGAGGAGGGGATCCGCGGTGCTTTAGGGCTAGAACCAACTTTACGTACACAACATGATCTCACGACAAAACGTTATCTTGAATTCTTTGAAAAAGCAGATTGGGAATCTGATGTTGAACGATTTGAGCGCACATTAGCCCCTGCAGGTTTTAAATATCATTTAAAGATAATTGAAAAACCAAGAATAGTTGATGAGGAGCGATTCTATTTAGTGGCTGATGGTGAAGAAATGATCGCAGGTTATTATACAGATTACTTTGGTGGTAAAGAAGTCAGAAGCGGGTATAAGAATGAATTCATCAAATATACTAAGCAAGGTGCGCCGAATTTTAATTTAGAAGAAATAAATATTTTACAAAATGAATATTTTTTAAGTAAAAATGGTGAAGTAAGAAAACGTACTCAAGATGATGCAGTAAGTGCTTTTAGGCCAAGAAAGAAAGCTGTATCAGGCAGGAAATTAATAGGAACTGAAAGTTCATCAGAATATTTAAATCTAAATTCGGACTATAATAATCTGCTATTGGAACAGTTTAAAAAAACGCATAACATCAATGATGTTAGCCAACCGAAAAAGTATCAGAATAATATAGTGCCATCAGATGTGAGGAATGCGAAGTTATTTGTTGTTACTGGAGAGATTAAAATATTTCATAATAATAAAAATGGCATAAACAAGTATTTATCAAAGGAGTTTAATGATGGTGATTTAATTTCCAGATATATTAATGAGTCAAGGTTTGGCGGTATTAGCTTTAATTCTGGAAATGGTACGGATATAATAATAGGTAAGAATAATGTAATTAATGCATTTCAGGCTTTAAATGGAAATAAGTTTTTTGTCGGAGGCAGTAAAAATGATTATTTTTATCTAAGGGATAAAGATTTCTTAAATGAAAATAGATCTTTTCTATTGAAGTTATCAGAATCTATGACAAGAAAATATTTTGATGGCCAGGGTGGGAATGATACTATCATTATAGATGAACATCCAGACACAGTTACGGCTATCGAAATTAATTTAAATAAAAATGTCATTAATTACCTTAATGGAAAAAAAGAATTTGGTTCTAATATACAGGTTGCGCATGTTTTTAATATGGAAAACATTATTATTAGGGGGCGTGCAACGAATGATAGCATCATTGGTGATAATAATGATAATGTTTTAGATGGTGGAAGTGGTCAGGATTTAATTTATGGGCATGCAGGAAATGACAGATTAATACTAAGTCATGGTAGTGCTTATGGTGGAGAGGGTGATGATACATATCATATTCGTCGTTATGACTGGGAAAGCGAAGTATCAGATGTTTTCTTAAATAAGAAAATATATAACTCAGAGAAAAAAGCATTTGAGCAAAAGAGGATTTTTAATAAAAGTCATTATGATTTTCATCACAGAGTAGTAAATATCAATGAAGAAACTGCATCTAGTAGTATTGTTAATTTAGATTATGACCTCAGTGAAATAAAGGAGGCTTATTTAGATGGCAACAACTTAGTATTAGAACTGTCTATGCCAGTTATGAAGTTAGATGGGAAGAGAGTAGCTAATTTTGATGGTTATATGACAATAAAATTACACAATGTATATATTGATTTAAATGAAGTAAAAACACTTAATCATAATTATCATATTAGAACAAGAGACGGTTTTTTACTTAATAGTAGACTCAAAGATATAGATGGAAAATTAGAAGAAACAATAGAAGAAAAGATATTTGACATTACCTATTTACAATCATTTGATCAAAAGGCTATGGGTAATGAAAAATCGGTTTATATTTCGGCTTCAGATTCCGCAATGATTTTAAATCAAAGTAGAATATATGCTAAACCAAGTTGGGGAGATTTTAAATGGCTAGGTCTTGCTGATGGTTTAACATATGAAGGGAGCTCAAAGAATGATGTACTCAATTATGTTTCAGGGGGGAATGATATCAAGGTCAGTTTAGGCAAAGATATTTACCGGTTCGACAATATTGAACTTTATCAACAAGATATTATTTTTGATTTTTCTACGGTAAGAGGTTTGTATGGTGAAAATGATAAAGTAGTTTTATTGCTCCCAACTATTAATGCTTTTGAATTAAAAATGGAAGGTTCTAAAATTGTTTTAAAAGATAGGTTCAACATTACAAACCTCTCTATTCGATTTGATAACTTTGATGAGAGTATGCAACATGCTGTTGTTATCCAAGATAAACATAGCAATTTGTTTAATGTTAATTTACGAAAAGGGCAATGTATCATTACGCCGATAGTATCAGTAAATAAAGAAACTGATGACTCAGATGCAATTGTTTTACCGAAAGGCTATATACCAAAAAATGGACTAATTAATGGCCTAGGCGGGGATGACGCTATTATAAATTATAGCTCTCAAGTGAACTTTATTTCTGGTGGCTTGGGGAATGACATAATCACCAGTGCAGGAGAATTTAATGTTTTGTACGGGGGGGATGGTGAAAATGAACTTACTGGAGGGGAGGGGGATGATGTGCTGCTTTCCAGTTCGGGTTTTGATACTTTGCAAGGTGGAAAAGGGGATGACCATTATTTAATCGATGGTAGCCAAGCTGGCCTTGTATATGTTGATGACCTAGAAGGTAATAACCATATTCATTTAATTAATTTTACGAGTGAAGCAATTACAGAAGAAAATGATAATATTATTTATCACCGCTATTTATCTTCAGCAGGTAAGATTGTTGTCGTAAAAAGAACCATAACGGATAAAAACCAAGTTCATTTATATTCTGCGCCTTCGGATCATTTAGGATCGTTAATACAAGGTGGGATGGATAAGCTTTTTAACGATATTCATTCCCGTTCTTTAGAAGAAAAAAGAATGGGAAATAATGACTGGAAACCTATTTTTGCCCTTGATGGTGAATTAGATGGAATTGAAACACAAAGTCATGTTGCCATTAATGTAGAAAATATTCAATTAACGCTCTCAGACCGAGATGACGTACAAATATTTAAAGGAATAGAGACAAAAGCCCCTTGGCTCGTTGACTCGTTAGAGGGAAATGATGTGATCTTGGATGAGAGCAAACAAGGCCGTATCATCAAGGGTGGAAAAGGTCATGATGAACTGACCACACTTGGTGGTGAAAATGTCCTTCATGGTGGCAAAGGGAACGACCAATTAGTGGGTGGAGAAAATAGCGATTTATTAATTTCAACACAAGGTAAAGATAGACTTCTGGGCGGCAAAAGCAATGATGTATACCTTATTTATGGGGATGGAGTGGGTGATGTTAATATTCTTGATAATGAAGGTAGTAACCATGTTTACCTTATTAATTTTAAACAGGATAGCTTAACAGAAGTGCAGACCCAGCAAGGTTATACTCAAACCTCCATTCAATCAATTACAGGTAGATGGGTTCATATTCATCATCAAAGCCCTGTGATATCGAATGTTAACCAGACAAACATTCACTTCCATCATCAAACCCATGAAAGTTGGCGTAATAAATCAGAGCAAACCGTAGATAAACTGATCCAACTCATGGTAGAGCAACGTTATGAGTATGAAAGTACATCAGATAATACGTTAAAAGCGGCGTTAGCAGAAAAACGCCTGACGCATTTTGAATGGGTAGACCATTTGGTTAACAGTAAAATTTAGCGTTATTAAAAAGGCACTCATTGAGTGCCTTTTTGTGTCTAATATTGAGTTTTAAAAACTTATAGCACTTTCACGATAGCATCACACAGTGGAACCATGTTTTCCAGAGTCAGACCTGCAACGTTAATACGCCCAGAACTTACCGCATAGATACCAAATTCGCTACGTAGACGCTCTACCTGCTCTTTTGTCAGCCCACTGAAGGAGAACATACCATTTTGGTTGATAATGAAGCTGAAATCCTGTTTAGCGCCTTTCTCTTCCAATGTTTTCACTAGCAGCTGACGCATACGTTTAATACGTTCACGCATTGCAGTCAGTTCTTGGATCCATTCAGCCTTAAGGGCATCATCAGAAAGGATAGTGGTGACTACTGCTGCACCGTGTGCTGGTGGGTTAGAGTAGTTTGCACGGATAACCGCTTTTGCTTGGCTAAATGCGCGCTCTGCGTTATCGCTGTCTTTTGCGATAATCGTACATGCGCCAACACGCTCGTTATATAAACCGAAGTTTTTCGAGAATGAGCTGGCAACAATCATTTCAGGGTTATTTTTGGTGAAGATACGCAGGCCTTCAGCGTCTTCGTCTAAGCCTTTTGCGAAGCCTTGGTAAGCAAAGTCAAAAACAGGTAATAAGCCTTTGTCTGCGCAGAGGGTGGCCAGTTTTGCCCATTGCTCAGCCGTTGGGTCAATCCCTGTTGGATTGTGGCAGCAGCCATGCAGAATAATCGCATCGCCTGCAACCGCAGAAGATAAGCTGTTTAACATGCCATCGAAATCCATGCCATGTTTTGCCGCATCGTAGTAGTTATAGGTTAAAACTTCTAAGCCAGCCGCTTCAAAAATATTTTTGTGGTTAGGCCACGTTGGGTTACTTATCCAAACGCGTTTTGCATTGGTTTGTTTCGCAATAAAATCAGCTGCAATGCGCAGGGCACCCGTACCGCCCGGTGCTTGCGCCGTACGTGCACGTTTTGAGGTGACAATTTCATGTTGTGCACCGAATAACAATTCTTGTGTTACACGGCCAAATTCTGGCATTCCGCTAATCGCAAGATAGTTTTTGGTATTTTCGTTATCTAGCAGGAATTTTTCTGCTTTTTTGACAGTATCAAGCACAGGGGTTTTCCCTGATTCGTCTTTGTAGACGCCAATACCTAAGTTAATTTTATTATCGCGGGGATCAGCACGGAAACTATCAGCAAGACCTAAAATTGGGTCAGCGGGGGCAGAAGTAATTTTCTCAAACATGTTGTCGATTCCAAAGCTCGGTTGTGGTACCTAACACCAACCTGTGTGGTGAGGCAAAGTAAGGGTGTTTATGGCAACCTTACCTGTCAGATGCCCCATACAGCGGGTTAATGCTGGTATAGCTGAAAACGGGTTTAGTCGAACGAGTCGAGTTCTCAGGTTAACGTGTGAAAGGGGTTTTGCCAACCGTTTTACGATAAATTGGCGAGATCTTGTGAGCTAGGTAGGAATTGCATGTAATCCAACCAGAAATATCCATAAAGGTGGTGAATTTACCTGCCTTATCGATGGTTTGGATTGATAACTAGGAAGGTGAGTAGGTTTTGAGGTAAGCAAAACAAAGCTAGGTATAACGCAGAAATAAAAAAGCAGCGCCGAAGCGCTGCTTACAAAAACATGTTACCGTTTTCTAGATTATCAGTTAACTGATAATTAGAATTGGTAAACTAAACCTAAGCCCAGAACGTTGTCTGTCATCAGACCGTACTGTTTGCTGAAGTCGTTGTCTTTTAACAGGTTGATTTTGTAATCAACAACTGCAGACATGTTTTTGTTGAAGTAGTAGTAAGAACCTACAGAGATGTATTTAACAACATCGCCGTTCTCGCCTTTTACGTTTTTAGCTTTAGATTGGTTATAACCTAAAGATGGTTTCAGACCGAAGTCGAACAGGTACTGAGCAACTAACTCAACGTTTTCAGTTTTGTTAGCGATAGTGTCAGCTTTACCGAAGTGAGTTGTGTTCAGTGCTTGACCGTACATAGCTGCTAAGTAAACATTGTTAGCGTCGAATTTACCACCAACGTTCCATACTTGCGCTTTGTCGCCGCCAGCTGCAGTAGTGTTTTTCTGTGATGGAGTACGAGATGAGTTTGCGTAGCTACCGCCCAGTGTAACGCCCCAACCTAAGTCATAAGCGGTAGATAAACCGTAGCCGTCACCGTTGTTTTCCCAAGCATTTTTATCTGCTGAGCCAGACTTGTTGTTGTCGCCGTTTTTACCTTGGTATTGCAGAGCAAAGCTCAGGCCATCAACATAACCGAACGCGTTGTTGTTACGGTAAGTTAACAGGTTACGGTTACGGCTAGTCATGAACGTGTCAGTCTGAGCCATGGTGTCGCCGCCCCATAAAGGCATAACGTCGGTCCATGCGTTCACATCATAGTTAACACCGTAGTTACGGCCGTAATCGATTGAACCGAAATCAGCGAATTTTAAACCAGCGTATGCTAAACGGTTTTTGTTTTCGTTGTTAGTTTCAGTTTTGTTAGTTTTAGTTTCCCACTCGAAACGACCAAAACCAGTCAGTTGATCAGTGATTTGAGTGTCACCTTTCAGACCTACACGAACACGTGAATCATCACCGTCTTGGCTTGCTTTAGTGTTACCGTTGCTGTCTTTTTTGTCAGCTGATGCAAAGTAGTGACGAACGTCAACTTTACCATAAACGTCTAACTTGTTGCCGTCTTTGTTGTATACTTCAGCTGCGTTTGCTGCACCAGCAGCTAACAGAGCTGGGATAACCATTGCAAGAATATTGCGTTTCATCATTATTATTACCCTCATTGGTGTTATTCGGACACCTGCCACTGCCAAAAATAATTCGCAAAAATAATTGGAACTATTTATGAGAGATTAGTGTCGTCTATGTCGGCGACCAGTGTTCCATTGCTGAATAAATTTATCTACCCTCAAAGTGCTACAAAATCAAAGATTCTGAAACAAATGGTAACTAGATGTTTCAAAATGTAAAAAATAGAGTAAAAAGCAACCACTCATCGTACCAGTTTAAAAAATATTACAAAATAAAGGGAACTTTTTTGATAGACGATTTGAGCTTTTTTTGAGCAACTTAGATAAATTTTACTGAAGATTTCTGGCTGGCAAAAAACAAAAATGGAGCAAAAAAGCAGATTATTCTTAGCAATATCAACGTAGGTGCAATATAACGGGAAATTATAAGGCAATAACGTAAAAAATGTGATCTATTTATCAGAAGGCTGAAACTAAATGTAACGAGATGAAATAGTTATGAAGTGAAAGTATCTCAGGGCTTAATATTCACGAGCCAACATGCGCTGGCTCGTGAATAAAGACAGAAAAGCAAAAATTAGAATGCTGCGTTTCTTGGGGTACGTGGGAATGGGATCACTTCACGAACGTTACCGACACCAGTTACATAGGCAACTAAGCGCTCAAAACCAAGGCCGAAACCAGAGTGAGGTACGGTGCCGTAACGGCGCAGATCACGGTACCACCAGTAATCTTCTTTATTCATGCCCATTTCTGCAAGGCGTGCATCTAGCATATCCAAACGCTCTTCACGCTGTGAACCACCGATGATTTCCCCAATACCCGGAGCAAGGACATCCATCGCAGCAACGGTTTTACCGTCTTCATTGAGTCGCATATAGAAAGCTTTGATGTCTTTCGGGTAGTTTTTCACTACGACAGGCGCTTTAAAGTGCTGCTCAGCAAGGTAGCGCTCATGTTCAGAAGACATATCGACACCCCAGTAAACTGGGTTTTCAAATTTCTGGCCGCAGGTCTCAAGAATTTTGATCGCATCTGTGTAATCCACTTGCGCGAAATCAGAGTTAACAAAGCTTTCTAAGCGAGTGATAACGTCTTTATCAACGCGTTGTGCAAAGAACTCTAAATCATCACGGCGTTCTGTCAGTGCCGCTTTAAATGCAAATTTCAACATTTTTTCGGCAAGGCCTGCCACATCATCTAAGTTTGCAAACGCAACTTCTGGCTCAACCATCCAGAATTCCGCCAAGTGGCGACTGGTGTTGGAGTTTTCAGCACGGAATGTTGGGCCGAAGGTGTACACTTTGCTCAGTGCGGTTGCGTAGGCTTCACCATTTAGCTGGCCAGAAACCGTTAAGAAGGCTTCACGACCAAAGAAATCTTCGCTGAAATCCACTTCGCCTTTGTCATTACGTGGCAAATTGTTGTAGTCCAGTGTAGAAACACGGAACATTTCACCTGCACCTTCGGTATCTGAAGCGGTAATGATTGGGGTTGAAACCCAGAAGTAACCTTGTTCATCAAAGAAGCGGTGGATAGCTTGTGCTAAAGTATGACGAACACGTGCAACCGCACCAATTAAGTTAGTGCGTGGGCGCAGGTGTGCTGCGTCACGTAAGAATTCAACGCTATGGCGTTTTGCCGCCATTGGGTAAGTGTCAGGGTCTTCAACCCAGCCAACGACTTTAACCGCAGTAGCTTCTAATTCAAATGATTGACCTTGACCCGGAGACTCTTTTACCGTGCCCGTGACTTCAACTGAACAACCCGTGGTGAGATGCAGGACTTCGTCATTATAATTCGGTAAATTATTATTAATGATAGCCTGTAACGGATTAAAGCATGAGCCGTCATAAACGGCGAGGAAAGAAAAACCAGCATTTGAATCTCTCCTTGTACGTACCCAGCCTTGAACGGTGACTTCAGAGCCTACCGCCACACGGCCTTGCAGTACGTCGACTACAGGCGCTACTATCATATAATTCACTCTCTTCATATTTAATAATATCTACTTTGACTATCTCAATCCGTCATACTTCGAGCCGTAGATGCGTTGGCTTCACAAACCGACCCTAGTCACATACTTGTGTATGCTCCTAGGGCTCATTTTGCTTGCCGCCTTCCTACAACTCGAATTATTTAGGATGCCATTCAAATTGTATTAAAACCATTTCGTTTATTGTATTGCAACGTTCGTCATTAAGGTGCAAAACAAGGCGTGTATGACGGTTAAAATAGCTAAGTAGGGATATACTTACGAAATCCCATATTTCAGGGGCCAAAGCTCTATGTTACTTGCCATTTGTTAGGAAACAAGTAAAAAATCGCGATAAATAATTTCAGTGGAATCGAACGATTATTTTAGAGCTCAAAAACTATAGTAATAGTAAGTGAATAAAAGAAAAAGGGAGTTTTTGAGCCCAGCACAAGAAAAGAGCAGATTCTTGTGCTGAGTGAGGGAAAATAGGGAATTAACAGGCTTTTTCCATTTTAGGTAGGTCAAAGGCTTTTCGGAGCTGATTGACGAACTCATCATCTTCACAAATCGTTTTGCCAGGGCTATCAGATAACTTAGCAACAGGCTTCCCGTTACATTCAACTAACTTGATCACAATATTCAACGGTGTGACGTGAGGAATATTGCAGGTCAGCCTTGTCCCAATCCCAAATACGAGGTTAATACGCTGATGAAAATAGCGATATAAGTCGAGTGCCTTTTGTAAATCTAAGCTATCAGAAAAAACCAGTGTTTTGCTCATCGGGTCAATGCCCAATTTTTCATAGTGTGCAATGGCTTTCTCACCCCATTCGATAGGGTCACCTGAATCGTGGCGTAATCCTTGGTAGCGCTTCGCAAAATTGATATCAAAGTCGCGCAAGAAAGCATCCATAGTGATACAGTCGGTTAACGCTATTCCAAGATGATCAGGGTATTCGTCTAACCAGCTTTGTAGGGCTTCACGCTGACTATTAGCTAGCTCTGGGCTAATTTGCTGGTGTGCTTGGAACCACTCGTGAGCCTGTGTACCTACTGGGATTAAATCGAGCGCATGGGCCAGTTGGTAGTTACTGGTGCCTATAAGGTAAGGAAACTCGTTTTTCAGCATGGAAACAATGGCAGATTGCACTGCGTAAGAAAAACGGCGGCGAGTGCCGAAATCCATTAATTTAAAGCCAGATAAGTCCAGTTTGTCTTCATTGGCTTGTGCATAGAAAACGGTTAATAGTTTTCTAAGCTGGCTAACTGCGTCTTCAGGTGTGATTTCAGGGTGTCTATCGCGCTGCACAATTTCACTAACAAGTGCAAGCAGCGGGACTTCCCACATGATCACTTCACGCCAAGGGCCGCTAATACGAATGGTAAGGTGCCCATCGTGATTAGATGAAACAGTAACTTGGTCAGGTTTAAAGCGGAACGTTTTTAGCCAAGTGAGGTAATCTTCTTGGAAAAAAGGCAAGCGGCGTAGAAATGTAAGTTCATCGTCAGTCAGGGACAAATGTTCCATCAACTGAACTTGTTGCCTGATTTCATCGGCGTAGACGCCTAGGAGCTCACTGCTACGACAGCGGAACTCAGCAACAACCGGTACGTGGTAGTATCGGTGGAAAACAGCCTGCTGCATATGAAGCTTGTAAGCATCGGTATCGAGCAGTGATGTAATAATCGGTGTAGCGTCTAAATTCATGGCGCGCAGACATCCTCGCGGAGCTTATCTACTTATATTTAGCAATTTGCTAAATCGTTAAAGTTGCAAAAGTATACCCACTTTAACAAAAGATAGAAGCGTTATTCTACCTGTCTGTATTGCTGTGGCATATTCAGCTTAAGTTGCTCATTTGCGTTCATGTAAAGCTGTTAAATCAGAGAAACCCATTTTGAAGCTAGAACGACTAATGTTTTAGATACAAAACGATTAATCACGAAAAGATACTAACATGCCGAGAAATATTTAATAGTACAATAGCACCAACAAACAAACGATTTTGTAACAAAACAGCGACTATTAAATATAAGAAAATAACATTGAACAAAAAATAGATAACATTATTTGATGAAAATGTTTCTCAAATCCGTTCACATTACGGTGTCTTATAGTATTGTATAAAGCAGCGAAGTAGTGCGATATCGAATATAACGAATTAAAAGGTTACTTATGACCCAGCTAAGACAAGCGAAATATCGTCAGGATTATCAAGCACCTGATTATACGATTACAGAGATTGACCTCGATTTTAACCTTGATCCTGTCAAGACAGTAGTAACCGCAGTGAGTCAGGTAAAGCGCATTAATCCACAATCATCAACCCTTGAATTACATGGCGAAGATTTATCATTAGTCAGTATCGAAATTGATGGAAAAGTATGGAGCAATTATCAACAAACTGAAGGTAAGTTGATTATTGAATCATTACCTGAATCTTTTACGCTGCGTATTGTGAATGAAATTAGCCCAGAAAAAAATACGGCGTTAGAAGGTTTATATGTTTCTGGTGATGCATTATGTACGCAATGTGAAGCAGAAGGTTTCCGTCACATTACTTTTTATCAAGACCGTCCTGATGTATTAGCGCGTTACACCACAACCATTACAGCGGATAAAGTGCGTTATCCTTATTTATTATCTAATGGTAACCGCATTGCAGAAGGCGAATTAGAAAATGGTCGCCATTGGGTTAAATGGGAAGACCCATTCCCAAAACCAAGTTATTTATTTGCATTGGTTGCTGGTGATTTTGATGTATTAAAAGATATTTTTGTCACCCGTACTGGCCGTGAAGTGGCATTAGAACTGTTCGTTGATAAGGGTAATTTAGACCGTGCTCCATGGGCGATGCAATCGCTAAAAAATGCCATGAAATGGGATGAAGAGCGTTTCGGTTTAGAATATGACCTTGATATTTATATGATTGTCGCCGTTGATTTCTTCAATATGGGGGCAATGGAAAACAAAGGCTTGAACGTCTTTAACTCCAAATATGTATTAGCCAAAAGTGATACAGCCACAGATAAAGACTATTTGAATATTGAGTCTGTGATTGGCCATGAGTATTTCCATAACTGGACAGGTAACCGCATTACTTGCCGTGACTGGTTCCAATTGAGCTTAAAAGAGGGCCTAACGGTTTTCCGTGACCAAGAATTTAGTTCGGATTTAGGTTCTCGTTCAGTGAATCGAATTAATAATGTCAAAGTGATGCGTTCGGCACAATTTGCAGAAGATGCAAGCCCAATGGCTCACCCAATTCGCCCTGAAAAAGTAATAGAAATGAATAATTTCTATACATTAACAGTGTACGAAAAAGGATCTGAAGTCATTCGAATGATCCACACATTACTTGGCGAGGAAATGTTCCAAGCAGGTATACAGTTGTACGTCCATCGCCATGATGGCAGTGCAGCGACTTGTGATGATTTTGTACAAGCAATGGAAGATGCCTCAAATGTCGATTTGTCTTTATTCCGCCGCTGGTACAGCCAGTCAGGTACACCAGTATTAACGGTACGTGATGAATATTCACCTGAAAAACAGCAGTATACATTGCATGTTAGCCAAATGACGCCTCCGACATTAGACCAAACAGAAAAACTGGCTCTGCATATTCCTCTGGATATTGAGTTATATGATGAGGAAGGGGCGGTAATTCCATTAAAACGTGATGGTAGCGCGGTAAACTCAGTGCTTAACATCACCCAAGAAACTCAATCTTTTGTGTTTGATGAAGTTGCAACTCGCCCAGTGCCGTCTTTATTACGCGAATTTTCTGCGCCAGTTAAGTTAGATTATAACTATACGGATGAGCAATTAGCGTTTTTAATGCAGCATGCAAGTAACGAATTTTCCCGTTGGGATGCGGCTCAGCAACTGATCAACAATTA
Source organism: Providencia sp. R33 (assembly GCF_019343475.1). Classification (NCBI taxonomy): domain Bacteria; kingdom Pseudomonadati; phylum Pseudomonadota; class Gammaproteobacteria; order Enterobacterales; family Morganellaceae; genus Providencia; species Providencia sp. R33. Next base: position 2,303,960 of record NZ_CP072453.1, on the reverse strand, counting down.
TGCGAAAATCAATGTTGCGAAGTTCCAAAAAGGTGAAGAACTTGTTTTGCCTGAATCGGTAGTTGATGCTTTCCGCGCCATTTTATTGAGTGAATCCATTGACCCTGCGCTTGCTGCGTTGATCTTAACGCTGCCTTCAGAAAATGAAATTGCAGAGTTATTTACGGTTATCGATCCTGTTGCTATCCATGAAGTGATCAACTTTATTCATCATCGTTTGGCGAATGAGATGTCGGATGAATTTCTGACGGTCTACCGTTCGATTAACATTGAAGGTTATCGTGTTGATCATCAAGACATTGCAAAACGATCGTTACGTAATGTTTGTTTGCAATATTTAGCGTCAAACGACGATGCTACGATGGCGAATAAGCTGGTCGAAGATCAGTATAAAAATGCAGATAATATGACGGATTCACTTGCAGCATTAACAGCCGCGAATGAAGCGCAACTGCCTTGCCACGCACAATTAATGGCTGATTTTGATGAACGCTGGCACCACGATGGCTTGGTGATGGATAAATGGTTTACATTGCAAGGTTCAAACCCAGCAAAAGGCACGTTATCAAATGTGCGTAAGCTGTTAAATCACCGTTCATTCAGTATGAGTAATCCGAACCGTGTTCGTTCATTAGTTGGTGCTTTCACGGCAGGTAACCCAGTTAATTTCCATGCAGAGGATAGTAGCGGTTATCAGTTCCTGTATGAAATTTTGGTGGACCTGAATACGCGTAATCCGCAGGTTGCTTCTCGCTTAATTGAACCACTCATTCGTTTAAAACGCTATGATGAAAAACGCCAAGCTCAAATGCGTAAAGTGTTAGAGCAATTAAAAGAACTCGATAATTTATCGGGCGATTTATTTGAAAAAATTACCAAGGCGTTAGAAAGCTAACTAGCCTCACGGTTAAATATAAGAAGACCCCTGAATACTGTTTAGGGGTTTTCTTTTTCAATGAACATGCCATTGCGTCAAGCCATATTCAGCTTAAATCAAGCTCACTTTAATACACTAATCCAACTAAACGCACTTTTATTGATTTTTTCATGGCACTTTAGCGCTCAAATAGGGTAATCTATAGCGCGTTTTATCCGACGAAACATCGTTTGCACTTCCATGTTCACCGAAGCTTAATGGCGGGTGGTGTTTGGGTGCGCGCGAGATGATGTCTTTCTTATTGAAACGCACTAGCAGAATATAGGTTATTGGATATGTTATATCACCTTGCCCGCAAGGCACTATTCCAGTTCGACCCCGAAAAAGCGCATGAAATGACTTTTCGCCAGCTTCAACGTTTAAACCATTCCCCTTTTCAATGTCTGATCCGCCAATCTGTAGCGACCAAACCAACCCAGTGCATGGGACTTTCGTTTAAAAACCCACTAGGACTTGCCGCGGGGTTGGATAAAGACGGTGAATGCATTGACGCATTTGGTGCAATGGGCTTTGGTTTTGTCGAAATTGGCACCGTGACGCCACGTCCTCAGTCAGGAAATGATAAGCCGAGGCTTTTTCGCTTAGTTGAAGCGGAAGGGATTATTAACCGTATGGGATTTAATAATAAGGGTGTTGATAACCTTGTTGAGAACGTCAAAAAATCCAATTATGGCGGGATCATTGGTATTAATATTGGCAAAAATAAAGATACACCAGTTGAGCAAGGCAAAGATGATTACCTTATTTGTATGGATAAGGTGTATGCGCATGCAGGTTATATTGCCATTAATATTTCATCACCAAATACACCAGGTTTGCGTTCATTACAATACGGCGAAGCGCTTGATGATTTATTAAATGGTATAAAAGCAAAGCAATTGGAACTGCAATCGTTACACAATAAATATGTTCCTGTTGCTGTTAAAGTGGCACCTGATTTATCTGAAGAAGAAATTATTCAAGTTACAGATAGCTTAGTTAGGCATAATATTGATGGTGTTATTGCTACCAATACCACGTTAGACCGCTCTCTAGTCCAAGGGTTGAATCACTGCAATGAAATGGGCGGATTAAGCGGGCGTCCGGTTCAATTAAAAAGTACCGAAGTAATTAAACTTATTTCTCGTGAATTAAATGGCAAACTTCCGATTATTGGTGTGGGTGGAATTGATTCACTAACCGCTGCACGTGAAAAAATGGATGCGGGCGCTTCATTAATTCAAATTTATTCTGGTTTTATTTATCATGGACCAAGATTAATTAAAGATATTGTCAATCATATCTAGTAAATTGTAAATTTACTTAACAAGGGGGTTTCTTTATGCCCCCTTTTAAACTATATTGCTAATAGTGGCTATTTTTATATCAATTTTATTTCAATTTCAGCGAATGTGTTATTTGATAATAACATTATTCGGTTGTCTGCAAGGCGAATTATTTAGCGTATAAAAGTTAGCTGTAGAGTAAATTTAGGAAAGATCGTATTGATGATCGTTCTTATATATATTTACCGTTAAATCGCTAAAGGATCCGTTTATGAATATTAAACCAGATGATCATTGGCGTTGGTATTTTGATCATGACCATGACAGGGTGATGTTAGATCTCGCCAACGGCATGATATTTCGTTCATGTTTTCCAGCTAAAATGCTGACGGTATTTGCTCGCAATGAAATGCCATTTAGTATTGAGGATGCTGGGGAATTTTATTTGTTTGATGAGCAAGCTAAACGATTAAATATTACACAAGAAGAACGCGCTGAATTAGTGCTTAATAGTCTTGTTGCTTATCGTTTTTTAAAACCGCAGATGCCAAAAAGTTGGTATTTTTCTTCATTTCACGCGATTAATACACCTAAGCAAGGGCAAATTATTCAAGTGTGTTTAGAAAATAGCCATCATTATTCCACGTTTATTATTGCTGAAGCAGGTTCGTGTGCGAGCTTATGCTTATTAGCTGAACCGGTGCTGGAATTACCTGATCGTGTTTTAAGATTTTGTGATCCAATTAAGATCATGAATGATCGTATGCTCGAATATTCATCTAGAGCCAAACGACAGTTATATGGAAATGTGATTTGATTGATCATTACAGATCACATCAAAAAACGAATAAATAAAATCATCTTTCTCAATATGATTATTAATTTGGTCGTCTGAATGTTAACACCATCATAAATTATAATAGATGATGGTGTTAAATATTCTAAAATTAAATTTTACTTAAATGCTAATTTCAATGCTGTTTTAGGGATACAACTGCAGGCTAATATATAACCATTTTCCCTAATTGCACTTTGTTTTAATGGTGTCACTTCACCAGATACTAATTTAATTTTACATCGACCACAAATACCCGCTCGACATGAATAGGGAATATTTAAACCGTGGGATTCAAGTTGTTCAAGGATCACATTTTGGTTGTCACCTTCATATTCGGTTTCGTCGAAAACTAAGCTGACTTTGTTAATTTGAGACTGTGTATTTTGTACTGAAAGGTCGCTTTCTCTTTCCTGAATTAAATATTGTTTGGCGGTCTTAGTTTCTAATACAGTTAGTGTATCGCCAACGCGAATGACGCCTGTATTTTGAATTATCACATTTTGCCCAAAATCGACATCGCCTTTTTCATCTGAACGGAACGTTTGTAATGTGGCTAATGGCTCACTATTGGGGTGTTTAATGCCTTTTTCTGGACTGACGGTCGTGAGAATACATCGGCTGCAAGGCCTGTCTAAAGTAAAGACGACATCGCCAATTTGAATGGTTTTCCACGTGTCTTCTTCAAACGGCTTTGCGCCAGTTATAATTAAGTTGCCTCGAAATTGCTCGAGTTTAATACTGGCAGGGCAACGACGTTGCAATTCTTGAACTGACGCCTCATTAATTAATAGAAAAGGGTAGCCATCAGCAAATGACATCGGTACGTCTTGATATTCTTTAACGCGACGAGAAAGTTGTGGACTTAACCAACGTAATTGAACAGGCTCATCAAAGAAGGCACTTAACCAGCTATTTATTGTTTCCGGTGCAATGAGCGCATGAAAATGATTGCCCCAAACTTCAGTAGGGCTCTGCTTCTCGTTAAAGTCCTGATACAATACAGTCGCACTTTCACCATTAGGCGCTCGAAGATGGAGTCCATTATTGAGCATAACGGGTGTAAACAGTAACATTTGCGGGTATTTTCTCGCCGTAATAAATTTACCTTCCAGCGTGGTTATCATAAAATTACGATCAAAAGTCAAACCGCTAATATCAGCGAAGGCATGAGATAAACGCACCCCTCTCATGGATTTTACTGGGTGTGTATAAAGGCGCGAAAGCGTGATCATTTTTTAATCCTTATAATTGTGCGCAGCAACTTTATGACAACTGCATAAGATTAGCTATAATGCGCAACAATTTTTCATCGAAATCGGTAATAAATACTATGAATTTTCTGTTTGCCAGCACAGCTCGTGGCCTAGAAGAACTACTGAAAACGGAACTGGAAGCACTCGGTGCTAGCCAGTGTAAAGTGACCCAAGGGGGCGTCTATTTTCAGGCCGATGAACGGGTCATGTACCAAAGCTTACTGTGGAGTCGGCTGGCATCGCGTATTTTATTGCCATTGAATGATTTTGATGTCTACAGTGACTTAGATTTATACCTTGGTGTACAGGCGATTGATTGGTCTGAAATTTTTTCGGTAAATGATACGTTTGTGGTGCATTTTACAGGAACCAACGAAGAAATTCGCAACAGTCAATATGGTGCCTTAAAAGTCAAAGATGCCATCGTCGATAGCTTTGTTCGCAAGTTAGATCAACGCCCTGATGTTGCACGTCAACAGGCGGACATTCGCATTAATGTGTACCTGAATAAAGAAAAAGCGAGTGTAGCGTTAGATTTAAGTGGTGATTCGCTGCATATTCGCGGTTATCGTGACTTAGCAGGGCAAGCGCCGTTAAAGGAGACATTGGCCGCTGCAATCATTAACCGTTCTGGTTGGCAGCAAGGCACACCATTAGTTGACCCTATGTGTGGTTCGGGGACGTTATTAATCGAAGCCGCCATGATGGCAACAGATAAAGCGCCAGGTTTACATCGTAACCATTGGGGCTTTTATGCATGGTCGAAATTTAATGCCAAATTATGGCGTGAATTAACCACGGAAGCACAAGTGCGTTTCCGCCAAGGTTTAAAAGAAAACACTTCACGCTTTTATGGCTCTGATATTGATAAACGTGTACTGGAAATGGCGCGAGCAAACGCACGTCGTGCGGGTCTTCAGGACGTTATCACATTTAGCCAAGGCGATGCGGCTGCATTGGAAAATCCGGTTAAAACAGAAGCTGTGGGCACTATTATCAGTAACCCACCGTATGGTGAACGTTTAGAAAGTGAGCCAGCATTAATTGCATTACACAGCCAATTAGGCCGTGTTGTGAAAGCACGTTTCCCAGGCTGGCGTTTATCAATTTTCAGCGCTTCACCTGAACTATTAAGTTGTTTGCAATTACGTTCAGAACGCGAGTTCAAAGCAAAAAATGGTCCATTAGATTGCGTACAGAAAAATTACCAATTAGCGGCTACGCCTTCTGAAACGGTTGCAGAAATCTCCCCTGATTTTGCTAACCGCTTACGTAAAAATTTGAAAAAATTAACCAAGTGGGCAAAACAACAGGGTATTGAAAGCTATCGCGTCTACGATGCTGACTTGCCAGAATATAATGTTGCTGTCGATATCTATGGCGACAAAGTGGTTATCCAAGAATATGCGCCACCAAAAACCGTCGATGAGCGTAAAGCGCGTCAGCGTTTATTTGACGTGATCACAGCGACAATGAATGTGTTAGAGCTATCATCAAATCAATTGGTGTTAAAAACACGCCAACGCCAAAAAGGCAAACAGCAATACGAAAAACTGGCACAAAAAGACGATTTTTTCTTAGTGCAAGAATACAATGCCAAAATGCTGGTTAATCTAACTGATTACCTCGATACAGGGTTATTTTTAGACCACCGTATTGCGCGTCGTATGTTAGGGGAGATGAGCAAAGGTGCTGATTTCTTAAACTTATTCTGCTATACAGGTACAGCAACGGTACATGCAGGTTTAGGCGGCGCGAAAAGCACAACATCGGTAGATATGTCCCGTACTTACCTTGAGTGGGCAGAGAAAAATTTACAAGCTAATGGGTTAACGGGGCGCCAACATCGCTTAATTCAAGCAGATTGTTTAGGTTGGTTAGCAAATAGTGATGAACAATTTGATCTGATCTTTATTGATCCGCCAACATTCTCAAATTCAAAACGCATGGATGGTACGTTTGATGTGCAACGTGACCATGTGCAATTGATTACACATTTAAAACGATTATTACGCCGCGGTGGAACAGTCATGTTCTCAAACAATAAACGCGGTTTCAAAATGGATCTGGATGCAATCGCGGAGTTAGGACTACAAGCACAAGAAATCACCGCGAAAACGCTTTCTGAAGATTTTGCACGTAATCGTCAAATTCATAACTGCTGGTTAATTCGCCACGCAGAGTAAAGGATAGAATCAATGGCTTTAATTAATTTATCGGGTGCATACCTTTCGTTCAGTGATGCGCCATTACTTGATAATACTGAAATTCATATTGAAGATAACGAGCGCGTCTGCTTGGTGGGCCGAAACGGTGCGGGTAAATCAACCCTAATGCGTGTGCTGACGAAAGAACAGCCTTTAGATGATGGCCAACTGATTTACGAGCAGGATTTAGTTGTTGCACGCTTGCAGCAAGATCCGCCGCGTAATGTGGAAGGCACTATTTTTGATTTCGTAGCTGAAGGTGTTGCGGAGCAAGCGCAATACCTGAAGGATTACCACCATATTGCCAAAGTGGTGGAAGAAGATCCTAGCGAGAAAAACTTAAATAAAATGGCTGAATTACAAGAAGTGCTTGATAACCGTAATTTATGGTTATTGGATTCTCGTATCAGCGATGTTCTAAAAAAACTGGGCTTACCTGCGGATGCGGAGCTTTCTTCTCTTTCAGGGGGATGGTTACGTAAAGCGGCGCTGGGGCGTGCGTTAGTGAGCAACCCTCGGGTTTTATTCTTAGATGAGCCAACGAACCACTTAGATATCGAAACCATTTTGTGGTTGGAAAACTTCCTTAAAGATTTCCAAGGCAGCATTGTGTTTATTTCCCATGACCGTTCATTTATTCGTAACATGGCAACCCGTATTATCGATTTAGACCGTGGGCAACTCGCCTCATGGCCGGGAACCTATGATGATTATTTAGTCAGCAAAGAAGAAGCCTTGCGCGTTGAAGAAATGCAAAATGCGGAATTCGATAAAAAACTGGCGCAAGAAGAAGCATGGATCCGCCAAGGTATCAAAGCGCGTCGTACCCGTAACGAAGGGCGTGTTCGTGCTCTAAAAGCGCTGCGTGTTGAGCGTTCAGAGCGCCGTGAAGTGATGGGAACCGCCAAAATGCAAGTGGGTGAAGCCGCTCGCTCAGGTAAAATTGTTTTTGAAATGGAAAACGTTAATTACCAAATCGATAATAAAGTGCTGGTAAACGATTTTTCTGCGCAGGTGATGCGTGGCGACAAAATTGCATTAGTTGGGCCAAATGGTTGTGGTAAAACCACTCTGTTACGTTTAATGCTGGGTGATCTACAAGCGGATAGCGGCCGTGTGCACTGCGGAACAAAACTTGAAGTGGCTTACTTTGACCAGCACCGCGCAGCGTTAGACCCAGATAAAACGGTCATGGATAACTTAGCGGAAGGTAAGCAAGAAGTGATGGTGAATGGCAAGCCGCGCCATGTATTAGGCTATTTGCAAGACTTTATGTTCCCACCAAAACGTGCAATGACCCCAGTCAGAGCCTTATCTGGTGGTGAGCGAAATCGGTTATTATTAGCTCGATTATTCCTAAAACCAAGTAACTTACTGATCCTCGATGAACCGACCAACGACCTTGATGTCGAAACATTAGAATTACTTGAGGAGTTAGTAGATGGTTACCAAGGAACCGTTCTGCTGGTGAGCCATGACCGTGAATTCGTTGATAACAGCGTAACAGAATGCTGGATCTTTGAAGGCAACGGTGTGATCAACCGTTTTGTGGGCGGTTATTTTGATGCGCAAAAGCAAAGAGCACAAACCGTGAGTTTGGAAGCCAAACAAACGAGTAAAGTGGCAGCGCAAGAAAAAACGGCAAAACCGAAAGAAGCGGCAAAGCGACCAAATAAACTCAGTTATAATTTATTGCGTGAGTTGGAACAGTTGCCTGCGAAGCTTGAGCAATTGGAAACGGAAATTGAAGCGTTACAAGCTAAAGTTGGCGATGCTGATTTCTTCAATCAACCTCATGATGTTACTGAGCAAACATTGAGCCAATTATCAGCAAAAGAAACCGAGCTGGAGCAAGCGTTTGACCGCTGGCAAGAGCTTGAATTGCTTAAAAATGGTTGAGTAAATTGATAAATTAGAGGAGCGAATATTCTTTGTGTACCCATGAGTCTCATGAACATGTGCTTTGTCCTCAGTGCGATATGCTGGTTGCGGTTCCTGATCTGGAACAAGGCAGTAAAGCAACTTGCCCGCGCTGTGAGACGACGTTAGTTTCAAAGTGGCGATATCCGTATAAGCAACCTGCTGCCTATGCGTTTAGTGCATTGATCATGCTATTCATTGCGTGCTTATTTCCCTTTGTGAAAATGAGTGCGGCGGGTATAGAAAACGAAATTTCGCTTTTTCAAATTATCGAAATTATCGCCACGACGCGTTATAGCGCCCTGGCGCTATTTTTCTTGTTTTTCTCCTTAATTATACCGGCTTTTTGTATGGTCACCATTATCCTTTTAGGGTTGCAAGTGCATATTCCTAAAGGAATTAAAGTGGTGATCACACGAATTTTATTCCAAATGAAAGCCTGGTGTATGGCGGAGATTTTTTTGGCGGGTGTTCTAGTCAGTTTCGTCAAATTGATAGCCTATGGCGACATTGGCATTGGGTTAAGCTTTCTGCCTTACTGCATATTTTGTATGTTACAGGTGAGGGCATTCCAATGCTTAGATAGACACTGGTTATGGAATCGTATTGAAGCGGCACCAAAATTAGTACATCCATTAAAAGTCGGCCAAACAGGCATCAGCCAAAATATACGTTTATGTTTGGTCTGTACCGCGATTTTACCAGCTGAGCAATCTAAGTGTCCTCGTTGCCATTCTCGTGGCAGCGTGCGTAAGCACCAAAGTTTACAATGGACATTAGCACTGCTTGTGACATCGATTATGTTATATATTCCTGCGAATGTGTTGCCGATGATGACAACCAACACACTCGGGAGTGACTTAAACTCCACTATTATTGATGGGGTTATTTTGCTGTGGGGGGATGGTTCATACCCTGTTGCTATGATTATCTTTATAGCCAGTATTATGGTTCCTACGTTGAAAATGATTGGGATTGCTTGGTTGTGCCTCGATTCAAAAGGGTATGGCAATCGCGATCCACATCGTATGCATTTTATTTATGAGCTGGTGGAATATGTCGGTCGTTGGTCAATGATTGATGTATTTGTGATTACGATTTTGGCCTCTTTAGTCCAAATGGGGCAGTTAATGAGCATCGTTCCTGCGATGGGGATTATTTTCTTTGGTGTTGTCGTGATTTTAACGATGTTTGCGGCGATGACATTTGACCCTCGATTGACTTGGGATCGTTGTGATGCGAAAAATGCAGTGAATACTGCTGAACAAGAAGGAGCCATCGGGTGACCTCACAAGAAACACCACAGGCCAATGCTAAAGTCAGTAAGCTAAAAAGTTGGTCACCTGTATGGGTGATCCCAATTGTCACTGTTTTGCTTGGGGCGTGGATCTTATTTTACCACTTTAGCAACCAAGGCCCAGAAGTGACGTTGATCACTTACAATGCCGAAGGAATCGAAGCAGGTAAAACGAAAATTAAAAGCCGCAGTGTCGATATCGGCGTTGTGGAAAGTGTGACGTTAGATGACAATTTTAGCCGCGTCATCATCAAAGCACGTTTAAATAATGAAATGAAAGAGTTGCTTCGTACTGACTCGGCGTTTTGGATTGTAAAACCCGCGATAGGGCGCGATGGTGTTACGGGCTTAGGGACGTTACTTTCAGGGGCTTATATTGAGCTCCAGCCAGGGCTTGAGGCAAAAGAACACTTTGAGTTTACTCTATTAGATACACCACCTTTGGCTTCTCCTGATGCTAAGGGGATCCGCATTATTTTATCCAGTGACAAGGCTGGGCAGCTCAATGCGGGCGATCCTGTCTTATTCCGCGGTTACCGAGTGGGTTCCGTCGAAGCCAGTAATTTCGACATGGATAAGCGCGATATGCGCTATCAATTATTCATTAATGCTCCATACGACAAGCTCGTGAGCTCGAATGTACGCTTCTGGAAAGACAGCGGCATCGCTTTCGATATGTCATCTCAGGGTGTGCATGTTGAGATGGGCTCAATTGCCACTTTATTAACGGGTGGGGTGAGTTTTGATGTTCCTGAAGGGTGGGTACCGGGCGAAAATGCTAAGGAAAATGCGGAGTTTGAACTATTTGATAACCAAAGTAGCATTCAAAATTCGCTGTATACCCAGTACCAAGATTTTGTACTCTTTTTCTCTGATTCAGTGCGTGGCTTACAACCGGGTGCCCCTGTTGAATTCCGTGGTATTCGTTTAGGGACTGTTGCACAGGTTCCGTTCTATACAGCGGGTCTAGATCAATCACTGGACAATGACTTTAGAATTCCAGTTCTTATTCACATTGAACCTGAGCGTTTTTCTAAAGATGTAGGTGCGAATTTTAATTTAAAAAATGAATTAAAATTGGCGATGCAGGGTGGGCTTAGAGCATCATTAAAATCAGGTAATTTACTGACGGGTGCACTATTCGTTGATTTAGACTTCGTACCGAATGCCGAGCCGTATAAAGGCCCGACAGTGGTTGCTGGGTATAAAATTATCCCAACAACCAGCGGTGGTTTAGCGCAAATTCAACAAAAAGTTATCGCCGTGCTGGATAAAATCAACAATATGCCAATTGAGCCTATGTTGAACCAAACCACACAAACGTTAGCTGAAGGGCAAAAAGTGGTTAAAGAAGCCAACGCAATGCTCGTAGAGTTGAATAAAGTGATGGCGAGCAAAGAGTTCCAAAACTTACCGCATGACCTGCAAAAAACATTGCAAGAAATGAACCGTGCAATGCAAGGCTTCCAGCCGGGTTCACCTGCTTATAATAAGATGGTGGATAATATGCAGCGCTTAGACCAAGTCTTAAGAGAAGTTCAGCCATTGCTAAGAACGTTAAACAATAAGAGTAATGCATTAGTCTTTGAAGCCGAACCGACGAAGGATGTACAGCCGAAAGGAGTTAAAAAATAATGAGATATCTGATATCGATATTTGTTTTGTTGTTGGCAGCGTGTAGTAGCACACCTGAAAAAATGTACTACCAACTGCCAATAAACGCTTCTAAAACGCAATCTGCGGCGGTAATGGATAAAGGCCAAGTCTGGTTACAGCGTATCATGTTGTCGGATGTATTGACGTCTAACGGCATTACTTACCAAACAACTGACGTGAGTTACACCAATGCGAGCACTCACTTATGGGCAAGCCCACTGGAGCAACAACTTGGGCAGTCAATGGTGAGTGAATTATCAGCAGCGTTGCCAGAAAAGTTAGTTTCATTACAGCCTTTGCAAAATTCACCTGATACCTTGGATATCACTCTTACGGCTTTTAATGGCCGTTATGATGGAAAGGTGCTTATTCAGGGATTTTGGACGTACTCACAGGATAAAAATGTGATCCGTCGTAATTTTGATATCCAGTTGGACCAACAGGAAGATGGATATCCTGAATTAGTCCGTACATTGGCAGTGGGCTGGCAGCAAGTTGCTAAAGGGATTGCTGAAGAAATCAATAAACACTAATTAATCATCATTGAGTTAGTTTTCTAAGTGCACTTTAGGTATGCGTAGTTATGACTATTACCTGAGGTGCATTTTTTTTTGCATTAGAAATTCTGTTTAAACACCCTTTTAGGATAGTCTTAAAAATAGTCGATTTTGGTTATTCTAAAGTGATGATTATTAAAGAGATATTTGGTAAATATAATAAATTCAAAAGGTTGCTGTAAATGAGCCATGCAAGTCACATTTATGCTAATTATGACAAATATATGAAAATCTTTACTTGATTTTCTATTCGGTGGGCGCTATTTCTATAGTGTACCTGTTAAGAAGTAATAGGTGCTGTTTTCTTTTCCATTTAAATGATGAGGGAAGTAAGGCATGAAAAGACAGAAGCGAGACCGTTTAGAAAGAGCTTTATCAAGAGGTTATCAAGCAGGTTTAGCAGGGCGCTCTAAAGAGTTGTGTCCATATCAGGCTATAGATGCTCGTTCGCACTGGCTAGGTGGTTGGCGTAAAGCGATGGAGGATCGAACCGTAGCCGTTGTTTAATCCCACTATTATCTGATCCTTTAGGCTAAATAACCTGCCTGTCTTTTTGAACCATTTGCGGGTTTTTAAATTAAAGGTATCAATCAATTTAAAAACCTCCGCGATGGCGGAGGTTTGCATTTTAAGACTTAGAAAGCGCTGGTATCTTTGAATAAGCCTACTTTTAAGTCTGTTGCGGTATAAATTAATTTACCGTCAACTAACACTTCGCCATCCGCTAAGCCCATGATCAGTTTGCGGTTAATCACGCGTTTAAAACTGATACGGTAAGTGACTTTTTTCGCTGTTGGCAGGACTTGACCAGTGAATTTAACTTCACCCACACCTAAAGCACGGCCTTTGCCTTCGCCACCAAGCCAGCCGAGGTAAAAGCCAACTAACTGCCACATAGCATCAAGGCCTAAACAGCCTGGCATAACTGGGTCATTAGTGAAATGACAGCCAAAGAACCAAAGTTCAGGATTAATATCGAGCTCAGCTTCGACATAGCCTTTATCAAAGGTGCCACCATCTTCAGTCATTTTGACGATGCGATCCATCATCAACATGTTTCCTGATGGCAGTGGAGGACCATTTTCCCCAAATAACTCGCCTTTTCCAGAAGCAATTAAATCATCTTTTGTGTAGGACTCGCGTTTATCAACCATGTTCTTCAGATAGCCTTTATTATGTGTAGAGGTACAGGATAGCTTACACTTGTACGCTGAACAACTCCGATCTGCTATTTTTTACGCAATCTTTACTTAACTCATCCACTTCAAGAACCAAGGAAGTCTGGCTTTATCAGGGGAATTTGCTTGGTTAATGCGTTCTTGAATTAAAGCTAACAAGTGTACATTATCTTCTTCCACTTGTTGTTCCAAATAAGGCTGTTTCGTTAACAGCGTAATGGCTTGAGCAACATGTTCGACAGGCCAAATATGGAATTGCCCCGCTTTGACAGCGTCAACCACTTCCGCTTTGGTGCATAAATGACGCACATTAGCCATGGGGATAATCACACCTTGCTCACCCGTTAAGCCGCGTTTTTCACAAATATCGAAGAAGCCTTCAATTTTTTCATTAACGCCACCAATAGGTTGCACATAGCCAAACTGGTCAACAGCACCAGTCACGGCAATTTGCTGATCAATAGGTTGTAATGCCAAGGCGCTGATTAACGCACACAGTTCAGCGAGGGAGGCACTATCACCATCAACTTCACCATATGACTGCTCAAAAACAATAGATGCTGAGAATGGCTGAGGTTGTTCCAGTTTCAACTCATAGTTTAAGTAGGCTTGCATAATCATCATACCTTTGGCATGAATATTACCGCCGAGCTCTGCTTTACGTTCAACATCCGTAAACTCACCATCACCTAAGTGCGCGACGCAAGTAATGCGTGATGGTTCACCAATCGCTTCAGGGTGACCGGGATACTGTAAGACGGACAATCCATTGATTTGGCCGATCACTTCGCCTTCAGTTTTAACGAAAATTTGTTCTTGTAAAATATCATCTTGTGTACGTTCAGCCAGAAAACTATGTCGCCATAAGCGGTTTTCAATTGCTTTAGTAAACGAATCTAGTGTCAGTAGTCCGTCGATTGCGTAATGGGATGCATCCATCAAGCTGCGAGTTAACCAAGGGGTATCCAGCGGTAGATTAAATTTATCTTCACAGAAACGTGTTGCTTGCTGAATAAACGGGATCCATCCATCGGCTGCAATATTCGGTAATGAATTTGTTTCTATAATGGATTTGATATAACCCATCCATAGTAACAATTGTTCTTCATCTTCGAAGAACATGATAGGTTCATATTCACCATAAATAGCACTATCGAAGATCTCTGGCGCACTATATTCAAGTTCTTCTAACGCGAGTCTATCTCCAACAATCACGATTTTAAGTTCAAGAGGCTGAGGTTCTATGCCAATAGGCAGTGGTTGATTTTCAGAGTAGGGTAACCATTCTAATTGGCGTCGGTTAACCATATTTTTAAGGCGGTTCCACATGAGTGGTTGGCTAATTAATGCATTTGCAGCTATTACCAGCACACCACCATTAACTTGGTGAACTAGGCCCGGTACGAGTTGCAATGATGGAGTAACATAACCAAATAATTGTTCTGGTTCTACCCAATGGCGATAAGCAATAGGTTGTTGAGTTGAAAAACGGCTTTTAATACCGCTTTTCCACTGGAAAGAATGTTTATCTTCAGATAATTGATAATCGCCATCAATGACTGATGTATTTTCTAGCAATGGGCTAATTGCATCTGCATAAGTGCGAAGGTATTCCTCACCTTCATCAGACTTGATAAACATAAAGCGAGTATGCGCTAACTCCTTAACGAAACGCTGCATTCCATCATATAACCGAGGTTGAATATCGGAAAATGTTGCGGGGCTCAGAGATCCTGAAGAAATAAGATGCGTCTGAAATGACGATAAATTAGGAATTAGGCCTTGCCATGTTAGTTCTTGACTGATCACTATGATTATCTGCTATTAATAGGGTTATAAATGAAATGCCTGCTAATTATACTCGTTATACTTAAAGTTGCATGGGTGTTGACTGCGTTCAAATAGCTGAATTACATACACAGTATGCTCATCGGACTATCTTCGCTTGCCGCCTACATGCAACTCGAATTATTTAGAGTATTGCTGGGCGCATGTACTTGATTGTGTTTATTTGGTCAATTGACCATTCGTGTTGTTTGTTTTATAAACGATTTTCAAGTCAGTAAATTACCCAGTGGGCAAGATTGTTATATTAGCCTTTGATAGGCAATCTTGCAGCAATAATTGTTGAAATATCGATTAGAATAACGAAAACATGAGCACAACAGGGAGTGTCATTGGCCAAGTGAAGCCAATTAATAGAGCACTAAGTAGACGCATAATACAGTTTGGATCTTTCGTGACAAATAGGGTGAATAACATTGCACATAGGCCGCCAACCCCATAGATGACGAGTATGTTTTCAAAAGTGGACATGCAGGATTACAAATTTGTTAACAGGTGGATGCGGATTCTACACTATTTAGAGTAAGAACGGTTATTTTCTTTACTGAAAAAATGATTATTTAATTAAATTGGATTTCTGCTTGAGCATTTTGTTTATAATATTGCTAATATAAAGATAGGTTCGGTTTTCTTCAGGAAAAATTATGAAATATCAGCAGCTTGAAAATCTTGAATGTGGCTGGAAATGGGAGTATCTCGTTAATAAAGCACGTGCTGGCGAGGCAATTACCCGTTACATCGAAAGAAGCGCAGAAAAAGAAGCGATCGAATTGCTGTTAAAAACAGAAAATAGACCGAACGAAGTGCTCAAATGGATTTCATCACATATGAATCCTGACCTTGATAACCGAATGAAGCAAAGTATTCGCGCCAGACGAAAACGCCATTTTAATGCGGAGCATCCACATACGCGCAAAAAATCAATAGATTTGAATTTTTCGGTTTGGCAGCGCTTATCAAACTTAGCAGTAAAACGGAATAAAACATTGTCAGAAACGATCATTCAATTGATCGAAGATGCTGAGCATAAAGATAAATATGAAAACCAGATGAGTACACTGAAACACGATCTTCAGGCAATACTTGGCGATACAAAAAATAGTGACGAGCAATAGGTGGCGGGAAGATCGCTAGGGATCTTTGCTGGTGAGTCAACAAAATGTAGAACCGTATAACTAACCACTTGAATTGACATCAAGTAAGGCAAAAAAAGTACGTATTCTTGACTCAAAAAAACCAATGATTTAAAAAAAACCCCAATCGAAATTGGGGTTTTTTGTATTTAGTTCAAAATTCAAACTAGGGCTAGGAATTAAGCGCCTGGTTGAGTAACAACTTCAGTTGTACCTTGAATTTCGATTTCAACGCGACGGTCTGGCGCTAAGCACTCGATCAGAGCAGCACGGCCTTTAACAGCGTCACATTTGTTGCCAGTTACTGGATCTTCTTTACCGCGACCTTCAGCTGCGATTGCAGATGCTGGAACGCCTTTAGATACTAAGTAATCAACAACTGACTGAGCACGTTTTTGTGACAGTGGCAGGTTGTAGTTTTGTGAACCGATACGGTCTGTGAAGCCAACAACCAGTACACGACCTTGAGTTGGGTCAATGCTGCTCAGTTCTGTGTACAGTTCGTTCAGTGCTTGCTGACCTTCTGGTTTCAGAGTTGCTTTGTTGAAGTTAAACAGAACGTCTGAACGCAGTGTGAAACGTTTGTTTTCAACAACTGGAGCTGCTGGCTCAACAACTGGAGCTGGAGCAACTACTGGAGCAGTTTCTTGACCGAAACGGTAAGCAACACCAACACTCAGCATGCCGTTGTCTGGACGAGTACCGATGTTGTCTTTATCACCTAAGTTGCTAACCCATTGGTAGTCTAAACGAGTAGCCCACTCTGGAGTGATTGCATACTCAAGACCCAATGCGTATACAGGAGCAACGCCAGTGTCAGTTTCTTTGTAGTTACGTTGGTTAGCTTTAGCTTCTGTACGGTAAACCATACCACCCAGACGAGTATAAACGTCTAAGTCATCCATGATTGGATAGCTTAATTTAGTCGTTAATGAAACACCCATAGAGGTTAAGTCGCCTTTGTCAGCGCCTTTGTATTTCATTTTACCAAACCAGTCATAACCTAATTCGAAGCCCATGTACTGGTTGTATTGGTAACCAGCAAATGCACCTGCACCTAAAGTATCACGCTCAGTAGAACTACCTACTGATGGGCCACCGTTAGGAGTGAATTTAGTGTCTTCGTAATGAGACCAACCTAATTTAGCACCTGTATACCAAGTGTTATCTTTTGGAGCTGCTTGTGCAACTGTTGCAAAAGCGGCTACTGCCACTGCTACTGCGATAGCTGTTTTTTTCATTTTTACGCCTCGTTATCATCCAATATTGGCATGGCTTCAATGAGCCTTATTATTTGCCATTGGTTCAATTTACTTGCTAGGTTTCGCGGACATTATCTACAAAAAATCAATAAAAGTAAAAAATAATGCCATAAGCTTAACAAGCTAAAGTCTACAACGAACTTAAAAAGATACAAGTAGAGTGAGCAATAAACGTTAAAAAAAGTATTTTTTTAGTGTATAAATCAGAGAGATATGGATATTTCTTATTATGATTATTTTTTATCTATCTGATTGATCTTCAATACTTTTCATTTCACTTTAGGGAAAAATATTTCTAAAGGTTAAATTCAGTAAGAAAATTCTTAATCTTGGCTAGTGATAGTGATTTGAATGAATTTTTAGGTTGTTTAGCTGTCCTGATTGCATACTCACCATATTATATGTTTTTTGTGGACGCATAATAAAGCCAATAGAATGACCTTCTTGTGCGGCGTCTTGTAAACGAAGAAAATCTTGTTCATTTAGTTCGGGTAGCCACCCTAAAACAACACTGTAATTACCGCTTTTTAAGGCTTTTTCCATGGCATCTATAGTGGTAATTGGAGCCATATGGTTTAACTGCATAACTTTATGTGTAGGAATGCCCGATTGCTCTAACCAGTGTTTACTGAGTTTTTTGTTAGGGCTTAGCCATAATAACCAACGTGATTGAACACCAAACTGGCGAAGCATCGGTAATAAGATGAAATCCATAATTGGATGTTTTTCGTCGTAAACAAGTTCACTCACCATACCTTGCTGCATTGAGCTATTAGTTGGCCCAGCAGTTTGGAAAGATTGTGCGTAATTATTAAGAGAATGTTCTGTTGTGTCGTTCCAAGAATAGATGCTCATAATTCACCTCGTTACAATGCTGTATGAACATACAGTAACTGTATATCCATCCAATATCAAGACTATTTTTTCAAAGCGCTTCGCAACTTTGGTGTTTTTCTATGCATTCTACTTGGCATTTTTTATTGAAACTCTCAGAATTGGTCATGCGTAATTGGTTGTAATGAAAGAAATAATAAAATTAATTCTCTCAAGGATGAAAATTAACCAGACCCAAAAAGGAGTTAAGGTAAATGTTGTTATCGGAAGAAAAAATTTTTTATTTGTACCGTTTATTAGACCGGTTGGGTGAGCTTAAACGCAAAAACCACTTTGGCGGGCACTGCTTATTAGTTAATGACGCAATTGTCGGGTTATTACTTGATGGGCGTTTTTATCTTAGGGGATGTTTGCTGGCGAGAAGCCATTTTGAGGCATCGGGGCTTGATAGGCTAGTTTACACTAAAAAAGGTATCCCATTGGAAATGCGTTATTACCAGCTATCAGAACAAATGTGGTGTGACGAAAAGGCACTTTTTCAGTTTATCGAGATTGCCTACCATTCTGCTGTTGAGGAACTGCAGCAAAAGCAGGTTATCACGCGCAGAATAAAAGACTTACCGAACATGAATATGTCCGTTGAAAGGGCGTTGGGGAAAATTGGTATCTTACATGCTGACGATTTACGCATGGTGGGCGCTAAAGCGTGTTTTATGAAGTTAAAACAACACGGAAGGCATAAGCCGAGTGTTAAGTTACTGATTGGTTTAGCCGCTGCAATAGAAGGCTGTCACAGTGCGGTGTTACCGAAAACAATCAAACAAGAGCTGATTGCATGGTATAACAGCTTTGAATTAACAGCGATTTGATAGTGCAGTAGGAAAGGTATTGACGAAGTTAATGTATTGCACAGCATAAAACAGAAAACGAAGCGGGTATTAATAGCTTGTTTTATAATCTAATACCCGCTCATCAGTATGTTTTATGACGAACTAATTTGGCGGATCATTTGTTTGATTTCAGGAATAAGTTCAAGCAATAGTTTGGTTTGTTCCATGATTAACACTGTTTTTTCATCATCACTGGCTGAAATATTATCAATACGTTGTAAGAGGCTATCACGTAGTTTTTCTGATTTTTCATCAATAATATGTGGGTCTAACGTGGTAATTTGCAGGGAAGACTCGACATAACAAATTGCATCATTTAATAAGGCTAAATTTTCTTCATTTTGTATTTGCTCGCGGTGAGCACCAAGGGCTGAAATATAGCTTAGTAGGGTATGATTTAAACATAATAAACGAAAGGCTTGCTCTTGCGTTATCCGATAGGATTTAGGATCTGATGCCATGTTGGAAACAATGGAAGCAAACTCGGCGTCATTATTGTGCGCTTCACGGCGTGCGACTCGATACTCTAAGCCATTATCTTTTCCTTGGTAGTACTGTAATAAAATCGCATCTAGATATCGGCAATTGCTATCCATGGTTTTTTGCACTACTTGAGGTAGTTGACGGAATTTCCAATCAGGCCAAATAAAACTCACTGCAAGTAATGCGATAAAACAACCAATTAAGGTATCGATAATACGCGGGAGCGCCACATCAAAGCCTTCACCCAGTAAGTTAAAGCAGAATAAAACCAATAAGGTAATAAAAAGTGTGGCTTGTGCGTATTGGCTACTACGGAACATGAAGAACAATAAACCTGAAATTACGATGAGAGTGAGCTGGCCTTCTATTGAAGGGATCAGGTTAAGGAGTGGTAAGCCGATGAGAATACCCACAATCGTGCCGATAATACGCAGTGCCAAACGTCGTTTAGTGGCGTTGTAGTTAGGTTGGCAGACAAATAAACTGGTGAGTAAAATCCAATAACCTCTTTCCATATCAAACAGTTGAATAATCGCATAGCCAGTACAAAGCAAAATTGACATTCTTACTGCATGGCGAAATAAAGAGGATTTTGGTGTTAAATGGTGCTTAACGCGGGAAATAATATCGCCAAAACCTGAAAGTGATTCATCGGATAATTGCTCAATTTGTTTATTATTTTGTTGCCATGAGCTTTGTTCAAGGCTTAAGCCTTTTAGTTGAACATCGATACCTTTCAAATTCTTCAATAAATTATGTAATGCTTTGATTTCATGAATTCTAGGGGATTGTTCCTTGAGGAGTTGCAAGGAGTTTTCAAGGTAAGTAAACGTACGTTCGAAGCGTGGGTTGTGTTGGTATGGTTTGCGCCATAACACAGATTGAGCAACTTGTTGGCAGGCTCGGGCTTGCATCGTTAATAAGCGTTGAAAGCGAAATAAAATATCATGGTGGCGAAGCGTACGGCTAAGCTGTTGATATTGAATATGGGATGAGCTGGCTCGCTCATGAATATCTTGAGCAACAAAATAGTAATGTAAAGTATTACGTGTCCCTTTTTGCCCACGGTCACCTTTTAAGCGGCTAAGTAAGGCGATTTTTGTTTGGTTCATCGTATTAACTAAGCTACTGTTAACTATTGTCAAATCATAAACGGATTGCTGATAATCATCTTCGAGGTCGGGGTCAAATAAACAGGCTTTGGCATCTAAATAAGCAGATAACTGTTGGTAACACTGTGTAATGGCATCTTGCAATGGCCGTACTGGAAATAAAATATGGCCGATTAAGGTTAAAAGGTTATACCAAATTGCCCCTGTAAGAAGAAGGGCCGGTTGCTGGTACCATGTATCGAAAATGGGAACGCCTAACATGGTATAAATTGCAATTAACAATGCACCAAACGCAATGGTAGCGTAACGCTGCCCTAATGCGCCTAAAAGGATAAAACCGCAGGTAGAAAAAGCCAGTCCAAAAAAGAAAAATAGAGGATAAGGAAATAAAAGCTCAATAGAAACTGAAGCAATAAAAAAACAAAAAAGGGTAATAATTAGATTTTTTATTCTACCAGTTAGCCTATCATCTAAGTCAGTTAAAGCTGCGGCGACCACGCCTAATGTTAATGGAATGGTGACCTTTGGGTCTTGTCCTAAAATCCATGGCAATAAGGTTGTGCCTGTCAGGGCTATAAAGATTCGGATATAATATAAAATATGGCTGTTATATAGCACACGACGATAACTGGTAAGCAGCGTTAGCACAAAGTACCTCAAAGGTAAGAAAATCCCTATTCCTTATAGGATAGCGTGTTTACCCAGAATAAAAAACCGTTTGGAATCAAGCCAACGTATTTTAGTTATTGATATTCTCAGGTGCGGGACGTATGGAACTGAAATCAACACAGATTGGACAGCGTCTGGCTCAGCATCCCTACAATCGGGTTCGCTTACTCAACGCTGGTATTGAAGTTAGCGGTGAAAATCACCAATATCTTATCCCTTTTAATGAACTTATCGATCTTCGTTGTAAGCGAGGTATTGTTTGGGGGGAGTTAGAGTTTGAAATTGTAAACGAGCAAGTGATCCGTTTACATGGTACTGAATGGAAGCAAACTCAGCGATTCTTTCATTATTTAAATGAAAAATGGCAGCAGTGGAGTGGTGAAATGAGCGAAGTGAGTGCAGAGGTTCTCTCTCACTTGGTGAACAAAATTGAGCAAATATCACAGCAAGATACATGGCTAAATTTACGCCAATTGGCTGAGATTAAAGAGAATATTAAGCAGCAGTTTTCGTCGTTACCTTTACCCCTAGCCCGAATTTCACAGTTTGAAAACTGTTCGTCACAGTACCAATTATGCCTACAGTGGCTGAATCATAGCCAGCAGTGTCGTAAGCAAATTAATGAAAAGTGGTGTGAATCTGTTTTGGTTCGCTATCACGATTTTTTTCAGCAAGTGGAATCTTCGCCACTCAATCATTCACAGTCGTTATCGGTCATTAATGGTGAAGATAATGTACTTGTACTAGCTGGAGCAGGAAGCGGTAAAACCTCGGTTTTAGTCGCTCGTGCTGGGTGGTTAGTTTTACGGGGACTGGCGCAACCTGAGCAAATTTTATTGTTGGCATTTGGCCGTAAGGCTGGCGATGAAATGAATGAACGTATTCAGGCTCGTTTACAGCAAGATAATATTCAAGCAAAAACCTTCCATGCATTAGCGCTGCACATTATTCGAGAAGGCAGTAAAAAATCCCCTGTGGTGAGTGAGTTAGAAACGGATACGAAAAAGCGTCAGGCGTTATTGTTAAAAGAGTGGCGTGAACAGTGTTCGAGTAAAAAAGCGCAAGCCAAAGGTTGGCGAGAGTGGCTGAGTGAAGAACTTGCTTGGGATATTCCAGAGGGAGAATTTTGGCAAAATGAAAAAATAACGCAGAGAGTCGCTGCGCGATTAGAACGTTGGCTAAGTTTGATGCGCATGCATGGTGGCAGCCAAAAAGAAATGGTTGATAACGCGCCAGAAGAGGTGCGAGAGCTATTTCAAAAACGCATTAAATTAATGGCTCCATTATTGAAAGTATGGAAGGGTGCCCTAAAGGAAGAAGGTGCGGTTGATTTTTCGGGGCTTATTCACCAAGCGGTTAATATCCTTGAGAAAGGGCGTTTTATCAGCCCATGGAAGCATATTTTAGTCGATGAATTTCAAGATATTTCGCCGTTAAGAGCTAAACTCTTACACGCTTTGCGCCAACAAAATAAGCAAACGACGTTGTTTGCAGTGGGGGATGATTGGCAGGCTATTTATCGCTTTAGTGGTGCTGAGCTGGATTTAACCACCTCTTTTGAGCATAACTTTGGTGAAGGGGAGCTTTGTGCTCTGGACACCACTTATCGATTTAATGAACGTATTGGTGATATTGCTAACCAGTTTATTTTGCAAAATCCTATCCAGCTCGATAAGCCTTTGAATAGTTTAGTGAAAGGTAATAAAAAATCAGTCGTTCTTTTGTATGAAGAGGCATTAGAACGTTTGTTTGATAAAATGAGTGGGTATGTGCTTGATAATGAAACGATACTGGTGCTCGCTCGTTATCATTATTTAAAACCTGAGATTCTAAATAAAGCGCAAACACGTTGGCCTAAGCTGAATATTCAGTTTATGACAATCCATGCGTCTAAAGGGCAACAAGCTGATCACGTGATTATTTGTGGGCTAAATGGTGGGAAAGACGGCTTTCCAGCGCCAGCGAGAGAGTCCATTATTGAACAAGCTTTATTACCACAGCCTGAATCATTTGAACATGCTGAAGAACGGCGCTTATTGTACGTTGCAATAACACGTGCGAAGCAGCAAGTTTGGCTACTGTATAGCCCTGAAAACCCATCCGAGTTTGTTGATGAACTCAGGCAACTGGGGGTACCGAGGCAGAAAAAACCATAGTGGTATGCCCCTGTGCCGAAGGTGTTAGGCTCAGGGGCATTGAATCGCTAGTTGGTACGCTTGGTTAAGTAGCTTTGATAATCAGGGATGACAATATCAATTGTTTCATCAAAAAATGGTGAGGTGATGAGAAAATCTGCTGTTGCAGGGTTAGTGGCGACAGGAATGTTCCACACAGTAGCTAAGCGAAGTAAGGCTTTGACATCGGGGTCATGAGGGACTGCATTAAGTGGATCCCAGAAGAAAATCAAAAGATCGATTTTTTGTTCTGCAATCATGGCGCCAATTTGCTGGTCTCCCCCCATTGGCCCGCTCAACATGCTAGTGACTGGTAAGCCAGTATGTTGGTTAATTAAATTACCCGTTGTCCCTGTCGCATACAATTTATGAGCTTGCAGGCGCTGCGTATTTTTTGTAGACCAAGACAGCAAAGACGGCTTACAGTGGTCATGGGCAACCAAAGCAATATTTTTTGAGGCACCTATGATACGGGTTGTTGATTCCATGGTTTTCCCTTAAGTCAGATGAACTTTAAATATCGTTAAAATTGATTGGGCAAAGATGTACCAGATATATCATAATGCCAATGAATAGTTTACTGGTTTTGGGAGATATTTTGATGAAAGATCAAGAAATTGCTGAAATTTTAAAAAGCGTGAAAACCATCGCATTAGTTGGTGCAAGCGAAAAAGTGAATAGACCCAGCTATGAGGTCATGGAATATCTGTTACATCAAGGTTACAAGGTTATTCCTGTGAGCCCAAAATTAGCAGGGCAAACGCTGTTAGGTCAGTTGGTATATGAAAAGCTAAGTGATATCAATGAACCGATAGACATGGTGGATGTATTTCGTAATGCTGAAGCTGCTGTTGGTATCGCGAAAGAGGCCGTTGCCGCCAAAGCAAACGTTTTGTGGCTACAAAAAGGCGTGATAAGTGAAGAAGCACAAGAAATTGCGTTAGAAGCCGGATTGAAATTTGTGATGGATAGATGCCCAAAGCAAGAAATCCCCGCTTTAGGGCTTGAAAAGTAATGATTTTAGCCTGCTACTAAAAAGTAAAGCAGCTAACTTGCTGCTTTACGGTTGCGTTCATTAATGACAAAAATTAGTTACGCAGACGCGGTGCCTGCAACTGAGACCTTATTGACTCTGCAAGTTCATCCATCGACGGTTGTTCAGGATGGTCATCTGCAGATTCATAAGTAATTTGTGCTTCAGCCAAATAAGTATGAACAGCATCCCCGTTGTCATCTTCCATAACAACATGATACCAAGGCAGATCGCGTAGCGTACTGTTTGAGGCAATATCATCATCATGTGGTTGTTCGAGCGAGTATTCAGCGTCCACATCAACAACGACCCCTAAGTAGCCGAGAAGTTTGTGTCTGACTTGTTGCCCGATCCCATATTTACTGGTGATCATCATAGCGACCTCCTAAAAGCCTTGCTTGTGCTTCAATCTATATGTGGGCAGTGCTGCGCGTTTTCAAGTTAACGTATGGACAATTAGCAATAACGCAATACACTGTCTTTATACGCAACGTTGAAAAAGCAGTGCCTCAACAGCAGATTATCTGTTCAATGCGTAAAAAACAACTGCTAAAAAAGAGAATTACTCGATTATGCTCTAAAAGGGAGGCGAACATGACAACATCTGGCCGTTACTTTTATATTTATGGGCGAGTTCAAGGGGTTGGTTTTCGTTACCAAACCTACCATTGGGCGAATCAAAATGGGCTCAAGGGCTTTGTGATCAACCGCGATGATGGCAGTGTGAAACTGGCAATTTATGGTACAGCGCAAGATATTGAATTTGTCGATGATTGGCTGAAAGCGGGTGGGCCACCAGGTGCAAAAATTGACCATTTTTTTAGTGAAAACTGGCAAACTGCACCAATAGCGGATTTTAGCGTCCGCTATTAGTCAAAAATTAAATACATTTCACTGGTTTTGGTAGGCCAGCAAGCTTAGTTGCTTGTTTGGCTGGCCCTTTTGGAAAGAGTCGGTATAAGTAGCGACTATTGCCTTTTTCTTCCCCAAATTGTTGCGAAACCGCTTTGACTAACATGCGGATTGCGGGAGATGTATTAAATTCTAAGTAGAAATTACGCACGAACCGAATGATTTCTAAGTGTTCATGAGTTAGCTCAATACCTTCCTCTTGTGCAAGTAAGGGAATGAGTTCCTCTGACCATTGTTGGCTATCAAGTAAATAACCTTGAGGATCCGTTTCAATTTCTTGATTGTTAAACAGCAACATACTTTTTTAGTCCCAAAAAAACAGAGCACAAATTTAGCAAAAATCATCTCATAACCCAAGCAAACGAATCAAAATGTTGATATTTTCGCCCAACAGACTGAAATGCGTATATTTTTAAGGCGAACGAACAAGTTAGGGGTTTACATCCAAAGAGAGGATGTTTATAGTGCACGTCATTGCGGAGGGGTGGCCGAGCGGCTGAAGGCAGCGGTCTTGAAAACCGCCGATGGGAAACCATCCGAGAGTTCGAATCTCTCCTCCTCCGCCATCTTCACTTCTAGTAACATCTTCCAAAGTCTTCCAATTCCAAGTAAATCAAGTATTCCAACTAAATCCCATTATTTTAACGTCTGCTAACAGTTAAGCAAATCGATCCAATAAGCTTCAAGAAAAAAACTACAAACCCTAGCCTTGTATTTGCCCTCTGAGTATCAGTTTCGCACTGAAAATAAAAACATCTCATAACGATGAATACATTCATCCTAAAAGGATGCTCCAAATCAAATGGTAGATATGTGCTATTTTTCATATACACTATTTTATAGTTAGGAGTTAAAGTCATAAAAATCGTGCTATAAACTATTAAAAAAAGTCAGTGCGAAAGATGATAAAAAGGTGGATCATTGTGAGCATATTTAAATCGATTTGGGATTTTTTTGGTCTATATCAGACTAAAAGAATCAGAGTGTTGCATGCACTAATTCTACTCTTAGTGGTATCACAAATCATTGTTAGTAATTGGATGACAGGAACAAAGTCAGTTGTTCCTCCTTTTTTTGATATAACTTATTTATTCTCTTGGATTCATATTGTTTCAGGTTTTATACTTTTTTTCTTAACGTTCTTTTTAATCGTATCTTGTTTTAATCAGCGTGGAATTAGATATTTTTATCCCTATCTCTGGGGGGATTTTAAGCAAATCAAAGAAGATATCAGTTCTCTTTTAGCTAAAAAGTTACCAGACAGTTCTCCTAAAGGACTCGCCGCAACAGTTCAAGGGTTAGGGTTAGGTGCTTTATCAATTGTTATTTTGTCGGGTATTGTATGGTTTATACTATGGTTACAGCAGTCTCCTCTTGCTTTAGAGGCTAGAAGTATTCATAAGTCACTCACGATTTTGATTGAGATTTATATTTATGGCCACGGTTGTTTAGGTATTATTCATTTTGTAATTTGGAAAAAAAGTAAAAACAAATAGGTTTACTTAATACTTTATAGACAATACGAGTGATTAGCCGCACATTTGTATTGAATGCTCTTCTTTGTATAGAACGAAAATTAGAAGCTAAATAACCACTTTATCAATTAGATGATTGCTATATATGATTTTCTCCTACGCTATCCTCAGAACTACTAAAGTCTCCTAACCTCAGTTAAAGTAAGCATTTTAGCGAAATCTCACTCTACAGAAGTCTATTACCGCCTTTTAAAATCTCTACAATTTCGCTATACAGTACTGATGGTTAGTTAAGCTAGCAAACATGGCAATTAAGAGTACGACGGGCTATTCTTTTACGTTTAACAGGTTGATATATTGTGAAAATTTTTTGCTGTTTGTTTTTTGTGGTATTCGTGTCAGGTTGTACAAATTATAGAATTAATACAGATAACATCAACATATTGAATAATGAGCAATTATGTAAAGCACTCGGTGAAAACCTAGCATTGGAGCTGCAAGGGTTTGAGCGCACTTATGACATTAAAAGATTAAATAGTGAAATTGAACAAAGGGCACTGATGGGGGTTCTCGATAAGAATAAATGCAATGATATTTCTGAACGTATTAAGGATTATGAGTATTCACGAGCGAGGTTTAGTTCATCAATTAATAGTAATTTAATCAATAAGATAAATCTATAACTTTGTTGAATAAGGATGTGGTTATGCATTTGCCGGAGAGATTAAAGCCAATTAAGGTTAGTCGTACAAAACTGAATCACCCAAAATAAACCTAAAATACCCGATTCCCAAAGCGCTTTAATTCACATTACGTTCATTTCGGTGAATCTTCTCCCTGAGAATTTAGTTTAATTTCCTGTTTTGGGTAAAAAGGTAATAATGTGCGGTCCGTTAGTTTTATTCTCCCTAAGACCTGACATCTGTCAAAAACCTGATAGTATAAATGCTAAGTAAAACTAATAGATATTAATGTATCTTAGAATACCGGCATTAAAGGGTATACAAAATAAAAATGAATCGTAAATTTGCATTACCAATGGCGCAGGTAATTGTTTTTTTTACCTCTTTTGGAGCCTTGGCTTTTCAAGAACAGCAATATAACCCAGTTGTATTCAACATGGCACAGTTGTACGATTTCAATCCAGTGAGAGGAAATATTAAAGAACTGAATACCACTGTTTATAATGATGACAAAACAATTAATTATGAGTCTCAGCTAAAAATTGGGCGTGATGGTTGTGTAGAAAGTTTTCGTCTAAACCAGAAAAAAGATGAATATTTAAGTGGTGTTCATAATTATCTTTCTATTGAACGGGTTAAGAATAAGCTTATCGGTATGGATGCTAATGGGCCTGTTGAAATCGTGATAGGCAAAGACTGTAAGATAATTTCACGAAAAGACACTAACGGTGAACTAATCTATCAATATAACAAAGGTGGATTTATCTCAGGGTCAGTGCTCGCAGAAACACAAGAAAGATTTGGTGAGAACAACTACAACGAGCATCAACTACCAACTGAAATTAAATACTATAAAGGTAATAGCGTTATTTCAGAGACGTTAATAACGTATGGTAAAGATTTCACAAAAGCGTTTGATCATACAATGGATATTCGTGCATTAGGGCAAACAATTTTATTGATAGATTCAAAATGTGATTATGATAAGCGCAACATTGCTTATCAGTGTAATTTTATACTTACCTTGAACTCTAATGGTAAAACGGTCAAACTGGCTAAAAGCAGTAAAACAGAAGCGAAATTTTATTGATTAATAAAAAAATAGTGGCTTATATAAGTGCCAGCATCTTATTTCTTGCTTGTTTGTTCTTGTCAGGCGTTATCTTGTCAATGAATAAGGTGTCGAGTTTTGAAATTAGCCATGAAGGTGAAAGAATAGGGTATAGTATTTTTACACGCTACAATGGCAAAATTTATGCAAATATTCCTAGTAATGGGGAATATGCCATCGAAGAAGCGGATCTCAATAGCTTTAAAGTACTTACAATAGAAGGCCGCCTTCGTGACGCGCAATTTGCTGTTGATGTTAAAAATAGCTATTGCGGTAATAAGATTGTCCCACAGTTTAAACCTAAAACAGCAAAAGTCATTGGTAATGATTACTTTACGGATGGTGAAACGATAATTTATTGTTCATCAATATCACAAGTAAATAATGAACTTTCAGGTTTAGAATATTTATGGCAAACGTGGCTATTTGGCTGGGAGCTAGGAGAAAAACCACAAAGCTATTATTACCCCTTAGAGCTATTACCGAAATCAAATAAAACGTACCAACTGATTGGAAATAGAGATATTCTATATGATGGAGAACAGGTTTATTTCAAAGGGCATGTGATGACCGATGCTGAGGCTCAAAATTTACATGCTGTTAATTTTATGCGCCTGAATAATACCCTTTGGGAAAGCACGTTTTTCTTTCATGATGGAACGTCTGTTTATTACCAGCAAGACAAACTTGCCTTGAAAGACAATGATGATTTATATGCTTTTGATGTAGACAATTTACATTATGAAGAGTACCTATTTTCCCCTCAATCAGGTGATGTGGCTGTAAATAATTTATTATTTCCCTCTGAATTTGCACCTTATCAAATTATTAGTCGTCATGGGGCTCATGTTAATCATGCTTTATTTTTATCAGGTAATGGCGTGTATTTTTATGATAAGAAAAAAGAAAAAATACGTCGGGCGGGGGATAACCCGTTTCCTGCAACAGGATGCCCTGAAATTTCACCATTAATATTTTATTGTGATAATAAAACATATTATGTCAATGGTTCTGAAAAATGGGGGAGTAACCGTTCTCCTGGTCTAATATCCCGCCGAACAAGTTTGTATCAAGTGCAAGATGAAAGTGCAGAGCCTTGGGTAAAAATAGGTAATGTAACAAATCACCACTATGCTGAAGTGTGGCGAAAAGGTTCTCAATTTTATTATTTTGACCGTTTAGGGTCTTCACAATTGATCTTTCAAACGATGTACAAAATAGCGGATGAAATAACAGTTAATCGGTTATTAGAAGAGCCATTACGACCTGATGATATTCGCCAGATGGTGAAAAATGGCGACTTGCAAATCGTATCGAATATTGAGATTTTGCATGCAGAAACAAAATACAAAAAAGGTATATCCGACATATTAACTCTATTCTCTAATGATGATTAAATAAAAGAAGAATATTTTTTCGATAGCCAACAGGGATACCGTTTATGAGTAATTGGCCTTACCCACATATAGTCGCACACCGAGGTGGTGGTAAACTTGCACCTGAAAATACCTTAGCCGCAATTGATGTGGGTGCACGCTTTGGGCATACAATGATTGAGTTTGATGCAAAGCTCTCCATCGATGGCCAAATTTTTCTGTTGCACGACGATACGCTAGAAAGAACAAGTGATGGTACTGGCATTGCTGGGCAACTGAGCTGGGAACAATTACTCACTGTTGATGCGGGGAGTTGGTATAGCTCCGAGTTTGCAGGTGAGCACTTACCTTCTCTTGAACAAGTTGCAGAGCGTTGTCGGCAACATGGCATGATGGCTAATATAGAAATTAAACCTACAACTGGGTTAGAGGTTGAAACAGGTACTTTGGTTTCATTGGCAGCTCGGGAGCTTTGGGCTGGGCAAACGGTACCATTATTATCTTCATTTTCATTTGAGGCTTTGGCCGCGGCTCAAAAAGCGGTTCCCGAGTTACCAAGGGGCTTGTTACTCGATGATTGGCGGGATGATTGGCAGAAGTTAACAACACAACTTGCTTGCGTTTCTATTCATTTAAATCATGAACTTTTAGATGAAGCGCGCGTCAGAATGCTTAAACAAGCGGGGTTACATATATTAGTTTATACCGTCAATAACCCGGCACGTGCAACGGAACTGTTACGATGGGGCGTTGATACTATTTGTACTGACCGAATTGATGTGATTGGTCCAAATTTTGTTTAATTTCGAGTGTCAAAATAGCCCCGGTTGGGGCTATTTATATTTAGCTCTCAACCAGCAATAAACTTTTTCGAATCATCGAAAGGGATTTAATTTGTTTGTTATTGATGTGGTTAGAGTCTGACAACCAAGCTTGCAATGCTTCGTTTACCATTGGCCATTCACTATCAATAATAGAAAACCAGTCGGTATCTCGGTTACGTCCCTTTGTCACCAACGCATTTCGAAATCGCCCTTCATAGTGAAACCCTAAACGTAACGCAGCTCGGTGTGAAGGGTTATTCAGGCTATTACACTTCCATTCGTAACGTCTATAACCCAATGAATTAAAGATGTATTGCATTAATAACCAATGAGCTTCGGTTGACATAATTGTGCCACTAAGCAAGCTGGAAAAATGAACATGACCGACTTCAACAACACCATTGTTTGCATCGATTCTCATTAATGAAAATACACCGATTGCAGCACCATTTTGTTTATCAAAAATAGTAAAAAATAGTGGATCACTTTTTTGTGTAACGTGATGGACCCAATTTTTATATTGCTGTAAATTTTGAGGGGCTTCGTCAGACAACCAAGTCCAGCTACGTTTATCTGGTGACTGAGAAAAAGATTGATACAAGCTTTCAGCATGTGAAATATCAAGAGGTTTGATTCGGCAGTGATTGCCATCTAGTTGAATTCTTTGAGGTAATAGGCGAGGGGACCAATTTGGAACGAGCCGACCAATGGGCTGGCCAAATTCATTTTCTATTTGCATAAACAGGATACCTTTAAAAAACACAATAACATTAATATAGGTGAATTGTGGTTTGATAAAAGTGCCACTTTTTACAAACATAAAGGTACCAGTTAAAATAAAAACATTTCCTTACGCTTAAAATTTCAGCTTTGAGCTCGCTATGTTTATACTAATCTAAATTTTACTTTTTATTTAAGCTCAGGGACTGAAATGAAAAAAATAGGATTTTTGCTCACGGCGATTATGGTTTTAGTCGGCTGTCAAGCGCCCAATTCAACGCTGGTTTATACCTGCGATATTGACCAATCAATCAACCAGATATCACACGATAGGAATGGTAGCTTTACCTTCCCAACTGCGGCCCCCATAGCAAAAGTATTCTTCTTCAATGATGTGATTAATATCCGTGATTTTGTTATCGGTGAATACGCAGGCTTTCCTTTAGAGGAAAGCAAAGAGCATCGTAGAGTTGAAAGTATCAAAGATTTTAATGTAGTGATTAATAAAGGTGATTATTATCATGATGATGGACGAATCATTGAAATAGTTTCCCCAAAACAAAAAACAATTAGCCTCTTTTTAATTGACAAACAAACAGGTAAAACGAATTCTTTACAGTTTTTAACTGATTGTAAGAAAGAATATGTTGTTTTGAAATCACAAGGGCATGCTCATGAACATGATTATAAAAAAGAGCATCCATTATTAAAAGTCAGTGATTAAATGTGAATTTGATAACTATTTTAAATAGCATATTAAAGTGGTTTTAGGATATTATTATTGGATGATTTTCATAGTTTGGTATTCTTTTTATAGGAATATATCTATGAATTATAGGCTGTAAGCCGCAAGTCTTTTGACGTGGTGGTTGAAAAAATATAACGCTAAAGTTTATCATTCAAATAATTAATAATCACTAAGGACGTAATATGACTATTTCTGCACGAAATCAACTTACGGGTGTCGTTGAGTCTGTAGCTGTTGGTTCAGTAAATGATGAAATTATTTTAAATTTAGGCAATGGAGAAAGCATTGCTGCAATTATCACTAAAAACAGCACTAAGCAGTTAGGATTAGAAAAAGGTAAACAAGCGGTTGCTGTGATTAAAGCGCCTTGGGTTGTCCTTGTATCTGATGCACAAGAGTACCAGTTTTCAGCGCGTAACCAATTCAATGGCAAAGTAGAGTCAATTGAAAAAGGTAGTGTAAACTCTGTTGTTAATTTAAAAACGGATGCAGGAACATTACTATCTGCGGTAGTAACAAATAATAGTACAGTTGAAATGGGACTTGCAGTGAACAGTAAAGTTACTGCGATAATTAAGGCTTCAACAGTTATTTTAGCAACCAAAAAGTAATTATCTCCTTATTTTTTAAAAAGGCTGTCATTGGCAGCCTTTTCTAATTTTGGCATGATGTTAAAAGTTGTTCAGTATTTAATATTTTAATTTGTTTGCCTTTTTGTTCTATCAATTTATCACTGACTAATTTAGATAATGTACG
The DNA here is from genome assembly GCF_019343475.1 of Providencia sp. R33. Classification (NCBI taxonomy): domain Bacteria; kingdom Pseudomonadati; phylum Pseudomonadota; class Gammaproteobacteria; order Enterobacterales; family Morganellaceae; genus Providencia; species Providencia sp. R33. Next base: position 2,270,812 of record NZ_CP072453.1, on the reverse strand, counting down.
GTTTAATTGCCTCACTGATACCCCCAACATTGCAGCTAAAGAATCACGATTTTCTAATTTAAAACTTCCGCCATTTTGTTTTTCAACAAAAGCGAGATAGCGCCTTAACTTGTATTCAACGGAATAGGATGCACTGGAGTGTAATTGTGACGCATTATACAATTTTTTACTAAGGTGTTGGCAGATAAACTGTAAAAATAACGGTGAGTGAATTTCTTTTTTTCGGATTATAGATAAAGATAATGCAAGCAAGTCTGCATCTGTAACTGCTTGAATTGTATTGTAAACGCGGTTATTTTCAAGATGGCTTTGGAAAAGCTCTAAGTCACCAATAATAGAAAATGCATTTACAAATGAAAAAATTACTTTATTGCCATCAGTTTCATAGCGTTCAACTTGCAGTTTCCCACCAACAAGAAAATAAAGGTGACTGATTTCACTATCTTGAAATATTAAATATTCTTTAGCTTTTATATGGATAAGCTTTGCATTTTCGAGAGTTTCTTCAGAAATAAATTCATTAATTTTATGGTGAATAATGAATTCTGTACACTTTGCTGTGGCATTTACTATTTTCATCTTAATAGCCGATTGTGCTTGAAATTATACTTGAATTATACTCAAATTTTCTTTATTAAAAAAGGACACATGTCCTTTTTTAAAGGGTGATAGCCCAGCGGGTTTGTTTGAAAGTAACTTGTAGAATATTAATATTAAAGCCCTTTTAGAATCTTTAAGTTAGAAAAATAGAGTTTTGTCCTTTTTTCTATTGTGATTAATTATATGTAATACCATTCAAGCCCCAATGATGGGTGATTTCCCTTATGATTAATAAAAATGCACTGAACTCGCTATTCGTCGGTAATTGTGTTGAATGAAGGGGGCTACCATTTATCACATTGACCAATTCATTAAAAGCATCTTCAATTTGTAATGTCGTTATAAATTCACCATCAAAACGCCTATTTTCTATCAGTAAACCTAGCTTTTCGTCATTGCTAAAGAGTAATATTTTCCCTTCAGGGAGCTGTTTTTTTACTGGAATAATGGCATTTTCGATATGCTCAATCGCCATCTCTGCTTCATAAGCTGTAATAGGAGAATGTTGAAACTTAAAACCATTAAAATTTTTGATGCCAATAGGTAAAATTATTTTATGTGATAGGTAAGATAAGGTGGCTTCATTATCTTTAATATCCAATTGAATATGATTCTTCATGGTGGCCTCATTCTTATGTTATGACTTTATTATGCTACGCTGGCTAGTTTTATCTGTATAGTAAATCTATTAATTTTGCGTTTTATCATAATCAATTAGTTATAATCAGTTACAATAAAAAATAGAAAAATCAGAGTGATATTTTATATTATTCAGTTTTATGCAAAGGATAGGATTTTATGGTAACTATTATTTATTCACATCCATGGAGTGGTAGCTTTTGCCACTTTTTGCTTGAAGCGATAGAAAAAGAATTAGCCTCTAAAAAGAAAAAGTTTCAACTTATCGATTTACATGCAGATAAATTCAACCCTGTTTTAACGGAAGCTGAGCTTGCGTTATATGCCAAAGGTGACTTTATTGATCCTTTAGTGGGCAAATACCAAGAAACACTTAAAGCAAGCTCTGAGGTGATTGTCATTTTCCCTGTTTGGTGGATGGGAATGCCTGCTATTTTGAAAGGGTTCTTTGATAAAGTAATGCTAAATGGCTTCGCTTGGTATTATAACGAACAACAACAGAAGCTATTACCACTGTTAGATATCAATAAAACGACGATTGTGACAACGTCTGAGGAGCCCACTGATTTCATCGTCAAAGAAGGTGATCCAGTAAGTGATGCCATTTTTCATTGCATGACAGCAGTAGGGCTTAAAAATGGTAAATGGATGAATTGCGACCGTGTAACTCAAGGTGGTGATGATCACCGGTTGAGATTTATTGCGTCATTATTGAATGAAATTTAGCCTATAGCCATCAGTGTGAGACAAACAAAATATAATGCAATTATAAAATTGATTGCATTATATTTTAAAATTACACTATTTTTGCAATATAATAATATGATTAAAATTAGAAATGTATTTTCTGAATTATAGAACAATAAAGCCTAAATTCTGATTTCGAGTTGTGTTATAAATAGATGAATTAATATTTTCTAACTTTATAACAGGTGAGCTTATGTCAGAAATAAGAATTGTTGCAACGATAATTGCAAAAGATAATGAAGTTGAGTTTGTAAAATCAGCAACTAAGTCGATTGTTGAGCCAAGCAATAGAGATGAAGGTTGCCTCCAGTATGAACTACATCAAGACAATGCTAATCCAAATACATTCGTCTTCTTTGAAATATGGCAGGATCAACAATCACTAGATAAACATAATGCGACACAACACTTGCAAGATTTTATTAAAAAAGTAGAAGGTAAGATAAATTTATTAGATGTGAAATTAATAAGTAAAATAGCATAAAATTAATTATAGCTAAATAATAAAAAAGGAATACAGTTGTATTCCTTTTTTAAAATTAACTATTTAAAAATCTCAGTAAGATGCGCTTTATAATCATTGATATATTTTTCAATATTGGGTTCTTTGATCACGTCGTTAACCATAAAGGTTGGAAATTTTTTCAATCCGAGGAATTGTTGTGATTTATGAAAGGCAAAATAAACGCCATCAACACCACGACCATCAAAAAAATTATCAAACTCATTAAATGCATCAATAGGTGCATTCCAAGTTACTGAGAGCATATATTTTCTTCCATGAAGTAGACCCCCAGTACCATATTGCTTGTTTGGGTCTTGGCGAGTACGACCATCGTTTGCATATAAATGGCCGTGGCCGAGGGTATAAACATCATCCATATATTTTTTTACCATCCAAGGCATCATCATCCACCAGCCAGGCATTTGGTAAATGATTGTATCTGCCCAAAGAAATTTTTTAACTTCGTTTTCGATATCGTAACCCGATTCAATATGCGTTTCTTGGATAGTGTGCCCTAACTCACATAGGCAAGCTTTGGCTACATCGTGCAAGGTACGATTAAGTTGCCCTGCAGAGTGAGCAAATGTTTGTCCACCATTGAGAAGAAGAATTTTCATTTGTATTGCCTTATTCGTTAATTGCTAAGTTGTATTTAGGCTAACAAACTAAAATAAAGATAAAAAGCGGAGTAATGAATGGTGATTTTTACATTTGTAGTTTTATTGTCTGAAATGATGATTTAGCTAGGCTGAGTTTAGTCAAATGTCGTTATAAAGACTATTTTTATAGTTAAAGCTATTAACTAAAGAGATTGTTGATTTTTTAGCAAAAGTCTATTGAGCTTACGGCTATTTTCCTCTGCATTATTCCATCGTATTCTCTATGGCATTCGAATTGCCTCAGTAATTATTGGTTGGCTTTTAGCCTGTGTATAGGCTAACCAAATGATTATTTGTGAAGTTTAACGTGAACAAATTTAAGAGAGAAAACATAATGACTATTCCTGTGATTGGCGTTGGCACATTCCGTTTAAAAGATGATGTGGTGATTGCATCGGTAAAAAATGCATTAGATGTTGGTTACCGCGCAGTTGATACTGCACAAATTTACGAGAATGAAGCTGCAGTTGGGCAGGCTATTGCAGAAAGTGGCGTTGCACGCAGTGAGCTTTATATCACAACAAAAATTTGGATTGAGAATCTAAGCAAAGATAAACTCATTCCGAGCTTGAAAAAAAGCTTAAGTGATTTACAAACAGATTATGTGGATTTAACACTGGTGCATTGGCCATCACCAAATGATGCCGTTTCTGTTGAAGAGTTTATGCAAGCTTTATTGGAAGCAAAAAAACAAGGGTTAACACGTGAAATTGGTATTTCTAATTTCACCATCCCATTAATGGAAAAAGCGATTGCAGCAGTTGGTGCAGAAAACATTGCGACAAACCAAATCGAACTGTCGCCTTATCTGCAAAATAAAAAAGTCGTTGAGTGGGCAAAACAGCACAATATCCATATTACCTCTTATATGACATTGGCTTATGGTAAAGCATTAAAAGATGAGGTCATTGGGCGTATTGCACAGAAACACAATGCAACGCCTGCTCAAGTTATTTTAGCGTGGGCAATGGGTGAAGGGTATTCTGTTATTCCATCATCAACCAAACGTGAAAATTTATTGAGTAACTTGCAAGCAACACAATTACAGTTAGACAGCGACGATAAAGCGGCGATTGCAAAATTAGATTGTAATGACCGTTTAGTTAGCCCAGAAGGTTTAGCACCAAACTGGGACTAATTGATTGTTTTATATATTCAGAAGCCATAATTTTTATGGCTTCTGAATTTCTGCAAGATATTGAGTTAAACTGTCAATAAAAACGCGAATACGCTGGCTGACGACGCGGTCACTGTAATAAACGGCATGAAAGGGTAAAGGAATAGGCTGCAATTCTTCTGTCAACACTTCGACAAATTGGCCACTTTGAATATCCTTATTCACCATAAAGTCAGACAAACATGCAATCCCATTTCCAGCTAAGCAAAGCTGCCTTAACGTCTCCCCGCTGTTTGATGATATCCCTTCTGTGATTTCTATTAGTTGTCCATCAATACCTTTAACTGGCCATATATTTAATGATGCAGGTTCAGTAAAGATTAAGCCTGTATGATTCAAAAGGTCTTGAGGGTATTTGGGGGCACCATGCTGTTCTAGATAATTTGGAGACGCAATTATCTTACGATAACTATTAAATAGTGGGCGGGCACGTAAGCTAGAGTCGGTGAGTTGCCCTGCACGTATTGCAACATCGACTTTCCGCTCGATTAAATTAACAAAGGTTTCTGATGAAACTAGAGACAAATGAATGTCGGGATATTGTTGACGAAAAACAGACACAAAAGGGATTAATATATGCAATACAATCGGGGTTGCAGCATCAATTCGTAATAGGCCTTTTGGGGAAGTTTGTGTTTCGTGTAATTCATTTTCTGCCGCTAGCATTTCTTGCAAGATAACTTTCATACGCTGAAAATAAAGCTCACCTTCGGCGGTTAGGTCAATTTGCCTTGTGGTGCGGTTAAGCAAATTGACACCCAGTTTTTCTTCCAGTTTTTTGACGATCCGGCTTACTGCCGAATTCGCTAGATTTAGTTTATCTGCCGCTTTACTAAAACTTTTTTGTTCTACCACTTCAATAAAAACGCGGGCTTCTTCAGAAGTTGCTCTCATAATGATTTTATTAGCCAATAAGATGATAGAAAAGGTGGCTGTTATAGTAGCAGAAATAAAAGAAAAATGGGTTAAGGTGCAAAAGGTATATCGCAGTAAAACGTTATTTATTTAACTATTTTTGACATAACAATAAACCCTTCATGTTCAGTAAAATCATTGCGTTGATATAATTTTCTCTAGCGTGAACTTGCTCGTTATACTCTAAAGTTGCTGACGCTAAAGCTTCCCCGTGAGTATAGTCAATGAGAATGTGCCCCCACTGGGTTGCTTGCTGTATTGATAACCCTAACTCTATTAATAACTGAATTATCTCTTTGGTTATGCGAGTAGCCTGTTCAGGAAATAACGCAGATGCATTAAATATCGCTAACGTAATTTGTGGGTATTGAATCACCTTTTCACGATATCTAAGCAAAAGGTTTTCTATTTTGGGCTGAATACCTTTTATATCTGTAACATTAATATCGTGATATAGCGTGTTGCCAATGGCTTTAATTAACGCGTTTTTATCAGAAAAATAATGGTAAAGCGCCATCGGAGTAATAGCCATTTCTTTAGCGATTAACCGCATGGATAATTGCTCAATTCCTTTTTCATCTAATATTTCTACCGCCTTTGCAATAATATTTTCAGATGAAATATTGAGTTGTTGTGTTTTAGGGCGACCTGGTTTTCTCGCTGTCATTTGACTATCTCATAATGGGATTGAATAAACCCTGAAGGGAAGCTTTGAGTATTCAAATGGTTAAGGAAAATATCATGGGGAATTGGGCCAAATAATGGACGCCCTTCACCTAATAGAATGGGAATTTTAGTGATAATAAGGTCGTGAATTAGCCCTTGTTTTAAAAAGGATTGAACAATTTGCCCGCCATCGATATAAACACGTTTACAGCCTTCGGTCTCTAACATCAGCATGACTTGCTTGGGAGTCTGGTTCGAAAACCGTACCTTACCGATTAAATGTTCAGGAACAGGTTGGGCTGCGAGTGTGGATGAAAGAACCACAATGGGTTGCTCATAGGGCCAAGGTGTAAAATTACAAACGGCTTCAAATGTTCCTCGCCCCATGATGATTGCATCGATGTTGCAGATGAAGTTTTCGTAACCATGGTTTTCTTCAGGCAGATCCTGTTGTAAAAGCCAGTCAATATCGCCATTTTTACGAGCAATATAGCCATCTAAACTGGTTGCTATGAAGACATGCCCGGTGATCATGTGTTACCTCCATTATTAATTATACACCGTATATTAATGTGAAAGAGGAGGATACCAGAGCCTATTGTGTTGTTGTATCGTTTTTGTTGGTTCATTGACAAAAAAATCAAATACCATAGAATAATCGCGAATGGTCATGAGACTCGTAAGCGTTTACGTTAAGCAACGCATATAACTTTGGTCACACAAATCGTTATGTGCTTTGTGTGCTCGTTTGCTTAGGAGTTGTTATGTCATACCAAGACAGTAATTATGTTTTAGGCATCCCTAAATTACCCGCCCGGGCGATGATTGTCCTTGTCCCTTTCTTTTTATCTCTTGTCATGAGTGGCATTGTATCGTTGATAAGTACAGTCAGAGCACTCGGTTTTACCAGTGAAGTATTCACTCCCTGGCTCAGTTCTTGGGGAATTTCGTGGATGATAGCCTTTCCAACGGTTTTCTTTGTTTTACCCATAGCAAGGCGAATTTCTTTACTGTTAGTAAAGTCGGTATAACGTTACCTGTATTGCTCTTCCTAGAATGATTTTCTAAAAAGCATGAATGGGTACTCTATTGAATAGGTTTCTATGTCGATAAAAATTATTGGTTTGTTTTTCATCACTGCACTAGCTGAAATTGCAGGTTGCTATTTCCCTTATTTATGGATGAAAAAACAAGGAAGCTCATGGTTACTCATTCCTGCTGCGTTGAGTTTGGCACTATTTGTTTGGCTACTAACATTACATCCTGAAGCGAGCGGGCGAATTTATGCAACATATGGCGGGATCTATATTGTTACAGCGCTAGTTTGGCTAAAAGTCGTTGATGGTGTTTCGCTTACTGTTACTGATTGGGTAGGGGCTTTAGTGGTTTTTGTCGGTGCGGGTATTATTATCAGCGGTTGGAAGTAGAAAATCATCTTTATATTGATCATAACAATAAAGAAAAATAACATACCATCTTTATTATTATGGTGATTTTCTGGCTAAGAAACGTATCGTTTTTGAAATTAATGTTCAATAATTTCACTGTCTTTGTATTCAAACCACTTTTCATCAAAATCGTTCGATATCATTACACTTTCGCTATGCAATTGTATTCTAATAATGTTGTTAGAAAATTGATTTTTATTGCGTTCAAGGTGCCTGATTTCTGAGAAAACGATGGGTTCTATGTACTCTTTATTATTATATAACCGCCTAAAACCATGTTTGAATTTTTTTTGTTTGATATCATTGATTAAAAGCCCTTCTTCATCATTTTGGTTCCAAGAGAAAACAATTGAATGGTGATTTTGAAGAAAGAAAGTCAATCCGACTTTGCTCGTATTTCTAAAAAAATGGTTTTCAATTAAATTAAATAATCCAGATGAATTACAATCAATATCCTCCTTATCAGTTTGATATAGAGCCTGCAATTTTGTTTGAAATGCTGATAAAGATTGACACGGTAATATTTTATTTTTAATAAAATTGTATAGCTCAGCGCTATCTGTTTCTGGTGGTGTATTTTTTATGATTAGCTTTTTTAATTCTTTTAGTTGTTCCTGTGTATTACTTTTTTTAGCTAAGTATTGAAATATGTCGATTTTATGCTGGCTATTCGCTAATGTCTCTTGCCATTGATTAAGTAGTGGAAGATAGGATTTATGGAGGCAACCGGCGTCTACCAGTGAACGATTTTCTAGCGCGTTAACAAAAGTGCTTAACTGTTCGTCCAGCTCACCATACACGCTACATAATGGATAAACATTCATCTTAGTCAGGCCAATCCTTTGATTTAAGCTGCCTATCATGATGGTTTGTACTTCTTTATTAACGGCTCTCATGTAGTCAGCGCATTCTAATTGATATTTACTGATACCGTAAATAGCCGCTTTTTTTATTTCATGCTGAACCCTATATTTTAATTCATCTCGTTCCAGCTGAGTTGTTGTTTTCAGTTGATTATTACTTAATAAATCGAGGGGCTTTGGGCTGCTCTCTACATTATGGATATGGTTGATAAAATGTGAAGCATCATTTTCTAGTGAACCTATACTTTTTATTTTAATATTTGATTGTGCAGAAATATCATTATTAACGTTAAATGGCATAATTTACCTTAAGTTATGGTTGTTTTATGCATTATAATTATTATATTGAAATTCTGATTTCAAAAAGCGCCAAATAAAAATTATTTAACTTAGATGTTTCTAAATGCAACAATTGATCCAAATCAATTTAACAATAAATACCCTATTGGTGGTAATTTTAATTGTTGTTTAACTACTCAGTTAATATTAATTAAACTTTTATTTTCACTTTAATTGATTTTAGGCAATATCTAATCATATTAGGCTGCTATCCTCACACCGATTTATACAAAAAATATAAAGAGGTAGCAATGAACGTTAGTCGCAGAAAGTTTTTTAAAATCTGTGCTGGCGGGATGGCAGGTACAACTGTAGCTGCGTTAGGTTTTATGCCTGGAATGGCAATAGCTAATGTACGTGAATATAAATTACTACGCTCAAAAGAGACGCGTAATACTTGTACTTACTGTTCTGTCGGTTGTGGATTATTAATGTATAGCATGGGCGATGGCGCCATGAATGCTAAATCCGCGATCTTCCACGTCGAAGGAGACTCCGACCACCCTGTAAACCGTGGTGCTTTATGTCCAAAAGGGGCTGGCCTACTGGATTACATCCACAGTGAAAATCGTTTACGTTACCCAGAATATAGGGCACCAGGCTCCGATAAATGGGAACGCATTAGCTGGGATGATGCTTTCACGCGTATTGCGCGATTAATGAAAGATGACCGCGATGCAAACTTCATTGAGAAAAATGAACAAGGTACGACAGTAAACCGTTGGTTATCAACAGGGATGTTATGTGCATCCGCTGCCAGTAATGAAACGGGAATGCTGACCCAAAAATTCGCACGATCGCTAGGTATGCTGGCGGTTGATAACCAAGCGCGTGTCTGACACGGACCAACGGTAGCAAGTCTTGCTCCAACATTTGGTCGCGGTGCGATGACCAACCACTGGGTTGATATCAAAAATGCGGATGTTGTCGTCGTAATGGGCGGAAACGCTGCGGAAGCTCACCCTGTTGGGTTCCGCTGGGCAATTGAAGCAAAAAACAATAATGATGCAACACTGATAGTGATCGATCCGCGTTTTACGCGTACCGCATCAGTCGCAGACCATTATGTGCCAATTCGTTCAGGTACCGATATTACTTTCTTATCGGGCATTTTACTGTATCTGATTGAAAACAATAAAATCAACGCTGAATATGTTCAGAACTACACCAATGCGGCATTAATTGTCAGAGATGATTTTGACTTTGAAGATGGCCTATTTAGTGGCTATAACGCTGACAAACGCAGTTATGACAAAACCAGCTGGAACTACAAATTTGATGAAAATGGTCACGCTCTGCGCGATGACACATTACAAGATCCGCGTTGTGTTTGGAATTTACTTCGCAAGCACGTCTCACGCTATACGCCTGAGATAGTTGAAAAAATTTGTGGTACTTCACAAGCCGATTTCTTAAAAGTGTGTGAAATCCTCGCGACGACCAGTGCCTCTGAAAAAGCGGGTACGTTCCTGTATGCGTTAGGTTGGACACAACATACCGTCGGTGCGCAAAATATTCGTACCATGGCGATGATCCAGTTACTTCTCGGTAATATGGGGGTAGCGGGCGGTGGTGTGAACGCATTACGTGGTCACTCAAACATTCAAGGTTTGACAGACTTAGGTCTGTTATCCACCAGTTTGCCGGGCTACCTGACGTTGCCTTCAGAAAAACATCTTACTGTCGATAATTACCTGACGGCGAACACGCCAAAAGCGACATTACCGAATCAGGTGAACTACTGGAGTAATTATCCGAAATTCTTCGTCAGCTTAATGAAATCATTCTACGGTGATTCTGCTCAAGCAGATAACCAGTGGGGCTTCGATTGGTTACCTAAGTGGGACCAAGCTTATGATGTTATGAAGTATTTTGACATGATGAGCCGTAATGAAGTCACCGGTTACATTTGCCAAGGCTTTAACCCAGTTGCGTCTTTCCCGGACAAAAACAAAGTGGTTAGTTGCCTAAGTAAGCTGAAATATTTAGTGGTTGTTGACCCTCTGGTCACAGAAACGGCAAATTTCTGGCAAAACCACGGTGAGATGAATGACGTCGATAGCGCTTCAATTCAAACGGAAGTCTTCCGTCTGCCATCAACCTGTTTTGCGGAAGAAGATGGTTCAATCGCCAACTCTGGCCGTTGGTTACAATGGCACTGGCAGGCCGCGGATGGCCCTGGTGAAGCGCGTAATGACGGCCAAATTTTAACGGGTATTTTGTACAAAATCCGTGAAATGTATGAGAAAGAAGGCGGCCAAGGCCAAGAACCTCTGATGCAGATGAAATGGAATTACAAACGACAATTCCACCCTGAATCAGAAGAAGTGGCAAAAGAGAACAACGGTATCGCACTGGCTGATCTCTATGATAAAGACGGTAACCTCCAAGCGAAGAAAGGTGAATTACTGAGTTCTTTTGCGCTGTTACGTGATGATGGAACGACAGCCTCTTCTTGCTGGATTTATACCGGTTGCTGGACAGAAAAAGGCAACCAGATGGCAAACCGTGATAACAGTGACCCATCCGGTATCGGTAATACATTAGGCTGGGCTTGGGCATGGCCTCTGAACCGTCGCGTGATTTATAACCGTGCATCTTGCGATACCAAAGGTAAACCATGGAATAAAGACCGTGTGCTTATCGAATGGAACGGTAAAAAATGGGTGGGTAATGACATTCCTGACTTTAACGCATCCGCACCAGAAGTGGGAACCGGTCCATTTATCATGCAACCTGAAGGGCTAGGGCGTTTATTTGCTATCGATAAGATGGCAGAAGGGCCATTCCCTGAGCACTATGAGCCGTTTGAAACGCCATTAGGTACAAACCCATTGCATCCAAATGTGGTGTCTAACCCTGCAGCGCGAATTTTTGATGAAGACAAGAAACGTCTTGGCGATCACAAAGATTTCCCTTATGTAGGAACCACATACCGTTTGACCGAGCATTTCCATACGTGGACAAAACACGCTCGCTTAAACGCAATTGCTCAGCCAGAGCAATTTGTGGAAATCAGTGAAACTTTAGCGAAAGCGAAAGGCATTGCACTGGGCGATAAAGTCAAAGTTAGCAGTAAACGTGGCTTTATCAAAGCGGTCGCTGTGGTGACACCACGATTGCAAACCCTGATGGTTGATGGCAAACCGATTGAAACGGTTGGGCTGCCAATTCACTGGGGCTTTGAAGGCGCAACGCAAAAAGGTTTCATTACCAATACGTTAACGCCATCTGTGGGCGATGCTAACTCTCAGACACCTGAGTACAAGGCATTCTTAGTTAACATTGAGAAGGCGTAAGGAGGGGAACATGTCCATGCAATCTCAAGACATTATTAAACGTTCCGCTACCAATAGCATTACGCCTCCGCCACAGGTGCGTGATGATAAGTTGGAAGTGTGTAAGCTCATTGATGTGTCATCCTGTATTGGTTGTAAAGCTTGTCAGGTAGCATGTTCGGAGTGGAATGATATCCGTGATGAAGTCGGGCACTGTGTTGGAGTTTATGATAATCCAACCGATTTAAGTGCAAAATCTTGGACGGTAATGCGTTTTAGTGAAACGACTGAGATGGGTAAATTAGAGTGGTTGATCCGTAAAGATGGCTGTATGCACTGTACTGATCCTGGCTGCTTGAAAGCCTGTCCATCCGCGGGTGCAATTATTCAATACGCAAATGGTATTGTGGACTTCCAGTCAGAAAACTGTATTGGTTGTGGCTACTGTATTGCGGGTTGTCCTTTCAACATTCCACGATTGAATCCAAAAGATAATCGTGTGTATAAATGTACACTATGTGTTGATAGGGTCAGTGTTGGCCAAGAACCCGCTTGTGTGAAAACTTGCCCAACGGGTGCTATTCGTTTTGGTACAAAATCCGAAATGTTGGAATATGGCGCAGAGCGCGTCACGAAACTGAAAAATCGTGGTTATGCGCAAGCGGGGATTTATGATCCTGAAGGGGTCGGTGGTACACACGTTGTTTATGTGCTGCACCATGCAGACAAACCTCAATTGTATCATGGCCTACCAAAAGACCCGCAAATTGATACACCAATCAATCTGTGGCAGGGAATCTTGAAACCACTTTCTGTCGTTGGATTTATCGCGACTTTTGCTGGACTGATCTTCCACTATGTTGGAATTGGCCCGAACAAAGACGTGAGTGATGAAGAGGAGAAAGATGACCATGAGTAAAAAAAGCAAAATGATTGTGCGGACAAAATTTATTGACCGCGCTTGTCACTGGACAGTCGTCATCAGCTTCTTTTTGGTTGCTTTGTCAGGTATCGCACTCTTTTTCCCAACACTAAAATGGTTGACGGAAACCTTTGGTACACCACAAATGGGACGTATTCTTCACCCGTTCTTTGGTGTACTGATATTTGTAGTGCTGATGTTTATGTTTGTTCGTTTCGTGAAACACAATATCCCAGATAAACAAGATTTACCGTGGATCAAAAATATTGTTGAAGTCCTTAAAGGGAACGAACATGAAGTGGCTGATGTAGGCAAATACAATGCCGGTCAAAAAATGATGTTCTGGAGTATCATGAGCTTGATTTTCGTGCTCTTGGTAACAGGCGTTATTATCTGGCGCCCTTATTTTGCTCACCTTTTCCCAATGTGGATGGTCAGATGGGGCTTGCTCATTCATGCGGTAGCTGCCATCGTTCTCATCCATGCGATCTTGATCCACATGTATATGGCATTTTGGGTCAAAGGCTCGATTAAAGGGATGATTGAAGGTAAAGTAACGCGCCGTTGGGCGAAAAAACATCACCCGCGTTGGTACCGTAAAGTTGAAGCAGAAGAAGCTAAAACGGAAGCTGAAAGTAAGAAATAATTGACGATTAAGCGAGCCAAATCAAGCCATCACACTGTGATGGCTTTTTTGTGGGGATTGTTTTGGTGGTACTTTAATGACGGTAATCGCTCGCTTTGAGGCGATACAACACATGCTCTTGCAACCAATGACCATCAGGGAGAGCAGGGTGATAAAAATTATCAGGTTGTTTTGTCATGCCAAGACGTTTCATCACCGATTCAGATGGGGTATTGAGAACTGCAGTAAATGCGACTATTTCACGGAGCTTTAACTGGGTAAACGCTAATTGAATGACAGCTTTCGCTCCTTCAGAAGCAAAACCTTGGTGCCAATAAGTGGGCAGTAAGCGCCAACCGATTTCAACGCAGGGGGAAAAGGGCAGGTTAGCGGCGGGGATATTTAAACCAAGAAAGCCAATAAATGCATTGGTTTCTTTCAATTCAACAGCCCATAACCCCCAGCCACCTTGCTGACTAAATTTGGTGATGATGGTATCTAAAAATTGTTGGCTTTGTTGCTCATCTAATAGGGCAGGAAAGTAACGCATCACATCAGGGTCGCTATTAAGTGTATAAAAAGCGGCACTATCTTCTTCTTGCCATTTTCGAAGGCGTAACCTTGGGGTCTCTAACTCGATAATGTTCATGATATTACGCAGTTTTTAAACGCATATGTAGCAGAGGAAAAGGGTTTCCTTCACCATCTAACTCAGAACGGCCATATTGCACAAACCCCATATGCTGATAAAAACCAACGGCTTGTGGATTTTGCTCATTGACATCAAGCTCAGTGACACCTAATTCTTCAATAGCGTATTGCAGGAGTTTTTTCCCAGTTCCTTGACCGCGGTTTTCTGGGGAGATAAACAGCATTTCAAGGCGGTTTTCAGCGCAACCCAGAAAACCTACCATTTTCCCTTCATCATCAAAGGCAACAAATACGGCTAAGTTTGGCAAATAAAGTTGCTTGATTGCCACTTTGAGTTCGTTGATTTTTTCTTCGGGTAAAAAATCGTGGGTAGCTCTGACCGAAGCCTCCCAAACGCGAATTATTTCATCATCATGTGCACGACTGGCAGCTTGGACTATCATTATATTGTCTCCCTAAAATAATGCTGCAATCTTAAATCGCAGACCTGTAATGTCAATGGCTGATTTTAATTTTAGTTAAGGCTAGTTTTGAGATATTAATCTCAGAAAAAAAAGTCAGCTTTGTCATTATTAGATAAATTTAGATTATTGGGGCGGTTTAACGTCTTTTCACTTTTCCATATTGGGTAGGGGTATCTTAATGAAATATAAAGTGTTAACACTATGTTTATCTGCGGCTTTATTCGCACCGATTGCACCAACCATGGCAAATACTGACAATCAATCAGATATGGTTTTAGACCAAGTATTAGTTCTTAGCCGCCACAATTTACGAACTCCGATTGTTAATACCGGTATTCTTACCGAAGTGACTGATAAAAAATGGCCTGACTGGGATGCAAAAAGCGGTTATCTCACCACGCAAGGTGGGGCGCTTGAAGTGTATATGGGGCACTATTTTAGAGAGTGGATTGATCAAAATAAACTTCTAGCGGATGAATTATGTCCAACCAGTAATGAAGATATTTATATGTATACCAATAGCTTACAAAGAACGATAGCGACAGCACAGTTCTTTGCAGCAGGTGCATTCCCAGGTTGTAAAGTGAATATCCACCATCAACCTGAAATTGGTAAGATGGACCCCGTCTTTAACCCAATTATTACTAATGGCTCCCCTGAGTTTAAACAAAAAGCCCTTGCGGCAATGGATGATTACTTAAAAGGTTTATCACTAAAAGCGGGTTATGAAGAACTCGATACGGTGTTAAACATTAAAGATTCTCAAAAATGCAAAACGGACAAACTGTGTAATCTCGATAGCCAAAAAAATAGCTTTATTATCGAAGCGGATAAGGAGCCGGGTGTTAGTGGCCCACTGAAAATTGCCAATTCCGCAGTGGATGCTATCGACTTACAATATTATGAGGGTTTCCCTGCCGATCAAGTGGCATGGGGGCTTGTTGATACCCCTGAGAAATGGAAAAAACTCAATACGCTAAAAAATGCGTATCAAGAAACGTTATTTACACCAAAAATTATCGCGAAAAATGTGGCTCACCCAATCCTCAATTATATTGATAAAGGCTTTGTATCTGTAGATAAAGGGGAAACAGCCAAATTTATTTTCTTGGTGGGGCACGATTCCAATATTGCGTCATTGATGTCAGCGATGGATTTTAAACCGTATCAGCTAGCACAGCAGTACGAGCACACACCAATCGGCGGCAAATTGGTTTTCCAACGCTGGACAGATAAGCAAGCGAAAAAAGACTTTATGAAAGTGGAATATGTTTATCAAACTGCTGATCAACTGAGGGATAACGCCTATTTATCCCTTGAGACACCACCAAAACATGTCACTTTAGAACTGAAAGATTGCCCGATTGATAAGAATGGCTATTGCTCATGGGAAGATTTCCAAAAGGTGATGGCAAAAGCGTTAGAACAATAAACGTTTGAGTGTAATATTCAAAGCCCATTCGCTGCAAAGTGGTGTGGGCTTTTTATGACTCGATTTTTATGTTCTGAATAGTGTCTTAGTTAATGCAGTCAAATAAAAGACGAAAAAAACCCTGCTATAAAAGCAGGGCGTGAAAATCACGAAAATGTTTATGAACCTATAATCTACCTCAATTAGTGATAAAAATAGCACTATAATGTGTATGGTTTTATTGATTTTTGTAACAATCATTAAGCATAAACTTATTATTAGTAAATAAAGCTAAAATCATCAATAATTTGAGATAGATTGGTTTATCTGATAACTAATACACTGGTTTTCGCGTAACGTACGACGGAAGCTGCATTTGAACCTAATAAATACGTTGTGATGTTTGGGCGACGTGAACCCAGTAAGATAATATCGGCACCAATGTCTTCAGCAGCGGCTAAAATTTCATCTTTTACTAAGCCAACACTCGCATTTGCATGCACTTTATCCGCAGGAATGGAGAATAATTTTATTTTCTCTTTTAGCTCAGCAAGAATAATCTCGGCTTGTTTTTCATCGTCTGGGAAATCACCCGGTAAAATAGTGCCACCGTAGCGCAGGTAGTTAGAAATTGGCGCGGTAACAGCCAAAAAGTAAACATTTGCATTATTCAATTTTTGTAGGGAATTGACATGTGGAACTAGCATATTGGTCAGCGCGTCTTCGGTTACATCAATCGGAACTAAAATTTTATTGTACATAATTTCTCCTTTCTTATTGTATATTATAAGTTTAGTTCATTATCATACATTTTGATATTGATTGTTAATAATAGAATAATAACCGATTGATTTTCGTTGAGGTGTGAGCCAGTAGCCGCAATCAGATTTTTAGCAAATAAAAACGAACATGACCAATAGGGTGATGTTCGTCAAAATAGGAAAAATAAAAGGTCGTGGAAAGTGCTAGACTACTTTTTAGGGCACGCTTCCGTAATACCTGCTTTACAGGCTTGTGCTAAATATTCTGTTGCTAATGCATCATTAATTTCGGTACCTTCACCGCTTTCAAGCATTTTTCCAAGCTGATATTGAGCGGGAGGGAATTTTTTATCTGCCGACTTTTGAAACCACTCAAATGCAGTAATATAATTTTGCTTTACACCAATCCCTTGGTAATAAAATTGCCCCATGTAGTTTTGTGCCTCAACATTCCCTTTATTTGCTGATTTTTCAAATAGCTCCATCGCAGTTTCTAGGTTTTGTTCTACACCATTACCATTTAGGTACATATCACCTAGAAATAGCTGAGCGTCAGTATTGCCTTTATTGGAGGCCATCGTCAGCCATTTTTTGGCTTTGCCATAGTCTTGTTTCAGTTCATTACCCAGATAGTAACCAATGCCAAGCATGACCTGCGCTTTAACATCGCCTTTTTGGGCTTCTTGCTCAATACGTTTGATGGTTTCTTTAGGAACCGCAGCAAGACTGAGGTTAATGGATAAAATAAAGATAAAAATAAGTGAAAGAATTCTAAGCATGGTTTTATTTCTTATGTCATCGATGTCTATTACTATTATTTATAGGCAATAAAGTGAATTTTTGCACATTAATTATAGAACTCGCCTAACTACTTCAAACATATACATAATGCTATGACGAAGATATCGCATTTTAAATAATAAATGTTTTTGTAAGGCCTTACACTCTTTTAGGGTAATAGTGTATTGAAATACTCTACGTCCATAATTGCTAAATTACAATATTTATTCGCAATTACATCTTATAGGAGTACGCCTTCAGTGTTAAGAGATGATTCTATGTTATTGTTGTAACAAGGTATTAATACTTCCTTATTTTTTAAACTAAGTATTTCTAATTATGATGATTGCATATTAATAGGCATTTTATAAATCGCATATAAAAATTAATTTTTTGTTGAAAATCCTTTTTGGTGAATTATGCCAAAAAGTCTCATGATTTAAACTAAAAATAGATTTATTTAATGCTTTTGGATTAATAAATTAAGAGATAGAAAAATTAAATAATTAAAGGTCAGACAGATAAGTAAAGTGTGAATAAAAATAGATCCACACTTTATTTACACCAAAAAGGTGATAATAGACGGAGGGACTAAATACTATTCGCCAAATAGTGGCGTTGGTTTGCCATTGTCATCGATAGCCACAAAGTTAAACTGGCCATGGATCACCTCTTCACGGCCTTCAGAATACATATCTTCTAAGAAGATGGAGACATTCACCGTTAAACTGGTTCTACCGACTCGGATGACTTTCCCGACAAGTTCAACAATTGTGCCTGATGGGATTGGGTGGGTAAAATTGATCTTTTCTGTGGAAACAGTCACTAAGCGCTTGCGGCTAAAACGGGTTGCGGTGATAAAAGAAACTTCATCCATCCACGCTAAAGCGGTACCACCAAATAAGGTACTATGGTGGTTTGTTGTGGTAGGAAAGACAACTTTAGAAACGCGGGAAATGGATTGTTCGATTTTTTGTGCGATGACATCATCAGCGATGGAACTCATGGTTGGGCCTTACAGTTGTTACTTGGTGTATTAATAATGTTAAAGCTAAGTGTAATACTCCTCATAAATAATTACAGCAATAAATGAGAAGTGAATCGATCCAGTCTGGAATGTTTTTGTAATAGAGCACATTTTGCTATCGCGATAGAGGGGGAGGTTGACCCACAACGGTAAAATGCGGATCAAAATACATAAAATGGGGCGTTTAGTTATCTAAATATTCAGCGCTCATACGAATAGCTTTCGCACTCTCGCCATTTTTTACGCAAGAGACCAAAAAGGCTTTGGATTCAGCCCAAATAGTGGCAGAAAAATCATCGCCATCAACGTCTTTTTCGATGGTAATGGGGTAGTTTTCAACACCATCTAACCACTCTTTTAAACCTGATTTGCAGGTAGCAAAATCCTCTTTTGCTATTGTGCCATCCAAGACAGGCATTGCGATTTTGGGCTTTTGCCCCGATGCAATCATATTTTTAACTTGTTCTATTGTGTAATTTTTCTCTGCAATTACGCCGAAACTGACTAACGAAATCATCATTCCTAATAATAATTTGTTCATAATCACTCCATTTGATTTAAGTCGTGAATATTAAGGGATTGATGAATATTAGGCAATAAAAACCCCTCCAATTTGGAGGGGTTTTGTGATCGCGATGGAGCGAATGAATTAGCTGAATCTGTACAGGCTAAATGGTTTTACATTCAGTGCAGGTTCTTTGCCTAATAATAAATCGGCAGTTAATTCAGATGAAACTGGGCTTTCT
This sequence comes from Providencia sp. R33, assembly GCF_019343475.1. Lineage (NCBI taxonomy): Bacteria > Pseudomonadati > Pseudomonadota > Gammaproteobacteria > Enterobacterales > Morganellaceae > Providencia > Providencia sp. R33. The sequence goes on along the minus strand of NZ_CP072453.1, from coordinate 2,251,589 downwards.
GTCATACCCCAACCTGTTGCGGTATTGATAACCAGGCCTGGGTACTCATTGACTTGAGAAATAATTGGATGTTCATCTGGCGCGATAGCCATTGCACCACTCCACTGATCAATCAGTTTTGAGTCTTTAAACGCAGGGAATTCGGTTTTAAGTTTCTCAAATGATGCATTCAGTTCTGGTAGGTCTGGTAACGCAGTCATATCTCTGTGTTTTTCAAATGGCGAAACTTCATTTAGTTTCCAGCTGGTTGGCTCTGTGAATGAGTTAATCAGCTGCTCATTTAACGAAATATGCACTGGGAAATCAGGCATTGATAATAATGGGATATATTTATAGCCATAAACAAAAGAATCTTTCACGACTGGCGCAACGATAACACGTGGAGAGGTTGCATAGGTGCCATCAGCTTGTTCACGGAAGAAGATATTGCCCGGTAATGCGACGTTACCACCCGGTGCAGTTGGGGAACCAGAAATTAACTGTTGGGATTGGTAAGCTGGCAGCGTTGGGACATCTACCCCTAAATTCTGCATAAACAGACGAGACCAAACACCACCCGCAACGACAACGCGAGACGTTTTGATTGCCCCTTTTTCAGTGACAACATCTGAAATTGCGCCACCCTGAGTTTCTAACCCTCTTGCTGCACAGTTGGTGTAAATCTTGATACCCAGCTTTTTGGCGTGCTCTGCCATCACGAAGGTTGCAATTTCAGCATCTAAACTACCTGAATCTTCTTCGAAACCAGCGATGCTCCATTTAGATTGCGCACCTTTCAGGCGCTGATCTAACTCAGCACCTTCAATAATACGGGTTTTGAATGGAATATCAGAACCGACATTTTTGCTGGTGGTATCAATCCACTCTCTTACGTTGACTAAGTCTTCTTCATCGAGTGGAACTTCAACACGGCCTTGAGTACGGTAGCTGGTATCAGCGCCCACTTTGGCATTCATTTCTCTCCAGCGGTGTTTGCCGAGATGGTGAAGTAAGAAGGTTTCTTCTGGCATTTTATAAGTGATAACTTGGCCGTAGAAACGGGAAGATTGTTCACCTGCGATATTGCCTTTTTCAACGATGACAACATCTAAGCCGCGACCAACTAACTCAATCGCAGTCATAATCCCAAGAATTCCAGCACCAATAACAACGACGTCAGCTTGTTGTGGTAGTGCGCCTTCAGTTCCAGCTACGAAGCCATGTCTTGGCTTACCTGGAACAAAGCGACCTTCACGCGTTAGCATTGGCGTTAAAATTCCGGCACCAGCGGCTACAGTGACAACCGCGCCACCGATAAGAAATTTTCTTCTAGTAATAGCCATTTATAGAGTTCCTTATATAGAATGAGTTTTTAACAGTTAATCAAAGCGTCAATAAGCAATACTTATAATTGTAATTATATTTTTAATTATAATTATGATTGTAAACTAATTTAACGTTGATTTAAAATTTTTAATTAAATGTTAAAAAAATTATTGTTTAATCTGAGATAAGGAACACAAAAGCGAGGGAAGAGTCATACCTATCGCATACCGACTATCATCTAATGTCATTATTGATAATGTGGGTATTGGCTTAAATATGAGCTCTTGAATTAATATTTTGCAATTTATTGATTAATTTGGATTTTACCAGTTAAAAATAATGTGGCATTTCCTGTTAGCTTAACTCTGCCATTATTGACCTCGCAGTGGATCATACCGCCTCGTTTCGATAGCTGCTTTCCGACTAATGCTGTTTTTTGTAATCGTTTTGCCCAAATTGGTGCAATGGCACAATGAGAAGTCCCTGTAACAGGATCCTCATTTACCCCTTTAGCGGGTGCAAAGTAGCGTGATACGAAGTCACAATCGTCTTCAGTAGATTGTGCTGTGATTGTCAGTCCTGGTAGAGGAAGCTGTGAAAGTCGTTGCATGTCAGGCTGGCAGTTTTCGATTTGCTGTCTATTTTTAAGAAAACACAGATAACGGTCTTTGGCGAGCCAAAGTTCGGTGATTTCAACGCCTAAAATATCAGCAAGTTCAGGGTATTGGTTTGGTGAACTAAGTACAGAATCAAGGATTGGGAAATCAAGGGTTAACCCATGTTTACTACAGGTTACTATTAATTCGCCAGAAAGTGATTTGAAGACAATGGGTTGAGTGGATTGCTGCAAGACATTATTAAGCACATAAGCAGTCGCTAAAGTGGCATGGCCACATAAGGCAACTTCCATTTTTGGGGTAAACCAGCGGATATGTTGGCCCATTAAAAATGCGGTTTCCGATAAATTAATTTCCGCGGCTATAGCAATGAGCTTGTCATCTGGCAACCAATCATCCAATAACACAATAGCAGCAGGGTTACCGTGAAATAGGGTATCGGTAAAGGCATCAACATAATAGACAGGCAGAGAAAGAGGCATACTTAACATTCCGCTTATGAAAAATAAGGCAGAAAGTATAATCCGATTCAAAAAAAATAATAAGCAAAGTAATGGCGAAGAAGAAAAGAAAACTGCCCAATAACGCTATGCTATTGAGCAGTTCAAATTAATGAAGATAATTACGCTTTAGCTTCGTTTTTATCCGCATTTTTAAGCATCTTTCTGACTGGAATAATCAGTGCAGCCAATACGACGGCACAGATAACCAATGCGATAGACACGTGGGAGAACAATTCAGGCATTGAATCCAGTTGGTCTTTACGGATGTTTCCACCCATAATACCCGCCGCTAAGTTACCTAATGCGCTCGCACAGAACCACAGACCCATAACTTGACCACGCATTTTTTGCGGTGCTAACAAGGTCATTGTTGCTAAACCAATTGGGCTTAAGCACAGTTCACCTAAGGTCAGTAATAAAATACTGCCCACTAACCAGAACGGTGAAACGCCGCTTTGTGTTGCTAATACTTGGTTTGCGGCAACCATCATGATAGCGAAACCGCCCGCGGCAAATAAAATACCGATAACAAATTTCGTCATGCTGCTTGGGTTCATATTGCGTTTAGCGAGGGATGGCCAGAACCAGCTGAATACCGGTGCTAACAGAATAATGAACAGAGCATTAATGGATTGGAACCAAATAGTTGGGATTTCAAAGCTTCCCATTTGGCGATCGGTATAGTCACGAGCGAAAATGTTAAATGAAGTCGGTTTTTGCTCGAAGGCTGACCAGAAGAACGCCGCTGCAACCAGTAAAATTAAACAGGCCAATAAACGTGCGCGTTCGCTGCTGTTTAAACCTGCAAAGAAGAACATAAACAGGAAGTAGATGCCCACACAGGTTGAAATTACATAGGCAGAGTTTCTCGCAATTATTGATGCGTTGAATGGGATTGTGCCGTTATCGATTAAAATAACCAATACTGCGAGCAATACCATTGCAAAAGTGACCCATTTGCCGACATTTTTGCGTTGAACTGTTGGGTGGTTCCAGGTGGAATCTAAGCCAACTTCTTTGTCATAACGGCGCATTTGTGGGATAGCGTAGAAGCGGAAGATTAACAACGCCACTAACATCCCTAAACCACCAAGGCCAAAGCCTAAATGCCAGCCGTATTTTTCATGCAGTGGGCCAATGATTAATGGAGCAATAAATGACCCCATATTGATACCCATATAGAACAGGGAGAACCCACCATCACGGCGCGTATCTTCTTTCTTATACAGGGTACCGACCATCACTGTGATACAGGTTTTAAACAATCCAGTTCCAAGTACGATCAGTAACAGACCGACAAAGAAGAAGGTGTTTGTTAAAAATGCAGACATTGCGATGGATAAGTGACCAAATGCAATGATCAGTGAGCCGTACCAAACCGCTCTGCGTTGGCCTAACCAGTTGTCGGCTAACCAGCCGCCCGGTAACGAGGTGATGTAAACACCACCTGCAAAGATACCTACGATTGCAGAGGCTTGTTCAATTGGCAGCTCCATGCCGCCTTGTAAGAGTGCCGCACTCATAAACAGAATAAGTAGCGGGCGAACGCCGTAGAAAGAGAACCTTTCCCACATTTCGGTGAGGAAAAGTGAACTCAGCGGGTATGGATGCCCGAAAAAAGTTTTTGTTTTAGTCGCAGAATTATTCATCTGTGAACTCCCATAAATCATCTCTTGAGAGGTTGTGCATGATATAAAACACCAAGCCGAGCGCCTGAGTGTCGATTATTATTTGATATGTTAACTTTCAGTTCGGAAACATATTTTTAACATACATTATTATAGAATCGCCCATAAACAGAATGAATTTATTGTAAAAGGCGAGGTTTTAAGGTGAAAAGTCGATATAACTCTCATTTCTCACGATAAGGTAGGGGAAGATACAGGATTTTTATTGACAATAAAAGAAAGAATTTTGAATCGATTAAGTTGTTATTAAACAGTTAGTTAATCATTTAAAGTATTATTTTTTCGTTAAGAAAACAATAAAGCTTATAAAGCATCAGGTTTTTGGTTAAAAACTATCTGGTTGATTATTGTTCAGTTGGAGAGGCACGTAGGCCATCGGATTGGCGACGAATAATAAGCCAAGAATAGATAAGGTTAAAAAGAACTAAAGCAGCGGTGAAGAAAAAGACGGCTCTAAACCCATAGGTTGCCGCCACAAACGACCCCATCAGCGGCCCCGTTACATTACCAACATCACGCAGGGCTTGGTTGTAGCTGAAAATTCGACCTGTCACTTGGTGGGAAATATTATAAATAATCAGTGTCTGAACCGCTGGCAGCAAGGCGGCGTTGAGTGCCCCTAATAAAAAGCGTAGGAAGCCTAGCTCCCAATAGCTACTCACGAGCCCCATCGGGAATAACACGAAAATTGAAGTGCCTAAAACAGCCAATAGCACTTTTTCAGGGCCAATACGGTCGCTCAATTTACCCAGCATCGGCGCGCTAATTAATGCTGCAACACCCGGAATAGATGCAATAACTCCACTAACAAAGGCCAAGTTATCAATGGAGTTTGATAGCTCCCGAACATACAGGGTGATTACTGGGTTAATAGATCCCATTGCGGCTTGAATAATCATCGTGGTGAAAAACAGGCTGATCACCAAGTTTTTATTTCTTAAGGAGGCAAAAACTTGCTTACTGGTTAAGGCATCTTTGCGAGAAACAGGGGTAAATCGCTCACGAACATAAAAAAGGGTGACGAAAAAACAGATAAATAGCACAGTGGCCGTAATAAAAAAGACTGGGCGCAAGCCATATTGGTCAGCAAGGAACCCGCCAATTAATGGGCCAATAAGTGCACCACTCACCGCCCCCGTGGCTAAAACGCCCATCGCCCAGCCGCTTTTTTTTACCGGAATTTGTGTGGCGATTAGCGCATTCGCATTGGGTACAAAGCCGCCAAGTAAGCCCAAGATGGCTCTTAACACCAATAACTGCCAAATATTTTGTGCAAAGCCAATTAATACCATCACAATCGCCATACCAAGCGCAGAGCGAAGCAGCATTAATTTACGGCCTTTACGATCCGATAAGCGCCCCCAAAATGGCGCAGCGATGGCGGAAAACAAGAAGGTAATACTGAAAACGGCACCCGTCCATAAATTCAACGAGGCGTGGTCTTTGACGCCGAGTTCTTCAATATAGAGGGGGAGAAAAGGCATGATCAAGCTAAAGGCGGCGCCCGTTAAAAAGCAGCCGAACCAGACGACGTATAAATTTCTTTTCCAGTAGGTGCCTTTTCCCGTCATATTTTCTCTTTATATTTAGACCTACAGCTAACTTGTCATAAATTAATGATGAATTTTATCAAGATCCCCATACAGCGACGCTTCGCCTTGTGGGCGTGTCTTAAAGCGGCGATGTAGCCACATATATTGCTCGGGCGCGCGCAAAATTTCTTTCTCGATGACTTGGTTCATCATGGTTGCGGTAGCGACACTATCCTCCACGGGGAAATTATCCACAGCAGGTTGTATCAGTAGCTCGTACCCTTTGGCATTGGGCAAGCGACGTGCAGCGAAAGGGACTACAAGTGGATTCGCTAAGCGAAGCAATATTTGTGAGCCATTCGTGGTTGCGGCTTTCTCAACGGCAAACAACGGCGCGAAAGTGCTATTGCGCGGGCCATAATCGTGATCAGGGGCATACCAGAGAATTTCCCCATCTTTCAGAACACGCACCATGCCTTTGACATCTTTACGATCGAGCATGTACTTATTTGAACGTAAGCGCCCACGGGTTTGCAGCCAATCAATGAGGATATTGTCATTGGCGCGGTAAACACCAATGCCCGGGTTTAGCATGCCAAAGGCTCGGCCACCAATTTCTAAGGTGAGAAAATGTACACCAAGCACGATAATGCCACGGCCAGTCTCTTGGGCCGCTAACATATTTTCACGGCCTTCGACTTTAAACCAACGCTTAACACGCCAATCAGGCCAAAACCATGCCATACCTGTTTCAAATAACCCCATACCGACAGATTCGAAATTTTTATCAATATAGCGTTGTCTTTCTTGCAAACTCATCTCAGGGAAACACAATTGCAGATTGCGATCGGCGATTTGTACGCGTTTTTTTAAGAAACGCTTGGAGAATAACCCGAGGCGAGTTCCCATCCAATAAATAACGGGATAAGGCAATAGAACAAGAAGATAAAGTACGGCAATTCCCATCCAGGTTAGCCAGTAACGTGGATGAAGTAGGCGTTTTTGAAAAGCAGGAGCTGGTATCATTAGTATCCGATTATTTTAGTTTGTAATGGTTAACTTTATTAATTAGGTTTAATTGAATCTAATTATATCAAATTATTCTTTTAATGAATTCACTGACTGCATAGTACTCATCAATTCAGCGATGTTTCTCACCGCCATTTTTTCCATCACGCGGGAGCGATGTACCTCAACTGTGCGCACGGAAACGCAGGTGGCTTCAGCAATTTCACGGTTAATTAAGCCTTGAAGCACATAGCGACAGATTTCTTTTTCCCGAGGTGTTAGCGTTTCATAACGTTGTTTAATCAAATAATTTTCGGTGGATTGCGTGGTTTGTTGCTGAGCTTGTTCAAGTGTTTTTGCTAATTGCTGGCTATCAATCGGTTTTTGTAGAAAATCGACTGCGCCAAGTTTGACTTGCTCAACAGCCATCGGGATATCCCCGTGCCCAGATAAAAAAATCACGGCTAATGTGCTGTGTTGATCGCGTAGAAACTGGTGGACCTGCCTACCATCTAGCTTTGGCATGCGCATATCAAGTAAAACCACCCCCTCTTGATGAAGAGCGGCATGTTGAATAAATTGTTCACTGTCATTCCAGACGGTGACGGTGTAGCCCAGTGTTTCAAGTAAAAACTGGCAAGCATCGGTCACATCGGTGTCATCATCCACTAGATGGATCACTGGCATAAATACAGACCTCGTCGTGTAGAAGGTGACTCTATTAGCTAGGCTTAAGTCAGCGTAATAAAGCCATTGTCACATATAATTAATCTGAATGTTATCAATTGCGTGGCAAACCGTGCTTAGTTATTCAAATTGTCGGGATAATTAAAAATGAGTGTCACTCTAAGTCCATTTAACCCATCGTCACTGAGATTGTTTTCAATGCGGATGTCCCCACCTTGGCTTTGGATCAGGCGTTGGCAAATCACTAAACCGAGCCCTAAGCCTTCTTTTTTGGTGGTGGCAAATGGGGTTATTCCTTGCTCAAGCTGCTCTGGTGGCATACCGCCAGCGTCATCCTGTAAGACTAATAAAAAACGGTTTTGAGCAAAATGGAAACCAAAGCGTAATGTGGTAGCGCCTGCTTGCAGGCTATTGCTAACCAAGTTGGACAATAATTGCTCTAATAAAGTCTCAGGCAGCCTTAATGACACATCATGGGTGTCTGGTAAGAGTAGTTTAGCATCAGGGTAGTGCTGATCAACGCGTAATAGCTGCCAAATATGGTTAATGGCTTGCTTAACAGATTGCTGGCTTAAGTTCAGTGTTGGGTCTTGCCCTGGTTTGCCTGCCCAAAGGCGTAAATTACGGATGATATCCGCACCACGTTGAGCTTGGTTATCAATTTTTGTTAACGCATTAATTAACGAGCTTTTTTCTGCGCCTTTATTTAGCAGCAAAATACACCCTTGGGCATAGTGGCGAATAGCAGATAACGGTTGGTTTAGCTCGTGGGCAAAGCCTGATGCCATTTCCCCTAATATATTGAGTCGCTGTGCTTTTTGCAGATTTGCCTCTTGCTGACGTAACCGGTTATGCGCCTCTTCTAACTGACGGCTGCGGCGGCGGACTAAAAAGGCAATCCACACGTGGTTTACCCCAAGCAATACAAAAAAGAGGGCAACAAAGCCAAGGGTGATTTGGTTTTGGATTGTCCAACTGACGATGTCTTGCCAAATTTGCCGCTGCTGTGGGTGTTGGTTCACATCCCGCAAAAGCGTTTCCACTTGGGTAACGGAGGCAGGGGCTCCCCAGCGCATAGTGCTTTTATCTGCTGAGAGTAAGGTCTTAGTGACTTTGTCGACAAGGTTATCTGGCACTTCGCTTAGGGCAGCAAATGACCAATTAGGATAAAGTTCGGTGCTGGTCAGGCAAGATAGCGAACTGGGATGTTGAATGAGCGGCCGAAATTGGGTTTTATCAATAAGCCCTTCACTGTGCATATTTTCCAGTAAACAAACTGGAACAATGACTGCTGACAACGAGTTATCGCGCAGTGCATATAACAAGGCATCTGCGGGGAAGCCCAAAAATTGCATCTGAAAATCTTTTTCGGCGTCATAGCCTAAATCCCGCAGCACTTTATAGCCTAAGAGATACCCACCAAAAGCATCAGGGGAAATCGCCCCCACTTTTTTGCCAATCAAATTTTTGGGTTCCGTAATATCACTGTTATTACGCACCAGTATCAGGCTGCCAATCACGTTGCGAGTGGTGCTATTGGGTTCGACATCAGAACGTAAGGAAAGTAGCCAACGCAGGTGATAACGGCTATCGAGTTGAATAAATTGTGCAGGGTTAGTCAGTAAAAAATCAATCTTTTGGTTGGAAATGGCTTCGCGCATTTCATCGAGATTTAAAGGTTGGAGAGTGAAACGTTCCCCAGGAATGGAATCATTTAACGTATTAACTAAAGGTTGCCAGTGAGATTGGGTGGTACTTGGGCCACGCAAAGCCAAAACGCCGATTGTCCATTGCGCGGAAATCGCCGGAAATGACCAGAACAGAAACATGGTTAATAGTATGTGATACAACGGTATAGGCGATTTTTTTAACATATTTGGGTTATTCGTTGCGTTAGATCAATTTAGCTTCGGGTATGTGGTAAACCACAATAGGGCGCTGGCTCCTCTCTTCCTACAATGGCACTACAAGCTTTACCAAGATAACACACCAGTTTTAAAGAGAAATAAGAATTTCTGCGGTTATCTTAACCGGACTGAACCGATTGTCAATAACGCTTGTAAAACAAATAACATATTGATTAATAACTTTTATTTTCGCATTAGCAATGTCAATACTGGAGCCAATTATGGATCTGAGTAAACGAAAATTTCTACAACAAATTGGGGCAGTGACGGCGGGTGCGTCGTTAATTCCAATCTCGGAAGCTGGCCTAAACCTATCTCCAACACGTCATGAAGGCAATCCTGAAAAACGTTATGGGATGCTAATCGACCTACGCCGTTGTATTGGTTGTCAATCTTGTACGGTGAGTTGCTCGGTTGAGAACCAAACACCACAAGGCCAGTTTAGAACGACTGTTAACCAATACCAAGTCGCAGTGAAAGGCGAGGAAGGCTTTACTAACGTATTGCTACCGCGCTTATGTAACCATTGTGATTCGCCACCGTGTGTGCCTGTATGTCCTGTTCAAGCCACTTTCCAACGTGAGGACGGCATTGTCGTGGTAGATAACGAACGCTGTGTTGGTTGCGCTTATTGTGTGCAAGCTTGCCCGTACGATGCCCGTTTTATTAACCACTCCACACAAACTGCGGATAAATGCACCTTCTGTGCACATCGCTTAGAAGTCGGTTTATTACCTGCATGCGTCGAATCTTGCGTAGGCGGTGCGCGTATTATTGGTGACTTAAAAGACCCGAATAGCACCATCCGTAAAATGCTGACTGAACATGAAGCCGAAATCAAGGTACTCAAACCAGAGAGTGGCACATTACCACAAGTTTTCTATATCGGTTTGGATGATGCATTTGTGCAGCCGCTACAAGGTAAAGGGCAACCCGCATTATGGCAGGAGGTGTTCTGATGGACGGTCAAGTGACATATATTTCTGAAATTATGGCTCAGCCACAAGAGTTTTTCTGGCTACCGTGGGCGGTGCAATACTTTTTCTTTATCGGAATTGCCTCTTGTGCTGTGCTGTACGCGTGCTACCTGCATTGGCAAAATAAAAGCGAAAATGGCCGATTAGAGATGATTGCAGTGTTCATTGCGATCACCATGGGGATCACTGCGCCACTCGCGTTAACTGCAGATTTACACCAAACGGCACGGGTTTGGCATTTCTACGCACATCCAACACTGTGGTCTTGGATGTGGTGGGGCTCCGTTTTATTACCATTATTCACCACGTTTATTGGTTTATATTTTGTTGCCCTGATTGTGAAAATGGTCTGGAAAAAAGAGTTCAAAGCAACACGTTGGGTGGCATTGCTAGCGGCATTATCTGCAATGGGCTTATTGCTGTACACCGGCCGTGAAGCATCAATCTTAAACGCACGTCCAATCTGGTATAGCTGGTGGATGCCAGTATTAATGTTCCTAAGTGCGTTGCAAGTTCTGCCTGCATTGATTGGTTTGGGAGCACGTAAAGAGCCGCAATACCAAAACCGTTTAGCGCGTTTCCAAGTGATTACCCTGCTGTTATTTGCGGTGTGTTTCGCACTGTGGCTATCAGGGGATACCACTTCGGGTATCGCGGTGCGCCAACAATTAGATACGGCAAGTGCAGGTTGGTGGATGCTGATGGGAGTTTGTGCTCTGTGGTTAATCACATTTTCGATGTCAGTGAGTAACATAAAAGCTATCCGTTCAGTGCCTTACATTACTGTTTTAGCCTTAGTTTCGATGGCTTTTGCTTGGACATTACGTTGGATTTTCCTGATGGAAGTTCAAGCAGTTCCAAAATATAACATTATCGCGAATCCATACCACTTCCCACTGGGGACTGACGGCCTGATGGCTATTGTAGGCACATTTGGTCTATGGATTGCGTTAACAATTATTGTTCGTGAAGGTGTTCGCTGGTTTGCGAGGAGAGTGCAACATGGCTAAATTCTCAAGACGTCAATGGCTTAAAGGTGGTTTGGTTGTCGGTGGTATTGCGTTATTTGGTGCGAGCTACCGTGATGTTGCCAAACGTGCAGTCGATGGTCTGGTTAATGGCACCTCCGGTAAAGTCACGTTAGACCGCCTTAACGGCAACTCACTACGCCCAGAAGGGCAAGCACTGAAGGGCTGGCAGGAAAACCCAGAACAAGTGGTAGCGATGACTCAATGTTTTGGTTGCTGGACTCAGTGTGGTATTCGTGCCCGTGTCGACACAGCGAAGAATGAAGTGCTGCGTATCGCAGGGAATCCGTACCACCCGTTATCTCACGAAGAGCATTTCCCTTATGGTATGCCGCTAAAAACTGCGTTCAACAAAATGAGCGGTGAGTCAGGTTTAGAACATCGTTCAACAGCGTGTGCTCGTGGTGCGACTTTGATGGAAGGCTTAACTAGCCCACTGCGTATTTTAGAGCCGATGAAACGTGTCGGTAAACGCGGCGAAGGTAAATGGGAACGCATTAGCTTTGAACAACTGATTAAAGAAGTGGTTGAAGGCGGCGATTTATTTGGTGAAGGCCATGTGGATGGGTTAAGAGCCATTCGTGACCTCGAAACGCCATTAGACCCATCACAACCTAAATTAGGCCCGAAAGCGAACCAACTGTTAGTGACTAACGCAGGGGACGATGGCCGTGATGGCTTTATTCGTCGCTTTGCACAAAACGGCTTTGGTAGTAAAAATTTCGGTGCACACGGCTCTTACTGTGGCCTCGCTTACCGCGCAGGTTCAGGGGCATTGATGGATGACTTGGATAAAAACGCCCACGTCAAACCTGATTGGGATAATGTGCGTTTTGCCTTATTCCTCGGGACGTCTCCTGCACAATCAGGGAACCCATTTAAACGCCAAGGCCGCCAGTTAGCGACAGCGCGTTTACGTGATTCCTTTAATTATGTGGTTGTTTCACCTGCATTGCCTCTGACGACAACATTAGCCAATGACCACGGTCACTGGGTGCCTGTACAACCGGGTACTGATGCGGCGTTAGTGATGGGGATGATCCGCTGGATCATTGAAAACGAGCGCTATAATGCAAAATACCTCAGTGTGCCAAGTGAAAAATCAATGGAAGGCATGGGAGAGAAAAGCTGGACTAACTCAACCCATTTGGTCATTACAGATGACTCGCATCCATTAGCTGGCAAATTATTAATCTCCTCTTATCTCACAGGGGAAGGGGATGATGAAAAAGCGTACTTAGTTCAAGATGCCTCTGGCGAATTGAAACTAGCAGACGAAGTCCCTGCGGCGGAGCTTTTTGTCACCCGCCAAGTGACATTACACGATGGCAGTGAAGTTACGGTGAAATCGAGCTTCCAATGCCTAAAAGAAGCAGCAAATCGCATGACGCTTGAAGAATATAGCGAACGCTGCCATGTACCAGTGAAAACCATTGCATCACTGGGCAAAGCCTTAACATCTTACGATAGAAAAGCGGCGGTCATTTCCCATGGCGGTATGATGGGGGGCAACGGCTTCTACACAGCATGGTCAGTCATAATGCTTAATGCATTGATTGGTAACTTAAACTTGAAAGGCGGTGTGTCTGTTGGCGGCGGTAAATTTAACGGGGAGAACGATGGCCCACGTTACAATATGGCGAGCTACAAAGGCAAAGTGAAACCGAAAGGCGTTGTATTATCTCGCAGTAATGAAGTCTATGAAAAATCAGATGAATTTAAAGCGAGACTAGCAGCAGGTGAAAAACCGTACCCAGCAAAAGCGCCTTGGTACCCGTTTGCCAAAGGGCAATTAACCGAGCAATTGGCGTCCGCATTGATGGGTTATCCATATGCCCTAAAAGCGTGGGTCACCAATATGACGAACCCAGTATATGGTATTGCGGGTATTCGCCAAGTGATGGAAGAAAAGCTGAAAGACCCAAAACATCTTCCATTAATTATTGGTATCGATGCCTTTATGAATGAAACCACTGCGCTGGCGGATTACATTGTGCCAGATACTCATAACTTTGAAAGTTGGGGGTTCAGTGCGCCGTGGTCAGGTGTTCAAGTCAAAGCCAGTACGGCGCGTTGGCCAATTGTTGAGTCTCGTACAGCGAAAACGGCGGATGGCCAGCCAGTTTCAATGGAAAGCTTCTGTATTGCAGTAGCAAAAGAGCTGAAATTACCGGGCTTTGGTGACAACGTGATTGAGGATATGGATGGCAACATGCATTCACTCAATACTGCGGAAGATTACTACCTGCGTGTGGCAGCTAATATGGCTTGGTTAGGGGAAAAACCCGTACCGGAAGCTGCAACGGAAGACATCCAAATCAGTGGCGTTGAACGTATTTTACCTGCGATCACTCGCACATTGAAACCTGAAGAAGTGCGCCGTGTAGCTTACATCTTCACACGCGGTGGCCGCTTTGCGCCATATGAAAAAGCGTGGGATGGTGATGCAACAGGGCCACAGTGGAAAAAAGGGTTACAGATTTGGAACCCAACCGTTGCGATTAACCGCCATGCGATCACCGGTGAACGCTACAGTGGTTGTCCAACCTACTACCCACCACGTATGGCGAACGGTGATGACGTCAATAAAGTGTTCCCAGAAAAAGAGTGGCCACTGAAACTGATGTCATTTAAATCCCATGTAATGAGCAGCTCAACGACCGTGATTGAACGCTTACGCCATGTTAAACCAACCAACCTTGTGGCTATTCACCCTGATGATGCTGCGAAAATGGGTGTAAAACACGGTGATTGGATCCGCATCACCACACCGGGTGGAAATGCAGAAGCTCAAGTAAGTGTATTAGATGGCGTGATGCCAGGAGTGCTAGCGATTGAGCATGGTTATGGTCACACTGAAATGGGCGCGAAACAGCACTATTTAGACGGCCAACCAATGCCAATGAACGCGGCAAATGGTTCAGGTATTAACTTAAACGACCTCGGGTTTGCTGACCCAACACGTGAAGTGGCGAATACTTGGCTTGATTGGGTATCGGGTGCTTCTGTTCGCCAAGGTTTACCTGCGAAAATTGAGTTAATCAGCTAGCTAGGTTTTAACGTAGTAGTAAAAAGTTGCTACCTTGCGAGGTTCTGCATAGCGTTGCAGGTCAGCAACTTTGTTTTAAGCAGTTGACATTGCGCATCAACAGTGTGTTTCTTGCACTGTGACTTCGGCAAGTGCCAGGGAGGGGGAGCCCTCCCTTTTTTAATGCAATAATGGTGAAGTTGCTTGTTCCATCGCACCGCTTTGGTACAACAACACGCCCATCAGCACAAATAGCACCCCAGCAATAATCTTAAGCGAAATTCCCCAATATGGTGACAGTTGAACGCCTTTTAGACGTGAAACACGCAGTGCACTGTCACGCATAAGATGAACGAACACAGCAATTAAGCAGATAGTGAGTGCTGTGCCGACTGCCATCATCAACGCCGCAATAATTCCCCAAATATACGCATCAATCACATAGGAAAATAACAGTACCAAAATTGCGCCTGAGCATGGGCGGATCCCCATCGAAAGGATAATGAGTAATTTACTTTTGAACCCTGCTTGAAGTTGGTCAGATTTAACAACATGTTGATGGCCACAAGCACAGCTAGCGGACTCAGTTTGCGCCGTGTTATAAATAATTTTTGCTTTTGATTGATTGAGTGGCTGAATGCTCCGTAACGTTAAAGCGGCTGGCTTTTTGGGTTTGCTGATTTGCCAAAGACGACGTACCGCACTAACACAAAGAAATGCGCCCAGCAGGATCACAAAAACGTAGCTGATTTGCTCTGCATAAGCACTGGCTTGGTTTAGGTGTTTGGTGGAGAGCTGGAATAAAATTAGTACAAAAGAAACCAGCAAAATTGCCACTAAACCTTGTAATAAAGATGCCAGTAAGCTGATGAACACACTTTGTTTTAAGTGAGTGGCCTGTGTGGCGATATAAGTGGTGATAATTAATTTACCGTGACCTGGTCCAAGGGCGTGTAAAAAACCATAAGCGAAGCTGGCAACGACCAATAATCCCCCCGCATAAAATGGCCGAGTCGCTGTTTCTTGGAGTAGGTAAGATAGCCCCTGGTTTAACTGTTTTTGCCAAACAATACTCTGATGTAGCCATGAACCCCAATGGGTGTAAACCTGCAAGGCGCAATAAGCGATAAGCAACAATAAGATGACCGCAGCGAGGCATTTTGAATTACGTAGCGAAATTAAGGGCATTGAATATCCACCCGCTGTGCAAATTGCTTACCAAGTGCTAAGTCTTCATCTGGTGTATCACTTTTGTCCAATGAAAACGCATAAGCGCGCATGGAGTCTGTAATATTGGCTTCTTCTAACGTCAATTTACAGGTGGCGGCAAGCTCTAAAGGTAGCGTAATTTGCTGCGAGTTTTGGTAGGTCATACTGACATAAAAGGAAGGGTCGTAGGTTTGTAGAGTCACATGAGAGTCTTTAATAGGTAGTGGCTGCATAAATAACGCAGTGAAGTAAAACACTAACGAAAAACCGTCTTTTTCAAGATGGTAGCTATCAGGTATCCGCTTAAAACTGACTTTTTTCCCTTGATAATAGAAATCAGTGAAATAATCCTGCATTAATACATTTGCCATCACAATGGCTTCTTGTTGTTTCCAGCGTGGGTCATCTGCTTTTACCCCTTTAAGTTCATACAAAATATCCGCAGAGGTCATCGGGTCCATCTTCCAAACATAGTTTATCCCTGAATAGTTATCCTGTTTGGTTTCAAGCGTCATTTTCATCTCAATAAAACTGTGAGGATGAGCCGCTACCTGTGGCGCGACAAGAGATAACATAATCAAAAAGAGAGGGAGTAATCGCATCATTTATACTATTTCAAAGGTGTTAGGTTGGTAATGTTATAACATAATGAACTTAAGTCGTGAATAATCAAATGTGACTAAAATGCAGTCTGTAAAATAAGAATAGAGTGTCCTAAACGTTTTAATCATATTTCAATAACAAAACCACTCAAAATAAAGGGTTTTTTATTAACACAATAACAGCGATAATATAAGAGAATAACCTAATGACGATGCAGTTGGATATCATTGGGTTAACTGCTTAAATATTATCTAGTTACATAGGAATTGAGAACACCATGCCAGTGTTACATAACCAAGTTTCAAATAAAATACTCAAAGAACGCATGTTGGCTGAAACTGAGCCGCGTACCACTATTTCTTTCTATAAGTATTTTAATATTCAAGACCCAGCTGCTTTTCGTAATGAATGGTATCAACAATTCAAAGCGTTAAGCGTATTTGGCCGTGTTTATATTGCCAAAGAGGGCATTAATGCGCAGATCAGCGTGCCTGCATCCAATGTTGATGCATTACGCGAACTGATTTATCGCACAGATCCTGCATTAAATGATTTGCGCTTAAATATTGCTATTGATGATGATGGAAAATCGTTCTGGGTTCTGCGTATGAAAGTGCGCGATCGCGTGGTTGCTGATGGCATCGATGATGAGACATTTAACCCAGCGAATACAGGGCAATATCTTAAGGCGCATGAAGTCAATGCAATGATTGATGACCCAAATACAGTGTTTGTTGACATGCGCAACCACTATGAATACGAAGTTGGTCACTTTGAAAACGCGGTAGAAGTCCCATCGGACACCTTTAGAGAACAGCTCCCGATGGCAGTGGAAATGCTGCAAGAACAAAAAGATAAAAACGTCGTGATGTATTGCACAGGCGGCATTCGCTGTGAAAAAGCGAGTGCTTACATGCTGCACAACGGCTTTAAAAACGTCTACCACGTGGAAGGCGGCATTATCGAGTACGCGCGCAAAGCGAAAGAGCAGGGTTTGCCTTTGCGTTTTAAAGGGAAAAACTTTGTTTTTGATAACCGTATGGGTGAGCGTATCACTGACGATATGTTAGCTCACTGCCACCAATGTGGTGCGCCTTGTGACTCACACACGAACTGCCGCAATGATGGTTGCCATTTATTATTCATTCAATGCCCAACCTGTGCTGAAAAGTACGAAGGTTGCTGTAGTGCTGCTTGTAATGAAGAAATGAAACTGCCAGAGCATGAACAACGCGCACGTCGTGCAGGCCGTGAAGTGAGCAACAAAATATTTAATAAATCCCGCCATCGTTTATCTGATGGCTTATTAAATAGCGATAATTAATTCAACCTAATGTTTAAATAGTAAAAGCCCTTGCCAGGGCTTTTGCTTAATATAAATACTTAAATACATTATAAATAAAAAATAGCTCGATTCTGTTTTTAACGAAAACTTTACTTGCGATATGGCGCTTTTGTGAATAAACCGTACTATTACTGATCCCCAGTTTCTTAGAAATAATATGATTTGGTATTTCATTCATCCAGTTATTAATTATCTTTTGTTCTTTTACGGTAAATATAGATGTTTCTGTATTATTGGCTAACTTTGTTATTTTTTCTATTTGCGCATAGTCATTAATTACTCTATCCAATGTTTTTATGATAATATTTTTAGATAAAATAAAGAAATTATCTTTTAATAACAATGGATTGTCTGTTTGTGGGTAAGGGGCGTTGATATAGATATAAAATCGAATATTACTTGATAAATTTAACAGCCCTCGTAAGGTTGGGCAATAATTTGAGTAGTGGCAATAATAGGTTAAATTAACAAGAACAATATTTGGTGAATTTTTATTTATAGATTTAATAGCATCATCTAAGCAGCCTGTACTAATAAAGTTTAAATTTTTATTCTTTGATAAATATTCAGTAATACCAAGCCTTGTATAATAACACTCATCAATAACTAATATCTTCATTGGGAACGTCCTTGTTCGAAAAAGTATTACAATAAAGGGGAATAGCTAGAAAAGTCAACTGAGGAGTAATAAAAATAAAGAATGAAATCGTTAATTAAAATTAAACTTGACCAAAACTATAAAAATAAAAAAGTAGTTATATATAATATAACTACTTCGTTGGTGAACAATAAATTTAAGGAATGGATATTGAAAACTCAAATATCCATTTAAACGTTTAGTGTGTTTTAAAATTAAATTCGATGTATTCCCCTGACTCTATCTTATCCACGCCAGCTTGAAGAATATCAATCAATTGTTTTGCGACATCAGTAGTAAGCCACATGGTTTTGTCCACGACAGCATCGCCTGAGTTTTTATCTTGTTCGGGGAGGTAGTGCAGACGCAACATCATAGCATCATAGGCTTCTACGGTGCTGATGTCCCAGCCAACTACTGGGTGAGTTTGAATGACATCATCTTTTCTATTCATAAAACCTCCTAATCAAACAGCGTGATAAATAATAAATATCTATAACTGACTAAGAGCAAAGTTCTTGGAATGAATCCACTTTCAGTATAAGGAGATTTCCTTAATAAGGAAGTAAATAAAATATTTTTTTACCTAAATGACAATAAATGCATAAATGAAGTGAGTAAATTTGGAAAAATAGCAAAGGGAAGCAAAAAAAGCTTCCCTTATAAAGATTAAAATAGGTTTTTAGCGCCTATTTTGCGATAGCAATTGACCAGCGAGAATCTTCACCGGCTAAGAACGGGATTAACTTATCATTACAACAATCGATGGACTCGCAAGTGATATTTTGTTCTTTAGTTAAGGTGATATAGCCTTCATTGACAGGTAAATTATAGAATTTAGGACCATTCAATGAGCAAAATGCTTCAAAGTGCGCTAAAGCATCTAATTCCTCAAATACGGTTGCATAAGCGGCCAGTGCTGTTGGAGCATTAAATACCCCAGCACATCCGCAAGAGGATTCTTTGCGTGACTGCACATGCGGAGCAGTATCAGTTCCTAAAAAGAAACGGTCACAACCCGATGCAACAGCAGAACGAAGAGCTTCTTGGTGAATGTTACGCTTTAAGATTGGCAAACAGAATAGGTGCGGTCTTACGCCACCCACCAACATATGATTACGGTTAAACATCAGGTGCTGAGGTGTTAGTGTCGCTGCGGTAAATTCATTGGCCTCCAGAACATATTGTGCGGCTTCTTTTGTTGTGATGTGTTCGAATACCACTTTTAAGTTCGGGAACTGAGCGCGTAACGGTTGCATTATTTGTTCAATAAATAGTGCTTCACGGTCAAAAATATCAATATGGTTAGCAGTGACTTCACCATGAATTAACAGCGGCATACCTGCTTTTTCCATTGCGGCCAGCACAGGGTATATTTTCTTGATATCAGAAACCCCATGACTTGAATTAGTTGTTGCATTGGCTGGGTATAATTTACACGCGGTAAAGACGCCTTCTTGAAAGCCACGGATAAGCTCAACAGGGTCTGTTCCATCCGTCAGGTAGCAGGTCATAAGTGGGGTAAATTGCTGACCTTGTGGAACTGCTTGGATAATGCGCTCACGGTACGCTTTAGCGGTCTCAACGGTTGTGACGGGCGGAACTAAATTTGGCATCACAATCGCGCGGCCAAAAAACTCACTGGTGTAGGGAACGACCGTTCTTAACATATCATCATCGCGAAAATGAACATGCCAATCATCAGGGCGGCGGATCGTTAGGGTAGTTACAGTAGTCATTAAACCGGCTCCATAAGGGAAGGTGAGTGATGAGCGAGCGCTCAGGCCGGGAAAGAATGATAAAGCGAAAGGGAAAAAATAGCTATGGGAATCGATGATTAAATGCTTTTTGAGAAAAAAGATAAATAATAGAAAGCAAAAAGCCTGCTTAAATTTCTTTAAGCAGGCTTCTCTAAATATTGGCTCCTCCAGCTGGACTTGAACCAGCGACATACGGATTAACAGTCCGCCGTTCTACCGACTGAACTATGGAGGAACTCCTTGGTACGCAGAGGATATTAGCTTCCTCTAAAGGGATTGTCAAAGGAGAATATCGAAAAAATGTTTGTTTGCCTGTTATCTGTGCGAACTGAGGGAAGTTTGCTCAAAATTGGGTAGTAACAATCATTTGAAGGAGAATCGAAGAGGAAAAAGTTAACAGTGTTGGTGATTTTTGGCCTTCAAAATATTGAACCTGATGAATCGTTTCATCCTGAACCTCTTGAAAGAACGTTTGTTATTCGAACGAATGATGTCTTTATTGGGGAATTAGGCGGTGGATTATTAGAAACTTTGTGTAAGATGGCGCTAAGCAGCAGCTTAATGTTTATTGTAGAAAGTGATACCAGAAAGGATAACGCATTATCCGCACATTAGTGTATCACGAAGGGGACGTACTTTAGGGCCGATTGATGATGCTAACGATGAAGTCTGATTATATCCTACCGTTGCCTCGCCATGTATTGCAGGGCGTGAAAAGCATTAATTTACCACTGGTTGGAATTGAATTACCGATTGAATTGGAGTCACTATTTATAGTGCAAGCATGGCATCCACGCTTAGATAGAGACCCTGCACACTAATGGCTACGCCAAACGATGAAGCAATTTTTTCTCGAGAAAGAATAACGAGTAACAAACGTTAGATAGCAAAAAGCCCGCATTAAGCGGGCTTTTTAAATTTGGCTCCTCCAGCTGGACTTGAACCAGCGACATACGGATTAACAGTCCGCCGTTCTACCGACTGAACTATGGAGGAATTGCATTGTTCCTGAGAACGAGGCGCATATTACCCATCCTGTTTCCTGTTGTAAAGCATAAAAATAAAAAAAGTGGTCAAGTGGGTGTTAAATAAACAAATCGATGGCTATCTGTTCCTAAACCTCTGATTTCAAGCGAATGGGGAAGATAAATAATCTTGAGATGACCTAGGGGTAAGTAGTAATGATGGAGGCAGTAAATGCTAAATAGCAAAAAGCCCGCATTAAGCGGGCTTTTTAAATTTGGCTCCTCCAGCTGGACTTGAACCAGCGACATACGGATTAACAGTCCGCCGTTCTACCGACTGAACTATGGAGGAATTGCTTGTTCCTGAGAACGAGGCGAATATTAACGATATCACCTCGAGCTGTCAACGATAAAAATAGAAAAAAATGCTAACTGTTCACTCACTGTTCATTATGGCTGAATTTCACGCTAGCCAATTGATATTGCATTAATTTTGAGCTGCCAATTTACCTTGCAATGGTGTAGAAACTTCGGGGTAAGCGACATGATAAATATCGTAAAACGAAATCATACCTTTTAATGCAATTAGGCGAGTGATTTCTTGTTTAATTGCTTGGTTGACTTCATTTGAATCAAGGACTTTACGAATTGCATTTTCAGAAACAGGTTCAGTAACGAACCACTCACCATTATAACAAACACGCAAATCCAACACGCCAATATCTTCAAAATGATAGACAGGCTTAATATCAAAAAGTAATACGCTCGCTAAAATAATGAATAACAGGGTAATACCCAGTGTCCAATAAGGGCCAAAATAGGGCGCATACCAAAGAATAACAGCCAGCGGAATATAAGCTGCAATCATACCAACACATAAATAAGGGTGGTTTGCGAGGAACTGGCTGTTGAAATACGGTTTTCCATCACGGTTTTCGCGTTTGTTGATGGTATCTAAATCTTCGACAAGTATTTGTTTGATAATATCCATGTGATAACTCTCTGTCAGATATTGAATCTATACTAGCAGAGTACCACGAGGTATCGAGATTGTTATATATCAGTTAAAAAAAATATTAATACAGATTGTCATCAGATCAGATAATTCTGACTGACAATAACGGGTTTTGTTGTTCCCTGAGATTAAATTTTCCTTTAAATTATCAACTAAATGCAGTGCTTTTGTTAACATTATGGCTGATAAAAGTGACGGAGTCGAAAAAACCACATTTTTTTATGAATTGGATGTATAAAATAGTTGCTATTATCTTTAAGTCATGAGTTAATGTGCTTCGGCCTGTTTAGCAGTCCTATTTGATGTATGATTACTGAGTTAGTGTGTTCTAAAGAAGAAAGTTATCACAGATAGCCTTTGACCGTGACGCTTCATCTTGGTGTTTCCCTGATTAAATAGTTGACTCTGGCCCGTATATGCCAAAAAGGCAAGTTTTTTTGATGTTATATAGGAAAAGTCAAATGTCCGACAAAATGAAAGGTCAAGTTAAGTGGTTCAACGAGTCTAAAGGCTTCGGTTTCATCACTCCAGCTGATGGTAGCAAAGACGTTTTCGTCCACTTCTCTGCCATTCAGGGCAATGGTTTCAAAACTCTGGCAGAAGGCCAGCAAGTTGAATTCTCCATTGAAAACGGTGCAAAAGGCCCAGCAGCTGCTAACGTAACTGCTATCTAAGCTAATTGCTTAACTGATTTTCTAAAGCCCGTCATTTTTAATGACGGGCTTTTTCGTATGCGCTACATTTACGATTAATATTATTTTTTTGGAAAATAGATGTTATGAATATTAATGATCGTGTTTATGTGAAAACAGATGGGCAAGAGCGAAGAGAAGGAACAATTTTACTTATTGAACCGTTTAATGAAGGTGTGATGTATTTAATCGCATTACCTGATTACCCTGAGGGTATTTGGTTTTTTAATGAAAAAGAAGGGAACGAAGGTACGTTTGTTACATTAATTAAATAATAATTTTTTAATTAATTTCAAGTTTATTAAAAATTTGTTCTTTACTTCGTAAATTAGCCCACCTATACTCCATCCATCAATTATTTAGGAGATTATTACTTGGACAGTCAGAGTTGGAATAAAAACTTAATTTAACGGCAAGCCAGTAATCGTCTTTTCTTTTCACTGCTTGCCACTAAGGCGGGCGGTGTCTGATGTACCCCATCACACATACACCCTTATTTTATAAACAAAGTATTATTCTATATTTAATTAATAGCTTATTACTGTTGTATCGAGTGTGTATCATGTTTGTATATTTTTACTCTCTATTTCCTCCAGGCAATAGCCAATAACTCTTGGATCTTTATTGATTCAAAATAGGGCTATGTGCTTTTTATTAAGCATATAAAACGCTATCCAAATTATTTTTTGGAGGAATCATTATGCTTTTTACTCCTGATATTTTAAATCTTGTTTCGGCAATGTGCCTTGGTGCCTTGATTGGTGCTGAACGTCAATGGCGTCAGCGTATGGCTGGGCTGAGAACAAATGCATTAGTTGCAACGGGCGCCGCTGTTTTTATTTTAAGCTCAGTCACAACATCACCTGACAGCCCCGGACGCATTGCGGCACAAGTGGTTTCAGGTATTGGTTTTCTGGGGGCTGGTGTCATTATGCGTGAAGGCATGAACATTCGTGGCCTGAATACAGCAGCAACATTATGGTGTTCCGCTGGGATTGGTGTGTTGTGTGGGTTAGGGCAGTACTCACTCGCGCTGATGGCTACCTTATTGATTTTATGTGCAAATATTTTATTACGAGAAGCTGCGTCTCGCATCAATAAGCAGCCTCAAGTTCAAGCTCTGGATGTTGAACAACGTTATAAAATCCGCGTTATGTGCCACCAAGAAGACGAAATTTTAGTTAGAACCCTTATTTTACAAGCCATCAATGGGCTACATATTCGGCTGCAATCGTTAAGTAGTGCTGACACATTAAAAACTGAACAACTTGAGGTTTGCGCGGAATTTTTGGCAACACCCGCTGAGCAAAAAGAGATTGAAGCACTAGTTTGCAGAATCAGTCTTGAGCAAAGCGTAAGTGCTATCAATTGGAAAGTAGCATCAGAGCTTCCAGCCTGAATGCAGAAAATTAACTCACTATAGGAGCCGAAATGGACGATCACCCTCCGTCATGGAGTCGAAATTTGGAGCTATCCAATTGATATAATAGCCTTATTTTCAGTTGGATAGCGTAAGAAATATACAAGTGTTGTATTAGAGACAACGTTATGACTGAAATAAGACACCAACGCAAAAGCGTTAAAGCTCCCGCTCGGCAAAAATTTGTTGTTGGCGAGCAAGCGAGTAAAAATATTGAGCAAGTGCTAAATGAGTATCAAACCAATTTATTAGGCCTAGCAGACAATGAAGCGATGGACCGCTTAGTGACTGAAGGTGAAAATGAAGTTGCTCATGAAAAAGCGCCTCCTGCTTGGAAGCAACTACTCTCATCATTTAAAAACCCATTTATTTTTGTTCTGATGGTGTTGGCGTTAGTCAGCTTTTTCACGGACTATCTGATCCCAGAACGCCAAGGGGAAGAGACTGATTTAACAGGTGTTATTATTATTGTTACTATGGTTCTGCTAAGTGGTTTACTGCGTTTTTGGCAGGAGTATCGTACTAATAAAGCTGCTGAAGCCCTCAAATCTTTGGTTAGAACTACTGCAACGGTATTTCGCCGGGACAATAAAACAGGGCGTTCAACTCGTAAAGAAGTTCCAATCAAATGCCTAGTTCCTGGGGATATCGTTCTTTTATCCGCGGGGGATATGGTACCAGCAGATTTGAAACTAGTTGAATCGAGAGACTTATTTATTAGCCAAGCGATTTTAACTGGTGAATCTATCCCTGTGGAAAAATATGACACTCTCGGGGATGTTTCCGCGAAAAGCTTGGATCCCGCATCACCTACCGAAAATGAATTACTCGAAATATCAAATATTTGCTTAATGGGAACCAACGTTACTAGCGGAACGGCTCGGGGTATCGTGGTGGCAACGGGTGGGAAAACCTATTTAGGCTCGCTAGCAAAATCAATCGTTGGCAGTCGGGCACAAACCGCGTTTGACAGAGGTGTGAATAGTGTTAGCTGGTTATTGATCCGTTTTATGTTGGTTATGGTTCCAATTGTCTTATTAATCAATGGATTTACAAAAGGTGATTGGTTTGAAGCAACGCTATTTTCTTTAGCTGTTGCTGTAGGGTTAACCCCTGAAATGCTCCCAATGATAGTCAGTTCAAACTTGGCGAAAGGGGCAATTGCGATGTCGAAACACAAAGTGATTGTCAAAAGGCTGAATGCTATCCAAAACTTTGGCGCAATGGATGTGCTTTGTACGGATAAAACGGGAACATTGACGCAAGATAGGATCATTTTAGAGCATTATCTTGATAGTAATGGTGAGAAAAATGGCAAAATTCTGCAACTTGCTTGGCTAAATAGTTTCCACCAAAGTGGTGCGAAAAATATGATGGATCAGGCCATTATTCGCCGAGGACGGGGGAATAGTGAGGTTGAGCAACTAAAAGCGTTTCAAAAAATTGATGAGTTACCGTTCGATTTTATTCGCCGTAAATTGTCTGTGACAGTAAGGACGCCTGAGGGAAATGCGTTACTTATCTGTAAAGGTGCTGCAGAGGAAATGCTTGCTGTTTGCCAAAGCTATCAGCAAAACGGTGAGTCGCTGGTTCTAGACGAGCATGCGAGAGCCCGAATAACAGAGTTAGTGAGTGATTACAACCGACAAGGATTTCGGGTATTACTGCTAGCAACGCGAGCATTAAATGAACATGAAGCTCGCTTGCCACTCTCAGCTCAAGCGGAACAACAACTTGAGCTACAAGGGATTTTAACTTTCTTAGATCCAGCCAAAGAAAGTGCGATTTCTGCAATCGCGGCACTGCGTGAAAATGGTGTTACCGTCAAAGTATTGACTGGCGATAATGCGATTATTACAGAGAAAATTTGCCATGATGTTGGGCTGAACATCAGTGAGATCATGACTGGCTTAGAAGTTGAAGCGTTGTCTGATGAAGAATTGAGCCAAAAAGTCGAGCAAGTTTCTGTTTTTTGTAAACTGACGCCATTGCAAAAATCCCGTATTTTGAAAAGGTTACAGGCAAATGGGCATACTGTTGGCTTTTTAGGTGATGGAATTAATGATGCGCCAGCCCTTCGTGATGCAGATGTGGGAATTTCAGTAGATACTGGAACCGATATTGCGAAGGAATCAGCGGATATCATCTTACTTGAAAAAGATTTAATGGTATTAGAGCAGGGTGTTATTAAAGGAAGGGAAACGTTTGGTAATATTATCAAATACCTGAATATGACAGCGAGCTCTAACTTCGGGAATGTATTCTCCGTATTAATTGCTAGTGCATTTATTCCGTTCCTACCAATGTTAGCAATTCATTTGCTTGTACAAAATCTGCTGTACGATATTTCCCAATTGGCATTACCTTGGGACAAAATGGATAAAGAGTTTTTAAAACGTCCTCGTAAGTGGGATGCGAAAAATATTGGTCGCTTTATGCTTTGGATTGGGCCGACATCTTCCATCTTTGATATCACCACATTTGCTTTGATGTGGTATGTATTCCAAGCAAATAGTGTGGCACATGAAGCATTGTTCCAGTCAGGCTGGTTTGTTGAAGGGTTATTATCACAAACCTTGGTTGTTCATATGCTAAGAACACAAAAAATTCCATTTATTCAAAGCACAGCAGCATTACCTGTAATGTTAACTACGGGATTAATTATGGCATTAGGCTTATATATTCCGTTCTCATCATTTGGAACTATGATTGGATTACAACCATTACCGATTGAGTATTTTCCTTGGTTAGCACTGACATTAGTGAGCTACTGCGTTGTGGCACAATTGATGAAACAGTTTTATATCAAGCGATTTGGTACGTGGCTATAACGAATTGATAAATTAATCAAAAGGAGAACTAAGGAAGGTTCTCCTTTTTGCATTATACCGCTGTTCCTTCTGTTCTTAAGATGTAGGAATCAATTCTTTGGCAATGTTTCTTTTCTAATATACTACGTGTATTTTTTGCTGCGCTTTCTCTAATTTTGCCAAAATCAATATTAGGGTAAAAGTTCTTGCAGACAGCATCATTAAGCACCTCGATAACATATTTTGTTGTCGCTTTGCTATCTGCATTTATTTTATTTAAGTCCATGTTTTTTGTATTCAACTTTAAATACTGAATTGCTTCTTTGACTTTTTGATCATTTTGAAGAAGTTGCTTAAGAAAGGGTTGTGCTGCATCTATTTGGATATCTGACTCTTGAAGCCCACAATCGCTTTGTATATTGTTAAAAAGCGTTAGTTTATCTTTTGAGTCTATAACCGCTTGGTTTTTTTTTGAGGTGGCCAGATATATAGCCTGAATTTCATCAATTACACTATTGATTCTACTGGATATTTGAAGCGTTTTTTCTCCCACTTCAAAAGTTTCATAGTTGGTTCTCGCTGAAATACTCTCTTTAAGGTTATTGAGTAGGTTATGCTTGTCTAACTCAATATGCTTATGATTAAAATTGAGTTTAATACATGGGATATTGGTATTTTTAATGTTTCTGATCAAGTGGTGAAATTTACTGCATTTCTTTATTAAATCACTGAGTGAAAAGGTTTTTTTTACAACTATGTTGACATATAAGCTCATTATATAATCCTCAGATTTTTGTGTTTTATAATTCTATAAGCTAGAGGAGATATGAGCTTGCAAAAACCTATGGGTATGGCGAATGAGTCTTTAATTGTATGTTTATATGTCTTTTTGTATAAAAAAGAGCCACAAATGGGCTCTTTTTTGGAAAATTGCAGTAATCTGAAATAATTTAAAGAATTACAGACCTAAAGCAGTTTTCATTTGTTTCATTGCATCAATACCTTGTTGGCAAGCTTTATCTTGCTGATCTTTAGGTAATGCGGCAACTTGTTTTTTACCTTCTTCCAGTTGACCTTTCATAGCATCTAACTGAGCTTTTGCTTGTGGGTTTTCTGAAGCTTTAGCAATTAAGCTATCAACTTCAGCAAAGTAAGCGTTACAAGTTTCAGTTGCACCAGCAACTTCACCTTTTTTCTCTTCTTCTGAACAAGCAGTGATTGTCAGTGCCAGTAAACCCATACCACAAGCCAAAATTAACTTTTTCATAATCAACCTTATTAAAATTATTTATTTATATAGCAAATGAAGTATATAAGAGAAGTTTTTAATATCACATGTAACTAATCCTAAAATAATATCTTAATTATTAATTATAAAAACAACTACATTAGTGAATAATATCGCAATATGAATTGTGTGTAGTTTAATTTTTTATTAAATATGGGTAATTCATTAAAAATCACAGCATTAATCACTATTATGATCGAAGTATTCAATATGGGTGTAATGTTGCCTTACCTAAGGTAATGCTGAAGAGGCAAATGTTAGTGTTAATTTGAAATAGATGAATACTGTAAAGTTATTTCGCTATTAAAAATAACTAAGATAAAGAATGTGACATGGAGCGAAATAAAATTAATTAAAACACATATAACACTTTTAGTTGGATTTATAACTTTTTTGTATATAGAGATTAATGTTTAAAAAAGCACACAAAATGTAATAAAAAGTTTACATAAATAAAAAAACACTAAACTATGAGATATTGGAAGCATTAATATCTGCACATTTAAGATGCAATAATAGATGAAAAAGGTGAGCTCCTTCACAATTTTGCTAATTAAATCTTTGAATAGCTATAAGATTGATTTTTAAATCAAATTTTCTTTGTACGAAGATGGAATAATCAGGTAAAGTCTTTGCCCTTAAGCCAATCTAGTGGATAGTTCCCTTGATGTTTTTCGTTAACGGTATGTGTATAGAGTTAACGAAATTTAAGTTAATTAGGTTGACGCTAAATCAAATTCGTACCAAAATTGTCTCGCCTTAGAAATTCGCCAAAGAGCGATAGACGGGGTAGAATATTTTTCGTAAAGGGCAATAACTTTTCTTACACTACATTCTCAGGAGGATTATTCTCCTAAAGGGAAAGTAAGGAAATGATATACGGGTTTACCCGTATTTAAATGCAACGTAGCAAACATTCTATTAATGCTATGGGCATAACAAGTATGTAACTCGGTTTCCCTTGTTACAATTTTATTTTTAGACTTACACACAGGGCTTTACCATTATGTCTGCTTCTATTGTAAAGAAACGGCCTCTGAGTCGTTACATCAAAGATTTTAAACACAGCCAAACTCATTGTGCACATTGCCACAAAACTCTTGATCGTATCTCTTTGGTTTTCAACGATGACATCTTAAATAAAGAAGCTATCGCTGATATGACTGAATTGGTTGATGAAGGTACTTGGGGGGAGCTGCAAGGTAAATTTACTGCACTTTGTCGTTTTTGTAGTGAGATTTACTGCAATAGTAATACTGATTATTTTGATATTATGTCATTTAAACAGTATTTATTCTTACAGACTGAGATGAGCCACAGTACCGTTCGTGAGTATGTAGTTCGCTTACGCCGTTTAGATGAGTTGTTATCTTCCTCTAATTTTTCAATGAAAGAATTTACTGCAAGTAAAGTTCAAGAACAATTAAGCGAAAAAATGACAGACTCAGCATTTAGTAATTACAATATTGCATTACGTAAATATGAACAATATTTATTCTGGGAATCAGAAAAAATGCAATAATAAGAATAGAGTAAGTAGCTAACCTTCTAGTTACCTAATATCTATTGATTAATAAATTGGTGTCCTCTGGGCACCTTTTGCGTTTTTAGCGGTTCAAAATAAAAATTAAAACGTAATAAAAAAGCGAAGATTAACGATTGAAAAATCATTGAAGAGAAATACAAAAAGGCCTGACTTCAATGATTAATGAAATCAGGCCTTACAACATGTTAACCGATGGTCATCAAGCTTGCGTTACCACCCGCAGCTGCGGTATTGACACTCAATGAACGTTCGTGAACAAGGCGTTCTATCAACAAGTTGGTCTCACCACGCTCAAAGCCTTGGACAGAGATAATTGGCCCTTTACGCTCCGCGATAATTGCACAAACTGCTTTTAATTGATCGCTATCCCCATGATAAATCACCCCTTCAATGGGCTCTTTAGATTCTTGCCATTGTTTGGTGATAGAGATGGTTTTGCGAACTTTCTCTGGAAGCTGTTTAAATAATTTCTGATGAGTATCGCTATCAGGCCAAAGTGATTGGCAACCCGCAGCTAGAACCCCTGCAAGCTGGATCAAGCAGTCTTTTTCATTGTCACTAATACATAAAATTAACCCACGAGGGCGTAATGTATAGGTGTTTTTCTCACCAGTAGGGCCTGGTAAAAGTCGAGTCGTACCTGCTTGGGTATAACGCGTAAATTGCTCGATCACTGATTGTGTAATGGGTGCTTGCTGTTTTTCAGCCCATGCAATAAAGGCATCAAAAGGTGCAAGTAACTCGACTCGTGCACTGGCATCCATCGGTAAGTGTTCATCTTGGCGTGCAAGTGTATTTGTCACCGCATTTTCTGGTCGTTCACTTAATAAACGGTAGAGGTATAACGGCCCACCCGCTTTTGGTCCTGTACCCGATAATCCTTCACCACCAAATGGTTGCACGCCAACCACCGCGCCAACCATGTTGCGGTTAACATATAAGTTACCGACTTTTGCTTTGCTGACGACTTGATTGATAGTTTCATCAATACGGGTATGAACCCCTAACGTTAGGCCATAACCCGCTGCATTGATTTGGTCAACCAATGTATCTAGCTCATCACGTTTGAAACGTACAACATGAAGAACAGGGCCAAAAATCTCTTTTTTCAGCTCGCTGATGTTGTCCAACTCAATTAAGGTTGGCTTAACATAAGTTCCTTCTTGTTGCTCTTTCGCATCATCGTTATTGTCAAATGCAGCTTGGAAAATGGTTTTGCCTTTACTGCGCATCTGTTGAATGTGTTGATCAATATTATCTTTTGCTTCTCGGTCAATCACTGGACCAATATCTGTGGATAGGTGCTCTGGGTTGCCCATACGGCATTCTTCCATCGCGCCTTTCAACATGCGAATCGTTCTATCAGCAACATCGTGTTGAACACAAAGAATGCGTAATGCAGAGCAGCGTTGGCCCGCACTATCAAATGCAGAAGCAACCACATCGGTAACAACTTGCTCAGTTAATGCGGAAGAATCGACGATCATGGCGTTTAATCCGCCAGTTTCTGCGATTAACGGGGTAGGGCGGCCTTGAGCATCTAAACGGCCAGCAATATTACGTTGTAATAAACCTGCGACTTCCGTTGAACCAGTAAACATGACACCACGAACGCGTTTATCGCCCACTAATTGGGCACCGATAGTTTCCCCTTTACCCGGTAAAAATTGCAAGACATCACGCGGTATCCCTGCTTGGTGAAGAATAGAAACTGCGATAGCACCGACGAGCGGCGTTTGTTCAGCCGGTTTTGCTAACACTGTATTTCCTGCCGCTAAGGCAGCTGCAATTTGCCCAGAGAAAATGGCAAGAGGGAAGTTCCATGGGCTGATGCACACCACTGGGCCTAATGGGCGATGGGTATTATTATCAAAGTCATGTTTGACTTGCGTAGCATAATAATTCAAGAAATCTACCGCTTCACGCACTTCAGCAATCGCATTGGCGTAGGTTTTACCTGCTTCACGCACTAATACATCAAGCAATGGTTGCAGCTGTTGCTCCATAAGATCAGCTGCGCGTAATAAAATCGCAGCACGCTCTGATGGCGGCGTTGCAAACCAAATTGTGCCTGCATCATTGGCGATATTTAGTGCATGGTCGGCTTCTTGTTCTGTTGTTTCACGTACATGACCCACAATATCTTTATGGCATGCAGGGTTTAGTATGGCTTGAGCTTCTGGCAGCTGATCTTTCGTGGAGAACTCCCCTCCTAATAAAGGCTCAGCCAATTTCGGTTGGATAGCCGCACTGAGTAGCGCACTCGATAAAGAGGCTAAACGGTGCTCATTCGACAAGTCGAGGCCCATAGAGTTAACACGCTCATTACCATACAAATCACGGGGTAGAGGGATCTTCGGATGCGGTAAACCAATTTGGCCTTCTGCTTTAGACAGCTCAAGAACATCTTTTACCGGATCAGCAACTAATTCATCTAACGGAATAGTGGCATCTGCGATACGGTTAACAAAGGAAGTATTCGCCCCATTTTCTAATAAACGACGAACTAAATAGGCTAATAACGTTTCATGGGTACCAACAGGGGCATAGATACGGCATGGGCGATTAAGTTTACCATCCGCGACTTTCCCGACCACTTGTTCATATAAAGGTTCGCCCATCCCATGCAAGCATTGGAACTCATACTGGCCAGGGTAGTAATTTTTACCTGCAATTTGGTAGATAGCAGAGAGTGTATGTGCGTTATGCGTTGCAAATTGAGGGTAAATTAAGTTTGGTACAGACAGTAATTTGCGAGCGCAAGCAATGTATGAAACGTCGGTATATACCTTACGGGTATAGACTGGGTACCCCTCTAAGCCATCAATTTGTGCACGTTTAATTTCGCTGTCCCAATACGCACCTTTAACCAGGCGGATCATTAAACGACGCTGGCTACGTTCTGCTAAATTGATAATTGAGTCAATCACAAATGGGCAGCGTTTTTGGTAGGCTTGGATAACAAAACCAATCCCATTCCAGCCTGCAAGTTGTGGTTCGAAACACAGTTTTTCGAGTAAATCTAAAGAGATTTCTAATCGGTCAGCTTCTTCTGCGTCAATATTTATACCAACATCGTATTGGTGAGCTTGCAAAACGAGAGAGAGTAAACGTGGATATAGCTCATCCATGACTCGGGAATATTGTGCGCGGCTGTAGCGAGGGTGTAGTGCGGATAATTTAATCGAAATGCCGGGGCCTTCATAAATTCCGCGGCCATTTGAGGCTTTACCAATAGCATGAATAGCTTGCTGGTAAGACACCATATAATCTTGGGCATCTTTTTCTGTTAATGCGGCTTCCCCCAACATGTCATAAGAGTAGCGGAACCCTTTATCTTCTAGCTTACGTGCATTTGCTAAGGCTTGGGAAATGGTTTCGCCTGTCACAAATTGCTCACCCATTAGGCGCATTGCCATGTCCACGCCTTTACGCACCAGAGGTTCGCCGCTTTTACTGATAATACGGTTTAGGGAGGTCGATAATTTGGCTTCATTATGTGTTGAAACTAATTTACCTGTAAATAATAAGCCCCACGTTGCGGCATTGACGAACATCGAGCTACTTTGCCCAAGGTGGGATTGCCAATTTCCGTTACTGATTTTGTCACGAATTAAGGCATCACGAGTGGCCTTATCAGGGATACGCAATAAGGCTTCTGCTAAACACATCAGTGCCACACCTTCTTGGGACGAAAGTGAAAACTCTTGCAACAGTCCTTGTACTAGACCAGAACGCCCCACGCCATTTTTTTGGTTACGTAATTTTTCTGCAATGGAGTAGGCCAGTTTATGTGCCGCTTCTGCTTGATCTGCGGGGAGTTGCGCCTGTTGCAGTAACATCGGTACTGCTTGGGTTTCTGGTATGCGATATGCAGAAGTAATCGAAGAGCGTTTTACAGATTGTGGTAAAATGTGCTCTGCAAAATCTAAGAAAGGCTGGTGGTTAGACTCGACCGTGGTGTCCTCTTCCCCAGCTTGGTTTTCTTTTGCATCGGTACCGACGGATAACTCAGGAATGATTTGGTTATTGTCGAGTTGTTCTAGGTAATTATAAATAGCTTGTTTGATAAGCCAATGCGATGTGCGGTCTAGACGTTGAGCGGCATTTTTAATGCGTTCACGAGTTGCTTCATCAAGTCTCACACCCATAGTTGTCGTGCTACTCATCTTAATTCCTCTAGTTGACAGGTCGTCATAATCGAAAAGTTACACAACATTATCTTAATGTTGCAACTTTGTGCAACATTGTTAATCAAGGTTTCTGAGGGAAATGTGAAACATGTCGAACTTTTTGAGGGGGATTCTAATTCATAAAATCAATGGTTATTAATTTTATATATTTTTCATATGGTTATAACCATTCTGTTATTAAGGGAATAATTAAACGATCATTTGGTAATTTGACTTAAAATTTTAACATTTGTGATATGGATTCTATTTATTGAATAAAAAATAGTTAATTTCTTGTTAATTTAATATGAGTCTGACTAGGATGGGGTCACTAAGATGTTAAATTAGTGCAACGCGAACAATCACAATCTATTTGGTGTGCACGAAGATAAATTAACGATGTGCAATAAAGTGCAACACCACGAAGTTACAAGTTATCAACAGTAATTCATATAAAGATAACTAAATTAATAAGCTACTCAATGGAGAATATAAATGACTGTAAGCACTCCGATGATCGTCACGTTCATCGTATACATTACTGGCATGTTATTAATTGGCTATTTGGCCTATCGCTCAACAAAAAACTTTGATGATTATATTCTCGGAGGACGAAGTTTAGGCAGCGTGGTGACCGCATTATCTGCGGGTGCATCAGATATGAGTGGCTGGTTATTAATGGGGCTGCCAGGAGCCATTTTTATTGCTGGGATCTCTGAAAGCTGGATTGCAATAGGGTTAACCTTAGGAGCCTATTTTAACTGGTTATTTGTAGCTGGCCGCCTACGTTTGCAAACAGAAAAAAATAATAATGCTTTGACGTTACCCGACTATTTTACCAGTCGCTTTGAAGACAATAGTAAAATTTTACGGATTATTTCTGCCATTGTTATCTTGGTTTTCTTCACCATTTATTGTGCATCGGGTGTTGTTGCGGGTGGTTTATTATTCGAAAGTACTTTCCATATTAGTTATGAAAAAGCCATGTGGTTAGGGGCGTTAGCAACGATTGCCTATACCTTCTTAGGGGGCTTTTTAGCGGTAAGTTGGACAGATACTGTTCAGGCTTCGTTAATGATTTTTGCACTGATACTGACACCCATTGTCGTTATTTTATCAATGGGCGGCGTAGATACCTCAATCGAAGTGATTAAAGCGAAAAACCCTGAATACCTTGATATGTTCAAGGGCATGAACTTTATTGCGATACTCTCTTTATTGGGCTGGGGGCTAGGTTATTTTGGGCAACCGCATATTTTAGCGCGTTTTATGGCGGCAGATTCACACAAAACAATCCATTCAGCAAGACGTATTAGTATGACGTGGATGGTTCTGTGTTTAGGCGGTACGATTGCAGTAGGCTTCTTTGGGATCGGCTATTTCGAAATGAACCCGAGTGTGGCGGGCGCTGTGACACAAAATAATGAGCGTATTTTCATGGAATTAGCGGCGATATTATTTAACCCATGGATAGCCGGTATATTGCTTTCTGCAATTTTAGCTGCGGTAATGAGTACCTTAAGTTGCCAATTGTTAGTGTGTGCGAGCGCATTGACCGAAGACCTCTACAAGCCATTTATTCGTAAAACAGCGAGCCAAAAAGAGTTAGTTTGGGTTGGGCGCTTTATGGTACTGCTCGTGGCTGCCATTGCTATTTATATCGCTCGTGACCCAAATAACAAAGTGTTAGGGTTAGTCAGTAATGCATGGGCAGGCTTTGGTGCTGCATTTGGCCCAGTCGTGTTGATATCTGTTCTTTGGAAACGCATGACACGTACAGGGGCACTGGCGGGAATGTTAGTGGGCGCTATTACGGTATTAGTTTGGATGCAATACAAATGGTTTGCATTGTATGAAATTATTCCAGGCTTTATCTTTGCGACTATCGCGATTGTTGTGGTGAGTTTAATCACTAAAGCACCAAGTGCAGAAGCGCAAGAGCGTTTTGAACAAGCGGAAGCAGAATATAAAGCGAACTAATGCTCGTCATCGAGTGACAAGGTAATCCATAAAAAAGCCGAACTGCTAAAAACAGATTCGGCTTTTTTTATGGGTAAAGCGCTTAACAGGATTAATTTGTTTTACGGCGCTTCACAATTTGGTAGCCAATAAATAGGACGACAAACCAAATTGGCGTTGCGATGAGCGCTTGCCGTGTATCGTGTTGGAATGCAAGTAAGACAACCATAAATGCGAAGAATGCCAAACTTACCCAAGACATAATAATCCCTGCGGGCATCTTATAATGGGAGGCTTTGTGCATTTCTGGACGTTTACGGCGGAAGTTAAGGTAACTGTATAAAATCATGCTCCAAATAAACATGAACAAAATAGCGGATACCGTGGTCACTAAGGTGAACGCATGCATGATATCGGGAATAAAATAGATAAGCACAATACCAAAGCTAAGGCAGATACAGGTGAAAATTAACCCCGTTGCAGGCACCGCTTTTTTCGATAACTGGCTAAATTTTTTCGGTGCATCACCTTCTTTAGACAAGCCAAATAACATCCGGCTGGTGGAAAATACACCGCTATTTGCAGAAGAAGCCGCTGAGGTCAGGACCACAAAGTTAACGATACTGGCTGCGGCAGGTAGGCTGATCAGCACAAACATTTCAACGAATGGGCTTTTATCGGCCAAAATGGTACGCCAAGGTGTTACGGCCATAATCACAATGAGTGATAAAACATAAAAAGCAATGATACGAATAGGTATTGCATTGATGGCTTTTGGTAGTGATTTCTCAGGATCTCGCGTTTCAGCGGCAGCAGTACCGACTAATTCAATCCCAACAAAGGCAAATATCGCGATTTGGAAGCCAGCAAAGAAACCACTTATTCCCATAGGGAACATTCCACCATCATTCCAAATGTTGCTTAAAGATGCAGTATGGCCTGTTGGTGATTGGAAATTCATCGCGATAAGTGTGCCGCCAACAGCGATTAAGGCAATAATGGCAACAATTTTTATCATCGCGAACCAAAATTCAAGCTCACCAAATAGTTTAACGGACACTAAGTTGAGCGTGAGTAAGGTAATTACACAAATAAATGAAGTGACCCATTCAGGGAAGTCTGGTACCCAAAAGCTTACATACGAAGTTATTGCAATAATGTCAGCTATGCCAGTGATCACCCAACAAAACCAGTAGGTCCAGCCAACGAAAAAACCTGCCCATGGCCCGATAAGGTCGGCAGAAAAATCGCTAAAGGACTTATAGTCAAGGTTAGAGAGTAAGAGCTCACCCATTGCGCGCATGACGAAAAATAGCACAAAGCCAATTATCATGTAGACGAATATGATTGATGGCCCAGCAAGGGAGATGGTTTTCCCTGACCCCATGAATAAACCA
The DNA here is from genome assembly GCF_019343475.1 of Providencia sp. R33. Lineage (NCBI taxonomy): Bacteria > Pseudomonadati > Pseudomonadota > Gammaproteobacteria > Enterobacterales > Morganellaceae > Providencia > Providencia sp. R33. The sequence continues at coordinate 2,214,491 of NZ_CP072453.1, read as the reverse complement.
GTTCCAATTGCGCCGCCAATTGCAATTAATTGAATGTGGCGGTTACTAAGGCTTCTTTTTAGCTGATTACGATCAGCGGTGTGCTGAGTCGAGTTTGAAGTTGCATTTTCTTCCATACTGTAAAGTGTCCATCGTAGTTTGTTATAATTGACCACAGTATTTTTTTATTTGTGTGGTTATGTTTGCGTGAAATATTGTGACATAAATCTCAATTAGAGTAAGTAAAACTTACTTTGATGAAATCGAAGTGCTGCTTATTCAATCTATCATTATCGTTAATTTAACATTCGCTACTAAAAATTAACTTACACAATAAAAATAGCAGAATAATATTGACTGTAGCAATTGATAGGCGTTAAATATTTTGCATTGGGTTGTTAGCTCAGTTGGCAGAGTAGGCGACTCTTAATCGCTTGGTCGTGGGTTCGAACCCCACACAACCCACCAAGTTTTTCAATGAACAACGCAACTATTAAAAGCCACGTCATCATTGCAAGCCACACAAGGAATGCGATTGCTAAAATTATTGGAATGCTAATAACTAGCAATAAAATTTCAGAAAGATCCATACCCGTATACAGGAGCTACTCCGTAGTGACTTTAGGGTTTTATCCAGTCTAAACTTAAATAAACATGACATAAATTAAAAGTTTGTAAGCCTAATTGCGATGACGAACTGAAGTGGCCCCCAATAGTTGGACAACCAATTATTAGGGGTTTTTTATTGCCAAAACGTTACTTCTACCCTAGTATTTTCGCACTTAACTTAAATGTGGTGATGTATGAAAAAGGGACTCGCGCTAATTGCTTTGGTTCAAATCTATGCAGGCGTTGCGTATGGAGATGCATTTTTTGATAACCTGAGAGATTTTGAAATAAAATCATTAACAAGTATAGGCAATAAAATCTCAGAATCAGACAGGTATAACTCTGGATATTTTAAAGATAAAAATTGTGGGTTAGAGGTTGAGATTAATAAAGACGGGAGCGTTGGTGGCATAAGTGAGACTGGCGATAATAACGATAAAGATTTCTGCCTATTTTTAATTAATGAAATAAGAAATACTATAATACCAAGTTACACTCAACTGGGTGAAAATGATAAAAGTAGAAAGCTCTCTATAAATATGCGTGGTGAGTAGTAAAAGATCACTCTGCTTCAATTTGCACTCTCGCTAAGCTAATACTGGGTGGGATTCTAACCCGTCCTTGGGCTACGATTCATTTACGACATAACACCATCATCCAGAACACACTTACACCCCTTAACCAAGGTCTTTTGCTTTACTGCCAATAAGGTCAGTAACACCAGATGGCTCTAAGATGACGAATTACTCGGTGAGTTGAATATCTATTCAATAGTAATATCGATGTTGGTCATTTTTATGGAGTACACAGGTTGGTTATCATCTAATTCTGAACTCTTTTATGCACTGAAACTGTTGCCTCATATCCTAACAAGTACAAAGCTTGTTCTAACATGTCAATTTTTGAAGCATAGTGAATATCCAGTAACCGTTCTATTTGTTGTGCATTAATGTTCATTTTTCTTGCTAAATCAACGCGTAAAGTTTTTGTTTCTAAGATGGCATTATGCAGTGCAATCTTAAGGCAGCTTAAAATGGGCAAATAAATAGGAAATGTATTTTCATTCTTTTGTGCTGCTAAGGGGACTGGAATCGGTTTTCTTGAGGTTATCAGCTCTGCAAATGTCGCCAATAAAACGTCTTCAGCTTCCAATTCAACATCATCTTTGCAAAAAGTAACACCTTGAATGTCAGGAAAATCACAAAAATTAATTTCATAGGCGCCTTCTTCTTCGACAAAATCAACATTGGCGAAATAAGTGAACATAATCTTCTCTCCTAAAATGGAACAACAAACAGGCAGTATAAAGTAAAGATTGAAGAGTTTCAGGCTAATCCATGGTGAGAGAGGGTGTAATTTACTTATCTACAGGCTAGTGAATGATGCTTTTACAACTTGTTTTAGTGAAATGCCTGTTTTTTGAGCACAGCGGCATAAATATATCAATGAGAACATAGTTTTATTCGGAAATTATTCAGAAATAAAGAAATCAAATGTGAACAACCTCCCAATTCTTATAAGTTTTTTTCTATGGCAGTGGATTATTATTTTGCTGAATTTACACGCAAAAAGCTCACTGAATTATTTTAAATAAAATCAATTCATTTATACGCTTCAACACCTAGTTATAAGCAAAATTACTTAAGTGAAATGTGCAGATCGCAAGAGTTGTTAAAATAAAAGTATATAGTAATCATGCGTTACAATCACTTTTGTTTATTTTAATCTTAACTCGACCAATTTAGAGGTTAAAAGAATTAAGTAAAAATACAAATTAAAATATAAGGCTAAGCGTTAATTTTATTCTTATTTTGAATGTTGCAAAGAGAGTAAAAACAGCGAAGAGAAACAGAATGTTCTCAATTGAAACTTTCATTTTTTTAAAGGCTATACAGGGCAGCGCTAGACCGTAGGTTGATCATTTTATTAAAAAAAATAAATTTTTAGTTATCTGAATAAAAAAAACAAAAATTAATTAGCGAAAAATGCGTCATTAAAAAAATAATAACAATAAAATTACTGAAAATATAAAACAACTAATAATATATAACACATATATTTAAACTAAATATTTCTTCTATTACTCCTGAATTTTATTAAGTTAATTAATTTTATTAATATTATAATTTGACTACATTATAACTATAGTTTAATTATTCTAATGAAAACTATAATTGTAAGTATTATATGTATGACAAAATAATAACTTTGAATGCCATAAATAGGATTGAATAATTTTGAATGATGAAGAGTTATTTGATTAAACTTATTGAAAATTAATGATTAAGTTTTATTCCGGAATTGCCGATATTACGAGATATCGATAGTAGTTGACTGAGTTTCTTAATATCAAATATTGATTTGGATCAATATTTCGATTTTGATGTTGTGCTTGGTTTTTTTTGCTTTCAAATCACATGAAAAGAGTGAGTACTTTGATTAAAGTCCTGTCATTTGACATAGGGTGAGCTAAAGTGTTGCGGATATTTAGGTTAGGGAGGGAGAAGATAAGGAAATAATAAAGATTATTTAATGAATGAATGGATCATTATCCCAATGAGGCAAAAAGAAACATAAGTACCTTGAATAGTTAATTTAGTGGTGCATAATAATTGGCGACTAATAATGACATCGGCAAATTCTGACTTTTACTGAAAGTGCTAACTTTTTAGTCATTCTTTATTGTTTGTAGGTATTCAGGAAATGTATTTAATTTAAGTTTGAAGATTTGTGTTTTTATACTCCAAACTGGGTATTTACCAAAGGACAACATGGGAAGTAAAGGAATACATTTATCCAGTTTAATTAATTTTACTAATAACTATTTTTAGCCACACAAAACTTTCAAATTCATATTTGTTCTTTTTGCACACAGATGTTGATAAATATTCGGAAAGGAAAAAAAATGAGCTCGACGACAGATTTTCTGAAGCATATATACGATATTAACCTCTCATATTTGCTATTAGCCCAAAAACTCATCTCCCAAGAGAAAGCCTCTGCGATGTTTCGTCTGGGTATCTCTGATGCAATGGCAACTACTTTAGCAGACCTTACGCTTCCTCAATTGGTCAAATTGGCAGAAACAAACCAGCTAATCTGCCAGTTTAGATTTGAGAATAGCGATACGATTGAAAAGCTAACCCGCGACTCAAGGGTTGATGAATTGCAACAAATTCATACAGGTATCCTCCTTTCGACCCGATTATTGCAAACGCATAGTCAAGGCGACACAGATATAGCGAGAAAAAGATGAGTACCGCAGCTGAAAAAAGTATTGTCCAAGAAGCGAATGATATTCGCTTAGCCATGGAATTAATCACTTTAGGCGCTCGCCTTCAAATGCTAGAAAGTGAAACACAAATTAGCCGAGGTCGTTTAGTTCGTTTATATAAAGAGCTAAGAGGCTGCCCCCCACCAAAAGGTATGTTACCGTTCTCAACAGATTGGTTTATGACATGGGAACAGAACATTCATTCATCCATGTTTTATAATGCTTATCAGTTTTTACTGCAAAGTGGCCACTGCCAAGGCGTTGATGCTATCTTAAAAGCCTATAGATTGTATCTTGAACAATGTATCCCTGAACCAGGCGATGAGCCATTGTTAGCTCTGACTCGTGCTTGGACGCTTGTCCGTTTTGTTGAAAGTGGCATGTTGCAAAGCTCAAAATGCAGTTGCTGCCATGGCTCGTTTATTACCTATGCACACATTCCAGAAAATAGTTTTACTTGCAGTTTGTGCCAGCCGCCATCACGGGCAATAAAAAAACGTAAACTTTCCGAGCATCTCGCCGATATTACGCTATATCGACAGGATGGCATTACTAAAGCGGTAATGTAATTGGATTGATTTGGTCAACAGGCAAATTTTTGCCTGTTACTCCTAATATTCCCTTTGACTGCCATCTGTTAACCAACGGAGTGAAAGGGAATATTGTGTTAATACTCATCGGGTATATCATTGTTACAGTAGCGGTTATTGGCGGTTATCTCATGGTCGGTGGCCATTTAGGCGCGCTATATCAACCCGCTGAATTTATTATTATATTAGGTGCTGGCTTAGGGGCCTTTGTCGTTGGTAACAGTGGCAAATCCATCATCGCCTTATGTAAAGTATTACCGAAACTTTTCCGCCGTTCTTCCTATAATAAAACGATGTCAATGGACTTGATGGCATTGTTATTCCAGTTACTCAATAAATCTCGCCAGCAAGGGTTACTTGCATTAGAAAAAGACATTGAAAACCCCCAAGAAAGCGAAATTTTCTCTCAGTACCCTCGTATTCTTAAAGATCCCTCTACCATGATGTTTATCGTGGATTATTTGCGTTTGATGGTAAGCAGCAACTTACAAAGCCATGAAATTGAAGCTTTAATGGATGAAGAATTAGAAACATTTCGCCAAGAAAATGAAGTGCCGGCCTCTGGCTTAAATATGGTCGGTGATTCGATGCCCGCTTTTGGTATTGTGGCGGCGGTATTAGGTGTTGTGAATGCATTGGGATCAGCTGACCGACCTGCGGGTGAGTTGGGGGCATTAATTGCTCATGCGATGGTTGGGACATTCTTAGGTATTTTAGTTGCTTATGGTTTTATTTTGCCATTGGCGGCACTGATTCGACTGCGCAGTAGTGAACAATTAAAAATGATGGAATGTATCAAAGTAACATTCTTATCTGCATTACAAGGGTATGCGCCACAAATTGCCGTGGAATTTGGCCGTAAAGTGTTATTCAGTGCGGATAGGCCATCATTCGTTGAACTAGAAGACAAAGTTCGCGAAGTCAAAGTGGGTGCTCGTTCACAAGAAACCACTGAGGAGTAACACTAGGATGGCAGCCAATACCCCTCATGTAATTCGAGTCAAAAAACGTAACTCTCATCATCAAGGTGGTCACGGCGGTTCGTGGAAAATTGCTTATGCCGATTTTATGACTGCGATGATGGCATTCTTTTTGGTGATGTGGCTGATATCAATTTCAAGTCCTCAAGAACTCACGCAAATCGCAGAATATTTTCGAACCCCGCTTAGCACAGCGATAAACCCAGGCACGAAAAGTGGTGATGCGACTAACCCTATCCCTGGCGGGGGTAAAGATCCCATCTTCCGTGAAGGGGACGTAATGCCTGAACCGAATAATATTACTGATGGTAATGTTAATTATCGATTTGAAAAGCTTAAGGAAGCCCTTGAGCAGGCGATTTTGAAAGACCCGCGTCTAAATGAGTTAAAGCCGCATTTATTGATCGACATGATTAATGACGGCCTACGCATTCAAATTGTGGATAGTGAAAATCGTCCGATGTTTAAAGTCGGTTCCGCAATAGTCGAACCTTACATGCGCGATATTTTACGCGCCATTGCCCCTTTACTAAATGACGTACCCAATCGAATCAGCATTTCAGGCCATACCGATGACTTAGCTTATGCCAACGGGGCGAATTACAGCAACTGGGAGCTTTCATCAGACAGAGCAAATGCTTCGCGGCGTGAGTTGATCCGCGGGGGCATGGATGAGCGCAAAGTTTTACGCGTGGTTGGTATGGCATCAGCAATTCATTTAGATAAAGACAATGGACTTGCACCGATTAACCGACGGATCAGCATCATTGTTCTCAATGATGAGGAAACAAAACAAATATTACGTGAATACGACGGAGCAAAACCGATTTCTGACGTATTGGGAAAGCCGGCAACGAAGATGACTCCTGAGAATGTGGTAACGGCGAAGACACAGAAAAAAGCCGATGAATAGGCTGTGTTTGTGAATAAGTACATTACGATTTTTTATTGCCTGCCGGATTTTCCGGCAGTCAGCGTTAAGTGAAACCTAAGCGAAACTGGATAAAAACCATGGATATTACCGAGTTTTATCAAACATTTTTCGATGAAGCCGACGAGTTGCTCAGGGATATGGAACAACATTTACTTGAGCTTGATCCTTTTGACCCGGATAGCGAGCAGCTAAATGCCATTTTCCGCAGTGCGCACTCAATAAAAGGAGGTGCTGCAACCTTTGGTTTCACACAGTTGCAAAATACCACGCACACACTGGAAAACTTGCTCGATAAGGCACGTCACGATGAGTTAACACTCACGCCTGATATCATCGATGTATTTTTGGATACCAAAGATGTGATGGCGTCTCAGCTCGATGCATACAAAAATGATTCGTTACCTGATGAAGAGTCATTTAAACGGATTTGTGAAGTGCTTGGGCGTGTTGAGAACCATGTGGAAGAAGTGATTGACACGTCACCAACTATTGAAAATGTTGAACCCGCAGAAGCGGTAACTGACGAAGAAAAACATGTTGGATCTCAAGGGGAATTTTCACATTACTTTAAAATCACATTAAGTGGACTTAAAGATACTGAAGTGGATTTACTCGCTGATGAGCTCGAGCTGTTTGGCCATTTATATCATACCGAAAAAGCGGCAAATAGCCTGCAAGCATGGTTAGGCACAAATACCAACATCGAGGATGTTTGTGGAGTGCTGTGTTTTGTGGTGGATGAATCACAAATTGCACAGGAAGCTGTTTCGTTTTCCGATTGCCAATCGTTCGCACCACAAGCAGAGCAAGAAAGTGAAGATGAACCCAGTCAGGAAACGGAAATTGTGGTGCCAAAAGAAGTGGTTAAGTCTGCTGTAGCAGCAAGCCCTTCGAAAAAGCCTGCCGTGACAAAACCGAAAGGGGATTCCAGTAGTATTCGTGTTGCCGTGGAAAAGGTCGACCAATTAATCAACCTTGTGGGTGAGTTAGTGATTATCCAGTCCATGCTGACACAGCATAGCCAGCATGTTGATCAAAACGAATACAGTGATTTGTTGAGCTCCATTGTGCAGTTAGAGCGTAATTCGCGCGCATTGCAAGAGTCTGTTATGTCTATACGCATGATGCCAATGGATTATGTTTTCAGTCGTTTCCCGCGCATGGTGCGTGATATTGCCTCGAAATTAGGTAAGAAAATTGAGTTAAAAGTTGAGGGTAGCTCAACAGAACTTGATAAGAGCCTGATTGAGCGCATTGTCGACCCGCTAAACCACCTTGTCCGTAATAGCTTAGATCATGGCATTGAAAAACCAGACGTTCGCGTGGCAAATGGCAAGCCAGAAGCAGGGACGTTGACCCTCGCCGCTGCACATCAAAGCGGCAATATTTGCATTGAAGTGCGTGATGATGGGGCAGGACTGAACCGTGAGCGTATTTTGGCAAAAGCGCGTTCCCAAGGAATGAATGTGCATGACGCCATGAGTAATGATGAAGTGGCGATGCTGATCATGGCACCAGGCTTTTCTACCGCAGAGGTCGTGACCGATGTCTCGGGTCGAGGTGTGGGGATGGATGTGGTGAAGAGGAATATTCAAGATATGGGTGGCCGCATTCAAATCGGTTTCACCGAAGGTAAAGGCACTATCATTCGTATTTTACTTCCTTTAACCCTTGCAATCCTTGATGGAATGTCAGTCAAAGTGGCGGAAGATGTATTCATTGTGCCTTTGAGCGCCATTATCAGCACCTTACAACCTCGCCAAGAAGATATCTATCGCCTAGCGGGTGAAGAAAAAATGTTGTTGGTTCGTGGAGAATACTTGCCATTGGTCGAACTTCACCACGTTTTTTCTATTGAAGAAGCAGAACGCAATTTGGATAACAGCATCGTGTTAATTATTCAAAATGCGGGGCACCGTTTTGCCTTGCTGGTGGACAAACTTGTCGGGCAGCAACAAGTGGTGGTGAAAAATATCGAAAGCAACTACCGCAAAATTCCGGGTATTTCTGCCGCAACGATTATGGGCGATGGTTCTGTTGCATTGATTTTAGATGTGGCTGAGCTGCAAAAAATGAATAACAGCATTTTGATCAAAAAGAAACAGCAGGTTTCCCAACCTGTCGTGCACTAAATAGAGGCCATACACCATGTCTATGTTAGATGATGATTTAAATAAACACGAAGAAGAAAAAAACGGCGAAGGTTACCTCATTTTTACCTTAGGTGAAGAAGAGTACGGCATTGAAATCTTAAAAGTGCAGGAAATTCGAGGTTACGAGCAAGTCACACGTATCGCAAACACCCCTGATTTTATTAAGGGTGTGACAAATTTGCGTGGAGTTATTATCCCAATCATCGATTTACGAGTGAAATTCTCCCATGAAAATGTGGTGTACAACGATAACACTGTTGTGATTGTGGTGAATTTAAAAGATCGCGTAGTTGGTATTGTCGTTGACGGCGTTTCAGATGTGTTGGTGCTCAATGAAGAGCAAATTGCACCACCACCTGATTTTGCAGTGACACTGTCCACCCAATATCTCACTGGTTTAGGGACACTTAATGACCGCATGCTCATTTTAGTGGACATTGAAAAGCTACTGACAAGTGATGAGATGGCGCTGATTGACAGCATGGCTGAGTAATTCTCAGCCTAAAAAATTGCTCAAATAATAATAAGTCATTAACTAAAGTTTTTGGTTGGATGACCGATATCCAAAATACAACAAATAATGTTAGTAAAACGTCATGTACAGTCGAATTAAAATCGTATCAGGACTTTTGTCCGTCATTTTTATCTTTATTTTACTGCAACTGGTATCCAGTGGGTTGATGTTCACCAAACTCGGCGATAACAGTGACAGTATTAATTATTTAAATTCACTACAACGCCAAAGACAAGTATTAACAGAAAGCTGGGTTAACCTTTTACAAGCCCGTGCCAATTTAAATCGGTCAATCAACGCCTATCTTTTAGATGGTCGCAAAATTCAAGATGATGCGACAACGGAAGACCTGATTAAAGCGGCAAAACGTAACTTTAAAGCTGCGGACGACGCATATGGTCGCTATAACAAGTTAATGCAAAGCTCGGAGTATGATAAAGCCAAGTTTGAAAAGCTTTTTAGCACCTATGAAACTTACCGTGATGCATTAATTAAGCTTAGTGACTTCGCTGAAAAAGGCGACCTAGAAGGTTTCTATGCCCACAGAACATCGGGGCATCAGATGAAGTTTGAAGAGCAATTTAATGCTTATTTCGCTGATATTTCAGCGGATTTTCAGGAGGAAGTTGTTAATGCAGATAATAATTATCACCAATCATTATACATGTTGGTGACATTATCGATTCTGCTCGCCTTTATTGGTTTCTTCAGTTATCGCTATGTGCGTAAAGGAATTATTGAGCCGTTAGGTGCATTAAACGAGCGCATTAAAGTCTTCGCATCGGGTGATTTAACGCCTTCTATTACCGCGGCTTCGAATAATGAAATTGGCGAATTAGCCAATGGTGTCCAGCACATGCAACAAGAGCTGATTAACACGGTTCGTGGCGTATTAGATGGCAGTGAAACCATTTATCAAGGCACCACTGAAATTGCCGCAGGCAATAATGACCTTTCTTCACGTACTGAGCAACAAGTGGCGTGTTTGGAAGAGACTTCAGCCAGTATGAGCGAATTAACTGCAACAGTTAAGCAAAATACAGATTACGCCCATCAAGCTAGTGAGTACGCAAACCAAGCTTCTGCTATTGCAAAAGAGGGAGGGAAAGTGGTTTCCAACGTGGTGAGTACCATGTTGAACATCGCTGATAGCTCACAAAAAATCTCTGATATCACTGCAGTGATTGACAGCATTGCCTTCCAAACCAATATATTAGCACTGAATGCGGCTGTTGAAGCAGCACGTGCTGGTGAACATGGTCGTGGCTTTGCTGTTGTGGCAGACGAAGTGCGTAACCTAGCACAACGCAGTGCAGATGCCGCCAAAGAAATCAAAACGTTGATTGAGGACTCGGTTTCAAGAACAGGAACGGGTGCGCGCCAAGCAGAAGACGCGGGCGAAACGATGACGAAAATTGTGGAATCGGTCACGCGAGTTACCGACATCATGACGCACATCGCGACCGCTTCTGATGAGCAAAGCAAAGGCATTTCACAGGTCAGCATTGCCGTCGCTGAAATGGATAAAGTGACCCAACAAAACGCCTCGTTAGTTGAACAGTCGGCAGTGGCAGCGAATGTATTAGAAGAGCAAGTGGCTAAATTGTCACAGCTTATCTCAATTTTCCGCTTACCACCGTTAAAACAAAGTGAAATACGCAATACAAAACCAGCGGCAAGAACGGTATCCAATATCGTGAAAACCCCGGATCTGAAAAAATTATCATCGAAGGAACATAAAGATGATGACAACTGGGAAACTTTCTAAGCATTAAGCATGGCTTCACGCTGCAAAGCTCAGGCTTTGCAGCGTTTCTGTGCATTAGAAAACAAGCAATGTTTTAAGCAAACAGCTCTCTTAGCTGGCACAAATGGGGATTATCTATGTTTGGTAAAAATATCCGAATTTCGGTGAGTTTATATCTGCTTCTGTTTTTATTTTGTGGAATGCAGATTGTGTCGAGCGGGGTTTCTGTTGGGATTGTTGTTAGTGAATTAAATGCATTAGAACGTATTGATTTGGGTTCTGATAAGCGAGCCATGCTTGAGGAAACCAATAAGCATTTAATGCAAGCGCGTAATAGTCTAACGCAAATTGCATTATTAAATAAGGTGGGTGGGCATGAGCAACTCATCGAAGAGACACAAGTGACTTTCGATAAATTATTAGAAGAAGCACAGAAAGATTACACCACCTTTAAGAACCAACCAATTTTGAGTGAAAAAGAAAATCTCGCCGCTCTTGATGCGAAATATCAAGCCTTTGTTGTGACACTCAAAGCATTAAAAGCACACTTAGATAACAAAGATGTTGCGGCGTATATTGCGCTTCCAGCCCAAGAAAACCAAGATCAGCTCGCTCAGGTGATTGATGAGTATCTTGCATTGCTGAATATTGAAAATGATGAGTCTCTTGCCGCTGCACGCATGTACAACACCTTTGCGTGGAGTTCATTCTGTTCCGTGATCGTGATTATTATTTTAGTGATCGCTTTTGCCCATTATTGGATGAAACGTAAAGTGATTAACCCATTGAAAAGCATGGGAGAGCATTTTGCTTTAGTTGCAGATGGCAAGTTGAATGAACATATCGAAGTGTCTACGCGTGATGAAATTGGCGAGGTGTTTGGCAAGCTCAAACAAATGCAAGAATCGTTAGTCACTTCTGTCACGGCATTGCGTACTAATACCGACCAAATGTATACCGGTATTCGAGAAATTGCTTTAGGTAATAACAACTTATCTTCCCGTACAGAGCAGCAAGCGGCATCTCTTGAAGAAACTGCAGCTAGTATGGAAGAGCTTACTGCGACCGTTAAACAGAATGCGGATAACGCACGACAAGCCAGTGAACTTGCGGTTAGTGCATCGAAAACGGCAACGAAAGGCGGTGAAATCACCGAAGATGTTATCGATACCATGACATCGATTTCCAACAGTTCGCAAAAAATTAGCGCAATTATTAGCGTGATTGATGGCATCGCATTCCAGACCAATATCTTAGCCCTAAATGCTGCGGTTGAAGCGGCGCGTGCGGGTGAACAAGGCCGTGGATTCTCTGTGGTAGCAGGGGAAGTTAGGGCATTAGCACAACGCAGCGCTGAAGCGGCAAAAGAAATTAAAACGTTAATTGATGAGTCTGTGGGCCGCGTAAGTCAAGGTTCGCAGTTGGTGAATGAAGCAGGTGCCACCATGAATGAATTGGTTGCTGCGGTAAACCAAGTAACGGAATTAATGGGGAACATTGCCTCTGCTTCGAATGAGCAAAGTCGCGGAATTGAGCAAGTTGCTACCGCTGTTAGCCAAATGGACTTAGTCACACAGCAAAACGCGGCATTAGTTGAGCAATCAACCAGTGCAACGGCGGCACTTGAAGACCAAGCTAATAACTTAGTGGATACCGTCGCATTCTTTGAACTCCCTGAAAGTTCAGCAAACCGTAGTCGATATTAAGTGTTGAGAAAACTCACAATGAGTTTTCGGCAGGGAGAAATGAACCGTTTGGGGCATTTCTCTTGCCATTAAAGGCAGCGCATTAGGTGGCTGCTTCTGGATTTTTATTGAATAGGACGACAAGTACGATGCTTTTTGTACCACAGATAGAACCACTGACTGATGATGAGTTTGGTCGGGTTTGTCGATTTATTCATAAAAAATCAGGCATAGTCCTAACCATGAATAAAAAAAATATGGTCTATAACCGGCTGTTAAAGCGGTTACGTGACTGTAATCTCGACAATTTTTCTGATTATTTACGCATGCTTGAGCGCGAGCCGCATAATGCGGAATGGCAAGCTTTTGTTAATGCGTTAACCACAAACTTAACCGCATTCTTTCGGGAGCCACATCATTTTGTCACGTTAACGGATTTTATTCGTACGCGTAAAAATAGCCCAATCACGATTTGGTGTGCTGCTTCTTCAACAGGTGAAGAGCCGTATTCCATCGCGATGACATTAAGTGATGTTTTGGGGCCAAATGCCGTTAATGCCAAAGTGATAGCCAGTGATATTGATACAGAAGTGCTTGAAAAAGCAAAACAAGGTGTGTACCGCATTGAAGAACTGAAGTCACTAAGCGCGCTTCAGCGCCAACGTTACTTTATGAAAGGGGTTGGTGAATTTGAAGGTTATGCACGAGTCAAACCTGCGTTAAGGCAGATGATTGAATTTCGTTATTTAAATCTGAGTGATCATGACTGGCAACTCCAGCACCGCTTTGATGCAATTTTTTGCCGTAACGTAATGATTTACTTTGATAAAGATATGCAAATAAAAATGCTTGAGCGTTTTGCGCCACTGCTTAAGCCGGATGGATTGTTATTTATTGGGCATTCAGAAAACCTATCACAATTAACGCAAAGCTTTGTGATCAAAGGACAAACCGTCTACAGCGTACAAGCTGGAAGGAGGGGGTAATGAAAAAAATAAAAGTGCTATGTGTGGATGACTCAGCACTGATGCGTCAATTAATGCGTGAAATCATTAATAGCCATGACGATATGGAGGTAGTGGATACTGCCCCCGATCCTTACGTTGCGCGTGATTTAATTAAGCAGCTCGAACCCGATGTGATCACGCTAGATGTTGAAATGCCGCGTATGGATGGTATTGATTTTTTAGAAAAATTAATGCGTTTGCACCCAATGCCAGTGGTGATGGTGTCGACTCTGACCTCAAAAGGTTCTGAGGTTACGCTTAAAGCGTTGGAGCTTGGCGCAGTAGACTTTGTTACCAAACCGCAAATTGGTATCCGCGAAACCATGATGAGCTACCGCGATATTATCGGTGAAAAAATCCGTGCGGCAGCAATGTCAAAAATTACTCAACGCAGTCGCTTTGTGAAGTCAGAAAAAAAAGTGACTGAGCCAGTTTCGCAAGCTAAAGCGTTGTCCCCGTACGTGTGTAACAGCCGTGTGATTGCCGTTGGTGCATCCACTGGCGGAACAGAAGCGATTCGCCAATTTTTAGAAATGTTACCGCGTGAATGCCCGCCAGTGGTGATCACACAGCACATGCCAGCGGGGTTTACACGCTCATTTGCAGACAGGCTCAACAAACTGTGTGTGTTGACGGTAAAAGAAGCTGAAAACAATGAGTTATTGCAAAAAGGCCATGCCTACATTGCCCCTGGTGATTCGCATATGTTGATTGCAGATAAAGGCAAAGGCTTCCAAGTGATTTTGCAACAAAGCGAACCTGTTAATCGCCATCGCCCATCGGTAGATGTGCTATTTGATTCAGTTGCTCAATGTGTCGGGCGCAAATGTATTGGTGTGTTATTGACTGGTATGGGGATGGATGGCGCCAAAGGATTATTGAACTTACGTAAACAAGGAGCAATTACCTACGCGCAGAACGAAAGTAGCTGTGTAGTGTTTGGTATGCCGCGAGCTGCAATTGAAATGGATGCAGTGGACGAAGTGCAAGATATTCGAAAAATTGCCCCAAGTGTTTTAGCAAGACTTTCTTCTGTCACTGTGTAACAGCGGCAGAAATTCACAATTGTATTTGAAGGAGTGGTTATGGCCGCTAAAGATCTTAGTTTTCTGGTTGTTGATGATTTTTCTACCATGCGTCGCATCGTCCGTAACTTATTAAAAGAGCTCGGGTTTAGCAAAATAGAAGAAGCAGAAGATGGCGTTGATGCGTTAGAAAAAATTCGTGCAGGCAACATCGATTTTGTGGTTGCAGACTGGAATATGCCAAATATGGATGGTTTAGAGCTGCTTAAAACCATTCGTGGCGATGATGCACTGAAGCATATCCCTGTTTTGATGGTGACGGCGGAAGCGAAAAAAGAAAACATTATTGCTGCTGCGCAAGCAGGGGCAAGTGGTTACGTGGTTAAACCGTTCACCGCTGCCATCTTAGAAGAAAAACTGAATAAAGTATTTGAAAAAATGGGTCTGCAATAACAGTGCGTACCAAAGGAGATTTTCATGACTGAGCAAGTAGGTATGGAAGGTATTCGAAGTGGTAATGATGATTTAAAACAAGTCATTACGCGCATTGGTACGCTGATGAGAACCCTGCGTGAAAGTATGCGCGAGTTGGGCCTCGAAAAGAGTGTTCAACAGGCTGTAGCTAGCATTCCAGATGGGAAAGATAGGTTGCGTTATATTGCGCAAATGACGGCGCAAGCAGCAGAAAAAACCTTAAACGGCATTGATGTCATCAAGCCACTGCAAGTGGATATGAATAAAAATGCGCAGGCACTGCAACAACAATGGCAAGAAACAGCGGGTGGTGCGGTTCCTGCACAATTACGTGAGTCGACAGAAGCCTTTTTAGGGCAAGTTATCCAAGACAGTGAAACCACCAAAGCGGAACTGTTGGAAATCATGATGGCGCAAGATTTTCAGGATTTAACTGGGCAAGTCATCAAAAAAATGATGGAAGTGGTTGAAGAAGCTGAGAAACAACTGCTCGCATTATTAATGGAAAATACGCCACCTGAAATGCGTGCGAAAACGCAAAACGAAGGTTTACTCAATGGCCCACAAATCAATAAAGAAGGCGTCAATGTGATGGCATCTCAATCACAAGTTGATGACCTGCTTGATGAGCTTGGCTTTTAGGTTTTTGTAATAATTTGACCATTTTTCATGGGGCTACGCGAATTGATGACGATTGACGTAGCTTCAGGTTATCTATTTCAATTAACTCGCTTATGGTGACAGGGTGTATTCACATGAGAAATAATGATTTGATTTCTAATTTGATAAACGATGAAAAAAGGGAAAGGCGAGAAGAACTTGACCACGAAACAGCTTGCCTTGAATTAGAACTGCGTAAAGCATTAATTAGCCAGTTGCGTATGGCTCGCCTTGCGAATAACTATACACAAGTTGAAATTGCCGAAAAAATGCAAACGCAAAAGCAAAATATTTCCCGTTTAGAAAAAGGGCAGTTTGACCCCAAACTCGGTACGTTGCTCAAATATGCCCAAGCTGTAGGTATGCAAATTACGTTAAACCCAGCAGCTAAATAATATTTAGCTAATCATGTTGGTAGACGGCAATAATTTTATGGCCGAGTACGTGTTCAAATTGGGCAATAAAATCATCGTGGATATCCCAATTATGAAAGCGAAAACCTAAGTTACCAAAGGCCCATTGAGGGTTAAATTGCCAACCAGACAGTGGTGAGTGAAAATCACATTGAAAGCAGGCTAAGCTTTCGGGTTTATCTTCATACCAATCGGAAATTACGTCACTCCACGCATGGCTGTGTTCAGTTTGCTCTGCACCACATTGTGGGCAGTAAATGCCAATTCCATTGCCGCCCGCATGAAAAACAGTGCGTTCAGTGACAATGGACAAACTGTTTTTGAGTTGATCTTCAGGGAGTTGGGTGGGAACAATTTTGTCATTAATAACGTACAAAACAGGTTCTTTATAAGCAGGCATTGGCCGATAAATCACCTCATCATATTCAATCGCTTGAAAGTTAGGGTCGATGATCCCTTGTGTTTGTAACCAATTGAGCATGCGAGCAGCTTCTTTTGGTGCATCTTCAAGTGTGATACCGGGGGCGACAAGGTGGCAAGTATCCATAAGAACCTTATTAATTAGAACCCATCAATGAGTAGGTCAATGGCTTTTTTGATACGTTCTCTTTCATCACTTAAATTTTTGATTTCTTTACCCAATAGAGATTTCGGCACAGCAGACATTAAGTGAGTCATTAAAATATAGTCATGACCAAGAATCGAAAGGCATGGGGTGAGTTTATCAGGTACTGGCTGGTGTAATAAATCGCTATCATATAAAGGGATGACCAATCGAGTATTCAGAATATCAATAATATCACTTTGAATATCAACTAGGTAGGGAGCACGAATGGCATCGCCTCTATTTTGATAGAGATGGTATTGCATTAAAATTCCTTGTATTTGTCAAAGAGCAGTCCGTGCTCTTCGCTGATCCTATTAAGTTCATTGAAACCCGCAATGTTTTTTTCTTTCCACTTGATGGCTTCCACTTTTTTTAATTCTTCGGCTAATGCTTTACATAAGATGGCCGATAAATTTAATTTCGCTTGTTTGGCTTGCTCATATAGCTCGGGTGTCACGGTTACACTCACTGTTTTTTTAATCCTATGTGTTGCAAGGTTGCTCATGATAAATTCCTTATACACGTGTATTCACCCGTGTAAGCTATCACAGTTTCGTGTGAATATGGATATTTTATCACCACTTTTTCTCTGTGCGAGAAAAATAGGGTCACCCGTTTTTTATTTGCCAAGCGCTTCGCAAAGTTGCTGTCTTCTTGTGCAATAGGCAAATAACCCCCTCGAACTGCGTCTATTTTCCACCATTGATTTTTTTACACTCTGTCATGCTATAGCGATAACTCGTATTTTCGCTAAATTTTGGAACCACGGTGTCCGACGAGAGTGATGTAGAAAAAACAGAAGAGCCCACCCCCCATAAAAAGCAAAAAGCCAAAGATGATGGGCAAATCGTTCGTTCAAAGGAACTTAGCTCACTAATGATGATGTTGGCGGGTATTAGCTTGCTTTGGTTAAGTGGCGGGCACCTTGCGACACAACTTCGCCAAATTGCTCGCCAAGGTTTTATTTTTGATGGTCATTATTTGCAAAATACAGGCTTAATGATCAGCTATTTAGGTCGCGTGGTTAGCGAAGCGTTATTTGCATTACTGCCTGTTATTGGCGGTTTGGCACTGGTGGGGATTTCCGCTTCATCGTTAGTGGGCGGGTTAGTGTTTAACAGTAAATTGATTAAGTTCGATTTAAAAAAGCTCAACCCAATAAAGGGGCTAAAACGTATTTTTTCAATGAATGCGTTATCGGAATTGTTTAAAGCAATTTTGAAGTCGCTGTTTGTTGGGTTAGGTGCATATATTTTTTTATGGCAAAGCTGGCCTTCCTTACTGCATTTAGTGATGGAGTCGCCTGTTACCGCGCTCAGTAATGCCCTGCAAAAAGTGATTTTTGCGGGGTATTTAATTGTGTTTTTGCTGATCCCAATGGTGGCATTTGATGTGTTTTACCAATTTCGCTCTCATTTGAAGAAATTGCGCATGAGCCGCCAAGAAATTAAAGATGAGTTTAAGCAGCAAGAGGGTGACCCGCACATTAAAGCTAAAATTCGCCAACAACAGCGGGCGATAGCGCGGAATCGCATGATGTCGGATGTGCCACTTGCGGATGTGATAGTCACCAACCCGACGCACTACGCCGTGGCGCTGAAATATGATGATAAGCGCATGGGTGCGCCAAAAGTGTTGGCGAAAGGCGCGGGTGTCATTGCGCAGCGCATTAAGGAAATTGGTGAGGAACACCGAATATTACAGTTAGAAGCACCGCCGCTTGCAAGGGCGTTATACCGCCACGCAGAGATAGGGCAAAGCATCCCTGTTGCGCTATATGCGGCGGTTGCAGAAGTTTTAGCATGGGTTTACCAACTGCGCCGTTGGCGTCGTGAAGGTGGGCTCAGACCGAAGAAACCGAAAAATTTACCAGTGCCACCGACGCTGGACTTTGCTGGAGATAACAATCGCGATGGCTAATTTGGCTGCACTTTTAAAATTGCCGAAAAACTTACAAGGAACGCAGTGGCAAATACTCGCGGGTCCGGTTCTTATCTTATTGATTTTGTCGATGATGGTATTGCCATTACCGGCATTTTTATTGGATTTACTGTTTACCTTTAATATTGCCCTTTCCATCATGGTGTTATTGGTGGCGATGTTCACCAAGCGGACACTTGATTTCGCTGCATTTCCAACTATCTTGCTATTCGCCACACTATTGCGTTTATCATTGAATATCGCATCGACACGAATTATTTTGTTAGATGGGCACACTGGGCCTGACGCCGCAGGGCGGGTGGTTGAAGCCTTTGGCCACTTTTTGGTGGGCGGTAACTTCGCTATCGGAATTGTCGTCTTTATCATCCTTGTCTTGATTAACTTTATGGTTATCACTAAAGGGGCGGGGCGTATCGCTGAAGTGGGCGCTCGCTTTGTGTTGGATGGTATGCCCGGTAAGCAAATGGCTATCGATGCGGACCTTAACGCGGGGATCATTAACGATGATGAAGCCAAAAAACGCCGTGCAGAAGTGACTCAAGAAGCGGATTTTTATGGCTCAATGGATGGTGCGAGTAAATTCGTGCGCGGGGATGCTATCGCGGGGATCATGATTATGGTGATCAACGTGGTGGGCGGGTTAATCGTCGGTGTGGGGCAGCACAATATGTCGCTGGGGGATGCGACCAGCGCCTATACCTTGCTGACCATTGGTGATGGCCTAGTCGCGCAAATTCCTGCATTAATTATTTCTACCGCAGCAGGGGTTATCGTAACTCGCGTTGCAACAGATGAAGACGTGGGCGAACAGATGGTGAGCCAGCTGTTCAATAACCCACGTGTTTTGTGGCTCAGTGCGGCTGTACTTGGTTTAATTGGCCTAATTCCGGGCATGCCAAACTTTGTTTTCTTGTTATTCACTGCAGCACTGGCGGGGCTGGGATGGTATTTAGTGCGTAAATCCCAACAACCGGAAAGTGCGAAGGGGGATAATAGCCAAGCTTTACATTTCCAAGAAGCCAATAAAGTGGTGGAAGCCACGTGGGACGATGTCCAATTAGAAGACTTATTGGCGATGGAAGTGGGTTATCGATTGATCCCACTTGTGGATAACGACCAACAAGGTGAATTACTTGGTCGCTTACGTGGTTTACGTAAAAAATTCGCTCAAGAGGTGGGGTATTTACCGCCAGTTGTCCATATTTGTGACAACTTAGCACTTTCCCCTTGTGAGTACCGTATTTTAATTAAAGGCGCAGAAGTTGGGCGTGGTGAAGCACAACCTGGACGTAGTTTAGCCATTGACCCGGGTAATGCAGCGGGGACGTTACAAGGTGATGCAACCCGAGAGCCAGCCTTTGGTTTGCCCGCAGTTTGGATTGATGATGATTTACGTGAAGAAGCGCAAATCCAAGGGTATACCGTGGTTTCAGCAAGTACGGCGGTAGCGACGCACTTTAACCAAATTTTATTGCAAAACTCGAGCACGTTATTTGGTCGCCAAGAAGCACAAATGCTATATGACCGCGTGAAAAAAGAGATGCCAAAACTGGCGGATGACCTTATCCCAGATACGATTTCATTAACGATTTTGCACCGTGTTTTACAAAATTTATTAATGGAAGATGTGGTGATCCGCGATATGCGCACCATCATTGAAACGTTAGCGGAAATGGCTGGGGAAAATGGTGAGCAAAAAGACACTGATTACCTCACCTCACAAGTTCGCATTGCGTTAGGTCGTGCAATTACTCAGCAATGGTTTGGTAATGCGGAAGAAATTCAAGTGATTGGGCTAGATGCCGGATTGGAGCAAATTCTTCTGCAAGCCGCGAAAAATGGCGGTGGATTAGAGCCAAACCTTGCACAGTTTATCCAAACGCAAGCGGAGCAAGCGGTTTCTCACCAAGAGGCGATGGGGGCACCAAATGTCTTGCTCGTGAACCATGCGTTGAGGTTAATTCTGTCGCGCTTCTTACGTCGCAGCCTGCCACAACTGGTGGTGATGTCGAATTTAGAAATGACAGATCACCGTAAAATTAGGATGACATCAATGATTAGTGGTAGTTGATAAGGGGCTTTATTCGTCAAGGTTAATTGCGAAGATATTGAGATAAAAGGAGCGGGTCGATTCTTATCAAGCCGCTCCTTTTTTTGTATACCTCATACGGGGAGTTTAACCTGAATTCGGATTTACTTTTATTCAAACTATGGTAATTTTTACTACAGTTAAAATTATGGGGGCTATGGATGGCTATCTATAAAACGAAGATGTTTAATAATAGTATCAAAAAGATAAATATTAGTGATTTTGAATTGATTAATGCGGCAATGGATGTGTTTGCAGGCCAATATGAAGCCCATCTTGGCGGCGGCGTTATTAAAAAGCGTTTGCCACTACAAGGAAAAGGTAAAAGCGGAGGCGTCAGAACGCTTATTTTTTATAGGCAGGGGCGGCACTTATTTTTTGCTGACGCTTGGCTGAAATCTCGTTTAAATGCAAAAGGAACCAAAGAAATTGAGGACGATACTCTCGAATCTTATAAAGATATCGCGAAGGTACTTTTGCAATTAGATGATGAAAAAATAATGAAAATGCTAAAAGCTAACCTGTTAATGGAGGTTAATTATGAATAATAAAATGAATGAATTACTGCAATTTGCAGAAGACATGGAAGCGGTTGGTGTTACCGATGATAGTGCAGCACGGCGTATTGAAGCTCGAATAAAAGCCAAAGAACTCAAAGCTAAATTTGCCCACCCTAAACCAATGACCGGGGAAGATATTAAGCGCATTCGTGAGCAAAATAATATCTCACAATCTTCCCTTGCGCTGATCTTAAATATGACAAAAGAGAGTGTATCTAAGTGGGAAAGAGGAGAGATTAAGCCTAATGGCGCGGCATTAAGGCTTCTCACAATGATAGATGAGAGAATGTTTATTATTTAATTAATACTATCTAAATAAACTGCTCTGTAAGCTAAATCGAAATCTTCTTACCTAAAACAGGGCGTTTTGATTCTAAGCCATCAGCGCCATAGGTTGATTGATTATTGTGTTTTTTAACGAAATTAAGGCGCTGGTTATTGAGCTCAATATGTAATTGCAGCATTTGATGATTACGATAATTCAGCTCTTTTAGGTCAGTGGTTAACACTTTAATCGCTGCCCATAAACCTGCCAAGGCTGCATCGTCTTCATAGGGGGCGGTCATTTCGCCTTTTGCTTCAAGCTGTAAGCGATGGGTTTCACCATGGCTGATAGCGGCAACCAGAAAGCGTTTTTGCTCCGTCGCTTCTTGAAAAGGGGACGGAGGCACACGGTGATAACCTAACAAAATTTCTTCATTTTTCATCACAATTTGCAGTGATTGTAAATGGGAAAGCTGCTGCTCGAGCAATATCAGTAATTCATCAGTCATAGCGGTTATTTATTTCATTGATAACATACATTCATGGGCATCACGTAAAATGCCATCAGCAATTTTCCCCGTGTCCATGGTCAGGGTGCCATCTTTGATAGCTTGCTTAATTTTTTCAACTTTTGCAGTATCGATATCAGAGGCTTGTGGCTGTAATAATTTTTTCTGTAGCTCACTCGGCGCAAAAGTACTTTCTTTAATGGTGACATCGGCAGCAACTTTTTTATCGCGCATCGGGGCTGCCGCATCTTGAGGATCACGGGTTGTTACCTGAGTCAGCGAAGAAATTGCAGGGGTTTGCTCAATAGCCATAATGTATTTTCCTATTCCCGATTTTTATCATATGAGAGTTATCGGCGTATTTTGTGGGATCTTTAGTGTTTATAGTGTTACAAAATATTGCCTTTATTCGTCATATTTCAAGCCGCCTCTGCGTTAACTTACGCTCATTCGCGCTAGTCACTTACTTATGTAAGCTCCTAGCGACTCATTCACTTGTCGCCTTGATGCGATAAAGGTTTATTTTGAGTGAGTTAACATCAAATACAGACTCGTCATATTCGGTCTTGATGGCATTTATTTTAATGCGATATTAACACTGCCATTCTCTTGTGCTAACCCATTGACCACTTGACCATTGAGTAATCTTACACGAATATTTTGCCCAATGGTGGCATTATTAATGGCGCGTCCCTCATACTTCACCGAGAAATTATCGCCATTAGCAAAAACAAATACGGTTTGACCCGCTTTGATGGCCCACGGTTGTCTTACCATTGATTTGGTAAATGTTTGCCCTGCTGTAATTGTGCGCAGTGCGATTGCACCCCGTAGCGCCATTTTGTCCGTACTGGCACCTGCAGGTAATTTATGGAGCAGGCCTTTTTTTGTGCCAATATCAACAAATTCAATAGTTTCTCCGCGATTTAAATTACGGGTTGAGACATAATATTGCCCCGTGACATTGACCGTAAGTTGTAGAAATTGTTTTTTCTTTCCACACTGTACTGGCACGGACACATTTCCCATATTGCGTCCACCAATTGGTGGGCTAATCTGCGGTTTATCACAGTTTGGCCATTTTTCAATTGGCGTTTTTATCTCAATTGAAACGTGGTTATTTTTGCCATGTACTTGGCGAAAATAGTTGTTGATATCTTGCGGTAGAGACGCGTGAGATAGCGCAGATGTTAAGCTTAATCCACTGATTATCATGCAATAGATTAATTTTTTAAGATTAGCCATCAGGTTGCTGCCTCCTTTATCAACATACTTTTTCACGCTTGCAGTTTACCCACCTCTTTCATAATGAATGAGCCAAATAGGTCAATTATTTTGCCTTTATCCCGCCATTAGATTTTTTAGTAGACCGCTAAGATATGCACGTCGAATTTTAACTTTCGTACTCTCTTGATGGTTTTTTCCTAATTGAGAGAGCGAATATAACGAGCGTTCGTAGTCAACATCGCTTTACATCCATTAAGGATCATCATGATTGATAAATTAAATGCCACGTTTGCCTTCCAGCAGCAGGCGTTGTCAATACGTGAAGCTAGGCAAACCGTTCTGGCTTCCAATATTGCTAATGCGGATACACCAGGTTATCAGGCGCGGGATATTGATTTTAATCGTCAGCTCCAACAAGCAATGGATAGAGGCGCGGTGAATGGCAAGGGTGTGGCACTGGCGGTAACCGCCAAAGGTCATATTGAAGGTCGCGGTATCAAAGCACCAAATATGGATTTGAAATACCGCGTCCCTTACCAAACTTCAATGGATGGTAACACCGTCGATATGGATATTGAACGCAGTCAATTCGCCGATAACACCCTGAAATATCAGGCTGATCTTACATTTATTAATAGCCGCGTTAAAAGCATGTTGGCTGTTCTACAGCAAGGGTAATCATTATGGCCTTACTGAGTATTTTTGACATTTCAGCATCTGCATTAACCGCCCAGTCTCAGCGTTTAAACGTCAGTGCGAGCAACATGGCTAACGCAGAAAGTATCGCGGGACCCGATGGCCAGCCATATCGTGCCAAACAAGTGGTTTTCCAAATGGCACCGCAAGGCCGCCATGAAGTCGGTGGCGTAAAAGTCAGTGAACTGATTGAAGACCCAGCACCACCGCGTATGGAATACAAGCCTGGTCACCCTTTAGCGGATGAAAAAGGTTATGTGCAAATGCCTAACGTGGACATGGTGGGTGAAATGATCAACACCATTTCGGCTTCTCGTAGCTACCAAGCCAACTTAGAAGTGATGAATACAGCAAAAACTTTGCTGCAAAAAACACTGACTATCGGCCAGTAACGGAGGTACGAAATGGGGATTGCAGCCACGATGTACGATTCATTGGATAACACCACCGCGGGACCAGAGCCTGCGGCGAGTAACGTGCCAAAGAAAAGTCAAAGTGACGACATGCGTGACACTTTCTTAAAAATGATTGTGACGCAAATGCAAAACCAAGACCCAACTAAGCCGATGGAAAATACCGACTTAACCAGCCAATTGGCTCAAATTGCCACGCTGGAAAGTATGAACAAACTCAGTGATAACGTGAGTGGTATTTCCCAACAAATCGGCTCAGGGCAATCACTACAAGCGACCGCATTGGTGGGCAAAGGTGTGCTTATCCCTCGCAATGAAATTATTTTAGCCCCACTCAAAAAAGAGAGTTCAGGGGAAAATAGCACAGTAACGAAACCATCGAACCCGTTACCAGATGAAGGGATTAGCCCGAACAGCCCATCGACTGCGGCATTGAGCAATCAAAATACCTCAGAAGAGGGCGGCGAAGAGCCGAAATCTGAATTTATTTCATCGCCATTTGGTTTCTTTTTACCGAAATTGGCCGATAGCGTTGAAATTACCATTCGCGACAAAAACAAAATGGTTGTGCGAACCATCACCTATGACTCTGAAGTCAAACCCGATATTTATGACATGGCATGGGACGGTTTGGACAACAATGGCAACTTAGTCACCGATACGAAAGGGAAATATTACTTTGATGTGAGAGCTATCAGAAACGGGGCTGAAGTTGAAGTCACGAAACTGGGCTATACCCGCGTCAACGGTGTGACACCGGGGTCTGACGCGCCATTATTAGATGTTGGCATTGGGCAAAGTGTACCCCTTAGCAGCATCTTCAAAGTTTACCCTTCTTCTTAATTTTTACCCCCAATACTCATGGAGAAAATATGTCTTTTTCACAAGCAGTCAGTGGCTTAAATGCAGCATCCGCGGGGCTCGATTCAATTGGTAATAACATTGCCAACTCCGCAACCAACGGCTTTAAAGGTGCAACCACCTCATTTGCAGATATGTTTGCAGGTTCTGGTGTTGGCCTCGGCGTTAACGTTGCGGCGGTCACTCAAAACTTTAAAGACGGCCCAATTACACGTACAGATAGACCAACAGACGTGGCGATTTCAGGCAGCGGTTTTTTCCGCGTTCAAGACAAAAATGGCGATACCTATTACAGCCGTGATGGCCAGTTTCTACGCGACAAAAGCGGTAATTTGGTCAATAACCAAGGCATGGTGGTGACAGGTTATCCTGCGAGCGTCGATGAAAAAGGCAATATCACCATTCAAAGCGGTGGTGTCCCTGAAGCGCTAAACATCCCAACAGATATGATGGATGCGAAAAAATCTGAGTTAGCCAAGTTAACCATTAACTTGAACTCAGAAGACAAAATCAAAGATAAAGCCTTTGATATTGACAAGCCTGATGATTCATCAACCTATAATTTCAGCACCACAATGACGGCATACGATAGCCAAGGTAATACCCATGAAATTTCCGTGTATTTTGTTAAAAATGCGGATAACCAATGGACGGCATATGCGAAAGATGCTGGCGATAAATCAGCGAAAGAACTTGGCAAATTAGAGTTCGATGGTAACGGAAAGCTAAAAGACGCGGATAAAGCTTCATTTCCTTTTAATTACAACGGATTAAATGGTGCTGACAACGGTGTTTTAAACGTTGATTTAAGCAAAACTCGCCAACAAAAAGTGAGCGAGTCTTCCGTCAGTGCCATTGATGTTGATGGTTTCCCTGCCGGTGAATACACCAGTTTCAAAATTGAAGATAACGGCTTAATCGTTGCTAACTACTCAAACCAACAAAAACGTGTGGTTGGGCAAGTGGCACTTTCTGCGTTTGCTAACCCGAATGGTTTAGTTTCCCAAGGGGGCAACGTCTGGGCTTCTTCTAATGCTTCGGGTAACCCGATGGATGGCGTTCCAGGCGTGGGTCAATTCGGTAAATTAACCAGTGGCGCATTGGAATCTTCAAACGTGGATATGAGCCAAGAGCTGATCAGCATGATTGTGATGCAGCGTAATTACCAATCGAACGCGCAAACCATCAAAACGCAAGACCAAATGTTACAAACGCTGGTTAACTTACGATAAGCCTAGAGGGTGGCCATGGATCACGTCATTTATACCGCAATGGGTGGAGCACGCCATGCGCTTGAGAACCAAGCGGTGGTTTCCAACAATATTGCCAATGTGTCTACCGCAGGGTTTAAAGCGCAGCTCTCAGCCATGCGCGCTGTGCCCGTGAATGGGGATAGCGCACAAACCAGAACCTTGGTGGTGTCTTCAACTCCCGGCGCAGATATGAGCCAAGGGCCGCTGAACTACACAGGCAAGCCAACGGATGTTGCGTTAAACGATAAGCACTTTTTAGCCGTTGAATTAGCCGATGGGACGGAAGCCTATACCCGTAACGGGAATATCCAAATTTCGGGTGACGGTGAGTTAGTGATTGGCGAGCGCCGTCTTCAAGGGGATGGCGGGCCGATTAACGTTCCTCAGAACGCAGAAATCACTATCGGTATGGACGGTACCATCACTGCATTGCTAGCGACAGATCCGCCTACGATGTTAGGGCAGATTGGTCGCCTAAAAGTGGTAGAAGCACAGCCGCAAGACTTGATCCGCGGGGAAGATGGGTTATTTCATTTATCCCCTCAAGGGCAAGCGACCAACGGCAACGTGTTGCCGCTGAGTGACCGTGCCGTTGTGACGTCTGGTGTGATTGAGGGAAGTAACGTCAATGCCGCAGAAGCGATGGTATCAATGATAGCCAATGCAAGGCATTTTGAAATGCAAATGAAAGTGGTTCGCAGTGCGGATGAAAATGCCCAACGTGCTAACCAATTGCTTGCCGTCAGCTAAATTCAGTAAGGAATAATTATGATCCGTTCATTATGGATTGCAAAAACTGGGCTTGATGCTCAACAAACTAACTTAGACGTTATTTCCAATAACTTGGCAAACGTTAGCACCAATGGTTTTAAACGCCAACGTGCTGTTTTTGAAGACTTAATGTACCAAAATATTCGCCAGCCAGGTGCGATGAGCTCTGAACAAACGTCATTGCCATCAGGGCTACAGCTGGGGACAGGGGCACGCCCTGTCGCCACGATGCGTATTCATGCACAAGGTGCATTGAATAAAACGGGCACCACCACGGATATTGCGATTAAAGGCCAAGGTTTTTTACATGTGCAAATGCCTGACGGTACTGATGCCTATACCCGTGATGGTGCATTACAACCTAACCAAGATGGCCAATTAGTCA
The DNA here is from genome assembly GCF_019343475.1 of Providencia sp. R33. Taxonomy (NCBI): domain Bacteria; kingdom Pseudomonadati; phylum Pseudomonadota; class Gammaproteobacteria; order Enterobacterales; family Morganellaceae; genus Providencia; species Providencia sp. R33. The sequence goes on along the minus strand of NZ_CP072453.1, from coordinate 2,186,871 downwards.
CCTCCAGCGGCTATCAAATCGTTCCAGCAATTACTTTGCCAGATAACGCAAACAGCTTAACGATTGGGCGTGATGGTACGGTATCTATCACCGTTTATGGCGATAGCCAACCGCAGCAAATCGGCCAAATTACACTGACAACTTTCATCAACGATGCGGGTTTGGAAAGTATGGGGGAAAACCTCTATATGGAAACCGCGAGCTCAGGTGCGCCGAATGAAAGCGCGCCGGGAACTAACGGTGCCGGCCTACTTTATCAAAATATGCTAGAAACCTCGAACGTGAACGTCGCCGAAGAGCTGGTCAATATGATCCAAACTCAGCGCGCTTACGAAATCAACAGTAAGGCTGTTTCGGCATCTGACCAAATGCTTCAGCGTTTAACGCAACTGTAATTGGTTTTGTATCGGCGCTCATCGGGTTTGTTGTGAGCGCCCTATGAAAGACATCTCTTTGGGATGAAACAACGTACACAGCAGCAAAAGAGTAGCATAATGATTGAAAGCGGCCTTATTTCCCAACAGCAAAAAACAGCGTTGCAGATGCGTTTTACTGCACCTAAACAGGTATGGTTACTTGCCGTTTTGGTTTTAGCCACCAGCGGTTGTGCTCACATTCCATCTCGTCCGTTAGTGGATACACAAACGACGGCTATTCCTTCTGCCCCGACAGCACCGTCACCGAACGGTTCAATCTTCCAAAGTGCACAGCCCGCTTATTACGGTTATCAACCTCTTTTTGAAGATAGGCGACCGCGCAATGTTGGCGATATTTTAACCATTAATTTGCAAGAAAACGTCAGTGCGAGCAAAAATTCCTCTGCCAATGCAAATCGCAGCGGCAAAACCGGTTTCCTCGCCGCCATATTGCCCGGCTTTATGCAAGGTTGGATTGGTGGCAATAACACCGAATTGGATATCAAAGGAAACAGTGACTTTAGTGGTAAAGGTGGCGCAAACGCCAATAACACCTTTAAGGGAACCATTACGGTGACCGTCGACCAATTACTGGCGAACGGCAATTTGCATGTGGTGGGTGAAAAACGCATCGCCATTAACCAAGGCACAGAATCTATTCGTTTTTCGGGGGTCGTCAACCCACGAACTATCGGCTCAGACAACCATGTGAGCTCCACACAAGTGGCAGATGCTCGCATTGAATATGTTGGCGATGGCTATATTAACGAATCGCAAAATATGGGCTGGCTACAACGCTTTTTCTTAAATGTTTCGCCTTATTAATTAAACATTAGCGAGTAACGGCCGAGAGAATTCAATGAAAAACAACGTATTAATTTTGCTATCACTGTTTTGCCTTTTTACCTTTTCGGCGCACAGTGAGCGTATTAAAGATTTAACTACTGTTCAAGGTGTACGCGATAACGCCTTGATTGGTTACGGTTTAGTGGTGGGCTTAGATGGCACGGGTGACCAAACCATGCAAACGCCGTTTACCACGCAAAGCTTGAACAACATGCTGTCCCAGATGGGGATCACCGTTCCACCGGGCACCAATATGCAGCTCAAAAACGTGGCCGCGGTGATGGTCACGGCAAAACTGCCGCCTTTTGCGCGCACAGGGCAATCGGTGGATATCGTGGTCTCCTCCATGGGTAACGCCAAAAGCTTACGTGGCGGTACGCTCTTAATGACGCCATTAAAAGGCGTTGATGGGCAAATTTATGCCATGGCACAGGGCAACATCTTAGTCGGTGGTGCTGGTGCGAGTGGCGGTGGTAGCAGCATCAAAGTCAACCAACTGAATGGTGGGCGCATTACTGGCGGGGCAACCATTGAGCGGGAACTGCCAAGCAGTTTTGGCCAAAGTGGCGCTATTAACCTGCAATTAAACGAAGATAGCTTCACATTGGCGCAAGATATCGCGGATGCAGTGAATCGTATGGGCGGAATGGGAACGGCTAGCGCGTTGGATTCCCGTACAGTGCAATTATTAGTACCAGCCAATAACCGCGACCAAGTCCGTTTCCTCGCGCGAGTCCAAGAACTGAATGTTCGCACGCCAATGGCTGAAGCTAAGGTGATATTGAATTCACGGACAGGCTCGGTGGTGATCAACCGTAGTGTGACACTGGAAAGCTGCGCGGTGGCGCATGGCAGTTTGGCAGTCACCGTGGAAAGACAAACCCAAGTTAGCCAGCCAGATACGCCATTTGCGGGCGGGCAAACCGTGGTAACCCGTAACACCAGTGTTGGTGTACAAGATCGTGGCGGCGCATTGCAAAAAGTGAATGCCAGCGTACAACTTAACCAAGTGATCCAAGCCTTGAATACGTTAGGGGCAACACCAAACGACTTAATGTCGATTTTACAAGCGATGGAAAGCGCAGGTTGCTTACGTGCGAAATTGGAGATTATCTAATGGGTGATATGCAGCTATTGCAAGGTGCGGCGTTCGATTTGCAGTCACTGAGTCAGTTAAAGGGCGAGTTGAATAAAAACACGGAGCAAGGGCTGCGCCAAGTCACGCAGCAATTGGAAGCGACATTTGTCCAAATGATGCTAAAAAGCATGCGTGACGCACTCCCGCAGGATGGTCTATTTTCTAATGACCAAACTCGCATGTTGACCAGTATGTATGACCAACAAATCGCCCAAGACCTCTCCCAAAAAGGGTTAGGTTTTGGGGAGATGATGTACCAACAATTGACTCGCGACCAACATACGTCAAGCGTCCCAAATTCCAACAGTTTATTACCATTTGATGAAAAAACGGTGCAATCCTTGCCGCCATTTAATATGGAACAGATGATGCGCCATTTTGCCCCGATGGGGGATGCGCTTTCTGCTCCTTTGCAAAAAATCAAAGCGTTATCACTCAACAGCAGCAACTTTATCAGTCGTTTACTTGAGCCTGCCAAAGCGGCGAGTAAAGACAGTGGCATTTCCCATTTTCTGGTATTAGCGCAAGCGGCGTTGGAGAGCGGCTGGGGGCAACGAGAAATTTTAAAAATGGATGGAAAAACCAGCCATAACTTATTTGGGATTAAAGCTGGGAAAAGCTGGCAGGGGCCTGTCACCAATATCATGACGACGGAAGTGATCAACGGGCAAACGGTTAAAATGCGTGATGATTTCCGTGTGTATGGCTCCTATGAAGAAGCCATCGCAGATTACATCAGTTTATTGACGGATAACCCGCGTTATAAAGACGTCAAAAAAGCGCCAACCCCTGAGATTGCGGCTCGCCGTTTACACCAAGCAGGTTATGCCACCGACCCGGGGTATTCCGACAAATTAATCACATTAATTAACCAGATACGAGGCCATCAACCTGCGGCGAATACCTCAGCATCACGAGCGGTACAGGCCTATACCATCGACTTAAACGATATTTTCTAAAAACATGGAATTTATACGAGTTAGGGCTAAATAATTACGCCGATTTTCCGATAACTAAACATGCTCTAAATAATTTGAGTTGCTATCACCGACATTGTGTCAGCCAATGAACGCGATACGCACCCAGAACAGGAAAGCTTATGCTGAACAATGTAATGAATAATGCGCTCAGTGGTGTGAACGCTGCACAAGGCGGGTTAAGTGTGATTTCTAACAACTTAGCCAACGCAGGTGTAGGGTATTATCACCGCCAAAGTGCTGTTTTCGGGGAGAATCCCGGTACGATGACACCGAGTGGCTATTTTGGTAACGGCACTTATTTCAGCCATGTTCGCCGTGAGTTTGATGAATTTATCAATGCGCAGTACAGCCAAGCTCGTGCTCGCAGTGGTGACTACGAAGCGTACGTTAAGAACTGTAATAAAGTCGATGATTTGCTAACTAATGATATCGAAGATATTTCCAGCAATATTGGCAGCTTCTTCACGTCATTGGATGCGGCGACGAGCGATGCCAGCGATAAAACATTAATTGATGTTTTCCTTGGCAACTCCAATGCGCTGGTGAGTCAATTTAAAGAAGCGGACAGACGCCTGCAAGAAATGGAACGTGATGTTAATCGCCAAATCGAAAACAAGGTGAAAGATATCAATATCTACGCTGAGAAAATTGCCGGTTTAAACCAGCAGATTTCCCGCGTGCGTTCTGTTAGTGGCTCTGAACCGAATGATTTACTCGATGTGCGCGACCGTTTAGTTAACGAGGTCAACTCGTTAATTGGTGTCAAAGTGATTGAGCAAAACGGCAACTATAACGTTACGTTTGCCAATGGCTTACCGTTAGTCACAGGCGAAAAAGCGAACCGTTTAGAAGCTGTCCCATCCTCAAAAGATGACAGCCGCTTTAGCGTTGGTTTCGTTGGTGCAAATGGCCAAGCTCGTGAAATTCCTGATGAATCTTTCCGTGGTGGCGAGCTAAGCGGTATTTTGCGCTCACGCCAAGAGGTTATCGACCCCGCGTATCAAAAACTCAATAAGCTTGCGCTGGTTTTTGCCACCAAATTCAATGAAGTCCACAGCAAAGGCTATGATGCCAGCGGCACAACGGGTGAGAACTTCTTTGAAATCGGTAAAGGTAATGTGGTGAGCAATACCCACAATACAGGCAAAGCCGATTTTGACTTGAAATACAGTGATGTTTCCAAAGTCACGGGCAGTAATTATGAAATTCGCTTTGGTGATGACGGCTGGAATGTGACGCGTTTACCCGAAGGCACGAAAGTCGCTTTAGACGACGACTCAACGGCGACAATGCTGAAATTTGATGGTATTGAAATCAATATCAGCAACAGTAGCGCACAAAAAGGTGATTCATTCCTCGCAAAACCTGTGAATGGCGTGATTAATGGCATGCAAACGCTGATTAATGATGCAAGCAAATTTGCTGGCGCAGGTAGCAAAGACAGTGGCCCAGGTGATAACGAAAACATCAAAGAACTCGTCAAATTACAAGACCAAAAACTGATTGATGGCGGCTCAACGTTTTCTGACTTCTACGCGACACTCGTCAATGATGTAGGAAGCAAAACTAAGCAAGCCCAAATTGACGCTGAAACGCAAAACAAAATGACAGAGAGCTTTTATGAACAAGAGCAAGCCATCTCTGGCGTGAATATGAACGAAGAAAGTATTCAAATGCAGAAGATCACCCAGTTTTTCAACGCCAATGCACAAGTGTTGAAAACCGTGGACGATTTGTTTAATGCGCTGATGCGTGCGTTCTAAGTTTTAGCGACATAATAAGGATTTAGCGATGCGTTTAAGCACAAATATGATTTACCACCAACGCTTACAGGATATGAATAATTCCCAAGCGCGTTGGATGGAAGCAGGTAGCCAATTAGCGTCAGGTAAGCGTGTGGCCAAACCGTCAGATGACCCGCAAGCGTCATCCCAAGCGGTACGAATTAACCAAGCAGAAACCCGCAACCAGCAATATGTTGCCAGCCGTGGGTTTGCGAAAACGGGTATGACATTGCAAATGAGTATTTTGACTCAAATGAACGATGTCACCACGCAAATCGATACCACAATTATTCAAGCCTCTAACCAAGGGGGTTTGAGTGATAAAGACCGCAATACACTCGCTGAGCAATTAACGGGTTTAAAAGAGCAGTTAGTGGGGCTTGGTAATTCCACCGACGGTAATGGCCGCTATATTTTTGCTGGTTTTAAATCGGATAAACCGCCTTTTGAAATTAACGCAGATGGTGATGTGCTCTATCACGGTGGTGATAAAGCGGTGATGCAAAATGTCTCCAGTGACCGTGAAATGACGACATACTTTACGGGTGCTCAGGTATTTGATACAGACAGCAGCAATGTAGTCAATGTTTTCAAAGCATTGAATGCAGGTATCGCAGCCCTGAAAATTCCACAGCAAGACGCACCTCAAGCCGATTTAGACCGCGCTCAAGCAGGGATGGATGAAGCAAACCGCGGCATTAAAGCGGCGCTCGACCAAATTTCCAATATTGAAGCGAAACAAGGTTTACAGTTGCAAGAAATTGATAAATTGGATTTCTTAGCAGACACGCGCTCTATTCAAAATGCTGCACGTAAAAGTGAATTGCTTGAGACCAATTGGACAGGTACCACAACGGATTATTATAAAGAAAAAGCGATGTTTGAAGCTTCACAAAGCATTTTTAAAGATTTAAATAGCATGTCGTTATTCGGTAGCCGTTAATCATCTTAATATTGAGTTCTACTCAACCGCGCTTTGCCGTCATTGGAGCGCGGTTTTTTTTTTTGGGGCTTTCCTCAACTAATGTGAAAACTAAGTTGTGCTATCCTAAATTTACCCTTTATTTCTTTCTCTTTAAAAATGCGACTTAAAACAACACGTTATGAATTCGATGCAAAAAGAAGGTATTTCTCTGTTTTTATCGATAAGGGTTTGTTGTGATTCACTTTAGTTCTGATATTTTATCGTTTACTGCCACATAGGCAGCTTAGAAACAATTTTTGCATTTTTTAGTGCTTCAGAACTCCGTTTACTGCCACATAGGCAGCTTAGAAAAACAATTCCCTGTGCCGCTTGGCATGTAGAAAGTTTACTGCCACATAGGCAGCTTAGAAAATTTACGATAAAGGTAATAATTTTATTAAACTGTTTACTGCCACATAGGCAGCTTAGAAACACCTTATTGCGGAGTTGCTCATCCGGATATTGTTTACTGCCACATAGGCAGCTTAGAAAAAATGGGCGCAGGTCATCAGGTTTATGGTCTTGTTCACTGCCACATAGGCAGCTTAGAAAAGTAAAACAAGGTTACGGAGAGCACGAAAAAGTGTTCACTGCCACATAGGCAGCTTAGAAATGTTGAAACGCGCAATGGTCCATTCGAAGATAGTTCACTGCCACATAGGCAGCTTAGAAAGACTCATAATCGGTAGGTTGCTGGTTCAAGTCGTTCACTGCCATATAGGCAGCCTTTTATCCAATAATTCTTACCTCTAAAAAGTTATTCTTTCCGTGACTTTTGCCAAATGCCTCACAAATTTTACTTTAGTGCTGGTTTTGACTTGTTTCGTGAGGGGAAGTGGATTCTAATTAGACTTAAAACATTCAGTAAATTTATCAATTTAAAAGGATATTAAATCGTAATGGATGGTTTTTTGCCTTCAGATCTCAAAACTATTTTGCATTCCAAACGCGCCAATATGTACTACCTAGAATACTGCCGCGTGATGCAAAAAGATGGCAGGGTGCTGTATTTCACTGAAGCGAAAAATGAAAACCTCTACTTTAATATTCCTATTGCAAATACCACCGTTATTTTACTGGGAACGGGAACCTCGATCACCCAAGCTGCGATGCGAATGTTATCTCAAGCAGGGGTCTTAGTTGGTTTTTGTGGTGGCGGTGGCACGCCGTTATATATGTCCACCGAAGTGGAGTGGATGACGCCACAAGGTGAATATCGACCGACAGAATACCTGCAAGGTTGGTTAAGTTTTTGGTTTGAGGATGAAAAACGCTTATCTGCGGCGAAAAAACTACAACAATCTCGAATTCAATATCTGCAAAAAGTCTGGCAAAGCTCTCGTGATTTACAAAATGAAGGGTTTATTTACCAAGATAACGTGCTGCAAAGTGCATTTTCAACCTTTTATCAACGTACTGAATCTGCAAAAGATACCCAAGAATTACTCCTGACTGAAGCACAATTAACCAAAGCCTTATATAAATACGCTGCGAATAATTCAGGGCAGAAAAACTTTAAACGTCAACACCAAGCCGCAGATAAAGCGAATGCCTTTCTTAATCATGGCAATTACCTTGCCTATGGGTTGGCAGCCAGTTGTTTATGGGTTCTCGGTATTCCCCACGGCTTTGCTGTGATGCATGGAAAAACACGGCGTGGGGCATTAGTTTTTGATGTGGCGGACTTAATTAAAGATGTCATCGTTTTACCATGGGCGTTTATTTGTGCAAAGGAAGAGGCGACAGAGCAAGAGTTTCGCCAACAAATTTTGCAGTCGTTTGTTGATCACCATGCTTTGGACTTTTTATTTGATACCGTTAAATCGATAGCGTTACAAGGCCACACGGAGCAAGCGTCGCAAGGTGCATCCCTATGATGGTGACCTTTATTTCACAGTGCGAAAAACATGCCCTCAAAAGAACCCGCCGCGTGCTTGATGCCTTTGCTAATCGCATTGGTGACAATACATGGCAAACACTGATTACGGAAGATGGCTTGCAGACCGTCAAAAAACTGCTGCGACAAAGCGCGAGCCGGAACACCGCCGTGAGTTGCCATTGGGTACGTTCTCGCTCACGTAGCCAACTATTATGGGTGGTTGGGCAAAAAAATAAATTTAATGAGCAAGGTTTTGTGCCAGTCAATCGAACAGAGAAATCGTTGCTTGGGAGTGAACACGAGAATAATTGGAAATACTTGCCACTAATTAATGCATTAACTCGCCTCGCTGCATTATTCCATGATTGGGGAAAGGCCTCGCAACTTTTTCAGGATAAACTCAATCCGAACTCAAGAATGCATTTTAAAGGTGATCCTTTAAGGCATGAGTGGGTCTCCGTTTTATTGTTTAGCGCATTGGTAAAAAGCCAAAGCGAGCCTAACAATGATGAAAGTTGGATAACAGCGCTGATCACATCTTCATGGAGTGAGCAGCAATTAAAAGTAGGGATACAAGAAAATAAAACCCGAGAAAAACCGTTAACAGCATTGCCTGATGCTGCATCGCTAATAGTTTGGCTGATTGTTTCTCACCACCGATTACCGTTTATTGAAAATCAAGAAAGACGAAATAGCTTTGCGGGTAAAGCATGCGATTCACTCGATAATTTATTGAAAATAATCGATGAGCAATGGGGATATCAAAATAATTATAACCTGCAAGAATATGAAGGCCGTGTGAGCCAATGTTTTGAATTTCCCGAAGGCTTATTAAGCGAATCACTAACCTGGAAGCTTGCAGTGAGCCAAGCGGCGGAACACCTTAAACACCAACTTCCCTTGCTTAATGAAGCGCTGGAAAATGGCTGCTGGCGGTTGGTCGCCCAACAGGCCCGCTTATGTTTAATGTTAGGGGATCACAATTATTCATCTAAAAATGCGGATCCAGATTGGCAATCGCACATTCCGCTCTACGCCAATACCCAACGCCTTGATGGTGTGATGCAGTACAAACAAAAGCTTGATGAGCACTTAGTTAATGTTGCAAAGACGGCGGCGAATGTCACCGAATATTTGCCCTTTTTTGAATCAGAACCGCGACTTGCCAGCGATATCGAAAAGCTGAAACATGACAAAAATGCCACTGGGAAATTCAGCTGGCAAGAGGATGTCGTTAACCATATTTACCAGTATCGAGAAGAGCAACAAGATAAAACTCAAGGCTATTTTATCGTGAATATGGCGAGTACGGGGAGTGGAAAAACCACTGCAAATGCCAAAATCATGCAAGCGCTCTCTGAGGATAAGCAAAGTTTACGTTTTGTTCTCGCGCTGGGTTTACGAACGCTTACTCTGCAAACCGGGGACGAATACCGTGAGCGTTTAGGGATAGCGGAAGATAACCTTGCGGCATTGATTGGCTCTAAAGCGGTGTTAGAACTACACCAAGAAGAAAACGATAAACAGAAAATTATTGAAAAAGAGCACCAATTAGACGAATTCGGTTCGGAGTCCCAAGACAGGCTTTTTGATGATGAAGGGTTAGAACTTAATTGGTTGGCAGAAAGCTGGCAAGGTTGCTTGCCCGAGGATGAGCTTTCAACCGTGTTAACTCGCCCTAAAGACAGGGCTTTGCTCTACGCGCCAGTTCTCGCTTGTACTATTGACCATATCATGGGGGCGACAGAAACCATTCGTGGTGGGCGCTATATTCTTCCTTACCTTCGGTTAATGTCATCAGATTTAGTCATTGATGAGATTGATGATTTCATCGGTGATGATGCTGCGGCTATCGGACGTTTAGTCCATTTGGCGGGAATGTTAGGGCGTAAAGTCATGATTTCATCGGCAACAATCACCCCAACGCTGGCGCTTTTCTATTTTAATGCCTATCAACTGGGTTGGCGAATTCATGCGCTGAGCCAGCAAAAGTCACCTCAAGTGGGCTGTATTTGGGTGGATGAAGGGCAATATAACGAAAAGAAAAACCGATGCACACATTCATGCCAGATAGCAACAATAAACGCGGCTGATGATGAGAAGACTCTTAACTATTACCGCCAATACCACGCCGCATTTATTGAAAGGCGCGTTAAGGCACTAAAATCATTAGTGGCGCGCCGAAAAGCATTTATTGTGCCAATGGAAAAGGGGGGGAATACTGCGCTTCAACCTCAATATTTCGCCCATATTCAGCAAGCTATTCTTGATTTACATCGCAATCATTTCTGTTCTGAAATGCAAACTCAACTGAATGTTTCCTTTGGCGTCGTACGCGTTGCCAATATCCCCGTGTGTGTTGCATTAACCCATTATTTACTTGCGAATGAATGGCCTGAAGATGTGGAAATTCGAACGATGGCGTATCACAGCCAGCAGGTATTGTTGCTACGTCACGAACAAGAAAAACACCTTGATGCAGTATTAAAACGCAAAGAAAAAATGGGAGAGCAACCCGAGGCTTTTCAAAATACCCTTATTCGCCAGCATTTAGAGCAAGTACATCAGCAAGGCAAAGCGAAGCACCTGATTTTTATTCTGGTTGCGACGCCTGTCGAAGAGGTCGGGCGCGACCACGATTTTGACTGGGCGGTGGTTGAGCCTTCTTCTTATCGTTCCATTATTCAGATGGCAGGCCGCGTTAGACGGCACCGTGAGGGTGAGATCTCAAGCCCGAATATGGCGTTGTTGCAATATAACTGGAAAGGATTTCTGGGTAATAAAGGCCAAGATGCCTTCTGCAAACCGGGGTATGAAAATGGCCATCTGAGTTTGCAGCTCACGACTCATGACTTGTACCAGCTGGTGGATGAACAGCAATTACAGCAATCTGTCGATGCAATCCCCCGAATTCAGCCTATTTTAGACTGGGAAAAACAGCAACAGACTAATTTGGCCTGCTTAGAACATGCAGCTATCGAACGGTTGATGGGACGCTCCCCCGAAAAAGCACAGATCAAAACGACGGTTAGAAAACGTTCTTCATTTTTATCAGAAGCGACTGTTGCGAAAAACCGACCAACGACGCTTTGGGGCTATGTGAGTGGGGGATGGTGGATGACAGCACTTCCGCAGCAGTTTGTTTCATTTAGAAGAAGTGCACCAGAGGTACGTTTATCACTCATTTTATCAGCAAAAAATAGACTTCATTTTTGTGAGTACAGCAAAGACAGTGGTTGGGTCGATAACAGTCAGGAATATGGGATTGATTTTCAACCCGTGGCAGCACGATTAACACAGAGATTATGGTTAGTGAGGGATTACCAACAATCGTTAGAAAATAGGGAAAATGAATACCACCAAGCGGAGCAGCTTTCTAAGCGGTACGGTGAAATCAGTTTTTCACCACGCAAAGTGAGTGGGACTCACCTTCACTATAACGACCAATTTGGGCTTAGCACATTTAAAGTTTCCGAGTAAAAATTTAAGTCACAAGGACCATTCACTATGTTAGATCCAGCAATAGAGGCCTTTTTTGCGGAGCGTAAAGAAGGTTGGCTTAAAAAAAATACCAAGGCATCGATGAATGATAATGAAATGCAGCAGTTGCAACAGGAGTGCGACTTGGTTTTTTCGTTAGAACAATGGTTACCAAATGCGGCTAAGCGAGCGGGGCAAATATCTTTATCAACCCACCCTTGCACGTTTAGCCACCCAAGTTCAAGAAAGAACAAAAACGGTTATGTCACCGCGATATTAGCGAACTCTGAGCGGGTTAATGACGGTTTTTTGCGTACTGGGAATGTGGTTGTTGAAACAGACGCATTAGGTAATGCTGCGGCACTTGATGTGTATAAATTTCTCACGCTTAAATTACAAGATAATAAAACATTACTTGCACATATTGAGGATGAAACCCCGTTAGCAAAAGATTTGCTTAATCAAGGCGGTGAAAGTTATCAAGGGCTTCGAGATGGCTTTTTAGCCATGATTACAATAGATGACACGGTGATCACCAGCTCGAAAATCAAACAAGTCTATTTCCCTGTTTGGATGGAAGATACCGAATACCATTTATTATCGCCATTAACGCCGTCTGGGTTAGTTTTTGAATTACGTAAACGCCTTGATGTTATTCGTTTTTCTGAGCAAACCAAAGTGTTGCGTGATTTAAAACGCAAAAGCGAATATAGCGAAACGGGCTATAAAGAAATTTATGGGCTAACGACCATAGGCTTTGGGGGAACTAAACCGCAAAATATTTCGGTATTAAATAACCAAAATGCAGGGAAAGCGCACTTACTCGCCTCATTACCCCCTAAAATTACCCAGCGGCAACGCCGAATGCCCACCCATGATTTCTTTATGAATAGCTTAAATCCTTGGCAGGTAAAAGAAACCTTAGAGGCATTTCATGGGCTAATTAGCTTACCAAAAGAGCAGCGTGGTGGTCGTTTTATTGAGTACCGTGATAGGCGAATTCAGGAGTATATGGATTACCTAATGCTAATGATGTGGGAAGTGCGGCGTGAGTTCGAGCAAAGCAATATCAATTTACCGACGCAGTTACCCAAAGAGCAACAAATCTGGCTATTCCCCAACCAACAACGTAATGATTCAGATGAATGGGTATCTGTGATTATCAACCTGATCACTCAGCAATTTGTGCGACATTACAAAAAAGTGTTGGGGAAAAAAGCCATTCATTTTGGTATCGATGAATTTACGGTAATTGAAGGGATTATTGCGCTAAATAAGGAGCTATTACGATGAGCTCAACTTTTATACTCAAGCTTCCATATATCAAAATCCAAAATGCCAATGCCCTATCAAGCCCGTATACCATTGGTTTCCCTGCAATGACGGCTTGGCTCGGCTTTATGCATGCCCTTGAGCGAAAACTACGAGCGATTGATGGCCTGAATATGCTATTGGATTCAATTGCAGTGATCAGTCATGAATGCGATTTACAAACCTATCGCGGGCCTAATGATTATGTGAGCTCAATTGTGGGGACGGGGAATCCATTAAACAATGATGGGACACGCTCCGCATTTATTGAAGAGGCTCGCTGCCATTTAACGGTGTCGCTACTGATTAAATATGGTGTGGAAAATCAAGGGGAAGCACAAGCACTTCCTGCTGATTCACCTATTTTGCAAACCCTTTATGACTTGGTGCTGACCATGAAATTAGCGGGTGGCGATATTCTTTCTTTAGAAAAGCCATCATCGCACATTGTGCTATCCGAAGACCTCGAAGGGAAATCAAAGCAAAGTTTGCTCAATAGTATCATGCCAGGTTATGCACTAATTGAACGACGTGACTTAATGATTGAGGCAATGGATGAAGGGCAAGATGCCATGGATGCCTTAATTGATTACGTGGCAGTAGAAAATAGATGCGTTGAAATAATCAAAGAAAACGAGGGGAAAACACACTTTGAGTGGCGCAGTCAGCGCAAAACATCAGGCTGGATAGTACCTATCGCAACGGGATATCAGGGGATTTCCCCCTTGGCTCAAGCAAAAAACCAGAGGGATGCGACAACCCATCACAGGTTTGCGGAAAGTATTGTGACATTAGGCGAGTTTATTTTGGTCAATCGCGCTCAGCGTATTGATGACATATTGTGGGAGTATGCTTATGACGAGTCCCATGACCTTTATTTATGCCAACAAGTGGCATCCAAATTGATTTCGAGTGGAGAATAGCTAATGGCGAAGAATAATGATGTAGCATCTGTTTTAGCATTTGAAAAAAAACTGGTTCCATCGGATGGTTATTTTTACGGGACACGCTGGGATGATAAATCGCAATTTGCACCATTATCATTACAAGAAAAATCTGTTCGTGGCACGATTTCAAACCGCCTAAAAGGGGCGGTAAAAAATGACCCACTCAAATTAAACTCAGAGGTTGAGAAAGCTAATTTACAGACCGTTGATGCCTGCGCATTAGGCACTGACCAAGACACCTTAATGCACCAATTTACGCTAAAAATCCTTGGTGGTGTTGAAACACCTTCGGCTTGTAATAATGCACTCTTTAAACAAAGTTATTCAAAAGCGGCGACGGAATATATCGAAAAAGAAGGTTTTCGCGAGTTAGGTCGTCGTTATGCACAAAATATCGCCAATGGGCGCTTTTTGTGGCGCAACCGAGTCGGCGCTGAGCAAATTGAAGTGAATGTGAAAGTGCTTAACCAAGGGCAAGAAGCTCAGTGGGTATTTGATGCGACTCAATACAGCATTCACCAATTTGATAATCAAGATGAAAAAATTGCTCAGCTAGGCGAAAAAATTGCGGCGGCACTCGCGAATCCGCAAGGGGCATTACTGCTGGAAATCACCACCTATTCTCAGTTGGGCAAAGCCCAAGAAGTTTACCCAAGTGAAGAACTGGTGATGGATAAAGGCAAAGGGGATAAAAGTAAAATTCTGTACCACGTTAACGACCATGCGGCGATGCATTCACAAAAAATTGGTAATGCATTGCGCTCCATCGACACATGGTACCCCGCTTATGGTAGCGACAGTGGCGCTGGGGCGATTGCCATTGAGCCTTATGGTGCAGTCACCAATCTGGGCACGGCTTACCGAACACCAAAAGATAATCAGGATTTTTATACACATTTTGATAAGTGGGCTCGAGGCGAAAAATTGGCGCGTGTTGAAGACGAACACTATGTGATGGCGGTGTTGGTTCGTGGTGGCGTCTTTGGCGAAAGTGATAAATAAGGTGGCTTATGAATTATTATCAGGACGTCACCTTACTGCCTGACTCGACGGTTCCTTTGGATTTTCTGTGGCAAAAGGTTTACCAACAAATTCATATTGCGCTGGTGGATAACCAATCACAACAAGGGGAAAGCCCCATTGCAGTTGCTTTCCCTGAGTATGGCAGTGTGGGTTTTCGTTTGGGCAAAAAAATCCGTTTGCATGCCAACACGCAAGGTGAGCTTGAACAACTGGATGTAGCAAAATGGTTAGCGAGGCTAGCGGATTATGTGCATATCAAGTCAATTCAACAGGCTCCCGCGCAATCTGTTTTTGTGAGTTATATTCGGCGCCATGTGAAAGGGAAAAGCCGAATAGAGACGGATATGCAGAAAAAAGCGCAGCTATGGTCGGAAAAAACGGGGCAATCGTTGGAGATCAGTTTAGCGGTGTTATCCAAAAGCAAGCCTAAAGCCAATAACCGCCTACCGTTTATTTGGGTTGAAAGCCTACATGCGAAAAAT
Organism: Providencia sp. R33; assembly: GCF_019343475.1. Classification (NCBI taxonomy): domain Bacteria; kingdom Pseudomonadati; phylum Pseudomonadota; class Gammaproteobacteria; order Enterobacterales; family Morganellaceae; genus Providencia; species Providencia sp. R33. The sequence continues at coordinate 2,171,621 of NZ_CP072453.1, read as the reverse complement.
ACAGAGGGAAGTGGGCGACCTTTTCCATTATTTATTGAACGGGTGATGGCGATGAGTGAGCAAAAAGGGCCTTTTAATTGTTATGGCCTAAGCCAAGTTGCGAATGGCTCAGATTTGATTGCGACGGTTCCGCATTTTTAACCTTTGTTTTTGGCTCTTTAAAAATAAGCAGTAAAATCAACAAGCTATATAATTGATGAAATAAAAGGGTATTTTTTAATAAATACCCTTAACTAATTGTTATAGCTTGTTTTTTGTTTTGAGATTTATAGTTCACTGCCGCACAGGCAGCTTAGAAATCAAATAAAAAAGGGAGCCTAAGCTCCCAAATGTTCACTGCCGCACAGGCAGCTTAGAAAATCCCATTGAGCCAGTTTGAGCGCCACTAAAGGTTCACTGCCGCACAGGCAGCTTAGAAACTCTAAAGAACATGTTCGATATGCTTGAGAAATGTTCACTGCCGCACAGGCAGCTTAGAAACCTACAGATTACAATCACTCTGTAGCAGGAGGGTTCACTGCCGCACAGGCAGCTTAGAAAGGTGAAAACAGAAAGCAGCCACAGCGTGATTTAGTTCACTGCCGCACAGGCAGCTTAGAAACAGAACAAGTCACGCAACCTACTGATATTAAAGTTCACTGCCGCACAGGCAGCTTAGAAATTTATAATATTTTGACTCCCCAGCACCCTGAGGTTCACTGCCGCACAGGCAGCTTAGAAACACACACAAGCGAATACATGAAACTCAAGGAGGTTCACTGCCGCACAGGCAGCTTAGAAATTATTATCAATTTGCGCACTATTCATGCCTAGGTTCACTGCCGCACAGGCAGCTTAGAAAAAAACAGAGCTATTTCTTTGTCACTTAAATACCGTTCACTGCCGCACAGGCAGCTTAGAAATCGCCGACTTTTTACACGTTGAGAGATGGTTTGTTCACTGCCGCACAGGCAGCTTAGAAATTTAACATTGCATCTGCCATGCGATAGTAGAAGTTCACTGCCGCACAGGCAGCTTAGAAAAGCCATCTGCCCGTTGTAAGAGGTCACGGACAGTTCACTGCCGCACAGGCAGCTTAGAAATGTCTGTATATGTGTTCTTTCCAGAGTTGATGGTTCACTGCCGCACAGGCAGCTTAGAAATATCTGCATTTTGTTGCTCCTGAATTAACATTGTTCACTGCCGCATAGGCAGCTTAGAAATAGCGGCGCGAGGTGCAATTCAACTCCCCCCAGTTCACTGCCGTATAGGCAGCTTAGAAATGTATTAGCATGAGTAATACATATCCGATTATGTTCACTGCCGTACAGGCAGCTTAGAAAGTTGCATATGACCGTGATAGAGAGAAACAGAGGTTCACTGCCGTACAGGCAGCTTAGAAACCCCTAGAAAGTTTTCCCCTCTTCCCCAAAATGTTCACTGCCGCACAGGCAGCTTAGAAATTTCGGGTCATCTTCTTTCACTTTGAATCGTGGTTCACTGCCACATAGGCAGCCTAGTACTACGGCTTAGAAGGCCGTTGCTCATAATAAAATCTATTTATCCTATCCTATTAGCTGATCAATTATTAACTTTGCCTATCAATAATTGATATTTATTTAAGCGAATTTCTTGATTAGGTTAGTGATGTGTTTAACACGAAATACATCTTGTCACTATCTCGTAATAGCTTAGAAATGAAACAAGATGCGGGTATTTATCGCTGCCATGCAGGCAGCTTCAACTACAGCAACAACCCTGAAACAAGAAACGGGTTTTAACAGTTTAATAAGGGGGAATTATATGGAAATCATCATCAATTTTTCTTGGTTTACGTTAATTATCAGGTTCAAAAAAGGGTTCTGATAATGTGTGAATAGGTCATTAACTAAATACCAATACTCAAACAAACAAATTAAACATTAGTGAAAGTTGCTCGAACGCTTGGTGGATAAGGCGTTCGGTATAGCGGGGGAGGATGGAGATAATTAACCCTAACATGCTGATACCGATGGTCAGGGTGAGCGGAAAACCAACCACGAAAACGGAGAGTTGTGGGGTCATACGGTTGAGAATACCCAGTGCGAGGTTGAGGATCAAAAACAGCGTGATAAAGGGTAAGGCTAGCATTAACCCATTAATAAATATAGTGTTTGCAAATTGTGCAAATACCCAAAAACCGTCGCGGTTAAGGGGATTGGTTTGAATGGGGATCAGCTCAAATGAGTTCACAACAATATAAATCAGCCATAAATGGCCATCAAAGGCGAGAAACAACAAAATCGTGATCACGTTAAAAATACGCCCTAAAATTGGCATGTTTGGGCCACCCGTTGGGTCAAAAAAGGTGGCGAACGATAACCCCATCTGTAAACCAATCACTTCCCCTGCATGACGAACGGCGGCAAACGCCATTTGCATCGTTAGGCCCATCGCGACGCCAATCACCATTTGTTGCACAATCACCCATAAGCCCATTGCCGAAAATAACGGAATATTCACGACGGGAAGTTGCGGGGAAACAATTAACACGACAAAAAAGGCGAGGGCAACACGAACTTTGGTAATAGACTGTTTTTCATTGAAAAAAGGCGCTGTACCCAGCAGCGCTAAGAGGCGTATAAACGGGTAAAAACCTTGGCTGAGCCAAAGGGTCAGGGTTTCGCTGGTAATGGTTAACATTGTTAGCCAATCATAAAGGGTAAATTACTGAGCAACGTACGCATGTAATCAATCAATAGATTGAGCATCCATGGGCCAGCAATAATGATCACCGAAATTACCGACAAAATTTTGGGAATAAAAGATAACGTCATCTCGTTAACTTGGGTCGCAGCTTGTAGCAAGCTGATAATTAAACCTGCCGCAAGGGCAGCAAGTAATAGCGGCGCTGCTAGCATCAACGCAATTTTCATCGCTTCTGTTCCCATCGCCATTACGGATTCAGGTGTCATAATTGCTCCTAATTAAAAAAGCTTTGCGATAATGAGCCAAGCAATAATTGCCAGCCATCGACGAGAACAAATAACATCAGCTTAAATGGCAATGAAACTGTTGCTGGGGGAACCATCATCATCCCCAGTGCCATCAAGACGCTGGCGACCACTAAGTCAATGATCAAAAACGGAATAAAAATCGTAAAACCAATCTGAAATGCAGTTTTTAGCTCACTGGTAATAAACGCAGGGACTAAAATGCGCAGCGGCACGTCTTTGGCCTCTTGGATATCGCCTACTTTGGCGATACGTGCGAATAACGCAAGGTCAGATTCACGGGTTTGCCCTAACATAAAGGTGCGTAGTGGTGCAGTGCCTTTTTCCAGCGCCGTTTCAAGGCTGATTTTATCTTCGCTAAAGGGTTGATACGCTTCGCGATAGACTTGGTCAGCCACAGGGGACATCACGAAAAACGTCAGAAAAAGCGCTAAGCCGAGCAACACTTGGTTAGGTGGGGCGGATGGCGTCCCTAATGCGTTTCGCAGTAACCCCAGCACGATAATGATGCGCGTAAAGCTGGTCATCATTAACAGTAAAGCGGGAATAAAGCCCAATAACGTTAAAAACAGTAAGGTTTGGACGGGTAACGACCAAGTTTGCCCGCCATCAGCCAAGCTATGGCTGATAACCGCGGGTAATGCTGCAAAAGCAGAATTGGGTAAAGCAAACAGAAGCGCAGCAACGAACAGCGAGTTTTTTACAGGTAACATGCGAGCTTCCGGCTACTTATACAAAGGAGTCACTGACGCCGCAAGGTTCGCAGCATCTTGTTTTTTCTTGAAAACAGATTGGAAAGTCAGTGGCTCATTGGTTAAAACGGGCAAATGTTCAGTTTGTGCAGGATATTGATGCAGCACATTGATACTTTGCGCTGTCACCCCGAGAACCAAACATTCGTTATTTACTTCGACCACCACAACCCGTTCTTTATTGCCTAATGAGCAACTGCTTTTGACTTTCACCAGTGAGTCTTTGCCAAATTTCTTCGGCGCGAACCCTAGCTTTTTCACCAACCAAGCACCTGCTAGGATCAGCAAAATAATACCGCCGAGCGAACCTGAAATTTGCACCAAGCTATCGTTTTGGTTAATGGCGGGTGCATTGGGTTCACTGTGCGCAATCGTATTGGATAAAAAAGGTGCCGTTTGCGCTGGCGTCACTGGCTCGATTTGCGAAAACATCGTCATTGGCAATTGCCCTTGTATCTTAACGGCTCAAGCGGCGCATACGTTCTGATGGCGTAATGATGTCAGTAATACGAATACCGTAATTATCTGAAACCACGACCACTTCACCCTGCGCAATTAAATAACCGTTGATTAAAATATCCAGTGGCTCGCCCGCTAAACCGTCTAAAGACACTACGGAACCTTGGGATAAACTCAGCAGCTTTTTAATGGTCATTTTTGTGCGACCCAGCTCAACCGATAGGCGAACGGGAATATCCATAATCATGTCGATATCGGATAACTGATTTAATGGGTTTTGCCCATCAAAGTTATCAAAGGCCTGTGCACCAGCAGAGGCGGATTCCGCTTTTTTTTGCTGTTCTAACGCTTCAGCCCACAGGTCTTCACTGTCGTGATTGGTTGATGCATCAGGAGAGTTCTTCGCCTCACTCATTGGTACTTTCCTCATCTAGAGTGTTTAAAACAGGGTTAATCAAATGTTCTACACGCAACGCATATTGGCCATTTTGGGTGCCGTATTGACTGGTTAAGACAGGCACGCCATCGACATTCACCATCAGGCGGTCTGGCTTCTCAATAGGGATGACATCCCCTTTTTGCAGTTGCAGTAAGCGAGAAATTCGCATTGGAATGTCAACAAAGTTGGCAACCAACTCAAGTTCAGAACGTTTCACTTGGGTCACAAGGTTAGAGACCCACGCTTCATTTTCCTGATGCCCTTGTTCCACTGGTGGGTTGATTAAACGCTCACGCAACGGCTCAATCATGGCAATAGGGATACAAATACTGAATTCACCCACCGTGTTACCAATTTCAACTAAAAATGGGGTCGTGACGACAATGTCGTTTGGCGAGGTGGTGATATTGGTAAATTTAACTTGCACTTCGGAGCGCACATATTCCACTTCGATATCGGCAATGGGCTTCCAGGCATCACGGTAAGCGCCCAGTGCTAATTTCAACATGCGATTAATAATGCGCTGTTCGGTATTGGTAAACTCTTTACCTTCTTGGCGAACAGGGAAACGGCCATCGCCACCAAATAAGTTATCAACGGCTATATAGACTAACGCAGGTTCGAAGGTAAATAGGGCAGTGCCTCGCAACGGTGGCATGTGGATCAGGTTTAAGTTTGTTGGCACCGGTAAGTTACGAGCAAATTCATGATAAGGCTCGATTTTAATACCGCCGACGGTGATGTCGGGGCTACGGCGCAACATGTTAAACAGACCCATGCGGAACTGACGAGCGAAACGCTCATTAATGATTTCAAGGGACTGCATACGCTCACGAATAACCCGACGTTGGGTATTCGGGTCGTAAGGGCGAACGTGGTCTTTCCCTTGCATTTCAGGTGCAGGCGTATTGCTTGATGGCGCATCATCATTAAGAAGCGCATCAATTTCAGCCTGAGATAAAATATTATCGCTCATGAATATTACCGCAGAATAAAAGTCGTAAATAACACATCGGAAATATCCTGATCGGTATCGCCGGGGATCAGGGTTGGAGTGAGTGTTTGCTTAATTTCTTTCATTAGCTGCAACTTACCATCATGATTTTCAATGTTTTTGGCTTTTTGCTCTGATAAAAGTAGCAGTAAGCGACTGCGAACTTCAGGAAGGTATTCATGAAGTTGCTTGCGAGATTTTTCATTCGCAAGGCGCAATGTCACGTGGATATAGAGCACACGGTCAGGGCCGTCGACGCCAGCTAAGTTCACCGTAAATGGCTCTAATTCCATAAAGATTGGTTGAGGCATATTTGGGCGCTTTTCTTCTTCACTCAGCGCTTGAGGGCCTTGCTGTGTCGTCCACCAGGTGTACCCACCAAAACCAGCACCCGCGAGGGCAACAAGGGCGAACAGAATGAGCAACCCTTTATTCGAACGTTTAGATTCTTTGCGTGACGACATGTTAGCTGAATTCCTGTTTCTTGGATGCTAAACCCAAATGGGTTTTTTTCTTTATGATCTCTAGCATTATGGCTTGCTTGTTGAGAGTTAAAGGAGTGAAAAACGAAACAAAAAGGCGGTAACTCGGCGCTTTAGTTGTGAAATCACCGCATTTTGTTTATTAATTATGCAAAGGTACTGATGCCACCTTGGCGAACTTGGGTCGTTTTCGTAGAAACAGTGGCGTTAGACTCACTGATGCCAACCACGCCGACCGACGGATGTGTTGCTTGAATTTGCCCATCGTGTTGCTGTTGTGAACCTTGTTGCGAACCATCGGATTGGTGGTTTAAGTTCTCCTGCCCCACAGAGCCTTGTGCCAAATGAATGCCACTTTCTTGCAGTGCACTGCGTAGGACTGGCATCATCGATTCCATCGCTGCGCGTACATGGCTGTGAGGCGACACAAAGTGCATCACCGCTTGGTTGTCTTCAATGCGTAAATGCACATTGAGCGAACCTAACTCTTCAGGGTGTAAACGAATTTGTGCTTGTGAAACCCCTTGGCGTGAGAAAAACAGCATGTGCTGGCTCAATTGCTGTTGCCATGCTTCACTGCCTAATTGGCTGCTTAAATGCAGGGTAGGGGCCGCGGTTGGCGCATTCATCGTCGCCGCTTGAACTGTTGAGGCCGTCGGCATCATACTGATTGGCTGCGCGGAGGTATGCTGTGAGGCACTGGTGGTAAATGCCCCAGTGTCCGTTTGCAAGGTAAACGCGCCTTTTGCTGTTTGACTTAACGTTTCATTCGTCAGAGGTTGCATGTTAGTAAGGGCGTCTTTGTCGCTGACTTTTTTGTTCAACGGCATAAAGTCCTGAGTCAGGTTTTTACCACGAACATCACGTTGGTTATCAAGTGCAAAGAGCGGTTGGTCGCGGCGCTCTTCTTTTTCGTTCTTAATCACGGTGCCTAAAGCAGGAGCTTCGTCTTCACCCGCTAATTGCAATTGCGAACCTTCGAGGTGCTTGCCGTCATCAGGTAACGCATCGTGAGTACCTTGGTTAAGCTGTTGCATACGCTGGGTAAATGCCCCAAGAGTGGGATGCGCTTCTGGCGCTGTCAACGGTTTCCCTGTTAATTGGGCTTGATTGCTTAACGATTGTTTTAAGTTATTGAGCCAAGATTGCTCATTGGCTTCTTTACCTGTTAATAAATCGGCATTCAATGCGGTTTGTACGCTATCTGGGCGCAAATTACGGCTAAAATTCAACTGTTCGATGGTGTTTTCAGCACTTTTTTGCACGCCACTGGCGGGTTCAGCAGATTTTTCATTAGCACCAGCCAGCTTATTATCAACAATCTCTTTATTGACTGACTTTTCGTCAACAGGCGAGGTCACCGTGCTTTCTTTAGGCGCAGGCTGTTGGTTATCCAGCACCGCTTGGAAAGGTAGCGCTGGGGCTTGGTTTTCATCAATGCGTGATTCATTTTGTTGCTGCGCGTTACTGTTTTTGGCAGGCGCAAGTGTTGGCACGCTGTTAGCGTTGATGTCCATCTATTGTGGTCTCCGTAAAGTCGCGCGTTGGGCAAATTCATCCATTTGTTTTTGCTCTAAGCGATTTTGACGTTGGTATTCAGTTTGTTCAGCGCGTTGAATTAAGGTATCGAATGCATTGACGCGTTGCTGTTTTTCTTGCCAATGGCGGTTGGCATCGTTAACCCGTTGTTCCCATACATTAAGTTGCTGCTGTTGTTGTTCGATGGTCAGTTCTAATGTGACCAAAAACTGTTGGTAATTCTGCCACTTATCCGATGCCATACCGCTGTGTAGCGTTTGGTTTAGCTTTTGTCGGTATTCAGATTGATAGTTTTCCAACATGCTCAGTTGTTGCGCCATTTGCGTGTGTGTTTGGCGCACTTGAGCTAACACTTTTGCGGCCTCTTCAGAGGCTTCCTCAGCTAAACTGAGCAAAGTTGCCAACGCATTGTTTTTGGCCATTTATCCCCTCATTACTCGTTGGGAACAACATGCATGAGTTGTTCGCAAGCGGTTTGATAGTCACAACGCTCATCAATATCTTGCTGCAAAAATTTCGACATCCGTGGGTAATACTGAATAGCGGTATCCAACATAGGGTCGCTCCCCATGGCATACGCCCCCACGTTGATTAAATCGCGGTTACGCTGGTAGCTTGACGTTAATTGTTTAAACCGCTGAATCTTCCGATAGTGTTCCTTCGGAATTAATTCGGTCATCGCACGGCTTATAGAGGCTTCGACATCAATAGCAGGGTAGTGCCCAGACTCGGCTAAAGAGCGCGAAAGCACAATGTGCCCATCAAGAATAGCGCGAGCAGAGTCTGCAATTGGGTCTTGCTGGTCATCCCCTTCGGTCAATACGGTATAAAACGCGGTGATCGAGCCGCCATTTTTACCGTTACCGGCACGTTCAACGAGCGCAGGCAATTTAGCGAAAACAGACGGTGGGTAGCCTTTTGTTGCAGGGGGCTCACCTACAGCAAGGGCAATTTCACGTTGTGCCATGCTGTAACGGGTGAGTGAGTCCATAATCAGCAATACGCTTAGGCCTTGGTCGCGAAAATATTCGGCAATACGTGTGGCGTAGGAGGCACCTTGCATACGCAAAAGCGGCGAAACATCCGCAGGTGCAGCAACCACGACGGCTCGTTTTAAGCCTTCTGCACCTAAAATATTTTCGATAAAGTCTTTAACTTCACGTCCCCGTTCACCAATTAAACCAACCACGATAATATCGGCTTGCGTAAACCGCGCCATCATACCTAGAAGCACACTTTTACCCACACCTGAGCCCGCAAACAGGCCCATACGCTGCCCACGGCCAACGGTGAGTAAGGCATTAATTGCGCGAACACCGACATCCAGCACGCTGCTAATCGGCGTACGCTCTAGCGGGTTGATCGGTGGCGTGATGAGCGGTGCTCGGGTTTTCACTTCTAAAGGCCCTTTACCATCAAGGGGGGTGCCTTGGGCATCCAATACGCGACCCAGCAATTCATTACCAATCGGCAGTAAGCGGCTGGTTTGGCCGTCGTCACCTGTTGATTGTGCATACACACGGGCACCAGGCGCAATCCCTTCGAGATCGGCGAGTGGCATCAGGAGCATGCGTGGGCCGTTAAACCCGACCACCTCACAAACCACTTCATCCGTGCCGCCGTTAATGGAACGCTCAATAAAACAGGTGGCACCGAGGGGCATTTTTATCCCCTCGGCTTCCATAACTAACCCCGTAATTTTGGTTAAACGACCATAACGGCGCACCATCGGGATCCCTTTCATCCGCGATCCTAAATCATCAAGCGAGGCAATCCAGCGTCCCAAACGTGCGGTCATGAAAGGCTCTCCGGTGCATATAAACGGCACAATTCTTGCCAACGTGTCGCAACAGTCATATCGATTTCACCGTCTTCGGCGACCACACGACAGCCACCTAAGTGCAGTTTCGGGTCAGCCACTAAGCGCCACCCATGCAGGCTTAGTAACGAGCCAAGGTGTTGTTCAATCAACTCAAAGTGATTCGGGTTGACGTGCAACTCAGGCTGCCCAGTGAAAATGGGCTTTTGCTGTAATAGATTACTGATCTCTTCGAGTAGGGCTGTGCCATCACATACTGTAGACTGCCCAAGCACTTGCTTAGCCGCCGTTAAGGCAATCTGTAATAATTTGGTGGTTACCACGGTATCGAAGGTATCGAGGGAGTAATTAAACTCCGACAATAATTTCTGCCACGTCTCAATAACGGGTTGCTGTAAAGCGAGCGCTTGCTCACGCCCTTGCTCTTCGCCCGCCCGTAAACCTTGTTCAAACCCGGCTTGATAACCGTCTTTTTGGCCTTTTTCATGACCTTGTTGATACCCAGTACGCTGGGCATCTTCTTTAATGTTATCGAGCAGGTTAATTTGCTCTAACACTTCTTTTGGCTCAAGGCACGGCACTTTGGGCGCATCGGGCTCTGGGACGTCACTTAATGATGGAATAGCGGATGAGTTCAGCTCCCATTGATTAAGTTCGCGTAATTTCCAAGGCTGCCATTGGTCATGGGTCGGTTTTGTTTTAGACATACACGTCGTCTCCACCACCGATGGCGATTTCGCCTTTCTCGACTAAGCGGCGAACAACCAGCAGGATAGCTTTCTGTTCGTTTTCCACTTGGGACATACGCACTGGCGAGCGCGATTCCAAATCGTCGCGAACAATTTCCGCCGCACGTGCTGCCATATTGTTGAGGAAGTGGTCGCGCAGAGCTTGGTTGCTGCCTTTGAGGGCAATAACCAGCGAGTCGGTAGACACTTCTTGCAAAATACGTTGAATGCTGCGGTTGTCCACTTCGATAAGGTTTTCGAACAGGAACATTTCATCAATGATGCGCTGTGCCAATTCGCCATCGTAATCACGCATTGCATCGATAACGCTTTCCTCTTGCTGGCTCTTCATCAGGTTGATAATTTCTGCCGCAGTTCTTATGCCACCCATTTTGCTGCGTTTGAGGTTTTGGCCATCCAGCAAATTGTTTAACACTTCGGTCAGTTCGGCGAGTGCAGCAGGCTGTACGCCACCGAATGTTGCGATACGCAGCATAATGTCGTTGCGTTGGCGCTCTTCGAACAGTTCCAATACATCGGCTGCAAGGTTGCGTTTTAAGTGAACCAAAATGGTAGCGATAATCTGTGGATGTTCATCACGGATAATATCGGCAACGGTTTGTGGTTCCATATAGTTGAGGCTTTCGATACCTGAGGTAGTCTCTTGTTTTTCAAAGATATCCTCAAGCAGGCTTGCCGCACGCTCTTCACCCAGCGCTTTAATAAGCACGGAGCGCAGGTAGTCATTGGTATTAATGTTCAGCGCCGCAAATTGAATTGCCGACTCTTCAAACTCGGTGAGAACTTCCGCCAGTTCGTTATTGGAGATCTGGCGCATGTTAGACACCGCCATACTCAGTTGCTGAACTTCTTTTGGATTCAGGTGCTTAAACACTTCTGCCGCCTGATCTTCGCCGAGTGTCATTAACATCACGGCGCTTTTTTCTGTTCCACTTAAACTCATTACGCTTTTCCTAACCACTGACGGATAACCATTGCCACGATTTGTGGGTCTTTTTCAGCCATTTCGCGAATACGTTGACTTTGAATTTCAGCGCTAACACGTTGGCGAGTCAGACGGCGGCGAGTTTGCTCATCCATGTCTTCGTTAATTTCTTCGTCCACCACAAGTGGTGTTTTCATCTGAGTTGCCACAAACATTTCGGCATCAGTTTGCGCTTGCTGCGTTTTACGGTATTTAACCCATTGTGGTTTGATACCAAAACGCCACATAAACCAAGCAATTAGGGCAATTAGCAGAATTTTGCCGTAATCCAGTAACTGGGCGATAAACTGCGGGCTTTCCAGTAATGATGGTTCAACTTCAATTGGCGTATCATTCGTAAATAACGAGTTGGTGATATTTAATGAGTCACCGCGCGCGGTTGAGTAGCCCATGGCTTCACGGGTTAATGCTTCAATTTGCTGCATCATTTCCGGTGGCAATGGTTTCATTTCTGCGCCATTTTCACCTTCTTGTGAATGGTAATTGACGATAACTGCGACCGAGAGCCTATCAACCACGCCAATTTGCCGTTGAGTGTGACTAATTTTGCGATCCACCTCGTAATTGGTGGTTTCATCGCTTTGCGAGTTAGTCGTGTTATTCCGGTTATTGGTGGTTTGCTGTGCGTCTTTATTATCTTTATTCGTTTCAATTGGCGCATTTGGTGCGCTAACAGGTTGGTTTGATAACGCACCCGGCACGCCACCTGTTCCGCCATTGTTATTTTGCATACTTTGGCTGTTTTGGCGGGAACGAATAGCGGCGCTATCTGCTGTTTGGTTCGGCTTATATTCTTCCGAGGTTTGTTCAACCTTGGAGAAATCCATTTGCGCGGTGACTTGTGCATGAATATTGGCACGGCCCACTAATGGGGAAAGAATGTCTTCAATGCGCTGTTTAAGATGGGATTCCATCTCTTTAGTCATTTTAATTTGCGCACTGTTGGCGGATTGCTGGCTGTTATCGTTATTGGTGAGTAAGCGACCCGCTTGGTCAACAATAATGACATTTGTCGCCGTCAGTCCAGTGACACTACTTGACACCATATGGACGATAGCGCTAATTTGCCCTTCATCAAGCATTCTGCCCGGCAATAAGCCCACAGTGACCGATGCAGTCGGCAATTTTTGCTCACGCACAAACAACGTCGGTTTAGGGATAGCTAAGTGTACCCGAGCGCTTTGTACAGGGCTGAGTGACTCAATAGTGCGCGATAACTCACCTTCTAACGCACGTTGGTAGTTAATTTGTTCGCTAAACTGGCTAATACCAAACTGTTCTTTATCCAACAGTTCAAAACCGGTGTTACCCCCTTTGGGTAAGCCTGATTGCGCCAGCTTTAAGCGCAACTCATGCACTTTATCGGCGGGAACTAAAATGGCGCTACCATTATCAGCAATTTGATAAGGGACGTTCATCTGCGTTAGCTGACCAACAATATCCCCACCATCCTTAGCACTTAGGTTGCTAAGCAGAACACGGTAGTCGGGGCTGCGTAACCAGAGAAGGAGGGCAACGATAATTGCGACGGCAGCAGCTGCTGCTATCATTAACGGTATTTTAGGATCGGCTTTAATGCGGTCAACCATTGAGGCAAACCCTTTTTTAGCCTCTCCTGTGTCTTTAGATGCGGCACTCATAAATATTCCCTGCTTGGCAGACTACTAGACGGATGAAAATACTTTTGGTGAAACAATGTTATTTCCCTCTTCGTAACGTCACTTTTTCACTTTGCTATTATTTCTTGTCTTGGGGCAATCTAATGACGGAATCAGCCTATAAATTTGGTGTTATTTATCGGCTTCAAGTTAAAAAGGGTGTGGTAGGGTAAGCTCGACGAATGAATTAGTGGTACATATTCACTATATTGAGAAGAGAGCATCATGACAGTTCAAGCCATTGAAGGGGTTATTTCACAATTAAATGTGGTGGCGACGCAAGCGACTAACCCAATAAAACCTGCTATCGAGCCTGTAGGCTTTGCGGATCACCTTGTTGCATCCGTTAACCAAATCAATAAAACGCGCAATGACTCCGCGAAGCAAATTGAAGATTTCACTCTTGGGAAGCAAGATATTTCCCTGAATGATGTGATGGTGGATATGCAAAAAGCCAGTCTAAGCCTGCAAATGGGTATCCAAGTACGTAATAAGTTAGTGGCAGCATACCAAGAAATTATGTCAATGCCTGTGTGATTTTATTATCTATTTGAATATTATAAATTAATAGCCTTATCGTTGCGCGTTAGGCGGACGGTGGGGCGTTTTTATTCAAACTAATAATGAGCGTGAGTGACTTTTAGTTATCCATTAATCAATATCATAATTCTGCATTAATGATCCCTATCCTATTTGCCCAGTAATAAAGACGGTGGGATAACCTGCAAATAATATCCAATATGCCTATTTTATCTCCCAATTAATATTTAAAACCTACCAATAAAAAATTGAAAAAAAGTGCTATTGAGAACTTGAAATATTCGCTGTGAGCCTTATATAAATAATGCACCGAGGTAAAGGGTTACTCCACACTAGGTTTACGATGAGTGGTGCATAGGTTATATGTGTTTAGTTTGCGATATACAATATTGAAGGAGCGTTTATGTCTAACATTCGATCTTTTTCATTATTCCCTGCATTATCTGATAACTTGCTTTCAAACAGATTTGATCAAATAGATAGATTGTTTAGTCAATTAACAGGTAATCGCCCATTAACTTCAGAACATCCTTATAATTTAAAACAAATAGATGACACTCACTATCAATTAACGGTGAGTGTGCCAGGTTATAAGGAAGATGATTTAACGGTATCCATGAAAGGTGGGAAACTGTGTATACAAGGTGAGCAATCCACAGAATTAAACAATGATTCAGAAAAATGGATCCACAAAGGGATCACTCAAAACAAGTTCTCCCTTGAATTTAATTTAGGTAAAAATGTGAAAATTGAATCTGCTGAATTATCGGGTGGGTTATTAGCATTAGATATTGAATATGAAATTCCAGAGGAAGAAAAAGCGCAAGTCATCGCGATTGAAAATAAAGATGTAAAATCATAATGTTAACAATATTAACCCGCCAGGTTTGGCGGGTTTTTTTATGTCTGAAATTAGGGTTAAAGCGGCGATTTACTCAGTGTGATTTTGATAAAATTACACATGATTTTGTGTCAGGGCGTAAAATAAAATTGCAATTATGTTTTATGTGTGGCTTAATACTCTCACTGGTTTGGAAGTACAGGCCTATTTATGCTAGTCAGTTTAAAGTTGTTCACCATTAAGCGTTATCTCAGATACCCCTTCATTGCGAATTCCTTCTAATTAATTCCATAAGTACCAATAAACAACCAAACAAAAATATGCCTTATGGCAAATCTAAAAAATTAAAGGAAATTCTATGTCTAATACAATGACTGGTTCAGTAAAATGGTTTAACGACGATAAAGGTTTTGGTTTTATTACTCCTGCAGATGGCAGCAAAGATGTGTTTGTTCACTTCTCTGCAATCCAGAGCGATAACTTTAAATCTTTAGCTGAAGGCCAACAAGTTTCATTTTCTATCGAAAATGGCGCAAAAGGCCCAGCAGCTGCAAACGTAATTGCACTGTAATAATTAATAAAATCTATTTAGGTTTAATTATTCAAACTTTTGTAAAAGTGCGATAAAACCTTAGGCTTATTAATAGCCAGTTAGAATATTATTCAAAACCTCGTTATGCGAGGTTTTGTTGTATATAAGGTTTATTAAATGCATACATCATAGGCATGATTGTCATTGAGCTAGGTATTATCTTATTCATGGACTACAGTTAACTGAATCAACACCTATGATGAGTTAATTCACATGAAAGTGATGTTTGTGGCTGTTGTTGTTATCGCCACTTTTTGTTTACTAGTCACTAATGCATTGATATTAGGAATGTAAATAAATCAGATGGTAGGTTCCCTAAAAGTGAACTGACGCCATAAAACTAGACAATAACGTAATCTGCCCTTAAGGACTGAATTCTGTATATGACAGGGCTCAGTCCTTTTAATTTTGCCTAAGTTTAATTATGGTTATAGGGAAATAGTTAATAAAAGAAGCCCGATCGGGTTAATTCACCAATTCCTGTGATAATAAACTGCACTCCCATACAAACTAATAAAAATCCCATTATTCTTGATATTGCATCGATACCATTTGTTCCAAAAAATTTCATGATCATATTTGAGCTTTTCAAACAGGCCCAAAGAATAATGGAAAATAAGAAAAAAACTAATGGTGGGGCAATTAAAACAACCCAATGAGGGTATTCACTTTCATTCGTGATGACAGATGAGGCCATACTGATGATCATTGCAATTGTTCCAGGCCCCGCAGTGCTTGGCATTGCTAAAGGAACGAAAGCAATGCTAGAGGTGTTATCCAATATCTTTTCTTCATCACTATTTTTATTGGCTTCAACAACTGGAAATAGCATTCTAAAGCCAATGTAAGCGACAATAAAACCGCCTGCAATTCTTAATCCTGGAATACTGACACCGAATGTGTTCATAATAGCTTGGCCTGAATACCATGAAACAAGCATAATAAAAAAAACATAAATAGGCGTTGTATTTATGGTTTTCTTACGAGCATCAATCGTCATTCCACCCGATAAGCCGAGAAATAATGCAACAGTTGTTAATGGATTAGACAAGGGTAATAATACGGCAAGCCCAATACCAATTGCAGTTAATAATTCAAACATGTCCACCTCGAGTATAATTAGAGCAAGAAATTGAGAATATTATGACTATATTTTAAGCTAATGTCAGAGTTTGATTTATCCTCTAAATTTATTGAGGAAAGAATCGAACTCTTATCTTTACCTACAGATACACTATGAATAAGATGAAAAATTTTATCTTTAGCGTCATGTGACTTAGCTAATTGGTAGAGACTAATTAAGGACAATAAAACATAAAGTTTATTAATGTGCTTAGGGTTAGAAATAGCACTAATATTCAATAGCATCGTATTTTTTAATTTATCTGAATTAAGGTCTTTAGATGTCATGCTGCTAATTTTTTGCAACATAAAATTCATTTTACGTGACTCGATTTGCTGAGCACTACTTAGTGGGATGATATATAGCATCAATATCACAATGATAATGGAAAAAATAAGTGCAATTGAGGTGTTAGCAAAGTAAGAAAAATCAAAATCCATTGGATTGGTGAAATTAATGAGAAATATCATAGAAATACATACGACATGAGAAAGCAAAAAGGCGAGTTTACCTACGGATTTTAAAACACCAAGAATTAAAAATATTGGAGCCATGATCATTACAGCTTGAGCATAACTAGATGCTTGAATTAAAAAATAAAATTTTAGTATGTAGCTGATAATGATCACTAGAAGAGCAACGACAAATATAATAAAGGCGAGTTTATTTGCATTGGGAATAGTCACTCCAAATGTAAATGAAATACTCACTAATACAGGGAGAATATAACCATATTCCCAGCCTGTGTTTAGCCAAAATAATACGCTAATAACCAGGCTGATCACTAGCCTAAGCGTATTTAAAAAAGCATCTTTCCAATCAAAAAAATAATAAAAGCTGTTATCAGTTAAATCACGTTCTTGTTTTTTAAAGTCTAAAAATTGTTTGTAGCTGGTGTATTTTAAAAAGTGTTTATCAACCATGCCCATGATGGAAAAAACGATCAGCATAGGTAACTGTTTTGCTTTACGCTTTGCTGTTTTAAACGATAAAAAATGACTTTCATATTGGCTTGTTTCATCATAGCTAATGCTACTTTCCAGTACACTTTTTAAGCTTGTATGAATTTTATCATTTTGGTGTTTAAACAAGTTTGATAATAACTGTTTTTTTTCTGTTTTTATTTTTTTATCGATTAATTTTGTTTGAGGTATGTTCGATTGATTAGGCAGCAGGTAGGTTATAAAAGTGTACACGATAATCCCAATCGTCACTTCCATTAACCGTTCTTGAGATAAGTTAAAAATCGTCATTGGTAATGGAAATACTGACGTACCGAAAGCAATGATTGCAGAGGTATAACCTGATAACGAAAACATATATGGCATCATATAACGCGAAATTAATGTCATAAAAAGACATACTGATAGCCAAATAATGATTAATGCAGTAAAAATCCAATGATCGTTGATGCTGATATTGGCAATGAGAGTAACAGCAATAACCCCAATAACACTACCCGATAATCTTGCAGCCATTTTAGCTAAGCTTAGTGATGGATCTGGATAGCCAATAATAGCAACGGTCATCATCGACCAATATGGCTTATCAAAGCCAAAATAAGAGGATAAAAACCAAGCAAGTAAAATAGCTAATGTATACTTGACTGCAAATAACCAGTTTAATTTCATTGCTTACTCTTCAATAAATACAGTGCAAGTCGTTCCTGGGATCAAGGATATATTTTGGCTGTTTTGCAGCGATATTTTGACTGGCACACGTTGGGCTAGCCTAACCCACGGGTAGTTGGGCTGCACATTTTCCAATAGTTGGTTACCTGTTGATGAGTTATTATCATCGATTGCACGGCCGATACTTTGTACTTTTCCTCTTAATTCATTGTTATTGCCATATAGCTGTATTTTTGCACTATCCCCTATAACCACATTTGTCATTTTAGTTTCTTCCAAATAGGCGATAACATAGTAGGAGTCTTTATCTACAATAGCGAACAACGGTGAGCCTGCATTAATATAATTACCCGCTCTAAGGTTTAAGTTTGTGATAAAGCCATTAACGGGGGAGGATATTTTCGTTCTTGAAAGATCAAGTTTTGCTTTGTTTATTTTTACTTTCGCCAACTCTATCTTTTGAGTCAGACTCGCTAGCCGAGACTGAGCATCTTCAAGCTCTTCTTTTGAAATGGCGACTTGGTTTAGTTTTGTTCGCCTAGCTAATTGGTTTTTTGCAAAGTTATGTTGAATAACCAGCTCGTTGAGTTCGAGTTCAGATTGGCGAACTTTAATTTCGTAATCTGTCGGGTCTATAATTAATAACAAATCACCTTTTTTAACTTCTTGGTTATCAATGATTAAAAGATTATCAATTTTACCTGAAACTTCAGCGGTCACTTGGTTGATTTCAGCCCTTATCCGGCCATCACGAGTCCACGGGCTTAATGCATAATGGTTCCAGAGTAAATAAATAGAAGAAATAATGATGAACAAAGAGAGAACAATGATTAAATATTTTCTGATATTCATTTTTACCAACTACGAGTTTATAATGAAGTGTATGCATAAAATACATAAAAATAACATGGAGATATCAAATAGGTTCCCTGCATATTCATATTTGCTCATTAAATTTATATAAACAGTCCTAAAGATTAGCCATGAAAAGAACCCTAAAAAAAATATGAGTATGATCCCAGGTATAAAAACTGTTCCCCCTAAAATAAGATCTGTCATCAGTTATTCCACCATGTATGTATATAACATTTAATTGTAGTGATATTTAGCAAGTTGGTGTTTTTGATTTTTTAGTCTGCGACTAACTAAATTAATACGGTGTGTTATAACACTATATTATTCCAATGTGTAGTTCTATCGCATTAATCGTTAATTGACTGATACAATATATCATTAATTTATCTGGTGTTAGGACTGTTGGCTTAATGGTGAAATAATCAAATTCCTATACATCACCAATGGTGTTTAATTATATATTTTTATTAGTGTTTTCTTATCTTACATTAAGTTTTTATCTATATAAAGTTTAGGTTTTACGAATTATAAAAAGTAGATAATTGAAAAACGGTTGAGTGACTAATATGGTTTTTATTATTTTAATGGCGTTTTTAATTATTTTCGATGTACTGAGTTTTTATTTTGTATGATGATTAAAAAGGTATTATCAAAAAATAAACACATGCTAGTTGTTTTTTGTGATTTATTTACTCTTATCATTTTATTATTTGAACGCAGTAAGAGTATATTGATGAAGTAATATTATTGCGCTTAAAATGTATTTTTTAAATTTTATGTTATCTGCATCGAATGTGAGTATGCGTTAGAAATGCTTAACAATAGTAAGAGAAACAGTAATGAGTTTTTTAAAAGAAAATTAGGACACTTTTAACTTGATATGCTAAATGACTGTTTTGTTGTATCTATTTGAAGTATAAAGACATATCTTAAGAGTTAGATGGCATAAGATAAATTGCAAAAATAAAGAGTAGAAAATAATCTAAGTTATCAAATTCATTATCTAAACTTAAATGGTTTACATGTAAACTAACACTTGGGTCTGGCCTCAAGCTAACAATAAAAATTAAGGGGAATATAATGGATGAACAATATGACGTCGTCATTATCGGCAGTGGTCACAATGGCCTTGTTGCAGGTGCAAAACTTGCTCACAAAGGGCTTAAAGTTGTTGTATTAGAAAGTGAAGATACGATAGGTGGCGCGGCGCGTACTGCTGAAATTACCCAGCCTGGTTTTCACCATGACTTGTATGCAACCAATATTGGGTTATTTTTAGGTTCACCGTTTTACCAAGAATATCAAAGCCAGCTACATCAAAATGGTTTTGACATAGTCACCAGCGATCGCCCGTATTCAAACGTATTTCCCGATGGCGATGGGATAGGTGTTTACCAAGACCGCGAGAAAACCGATGCGATGTTCCGCAAATACTCCCCGCAAGATGCTGACAGCTTCTGGGAATTACTCCGTTACTTTCAAAAAAACGTTGGGCATTTTGCACCTTTAATGCAAATGGAATTACCCTCATTTAAAGCCGCTAAGCAGCTGTTTTCTATGGTTAGAAACTTAGGCATGGGGGAGTCGCTTAATTTAGCGCAATTAATACTTAAATCCACTCGCCAATTTTCAGAAGACTATTTTACGCATCCAAAAACCCGAGCACTGTTTATTCCTTGGGCTTTTCACCTTGATTATGGCCCTGATGTGACGGGTGGGGCGACATTTTCATTTTTAGAAAGCTTAAGTGACCACCTCAATGGGCTTTCAATTAGCCGCGGTGGTGTGGGGAATTTAATGCACAGTATTGCCAAAATTATTGAAAATCATGGCGGAAAGGTGCTGACCCAACAAGACGTCACTGAAATCATCATTGAAAATGGCAAAGCCATTGGTGTAAAAACCGCGTCAGGGAAAACCTTCAGCGCGAAAAAAGCGGTGATTGGCAATATTACGCCAACACAAATTGTTAACTCACTGATTAATGAGCAGTACTTGCCGAGTAGCTATATTCAAAAGGCAAAGCGCTACCGTTATGGTGCGGGCACGATGATGCTGCACTTTGCATTGGATAAACCCCTTGAATGGAATGCAGGGGAAGATTTCTCTAACTTTGGTTATGTGCATATTGGCCCGTATACGGACGATATTTCAGCAACCTTTGACCAAGCTCAACGGGGAATTTTGCCTGATAGCCCAATGTTGGTGGTCGGGCAGCAAAGCCGAAGTGACCGAACACGCGCACCAGAAGGGAAAGAAACGCTGTGGGTACAAGTCAGGGCATTACCATTTGCGCCAACGGCAGACTCCCGCAATGAAATTGCTATTGGGGACTGGGGTTCAATGAAGCAGCATTATGCCGAACGTGTAATTGATAAAATTGCGAATTACGCGCCAAATATTAAACAAAATATCCTTGATTATGCAGTGTTATCCCCTGCAGATTTGATGCGGCATAACCGAAACTTAGTGAATGGCGACAGTGTATCGGGCAGCCATCAAATCAGCCAAAACTATATTTTTAGGCCTTTCCCAGGACACTCACGGTATAAAACACCGATTAAAAACCTGTGGATGATCGGTGCAGCGACATGGCCGGGGGCGGGGCTTAATGCTATATCGGGTTATTTGGTGGCGGATCATATTTTAAAATAACGCATTGAACTTCACTAAAATTATCGTGAGCTTGATTAGGTTCACGATAAAATTCCCTTTATAATCATGTACACTAAGACGCGCGGGTGGAGCCCATGATGAACCGAAATGAGTTGATTGAGTATATCCAAAATAATTATGGTGTTGACCCAGAGTACCCATGGGCAAGAGCGCCGACGTTTGCGACCTTTAAACATGGTAATAATGCAAAATGGTTTGCGGTGGTCATGGATATTGCCGCGAAAAAAGTGGTTGAAAACGGGGGAGAGGAAAAAATTGATATCGTTAATGTCAAAGTACCGCCTGAATTAGTTGGCTCATTACGGTTACAAAAAGATATTTACCCCGCTTACCATATGAATAAAGAACATTGGGTGACGGTTAAGCTGGGTGGTGAGGTAAGTGCTGCGGAGCTAATTTCCTTGGTGGATGAAAGCTACCGCCTAACCGTTTAGTTCGCAATAAACCGTCTGATCCTCAAACTTCCCTTTATTGGCAGAAAACGACCATGCTTTATCATTATATCTCTCAAGCCTTAGCTGCCCAGAATTGCACTTTATTGAGTGACCATCAATGGCAAGATCCATCATTAGAAGTGATAGTGAAAACCCGTCAATGGCAATTTGCTGATGGGGTCGTGATTTTATGTACTGAGGAAATTGAAATAGAGCAGGTTGACTGTGATAATCAATGCCCAGAACGTTGGATTATTTGGCAATTAGTGCAAGAGAATGGTCTGAATATTCGACCAAAAAGAAAAGCATATTTTTAATATTTGCCAACAAAACTTTTGGTTGAAGATGCAAAAATCGTGCTCGCTCTAAAAATAACGTATTTTTTTGCTAACTATTTTATTTTTAGTGTTTTTCCTACCTACTCGTAAATGAGAAATAGCAGATATTCATCTGTTTTAATGCCATTCTATATTGAAATTTACTGGTGTTTTAGTTAAGGTATTCTAATCTGATTGCTTTTTTACCCCAGCAAAACATACAGATAAATCTGAATTTAATTAACCATGCTAATAATGTTTTCATATGTAATTAAATCCCATACGGGCATATAAGCTTATCTAATCAAAAAATGAATCTCATATCCATTTTTTATCATTTCATTAACAATATTTGTTTCATTTTCTTTGTTTGGCTATGTAAGCTTACTTAGTGGTTATTCTAATTAATTATCAGTTAAATCATTATGTTATGTATTGTCGTTATACGGATTTAAGGTACTATCAGTTCTGTTTGAAATTCCCTTGGTTTTATTTATTCTTTTATGCCGCTGCGAGGCGGCTTTTTTTATCACTTTTGCGCCAGCCACATTCCACTTTTCTTCATCGCAAAACCAAACAGTACACCCACCAGTAATGATTGAATGGTGACCAGCCAAGCACCTTGTGCAGCAAAAATGGTGCAGGTACCGACAAAGGTGCCAGGGATATATGACAACCACTGCTTTTTCGCTTGAATGCACATAAAAAAGGCCACAAAACCTGTGACAAAATAACCGATAAAACTCGGTAAATTTTGCAAATAACTGCCACTGTGTAAGATAACTAAACCCCATACAACACCGCTACTGACAGTCAATGCGGTAATACCAAGGCCTTTTAGCCCATCTTTGGGGTAGGCAAAGTAAGCGGTACAGCCCAGAAAGCCAGCCCAGCCAATTAAACCAAGTAAATCAGCGACCCACGCCCATAGGCCTGAGAGAATTGCGGTAGTTAATGAAAGGCAAAAAAGTAATTTCACAATAGCGACTTCAAATTAGAGTTAATCAATTCAGAGAACCTTCAGCAGTGGCTTACGGTTGCTCAGTGCTGCATTATTATGCTTAATTAAAAATACATAATTTGTTGGCTCGTTTCAGCTTTTGGGCAATTAAAATAGTCATGGCGCATTTCTTGATGGGAATTGCGTTAACACATTAATAAACCACGATTATTTTGGATTGCTAATAAAGGTGAGAGCAAACAAAGGCGAGCATTGTATCCAGCTGATCTCCTCGTTGCAATTTGTATCTGCGGTTATTTGCCCTAATTCGCTACCTAGATCAACTGCAAACGTTTACCTGTATTTTTCAAAGGAAAAGTACAAAAGCATCCATCTGGGCGTATTGTGCCCCCTGTGATGAAAGGCTTATTTGTCTATATTTTCGTTCTCCCGAATTTATTTACCAGGAGAATAAATAGAGAGGGCAATTAAACTCGCGCAATCATATTGCACAGCGCGTATTGCACAAGGCAAGCGGCACCCTCTATTTTACTTAGCAGCCTAACGTGCTTTGAAACTTGGCAGAAGAAAGCACGTATTGCACTTACACAGCGTTACCAGCCAACAGCGATACCCGCACCGATGACTGGGCTATTCGCATTATTCCACGCGATAGAGCTACGCAAGTTTATATTTTTTCTCACTTGGTATTGTGCCCCTGCGGCAAGTGCTTTGCCATTTTTATAATGGCCGATACCAAGCCCTGCACTGAATCGGCTATTCAGGGAATAGGGGATATTGCTCATGGCAGCGACAGAGGCAATGCCTGAATTGGCTTGTTTGGCGGTTTTATTGATTTTATGTTTTAGCTGCGTAACTTGCTGTTCATAGCGGTTATCAAGCTGAACAATTTTTTCATCCAGCTGGTCGTTGATATTAATAATTTCCCCATAAACCTGATCACTTAATTTATCCATTTTGTCGAAGCTTTGAAGGCGAAGGTTATCAACACTGAGATTGGTGTAGCTCTGGCTTCGGTTTGCTGCATCTTCCAATTTTAATTCAGCCATTTTATTGCTATTTTTTAGCTGGTTTTCAATGTCTTTCTTATTATTGGCTTGGGTGGTAGTCAGGTTTTTGGTGATGTGGCTTATTTTTTTGATATTGTTGCGATTTATATCGGCGGTATGGGATTCCAGATAATTCATTCGGTCATGGAAGTTTCGCTCATTACTCGACAGACGGCCTAAATCATACTGGATTTTCTCAAGTTCCGTAGGGGATGGAGGAAGGGGGTTAGCTAGCGTATAACAAGACACAGTGGCAAGCAGCATTGAAGCAAGCGAAATGGCGCGGTTATTTATTCTCATATTGAATTCCTTATCAATAATAAATTATTTATTCCATTTTTTATTTGTCATCATTTGAATGACATCTTTATGCTAGGAGCTTTTGGCTAAAATGAAAAATCGCTTATACAAGGCGGTTTATTCGGGATATTCGTGGTGGGGTAGTTTCACGCCAGTGTTATTTAAGCCAGTAATAGTAAGTGGCTACAAATAGATAATTGTGAAATGATTAATTCGCTAAATGACACTTTTTGCACATTTTAGGTGAAGTTTGTTAAATAACATGGTATTTTTCTGCCAAGCCGCATTGTACCTTGTTTTTACACGAAATTTTAAATTGCTTGGTCAGGCATTATGGCGAAAAAACCGCCAAGTTGCGAGTAAGGTTAAATCACAATGTCATTTTTTGCCTATTTTTGGCAAATGAAAACGTTGATAATGTTTTCCATACTTATTTATTAGGCTATTCATTAGAACGAAAGGCGCGCAAGCCTATCTCCCCTTAACGTGTTTAACGCGCGGTGTTGAGGTGCTTGCTTATGCAACTTTGTTCGTTTAGATAATTTGGCTGAGCAATAGATTCAATTATTAAGAATAAAGACTGAATTAATAGGATTTAAATTATGGCAGTAAGAGAGATTATTGAAATTCCCGATGAAAGACTGCGCATTAAATGCAGCCCAGTGACGGATTTCGCCGCGGTACAAACGTTAATCGATGATTTAATCGATACCATGTACAGCACTGATAACGGCATTGGCCTTGCTGCTACGCAAATCGCGGAAACCAAATCCATTATGGTGATTGATATTTCGGAAAACCGTGATCAACCGATGGTGTTTGTGAACCCTGAAATCGTCGAAAGCGAAGGGGAAACAAGCTACCAAGAAGGGTGCTTGTCAGTGCCTGAAATCTACGCGGATGTCGACCGTTTCTTACGTGTGAAAGTGAAAGCGTTTGATAGACACGGCAAGGCGTTTGAGGTGGACAGCGATGAGTTTTTAGCCATCGTGATGCAACATGAAATTGACCACTTGCATGGCAAAGTGTTCCTCGACCACTTATCCACGTTAAAACGCAATATGCTGCTTAAAAAGCTGAAAAAACAGCAACGTTTAAAACAGCAGCAATAGTCGTTGGAAGAGGCGTGTCAGGTCTGTTGGCCTGACACACAAATTTTATTCCCTAGGGCGAATGACTAACGGGGCATCGGGCTCATCAAATTGCCCGTAGCTGTTATTGAGCACCCGTTTTTGGTCTAATTGCTTAATTTCTTTGCTTAAAAAATTTAAATGCTGTTGTAAATATTCTTTAGTCACACGTTCATTTTCAATAATTTTATGCAATAACTGAATAAATTCCTCAGTGATTGGCTGCTGTTCTTCGAACGCTTGTGTTAACGCGGTGAGGTTTTCCACCGCAAGGACATACTCCGTCTCGCGGGAGACCAGAGTCTCCCATTCCCCAGATTGCGCTAAGGCAACTAAATTTTCACTTAATACTAAGACATTACGGTATATTTCTTGTAAATCGATAGGATTTTTATTGTCCACCTGATTATCTTTCATCCACATTTGCACCGATTTGTTGCCATGCAGAGGCGATATCGGAGAGTAACTGGTAAACTTCTTGGACATAAGCCACGTTGTTTTCGAGGTTGGCACGGAGTAGCTGCATTGTCATATACTCATACAAACTTGCTAAATTTTCTGCAAGTTCGCCGCCAGCGTCATAATTTAACGACTGCTTTAACCCAGTGTCAATGATGTCGATAGCTTTTGAGATTTCTTTACCTTTTTCAGCCACCTTACCTTGCTGCATAAAAATCTCCCCGCGTTTTAGGGCACTTAGCGCCCCTTTAAACAGGATTTGGATCAGCTGGTACGGGGTCGCGTTGGTGATTTCACTCTCCAAATCGACCTGCTGGTAGGCGTGTTTTGCGTGACGTTGATACATATTTTTTAACCTAAAAGTCGGCCTAATGAATTACTGGTGCTGTTGAGCGACGTCATCATTTTGTCCAAGTTTTGGAACTGACGGCGGTACATGTCCATGGTGTTTTCGATTTGCTTATTAGTTTGCTCAATCCGTTTATCTAAGCTTTTCTTTTTCTTTTGGATACCATCGGTGGCGTTGTGCAGTGTGCCTTCTTTGCTGTCCAAGGTGTCTTTTAAGTAGTTAAAGTTTTGCGTGCCAAAACCGGTTTCTTTACCGTCACCGGCAAAAAACACTTTGACGCTAGAAGGGTTTTCTTTCAGGACTTTATCCAGCACTTTATTATCGATTTCTAAGGTACCATCGAGTTTTTGCTTAATACCCATTTTGCTCAGCGTGTCGACGTCTCCACTTGCTTGTGGCATGCGAACCTGTGTGCGCAAGGTGCTTTGGATCATGCGTAAAGTAGAATCACCAATCAGCGGGCCATTGGTTTTATCGGGCGCCGTGCCTTTTTCTGTTGGGGTATATTTGGTGAGTTCTTTGGCTAAAGTTTGGAATTCATTATAGGCATCCACCCACGCTTTAATTTTTTCTTTTGCAGGTTCAATATCTTCAGAAACGATTAAATGGTCGGCTTTACCTTCTTCGCTTTCTTTTTTCAGGGTGAGGGTTAAACCGGGAAATAAGTCTTTGGCTTCATTGGTTTGTGATTCTAATTTAAAGCCATCAATCTCTAGCAATGCCGTTTGTGGGGCAACTTTTTGTACCATGCCGCTAGTTTCAGCATTTTTTATGGTGACAACCCCTTTATCATCCATCACCGACTCAACATTCAGGATGTCAGCCAGTTTGTCATCCCCGTCCACATTTATGCTAATGCGGTTTTCAGAACCTTCTTTTTTGGCCGTCACAACAAGGTGATAAATATTGTCTTTATCTTTAATCACCGATGCGGAAACGCCTTTATCGGTTTTATTAATAGCATCGGCAATTTCAATCAGTGAAGTGTGTTCGTTATCCAGTTTGATAACGATTTTATCTTTAGCTTCTTTTTGCGAGGGTTGGGTAATAGTGATTGTGCGTTCTTTATCGCCATTACCCAGCAACTCTTTATTACTATTATTGGGTGTGCCTTTGGTGGCGATGGTTTGCGCTTTCGCTAAACGTTCAACGGTGACATCATGTACACCTGCGACAGCTTTACCATCGGTTTTTACATCAAAGGCTTTATATTCGCCATTCACTTTGGTGGTGCTGATATCGCCGTATTTTTTTAGGTCTTCTGCGGCTTTTTTCAGTTTTTCTAAGGACGACTGCATTTTACCAAAGGCGCTAATTTGCGCATCATAACTGGCTTTTTGGGTGGTTAATGGCTCTAAACGACGGCGCTCCATCGCTTCTAATTGATCCATTTGTACGTTTAAATCTAAGTTTGACCCGATACCGAGTGTGGATATTCCTGCCATGTTTTCTCCTACGCTATTCTCGTCATCCTTCAAGTTGCAGGGGTGTTGACTTCGCTCAGCTAGCCGAATCACATACTTGTGTATGCTCATCGGCCTATCTTCACTTGTCGCCTACCTGCAACCCGAATGATTTAGAGTCTATGCCTGTGTCATTAACTCTGAAATAGAGTCTGTTTAGAGTCTTATCGGCAAAACGGAGCAAAATTTTAGACTATTCTGAGAAACAGCGATGGCGGGAAGTAACGGGGTAAATCTAGGTATTTATTCGTATTAGGGTTAAATAACTAGGAAATTGATAAAAATAAACTAATTCCAGACAAAATAATAAAGTAAAAAGTGGCTTTCCGTGCAGGTTTTGCCGCTATTGATGAAATTTTTATTCAAAAAGCCTAAAGGGGTTTTGGTTACAGCCGATAAACATATTGCTGACGAAAATCACTCAGTTAAGCATATAGGCTTAACTTATTAATTTGAATAACAAGGACATTACCATGGCACAAGTTATTAACACGAATATTCTGTCTCTGACTACTCAGAACAACTTAAACCGTTCACAAGGCGTATTAGGTACGGCGATTGAGCGTTTATCTTCCGGTTCACGTATCAACAGCGCAAAAGACGATGCAGCAGGCCAAGCGATCGCTAACCGTTTTACGGCTAACGTAAAAGGTTTATCTCAAGCTGCGCGTAACGCCAACGACGGTATCTCTATCGCACAAACGGCGGAAGGTGCGGTTAACGAAATCAACGATAACTTACAACGTATTCGTGAGTTAACGGTTCAAGCGAAAAATGGTTCTAACTCTGAATCAGATACAAAGTCAATTCAAGAAGAAGTGGATCAACGTTTAGCTGAAATTAATCGTATTTCAGAACAAACACAATTTAATGGGGTTAAAGTTCTTAGCCAAGATACTAAAATGGCAGTACAAGTAGGAGCTAATGACGGTGAAAAAATTGACATCGAATTAAAGAAAATTGACCGTGAAACTTTAGGTTTAGAAAAATTTGACCTGAACTTTACTGGCTATGGTAAGGCTGTTACTAGTGTTAGTGTTAAAGTAGGAGGCACTGATGAAACTCAAGAATTAGATACTGCGGCTATAGATGCGAAAGTAGCAGCTGGTACTATTAAATCCTATGAAGTTTTAGAGTCTATTGACGCAGATGGAAAGGTTGATCCAACTAAGTTAGTTGTAAAAACAACAGATGACAAAGGTGTCGTTGCCTATAATGAGGCTACAGTTACCCCTGGTGCTACTGGCAAAAAAGCAGAAATTGATGTAGGGACTACAAAAGTTGACCCTGTTGCAGGTGATAAAGCGAATGCGAAACCACTTGAAGCTTTAGATAAAGCATTATCAACAGTTGATGGCCTGCGCTCTTCTTTAGGTGCGATTCAAAACCGTCTTCAATCAACCATCAACAACCTGAACAACTCTGTTAACAACCTGAGTGCTGCACGTAGCCGTATCGAAGATGCTGACTTCGCAACAGAAGTTTCTAACATGAGCCGTGGCCAGATTCTGCAACAAGCAGGTACTGCTGTGTTGGCGCAAGCTAACCAGGTTCCACAAGGTGTTTTAAGCTTACTTCGTTAATGCTTATTAAGGCCAGCGATGCTGGCCTTTTTTATGCCCGTCATACTTCGCGCCGCAGCGTTGTTGACTTCAGTCGCTCACCCGAATCACGTACCTATGTACGCTCATCGGGATAATCTCCTTCGCCGCCTAGCCGCAACACGAATTATTTAGGGCTCGCTTTAGCATTTTTTAGGTCGAAAACCAAACCAAACCAAACCAAACCAAACCAAACCAAACCAAACCAAACCAAACCAAACCAAACCCTAAAGATAATCTCCTTTAAATCAAAAATGGCTTCTCAATAAAACAACCACTCCCACTTGTATTACCCATAAAATCCCCTAAAAATTAAGTTAAAACAACCATTAACCTTGTGATTATTCAAATTTGACCTATTTAGGATAAGGGAAATAAAGCCACATTTATTGCCTTACTCTACGGATTGAAATCAAAACCAACACAGATAATGAATACCTTTTATAAAGCTTGAAGGGTGATTCAGGTTGTGAGCGATTTGTATACTGCCGAAGGTGTGATTAATAAAAATAGCCTATGGGAGCGTTATTACCCTCTAATACGCCATGAAGCCCTGAAACTGCAAGTTAGACTACCCGCCAGTGTTGATATCGACGACCTAATTCAAGCGGGGGGCATTGGTTTACTGCATGCATTGGAACGTTTCGATGTTACCCAAGGGGCATCGTTCGCCACCTATGCGGTGCAGCGTATTCGTGGCTCAATGCTTGATGAACTGCGTAGCCGTGACTGGGTGCCGCGCAGCGTGCGCCGCCAAGCAAGGGAAATGACCAAGGCCATAGGCGTGTTGGAACAATCACTTGGGCGCAGCGCGACAGAGCCAGAAATTGCTAAGGCACTGGATATCGAACTGTCTGAATATCGCCAAGCGCTGCTGGATACCAATAACAGCCAGCTATTTTCCTACGATGAGTGGCATGAAGTTCATGGGGAAAGCTGTGAGCCGCAAATGGATGAACGCGACGGCGGTAACCCACTGAGCTTGCTGATGGAGTCGAGCCTGAAGGCGCAAATTATGGCGGCGATAGACCAACTGCCAGAGCGCGAGAAAATGGTGCTGACGCTGTATTACCAAGAGGAACTGAACCTGAAGGAGATTGGCGCGGTGCTGGAGGTGGGGGAGTCGAGGGTGAGTCAGCTTCATAGTCAGGCTATTAAGCGCTTGCGCGGTAAGTTGCGATGATGCTCGTCATACTTCGCACCACAGCGTTGTTGGCTTCATGAGTTCACCCTAGTCACATACTTGTGTATGCTCCTAGGGCTAAACTCACTCGCCGCCTAGCTGTAGCACGAATTATTTAGAGCATCGTAGCGGAGTTACAAGGCATTTTTTTGAATATATTATTTAGGGCATCGTTGTTGGGTTAAAAGCTATTTTCTTGAATTTGTTGTGTGAGTACCTTAAAGACCCTGTTGGTAAATTTTCTTTAAAATTTCTTTTTTCATTCACCCCCTCAATATCAATCCTCATCGGTGGACTTGGCTAAATAAGTCTCCGCGGTGGTGTGCCATGCGCGGGGGGATTGGGTGAAGCCCAATTTCAGGTATTCGGTGAGGTTGCTGTCGGTGGAGAAAAATAGAATTTGGCAGTCGGGGGGAAGTTCTTCGGCGGCAATACGCATTAATTGGCGGTCGATGCCGTGTTTTTGATAATGTGCGTCAATGGCAAGTTCGCAAATATAACAGCAAGAACTAAAATCTGTGACGGCGCGGACAAACCCCACCACCTGCTCGTCATCCCATGCACTAATCAATAAATCCGCGTTATTCAGCATTGCATCTAATTGAGCTAGGTTATCAGTTGAAACCGTGTCTTTAAACGGTGACTGAAAAATTAACCGAATAAAATCCTCAACTGAAATGGCGAAATTCACTTTATAGTTCAGGCGGCTGGCAATAGCATCCATAGGGTTTCCCTTGCGATTAATTAGCTCTCTTATAGGTTTAGCCTGAAATGGTGAAAATTTCCTGTTTTTGTGGAATTTTATCAATTTGCATCGTCATTATTCGCAAATATATTTAATATTTATCATGGTTCTACTATTCCAATTACCATGTAAATGTCTTAAGTTAAATTCAAGGTAAGTCATTATGCTTAGCCCATGTAAAGAGTCAGGCAAAGCACCATAAGAATTCTATTCAACAGACAAGTGAACGAGATATGACTATGGAACTAAAGGATTATTACAGCATCATGGGTGTGCAACGCACCGATGATTTGAAGACCATTAAGACCGCGTATCGCCGTTTAGCGCGCAAATACCACCCCGATGTTAGCAAGGAGCCCGATGCGGAAGCGCGTTTTAAAGAAGTTGCCGAAGCGTGGGCGGTACTGAGTGATAAAGAAAAGCGCGCAGAATACGATGAGATGTGGGAACATCGAAACGACCCTTATTTTAACCAAGGGGCTCAAGGGCAGCAAAGCCATTCATACTCCCAACAAGGTTTTGATTCAGGGAATTTCGATGATATTTTCTCATCGATGTTTTCTCAACGTGCACGTAGTGGTAGCACAAGGCAGCCTCGCAGCCACCGTGGCCAAGACCTCGAAGTTGAATTAGCTATTTTCCTTGAAGAGAGCCAAGAATCACATAAACGCACCATAAGCTACAATTTACCAGTTTATAATGCCTACGGTTTTATCGACAATGAAATCCCCAAAACATTAAATGTGACAATCCCTGCGGGGGTTATCGATGGGCAACGCATTCGCTTAAAAGGGCAAGGTACCGCAGGGGAAAATGGCGGTGAAAACGGTGATTTATGGATTACCATCCGCATTGCACCACACCCATTATTCGATATTAAAGGGCATGATTTGAAAATCGTGGTGCCCTTAGCACCTTGGGAAGCGGCACTGGGCACCAAAATCACCATTCCAACGCTAAAAGACCCTATCGTTATTACAGTTCCTGCAAATAGCCAAGTGGGTCAAAAATTACGGATTAAAGGAAAAGGACTGGCGCACAAGGGGCATGCCGGTGATTTATACGTGATTATAAAAGTGGTGATGCCAGATAGCAGTGATGCGCAATCCAACGCACTGTGGCAGAAGTTGGCGGAGGCACAACAGAGTTTTGACCCACGTAAGAATTGGGGAGGAAAATAATGGAACAGTTAACAACACTCACCGTTATTGATTTCTGTATTCATACAGGTATTGTCGAAGATGAATTACAGGAAATTGTCGGGCTGGGAATAATCCAACCGATTGAAACAACTCACGAATGGTTATTTGATGACCAAGCCGTGGTTATTGTGAGAAGGGCGGTACGTCTTTATCATGAGTTAGAGATTGATTGGCCTGGTATCGCAATGGCGATGAGTTTGATGGATCAAAATGACAGGCTACGGCGTGAAAATGAGATGCTGCGGTTACAACTCAAACGCTTTATTGATGAGTAATACCAACCATTAACCAAGTTACAGCGTTTGGGGTTAGTGAATATTAAGCATAAAAAAGCCCTTATCATGGGGATAAGGGCGTAATGATGACAACGAGATTTTTTATTGTTTTTTAAAGAGTTGCCGCTTCAGCAATTAACTTACCGAGCGCTTGCCAGTCTTCTTTGTCAATTAAGTCATTTGGTACCATCCACGAGCCACCGCAGACCAACACGGATGGTAACGCGGTGTATTCTTTAATGTTTTTCACACCAATACCGCCGGTTGGCATAAATTTCACTGGATAAACGGCGCCAAGGGCTTTTAGCATCGCAACGCCGCCAGAGGCTTCGGCTGGGAAAAATTTTAATGTGGTTAGATTAAATTCAAGGGCCTGTTCGACGAGGCTTGGGCTATTCACTCCAGGAATAATAATCACCTTTTTTTGTTGGCAATAAGCGACAATTTTTGGGTTAAAACCCGGGCTAACAATAAAATCGACACCTGCATCAATGGCTTGGTCAACTTGTTCAGTGGTTAATACGGTGCCCGCCGCAATCAGTAATTCAGGGTAGGCGGCACGCATGTTTTTAATGGCTTGCACGGCGGCAGGGGTACGGAAAGTGACTTCTGCACACGGTAGGCCATTTTCCACCAAGGCTTTAGCAAGTGGTGCACCATGTTCTGCATGATTAATGGTGATCACGGGAACAACGTGCAGTTTTTTAATTCTTTCAATCAGTTGATTCATGGCTAAAGCCCCTTAACATTTTCCTAAATCGGTGGTTGGCATGGCCTCGGCTGGAATAATCGCTCCCCGGTGTTGGATAACGGTTCCTGCCAGTAAGTGGCCAGTTTTTGCGGAGTCGCACGGTGTGCCGCCCAAAATACGGCAGGCAAGATAACCTGCACTGAATGAATCCCCTGCGGCGGTAGTATCAATGACGTGACTGACTTTATTTGCTGGCACCTCATAGCGTTCATTATCGATGATCACGTAGCAGGCCTCTGCGCCACGTTTGATCACTATCTCATTTACGCCATACAGTTGCGTGCGTGCAATGGCTTCGATTTCGTGGCAATCCCCATAGAGGAGTTGCTCGTCATCAAAAGTCAGAAATGCAATATCGGTTAATTTTAAAATTTGCTGGTAAGCCTGTTGTGCGGCTTCTTTAGACGGCCAAAGTGCAGGGCGATAGTTATTATCAAACACAATTTTCGCACCGTGCTGTTTGGCTTGTTGCAGTATTTCCATTAAAAGGTGGCGAGCTGTGTCAGGCAAAATCGCTAAGCTAATGCCACTTAAGTAAATGAACTGCTGTGAATTAAGCAGTTGCTGTGTGTGTGCTTTGCTGCTGTCATCCAACCAAAATTTGGCGGCAGCGTTATCACGCCAATAAAAGAAACGGCGTTCGCCATCGGCGGAGGTTTCAATTAAGTACATACCCGGCAAATGTTTTTGGGAAATCGATACGGCTTCGGTATTGATGCCTTCTTGTTGCCAGCTATCAAGCATTTGTTGGCTGAATGGGTCTTTCCCTAAACCGGTGATATAACGCGTTGTGACACCGTGTTTTTGGGTTAAGCGAGACAGATACAGCGCAGTGTTTAGCGTGTCCCCACCGAAGGCTTGCTTATACAGCTCCCCCGATTTTTGCAATTCAACCATGCACTCGCCAATGACGGCAACTTGCGGATGTGTACTCATATTTATCACCTGCACGATTACGACTGTGTTATCGATTACTGACTTGATGAGGCTATTAAAACGTATTTGGTGCAGAACTTCAATAAAAATGAAACGCTGTTTTAAAAATAATGAATCGCTGTTCTTGTTTTTGTGAGGTAGGACAATTATGCTATGGCGTATCGCGTGGTTTTAATTGGCTTTATGATATTATCGCTGCCAATCTAATAGGATGAAGAAAACAACATGGATAAGACGACTCAAACTGATGCCGTATCCGCGGTGGTGAAAGTATTTAGTATTCTCAGTGCGTTAGGGGAGCAAAAAGAAATTGGTGTTTCCGAGCTATCTCAGCGCCTATTAATGTCAAAGGCCACCACCTTTCGTTTTTTGCAAACCATGAAACAGTTGGGCTACGTGGAACAAGAGGGTGAAGCAGATAAGTACTCACTGACATTAAAGCTTTTTGAATTAGGCGCAAAATCCCTTGAATACGTGGATTTAATTGAAATCGCGGATAAAGAAATGCGCCATATTGGGCAAATGACCCATGAAGCGGTGCATTTAGGAGCATTAGATGAAGATGCCATTATTTATATTCATAAGATTGATTCCAGTTATAATTTACGTATGTATTCGCGGGTAGGGCGCCGTAACCCACTATATTGCACTGCAATTGGTAAAATTTTACTGGCTTGGCAAGATGAAGAGACTATCCGTTTGGCCTTGAAAGATGAGTCTTTTACCAAAAAAACCGACACAACCATTTTAAGCTTTGATGATTTGCTGGTGGAGTTAGCCACGGTGCGTGAGCACCATTATGCACAAGATAGAGAAGAGCAAGAGTTAGGTCTGCGTTGTATTGCGGTTCCTGTGTATGACCGCTTGGGTCATGTAATTGCAGGGTTATCTATTTCGTTTCCAACCATTCGTTTTGATGAACAGCAACTTGATCATTATGTAAAATTGCTCAAAACATCAGGCCGCCGTATTTCAGAAAAAATGGGATATCACCATTATCCATGATATTGATGATATCGGGTTATTTACGCGCTCAGTTTCTGGGTAAATAACGCAGTGTATTCAAATTCATGAGTTTGTTCTGGATTACCTGAACTTATGGCTTCAGGGTAAGGTTTATTTCCCGGGAAATCGCGAGTTAGGCTCCACATCGAAACAAGGTTTAACCCTATTTTCTTAGCAAACTCGCTTAAGATATCCGCATCATGGAAATTAAACATAGTCAGGTCATCGTTTAAACCAATCATCGGTGTGATTTGAACATAATCATACATTTCTTTATCACCAACGGTTGGGTAGAACGGCTTTAATTGGTTCTTAATGCTGATGGCCGCTTTGATAGCCGCATCGCCGAGACTGCTGATATTCGGGTCATAGTAATCCATCGCCATGCCATTGACTTTCATCACTAAACCGGCATCTACTGATTTTTGTACCAATGCTAGCCCTGTACCAGTAAGCCCTGTAGGCAAAGTGGGTAAGGTTAGGCTAAGGGTGACTTTCGGGTTATTTTCGATAATGACTTTTAACGCAGCAAACGCATTATCTGCATCATAGAGGCCGTTTTCAAAATCTAAATCGATGTGAGATGCGCCCAGTATATCAATTGCTTCTTGATAGGTTTCGATCAGCTGTTTTTGCGATTGCACTAGCGAAACATCTTGATTGGCGGCTCCCCCAAATGAAACGGCGACGTTGACGCCACCCGCAATAAGTTCATCAGCTAATGGTTTTGCCCAGCTAATTGGCATTGTAGGTTGGGCTGCCCAAGCTGCTTGCTTGTCACGGGTTGCGGTTAAGAAGCCAAGATAAAGAATATCAACGCCATATTTGATAGCCGCTTGGCTGTATTTAGCATTAGGTCGGCCATTAGGGTAGTTTTGCCAATCATTCCAAGTTGCATCCACACTGACATCAATATAGGGGCCAAAGTACGTTTTTTTCATTATCTATCCTTTCGCAGGTTAAGTGATATAAAGTGAAATTTCGCCCACAACAAGTTGATCAATCGATTGGTAGGGCAAAGTTACTTTTATAAAAAATAGCGAATGGAACAAGACTAAAAATTGTTAGTAATCTAATGAGCGTAATAACGATATTTAAATAAATAATTAAATGTTGCATAAATACTGGATTTTCAATAAAAAAACATATCAATCAATTGATTTAATAGTTTAGGTTAATTATCTATTTGAATAATAAGGTTATCATGAATTAAATTTTAATTATTTCTATTAGGTACTACTGTTGTGCGTATAATGTAAACTTATCGAAACAGTAGGGTATCTTTATGTTTAAAAAGGCTATTTTTATTATTTTTCTTAGTTTCACTTCTTGCGGCTTTGCCAGCGACTTTACCTTTAAAGAGAAATCACCCGTTGATCGTCAGTTTGATAAAGACTACCAAGGGGTTAAAAAATTACAGGCAGAACAGAAGTTTGTCTTTGATCCCAAAAAGAAACTTTCGCCAGAAGAACAAAGTTATCAAGCTTTACTTGAGCAGCGTGACGCCGACGAAAATGCGCTATTTCGGCATTTCAATGTCTGCGATGTCAACCCAACGGGAGCAGGGTGCCCAAATTCAACACCGTGGATGAGTGATCGCCAACAAATGAAAAAAATGTTGGAACAAGCTCAGCGATATAATTAATGTTTTAATCATTGATAGTTTAATGATTGGGGGAGTAAAACCTCCCTTGGATTACGGAAAAGTCGATTATGTTTTAAGTCATTATCGGCTTTTTATATTTTATTTAATTCCCTCAAGCGACGTGCATTAAGCATTGTCGCTTTTTTACGCTTAAATAATTCGCAGCTTAATAAACAATAGTGATATTAATGATAATGCAAATGATATTTATTATGATCTTGATCATTATTATCATTGGTGTATATTCCAAGCCCTGCTTGTATTCATAGGGGGAATAGGCTCGTAACCATTCAATAAATAAGGTTTTTGTGTTGGCCTTGCTTAAGGCGTAACAGGTAAACCCACCATTACATTCACGAATTCCAGTATGGCAGCAGGGATATTTATAAATCTGCCGGTACGGGGTTTTATCATCTTAATAAAATAATCATTAATTAATGAAGGCATTACTTAAATGATATTTCAAAATAAAAAAATAATTAGCTTACTTGTTATCTGTTCATCAAGTGCGGTATTTGCGGATGAAACTCAAACTACACCTAAAAAAGATAAGCTTCTGGTCACTGCCAGCAAAATAAAATCGAATAGCAAACAAATTGATACCAAAGATGTTTCAACCGTTCGGGGAACAACCAACTCAGACATATTTGCGAATGAAAGCTCATTGCAGGTCAATAATGCCCGAAATGAAGCAGGAGCATTAGATATTGGTATTCGAGGCTTACAAGGCAATGGGCGAGTACCGATTATTATTGATGGCAGTTTGCAATCGACCAATACGTGGCGGGGTTATCAAGGTAGTACGGATAGAACATATATTGATATGGATCTGGTGGATACTATCAATATTGAAAAGGGAGCGTCGATGAGCAAATTTTCAGGTGGTGCTATCGGGGGAACTGTTAAGTTAAAAACCTTGTCTGCGAACAGTATTATTCCTCAAGGAGACCAATTTGGTTTTTTATTTAAAGGGAATATTTACAATAATAACCGCCGCCCATCAGTGGCATCAGACAATAAAAATGAATCGCAGTACCGTTTGTCGGATGGGGTTAAAAATTCACACTTTAATAATGGTTCAGTAACCGCAGGCATGGCGTATCGAAATGAAAAATTTGATGTACTGATTGCCCATAGCGATAGGAAACAAGGGAACTTTTTTGCAGGGAAAAATGGCTATCATAAATATGCTTCCACCGATGCACCGATAAAACCAGGGCAAGAGGTGGTGAATACCAGTTATGAAAGCCAATCGACATTGATAAAAACCAATATCTACATTACTCCTTATTCAAGCCTTGAATTAAATTACCGCCACCATGAGCAAAAAGCGGGGGAAGTTTTAGCTGCATATTGGTACCAATCCGATGGGAAAATGCCACAGTGGTCACTGGGAACGGCAGATATTGATACCGCATCATTGAATTACTCCTATAAACCAGACTCACTGTGGGTGGACATGAATTTGGGCTTGTGGTGGACGAAAGGTAAATTTAAGCAACGTAATGGTACGACAGATGATGTTACTGCACATTATGGCAACCAATATCAGCACCGTTATACCGATGAACGAATGGGCTTTAACTTAGAAAATACCTCTGAATTGGCAAATTACCCTGTCAATGTGACTTACGGCGTGGAATTTATGGAACAAAAAACGAAGCCGTTAACCAAAACGTATCAACCGATATGGACACCTGAAGGAACCATTCAGGGGGACGAGTTGACGCCTGTAACGCGCAATGCCAAAGGGAAAAATACCTCTGCATTTACCAATATGGAATATAAGGGGGAGTGGATTAGCACATTAGCGGGTTGGCGTATTCACTCTTTTGACGTTGATGACCATGTATTAGGAAAAAGTATCAGTTATGGCCCGAAAAATGATTTTCTGGGAGAAGTGCGTTTCCATGTGACTGATGAGTTGGATGTATACACCAAGTATTCAGACAGTTATCGCGAGCCAAGCCTATTTGAAACCACCGTTTCTGGGCAAACCTATTCTTATACGCCAGATGTGCCACTCAAACCTGAGCATGCTAAATCATTTGAGGTCGGAATAGATTTCGAAAAAAATAACTTTATTCTTGATGAAGATACCGCTCGCTTACGGGTAGGGTACTTTAATAATGATATCAAAGGTTATCTTTCCCAAGGTGTTAACCCAACGGGGGTCTATTCCCCTTATGTTGTGATGAAAAACTACGATAGCTTCAAGCTTTCAGGCTATGAAATTGAAGCGAAGTATGACTCTAATTATGCCTTTGGCTCTTTAGATGCCACTTTCTATAACAATTCAGAACTTTGTTCTCGTGATGAAATGGAATTAGGTAACTTACCATCAGCGTGTAACGCGGTCGGTTTTGCATGGGGGTTATCACCATCACGTCTTCCTCCGAAAAAAGTGGTGTCTGGGATTGTTGGTGTGAAAATGTTTGATCAGAAATTACAAACAGGTTTGCGTGTGCGTTATAACGCAGGTAAGGAGTACCCACAAAAATGGTTAGCAGGAACCGCCGCTGCGCCTGTCACTAAATTACATGCAACCACGACTTTTGATTTATTAGGCAAATATTCAATTCAAAAAAACCTTCATGTGAATTTTAACATTGATAACTTAACCAACCGCTACGCATTTGACCCTGGCACAGTTATCTATATGCCAATTCCAGGAAGGACGTTTAGACTAGGCCTTGAAGCAACCTTCTAATTGTTTACTTTTATTGCCTTAGATTATGTCATCTAAGGCAACATTACATTCGTCATTTATTTTGCAGAAAATTCTTTATATGCACTGAGGGTTTCAGCGGCATACATAGCGGATGGGCCGCCTCCCATAATGATTGCAACGCCGAGTGCTTCTGCTAACTCTTGTTCTGTTACGCCTAGCTCAACCAAGGTTTTGGTGTGAAAACCAATACAGCCATCACAGCGGTTTGCAACTGCAATCCCAATAGTGATTAGCTCTTTAGTTTTCTTATCGAGGGCGCCATCTTGAACCCCTGCACTGACAAGCCTCGAAAAGTGTTTCATAACATCAGGAATATGTTTACCTAATTCTGGAAGGTGTTTGCTGATATGTTGGGTAACTTCACTGTATTTAGACATTATTTTCTCTCACTTTTTATTTAGCTTATTTGATATATAAAACAATATAATATATTTATATATAATGTCAATTGCATTAAATGATAACTTATCGGTAGTTTAATGGTTTTTAAAATTGATTTAGTTTGGGTTTTTATTTTGATAATGGGGAGGTGCAGGAAAAGGGTGCTAAAAATGGGCAAAAAAAACCTCCAAAAAAGATAAGGAGGGAAAATAAATATAAAGCGAGTCTATTTATATAGCACTAATTTAATCTAAACCATACCCGACCAGATGAATTATTTTGTAAATACACATTAAAAGGTGGTAACTAATATGAAAATTCTTTTAATTCATTCGAGTACAGTGGTTACTTAACGGAGTTAATTAGCCACTGTAAATAATTATCTTCAACCTGACTGGGATCCAGTCTTATTAACTCAGGTGTTTCATAGGGATGTATTTTTTTTATTGCCTCAAAAATACTGAGTTGGTTCGATTGCGTTGTTTTAATTAGTAACAAAATTTCTTTGTCTTTGGTGATGTTGCCTTGCCAAAGGTATAAGGACATTATTTCTGGTAATAAAGAAACGCAAGCAGCTAGCTGGTTATCTAAAAGGTGTTGTGCAATTTTAATTGCATTTTCTTGGCTATTAGTTGTGCATAATACAATGCAGGATTGTTGAGGTGGGGTACTCTTTGAGCTATTGGTTGTCATTTTATTTCCTCGTTGTCATATTAAGATGGGTGACACAATTAAGGGTAGATTAAAGACAATAACAAGGGGTGAATATAATTTTTTGAAAGGAATTTCTAAAAGACAAAAAAGATGTTCATTTTTAGTCGTGATTGTATCTCAAATAACATACTGGTTGGTCAGTATTTAATCTCTTATTGGTGGTTTATTAGTCTAGCATTGTTTTTATCGCTGATAAATATAATTGAAATATTATTTGTATATATTCAAAGAATTAGCTTTTTTTATTTATAATGCTATTAATTCGATTCAGCCTACAAAAAACAAGGTTAAGTTATAAAAAAAATTGAAAATTTAGTATATTAAGAAAATGAAGATAATAAATTGAGCTATTGTATGTGACAGGTCTAAATACATTTCAAATGTGTAGAATACTAATTTATCGAGTAAATGTTTTCTTGCGTTGTTAAAAGGAAATAGGGATTTTTTTGTATTAAATAATAGCGTTAGCTTTATTAGGAAGTTGGATTTACTCAATGTTACAAAAAAAAAGTTACTTTTGTATGAAACAAAGTAACTAACTGATAACGATCAAGGTTTTTGAGGTCTACATTGTTAACATAATGATGTAGATCAGAACAATTATTTAAATATACTCAGTATCTCCATCTTTAGGCATGTATGGATAACTTTATGAATAAACTTACACCTTTAAAACCTGTACCTACATTAATCGCAGTCGCAATTACACTAATCATTTGGTTTTTAATCCCTGTTCCTGAGGGTGTTAATCCAAATGCTTGGCATCTTTTGGCATTATTTGTCGGCACAATCGCCGCTATTATTGGTAAAGCATTGCCAATTGGTGGTGTTTCTATTGTGGCTATCTCATTAGTTGCAGCAACAGGGGTAACCAACCCTGAATCAACGAAAGGGGCTATTGCTGATGCATTAAGTGGTTTCTCAAATGATTTAATTTGGTTGATTGGTATTTCAATCATGGTCTCTATGAGTTTGAATAAAACAGGTTTAGGGGCAAGGATTGGTTATTATGTTATTTCGTTATTTGGTAAAAAAACGATTGGAATAGCTTATTCACTCGCCATCGCTGAAACAATTCTTGCCCCCGTCACGCCAAGTAATACAGCGCGAGGCGGCGGAATTATTCACCCAATTATGCGCTCAATATCTGATAGTTTTGGGTCAAAAGCAGAAGATGGAACGGCGGGTAAAATAGGGCGTTATCTTTCTTTAGTAAACTATAATATTAATCCGATTACATCGGCGATGTTTATTACAGCAACAGCACCAAACCCACTAATTGTCAGTTTAATTATCAGTGAAACTAGCCAAAGTAATGAGCTAACTTGGGGGATGTGGGCGATTGCGGCATTTGTTCCTGCGATTGTCTCGCTTATTTTAATGCCTCTGGTTATATACTTTATGTATAAGCCTGAAATCACCTCAACACCAGATGCACCTAATTTTGCTAAAGAACGTTTACAGCAATTAGGGCCTGTATCGTTGCCTGAAAAGATAACGTTAGGGGTATTTGGTTTGCTGTTATTAATGTGGGCAGGGGTACCGGCGATGATCTTTGGGCCAGCTTACAGTATTAATGCAACGACCGCGGCCTTTATTGGACTGAGTATTTTATTAGCAACAGGCGTCATTAATTGGGATGACGTACTGAAAAATAAAGGGGCTTGGGACACCGTCGTTTGGTTCTCCGCTTTAGTTATGATGGCCAGCTTCTTAGGTAAATTAGGCCTAATTAAATGGATGTCATTAACCGTCGGAAGCACTATTGATAGCATGGGAATTAGTTGGGTATGGGGAATGCTCATCCTAGTTTTAATCTATGTTTATTCGCACTATTTCTTTGCAAGTACTACGGCACATATTACCGCGATGTATGCCGCGTTCTTCTCGGCAGGTTTAGCATTGGGCGCGCCTCCAATGTTATTAGCGCTGACACTGGCATTCTCTTCATCATTAATGATGTCCTTGACTCATTATGGAACAGGTACCGCACCAATTATCTTCGGATCGGGATATGCAACGCTAGGTGAATGGTGGAAAACAGGCTTTGTGATGAGCGTTGTTAACCTAGCGATTTGGTTCTTTATTGGTAGTATTTGGTGGAAATTCTTAGGCTACTGGTAATAACATCTTGTTAGAGTAACGATAAATAAAAAGTCGGGCAATAATCACCCGACTTTTTTATGTCCGTTAAAGGCTAGAACACAGCGATTGTTGCGATAATTGCGCTGCCGATAATCGAAATTAGCATCACTTTTTTCCAGCTAATTATAGTCTTGGAATTGAGCGCATGTTGCCATAACAAGCTGATTTCATCAGCATGTGCATATTTTCGTGTTTTAATGGCAAGTTTAACGTTTTTGATCATATCGTTGTCTTGCGAGACAGTATTTTTCATGATCATGGCAATTTACCTTTGTTGTAATAAATAATAGCAATGAGTTGGTTAATATAAGAAATCGTTCCGATGAAATGATTATCGCAGATAAAAAATGAATAAAAATTGTCGAGTTTTTTTGCCTATTTCCTCATTTAGGCACAGAAGCGTTTGTTTTTAGGATTTTTGTTAGTTAAAAGAATCGATAAAAATAAAAATAACGTAATTAAGAGGAAGTGAGGGCAATTTAAAGGTCATATTTACATTTTTTGGCGGGATATTTTTAATTTGAAAAGAAGGAAAGAAAGGCCATAAATGTGATTGGTTTGGTGGTAAAAGCCAGTATGATATATCTGCTTGCTATCAAATTACGCAGAGGGAAAAATGTATTCACAGAGGAAAGCTGAATTTTTTTTGGTATTGACTACGATGATTGCTGCTTGGGGATGGGTTTTTTCTCGAGAAGCGGTGCAAGGCATGCCAGTTTTTGCTTTTCTAGGAACGCGTTTTTTACTTGCTGCGATTATCTTGCTCCCTTTTTGCAAAGGCAAAAAAAATAAAATTCCACTAAAACAACTCCCTAAAATATTGATGACAGGTGGTTGGATGGCGCTCAATCTTGTTTTATGGATCCACGCAGTCGCTATTACTGATTCTATCGGGGAAGGGGCTTTTATTATGAGCCTCGCAATGCTATTTGTTCCTTTAGTCGCATGGGTTATCTTAAAAAACAGGCCAACCCGATATTTCTGGGAAGCACTACCCGTGGCAATTATTGGGTTAGCTTGTTTGACGTTATTTAAAGCACAGCTGGAATTTAAAGCGAGCCAGTTGTGGTTTTTAGGCGCTGCGATAGTTCAAGCAATTTATTTTTGTTATACCAGTTTGTATACCCGTATGGTTCCCCTTTTACCTTTAACAACGATACAGTTAGCCACTACAGGGATTGTGGCGATCGTGCTTTCATTCTTTTTAGAGGAATGGCCGACAAGTTTAACTACGCCAACAGTGATGTGGTTAGCGGCAAGTGTCGTTATCGCGACGAGCTTACGCTTTGTATTGCAGCTTATTGGTCAAAAAAATACCACCGCTGCTAATGCGGCTATTATTATGATTTTAGAGCCTGTGATGACGGTTTTTGTTGCGGCTATTTGGTATCACGAACGTATGCCTCTAATTCAAATAGTAGGTTGTGCATTAATTTTATTTTCTTTATTTTATTACCGCTGGCGCTGTTCAAACTCATTATCTAAATAAGACTGCTAGATAAAAAAGCGTTAATCATTGCGGATTTTTTAAAAGAAAACGACTATGATTAATAGCAAGATTTACTGATGGGGATATTAATCTTAATAAGAGGTTCTTATTTTGTATATTAAGATTAATAGTGTTGAAAATAGAAAATAATCACCCACAATAGTGAAATACTGGGTATGTGTGACTACTTGCTCAGGGATTAAAAACTAAATGGGGAAATAGGCAAAAAATGAAAAAATTAGCATTAATATTGGGTATGGCGGGTGTGATGGCAGTGTTATCAGCATGCTCCGATGAAAAATCAGAAATTGCAGAATACAAAGAAAATTTTGTCAATACGTGTGTGGTGGCTTCCGGTAATCCTCAAGGCGAAACCGCAAAAGCAGTTAGCGCTATTTGTGGCTGTGCATACGACAAAACGATTGAAAAATACGGTTTAAGTGAATTTAAACGTATGGATGGCGAGCTGGAAAAATCAGGGAATGCAGAACCTGAGTTCCAAAAAACAATGATTGAATTCGTTCAACAGTGTTCACAAAACGCA
The DNA here is from genome assembly GCF_019343475.1 of Providencia sp. R33. NCBI lineage: Bacteria > Pseudomonadati > Pseudomonadota > Gammaproteobacteria > Enterobacterales > Morganellaceae > Providencia > Providencia sp. R33. Next base: position 2,126,706 of record NZ_CP072453.1, on the reverse strand, counting down.
CGTTAATGTTGTCCAACCCGCAGTGAGTGATTGCACACTGCGGGTGCCTGTTTTATTTAAATAAATTTTTAAACTGGTGAGGCGCACTGCGTAAATATTGCGGCGCAACATCAATTTGCTCGTTCAACTCACTCGCTGCACGCCAAGGCCAGCGGGGATCAAATAAAATCCCACGACCACTCGCCACAAAATCCGCCTGATGTGTTGCAATAATCGCTTCGGCTTGTAGTGGCTCCGTTATTAATCCAACTGCAATAACAGGCATCATGCTATGTTCATGAATGGCTTGTGCGAGAGGAACTTGGTAATTCGGGCTTAGTGGTATTTGTTGTTCTGGTGAAAGGCCCCCTGAAGAAACGTGAATGTAGTCGCAACCAAGCTCTTCTAATTGTTCACATAACTCTATAGATTCAGGAACATCCCAGCCGTTTTCTAACCAATCAGTTGCTGAAATACGCACACCAACGGCGATGTTAGGGTTGATAGCTTCACGAACTTCGTGAAATACATTTACTAGCAAGCGGCTGCGGTTTTCAAAACTTCCGCCATATTCGTCTTGACGTTGATTTGAAATTGGCGATAGGAATTCATGCAATAAATAACCATGTGCTGCGTGGATTTCAATAACATCAAACCCTGCTTGTTCAGCGCGTTTTGCCGCAGCAATAAATTGTTGCTTTATTTCGTTAATATCGTCAGCACTCAATTCTTTTGGGGCGTGATTATTACCAAACGCGATTGGAGAAGGTGCAACGGTTTGCCAGCCATGAGTATCTGTTATACCAAGACTTTTTCCCCCTAGCCAAGGAAGGTCGCACGAAGCTTTCCTGCCCGCGTGGGCAATTTGAATTCCTAAGCGTGTATCTGAATATTGGCGAATATCCGTGAGCATTTGTTTCATTGCTGCGGCTTGTTCGTCATTCCACAATCCAAGATCTTTATAGGTGATCCGCCCTTCTGGCACGATAGCACTCGCCTCAATGATGACTAATGCTGCACCAGATAAGGCAAGGTTCATATAATGTGAGTTATGCCAAGCGGTAGGTAAGCCATCATTGGCAGAATATTAGCACATTGGGGGAATAATAATTCTGTTGTTTAGTGCAATCTGACCCATTGTTGCAGAAGAAAAAAGACGACTCATTCGTGAATTCCTTATTTGTAATCTTTAATTATCTTAATATTATACCTGAATCAATCAGCGATTTTTGTGAGATGGTGTGGTACTGACTCTAAAATAATGTTTTTTTAAACTGGGGATAAAGAAAAAATCAAGTGCTTTAATTCATTTTTGAGTAAACCTGCAAAAAGTATATTTTCCTTCTTTCTTCAGATAAAAAAAGGCAAATTCATTAAAAAAATAATATAAAAAATAAAATAAAATAATAATAAATGATTTTAGATACAGAAAAATCCACAGGTTATAAATTAACTCGTTAATAACCAACATTTTTTGGTGTTAATAGTCGCTATGGTTTTAATGGTTCTAATAGCTATTTCGGCTATTTTTTTATTTTAAATAGTGATTTTAATAAGTGTGAATGAGTTGTTATCATCGCAAAAATAGACAATTAGACTTGCGGATAGACTGAAGGATTTATATAAGCAAGGTACTGATACGTAATGAAATGAGTGAATTCATTCTTCAATATAATTAATATTGAGAATTGAAAGTTATCAAATTAATTACATGAAATTATTCACCTGAAAAATATAATTCTAAGAAGGAAGCGCATGTGTTAACAATTATTGGTATTTTAATCATTGTTTCGATAGTTACCTTATTAATGATGGGAAAAGTGAGCCCCATTATAGCAATGTCATGTATTCCCTTTATTGGGGCATTATTTGCGGGTTATTCAATCGCAGAAATATCTGTTTTTTTTGAAAGTGGCATTAATAAAGTGTCTAAAGTGGCAGCGATGTTCCTGTTTGCTATTTTATTTTTTAGCTTGATGAAAGATTTGCATATTTTTGACCCACTAATTAGATTTATGGTCAAAATGACTCGAGGGAATATTATTGTTGTCTGCATTATGACTACGCTTATCGCAGGTGTGGTTCATTTAGATGGCTCAGGAGCCGCAACATTCTTAATTATTATTCCAGCACTTTTACCCCTGTATCGCCAGCTTGGGATGAGCCCATACCTAATGTTGTTATTAATGTGTGCCAGCATGGGGATTATGAATATGGTGCCGTGGGGTGGCCCATTAGGGCGAGCTTCGGCTGTCACTGGAATTGATGCTTCTATTTTATGGCAGCATTTGATCCCTGTTCAATTAATCGGTATGGGGGGGGCTGTCGTATTTGCGGTCATTATGGGAATGCGTGAAAAGCGCCGCATTGCAGCAGCAAAACTTAACGGCACGACGCCGTATGAAATGGATTCATTATTGCCTGTGAGTGATGACACCGCAGATGTGATAGACACTATTAATAAACCTAAAAAACCATGGATTAATGGCGGTTTAATTATTGCTTCAGTCATTTGCTTAGCATTTGGTTTACTCTCAGCGCCTTATGTCTTTATGATTGCACTTTCTCTTGCATTAATGGTTAACTTTCCAAACCCGAAAGACCAAATGAAAGTACTGTCACAACATGCGCCACAAGCCCTTGGTATGGTTGCGATTATTTTAGCCGCAGGGGCATTCTTAGGTATTTTATCTGAAGGCGGTATGTTGAAATCGATAGCGATGGATTTAACCGATATCTTGCCAACAGAATGGGTATCGAAAATTCATATTTTTGTTGGGATTATCGGTGTACCTATGGATATTTTCACCAGTACAGATGCCTACTATTTTGCACTACTGCCGATAATTCAACAAATTGCGGGTACTGTAGGAGTTGACCCATCAGCTGTAGTCTATTCAATGGCTATCGGTAACAATGCAGGAACATTCGTCAGCCCATTCTCACCAGCAGCATGGTTAGCTATGGGATTAGCGGGTATTGATATGGGGCGCCATCTGCGTTACTCGTTTGGTTGGATTTGGCTGTTTAGTTTCTTTTTACTTGCCATTGGCGCCGTACTCGGCCTCTACTGATTATTCTTCATCTTTTGGCCTGTCGCGTTGTTGGCCTCGAAAGTCAACCCGAGTCACATACTGATGTATGCTCCTCGGGATTGATTTTCTTTGCCGCCTAGCGACAGACGCAAAATCTATTGAATAATCGTAATTTGAATTATCAGATCTTAAAAAGTGGTTAATTGAATAATTAGGTTGCTAATTATCAGATAGTTACTATGTTGGAAAATTAACGGTTGTGACATCATTTATTGATTAATTAAATCAATAAGGTTTTGTTATGCGTCGGCCGCTTTCTTCATATCATCCCATTCTCTATTGGCTGCGTGTGACCCAAAAACGTCTGGCTCGACGATTGCACTGGGCGCTTTCTTCTAAGTACTATTCGAAAGCGAAATCTAGTGAGCGCCTCGAATATCGCTACAATAAACATACCTCTAAACTTATCCGTAAACTGGGTGACTCTGATTTGCGTCTGCAACATAACAAAGTGATTAACTTACGGATTGCAGCACAAGCCATGAATGGCATCACCATTTATCCAGGAGAATACTTCTCTTTTTGCCGCTTGGTTGGAAAACCGACAGCTCGTCGTGGTTTTGTCGAAGGAATGGAGTTGTCTTTTGGCGAAGCTCGCTCTGGAATTGGCGGAGGGATCTGCCAACTGAGTAACTTAATTCACTGGATGATCTTACATTCACCATTGAAAGTGGTTGAAAGGGCAAATCACAGTTTTGACCCGTTTCCCGATGAGGGGCGCGTATTACCATTTGGTTCTGGCGCGGCTATTTTTTATAACTATATCGATTTGGTATTTTACAATCCAACCCAGAGTGCCTTTCAATTGGTGTTTAATATTGCGGAGCACCAACTAGAAGGGGAACTACTGTGCAGTGATCCCCGCGAAGTGAAATACCATATTTACGAAAAAGATCATAAATTTACCCGTGAAAACAACGTGGTTTATCGCCATAATGAAATTTGGCAGAAAGTGACAACCAAAGGCCAAGAACCTGTGATATTACAAGACAATTGCTTGTATCGTAATAAAGTGGTGGTGAAATATGCCCTTGAAGATAGCCAAATAACGGCGTAATAATGCCAGCTTAGGTTAATATTAGGAATATATTGATAGCCTTTATCTTGACTGTTGGACTAAAATCCCCCTGAATTTAATTCTAATTAGCTAATATTAAATGATTAGCATCCAAAAAATGAGGCCGTTACTCGGAATAGATATGTAATACCAACACTTGATTTCTCAACATTTAAAGACGCAAATCTGGCAAAGATTTGTGGTTATTTCTATTTCTTTAGAGAAAGCATGATGAATATGCAATCAAGAAAGTATGGTAGAACGTATCATTACCCGTTCTCACCCGGTACGACGAGCGACGATCGTATCAATAGTGATTGGTGGTCTCATATCCAAAATATCGACACGCTGATCCACACAGAAAAGCTCGATGGTGAAAATAACTGTTTGAGCCGCCATGGTGTTTTTGCGCGTTCTCATGGCGCACCGACACAATCCGCATGGAGCCAGCAAATTCGCCAGCGTTGGCAATTAATTAAAGACGATTTAGGAAATATTGAGCTATTCGGTGAAAACCTCTATGCAGTGCATTCCATTGAATATCAACATATTGAAGATTATTTTTATGTGTTTGCGGTACGCCAAGGGGAGTATTGGCTAAGTTGGGAAGAAGTGCAGTTTTATGCAGCATTGTTTGATTTTCCCACTGTGCCACAACTTACGTTGCCCGTGAATAAACAGATGAGTGAGCAAGAGTATGCACGCTCATTAATTGCGGCGGCATCATTAGATAGCAAATTTATTGCCCATGATACTCATACAGGCCAAGCCTGTAGCATGGAGGGCATTGTTAGCCGTGATAGCCGAGGTTTTCATGTGGATGGCTTTATGTCTCATGTGTTCAAATATGTGCGTAAAAATCACGTGAAAACAGACATTCACTGGAAGCGAAACTGGCAAAGAGCCAAGTTGGCGTTTGAGCGACAAGGAGAGCAGCCATGAGTTGGCAATTCACTAAAAGCCGCGATTGGGCTCAACTTGAAGCTCAGTTTGATTTTGTACGCGATATGCAAAATGTCCCGCAAGATGCACTGCACCATGCTGAGGGTAATGTGGCGATCCATACCCAAATGGTGCTTGCTGCACTGGAAAGTTTGCCAGAATATCAGCAACTTCCAGAACTTGAGCAAAATATTGTCTGGGCAGCAGCTTTGTTGCACGATGTGGAAAAGCGCAACACAACGCGGGAAGATGAAGAGGGGCGTATTCATTCACCGGGACATGCTAAAAAAGGCGAATTATCCGCGCGAAATATTTTATTTCGCCAAGTGGATACCCCATTTGCGGTGCGTGAGAAAATTGCGGCTCTTGTGCGTTTTCACGGCTTGCCTTTATGGCTGATGGAAAAGCCTGATCCAGAACGCACCCTCTTTGCTGCTTCGTTACGCGTAAAAATGTCCTTGTTATGTATGTTAGCAAAAGCGGATGCGATAGGTCGCACTTGCGAAGATAAGGCGGAATTATTAGCCCGAATTGAGTTGTTTGAGCTATTTTGCCGCGAACAAGCTTGTTGGGATAAGCCAAAAGAATTTGCTTCATTGGCAGGGCGATTTCATTATTTTCATCACCAAAGGGGAACGCCAGACTACCAACCTTTTGAGGAAGAAGGTAGTGAAGTCACCATGTTATGTGGCTTACCGGGGATGGGCAAAGACCATTTTGTGAAACAGTTTTACCCGCAAACTCAGATGGTGTGTCTTGATGAAATTCGCCGTGAGCACAAAATCAACCCAGCAGACCGAAATGCGCAAGGCTGGGTAGCGCAGCAAGGTAAAGAGCAAGCAAAGCAATTTTTGCGTACAAAAACGAATTTTATTTGGAATGCAACCTCCCTCAGTGCATCTTTGCGTGAAAGCATGGTGAGCTTGTTTGCTCGCTATCAAGCAAAAGTGCACATTGTGTATTTAGAAGTGCCAGCTAAGCAGTGGCGGCAACAAAACCAACAGCGGAAATTTGCTGTGCCAGAACAGGTGATGGAGCGAATGGCGGGTAAGTTAGAGTTACCTACCCCAGATGAGGCATATCGTGTGTCTTATTATATCAATGGGGAATTTGTCGATTTACTCGATTGATAACATTGAATAACCTGCCCTAATCAATAGGGCAGGTTAATGCAATTACAGTACAAACACATCCCCTTCAAAGAGCTTACGGGCAGTGCGAATTATCGAGGCCTGTAATCCTTCAGGGGAATCCCCCTGTTGGTTCAGGGTAACTTCAAATTTGCCACTTAAATGCTCAATCGCAATGTTTTTCATATCCACTGATTGAACATAACGCTGCGCAATGTTATTTGGCAAAATGGTGCTGGTGGCGATAGCAATTGCCCCAGTCACCGCCAGTGCGCCGTGGCATTTTTGTGGCATAAAATAACGGACGTTAATGGTGCCACCTTGGGTAGCGGGTGAAACTAAAATTGGTTTAGGGATCACTTTTTTCGTGACATCGCCTAACCCCATTATGGCACCTGCTTTAATGCGAATCGACTCGAGTTGTTGCATAAACGCGTTATCGGATTCTAATTCTGCGGCACTTTCATAACCTGTTTTATTCAACTGTGGTGCATCGATTAAGACGATGGGAACCGCCATATCAATACAGCTTACCTCAATACCATCAATGGTATCGATGGCATTACCTGTTGGTAATAATTTACCCGTTTTGGCACCACTGGCATTTAAAAAGGTGAGGGCGATAGGAGCAGCACTGCCCGGAACACTAGCAATTTGGGTATTTCCTTCATACTGAACCTGGCCATTAGGGGTCTGTACGGTGGAATTGACAAAGGTTTCTGTGTTGACATTACGAACACGGACTGTAGTCACATTGTCAGTGATAGGTACTAACCCTTTTTCGAGGGCAAAAGGGCCAACAGCACATAACATATTGCCACAATTTGGGGCAGTATCGACAATGCGCTCAGTAATCGCCACTTGGGCAAATAGATAATCAACATCCGCATCAGGATGTTCAGAGCGGCTGATAATGGCGACCTTACTGGTTTGCGGGCTACCACCACCAATGCCATCAATCTGTAAAGGGTGACCCGAGCCCATAATATCTAAAATCAATTCATCACGTTGTTTGATATCGGTTGGTAATGAGTCAGCCAGTAGAAAAACGCCTTTTGATGTGCCGCCGCGCATTAGGGTGCATGGGATTTTTTTCATAAGCTTATATCCTCGTCATATTTCGGTCTGTAGCGGTGTTGGCTGCAATCGACAACCCAAGTCACATACTTATGTATGCTCCTTGGGATTGTCTCATTTGCCGCCTAGCCACAGTCCGAACTATTTAGAGGATTATTTTGGATCCTTGCCATGTTTCAGTCTGTAGCGGTGTTGGCTGCAATCGACAACCCAAGTCACATACTTATGTATGCTCCTCATCCCCGTCATATTTCAAGCCGCAGCGTTGTTGTCTGCACTCAGTTACCTTAGTCACATACTTGTGTATGCTCCTAAGGATGCCTTCGTTTGACGCCTAGCTGCAATTTGAACTATTTAGGGGATGGATCCCGCATGTTATTCAAAGCCGCACCATCGTTAACGCGAAATAGGTTTTGTCAGATTTAAAAAAGGGGCACAATTTGCATTGTACCCCATTGAATGGTTTAGTGAATAATGATTACAGAACGCATTAAATCAGGCCCATGCTAATCAAGATTTCCCACCAACCTAAACCGATAGTCATGTGGACGAATAAGCTAACGAATGCCACTAACCCACCGATGATCCACCAAGAACGAATATCGTTGTAGCCTGCACCGAAGACGATTGGCGCTGCGGCACCACCGTAGTGCGTTACACTTCCGCCGTATGCGTTAGAGAACAGTAAGCCTAACGCCAGTAACATAGGAGGTGCACCTGCGACCATGCCAACTGTAGCAAATACAGGCACCATCGCAGCAACGTAAGCACCACCTGAGGCGAACAGGTAACGAATTGCGACACTGATAAACATGATAACAAAGAAGGCTAACATGGCTTGGTCACCGAAAGACAGGTACTGACTCATGGTGTCGGCTAACCATTTGAAGAAGCCCGCTTTAGTCAGCACGCCAGACATACTGATGATACCACCGTACCAAATCAGGGTGTTCCAGCCACCTTTGTTTTTCAGCACGTCATCCCATGTAACAACACCTAAAATTAAGGTTAATGCCATGACAGCGATAGCTACGCTGGATGCGCTCACACCAATAAAGTCAGAGAAAATCCAGCCGCACAGCGCGATAACGAAGATGATAGCTAACAATTTTTCACGCATGGTCATCGGGCCTAAGTCAGCTAAGCCTTTTGCTGCGATCTCTTTGTTATTCACCTTTTTGAGTTCAGGTGGGTACAGTTTATAAATCATCAATGGTGTCAAAATCAGCATGATCAAACCAGGAACGGATGCTGCAAGTGCCCATCCACCCCAGCTTAAATGAATGCCCATAATGTCACTCATCATGGCTAATGCTAAAGCGTTTGGTGCCATCGCTGTTAAGAACATATAGCTGGTGGTTTTGGTCACCATATACACGTTCACTAATAGGTAGTGGCCTGCTTTACGAGGGCTTTTTTCAGGATCAGACCCTAACGCCACCGCCACACTGTTAATGATTGGGAATACAATCCCACCCGCACGAGCTGTATTCGATGGCGTTGCAGGGGCAATAATTAAGTCAAGGATTGCAGTCACATAGCCAAGGCCTAATGTCGTACCGCCCAATTTACCAATCAAAATATAAGAAAGGCGTTTACCCAGACCCGTAATAACAAATGCAGCACTCAGCGTAAACGCCGCAAATACTAACCATGTTGTCCCTGATGCATAACCACTTAACACTTCACTGGCTTTTACATCTTTTGTTCCAGTCACGCCAATAATCACAGCGCTGGCGGCGATAGTGGCTAATAAAATAACCGGTTCTGAATAAGGTTTTAATACCAATCCAACAATAGCGGCGAGGTAGAGACCAAATAATAACCACGCGATATGCGGTAACCCTGCGGGGGTCGGTATTAAGGCGATAATGATTGGAATTGCTATCAGAAGTAGCAGTTTCCAGATTTTGTCTTTTGGCATAGGCTTAATCCTTAACGAAATTAAAACTTTAATATTATGAATTTGGTTTTTCGTCATATTGGAGGCGTAGCAGTGCATCAATAGGAATAATGGTTTTAATATTCATTACCATTATTTAGCTATTTCCAATATGTTATAAATTCTTTAAATCAATAACGGTTGCTTAATTAAATATATTTTTATTTATCTTTATTAATTAAATTATTGAATGGGTTCCTGTGTTGGTGAATATTTAAGTTGTTTTAATTTTTAATACTAAATACCGAAGCCTTGTCTAGGTAGACGGGCAAAAAACCATGTTAAAATGAGTAAATCTGCACTGCCACCTGGGCTTAAATTCTTTTGAATACAGTGTTGGTCAAATTGTTTTACTTTGACTAAATCATCAGGGTGATTAATACCTTCTTGCAATAATTCTGTTGCTTGCTGTTTTACCCAAATTAAACCGTCTAAGCCGCCGCGATTTGCAATATTGGTATCATCATTAACTTTCATTAATAGTATTAACGTATTTATTAAAGCTATTTCAGCATCTTGTTGTGCTGCCAATTGCTGTAAATAAAACGGTAATGCATGGTTGATGACTAATGAGTAGCCGCCTTCGGCTTCCCCTCGTGCACCCGTAAAACCAAATTGTTGATATAACCGCTGACCAGCTGTTGGCGTCTGTGTAGGTTGCATTAATTCAGTACAAATTCCTTGGCACATCCCAGCAACTAATTGGCTAATCGCAGATGGTGTCACGGTTTGCTGTAATGCCATTAAGCGGCCAACCGCGGTTAACACTAATCCTAATGAAAAAATGCTGCCTTTATGGGTATTTACCCCTTGAGTTGCTCGGAACATGGCAGTTTCACATTCGATTCCGATAGTTCTAATTTTGCTTAAAACTTGGTTAATCGGTAAATCTTTATGTTGTGCGCCAGCCTGAATAAATGACGGGAAAAATCTGGCGATGGCATTGGCACTTAAATGAAAATCCGTTAGTGCCATATCTTTATGCGCCCCTGTATTGTGCTTATCCACTAAACCCGGTTTTGGGGTCAAATTCACTTCGGCGAGCATGGCCTGCCAAGCTAACTGGCTGTAATAGTGCGTGAGTTGGTCACTTAGGGTTTGTGAATAACTAACAAGTTCCATGGGCTAACTCCTCAATGCGAAGAAGAATATCAGCCAACGGATGTGTGCGATGACGAGCACACACTTTGGCTTCTTTTTCACAAATTAAACAACGCCTTACAGGTAAATTTAACTGACTCCGTGAATATTGTTTCCCTTGTGCATCAAAGACATCAAAATCCCATAAACGCCCCACAGGGGAGAATTCTTCAGCTTCAATTAACGCTTTTTTTACGTCAATGGCATCTGCATCCACGGCAACTAAACATTCAGGCCCTGTGCGTAATGCCCATGATTGTTGAGATAAAAGTACCCACTGCCTGCATAAAGCAACTTGTTTAAGCGCATTTAGACCCTGATTAAACACGTGTCTAACAAGGGAGTTGTCTTTGACTGCTCCCGGGAAAACGACAGTAAATGAAATCAAGGTTACCTGATGGAGACCAATCCATTGTTGCTGACGAGCCTGACGGGCATCACGGCTTGCTAGCAGCTCAGGTAAGAAAATTTCAAATTGCTCTTGAGTATCAGGCAGTGGGCAAAACATAGTTACTCCTTCACTTGATGAACAACATCAATCACAGAGCCATCACGGTAACGCACGACAGCAACCACTTTGTCTGTAAATTCAATCGGGTTAGGGGTTCCTGTGAGTAACTGGGCACGCTCCCTTAACCAGCCAATTGAAACTGTTTTGATGCCTTGGCTTTCTAATTGCTGTTTCAGTTCAGGGCGTGCAGGGTTAACGGCAATACCATGGTCGGTCACTAAAATATCGACGCTTGACCCCGGTGTAACGCAAGTCAGGACTTCATCAACTAATGTTGGGATACGGCCTCGCACTAACGGCGCAACAATAATCGATAATTTTGCTGCTACTGCGGTATCACTGTGACCACCGGATGCACCACGAATAACACCGTCAGAACCCGTTAACACATTGACATTAAAGCGAGTATCGATTTCTAGTGCACTGAGTACGACCACATCTAACATGTCAACAGATGCGCCTTTGGAATCAAAACAAGCGTACTGATTAGCACTGATTTCAATGTGGTTTGGATTACGCGCGAGTGACTCTGCAGCGGCTTTATCAAAGCTTTGTACGTCTAATAATTTGCGGATTAAGCCTTTTTCATGCAAATCAACGATGGTTGATGTAATACCACCTAGAGCAAAACCTGCGGTGATATTGTGGCGACGCATTTTATCTTCTAGGAAACGTGTAACCGCAAGGGATGCGCCACCTGTACCCGTTTGTAATGAAAAACCGTCTTTAAAAAAGCCAGATTTCTCAATGACATCAGCGGCTGTGCGGGCAATCAGCAGCTCTCTTGGGTTAGATGTCATTCGAGTGGCGTCAGCACCAATTTTATCGGCATCACCGACACGTTTAACTTTAACGATATAGTCGACTTCATCTTGTTTGATACTGGATGGATTGTGTGGATAATCCAGCAGTTCTTCTGTCAGCATCACCACTTTTTTCGCTGTTTCGGCATCAATTTTGGCATAGCCTAATGAGCCGCAGCTGGCGGTGCCTGTATAGCCGTTGGCATTACCGTACTCGTCGCAAGATGGCACACCAATAAAAGCGACATCAATACGCAGTTCCCCACTGTGTACGAGGTTTGCACGTCCACCATGTGAGTGAATTTGCACCGGTTCTTCAAGCTCGCCGCGGGAAATCGCTTCGGCTAGTGGGCCACGGATCCCCGAGGTATAAATCTTACGAATAACACCGTGGCGAATATGTTCGACCAGTGGTGAATGGCATGCACTGAGTGAACTTGACGCTAATGTGAGGTTACGAAAGCCCATTTCAGCAATCACTTGCATGACCATATTGACAGTCAAATCGCCACCGCGAAACGCATGGTGAAACGAAATTGTCATGCCATCTTGCAAACCTGAGCGGCGAATGGCGACTTGTAAGTCATCACATAACTTACGGTTTCTTGGTTTTTGAACCTGTTGTTGGACTTTACCAATATCTTTAAATTCACGTAATGCTTCATCGCTATTAGGTTGTAGGTAAGCACTTACGCGTGTTTGACGTTGAGTATTCGTTGTCATGTTCTTTGCCTCACTCTTCCCGAATTCCAGATAATGCCGCGCGAGATAACACTAAGCGGGCTCTGTCAATGACTGGGCCATCAACCATTTTTCCGTTCAATGACACCACGCCTTTACCTTCAAGGGCAGCAGCATCAGCGGCATCAACAACACGTTGAGCATGGTCGACTTCTTTTTGAGTTGGCGCATACAGGTTATGGAGTAACTCAATTTGTCTTGGATTAATTAATGATTTGCCATCAAAGCCGAGTTGTTTAATGTGAGCGGCTTCGCGTAGGAAACCCTCTTCATTATTTGCATCAGAATAAACGGTATCAAAAGCTTGGATACCCGCTGAGCGTGCGGCTTGTAAAATGGCGCACCGAGCATAGAGGAGTTCAACGCCGTCAGGAGACCGCTCGGTGCGCAAATTGCGGACATAGTCCTCGGCACCTAATGCGATGCCTATAAGTCGTGGTGATGAATGGGCGATATTCACAGCTTGTGTGATCCCCATCGGTGATTCAATCGCGGCCAGTAAGCCTGTGCTACCTTCTTCGCGACCGCAGCTTTTTTCAATGCGTAATATTTCGCTTTCGATATCGGTGACGTCTTGCGCCGTATCTGTTTTAGGTAAGCGCACAATTTTTGCGCCACCGCGAACGACTGCTTCAAGGTCAGCAACACCAAATGCAGAATCTAACGCATTCACGCGGACAATGGTTTCAATGTCAGCATATAAAGGGTGCTGTAATGCATGGTAAACCAAGCGGCGAGCGGTATCTTTTTCGCGTAATGTGACGGAGTCTTCCAAGTCGAACATCAACGCATCTGCTTTATAAATGAAAGAGTTACTTAACATCGCCGCATTTGAACCAGGGACAAAAAGCATGCTTCTGCGTGTACGGGATTTTTGTTCGGGTGTCATTATTTATTCTCCCATGGCAAATAATCGATATCACAAGCGCGAGCAAGTAGGGCTTCCAAACGCGCTCTGAGCACACACTCCAAAGCACCTTTATCATCTACGATGATTTGAGCACCTTGAATATCATGTTGAGTTATCATTTCTTGCACGATACTGGCGATAGCATCACCAAATTGCTTTTCAACACTGCTGGTTATTTGCACGGAAATTTCTTGGGTATCTTCTAGCGGTTCTATTCGAACCATGACATCACTTGATTCAAGTGTGCCAGCAACGGCTGCGTGTTTAATCTTCATATTTCACCTATAGCTAATTCAGAGCTTTCGATGCGGTTTGTCGTTGATGTTGCTTGATTGGCGAGCATCTCTTGTAAATATTGATATGTCGCATCAGGCACAATCGCCTTAATAGCCGCAAGATCTTTTTTAGCGAGCAGTCTTCTCACTTGTGAGGCGGAAACCGCCGTTCCGTTGATGACTGTTCGCGGGAATTCAACGAGTTCTATAGGAGGAAAATTCATCGCATCTGTTTCAAGCCAATAGCGCATATCTTGGTTATATTGGTTGGTGACTTGGCAAAATGGCTCTGAGCCGACGAATCTATGGGTTATCCCCAGTGCAGGGGCAATATATTGGCGAAAAATCTTAATATCGATTTCGGTATAACAGTTATTTGCTACTGTTTTATCTTTAATAAAGTAGCAAGGGAAAGTTGCTCGAGAAATAATGTATTCAGAACCACGGTGAATAGTTAAGTTCTCAATACCTTTTGTCCCTGCTTCAATTAAGTTCAGTCTGACCTTATAAGGGAAGCGCGAGGTATCCTCTTTAACAACAAATAAGTGTAGCCAGTCACAAGATTTAGCCGCTTGTTCGATTAAATAACGATGCCCAAGAGTAAATGGGTTGGCATTCATCACGATGGCACCAATTTTTTTACCTTCAACACGCTGAGCTTTTAAACTTTGAATATAACGTTTTAGATAGCAGCAACTGTTTTCCATTAGTACCATTACATCAGGTACAGTTGCAATGGTATGAAAACCACATTGCTGGAATAGGCTTTCATTTTGAAATTTGGTGTAAATAAATAAATGGGTTGTATTATTTTCGTAAGCAAGGTTAACAAGTTCTGTTGCAAGTTTTAATGCCAAACCTTCGCCACGAACATCGTCGCTAATCGCTACGCATTTAATAACGTTTTTTGCTAATCCGCCACACGCGATTAATTTTTCATTACGGGTTATTGTAATGAAAACATCGATGCTGGCATCAAGCTCTAAATCGTTTTCCTTTAAAAACTGAGTTATTTCAGCAAGTTTCCTGTTCTCATGACGTTTTACCTGATTAAACGTTATGTTTTCGAACATAATAGTATCCTGCATCTCTTTTAGAGATGTTTTTAAAATGTTGCTAATGTTAAAGTTAATTAAATAAGTATTTTTTGTTTTTTTATTTCTTGAAAATATAAATTCTTATTTAATTTCCCTTTTCAATATTAATATTAAAGGTCCTGTATTTAATATATTTGACCTATTTCATGTTTCTAAAATGAGTTTGTATTTGTTTAATGGTTTTAATGTTTTTAATTATTCGATATGTGTTTTATTGCTTGGTTTTAATGTGTTTAATTAATAATATGTGTATTATGTCTCTAGCTTATATTTCTAATATCTATTATTCTGTGATTTTTACTGTAACAAATTTTTTACTTTTCAGTTGGTAACGAGAACCTATATGAAAAAAGAACACCCATTCTCTGCATTGGCAAAAGTAAACTCTATTTCCTTTTCAGTACGAGTTTTCTTTCTTCTATTGGTTGTCTCGTTATTTTTGACCTTAGGCTTGGGCAAATATTTTACTGACACTGCTGAAAATCGAATGATGGCAAATATTCGATCATTGGCGATGAGCCAAGCAAAACTGATTGCTTCAATGGATGGTGTGATTGAATCTGTTAAGCATCGAGATATTCAGCAACTTAAAATCATTGCAGATAAACTGAATCAAGATTCTGACTATGACTATGTGGTGATTGGTGATGAAAATTCCATGCGGCTTTATCACCCAAATAGTGAAAAAGTCGGTTATAAAATGCAATGGAATAAGCCCGGAGCGCTTGAAAATGGTGAAAGTTATTTTATTGGTGGGGAAGGGTCCATTGGTAATGCCATGCGAGCTAAAACGCCAATAATTGACGAAGAAGGGAAAATTATTGGGGTTGTTTCCATCGGTTATTTAACGAATAAGATAGACACCTCTCGCAGTGAATTATTTGTCCAAACGGGTGCCACATTTCTTGGGGTTTTGGTTATTTTATTATTTTTGTCTTGGGCATTTACTCGATTAATTCAACGGCAAATGCTAGGCCTAGAGCCCGAAGAAATTACGCAGTTAGTCCAAGTGCAAAAAGGTATATTTGATGCGGTGTTTGAAGGGATTATTGCAGTTAATCACCATGGGCAAATTATTAATATTAATTCTAATGCACGAAAGATGTTGTCTCTGAGCAAACCAATAGGGCAACTTATTGGCAAATCGATTACAGAACATATTTCTCCTGCTGATTTCTTTACAGTTGATATCGCCACAGCACAACATGACGTACTGTGTGAATTTAATGGATTAAACGTGATAGCTAATCGGGTTGCGATTCGAGATGAGAACCACCTCATTGGTGCAGTCATTAGTTTCCGCAGCCAAAATGATATTGAATCATTAAATTCCCAATTGACACAAGTGCGCCAATACGTAGAAAATTTGCGAACCATGCGGCACGAACATCTAAATTGGATGTCTACGTTAAGCGGCTTATTGCAAATGAAAGAATATGACCAAGCCCTTGCACTGATTAAAGGTGAATCTGAATCTCAGCAACAACTAATCGATTCATTGCGTGAACAGTTTTTTGATAAGCAAGTTGCTGGGTTATTGTTTGGTAAGTACCATCGTGCAAAAGAGTTGGGTTTACAATTAGTTTTTACTCCAGGTAGCCAACTGCATGCATTGCCTGAGTCTTTAAATAGCACAGAGTTTTGTGCCGTATTAGGTAATTTGCTGGATAACGCCTTTGAGGCGAGCTTGAAAAGCCAACAGGGTAACAGACAAGTTGAGTTATATCTTTCAGATGAAGGTCAGGAAATTGTCATTGAAGTTGCTGACCAAGGGTGCGGCTTTCCCCCTGAAATGCATGATAAATGGTTTGAACGAGGTGTGACAACCAAAACAGATACAACGGATGGGCACGGAATCGGACTCTATTTAGTTGCTTCATACGTACATCGATGTAATGGCGCGGTGATTATTGAAGAAAATCAGCCGCATGGTACAGTGTTCTCAATTTTTATTCCGAAAGTGAAGATATAAAAATGATTAAGATAAAAATCCTCATTGTGGAAGATGAGCTGCTTTTAGCCGAGATGCACGGCGAGTACATTAAAGCTTATCCAGCTTGTGATAAGGTTTGGTTGGCGGGTAATCTCGCTGAAGCCAGAAAAATGATTGAATATATGAAGCCAGATTTGATCTTGCTGGATAACTATTTACCAGATGGCAAAGGGATCGATCTCGTTCATGAATTAATTCAAGAACGCAATAGCGCAGATATCGTGTTTACGACAGCCGCAAGCGATATGGAAACAGTGACTGAAGCCATTCGTCTTGGTGTTTTTGATTATCTGGTTAAGCCAATAGCCTATGAACGCTTGGGGCAAACATTGGATAGATATGTCCAGCGTAAATCTGTTTTACAAGCCAACAGCAAAACTAACCAGAGTCAAATCGATGATATGTTTAATACCTATGCGCGCGGTGAATCCAAAGAGGAGCTGCCAACGGGTATCGATATGATCACTCTGGAAAAGGTGTTAGTGCTGTTTGCTGATCTTGAAGCAGAATATACCGCAGAAAGCATCGCGGAGACAATTAAGCTCAGCCGGACAACAGCAAGGCGTTATTTAGAGTTTTGCTTAGCAAAAAATAAGATTGAAGCTGAGATAGAATATGGGAAGGTAGGGCGCCCTCAACGCATTTATCGTGGCCGCCCATAATCCTCGTTCATATTTCAAGTTATCGGGGTTAGCTGCATTCTGCGACTCGGGTTACATGCTTGTGAGTGTTTCCCGAGCTCCCCTGACAACTTGAATTACTTAGAAAATACCTTTATTTCGATTGTTAGAAAGGAATATCAGTCTAAATTTAATTAATGACATTACTTTTTATTCTTTAGATTGTTTTCCAAAATAAGTACTTTTTTCTCGGCGCGCTCATTGCCTTTTGCTGCGGCAAGTTTATACCAGCGCAGAGCCTTCATCTCGTCTTGCTCAACACCCATTCCATATTGGTAACAGGCACCACTCGCATATTGAGCATCAGCACTGTTTTGTTGAGCGGCTTTAATAAACCAATGGCAAGCTTTTTCTTGGTCAGCTTTAGTGCCATCGCCGCGTGCATAAATTAGCGCTAAATTAAACTGTGCAGAGACTTCCCCTTGTTTGGCGGCGAGAGTTAACCATTTGATAGCCAATTGGGTATTCTTTTTCGTTCCTTGACCTGTCAGATATAACATACCGAGGCTATTTTGTGCGGGAGAAAAGTTAAGATCCGCGGCGCGGGTGAAATACTCAAATGCAAGTGGGTAATCGACTTTATCATACATACCCGTTGCGGCTTGATAGCCTAATAAATAGAGTGCTTGAGGGTGGTTTTCTTTGGCGAGAGTTTGGTAAATAGCCTGTGCTTTTTTAGGGTCTTTAGTTACCGCTTTGCCTTCTTCATACCAGTAAGCAAGGGTTAACATGGCGGCAGGAAAACGCTGCTCAGCGGCTTTTTTTAGCCAGTTTTCAGCCGCTTGTGGATCTTTCTCTAAAATGTTATCAATGCCATGTAGTGTATACTCAGCCATATTCATTTGGCCTATAGGGTCACCATTTTCAGCAGCCAATTGCATCCAATGCAACATTAATTTTTCATCTTTAGGGACACCTGAACCCTCTTGGTATATTAGTGCTAGGTTAATTTGAGCTTTACTAAATCCTTGATTAGCAGAGAGAAGGTACCAGTTTAAGGCATTGTCGAGTTGCCTGTGTGATTGGTAAAACATGGCTAAATTGAATTGCGCTTCCGCTTGCCCTTGAGCGGCGAGTTCAATCAGTGATTTTTCGTCCAGTGGTGCACTAGCTTTTTCTGCGAAAGCGGAAGGAATGAGTAAACAGCTTATCAAAAATAAGGGTAAAAAATTTTTTCTCACAGGGATTTCCTTCGCGCCATATTTCTTAAAAATCATTTAAGGTAAATTATCGTGTTGCTGAGTTTAGTGCAATCATTCGGTTGATTGTACATTATTATCAATAAATCAAACGGTTAATTATTGCTATCAAAAATAGATTAAAAAAAAAGGTAGAAAAAATAAAAAAAGATGAACTTTTTTTGAAGTACATAGGTCTTAGTAGTATCTATATTACTGTTTACTTGCGTAAACATTCATATATTTACCCTCATCATTCATTTCTTTACACGAAGTAATGTAATAATGCATCTATGTAGTGATAGTTTGAATTTAGTAAAAAGATCCTTGAGTAGAATGCATTATGCCCAGTTTATTCACTGGGCTTTTTTTTGCCTAAAATTCCTGAGCGACATCCTTTCACATCGATATAGCGGTTTTTCCCATTCATAAAATGCCTTTTTCCCACTGAGACTGTGTTCAAGTTAACGTGAGGATACAGGGTTAACATGGTGTGGTATATCCCATGGATATAATTTAAATATAGAATAATATCCTTAACAATAGAGAAACAATTGATTAATTAGTGGTCGATAATAATATTGGGATTTTGTAAAAAATTGAAGTAAATCACGATAAAATCTGATTCACATGGTAATTAATACTAGCTAATTCTATAATTTTGGTGCATAAATAACATATATGGCTTAGTTGATTATTGGGTTCTTAGCGAGATATCTGCTAGTTGGTGTTGAATAAATAATCAAATATGCTTTAACTCATTGAATTTTATATTTCGATCTATAAACAATTTTACACACGCTTTTTATTTGTTTTGAGGTCATGGAATGATACTCCCCCTTCAGTTGTGGAACTTTCCAACTATAAATTCTTGAGGTCATAACAATGCGAGAGTGCAAAGAGCGCTCCGTGGTTTTTTTTGCATATCGACAGGTTGTACTAGAGGTAACTTGTGTCCACAACAAATAATAAAGAGGAAGTCAGTCTTAACGCGTTTAAGCAACCTCGCTCGTTCTATCTCATCTTTTCTATCGAACTCTGGGAACGTTTTGGTTACTACGGTTTACAAGGTATTCTCCCGATATACCTTAGCCAAGTTCTCGGCATGTCAGAAACCGAATCCATCACCTTATTCTCTGCATTTGCGGCATTAGTTTATGGTTTTGTTGCAGTAGGTGGTTGGTTAGGGGATAAAATCTTAGGTACAAAACGCGTTATCGTTTTAGGAACACTGACCTTAATTGCAGGTTATGCATTTGTCGCTTTCTCTGGGCATGATGTGTCAATGGTCTATGTTGGTTTAGCGACGATTGCAGTGGGTAACGGTTTATTTAAAGCGAATCCATCCTCTTTACTATCAACCTGTTATGAAAAAGATGATCCACGTTTGGACGGTGCATTTACGATGTACTATATGTCCGTCAACATTGGTTCTTTCTTCTCTATGATAGCCACCCCATGGTTGGCGAAGCACTATGGCTGGGATGTTGCATTCTCACTGAGTGTTGTTGGCCTTGTGATTACACTGATTAACTTCTATATGTGTAAAAAATGGGTTTCCCAACATGGTTCGAAACCTGACTTTGCCCCTGTGGTGATATCCCGTTTAGTGGCAACAGTGATCGGTGTTGTGGCATTAATCGCCATTTCAACCTGGTTATTGCATAACTTGGGCGTTGCACGTACGGCTTTAGCAATTATTTCTTTAGGTATTTTAGTTATCTTTATTAAAGAAACGCTTGCATTAAAAGGCACAGCACGTCGCCGTATGTTTGTTGCATTAATTCTGATGTTAGAAGCGATTGTTTTCTTCGTTTTATACAGCCAGATGCCAACCTCATTAAACTTCTTTGCATTACACAACGTTGAGCATGAAGTCCTCGGCTTTGCTATCGAACCTGCACAGTACCAAGCATTAAACCCATTGTGGATCATGATTGGTAGCCCAATTTTAGCGGCTCTGTACAACAAAATGGGTGACAACTTACCGATGCCGCATAAATTTGCGATTGGGATGATCCTGTGTTCTGCGGCATTCTTAGTGCTGCCACTAGGTGCAAAATTTGCTAACGAAGCGGGTATTGTGTCTGTTGAATGGCTGGTAATTTGTTACGGCTTCCAAAGCATTGGTGAGCTGATGATTTCTGGCCTTGGCTTGGCGATGGTCGCGCAACTAGTACCACAGCGTTTAATGGGCTTTATCATGGGTGCTTGGTTCTTAACCAACTCTGCGGCTGCCTTTATTGCAGGGTATGTTGCCTCGATGGCCGCAGCGCCAGAAGGTGAACTGACCAGTAAAGTCGAGTCATTAGCAGTGTACAGCGATGTATTCTTGAAGATAGGCTTAGTGACTGGTGCGATTGCGATTATTATGGTGTTAACCGCACCAATGTTAAATCGTATGACGTTAGACCGCGCTGAGTAATCAATTAAAAAGGGCCTTTAGGCCCTTTTTTAATACCCTTGAAAAGCTAGTTAAATGATCGGTTATTAATGATTTTTAATGAGCGATCACGTCCATTAACCAGTAGTGTATTGGAAATGCGGCTATAAGCATCCTTTGAAATTCCACCCATTAAAACGGTTGGTGTAATTGCTGTTGCAGCAAAAATGACATCGTCTGTATTCACCATTTGCTCTAACGATAAAACCTCACCAATTTCGATGCCCATTTGTTGGCAGCGTATTGCTTCTTGTGCAGCGAGTTGCTTATTTTCTTCGCTATCACCTTTTGCTTTATCGCGAGGGATTAATCGCGCTTGCATATCGCCACCTAATGCACGGGCAATAGCAGCGCTAATGATACCTTCTGGTGCACCACCAGTGCCGTACATCATATCAATCGGGTGCTCTGGCAGTATTGTTAATAATGATGCCAATACATCACCATCAGGAATAGTAATCACATTTGCACCAAAATTACGGATGGTTTTAATGATGTGTTCATGACGCGGTTTGTCTAAAACGGCGATAGAAAGGTGTGAAATCGGTTTATTTAATGCAGATGAAAGAAGCTCAAGATTCTTTTCAAGGGGGTGACTTAAATGAACGGCACCTTTTGCTTCTGCCCCAACAACGAGTTTTTCCATGTACATATCAGGTGCTTGGAGTAATGAGCCCGTTGGTGCAGCGGCTAGAACGGCAATTGCATTTTGCTCATTACAGGCAACCATACGGGTGCCATCTATTGGGTCAACGGCGATATCAAGCCCTTCAACACCAGATTTTTTACCCACTTGCTCACCGATATAAAGCATTGGTGCTTCATCAATTTCACCTTCACCAATCACAATTTTCCCATAAAAATCAATCTCATTAAGGCGATTTCTCATGGCTTCAACGGCGGCTTTATCCGCTGCATTTTTATCTTGTTTACCTACCCAATCGAAGGCTGCAATCGCAGCAACTTCGGTGACGGAAGCGATAGCAGAGGCTAACTCATCACTGATTTTCATTATTTATTAATATCCCAGATGCTTAAAAGAAAAATACTTAGCCCTATGATACGTTTTTTGTGATCTATCTGGCAAATAGTTGGTGATAAAACCAGCGAGGAAGAATGAAAGAGGGAGCAGGCCAATGTTGACCTGCTTTAATTAGAAGGTTAGAGCATCTCTACAATGGTAATACCACCAATAATAGAAATCAGCGCTGCGAGGGTACTGAGTAACACGGTGCCTGCGGATGTTTCTGTATAAGCTTGGTTACTAATGGCTAAAGCAGGCACTGCCGTTGCGGTCGGTAATACACCGATAATAAACGCCGCTTTTAGTAGGTCGTCTTGTAAACCCAATGCAATGCCTGTTCCTAATATTAAGGCGGCTTGGACAAAGTTCTTAATAAAGACGTTAAAGATAATTTCTTTGCTAATAGTTAGCTTAATACCCGAAAGTAACAAACCAAGGAAAAAGAGAGCAACACCTCCCGCAGTTTTCCCTAACTCATTGACGGAGTTTTGAAGGATTTCGGGTAGCTTCACGCCAAAAATTGCCAGTAATGCACCAAGAATTGGCAAAAATACTAAGGGTTGAGCAACTGCCTTGCCAATGGATTTGAGAATGCTATGGCCTTGTTGGGAACCGCTGATCATCAATAAAGTGAATGGAATAATGATCACAGTATAAATAAGGTTACCTAATACCATCGCAATCAATCCAGATGACCCGACGGTTGCTAATAAAACAGGTGGTCCACAGTAAGCCATATCCGGGAAAGATACTGACAGTGCTTGCATAGCGGCATCTTTTTTATTATGACGGAAAACGAACTTACCAAAAATAAACCCAATAACGTAAGAGACAATCAGCCCGACAGCCAATGCTAATAGGTAGTCGATATTCAGTAATACCGATGGCGGAGCTTGCGCCGCCGCAAGAAATAATGCGAAAGGTAAGGCAATTTTGACGACAAAGTCTGCAAATGCCTGTGAATATTCTCTTTTAATAAAACCATATTTCCCAGATAGCCAACCAACAGCTAAACCGAGAACGATTGGGCCAAGTGCTGCGAGGATGATATGGAGTAGCATGAAGAATTCTCCTTATATTATTCTTCTTATTTCGACGAGCGTTACAAACATATTAATGAACCACGTTTGCCTTCTGGAACAGGCTTTATCTTTAGAGTCTATTGACGTTTCATTTATTAACTAACACAAAATAATGATAAGGATTTAAATCTATTATCATCATTAAATGATAGTAACTTTCTGAATTTATTTAGATATTATTGATAGATATGTGTATATAAATATCATAAATAATTTAAAAAACACTATTTAAATTTATATATTTAAAATTGTGAAGGCGATTGTCTTAAATAGACTATCTAAAAATAAAAATATATTTAATTTGTTACTTATTTTGAGTATCGCTAAATGACTATTAAGGGTTTTCTTAGTTACATGGGCTTTTAAACCGCGTATTAATAAAGGGTTATCATTTTTTGTGATAAGTGTGCTTTTGAGCCCAATTGAAATGAATTTAAGGAAGTATTTTGTAACAGTTTATTACATCTGGTTGGCAAGAGAATCAATGATATCTACACTAGCCATAATCACAGAATGCAATTTTGCCATATCTAAAACTGTGAATTTTATTATGAGGAAACCTGTTTGTGGATACTTGGATACTAGTAGGGTTCATATTAGTGATTCTTGTTATACTCGCTCCGATTTTAGCGATGGTCGCACTAAGTCGTACAGGGCGAATGCAATATCAAATTTCTGAGTTAAATCAGAAGGTTTACTCATTGGAGTCACAGGTTGCACAGTTTGAAAAATTGCAGGGCTCCTCATCAGAACCCTTAATTTCGGCACAAACGAATGAAGAGATTAATCCACACACGGTAGAGCAAAAAGATGATGGTATTGACCAAACAATACTGCGAGATTCAGTGCTTTTAACTGAAAATGAACAAGTGATAGCGACTGAAAACTTAGTTGCTTACCAACAGGCAGAACCTGTAGATAAAATTGAACCAGTGAAAGATTCGCCTATTACGACGCGACCACCGTTAATACTTTCAAATAATATTGATGTTGACCCAAACAGGTTTAACAGCAATTCATCCTCCAAAGTAAATCCGAATCGATTTAATAGCGCCAAAGAAAATACAACAAAAAATACACAGGGTTGGGCTGAAAATCAAAAGATGCCAAGTGATGATAAATCAATATTTGGCCACTTCTTTACTTGGTTATTAAAAGGGAATCCCGTTGCTAAAATTGGGGTTTTATTATTATTCCTTGGTGTTGCTTACTTATTAAATTACAGCGTACAAAATGAAATTATCTCCGTACAAATGCGATTAGTATTTAGCGCAGTAGGGTGTTTAGTTCTATTAGGTGTCGGTTGGTGGTTGCGTAATAAAAAAGCACTGTTTGGTTTAATTTTGCAGGGCGGGGGAATAGGCTGCTTATATATTACTATTTTTGCCGCCTTTAAGTTATATACCATGCTGCCATATGGAATGGCATTTGCGTTTATGCTGCTAATTTGTGCGGCCAGCATCGCACTTGCTTTATTACAACGTACTATCAGTTTAGCCATTTTAGCATCATTAGGCGGTTATCTAGCACCTATATTGCTATCAACGGGTGGCGGTAGCCATGTTGTGCTTTTCTCATATTACTTGATGTTATCAGCGGGTATTTTAATTATCAGTGTATGGCAAGCTTGGAGACCTTTGAATTTAGTTGGCATGGTCATGACTTACGGAGTGGCAGTTTTGTGGGGGCTGGATAATTATCAATCTGACTATTATCTATCTTGCCAATTATTTATTATTGCGAATCTGATCATTTTTAATGCCCTAACACAGCTCTTTTCATTACGTTTCGAACATACGAAACAACTCCTTGTTGATAATACGCTATTATTTGCTCCTCCTTTTATTAGCATTGCGCTGCAATTCTTTATTTCTGAAGGAGTAGGGTTATTACCTGCGTTTATCTCGTTATTAATTGGTTTGTTGTACCTCGTGGCTGGGTTACAGATTCATAAACGTTATAAAGAAATTGGCAAAAACATGGCACTTGGCAATATTATTATTGGTGCTGGGTTCATCACGCTTGCCATACCACTCGCGCTGACATTTGAGTGGACTTCTATTCTCTGGTCATTAGAAGGATTATTGCTTCTGTGGTTTGGTTTACAGCAAAACCAAAAAAAATTAGCCGCGGTAGGTTCATTACTGATTTTAGTGAGCGTTCTTACCTTATTAAGTGATTATCCATTCTTATACTGGAGCCGTAGCAGTACTTATATGGTGCCAGTATTGCTTGTCGCTTGCTTTGGTGCGGGTGGTTTATTCCATATTCGCCGCAATGAAGATAGCAACTATTCATTATTTAGTTATGGCTTTTTAGTCATGGGAATAGTGGCATGGTATTGCTGGCTGCCATTATTCACCAATATTCTGTCATGGAGCCGCGAGTCAGAATCCTTTATTATGCTGGTTTTAGTCGTGATATCGGTCTGGTTCTGGCGGCTATTTGCAATCCGTATTAATTGGGTTCCTTTGCTTATTTGCCAATCTGCCTTATGGATTGCGGGCTATTACTACCTCGGCATTGATTTCTTAAATGATGAAAATCCGATGGGGCGAGGAGAGGGTTCCTTAATTTGGCCAGTCGTATTAGGCAGCTCTATATTATTTGTGATCCACGCTTATAAGCTTCGCAATCCATGGATGCAAAGAGTATTGCATGGCGCGAATTTATGGTTAATCCTTGCCTTTATTGCAACACAAGTAAATTGGTTTGTTTCTATTCTTCCATGGGGAATGCAACATGAACTGGGCTATTTTATTTATGTAATGGCGATAACATTAACGATTTTAGTGTTGTATTGGTTGCAGCACAATAGAATGCCGCCAATGAAACGTAATGGACTTATTTATTGGTATAGCTTGCTTCCTATTATTGCTGGGCTAATCGTTTTATCAGGATATGCAAATTTAGAAGATGGTAAATTAACGTTCTGGAATTATATTCCATTGATAAACCCGTTAGATGAAGCAGGGCTGTTTAGCATTGCTGCGATTGTTTTAGTGCGTAAAGGCTTTATGCAAAAATTACGTAAAGTGACAGAGATAGACTTCTGGATTATTCGAATGTTAATGGTGGCAATTATCGTACTCGCAGGCCTTTGGTTTAATGGCATACTCATTCGAGCGACAGCTGATTTTGCTGGGCTTAATTGGCATTATAAAACATTGTTTGATTCGCGCTTAGTACAAACTGTCCTATCAATCAGCTGGGCTCTTGCGGCATTAGTGTGTGCAGTGATTTCGGCAACCAAGAAAAATCGAATTTGGTGGTTTTTTGGCGCAGGTATTTTTGCTTGTGTCATTGCAAAATTATTCTTAATTGATATTAACGGACAAGGCGGAATTACGCGTGCTATCTCCTTTATTGGTGTGGCATTGGTAATATTAATTGTGGGGTATTTTTCTCCTTTGCCCCCAAAAGAGTCAAAAGGGAAAGCTGAACAGGAAATACAATCATGAGTCTAAGTAAATACAGAGGGCTACTTGCTGTCTTCTCATTATCTTTATTATTTTCGAGCCATTTATATGGGGAGAATATTCAAGATAATTCGCCTTATAATTTTTATCAAGGAACAGAAATAGAGATTTCAGATACAAATGAGCCTTTTTATTGGCTTGAGTTGCCTACGAATGCTTACTTTAATTCTGCTTATCCAAATACATTACAAGATGTTCGTGTCTTTAATGGAACTGGAGATGAAGTTCCTTCAGCGCTTTTTTACGATGCTGAAAAGTCTATTTCTAAAGCTAACGTTTCATTTACACCTCAACATTTAGTTGTACGCCTTGATAATGTGAATACAGATGAAGATATGCGCCGAGATAGGCAATATCTCCTTGTTGAATCAATTCCAGGTAAGGTAAATCGCCTTGAGTTACCGAATACGCAGGCAAAAGATAAAGCATCTTATCAAGCTTACTTGCTGACTCGAAATGAAAACCAAGAGAAAAACGCGGCGATTAAAAATCTTACCCTTGATTGGGCTAAACAGAATAATGACTGGCAAGCAAAGGTATTTATTTTCTCTAGTTATGATAAAGAAAAGTGGGTAAATATTGCGACAAATCAGCCCATTATGAATCTAACACTGAATGAGCAAACTGTTGCAAGTAACCAAATTGAGTTATTAAATGGCAATGCGCAAGCATTGAGTGCACCTTATTTGTTGGTCGTGGCCGCAAGCGCCTCAGATGTTGCCATTCCGAGTTTATCTAAAGTCACAGCAAGTGCAGATGTTTTAAAGGCAACTCGTCGCCAAGAATCATTCCATTTTGAAATGACCAATGATGGTGTTTCGCGGGAACATGTTATATACCAATTGCCATCGATGCAGCCTTTAGATGAGTTACAAATACAATTGCAACAATCTAACCGAGTCATTCCATTAAAAGTAGAGTATTCATCTGATCGTGGTGAAAATTGGCTACCTTTGACGAATATTGTTGCTTATAACCAATATGCAGATGGTGAGACGGTTAGTAATGCAAGTATTATCCTACATGGTGAAATGATCCGCACATTAAGAATTTCTGCATTGAAAGGAAGTTGGGAAGACCAACCTCCCCGCATTGTGGGTAAACGAGATGCACTCAATGTGATATTTAACGTGCAAGGGGCCGCTCCTTACCTGTTGGTGTGGGGAAATAAACAAGCGTCTCAGGAAAATTTAACGTATAACCAATTAGTTGGGAAAACCTATACAGTTGCAGAATTAATGTCGAACTATCCCGTTGCTTATCCCGAGACTGAAATTGTGCCGTTAGGGGGAGTTGAGAGGCTGACTACGACCGATCCTGCGGATGAAAGCTCAAATTGGCTAACTATTGCATTATGGGTTTTATTATTTATCGGAATTATTGTTTTACTCTATTTTTGTTGGTATTTGCTTAAAGAAGTGAATTCTGGAAACAAAGATGAGAAAGGCGAATTATAAAACCTTTTCATTATTTGAATAAAAAGAGAGCTAATTGCTCTCTTTTTGCTTTTTTAAACAGTTCAATAGCCCATTCAGACAAATATCTACATGATTTTACTGAATCATTAAAACAATTACGCATTTTGTGTATTTTTTGACATCTTTTCGCGCTAAAACATATTTTAGTGAAAGGAGAACATGATGAAGAACACGTTATTCGCTCGTTTATTTATCGGCATCGCGTTATTTACGGGGGCAACTTTATTTGCTCAAGCTGCAGATAATACAGTATTAACTGAGATTACCCCTCATGTAATTACGCATGAATATGTACAGTTACATCAAAGCCAGCAGGATGATGGGGATATTGAGTCTGAAAGAGAAACGAAAGAGCTTGAGAGTATTTTGTTGCAAGACACCACAAATGACCAGCGTTTTACAGGTCGCCAATTTAACCTGAATAAAAAAGAAAAGTAAGTTGTAATTTGAAGGGAAATAGCCACTAATAGGTAAGGAATCCATTAATAGGTATAGCAAAGGAAAATAAAATGCATAAAGGTCAATGCTTATGTGGTGCAGTTAAGGTATCAACAAGTAAAGCAGTCGATAAGTTAAGTGTTTGTCATTGCAATATGTGCCAAAAATGGAATGGCGGCCCAGGTTTTAGTGTGGATTGTGGTAGCGATTTGCATATTGAAGGCCAAGATTCAATAACAACGTTTACTTCCTCACAGTGGGGAGAGCGTGCCTTTTGCAAACATTGCGGTACGCATCTTTACTACCACTTGATTAACCCATCAACGTATTATGTTTCAGCAGCCCTGTTTGAAGACAGTAAACAAGCACAATTGGCCATGCAAATCTATATTGATAGCAAACCCAAGTACTATAATTTTGTTGAGCAAACAGCGATGTTGACTGAGCAAGATATATTGAAAATGATGGGCGCTCCCTCAAATTAATCGCGGAATAAGAGATTATAGCCAGGCGGGAAGCTTTCTCGCCTTATAGAAAAACTGCAAACTTCCTTTCTGTTTGTCATGCTAGCGACAAAAAATTGATTTACAATTAAGACAATATGCAATGAATAACACGAGTAAAAATGCGTAATAGCTGTCGTTGTGATCATATTTTGTATTTTTGAGGGATAACAAATGAATAGTATGAACGGAATGCGCCATGCGAGTAACATCGCATGGGTACTGCAATGGATACTAAACCTTGGTTTAATTACATTAGCTGCTGTTTTGGTGTTTTTTTTAGCAAAAGAAACCTTTACTATGGCATCTTTAATGTTCGGTAGCTCAAAGGGAGCAACCGCTTATGAGCTCTTAGAAGGTATTGTTATTTACTTTCTTTACTTTGAGTTTATCGCATTAATTATCAAATATTTTATGTCGGGTTATCATTTTCCATTACGATACTTTATTTATATCGGAATTACAGCAATCATCCGTCTGATTATTGTCGATCATAGCGACCCAATGACAACATTATTGCACGCAGGGGCGATTTTAGTGTTAGTTATTGCTCTGTATATCGCAAACACAGAAAAATTAAAGCGTGAATAATATAGGTATTCACTAAATAAATGATAAAAAGGGATGCTTATCCCTTTTTTATTATTTGATTTTTTAAATTATTATTAAATGAATTATCTAATGTTTATGTAATGATAAATAGGTTGTATCTCAGCCGCTTGCAATATAAAATCCCTGTTCATCTTTGTTTAATTCATTGATAAATAATATAAATATGGGAATAAATATAATAATTATTGATGGCAATAATATTACTCTGCATGGATTCGAGTTTATATTTAGTCGTCATTCACGTTGTAAACTGATAGCTTCATTTTCCTCGATTGACCAAGCAGTGACTTGGAACCGTCATCAAAGAGGTAGTGTTATTTTAATTAATAGTGACCATTGTCACTTTGATTCCTTAAAAACGATTCAAACATTGCGGCGCACTCAGCCAGATGTGGGGATTATTATTTATAACGTTCGTAGCAATTATTCTTTTTTTCTCAAAGCATTAGATATTGGTATTTTTGGCTTATTGAGTATTCACATTACAGAAGAAGAACTCATCGAAGCGATAAAAGTAGTTAATGTAAAAAGGCGAATAATTTCCCCTGATATTGCACAAGACCTCGCTTTACAACGGGTTATTCATAATAATCAGCAAGATTTATACGAACTTTTGTCGGGCCGTGAACTGGAAATAATGTTGATGATCACCCAAGGCGTACCGATTAAACAGGTTGCACAGACGCTATCCTTGAGCCCCAAAACAGTAAATACTTATCGATATCGAATGTTTGGTAAACTTAATATCTGTAGTGATGTAGAATTAACACATATAGCAATTAGATATGGTTTAATTACAGTACAGGGTTTATCCGAGTGGCAGAACAGTTCGAATCAAAAGCTTTCTTAAAAACAGTGACAAACCAGCCTGGCGTATATCGAATGTACGATGTGGGCGGAACGGTAATATACGTTGGTAAAGCGAAAGACTTGAAAAAAAGGCTTTCCAGTTACTTTCGTGAAAATGTCAGTAGCCGAAAAACAGAGCAGCTCGTCAAGCAAATCGCATCTATTGATGTTACGGTGACACACACTGAAACCGAAGCATTATTACTTGAACACAACTATATTAAGTTATACCAGCCCCGTTATAACGTGCTGTTACGTGATGATAAATCCTATCCATACCTATTTTTAAGTAAGGAAGCTCACCCTCGAATCTCGATGCACCGTGGGGCTAAGCATGCGAAAGGTGAGTATTTCGGGCCATTCCCAAGTTCTTATGCTGTACGCGAAACTCTAACCTTAATGCAGAAACTCTTTCCTATTCGTCAATGCGAGGATAGTGTTTATAAAAATCGCTCAAGGCCTTGTTTACAATATCAAATTGGGCGTTGTTTAGGGCCTTGCGTTAAAGGATTGGTTTCTGATGAAGATTATGACCAACAAGTGGAGTACGTGCGATTATTTTTAACAGGAAAAGATAAGCAAGTATTGGCTGGTCTCGTGGAACGGATGGAGAAGGCCAGCCAAGAGTTGCGTTTTGAAGAAGCGGCGCGTTTTCGTGACCAAATTCAAGCTGTCCGCGCAGTGACTGAAGAGCAATATGTTTCGGGTGAAGGGGACGATCTCGATGTTATCGGAGTCTCTTTTGAATCAGGTCTAGCTTGTGTCCACGTTCTATTTATCCGCCAAGGTAAAGTGCTTGGTAGTCGCAGTTATTTCCCTAAAATTCCCGCAGATACCCAACTTGATGAAGTGGTTCAAACCTTTTTGGGGCAATTTTATTTGCAGGGTAGCGAAAATCGTACATTACCAGGGGAAATTTTGCTTGATTTTGCCCTGACAGAAAAAGAGTTACTTGCCCAGTCATTATCTGAGCTGGCGGGGCGTAAAATTAATATTCAAAGCCAGCCGCGGGGCGCAAGAGCTCGCTATTTAAAATTAGCCCGCACGAATGCCTCGATTGCACTATCGACAAAAATTGCACAGAACTCGACAGTGCAACAACGTATGGCAGCGTTAGCGAAGGTGGTTCATTTAGAAAATATTTCACGCATGGAATGCTTTGATATTTCCCATACAATGGGGGAACAAACGGTCGCTTCTTGTGTTGTGTTTGATAAAACAGGCCCTGTAAAATCTGAATATCGCCGTTATAACATCTCAGGCATCACTCCTGGTGATGATTATGCCGCTATGCATCAAGTGTTGACTCGCCGATATGGTAAGCACCTTGATGAAGGAAAAGTACCTGATATTATCTTTATTGATGGTGGTAAAGGGCAATTAGGGCAAGCCAAGGATGTCTTTGATTCTTTGGAAGTAGATTGGGATAAAAACCATCCTTTATTAATTGGCGTAGCAAAGGGTAGTGACCGTAAAGCGGGGCTTGAAACGCTTTTCTTAAAGCCAGAAGGCGAAGGTTTTGCTTTGCCAGCCGATTCGCCAGCATTACATGTGATACAACATATTCGCGATGAATCCCATAACCATGCGATTACAGGCCACCGTCAACGTAGAGCTAAAGTGAAAAATACTAGTGCGTTAGAGTCGATTGAGGGGGTTGGACCAAAACGACGCCAAATGTTATTAAAATATATGGGCGGTTTGCAACCACTGCGAAATGCGAGCATAGAAGAGATCGCAAAAGTGCCCTCGATCTCATACGCGCTTGCAGAAAAGATTTATAATGCATTGAAACAGTAAGTATCTTAGGGCAACATATTCATAATATCCAACTTGGTCAAAAAGTTAGTGAGCGTGATGAAATTAAACATACCAACGTGGCTGACATTATTTCGCGTCATCCTAATACCATTTTTTGTATTGGCATTTTACCTTCCTGTCACTTGGGGGCCTTTCGCCTGCGCGCTGATTTTTGTTTTTGCCGCGGTGACGGATTGGTTTGACGGGTTTTTAGCACGACTTTGGAAGCAAACTACAAAGTTTGGGGCATTTTTAGACCCTGTCGCGGACAAAGTGATGGTGGCAACCGCACTCGTTTTAGTCACTGAGAGCTATGATGTCTGGTATGTAACATTACCTGCCGCGACGATGATTGCACGTGAAATTATTATTTCTTCATTGCGTGAATGGATGGCGGAGATTGGTAAACGTAGTAGTGTTGCTGTGTCTTGGATTGGTAAATTTAAAACAACGGCGCAAATGATGTCGCTCGTAGGGCTATTATGGCGACCGACACCGTTAATTGAAAACCTTTCTATTGCACTGATGTATGTCGCTGCTATCTTAACATTTTGGTCAATGTTCCAATATTTAAAGGCTGCGTGGGGTGATTTGAGCGAAGCGTGATCGAAATGATTGAAAAAACAGCGAACGATCCAATTATTTCAATAATTGTATTGACTCGATAGGTGAAATCAGTAGAATGCAACGCATCGAACGGCAACATGGTTTATGAAAATAAATAAGTAAATCAGCCAGTTTGATAGCATAAGCTGAAAGTTAAGCTTAACGCGGGAATAGCTCAGTTGGTAGAGCACGACCTTGCCAAGGTCGGGGTCGCGAGTTCGAGTCTCGTTTCCCGCTCCAAATTTCGCAAGAAATTCGGATAAGGCGCGTTAGCAAAGCGGTTATGCACCGGATTGCAAATCCGTGTAGCTCGGTTCGACTCCGGGACGCGCCTCCACAATTTAGCCCAGGTGGTGAAATCGGTAGACACAAGGGATTTAAAATCCCTCGGCCTTTAGGCTGTGCGGGTTCAAGTCCCGCCCTGGGCACCATCTTGAAGTAAGTGAGCTATTAGTGCACTTTATTTTAAGTAGTAAGGATCATTATACGAGCGTCTACTCCAGTATATTGATTAGTGGGTGAGTTAACTTATCCCTCTCGAAAGAGAAAATACAATTTGGCCCAGGTGGTGAAATCGGTAGACACAAGGGATTTAAAATCCCTCGGCCTTTAGGCTGTGCGGGTTCAAGTCCCGCCCTGGGCACCATCACTCTTAACATTGTTAAGTTTGACAATTAACCACCTTTAGGTGGTTTTTTTGTATCTACATTTTCCTTCATTATCATTCAACCGATTGATTCCTAACAAAGTGTTTTCTATGTA
Source organism: Providencia sp. R33 (assembly GCF_019343475.1). Classification (NCBI taxonomy): domain Bacteria; kingdom Pseudomonadati; phylum Pseudomonadota; class Gammaproteobacteria; order Enterobacterales; family Morganellaceae; genus Providencia; species Providencia sp. R33. Next base: position 2,093,080 of record NZ_CP072453.1, on the reverse strand, counting down.
AATTAACGCGAAAATCGTGTAAAAATCGGTAAGTCAGACCGTTCTGCCAGTTATTTATGTCATTATTTAGTTTTTAAGAAAGAGACTGGCTATGTCACATATGAAAACAGAAGTTGTGGTTGTTCGTTTAACAAAGCATGAGCGTGCTTTATTAGATGCAGTAAAAACAAAACCCTTATTAGCAGATTGGCTAAAAGAAATTGCAATGGCCGAAGCGAAAGAGCAAGAAAAAAAAGAAAATTAAATTGTTAAGTAAAGCTCGTTATTCAGTGAGGTCATTTAACTTGATAAAAGCGATGTTGTTTTTTTGATTAATCATCCGTTTTTGATAGTATCCAATTAGATGACTTAATTGGGATGTGCTAAGTAATGATAAAAGGGATTTTAATTACCTTCTTTGCTCTTGTATTAGCGGGTTGTAGCGCAAATAAACAGGAAGCCCCCTACGGCTTTAAATGGGGGCAGACACCCGCTGATTTAAAGCGATTGAATTTAGCTGGGCTACAGTGTACTGAATTTCAAGAAAACGGGGCGCTGTGCTCAACACCAAATACGCCAACAGTCAAAGGGCGTATGTTTTTATTGATGTTTTCACGAGAAGAAAACACCTTGATGCTTATTTCCGCTCAAGGAAAAGATAGCCGTGATCAAGCAGTCATCTTGGCAGAATATGATGAAATTAATCAAAAAATGTATGAAAAATATGGGATTCCAAAGAAAACAATTGAGCGGTATAAACGCGACTCTTTTTTCTTAGATAAAATATCTGATGATGAAACTACACCATTTAAACGGGTATACGAGCAAGATGGGATGCAGATCATGGTGGGGATCGTCAGTAATTCACATTTCAAAAAAATTCATGACAAAAAAGATATTATTTACTCTGTCATGACTATTCATAATTTAATTCCGAATAAACCGCAAGAGATTATTACGAAAAACGAAGTTGAGTAAAAGTACTTGGCTTGATTAAAGATGCGTAATTTTTTCATTTTGTTATACCTAAACTTTAACTAAGAAAATTCCCGTAGATGGAATAAGCTAATGATGATGAACTCGGTACCATTATTTTTATGGCTATTGAGAAAATACATGAAAAAGACGCTGTTACTCGCACTACTGTTAACGATAATTCCATTATCGTCACAAGCTGGGTCTCATTATTCCAGTTGTGAAAAGAAAATCATAAAGTTGGAAAAACAACTACGCCATCTATCTCATTATGAAAATAGGCATAAAGTTGCCAAAATAAAGCAAAAAATTCATGAGATTGAAGATAAATGTTATGACAGCCGTTCAGGTGCAACACGTATTTATGATAGCTATCCACGTGGAAAAGCGAGTGAATTAGAGAGGGAATTGGAATCTTTAAGGCGTGTCATTGAAGCATTAAAGGACTTTAAATAGACAAAACTGGTCTGTTCACCATGTTTATTTTCCAGCAGTCTTAAGTAAATGGAGAATATCAGGTATATTAGACGCTGATTGTTAGCTACCAAGAAAGAATGACTATGATTATCAAACCTAAAATTCGTGGTTTTATCTGCACTACAGCTCATCCTGCTGGCTGTGAAGCCAATGTTCGTGAGCAAATCGCCTATGTTAAATCTCGTGGCGAATTAAAAAATGGACCTAAAAAGGTTCTGGTTATTGGTGCATCCACCGGTTACGGTCTAGCTTCTCGTATCAATGCTGCATTTGGCAGCGGTGCGGCAACTATCGGCGTATTTTTTGAAAAGCCAGGTAGTGAGGGCAAAACAGGTTCAGCCGGTTGGTATAACTCAGCTGGTTTTGACAAGGCTGCAAAAGAAGAAGGCTTATATGCAAAAAGCATTAACGGTGACGCCTTCTCTGATGAGTGCCGTCAAACAGTCATTGATTTAATTAAACAAGATTTAGGCCAAATCGATTTAGTGGTTTATTCACTAGCTTCTCCAGTGCGTAAAATGCCAGAAACTGGTGAACTCGTACGTTCAGCGTTGAAACCGATTGGCGAGCCATACAAGTCAGTTGCGTTAGATACTAACAAAGACGTATTGATTGAAGCGGTTGTTGAGCCTGCGAATGAACAAGAAATCGCTGATACTGTTAAAGTGATGGGCGGTCAGGACTGGGAACTGTGGATGAATGCGTTAGATGAAGCTGGTGTTTTGGCTGATAACGCACAATCAGTAGCTTATTCCTACATCGGTACTGATTTAACGTGGCCAATCTATTGGCACGGTACTTTAGGAAAAGCGAAAGAAGATTTAGACCGCGCGGCGCACGCAATTAACCAAAAGCTGCAAGCGAAGGGTGGTTCAGCTTACGTTGCTGTATTAAAATCAGTTGTTACGCAAGCGTCTTCTGCTATTCCTGTTATGCCATTATATATCTCTATCGTGTTTAAAATCATGAAAGAGCAAGGTATTCACGAAGGTTGCATCGAACAAATCCAACGTTTATTCGCAACTAAGTTGTTCAACGGTACTGCACCAGATACTGATGAAAAACACCGTCTGCGTTTAGATGATTGGGAATTACGCGATGATGTCCAAAATACGTGTCGCGAAATTTGGGAACAACTTAACGATAACAACATCAATGAGTTGACCGATTACCAAGGTTATAAAGCTGAATTCTTGCGTTTATTCGGTTTTGGCTTGAATGGCGTCGATTACGATGCAGATTTAAGTGGTGAAGTTAACTTTGAAGTGATTGAGCTGGTGTAATAAACCGCGTATCGTTCATTTAAGACACAAAACCCGCATATTAATGCGGGTTTTTTTATCGGTTAATCTAGAGATGTGGGTATTTTACTTTTAACATATAAAATAAATTGCTGGCTTTCATTTTCTGACGCAAAACTGCGGGCGGGGATAATCAGCGCGTAGACTCTATCTAAAAATAGGTACAATAGATCACCATCTGTTCGGATAAACTGCACTGCAGTCCACTTTATCAATGAAGAGCCTTGAGCGCTGGTTTCATGTATGCCTTCATCATCAAATCGATATTCGCGTTCAAGGAACAAAAAGCCATCATCATCAGGAATGGCTTTATTAAAGCTTTGTACCATTCGTAGGGTAAAGGTAACAAAGAGTAGTACAGCCAATAAAAAAGAAATAAAAATTATCGGCAATGTTGCTTGAAAATATTTAAATGCAGAGGCACAGGCGACAATAAAAACAAGTATAAAAAGTGTGAAGGGCAAGCTGCTGGTTTTCTTTTTCGAAAAATATTGGTTTTTAAAACAGTAACGACTGAACCTTATGTAATCACTGCGGTTAAGTGAAACCAAAATTGGATTTATCATAAATGGGTATCTTAAGTATTTTTATCAGAAAATGGGTGCTGTTGGGATAATAGCGGTAAGCGCATCAGCTGTAAATCTGCTAGAAAGAAATCGAGTTAATATTCAGATGAATACTCTTGAACGATATTTATTCTGTGGGAGCGTTCAATATTCATTTTGCGATCACCTGCTTTAATAGATTTAAAAAATACTGATTTTAGTCGTTAAGGTAATAGGGTAATTTAGCATTAGAATATTATTTTGTGATAAAGGGAGTTACGAATGTTAGTTGTTGAGATGCTAAGCACTGGTGATGAAGTGCTACATGGCCAAATCGTTGATACCAATGCTGCATGGTTAGCAGATTGTTTTTTCCTACAGGGTCTCCCTTTGAGTACAAGAACGACTGTGGGTGATAACCTTGATAGCTTAATAAATGTTTTTTTAGAACGAAGTCAGCATGCAGATATTCTTATTGTGAATGGGGGGCTTGGGCCAACTAGTGATGATTTGAGTGCATTAGCCGCAGCAAAAGCAGCAGGGGTGCCATTGGTTGAGCACACAGAGTGGATTGAAGTGATGGAACGCTACTTTATTAGCCGTGGACGAGTGATGCCTGAAACTAATCGAAAACAAGCATTACTCCCTGAAAATGCAGAGCTAATTGATAATCCAGTTGGTACGGCTTGTGGGTTTTCGATAAAGCTTAACAACTGTTTGCTATTCTTTACCCCTGGTGTGCCATCTGAGTTTAAAGTGATGGTGAACGACCAAATATTGCCTCGGTTACGGGCGAAATTTACCTTACCTGAACCTCCTATTTGCTTACGTTTAACCAGTTTTGGACGTAGTGAAAGCAGTTTGGCAAAGCAATTTGATCACATTGAGTTACCTGACGCTTGCGTTCTAGGTTATCGCTCTTCCATGCCAATCATTGAATTAAAATTGACAGGGCCTGCTTCTCAAAAAGCGCTTATGGAGCAACAATGGCACAGTATTAAGCAAGGCGTTGGAGATAACTTAATCTTTGAGGGTACTGAAGGCTTCGCTAAGAAAATCAGCAAACAATTGCAAGAAAGGCAATTAAAAGTTGCAGTGAGTGAACAGTTTAGTGCAGGGTTATTAAGTTGGACACTAAGCTCAGAGGGAGCTTTAAATAATATGAGCTATGTGGTTGAAAATGAACCAGAACAAACACTCTCAACATTAATAGACCGTGCAAAAAATATCGCTAAAGACCAATTAGCTCCTCTAGGATTAGCGATAGGGGAATTTGATGGCCAGTTTTTAAATTTCGCATTATCAACTCCTGAAAAATGTTATGCGCAAAGGGTTCATTATTTACCGAATAATCACTCAAAGAAAGAAAAGCAAGAAGTCAGTGTGATACTTATGTTAGATATGCTTTCTCGTTGGTTAAATAACCGAGAAGTTATCGGATACTATGAATGGTTGGTGCAGAGTGAGGTGCTAATTTTGGAACGTTAGATAAGAGCATCTATCTGAGCAATAAGTTTACAAATTAAGGGGATTTATGGAAAAAGCACTTTCTGGTGGGTGCCTTTGTGGTGATATTCGTTTTCTGGCAATATCTCCTCGTAATATTCATTCGTGTTCATGTGATATTTGCCAAAAACATACAGGCGCACAAACGGCTGTATGGTTAGAGTTCTCGGCTGAAAATGTTGAGTGGATTGGAAAGGGTGGGAAACCTGCAATCTACCGGTCATCTGATTATTCGAGCCGAGCATTTTGTACTAAGTGTGGTAGCTCACTGGGGGCTATTGATGATGAACCTACAGTTGCATTATTAACAGGGGTGATGGATGAGCCTGCTCAGTTAGCTCTGCAATTAGAATATCATTCATTTGTTGATTTAGCGCCAGCTTGGTGGTGCCACTTATTTAATTATGAACAGTAATGGAATTTGCTCTTAGACGTGTTAAGGTCGTAAGAATTCCTGCAAATAGTAATGGCTAGCTAATGGCTTTAGATAAAAACGGCTATATTTGTATTCTTGAAACATTGCCTTATCAATCCGAATTTCAGCAACTCATAACAGAGTCAGTCAATCGACTCCGTACTTTATTAAACAAGGATCTTCACAGTATTTATATTTATGGTAGTGTGGCGAAAGGGCAGGCGACACCATATAAATCTGATATTGATTTTTGTGTCATCATAAATCAACCTATCAGCCAAATGGAAGCATCTTATCTAGTGCAGCTGCAGGAGGCTTTGGCTTCAGACTACCAAGTGGTTAGTAAGGTCGATTTTGATATTGGTACTTATTCAGAGGTGACGGATAAGACTAATTTATATAGCTGGGGTTATTGGATAAAACACCACTGTCGCTGTCTGTACGGAGATGACCTGAGCAAAAAATTTATATCATTTTTGCCTTCAAGGAAAATTGTGGATGCGGTAAATGGTGATTTTATCGATGTATTAAATGGTTATATTCATAAGATTGATACTTGTAATGATCTAATGAAACGGAAATTCTTACAAAGGGCAGCGGCTAGGAAACTAATTCGTTCTACTGATCTTTTGCGTAAAGAAGAAGACAAAGACTGGCCTGACAGTCTTGAGGATTATGTGCAAAAAATAATTTTACGTTACCCTGCACAAAAAAAGCAGTTACAGTATTTTTTAGCTCAGGCTCTAGAACCTTTAGTGAATGATCGACAATTTACCGTTAACCTAAAGGCGCAGATGAATTGGCTATCTGAAGAAAGGCATAATATAAAGAAACGCTAAGTGGTTATTCTTCGTTAGGTTGTATTGCTTCAATAATATAGTTAAAGCTTGAGATCCCTTTTTTACAGGCTTTATTTTTTAAAAGTGAAGGTGTTTTATCAATAGTGCTTTTAAGTGTAGATAATTGACTTGTATATGTCTGTGCACCAATAATATCGGGGTTGTTGTTTAGGTACTCAACCGCAGTATCAACCTTTTGATAAAAATATTCGCAAGGGTTATCACTCATTTCTATCGCTTGTAATTCTTTTAAGGTATTGGGTATTAATTGTTCTGAATTTTGTTTAAGTAGCGCAACATACTCCCCAGATTTAACCTGCTCAACTAAGGTTAATGCTTTGTTTTTTATATTAAAAAACATGGTCATAGCAATAATTAGAGCCACGATCAAAATAATATTGATGGTAATGCTAATTCCGAGAAAATACTTTTTCATTGTATTCCTTGATTGAAAAATTGAGAGGGAAATAGGGTAATACTGTTGCACGTTTTTGTATTTAGGAATAACGAGAAAATAAAGGTAGCGCCAATTAATGAGCTACCTTTCTAATTAATATCAATGGTAAATTAACGGACAGTTAAGACAGAAATTTTTGAGTTTTGAATAACCATTGATGCGGTTGAGCCTAGGAAATAGGTCGACATTCCTGGTCTTCTTGAGCCTATTACGATCAAATCAGCTGAAATTTCTTCAGCAACACGTAAGATTTCATCTCTTGGAGTTCCCATTAACACTTGAGCACTGTGTTTATTAGCTGGAATATTAAATTCTTTGATAATCTCAGCAAGTTGCTTAGTCACATTTTCTTGTTCGCTATCGGCTTTTTCAGCAAAACCAAAACCCATCGTGGTATAAAAAGGAACAGTTGGAATAATGGCTAAAAAATGGATGTGTGCATTTTCGTATTCAGCCAAATATTGGATATGCGACATAACAAGGTGAGCTAAACTTTTCTCTGTAATATCAATAGGTACTAAGATTTTTTTATACATGTTTTTCTCCAGCTTTCATTTAATGAGTCCATGCTGTAATCGAATTTAGAATTATAAGTAGATACGAATTTATATTAGCCTTTTGCTAAATAAAGTGCGAAAAAGGCTATCGAGAGTCAACCAAAATTTCGCAAATTAATCATAGCTGATTAACAATATAAATACTTTGACGGCGGATTCATCTTAAGAAAGTTAAGGGAAATACTTCTGATATTTTTCATGCCGCTTGTGCTATTAAAACCGCCTTAGCTTTGCATTACGACAGTATTAATATATGATTCATAATAATTCATATACATTTCGTATTGTCGAGGGTGTTTTGGGGATCGTAAAAATTTCAGATGAACTGCATGATTATCTACGCCATGCAAGCCAAGTCATGTCACGCTCTATAAATTCGCAAGCCGAGTTTTGGATAAAAATAGGGATACAGGCGGAGTTAAATCCAGATAAGACATTTACAATGTTAATCAACGAGATGCTAGAAAAAGAGTTATCTGAGGCAAAAGGAAAAGTTCATGATTAATATTACAATTAAAACAGCAGAAGAAATTGAACTGATGCGTGAGTCAGGGAGGCTTTTGGCCAGCGTATTTAAAATGCTTGATTCAGTTATTGTGCCAGGTATTTCGACTATGGAAATCAACGATAAAGTTGAACGTTATATTGTTGATGAATTACAAGCACGCCCTGCAAGCAAAGGGCAATATGGCTATCAATATGTGCTTAATACTTCATTAAATGAAGTCGTTTGCCATGGTGTGCCAAAAGAAGACGAAATTTTAAAAGCCAAAGATATTATTAATGTAGATATCACATTGGAGAAAAATGGGTTTATTGCAGACTCAAGTAAAATGTACGTTATGCCAGATGCCTCGCCACTCGCACATAGGCTTGTCAAAGACACCTATGCGGCAATGTGGGAAGGGATCAAACAAGTCAAGCCAGGTGCAACGTTAGGTGATATTGGTTCTGCTATTCAACATTATGCAGAATCAAAAGGTTATAGTGTAGTTCGTGAGTACTGCGGGCATGGTATCGGGCGTGAAATGCATGAAGATCCGCAAGTATTGCATTACGGTGTTAAAGGAAAAGGGGTAGCGTTAAAAGAGGGAATGACTTTTACGATTGAACCCATGATTAACCAAGGTGGTATGAAAATTAAAACGAAAAAAGATGGTTGGACGGTAGTTACAAGAGATAAAAAACTATCTGCACAATCTGAGCATACCATTTTAGTGACGAAAGAAGGATATGAAGTATTAACTTTGCGTGATGAAGAAAAATAGTTTTTAAGTCTTATATAATGAGTTTGTTAGCCAAAAGGGTAGCAAACTCATTTTTGTTTGCAGTGAGTCTTGATTATTGTCTTAATGCAATCGCAATGCGATTAAATGCACTCATTAACCCAATGGCTATTGTTAAATCAGAAATCTGCACATCACTAAAATGTCGCTTTAGCTCATCAAATAAACTATCAGCAGTGTCACTTTCTGCAATATTAACTACCGCTTCAGTCCATGCTAATGCAACACGTTCAGGATCGCTAAAATGATGGCTTACTTGCCACCCTGCGAGAGTATCAATTTTTTTATTGCTTACGCCAGAATTACGTAAGGAGCTCGCATGCATATCAAGGCAAAACGCGCAGCCATTTATTTGTGAAATTCTCAAATAAACTAATTCTATTAGTTCTTTACCTAATCCACTTTTATTGAGGGCATTTTTACAATCAATTAGCCCTTTATAGGCTTCTGGTGATAATGTGTTATACGCTAATCTAAGTGCGCTCATGGTGTTTCCTCATATATTTAATAAGTAGATAAAATGCAAAGTACAGTGATTGTTATGACCTAATTTTAAGGTTATCTTGGCCTAGGTTAAAGGTACAAGAGTAGCTAATTTAACTAGGACAAGTTTTAGGTAAATGTCATTGAGAGAGCGTATGTTTTTAAAAATTGATACCAATATTAATACACCAATTTACTTGCAAATTTACCAGCGAGTTCATGAGGGAATTAAAAGTGGCCAACTAAAAGCTGAGCAGCGTTTACCTTCGGTAAGAGTATTAGCAAGTGAGCTAAATGTTGCTAGGGGTACGATAGAATTAGCGTATCAGTTATTAGTCAGCGAAGGGTTACTTGAAACTAAAGGGGCGAAAGGAACCTTTATCACCCAAACAATAAAAAGTTTCCCAGTAAATCGCTTTAAAGAACTAAAAAGCCTGCATCTTGAGCAAAAAGCTTCGAATCAGACGGCATTGACAAATAATTTTTCAAAACAAAATTCTAGTGGTTATGAAATTTCACCATTTCAATTAGGCATTCCAGCATTAGATGCATTCCCTCATAAATTATGGGCAAGAATTTCTGCAAGAATATTGCGTGATAGGCATTTTGATTTGCTAAGCTACCCTGATGCTCAAGGGCTAAATCAGCTAAGAGAAGGCCTAGCTCGTTATTTAATGATATCTCGAGGAATTAACTGCTCCCCAGAGCAAATATTTATTAGTTTTGGCCATCGTGCAAGTTTGCAATTAATTGCTCAAAGTTTATTTACAACAGGGGATATCGGTTGGTTTGAGGAACCTGGCTACCATATCGCTCGCGATTTTTTACAGCAAATAGGATTAAAGCTGATACCTGTATGTGTGGATGGACAAGGGATTAATGTTAAACAGGGTATTGAAGTAGCGCCAGAAGCTAAATTTGCACTCGTGACACCAACACACCAAAGTCCAACAAACGTCACATTAACTTTAGAACGTAGGTTAGCATTACTTGAATGGGCAAACCAGCAAGGTAGCTGGATAATTGAAGACGATTATGATGGTGAGTTTCACTATCAAGGCCGTCCTTTACCAGCATTGAAAAGTTTGGATAATCAAGACCGTGTTATTTATTGTGGGACGTTTAGCAAAGTACTATTCCCTGCATTACGCCTATCTTATATTGTTGTTCCTTCTAGTTGCCATGAGCACTTCCATTCCACAGCTGTAACCATGGGAAATCAATGCCCAAGCTGGCAGCAGGAGATTACTAACGTGTTTATTCAAGAAGGGTATTTTTCCCGTCATTTACGTAAAATGCGCCACCTCTATCGCCAAAGAAGATCTTTTTTAATAGAGGCGATAAAAATAAAGTTGAGTGATATTTTTGCAGTAGAATTACAAGCTGGTGGCATGCATATTATTGTTAAACTTATTAATGGGGCATCGGCAACTCAATTTTCCCAATTAGCCACACATCATGGATTAAAAATTGAAGCCTTAGATGATTGGTTGATAAATAAAAAAGAAAGTGCTTTTTTATTATTGGGTTTTACCAATATAAAAGATAAGCAAGAAGCTTTGATGTTATGCGATAAATTAAATGAAATTAGCCATAATTTGTTATCATGTGAAGGATTGAAATAAAGAAAATTCGATTTATTTTAACGGTATTTATTTGACTTAAGTTTTTAATTTGAGTGATTTTTATTGTTTAATTTAAAAAATAAATTTAATTTCAAGCTCTGCAATTAAATTTTACAATCATTTTAATTTTTTTATTCCATTTAAATCAATCTGTTATATTGTTTTTGTTTATTATGCAATTTTTGCATACGATTAAGTCCATTTGCATTTCTCTTTAAGTTAAAAAAATGTAACTATCAAAATCAGGCTCAAGAGTCGCATCCGATAAAAGGTTATAGCTCCAACTATAATTTTACATAAATAAAATAGGGGTACGAATGAATAGACATAAACTCATGAAACAAATTATGATAGCGATTGTGCTTGGTATTATATTAGGCTGGGCGTGTCATAATTATGCTGCATCAGTGGAAGAAGCAAAAGATATTGCATCTTATCTAAATATTATTACTGATGTATTTTTACGATTAATAAAGATGATTATTGCACCACTTGTTTTTGCTACAATTGTTTCTGGTATTGTTTCCATGGGAGGTTCATCTTCGGTTGGGAGTATTACTATTAAAGCCATGGTATGGTTTATTTCTGCTGCTGTTATTTCATTATTAATTGGTATGGTTTTTGTTAATGTTTTCCAACTCGGTGTGGGGCTAAATTTAACTGTTCCAGCCGTTGCTGTTGATAGTGGGTTAAATACCTCTGGCTTTACATTAAAAGCATTTATTACCCATATCTTCCCAAAAAGTTTTGCTGAAGCGATGGCAAACAACGAAATTTTACAAATATTAGTTTTCTCTATCTTTTTTGGTTCGGGACTTGCGTTTATCTGCAAAGATAAAAAAAGCCCAATTGTGACATTGATTGAAGATTTATCGCGCATCATGTTCCGCATTACGGACTATGTAATGAGCTTTGCACCAATTGCGGTATTTGCGGCAATTGCATCCGCGGTTACAGTTGAAGGCCTAGGTTTATTGTACGACTACGGAAAATTAATTGGCCTTTTCTATGTTGCATTAGCTGTATTATGGGGTGTTCTGTTCTTTGCAGGTTACGTATTCTTAGGTAAATCTGTATTTAGTTTAGGAAAATTAATTCGTGAGCCTGTTGCGTTGGCTTTTGCGACAGCAAGTAGTGAATCTGCTTATCCAAAAACAATGGAAGCACTGAACCAATACGGTGTTCCCAAAAAAGTCACCAGCTTTGTTTTGCCTCTGGGCTACTCTTTTAACCTAGATGGTTCGATGATGTACCAGTCATTTGCGGTGTTATTTATTGCCAATGCGTATGGTATTGATTTGAGTATTACTGAACAAATTCTCATTTTGTTAACATTAATGGTAACAAGTAAGGGAATGGCGGGAGTTGCTCGTGCGTCTATTGTGGTCGTTGCCGCAACACTACCAATGTTTAGCTTACCTGAAGCGGGAATACTGTTGTTACTGGCGATTGATCAATTCCTCGATATGGGAAGAACTGCAACGAATGTAGTTGGGAACAGTATTTCTACGGCAGTTATTTCCAAACTAGAAGAAAGAAAGGGTGGTTTAAAAGAAGATTTGGATGTGATACTTGATGAAAAAGCAACATCAACATCATAGGATTTAAGGCTACTTAGCAATTGAAACCCTTCTGAGTTGGTTAACTTTAGAAGGGTTTTTGTTTATTCAGATAAATAGCAGAATATTATTTACTTGTTTGGTTACGCATAAACTGCCAAAAACGTTCCGATGAAATATTGAGTCTTGCTTCTGTTCGGTAAATATACACCCCCATTGTGATGGAAAGCGTACTATCTAGGATAGCGAGTTCGTTTCTTTCAAGTTCATTTTTAATCGAATAATCGGGCAACCAACCCACACCACTTCCGTTTAGAACCATGCGTTTTAATACGTCACTCATCGATGAGACAAATGATAATTCAAAAGGTAAATCGGTAGATTTGTCCATTAGTTGGTTGACTTGTCGCCCCATGTAACTTTCATCGGTATATTTCATTAAAGGTAAGGTTGTACCATCTAATACAAAAATAGGTTTCTTATTTTTATCGCATAATGAAACTAGATGTAAACGACTTTCAAGAATTTTCGCATGCAGAAATGGTGAGGACATTAATTCTTCGTTATAGAAGGATAAAATAAAATCACTTTGTCCTTCTTTTAGTTTATGAACTGCTTCATCAACATTAATTGATTCTACAAAGAAAATTTTATCAATATTTTGTGAAAACTGGGATATAAAATCAGGAAGAAGAAAAACAGAAAGTGAATGTGCTGCCGAGATATTAATTTTCTGTTTGTCGTTATCGATACCTTTAATTCTATTTATTTGAAAATAGACATCATCAAGTAAGTTTCTAGCATAAACAATAAAACTTTTTCCTTGGTGGGTGAGCTGTAATGGATTAGTGTTTCTATCAAATATTTCAAAGCCAACGGAGGATTCGATGGATTGAATTCTGCGACTAAAAGATGATTGAGATATATTTCTTTTCTCTGCGGCTAGAGTAAAACTGCGGCATTCTTCTAGTACAACAATATCGTGCAACCATTTAATTTCTAGATTACTGATCATTGTATCCTCTTATGATTATAGTTATTTATTTCCTATGCAAATTTAGCATAACTTATAGAAACTCTGCAATTACGAAAGGTGAGCATTATGCGATTATATTATTAATTTGATGGGAGGGGTTATGAAAAAAATATTAGGTATGTTAGGGGGAATGGGACCAGGTGCAACAGCAGATGCATTTTCTAAATTAATCAATAATACTAAAGCATCTAAAGATCAGGAGCACATACCTGTCATTATTGTTTCTATTCCTGACATTCCAGATAGAACGGAAAATATTGTTTATGATGGGCCATCACCATTACCTGCGATGATAGATTCATTAAAAATACTTGAGGGTGCGGGGGTTTCTTGTATTGTTATGCCTTGTAATACAGCGCATTATTGGTATGACGAGTTAATAAAGGAAGTGAAAATTCCTTTTATTAGTATCATTGATGCAGCGTGTAAAAGTATTATTAATAATAAAATTAAAAAAGTGGCTTTATTGGCAACAACAGCAACAATACGTACGAAATTATATCAAGATAAACTCAGTTTTAATAATGTGGAGTGCATTGTTCCTGATGAGGTTAATCAATTTAAAATAATGCAAAGTATTATTTCTTACAAATCAGGTGATATTGGTAAAGCAAGGGAGCTAATTTTCCCTTATATTAATATGTTAAAATCCGATGGTGTTAATAAATTTGTGATGGGATGTACTGAGATACCATTAATTTTAGAAGAGCTAGTTGAAAAATCACCAGATGAATTTATTGATGCAACTGAGGCTTTAATCAAAGAAGCTATAGATTGGTATAATCTTAGAGATGAAGAGTTTGAACAGGAAGTGACAAGTGGGAATTACCATAAGTTAGTTTGATTTTTTATAGCCAGCATCAGGGCGTGTTTTAAATATAATTATTAGTTTAATATAAAAATAATAGGTCAGATGATTCTTAATGTTTAATGTATTTTTATTTATGAATTGAAAAATAAACTGAAACCAATGTATATAATTGACGATCTTTGGTTGTCAAATAACCTCTTTTTTAGGGTTATTTGAAAGTTTAGGAATTTTGTAACTTGTAGTTAGCGGGGGAGTAGCGACAATAGACGTTTTATTATAATTATTAGTTATTGTCAGATAGGGATCTACTCATGCAATTTAAATCGATGGTTAAATTGGTTATTGGTGCAACGGTGCTGCTTGTTCTTGGGCTTGTTGGTGTTAATTCATATACTATTGTTCAAGACGGGTCTGTAAAAGTTGGCACATTTTTAGGGAAGGTTGATCCTGTAGCATATGATGCAGGGCTGCACTTTCCTATTAACCCATTTACTAACTTCGATACATATTCAACAAAAGATATTCGTGTTTCATTAAAGGAACTTCGGGTTCCTTCACAGGATAAATTGAAATCAATTGTTGATATTACCGTTATGTTGCAATTTGATGGTGCAAAAGCACCCGTATTACGTATTAATGGTGGTACTGAAAGTGAGGCGTTGGATAAATATGTGCGCCAAAAACTGATCTCAACAATTTTAGAATTTGGTAAAGACGTAGCAAACGCCCAAGATCTTTATACCGCAGATACACAGAGGAAATTACAAGATTCCATTCGAGATGCAATTCAAGGTTATGCATCGCCATATGGTTACACGATTAAAGAAATTATGATCCAAGATATTACCTTGCCAGAGGTGGTTCAGGAACAAGTGGTTAATACTAAAATGCGCCAAGAGCAAATTAACCAAGCTAAAGCTGAAGCAGAAAAAGAACGTGAATTAGCGCAGAAGAAAGTTGTCATTGCAGAAGCTGAGCGTGAGTCTGCGGAGCAACAAGCAATTGCTAGAGAGCGTAATGCGCAGGCAAATGCATTTGCAATGCGCCAAGAGGCGGATGCAAAATTATATGCAGCGCAAAAAGAATCAGAGTCTAATGCAATATTGCAGCGCACAATTACCCGCGAAATGATCAATTGGAAACAGTTAGAGATTGAACAGATTAAAGCGCACAAATATAAAGGTGAAGTGCCTAATATTGTTGTTGGTGCTGATTACGACGGCAAAATGATTATGGATATGCGCAGTAGCCAATAATTTTGCCTGAATAATTTTTTAAACAAAGACCAGCTTTATGTAAAGTAGAGCTGGTTTTTTTATCGGTAAAATAAGCATTATTGGCGCGAAGAATGAGGAGCAAATGAAGTTTAATAGCCGCTATAATGATATTAAATGCAAAAATTCCGAGATGTAAAAGAGAAGGATGAGGCTAAGGTGATAGCAGTAAGCTCATGTTTATTAGGGTTTTGTGTAAGGTATGATGGTCAGCATCAACTCTATACCCCCTTAAAAGAACTCTATGATACAGGCAAAGTGATCAGCATCTGCCCTGAGATTTTTGGTGGACTTCCAACTCCCAGGGCACCTGCAGAAATAGTTGGTGGTAATGGGGAAGATGTCTTATTAGGGCGAGCTAAGGTTATGGATAATCAAGGCATTGATGTCACTGAGGCTTTTGTTCGAGGTGCCGAAATAGCACTCAAAAGAGTACAAGATTTACATGTCAGTATTGTTGTCCTTAAGGCTAATAGCCCATCTTGTGGAAGCCAACAGATTTATAGTGGTGAGTTCAATGGTTCACTAAAAACAGGCATGGGAGTTTGTGCTGCATTATTTAAACAAAATAACATTCAAATTTTGGATGAAAACTCGCCAAATTTAATTCCAGTGGTTAACACATTACTTGATAATGCAACGTAACAATAGCGTTAGGTAATTTATGATACAAATCCGTGCTGTTGATAAATTCAATTTTTGGGATGTTGGGGAATTAACCTCTAATACGGATGGCATTGCCACTGTTTTAGAGGAGTATGTGTGTTGCAATGCATTTTCAATCGCTGAATCTCATTTTTACCCTGAGTATAAACCGCATGCGCTTTATCACGGAGATGTATTGATAGGTTTTTTTATGTATAAAATATTAGAGGATAAACCCCAAGAAGCTTTTATTTGCCGCTTTATGTTAGATCATAAATTTATAGGACAAGGGTTGGGTAATCAATCTTTCTTTGCGATTATCAAGTACCTCAAAGGGAGTGGGGTAAATAAAATTTCTTTGGGCTTAGATGATGAAAATAATATTGCAAAAAAAGTTTATATGAATCATGGTTTTAAATTTACCAATAAAATTGTGGATGGTGAGCATATTTATGCTATAGAGTTTTAACGTGTCAATTTGATCCTTTATAAAATTGGTTATAGTCTTCTACTATGATAATTAAAGACAAAAATACTATGGGCAACATAATGAAAAAACAGTTTATGGTGATTAAGAGTCATATATCTGAATATCCCAATCCCATCCATTTTTCAGCGGGCGACCCGTTGGTGGTAGGCGAAAAATACGTAGGTGATGAAGGTTGGG
Source organism: Providencia sp. R33 (assembly GCF_019343475.1). NCBI lineage: Bacteria > Pseudomonadati > Pseudomonadota > Gammaproteobacteria > Enterobacterales > Morganellaceae > Providencia > Providencia sp. R33. Next base: position 2,076,643 of record NZ_CP072453.1, on the reverse strand, counting down.
ACAATTGGTATTATTGCTCATTTAATGGTTTAAGTGGTTGGGTTCCGAAGCAATTAATTGAGTTGACTGGTGTAACTACTGGAATTGCTAAAGAAAACTACAGTGCTTTGGAACTGAACGTAGAAATATCGGAACAGGTTATTGGGTATCAAAAAACCAATGGTTGGATTTGGTGTGAAAAACTAGATACACAAGAGCAAGGTTGGCTCCCTGAATTAAATCTACAAGAAATCTAGAGAATAAGTTCTCTTTTATAAAGCTGGGACAAAATTTCTCTGGAAGTATCATGAGTGAATTAATAGCCCATTATTTGAATGAGTTTTAGGCTTTTTTACCCGTTGGTCGTCAACTAATTATTCCCAGCTCAATAAAAGGCGCACCTTTTCATCTAAAAAAGCAATATGATCATATCGGCACTATATATCTCGCTTTCTTTTTAACCTTAAGTCAAATTAATGTCTTTTAATGCTAAACAAAAAGCAAGCCACACTGAAAATTACATATTTTAAGTCATTACTGGATGATGATTTAGTGATCTTATCTAAATATCCTATTTTAGAGTTTCCTTGCTAGATAGTTATCTTGTAATCGTGGTATATCATCAGGAAATAAATCTGATGAGTTTAAATGATGTTTAATATCTCTGAGTTGATTAATGATTCGCCAATAGATTCGATTCTTTTATTTGTGATCACGTTTGTTTTATTAATTTTATCTGCTTACATTGGTAAATATATTTTTAAGCGTAAATCTGCGCATGAAGAAGTTGCAGATGATGAAGCTAAAATTATTCTAGGGGCAATTTTATCACTGCTAGGTTTACTGATTGGCTTTGTGCTCTCTATTTCTATTAATGGCTATAACAATCGCCAACAAACAGAGGAAAATGAAGCTATCGCGATTGGCACTGCGTATCAACGTGCTCAGTTATTGAATGCTGATGATAGAAATAAAGCCTCTCAGCTTCTTCAGCAATATTTAGAAGCGCGTATTGAGTTTTTCAAATCAGGGATCAGTGATGAAAATAGCCAATGGCGGATGTTTTCTCTGGAGAAACAAAACCAACTTTGGGAAATCGCGGTCAAAGAAGCAAACCAATCACCAAACCCTGTTGTCGCTTCGGTATTAACCGCATTTAGCGATCTTTATCTTTCCCAGCAAAAGACCATGGCAAGTTGGCGGCATCAAATTCCTAATGCAACTTGGTTTCTCCTCATCTTTTTTGCTATTTGCTCGAATGTCCTTATTGGCTATAACATTCGCGGTACTAAAGGAAAAAATTGGCTGATCCTTATTCTACCTTCATTAACCACCTTGGCATTATTTATGATTGCAGAAATTGATGTGCCAGGAGAGGGGATGATCCACGTCGTTCCTGATGACTTAGTTTTATTGCAGGAGTTCTTATTTAAGGATGGTGCATGGTTGGGAAAGTAGAATAAAAGTAAAACTCCCCAAGAAAAATAGCTTGGGGAGTTTGTTAGATTAGCGAACGATAATACCTAATAAAATTCCGATTGCACCAAAGTCAGCATCACTAAATGTGGTGTTTGCGATACCAATATCCCCAAGTACAGGTAATAAGAATACAGGTAAGAAGGTGATTAATAAGCCTTGCGCAAATGCACCTAAGATAGCACCACGGCGTCCACCTGTTGCATTACCAAATACCCCAGCAGCGGCGCCAACGAAGAAGTGTGGTACAACACCTGGAATAATAACGGTCATGTTCAACGCATATAAGATGAACATACCGAGTACACCCGCGGCGAAGCTACTTAAGAAACCGACTAATACCGCATTTGGGGCATAAGGGAATACCACTGGGCAGTCTAATGCTGGTTTTGCATTTGGCACTAGTTTGTCTGAGATCCCTTTAAATGCAGGGACAATTTCAGCAATAACCATACGCACACCTTGCAGGATAATGTATACCCCAGCAGCGAACGTAATGGACTGCATTAATGAGAACATAAACCAGTTTTTGCCACCACTTACTTCACGAACAAAATCACCGCCCGCAAATAAGCAAGTAATGATAAAGATAATGAACATGGTGAAGGAAATAGCTACTGGTGTATCACGCAGGAATAGTAAGCTTTTTGGCACATTCATGTCTTCAGTCGAATGTTCTTTATTACCAAATTTGCTACCAATAAACCCAGCTAAAACATAAGAGATGGTTGAAAAGTGACCAATAGCAACATCATCAGAACCGGTGACTTTTTTCATATATGGGTGTGCGATGGCAGGGAAAAATACCATACAGAAACCCACAATTAAAGAGCCAACGGTAACCAACATTGTACCTTCCATTCCAGCGGTTGCCAGGATAACGGCAATCATCATTGACATAAATAATGTATGGTGACCCGTCAAGAAGATAAATTTCCATGGTGTTAATCGAGCAATGAGAATATTGATTAACATCGCAAAGAACATGATCATCGCCATTTCGCGACCGAAGCTTTTTTGTGCAATAGAAACAATAGCTTCGTTGTTCGGTACAACGCCATTAATACCGAATGCGTGTTGGAAAATAGCCGAAAAATCACCTAAAGAACTGACAACTAAACCTGCACCAGCACCTAAGATCACAAAACCCATGATGGTTTTGATTGTCCCTTTAATGCATTCAGTAACGGGTTTTTTCTGTGCGATAAGACCTATAAGTGCGATCAAACCGACTAGGATTGCAGGTTCAGATAAAACATCCTGCATCAGAAAACGAAAAAATGACATAGAGCCTCCGCTTACATCGCACCAAGTTTTTGTAATGCAACGGTGAGGCGCTCTTTCATGGCAACTTTATCAATCATGTTTTCCAGTGCGACGATTTCACCACCCACTTGCTGAGCAACAAGCTGCTCGGCAATATCACTTGTGCCAACAAAAATATCGCTGACTGTGCCTTTTGCTGATCCTAAATCTACATGGTCAACTTCAGCACTGACTTGCATATCTTTTAAAATATTTTTGATGCTCATTTCCATCATTAAACTGGTGCCTAAGCCATTTCCACAAACAACGGTGATTTTCATAATATTTACCTTAATATTAAATTATTCGTATTTAGCGATGATTTTAAGAATGTCATCGACGTTTTCTGATTGCATGAGGTTGTCAATATCTTCTTGATTATCAAAAAGTTCAGCAAGTTTTGCGATAGCGCCAATATGGCTATTGCTGTCTGTAGCGGCAAGGACGATAAGCAATTTGATTGGGTCATTACCTTCTGAACCAAATTCTACGCCTTGTTTAATCACGGTTAGGCCAAGGGATAGCTGATTTACGCCATCTTCGGGACGAGCATGGGGCATTGCAATACCTGGGCCTAATACATAGTAAGGGCCAATTTTTTCATGTGATTTGATAATCGCATCAATATATTGCGGTTCGATTAACTTATGGTTAATTAATGGTTTACAGGCGATTTTGATCGCATCTTGCCAATCTGTGGCACTTTCGACGACCTGAATAACGTTCGAGGTCAGTAAAGTCGTAAGCATTGGTTTGCTCCTGGTCGGTTAAATTTTTATCTTTTTAATGGTTGAGTGAATAGTAGTGATCTATGGTAGCGCTATCTAGCTGATTTGTTCATTTTCGTGATAGCGCTATCATTTTGAATAAATATTGCGAACAAAGGCTAAATGAATAGACTTGTAAGCTGATTAACAAATTCAACCTGTGCTAAGTTAATGCCGTTGAATAATAAGTTTAGGCTAAATAAAAGTATTACATGCAAAAAATACGAAAAAGAAAAAACACTGGGCGAGTGACGTTACAGGATGTGGCTAAATACGCGGGCGTTGGCTCTATGACGGTGTCCCGTGCTTTGCGAACGCCAGAATTAGTCTCAGATAATCTGCGTGAAAAGATTAACGCAGCTGTTGAGGAGCTTGGTTATATCCCTAATTCTGCCGCGGGGATTTTAGCGTCTGGGCAAAGCCGAACTGTCGCAGTATTAATTCCTTCTTTGCGTGATAATGCGAGTTCAGTTTTTCTGCAAGCATTACAAGAAGTACTGAATAAAAATAATTACCAAGTGGTTATTGGTAGCCATGATTACCAGCAGAAAAAAGAATCAGAAGTTTTATCGACTTTATTACAAAGTAACCCTGCGGCGCTGATTATATTTGGTGCAGTTAATTCACAAGGCGTTTTTAATTATCTTAAAAATTTAGATATTCCAGTTATTAACGTGGCTGGGGAGTCCAACCATCCTGTTACTTTAAATATTAAAAGTAACATTGGTGAGGCAGTTAATTTCTTAACTCATTTTTTGCTACAAAAAGGCTATAAAAAAATAGGTTATATTGGCGCTCAAATGGACAGCAAAATGCAAAGCCAACAACTGAGCGGTTGGAATAAGGCTATGTTGGCTTATAACCAGAGTGCTGACCAAAGCATCACAACTCCGTATGTTGCTACAATGGATTTTGGTCGTCAGGCGATTAGTGAAATGTTAACACGGCAGCCAGAACTCGAAGCTGTTATTTGCAGCCATGAAATGATAGCACTTGGCGTGCTTTTTGAGTGCCAAAGACGGTTAATTAAAGTGCCAAAAATGCTAGCACTTGCTTGTGTAGAAGGTTCATCAAATTGCGACCATATCCAGCCGTCACTCACATCTGTCCGTATTGATTACAGTAAAATGGCGCGAGAAACCGCCAAAAAACTACAGAAGTGGTTAGCTGACCCTGACACTGATTTTTCAGAGACTCAAGAAGAGATCATTTTTCCCTATAAGTTTGAAGCCAGACAAAGTGCATAAAATAACACGTTAGTTTAAATTCACGTTTTAGCGTGTAATTTAATCTTTTACCGACAAAATATAGTGGCATAAATCACTTTTTGATGAAAATCAGGGGTGTTTTTTTGTATCTCGAAATAAGAGTGTCGGCTAGGTCACGGCATCCTATTTATTCCCTGTTAATGTATAAAGAGGGCAGTTAACTGCCTTCATATTAGAAGTTTATTACTCGATGAATTCATTGAGCCATTACTGGGGAGTCACCATGAAATTTCTTAAAACTGTTATCTCAACGGCTATTTTAGTTTCTTGTAGTGTGAGTGCTGCAACGACAGGTTCTGAAGTTTTAAAAGTACAAGATGGCGGTACACCGAATAAAGTCTATACAGCAAATAAGCCGACAATTAAAGTCGCCACTTACAATATTGGTAAAAATGAATTAGCCCAAGATGTGGCGAACTTAGATAATTTAAGTAAGGCCATTGGCAAGCTAGATGCAGACGTTATTGTTTTAACTGAAATTGATAATAAAACGGCGCGTAGTAAAAAAGTTCATCAACTCGAAGAGATCGCCAAAGCAAATAAGATGGATTTTGCTTTTGGTAAGGCATTGGATTTCGATGGTGGCGAATATGGTGTCGGAATTTTATCAAAATATAAAATAGAGAAATCCCAAGTTGTTAATTTACCATCAGGTGATGCGGAGCAGCGTGTGGTACTAATCTCACAAATAACTAAGCCTGGTTTTGATGCACCGATTATTGTGATGGGAACGCACCTTGATTGGCAAAAAGACCCAAGTATTCGTATTGGCCAAGTTCGCCATATTTTAGATGCGAGTATCGGCGATACAGATACGGGTTTTGATAATATTGCTGCTTCAATAAAAATATTAGCAGGGGATTTTAATTCCACGGCGAATGAGCAACCAATTCAAGAAATTCGTTATATGTGGAACCCTGTACAGAAACAAGGGATAGATTATCGTAGTTGGCCAGCAGTAAACCCAGCGATTGATATTGACCATATTTTTACATTTAAAGGCCAAGTGTGGGATGTGAAGAACATGCAGATCCCAACAGATAGCAAAGAATTCCAATGGTCGAGTGTTAGCGACCATCTTCCAATTATTGCTGAGCTAGAATTACAAGAGCAATAAATAAACATGATGTTTAAGGTTAGGCCTCATTATGGGGCCTGTGTTATACAATTTAACAATATGAAATAAAAGGATTTATTTCTGTCGATGTCCACATATCGACCACACCTCATGTTTCTTATGAAACGTGAGGTTTTCATCGTTTATAGGGGCAAACTCAAAAGTACTTCTTGAGTTTATTGAACAATATAGCATGAATGAAGTTTCAACTAAGTATCATATTAAGCAGTGAAAAATTTATACAGAATTAGATATGATTTAAATTACCGGTATGCATATTCGTGACACATGACCATAAATATATAGTGACACATGAAACGAAATATATTATATATTAATATTATTTATCAGTGTTGTTTTTTCTGTTGATATACTCAATCTAACTTTGCCTCTTTTATGCGCTAAGAGGAAATTGAAAATTAACAACGAGAGAAGCGTCGTTCACTGCATAAACTTTTAGGATATTTAGGTCATTATAGTTATGATAAATTTACTTAATAGAGTTCCAAAATGAAAATTAAAAATGTGCGATTTCTAGGGCTATTTGATAAGTTAAATTATGATTTGGATTTTTCTAACTTTGAAATAAACATATTAACTGGACCCAATGGTTATGGAAAAACGATTATACTTAAGTCAATAAGTAACCTTCTTAATTTGAATTTGAATTTTTTCGAAAAACTTACTTTTGATGAATTTAGTATATCATTTGATTATCTTAGCTTAACGTTAAAGAAATGTGAAGATTTACACATAGAAATAGAAAAAGGGTCTACTAAAGAAACATTGATATTCGAAAGAAATCCTAAAGATATTGAGATATCAAGAAGTTCAATTATTTCACGAATGGAAATACATTGGAATGAGATGAAATCAATATCTAACTCAAGAGATTCTGTAACTGAGAAGCTAAAAGAATATTTGATGGATTATTCTGTTTTATTTATAAAGGATCAAAGAATTCAAGTTTATGTTGATAAAAAAAATGAAATAACATTAATTTCTTTAGCTAAAGACTTGAAAGAAAAAATCAACTCAGCTATTGAGGATTATAATAGGATATCTCAAGAGTTAGATGCTACTTTTCCAATTAGATTATTTGACTATCAAATTAGGCCTAGCTATGCAATGATAGAAGAACGCTTGAAAGGTTTAAAGCTAATTAGGCATGATTATATAAAGTTTGGATTTCTTGATAATTCAGTTAATACTGGATTTGATACGCATGGTATGGAGTCATCAAGAAAGCAAGAAAATGCACATGTCTTAGAGTTATATTTATATGATAGTTTAAATAAGTATTCGGCATTCGAAGATTTGACGAAAAAAAATAAATTTATTCTTGAGGTTCTTAAATAGTAAAGAGCTAGCCTTTAAAAAAGTTGTTGTCCATAAAGAATTTGGATTTTGCTTGAATGATATAGATACAGAGAAAAATATTGAATTAAATAGTCTTTCCTCTGGAGAACAAAACCAAATAATCATGCTATATAATTTGATTTTTCTAACAAGTAAAAACTCAGTTCTATTGGTAGATGAGCCAGAGATTTCATTACACATAGCTTGGCAGAAAGAAGTTCTGAACAACTTAGAGCGTATCATGAAGGTTAATGGTATTCCACAAGCTGTTATAGCTACCCATTCTCCAACAGTGATTAATGGGAATTGGGATAGAAGCTTAGATTTGTATGAGCTAAATAAGTCAAGGAATAAATAATATGCGTTCATTACGCCAAGAAAGTAGTGAACTATCATGGGTAGATAGAAATAGGCTCATGTTTAATCACTCATCAATTGAAAGTAAAATAGTTTTACTTGTTGAAGGGGATAGTGATCGGCGTTTTTTTTATAAAATATTTAAAAGCTATAGCGATAAAATATTAATTGATTCTCCTGATGCAGGAAAGCCTGAAGTCATAAATGCAGTTAATGAGATTCGTTCTTTGGAACATGAGAATATTTATGGGATTTGCGATGCTGATTTTGATTATATAACAGGGAATATAAATAATTACGATAGAAATATAATTCTATTTACAGATTTTCATGACTTAGAAGTAACACTACTGACATTAGGCGTATTTGATGATATTTATACAGAATATACTATATTTGATGAGCTGACTCCTAATGATGCAGATACATTAAAAGAAAATATATTTAATATTGCTTATGATATAGGTTTACTAAAGCTTGCTAATGAAAATGAAAGCTTTAATTTAAATTTTAAAGCATTAGTTCATAATAACTATATTGTTGCTCATGGTGTTAACGTAACATTAGATATCGATTGTTTAATTGATGGTTTAATACAAAAAAGTTCAAGGTTTGATAGGGGGAGATATTCTAGGGAGGATGTTTTAAATAAATATTTGATATTGAAAGAAAGTGATTATGATAGGCACCATATATGTAATGGTCATGACTTTTGTGAAATATTATCTTTATGCTATAAGCAGGATTTTTCGAGGGATAAAAATTTAAATAGGGTTAAAATAGAAAGTGATCTTAGACTAACTTGTACAGGTATGAGATTTTCAGAAAGTAGTCTGTATGGTGCATTAAGAAAAGTTCTTACTCAACATGATATTGGTACCTAAATTCTCACGCTGCTCTGATAGAAGCCACTACATACATTAGTGGCTTTTTTGTACCAAGATTGAAAATAATTAAATCACGGTATGATATATTGTATAACAATCTAAAACCATTTTTTAGATATGTAATAATTTTTGCTGAAACTTATTAGGATGCGGTTCAACAACATTAATATGTGTGGGTTTAACAACAATTTTGGTCACTGACTCGTGACTGACAAATGTGCAGCCACAGTTAATATTCTGGCACTGGTTATAACGCTCTTTGGTTTCGGATGAAACTTGGTAGGAACTTCGTGTGTGTGCAGCTTGACCGCATTCGGGACAATTCATCATGATTATGTATCCTTTGTCATGATGTTGATGTTACGTAAATTATATCATGTATATCTATACAGTCTAAAAAATTATTCATCAGCGATATCCAAATCCGAAATTTTTACCTCTAACTCCAAAGCTGAAGTAAAGCCACTATCATTCAATGAATGGACTATTCGCGTTAATGTCCAATCTGCATTGTCAATTTCAGGCTTAAACCCACTGACTGTGATCGGCATTTCAGGGTAAAGCTCTGCGCGGCCTACTGCCAGTTGAATTGAAAATGAAGCCACACCACGTTGGATTTTTTCCCATTGGGCTTTCGCTGCCCTAGCGGCGTTCTCTTTCGTGGCGTAAGTGTGGGATAGCGTTAAGACATTCCCTTGTTCACCTGCTAAATATTCCCCTTGTTTTTCTTTAGGTTCTGTCGGCTTTGCAGGTTTAGTAGGCTTTTTGCTTTTTCGTTTTCGCTTTACTGTGACTTCTTTTTTCTTTTTGGGCTCGCGGGTGTTTAGCCAATTAGCCACAACGCCAGTGTATGCGCCGCGGTCTGCCAGTGAAAAGCGGTGTCCGTCTCCCACTGAACGGGTAATGTGCATGGCCTGAATGGGCTGACCACTGGCGGTTAAGCCTTGACCTTGCTTCATAAACAGTAAATTTCCATTTTTAACCGCGACGATTGCCCCCTCGGGTTTCGCCACTCGCGTTAAAAATGAACCGTCCGATTCGTTGGTTTGGTCAATATGGGGAAGCTTGATTTTATCTAATTTTTCATCAATGACAGGCTTCAGCTTGTTTCGCTCTGCCAACGTTCGCACAATATCGCCAAGTGTTTTTTGATGATAGGACTGCTCGCGCTTAACGTTTAAGGTGTCCCGAAAATCCGCACTGCGCCCACGAATAGTGAGTTTATCAGGCACGCCGCTATGCTCAACCTCATCAACGGTAAATGTGCCCTTGTAAATCAACGGTGAATTTTTCCAGCCAAGGTGTAATGACAGGGTTTCGCCTCGCTTGGGTAAGGCGAGTTGTCCGTCGCTGTCGTCCAATTCAATATCTAACTGATCAGCTTCAAAGCCGCGATTGTCCGTCATGGTTAATGACATTAAACGCCCTTGAATCTGAGCATTAATATTTTCACCACCTGCCGCAAGGGCGAAAGCGGGGGTTAGCTCATCTTTGGTTAAAAAACTCATAGTGGCAGAGCCCCGCGAATATCATTTAATTGTTGATTTAAATCCCCAAGCATTTCAGACAGTGACTCATCCGTGCGTTTAAGCTTTAAGGTGAAATCAATTTTTCTGGGGGCTCCATCAACAAAAAACTCACTTTTTGACTGAGTGATTTCTTCAATCACATACATACCGTAAATATTTCCCGTTCCATCAATCAGCGACCATGCGCGGCCTGTTTCTGCCATTTGCTCTAGTACGAGCAATGATAACCTACCGCCTGTCAGTGATGGCAATAAGGTGCCACTGAGGGTGATATCGTCGTTATCAAGGCCAATAAATTGAACCGCGGGGCGCTTCCCAACACGGTTATTCACCCCATAACGGTATTTTTGGTTAATCTGCATCATTTGGTAGGGGGTTGTATTGAGCTGAAAAACGAACAAGCCCAGCGCTGCCATTGCCATAATTAATCGTCCTCACTGTCTTGGTAGCGGCTTAATTGCCTTGCTTGCTCTCGCCGTTGGTTTTGCGCTAATTGCTTGGCTACTTCACGGGCAATATCGTTTGCTGACTGGTTAGGTAATGGGTAAACATTAATAGTCACTGACGCCGCATTTGTCCTATGACTATTCTGATTAACGGTGACAGGGGCGGACTGATATTCTCTGGCTGGCAATGCATAAGGGTGGGTAGGCTTAGCAATGGCATTCATTGAGCCGAAAGTCAGCGCGGCGGCTGCAAGGGCGGCAGTGCTTTTTCGACTGGTAATATGTGCAGGCCCATTGACAATTTCAGGGCCATATTCCCCCGCAATGCCAAATTGACCACGGGGAATAAACCCGCCGCTGTCGAACATGCCCGCATTCTTCATGCCTGCTTGAATGACGGTGACTTGTGACATGGCACGAACCGCCTTGGTTTCATCTGAAAGCATCCAGTCTGGCAAAATATTCGTGGCCATTTGCTTAAGCTCGGCAAATTGTGCTTTCAGTGCGTCCCATTTTTCAAGAATACCGTTTTTTAGGCTATCGATAATCTCGCCGCCGATTTGTTTGAAACGTTCGGGCAGCGCTTGTACATCAGCAACAATCTGATCCCATTTATCCGAAATGGTTTTCTTGACGAGCGAACACATACGGATGGTAATAGACACAATGCTATCCCAATGTTTATAAATCCACCCAGCTGGCGTCCAATTTAAAATGAGTGATTTTATCGCCTCAAATGCATCTTTAAAAATGGTCGTAACTAAATTCCACAGCCCTTTCGCGTAAGGAACAATATCATCCCAATATTTATAAATTAGGTAAGCCGCGCCAGCAATGGCGGTAATAATTAAGATAATCGGGTTAGCTAATAGCGCACGGCCTAGCATCATAAATGCCACCCCAATTAACTTAATCGGCTTAATTAGTAAGGCAAGAAATCTGCTCCCCTTGATACCCAAAACAGACAGGCTTAATTTCGCCATGGCAAGTGGCCCTATTAACGCCGCAATCATGAGTGAAATACTCCCACCAACGGCTAACACGGCACCTAAACCTAACGTGATTAAGGTAATTTGTTTAACCAGTTCAGGGTTTTTCTTCGCCCATTGACCAAATTTTGAAATCAAATCTGTCACGCGCTTGGTGATATCTCGCAACGGGCTATCCGCACCACCGAAAACCTGTATCCCCACATCTTCATAGGCAGAGGTTAAGTTTTTTAAATCACCGTCAAGGTTATCCGTCATGGTTTTAGCGACTTTTGCCGTTTCCCCTTTGGCTGCCTTGATTTCGGCAATCATGGCTTGCAATTGACCGCTTCCCGCTTGGTCAACTAATACTGAGAGGGCAGAAAAAGCCTCTTCGCCTGCAATGTGCTTGAACAATCCCGCACGCTCAGCCGTTCCCATTTTTTTAGTTTTCTTGTCTAATTCGGTGAGTATGTCAGTAAATTGGCGCAAGTTACCTTTTGCGTCACGGGTTTTGATTTTTAGCTTATCAAGGGCTTCACCTGCCATTTTTGGCGGCTCCGCTAATCGGCCAAGAATAGAGCGCAACCCTGTACCTGCCATGCTACCTTGAATACCTGCATCACCCAATTTACCTGCAGCAACGGCGGCGGTTTCTAAATCAACACCAAGGCCTGACGCCACGGGTGCCACGTATTTCATGGTATCACCAAGCATCGTAAGGTTGACGTTTGAACGGGTAAAGGTAGCAACAAGGGCATCACTCACGCGGTTCATCTCGTTAGAATTCAGCTTAAATCCCGTCAGAATATTTGAGCCGATATCTGCCGTAGTGGCTAAGTCGATATCACCCGCCAGTGACATGGATAATGTCCCCGACATGGCATTTTTAATTTGCTCAGGTTTAAACCCTGCCATGGCATAGAATGCTTGGCCTTGGGCAACTTCATTGGACGTAAACGCCGTGGTTGCCCCTAATTCGCGCGCTTGCTCTCTCAGCATTTTATAGTCGGCTGAATCTCTATCAAGGCGAGTTAATGCCTGTACTTTCGACATGCCGATTTCAAAGTCATAGCCTGGTACTAATACTTTTTTAGCGGCATAGCCTAAGCCCACGCCTGAAGCGAGCATACCCGCGCCGCTACCCGCTATTTTATTGCGCATGCCCATGGTGTTTTGATAGCTGTTTTTTGCTGCCGACATGCGTTTTTCTTGGCTGGCAACCCGTTTTAGTTGCTGCTCTTGCTGCTGCAATCGCCGACTGGTGCTGGCAATGTCGCTATTTAATTTTACTTGGGCTTGGCTTAACTGGCGCGTTGAAATCCCACTGCCTTTTAACGCTTCCCGTTGGCACTGCAATGAGGTACTCAGCACGCCCGTTTCGGCTTTGAGTTTCGCAGCGGCAGCTTTTGCGCGGTCAAGCTCCCGTGACTGGGCTTTTGTTGGGTTCTGAATGGTGGATAATTCACGCGCAAGCTGGCTTACTTTTGCTGTTGCTTGTTGGTAGGCGTTATTGGCTGCATCAAGGGATTGTTTAGTTTTCTTAAACCCATCAACTTGCTTGGCTTGGTTATTCAGCTCTTTAAGTTGCTGGCGAGATTGGCGGAGAGTTTCCGCCAGTTTTTTATTCGAGGCTTGGGCGCTCTTAAACGGCTTTGTGAATTTATCAACGGCGCTTAAAATTACCTGTAAACGCAAATCTTTACTCATCTTCTGCACCGCTACGTTTAAGGGCGTGATAACGCCATTCTAATAATTCGGTTAGGGAAAATTCATCTGTGACAGTCGGTGACCAGTGAAAAATAGTGGCAATATCTGCCACTAAATCATTCACAGTTAGTCGTTCTGGAAATCCATAGTCACCGACTTCGGCAACAAAAAAAGCACTAACTCTTTGGTTAAATTGACCATGTCAGCGGGTGCCATCATCAGTAATTCGGCTTTGGTCAGCGCTGGCGCGGTGACACGTGGTAACACTAAGATTGCAGAGTCCACATCCATTTCCATCAGCGCCGCTAAGCGAACGCCGCGTAACGCACCTGAATTGGGCTTGCGCACCACAACCTCTGTTACGGTGGTTGTTCCTCGCGTGATAGGCTCATCTAATGTGATAGTGATTTGATTTTTTTCTACTGGTTCAGTCATTTACTTTTCCTATAACCCTAATGCGGCGCGTTGTTCGGCTAGACGGTCAATACCGTCAACGTTTTCAATCATATTGAGTAAATCAATTTCAATAAGCGTTTCACCATCCCAAATAAGTTTGTAATAGGTGGCATTAAAGGGGGTTTTGACTTGGGTATTTTCGCCCGCTTTGCCATTACCTGAATCAATTTCACTGAATCGACCACGCAGTACCACCTCAACGGCAGTTACTTCTGCAGTATCTTCACGTTGATACGCGCCATTAAAACGCAACATCACGCCGTCAATTTGCGTAACGCCCCATTGCTTATAGAGCTGCGCTTCTAGTCCACCAAAAGTAATTTCCGATGAAAGCGCATCCGCCTCCAACCCCATATCCACTTTAACGGCACCATTCATGCCGCCCCCGCGATATTCTTCGAATTTACGGGTGATTTTTGGGAGTGTCATTTCTTCGACACGGCCTAAGTAACTTTGCCCGTCGTTGAATAAATTCATGTTTTTAAGCTTGCGTGGTAAGGCCATGGTTATCCCTTAATTTTTGAGCCAAAATCTAATAAATAGCGGTCTGTAATACGCTGGCGTAATAGCAGATTTTCCATTGGTGGCACTGCCGTATAGTCATAATCAATGTATAACTTGCCGCTTTTCAGCTCTTCTTTGGTGTTCACGTCAGGGTCGAACCAACATTCACCGCCCAATAAATAACCCTGCGTTGTCATGCTGCGCAGTTTTGCATTGATACTTTCAATAATATCGCGAGCCAGTGAGGGATTGAGCGCACCGTCAATTGACCAGTCGAGCCCCTCGGCGATGGTGTCGGATAACACCTGCGCGGTGCGGGTGTAGGACTCAAAGGCAAATAACGGATCATCTGAGCAAGTACGGGAGCCCCAAAACTTGAAGCCGTTATTGCGAATTAGCGTGGTAATGTCGTTTTCGTTGAGCAGGCCAGCATCGGTGGCGGGGTCTTGTAAATCCCATGACACATCGGCAGAAATGCCCGTAACACCATTAACACCAACGTTTGATAGGGTTTTGTGCCAGCCGATGTCATTATCAATTTTGGCACGTAAGCCCAAGGCGCATGCGGTGGCGTAGGTATTACTCTCTGCGTTCGCGACGGTGTCCCAGCTTTGAAATTCAGGCCAAATTAACATTAATTCGCGCTGACTGAAGTTTTTACGGTAATCAATCGCATCGGAAATGGTTTTACTGCCATAAGCGCTGACATAGGCCATGGCGCGCATTTTTTGCGCGATACCCGCAAGCGTTGAGGAAACGGCCTGTGTATCGTGAGCGGGCACGGCTAAAATGCGAGGTTCAACACCTAAGCGGCTTTGCGCCACAGTTAATGCCTGCAAGCCTGTTTTGCGTCCATCAGGCGTGGTGCCACCAATGATATTCGACGTGGTTTCTGCTTCGCTTTCGCCTTGCTCAACACGAACAATGACTGTGACAGGTTTTGATTGGTTGCCAATGGCATCTAATGAGCGAGCCAGCGTGCCTGTTTCGCCCGCTTTACCCGCGGCATTTTTAACATCAGTAATTAAAACGGGGGTATTGAGTGGAAAGGCTTTTTCGTCTGCATCATCGGCAGTACACACCATTCCGACAATGGCAGTGTTGATGGTGCGAATAGGTCGCGTGCCTTCATTGAGTTCAATCACTCGCACGCCGTGGTGATAATCTTGAGCCATTACTTAGCGTCCTCTATTTTGCAATGGCTTAATTTTGGGTTGGGGTTAATGCAAATGCACGGAATGGGCGTTGTGTGGGGGATAGAACAAAGCCCCATTGATTGGGGCTCAGAATAGATTAATCTTATTCGGGTTTTACAGGCCAATCAATGTCAGGGGCGAGGGAAGTATCAACACGATTGAGATAAACACGGTATCTTTTCCAAGCTTTCAATTTTGCTTGGTAATCGTCATCATCAAGACCGACTTCAATCGCATCTTGTAAATATGTGATAGTGCTATTCGCTTCATCTAATCGCTGCGCCTTTTCCTGCTCTGCTTGTGTAACCAATGCCGCTTTTTGTGCTTCGGTATCCGTCACCCATTTTTTGCCATTCCACTTATCAAATTCAGTTTTAGGCTCTAACAACGTTAAATTTGCTGGCAATTCACCAATAAAATCAATTTCCAGTGGTTGACGATTTTCCGAGTGGTAGGCTGTTTTTCCTCTGTTATCTGTGACAATTTCCCACTTAGCACCATCTTCACTGCGTACAACCGCAAAACCTGCTTTTGTTGGTAATTCTGGCGCGTCAACATAAGCGCCTGCCGACACACTCACATCAAAATAAATATTTTCCATGCCTGCGCTTAAATACTCACGCGTTTGTGGGTCTGCGATATAGACTTTAATCCAACCCGCTTTTGTTGCTAATCCATTAATACCGATTTCGGCTTGTTCAATCTCTAATTTATAGTTTTTCATTATGCTGCTCTCACAATATATAAAAATGCAATGTTGCGTGATCGATTTTCGTTCGCTGTAGGAACGACGCGGGAAGCATCGAAAGAATAAGTACAACCAACAAAGTCGACTTCTCTATTAGAACGTACATTAGATGACCGTTTTTTAGCGAATGCGCCAACACCTGCCGAATATGAGTCATCGGACATAGTGTTACCATTATTAGCAAACTCACCTGTGATATTTCGAATTGCATCCCCCTGTGCTGATAATACGACTCGGTTTGCATCGACGCCGCGCCCGTAGTCGACACCGCGAATAAACTCGCCTCGGAGGTCAGGCAAAACCCCTGTTGGGTATGCTTTTGCTAGAAGTGGATACGTTGTTTTATTAAACGACTGACCGTTACAGACTAAATAACCAGCGGGCGCTGTTGATTGAGGCCATGGTATCGGGGCACCGACAAGATAATCTTGTCGCTCAAGATAACCCTTGATTTTTACATTACCGTTATGGTCTGTTTGCGTGTTCTTCTCAGTATAGAAACGGAAGAAATCTCCCCATCCCGTTTCTGCGGTTTTAACACGCACAGCAATATCATCTCTATGTGCCGTGATGATAAAGCCTTCGTTTGCGTATCTAAACGCTGCTATGGCGCCGCCATATCGAATTTGTCCCGGTGGTAAGTTAGCTCCATTAGCGCCAGTTCCACCATAAAATCCTGATAGTGCAATGTTGTCATAATCAGCGTCTGGAATTGGCTTCCCATATCCAGAACCGAGACCGAAGTCACCTTGTTGTAAAAGTGTCCCTGTTGCATCTGGAAGGGTGTGTGTAAACCATGTTCCCCCATTTTTTCTATGTTCAATACGAGGGCCTGAATCAATCGGATTTAATTGAACAGCGCTGTTATTTATTGTTTTCGCTGCAATTTGTGATGCGATGACAGCTGAACTTACATTAACTTGCCCTGTGATATCTCCACCTGTTTTATCAAACTTCTTACTGAGTCCATCACTCAAAGCTTGGCTTGTTGCATATTCCGCTTTGGGTTGATATCTACCGTCTGATTCAGTTTTAGAATAACTGTATCCAGTAGGGGCATAATCGCCTTTAGGCTGTAGCTTGCCAATCTCGCCAGTGAACAAATGTAAACTAGGAACTTTAGCTGTATCGTTGCCTTTAACGTCAGAAATATTCTCTTTATCGAATTTTTTATTTAAATCAAGCTTGGTTTGCGCGGATAGTGCATCAATCTTTTTATCAATAATGGTAATTTCAGTATTCACATACTCGCGGGTTGCCAGTACAACTGATGGGTCAATTTTTAACGTGACCGATTCAGTGTGACTGACAATTAATACCATTCGGATAGATTGCGTACGGCCTGAACCTTCCTCTAATTGAGGTTTATAGGTCTCGGGGCAGTTTGCTACCGCAATTAAATTACCTGCTTTATCAAATAATCCAATCTCGCGTATCCACCAACCGCCGTCTTTTTCAGGGATAATTTGCTCTGCAATGATTTGATTTTTATTTTGTTCATCAATAAACAGCGTATTAATGGCAGCTCGGCGCTGTTCTTTAATCAGCTTAGTTTGATTGGTATCTGGCGTCGGTAAACTCCCGCCACCATCGCCAACCGCCATATGTGTTAATTCAAGCTTTGTGCCTAACGCTGTCGCTTGGGCTAATAAGTTCTCACCTAATTTTGTGAGTAAGGCAAAGTATTTCATTGTGGATTAATCCTCATTTCATCAATTAAGTGAATTGCAACGCCTTGAACGTCAAGGCCAGAAACAGAAATCAAAGGCGGCGTATACGCATAAACTGTCAGTGAATCACCCGCGTAACTGGATGCCGCGCAATAAAATTCACCTCGGGTTTCAAGTTGAATAGTGAGCCCAACTAAATGACGGCTTGCAGGCTTCGCATCAAAAATTAACGCTTCTAACTCTTGATACATTTCTTCAGTGATACCCGTTTCAAGTACGCCAATATCAAGGCGAAACGTGCCCGCGGTTTCATTGGTTTTCCACCACTCAATCACTCGGATTAAATAGCCCAATGGCTCAACAACACGGCGCAATGCGCCGATCGTGCCTTTGTGTTTATGAATAAACATCGCGGCTTTAACGGCATCACGCTTGGCTTTTTCCGTCCAGTCTTTATCCCATCGGTCAACACTGAACGCCCACGCCAAATACGGTAGTAAGTGCACAGGGCATAAATCAGGATTCCAAAGTTTACGAATGGGTATGGGGACGCGCTCAATCTGTGCTAGTGATTCAGCGGCTGCAAGCTCGAACGGGGACGAACCCACAGGCAATAAACGATTATTCATCTGAGCCCCCTAATGCCACATTGATTTGTGTGCAGAAGCTTGCCTGTGTTTTATCTAGCTTGATATCTGCGGTGGGCTTTTTTAGCTCGACACGTTGCACACCCTGAACATGCAATGCGGCATAAATAGCACTAAGCACAATGTCACGGCCTAAGCGGTGTTGCTGTGTCGCATAGCGTTTCACTTGTTCCTCTGCCTCCGCCATAATGGGTTCGTATTCTGGCGAGGGATAGCAGTAGATCATCGCGTCGATTTCATAGTTAACGATAGTTGCTGATTGCACGGTCACGCGGTCAGCAACAGGCCTAACATCCTCATCGTTTAATGCAATATTCACTTTTTCGATTAAATCCGCTGGCGCACTGCCGTTCCCCTCGCGGGATAAAACGGTAACCGTGACGTGAGCAGGTAATGGGCTAATGACAGAAGCGTCAGAAACCCGACCATCGGCAGAACGGGCATGATATTCATAACTGCCAATAGGACCCGCAACGCTTAATGCCTCAAAAGCTGCAGGGATACGCAAGCGTAAATTGGCATCAGACTCATACACTGGCGCAATCGGTGGAATAGCGTTTTCATCGCCCGCTGATAACATCAGGCGTTTCACGTCATTATTGGCGGCGAGCTGGTCAAGGTCGGCACCCGTAGCAAAGGCCACCATACTTGCGCGAGCGGCTTCATTGACGCGCTGACGTAAAATCAGTTCACGGTAACAGTTTTCTTGCAACAACTTGGTTAGCGGATCAGATTCTAATTCTAATGTACGGGCGATAACTTCCCGTTGCTCTTCTGGCATTGCAGCGATTAACGCGGTTTTGCGCTTGGCAAATAGCGCCTCAAAATCTAATAGTTCGACAACATCGGGGGCGGGTAACAAACTTAAATCAATACTGGCTGCCATAGTTACCTCACATTGACCGAAAAATTAAATGACTGGTTGGTGTCTTGGTTTGTGGCTTCAATATCAATCACCATTTGCGCGGCCTCGGAGCTGCTTAAATTAATTCGGGTTAACAAAATGCGCGGCTCCCATTTTATGAGTGCGGTATAACAGGCTGACATCAGCTGCAATTTCAGGGCAGGATTTTGGGGCTGGTCGATAAGCTCTGATAATAGCGAGCCATAATTTCGCCGAGCGATGCGTGAGCCAATAGGGGTGATCAAAATATCGCGCACGGATTGGCGTATGTGGTCAATATCGGAAATGAACATTCCATTCTCTCGACTCATACCGCAATATCTCATTGTGGTTTTCCTGTGGATTCACCACCGCTACGCACGCCGCCATGAATATGATCATGCACCGTAACACCATTGGATGTAATTGCGCCGCCAGTGTGTGTGAAATCGCCCGTCATTTCACCGCCCTCGGTGACATTGAGCGTGGCGCAGGTCAGATTTTCTGAACAAATCACCGTTGGTGTGGTGAGCTCAATTTGTTTGCTGGCATTGACGACAACCACTTTTGTGGTGGCGTTGATTTGCTCACTGGCCTCAATCGTCGCAGTTTTAACCCCTGTTGCTTTCAGTGCACCCGTGGCAGGCTCATACTCAATGATTGCCCCATCTGAATAGGTGCAATGGTCTGCTGTCAGTGAATCCGTCGGTTCGGCATGCTCATCGGAGAAAATGCCTGTCAGGACAAATGCCGTGGTAAGCTCACCACCTATCGCCAAAATAATCACTTGCTCGCCCACACTAGGGGCATTCATGGTTCGAGTTACACCAGCACGTAAGGTGATCCAATTTAGCCAGTCGGTTTCTAGGTTTCCAATTTGCACCCGACAGCCTTTTTTGGCATCAACGGCAACCACCACACCTACGCGGATAAGATTATTAATAAGGCGGCGAATTTCGGCAGACATGATTTATTTACTCTCTGCCTTGACTGCGGATAAGAGTACTCCACGAGCCAGCCCCTGCCAAAAACACCAAAATACAAAGAACGGCACGACAACCCACTGACTTGTTATGATTAAGATAATTACACCAATCGTTGTCAATAAAATCGCCATTCGATAAATCCACTCATCAAACGGTATGAGGAGTTTTTCTGCACCCTCAAATGTATATTCATAATCTTTATTGGATAAAAAAGGTGCGAGAGTGAAAAACAATTTAAAGCCGTGAAGTGAAACGCAGGTATTGATGATCACCACAGAAATATAGTTTCCTACACCCATATCAAAAAAAACAACCAGTGAATAAAAAATGACAAATAGAGCAGGGATCAGCGGAATGTATTTGCGCATGGCAACCTCAAAAAAATAATTTTCTTAAGCGTGCCATTGATAGCGCATTGATTGCAGCCAATGCCTTTTGTGCTGTCTGTGATACAAATTATCGTGAGAGAAAATCAATAATCTGGCTTTCGATATGCCTGATTTCTTGTGGCGTCAGCCCTAGCAACTGGCGGGATGGGTAGGTGATTTTTGCATTGCCAATACGTTCTGTTAAGCCAAATTGATGCACGCCTGCAATATTTCCCGCAGAGGGTAAAAAATAAATCGCGGCTTCTTTATCGCTGCTAAAGGCACGTAAAAAACGGGCAGTGGCGAGCTTTTTAAACATGCGGGTTTGCTTGGTTTTACGCGCTGTACTGATTTTATCTTTCTTGATGCTGATATAACGCTGAATATCTGACTTGCGAAATGAGCGTTGGGCTTTTTTATTCGCATCTTGCCCTGTGATTGTTTTGCTATTACCGCGCCAGTTACGCAAGGTACGTTTTTGACCGTGCCACATAAATTGGATTTCGCGCTGCACGGTGACAAAGCTGGCCTTGCGTTTGGTGTATGGGCTACCATCGGGGTTTTTCTGCTGTTGAATGCGCCTAATTTGAGAACGACGTAAATCTCGGGTGATTTCTTTGGCAAGCTGCCTGCGCTGGCCTTGTGACATTCGATTTAATAAATGTGTTAACTCACTATCAAGCTGCCGCAATGTGTCGTCATTCATCGTGTTGTTTGCCATTCATCAAAGGGATCCACTGGCTCAGGTATTGCCTCAATCACATATTTACCGTCTTTATCAATAGCAAGCACACGCTCAGTAAGATTTAATTCAATACTGATATGGGCAGTGGTGTTATCTAAAATCACGGCTTCAAATTTAAAGTCTTGTTGGCGCTTTGTCGGGTTTGCTGAAATATCGGATTGATTTTTTCTTAGCCAATCATTTACCACGGCAATTAACACATTTTGGTCACCGCTGTAGTGTTCGATAATAATATTGGCGGTGTATTCATATTCAAAGCTGGGCGTTTCTTCCAACGTGGAAATAATCCGTCCATTTTCAACAAATAAATACAGGTTTTCAGGGTTATCTTTGAGAAAAGGGACTTTGCTGTCTATGTAGCCCCTCAAGCTAGTGAGTTTTTTCACCGTTCCGCTCCTCATCAAATCGCTCAATCGCACCCAGTTGAATATTGGTGGTTTCTAAGGCCGCGAGCAAAGGGTCAACCATCAACGCTAAATCGCAATAGGTTAGAACCCGTCTGGTAACGGCGGCGGGACTTGTTGCGTTAAGGTTTTCGGGATGGGGACGCATTGCGCTTGCACGGATACGGTAGGCGTTGTTGAGCACCCGATCAGAAAGAGACTCAGGCACAGGTAAATCACACGTTGGCTCGTTTTTAAGAATGGTTCTATATTCAATTTTTCTTTCCTCGGCGGCGGCACGTTGAATAATGCCGCGGCGATAGGCATCACCCGCGATTTGATTCGCACGGTGAAAACTTAAAGATTGGTCAGTGATCAGTGCGGATTTTTTATCCACGTCTAACAATAGCTGTTTGTTGTCTGCAGTTAATGTGCCGACTATTTCATTAAGCCTTTCTATTTTATTGATACCTTGCCAGCCTGCGATAACCAGACTGGCAACAAGGAAAACCGCGGTTCCTATCGCCCATTTTTTCATAGCAATCGATAGGCCTCATCGTACTGAGTCACGTTGTAAGGGTGCTGATTGCTGTTTTCCATTTTAATAATGGCCTCAGATAGTGCATAAAGCGTGGTTTTGTCTCCCACTCTAATTTCATCATCTGCACTGACCTCTAATTTTTTTGCTACAAATTGAATGTAATTTTCCGTATGGTTTTCATTCGGTGGGGCGTAACGGTCAATGATTTGGCGGATGGTTTTTTTATGGTGTTTATTTTGGTATGTAAACAGCACTTTAAATAATGCACGAATACCCCATACAGGGTTGATAAACTGACAAAAATCCTTATCGGTTTGGGTTGGGCTTAGCCCTTGCCATTTTTCGCCATGGCGAATATTGCCCGCATTATTGTTGCGTATACCGCGCGGTAGGTTAGACATGTTTTCCTCCTGTAAAACGTGACCAGAAATAAGTGAGGGCGACACTCCCCATAGCGCCACAAACGCCAGTTGCAAACAGCGTAATGTATTGGCTTTGGTTGTACTCTATGCAGAGTAGCCCACCGAGTAACCCTGTGAAGCCAGAAACAACCATTTGCATAAAAGCCGCAAACCAGCTCCACGGGGCATTATTTGTTTTAACATCAATGATGTATCTCACAACACCTCCCCACATTGAAATGAAGAGCATCAATAACCACTGTGCGATACCGAAACTGTTCGGATCTTTATCAAACATGTATCAATCCCATAATTGTATAAGTGGCTGTACTGGCTCTTCGGTGACTTCAGGTAATTCAATCACTATCCCCGCAGGCATCACGGCACCTTGTTCGGCAAGGTTGGGATTCGCCAACAAGACAGCCTCAGTCATGCCCGTGGTTCTGCCATAAAATCGCCAACATATCCCATCCACGGTGTCACCTTTCATCGTTCTGATTTTCATATCAGCTCAACAATGTTATGTGTCGTTCCCTTAATGCGCTGGATAGCCCAAATCGCATCACGCTGTAAATCATCAATATTGGGCTCAAGGGCATCGGCTTTTTTGCTGCCGTTTGGCGTGGTATCAATATCGCGGTAACGCTCGGTCAAATTTGCTTTGGCGGTGCTGAATACCGCGCGGCGATAAAGGATCACTAATTCGGATACGTCAATCTCCCCATGCGTGATTTTACTGGCGGGGACGGCCTCTAAGGTTGCATAACCTAAGTGGATTTCTTGCTGTTGAAAGCTGGACAGTTCACGATTGGTTTCAATGATGGCGTTTTTTAACGCTTCAATTAACCGACTTTGGGTAACTGTGCCGTCAACTCGCATTGACTCGCGAAATGCACGAGTCTTAATCTCAGGCCAAAACACACCACTGGTGAGCGTTTCGTCTTTTTCGTTGGCGGGTTCGGGTGAAACAAAATCCATAAAGGCACCTTTAAAATAGGTAGGCGGTGGGCGAGAGTCCGAAAACAAATTTCTTATCTCGCGCCGCCTTGCGCGTTGGCACGTTCTTTATTCGTCAGCGCTGTTTTTCACTGACAAAAATTTTTCAATATTCTTAATGTCCTGCTTAACACCGCAGCGTTCATTAAGCTCAAGGGCACGCATTAACTCACATAAGGCTGGCTGTGGAAAATCGTTGTCTCGCAAGCTGTAACCGAGCCATTTATGCAGTTCACCACGCACTTTATCGGGCATATCTTCATGCTCAATCAATGACATGGTGCGCTGCAATATATCCAATGGAATGGGATTTTTTGCGGTATAGGATTCTTTAGCTCTATCGCCCATTTCCTCGGCAATGGCGCACCCCGTTGTGCGGGATTGACCTGCGGGCATGTTAAGATTGTGCTGAAGGGCATACTCCGCAATATCGAGCCCTTGCACATAAACGCCCGCGTCAAAACTCCACAACATCAGATACATCAACACATCATCTTGAACGCCTGAATTCCCCTTAAGGGTTTCCGTGATCCACGTTTCGTAAAGCGGCAAGGCTTTTCGCTTATAGACCGCTTTGCGTTCAAATGACTGTGTTTTACTGAGGTCTCGCATGTGCTGGCGTAGCATCAATTTAACTTGCGTTGCTACCGATGGGTCAGCAAGAACGCCATAGGCGCTGACGTTCTTGGCTTCCACTTGCATGCGCTTTTTTTCCCACAGGTTCACGACTTACCCCTTATGCGCCTTTGTTTTCTTTACCTGTTTTTTCGGATTCTGCATTTTTCGGTTGCTCAACGCCTTTTTTCAGCGCGTCCAGTTCCGCTTTCAATGCTTCGTTTTCTTCCAATGTCGCGAGCATCTTTGCTTTTTGCTCTGCATCATCACCCGTCGGTGCATCTGGCTCTTGCTTGCCTTTTGTAAGCTCAATGTTTTCAATCAGCGCTACGCAGTCGTAATCTTCAATGATGTAATCTTCATTCACGGATTCGTAGTTTTCGATACGATCACGTTTTGCATTATCAACCACTTGGCGGCGGCGTGAGTCGATTTGCCAGTAAATGGATAAATTATCTAATCGCGTGATAAGCATTCCATTTTTTGGGAAATAAGGCACACGCACTGCGGGCAATCCACCGAGGCGTTTTTGGCTAATAATCACATCGGCAGCTAACGCCTCGGTATTGGCCTGATCACGATTGACGATAGGGAAATATTTATCGGCTAATAATGAACGACCACAGATAACCACTAAATCAGTATCATCGGCATACACTTCGGAAATGGCGTGGTCGACAGCTTGCATAACTAGTGCATCAAGGTTTTCATAATCTTCACCTTTACCCACTTTGATTGGCTCAGGTGTGATTTTGTTGGTGTCTTTATCCGTGGATGAACCTAAAACATGATCAGGGGCTTCAAGGCGGATTTTATGTAACCAACCGACATTCACGTCCTGTAGTAGCTTGTTGACTTTGCGGTCTGACGTTGCCGCGCGGCTCGTACCGTTAAAGCCAATCATGATTCGGTCAAGGGCTTGGCGTTGGATAATCGCATCGCGGATACGGCGCTGGAAATCTTCAAAAATTGCCCACATATCCAGTTTTTCATAACGAATAGCGGTATCGAAATTTGTTTGGCGGCAGTGATAACCTTGTTTTTCCAATTGTGTCGGGTCAGTCGGTTCACGGTCTTGTTTGTTGGTGTCTGTCGTGCCTGCAATGGTTGTTCCAATACCGATGCCTATTTTGTCACCGACTTGGTCTTTTACTGGCACGATATTAATTTTGGTCAGAAAGACGGCGCTTAACTGAATTTTACTTTCCAGCTTTTGGGCTGCTGAAGGCTCAATTTCCACTTTTGCTGCGAATTCGTGTGGCTGAACACCGTAAATTTCACCAAGGCGGGTCATGTAACCGTTAAATTTAACTTTTGTTTCTTTTCTCATTATCGTTCCCGTTTAGCAATCAGTCAGGTTTTCAGTATTAGTCGTGTTACCACCAAAAGACGTGGGGCGATGTTGCCCATTATCTTGCTGGCTTAAGTCTTTTTTGAGTTGGTCCAACTCGCTGCGCAGGGTTTCATTTTCTTTTTTGACACCCGATAACGCTTTGACTTGCGATTGAAGCTGGCTGACCTTTTCCGCAGTTTCGGTCTGCTCTTCTGCGCAAAGTTCAATAGCTTGATGCACATCATCTAGATTGGCATCACTGCGTTTACGCTCTTGGCTAAACTTGGCTTTGATGCGTTCAAATAAATTGGGCTTATCGCTTTTGTCTTCTTCATCAGTAAATTCAATGGACGTTTCTTCCGCCGCCGTAAAGACGTTGTCCTTATCTTGCTTACGTTCAGAGAATGCAGTCGTTTTGCCTGAGCCTGCACTAA
This sequence comes from Providencia sp. R33, assembly GCF_019343475.1. Classification (NCBI taxonomy): domain Bacteria; kingdom Pseudomonadati; phylum Pseudomonadota; class Gammaproteobacteria; order Enterobacterales; family Morganellaceae; genus Providencia; species Providencia sp. R33. The sequence goes on along the minus strand of NZ_CP072453.1, from coordinate 2,050,569 downwards.
ACTCAAGCATGCTCGTGCCAAGACTTGCAGGGTTATCGGTGACCGCCAAACCCACTAAATAAGCAGCGTTCATATCGGAGAAATTCGGATTGATTTCGACAGAGGTATAGACTTTCTGGCGTTTTTTATTCATTTCGATTAATGAATCAGTAGGCGTTAACACGCCATACAAAGCCAGTTTGCCTTTTAATGCCCCCTCGCTTATTTCTTCGGTATAGACCGACTCCACATCGCCATAACGTGGCATCCATGAGTAATTCATATGCTCCATGTTGATACGGGCACCGTAGACATTTTTGTCATAATTTTTTTCGATGTCCGTTAACCATTGGCGCTGTACTTTGCGTCCATCTGTAGTGGCTCCCTCAACACAAAGGCGCACGGGTTTGGATTTTTTTGTCATTGCTTAGGCTCCAGCAATTAAATGGATATGAATATAAAAAATTGTGAGCCTATGTGTTCAGGGATGGGGGTTAAGAAACAATGCTTTGCCATTGTGTGGGAAATGGTACAACGGCGACACAGGGCGAGAGGACGAGTGAGTCAGTAATCTGGCGACATGAAAACATTACACGATTTTGACCCAAGAAAACGCGCTATGCACATGTACTTTAGTGGGTATCGCATCGCGCGTATTGCCGAGGCTCTCAAGGAAAAAGCCGCGACAATCCACAGTTGGAAGCGCCGCGATAAATGGGATGAAATCACCCCCGTTGAGCGCGTGGAAATGACGCTGGAAATGCGACTTTGTACGCTAATTAGTAAAGAAAATAAAGAGGGTAAAGACTATAAAGAAATTGACTTGCTTTACCGCCAAGTCGAACGACACGCCAAAATTCATAAGTATCAAAACGGTGGCAATGAAGTGGATTTAAACCCCAAACTTGCCAATCGAAATAGTGGTGAGCGCCGCGCTCCTGAAAAGAATCTGTTTAGTGAAGAGCAGATCGAAAAGCTGGAAGAAATCTTTCGTGAAAATATGTTTGCCTACCAAAAGGTTTGGTATGGCGCAGGCCATCAACACCGCATTCGTAATATCTTAAAATCACGTCAAATCGGGGCGACTTACTTTTTTGCCCGTGAAGCGTTTATGGATGCACTCACCACAGGCCGAAACCAAATATTTTTATCGGCGAGTAAAGCCCAAGCGCACGTATTCAAAGGCTACATTATTGACATGGCGCGGGAAGTGGATGTGGATTTAAAAGGCGACCCCATTGTTTTGCCCAATGGCGCGACAATGTATTTTCTTGGCACCAATGCTCGCACCGCCCAGAGCTACCACGGTAATTTGTACCTTGATGAATATTTTTGGATACCCAAATTCCAAGAGTTACGCAAGGTAGCGTCGGGTATGGCCATGCACAAAAAATGGCGTCAAACCTACTTTTCGACCCCATCGGCTTTGACCCACAGTGCGTATCCGTTCTGGTCAGGAAAATTATTTAATCGTGGTCGCCGTAAAGGGGATCACGTTGAGGTAGATATCAGTCACCAAGCGTTAGTAAATGGCATGATGTGCGGTGATGGTCAGTGGCGGCAAATTGTCACCATCGAAGATGCCATGCGGGGTGGGTGTAATTTATTTGATATCGACCAGCTGTATTTAGAATACAGTCCTGATGAATTCGAAAACTTACTGATGTGTGAGTTTGTTGACGATATCGCGTCCATTTTCAACTTGCAGTTAATGCAAAAATGCATGGTGGACAGCTGGGAAATATGGGACGACGTTCAACCGTTAATGATACGCCCTTATGCCTATCACCCTGTTTGGATTGGTTACGACCCCGCGAAAGGCACGCAAAATGGCGACAGCGCAGGTTGCGTGGTGATTGCGCCACCACTACATAAAGGCTGTAAGTTTCGCATTCTTGAACATCATCAATGGCGCGGCATGGATTTTCGCGCGCAATCGGATGCGATAAAAGAACTTACCGAGCGTTACAACGTGCAATACATCGGGATTGACTCTACGGGTATTGGTCACGGAGTCCTGAAAAATGTGCAGGAATTCTTCCCTGCCGCAAAAGAATTTATCTATAACCCTGCATTAAAAAATGCCTTAGTGCTTAAGGCCTATGACGTGATTAGCCATGACCGCCTTGAATATGATGCGGGAAGCAATGATATCACCCAATCTTTCATGGCTATTCGCCGTGCGACCACTGCCAGTGGTAACCGCCCAACCTATGAAGCAGACCGCAGCGAAGAGGCCAGCCATGCTGACTTAGCGTGGGCGACCATGCACGCCCTTTATAACGAGCCAATCACTGGTGAAAATCACAATCAACACAATATTGTCGAGGTATTTTAATGAGCCGTAGAAATAAAAAACGCCAGCCACAAACACTGGCACAAGCCGCAGACCATGCACCCGCTGAGGCGTTCACCTTTGGCAGTCCAATACCCGTGTTAGACAAGCGTGAGATTTTTGATTACCTCGAATGTGTACAAATTGATAATTACTATGAGCCGCCCATCAGTTTTAATGGCCTTGCGCGCACGTTCCGCGCAGCTCCACATCATAGCAGTGCGATTTATGTAAAACGTAATATTCTTACCAGCACCTTTATTCCCAATAAATATTTAAGCCGTCAGGCGTTTGATAGCTGGGCGTTAGATTTTTTACTGTTTGGTAACGGCTATCTTGAATTGCGTGATAACCGATTAGGGCAAGCATTGAACTTTAAGCACACCCCCGCAAAGTTTACCCGCCGCGGTGTTGACCTTGAAACTTACTGGTTTGTGCAATATGGGTATGATATCAAACCGTATGAATTTCAAACGGGCAAAGTGTTTCACTTAATTGAGCCTGATATTAATCAGGAACTATACGGCTTACCTGAATATCTTGCGGCAATCCCATCGGTGCTACTGAACGAGGCCGCAACACTATTTCGCCGCAAGTATTATCTCAATGGTTCGCACGCGGGTTATATCTTGTATATCAGTGATGCGGCACAAAAAACTGATGATGTGGATAAAATTCGTGAAGCCCTGAAAAGCAGCAAGGGGTTGGGTAATTTCCGCAATTTATTTTTGTATGCACCAGGGGGAAAGAAAGACGGCATCCAAACAATCCCACTTTCTGAAGCAGCGGCAAAAGATGAATTTCTCAATATCAAGAATGTGAGCCGCGACGATATGTTAGCGGCACACCGTGTGCCACCACAAATCATGGGGATCATTCCTGAAAACGTGGGCGGCTTTGGTGATGTTGAGAAAGCGGCAAAGGTGTTTGTGCGTAATGAGTTGATGCCGTTACAAAGTAAGATGATGCAATTGAATGATTGGTTTGGCGGGGAGATTATTAAGTTTAATAAATACTCGCTGGATTTAGACGATGAATAATATTACTCGTTAATTCAATGATGCCGCCCACTGAGGCGGTATTTTTTTACCTGTAGGTCGGCTTTCTCGATGCTCTAAATAATAATAAGACCCCACTTTATTATACCAAACCTATCTCACCAAGACGAATTCGCCAGAAATCAGGCCCATCAAATAGTGGTTTAAACGCACCATACGCCACCACAACACACGCAAAAATAATTGCTATCTAGTTATATAAATTTGATTTTAACGCCGTGACGGCTCGGAGATTTTGCGGACGGATATTTAACAATAAACACCTCGCCGCGCAATCGTGACCCCGCCACGCCTGCCCACTAAATAGGTCGGTTTTCATGCACTCGCAAGAAATCGTCTGAACTGCGCCAGTGGTGGCGCTTCGCACAGGTAACGATCCTTTTTTGTTCATGCAGATTTGGGCGGGAAATTGCGAATTGACACAAATATAATTTGAAATTATACGAGTAAATTAAAAATCTATTATAAAAATAGGAGGGGCAAGAGGGAATGACAGCAGTAATTAGAAATTTTAATATTTGAGTATTCATTTAAAAATAGAAAATATAGAAATGAAATAGTGAAAGTTAGGCTTAAGCCACTATATTGAGGCTTAAGCTATATTAGTTCGTCAGTTTTTCCAGACAGAATATTGTATAATCTGACAGTTGGTTTTGAACGTGAAGCCGAAATTGCTCACATCGCGCTATGTTAACCAATTAGAAGTGTGTCATAACTTATTGATAAAGAAATTTCTATCAAATTTACTCAACAAAACGACTATTCTCCTTGAACACTCTTCAAAAGAAAGTTAAGAGCATTTTGCAGTGCTTCTGGTGTTTGTATGTTAGCAGCATAAGATAGTACGGCCTGTAATGTTGGGTCTATATCCTTCCTATCGCCTATTTTATGGTACCTAAGAAGGCCACAAATCTCTATCGTACGCTTCCCTTTTTCTGTTTTATATCGATAAGTTACACCTGGAACAGCAGCCTCAATATGATCCACGTAATTATCAAAATGAGCATGAACTATATAATAATTAGCATCTTTACTAGGGAATTTTTTATAATAATTTGATTTAATTACATTTTTATTCCATTTGGCCTGATTGCAATCCTTACATGAAACACATAAGTTTAGAGACTCGAATGTCCATTGAGGGAAAGAATCTTTATCAATAATATGTTCAGTATCCCACACCATTCCATGGTTAGTGTGAAGTTCCACTTTACAGTATGCACACTTCTGTTTTTGCTCCATGATATAGTGTTTTTTTAGGCGTGATTTTATATCACTTACACTATTATCTTCCCACATGTCTTTCGAAGATAGGTTTTTGCTTTGCAATGCAGTTATAATTTTCAATTCTTCTGCATTAAATAAATATGGATTCATTTTATTTTTAATGCCTCCATTGTCTTTTTTAAAATATTTAACAGTGTTTTTACCTTATCATCATCCTCTAATTTATTTTCAAAAGTCAAAAGCCACTTTGCCGTAGTTAACGACTCATCATCAAATTCTTTCGATTTACATAGATTATCTAACACCTCAATAACTTGACTAAGCAGATATTCATTGTTGTTACCGGGTGAGTTAAATACCTTCGCAAGTTGAAAGTCCGCTGACCTATTGTGGTACAATTTTGAAGGCATTAAATCTGTTTCATCTGTTTCAATATTGACAATATATGCATCATTTTCTGGGAGAGACGAAATTATATTTGGAGAGTGTGTGGCTATTATAAAATGACAGGCTTTGTAATTAGAAAAAACATCTGTGAGTAAAGATAAAAACTCCAATTGCCATTTGGGATGCAAGCTTATTTCTGGTTCATCAATTAAAATAAGTGAGCCATCTTGTATTTCACCAGCAATGGAGGACATGGTAAATAGCAGGCTAAGTTCTCCAGAACTTGCTTGCGAAAGTAAAAATTCTTGCTTTGATTCTGATTTAGAGAAAATGACATCATCAAGCTCAACTATCCCATACTCAGATAAAAGCTCTAATGCGTTTAAACGTAACCTATCATGCCCTCCTTTAGTCAAGTCAACTTCGTATGAAATTTCAATCGGGTTAAAGTAATGATCATCTTTTCCTAATTCGTCACCACCTATATATCTTACGGCTTCAAGAAGGCGTTTCGATAATTCATCTTCATCAATTTCATTACTTTTTATTTCATGGCCTTTGCCTTTAAAGAAACTAATACTACGAACAGACTCAAGAATATTTTCTTGGGTCAAATCCTCTTTTCCAACTCTTTCACTTAAAAATAGTTTCAATGTAAAAGAGCTGGATATATTTAAAAAATCAAGCATTTTTGAAAAGTCAAAATACTCTTGTTTCGGTTTTAAAAGTAACTTAATAAAAGATGCACCTAATTGATCAAATTTATAACTGAGATAACCATAATTATGTCTGTATCCTGCTCGTTGCTTTTCTCTTGCTCCCAAATAAACATATGGAGATAAGCTGAATGATCCTGAATGCGAGTTTAAAAATGGAAATTTGTCGTATGGACTACTTGTAACTGCTAAAACTTTATTAGGCATATTAAGCCTGCTACATACTTCTCCATTTTTATTAAATTGAAAATTTTTGCTGTGGCGTTTAACATCTTGAAGAAAAATATAGCTTAACTCGTCAATAAGATTTTCTTCAATTAGCTTATCTGCGTTATATTTACGAATCTGTTCATATGGATACAACGACATGAAAGTAATGGATGCATTGTCGCCAATACTATACGTACAAGTAATCGGAGCACTAAAGCGGCTTAGAGAATAAAGGTCACCATCTTTCTTATAAGATAAACTGCCAAACCCATCTAGATGAGAATGATTAGTTATATTTTTCAAGTTATACGTAATTATGTCATTGTGGAGGACGTGTATAAATGCTGAACATATTGTCTGGAAGATCCTGCTTTTTCCAGAACCATTATTTCCCATTAGTATAGTTATAACATTTGAATCCTCATGAGATTGGTCATCGGCAAGATTGATAGATTTTCCTAAAAAAGAAATATTCTTCAACAACATTGTACTTTCCTAATTTGTCATGATATCTATAGCATAAAGCTTTTTTTACATAGTTGCTATTGTGATTCAATATGACTTGCTTCCTACTAATTAATGAAAAGTTGACTCAGCAACAAGCCCCCAAACGATTAAAAAAATAATCATTCCATCACTCATTTACTTTCCTCTCAATTTATTAATTCTGACCAATGCATGCTCATATCGTTTCCGATGTTTATTACTGACAGATGCTTTCTGCACCTCCAACTCGTGCCTTTGCACTTCTTTCCCGTCCTCGTTTAAACTCAATCTCAATCGTTTCCCATCAACTTTTATAAAATGGAGCCCATCACTCACGCCTAAACCGTTAATGAACATGGTTTCAATCTGTGGAATATCGAAATTAATGCCGACTTCGTTGGCAAAATTGATAATTTCCGACTGAATTTCTTTATCGACCTCACTTACTTCAATGTTTGAAATCTGTCTTTGTTGATTTCCCTGTGATATTTCGCTCTCTGCTGTGTTCTGTGCGTTTGTTTCTATAAACGCGAAACCATATTCCTTAATGTTGCATACTTCACCTGAGCCGTGCTCAGGCTCGTAAAATTGCACATCTGATAGATTGGATGTGATCCGCGATCTACAGTTATTGACAGGACTCCGAGTCGCTCCGCTGTCGCTCTTTAAAAGATTAAAATCAACGTCAACGGCACTTTTCTTGACGATTTGGTACTTTCTTTCACGGGTTTTAAGTACTGGTGCATCGGCTTTGAGTTGATGGTAAACACCCACAACCTTTTGAACCTCCTCTCCATAAACATTCACGTCACTGACTTCACGGGCAACACGGATGGTTTCTTCTCTTCGGCGAATACATGGGCCACCTTGTGACATGATGTATTCATCAAATTTGCCTTGGTCTGCGGCAGCTCTAACACGCTCAGCAACATCACCAAGCTTGTCAGCAATAGATACACCACGAGGCAAGCGGCGGCATTCACGGTACGCGCCTTTAGAGGGAAGCTTATAGAATTGAAATTGTGGAATGCGCCACGTAGACGCCCATGCAGTCACGGCTGCCGCCATGCTTTTTAAATCTTTGCCTGTTTCGTGGTCTACTTCACCATCAAGGGCATACCCATCGATATTTTTTGCAATATATTTCGCGATGTAACCTACGGCACCGCCGCGGTTCATATGTTTACACTCAAATCGGTATTTTTGTGCGCCTGCTTCGTTACCATCTTCTTTCAGGGCACGTTTACGCATAATATCAATGGCTCTTGCACGGCTGGCTTTATCAACAAAAAGTAACATGTGCCAGTGCGGGGTGCCGTCATGATGCGGCTCAACAACACGAACACCGTAAATATTGATATTGTTATCATTGAAAGCGGAACGAATGCGCGACCACACTTTGACTAAATAACGCTGCCCGTCTTTTGGGGTGTAAGCCTCATCTTTCCATTTATGATTGAGCACAGCGTGCAAATCGCTTTTATTTTTACCTTTGCGTTGCTTTGTCGGGTGGTACTTTGACGGGCACGTTAACGTGATAAACATCCCGATATCTCCACGCTCTTTCGCTACGCGCTCAATCCCTGCCATTTGCGCCATTAATTCCATGCGGCGAATTTCAGGGTTTGACACGCTCGCCATGACTTTTTCAAACAGATCAAAACGTTCACCCGTTTCAATATCTTGAATATCCATGCCCTGTAAATATTGCATGTTGGATAAACGCTGCGCTTGAACGGCGCGGATCGCTTGCTTGCTGGCGTATGGGTGGCGATTGATGCACACGTCCATATTGGCAATCATGATTGCCTCAATCCATTGTGTTCTATGGGCTTTTAGCTTGCGATGCCAATAGTCTGCATTTACAAGGCGGGAAACAGCCGCAATCACTTGGCGCGTGGTTAAATCCTGTTTTCCTCTGCGGCGGTTACGGTTTTTTAAGACTTTGAGATAGCTTTGATAATAAAGTGGGGCAACATGTAAACCACAAGACAATTCAGCCAGAGCCCCGTAAATTTGGGTCTGTGCCGAATCTTCATAAATGATTTCGCGGTCACCGCCGTTTTGCTCAGTTAACTGGTCGCAATAGGCTTCATACAATGTGAAAAAGCCACTAGAAATGTGTTCAGCAAGCTTTTTGATTGGCTTGTCATAAAGATCAAACAGGCGGTTAAATTGACTAATTTCAGGGGTAAAACGAGTTGAAAGCGTCAATAGCGCTTTTGTATCCAATTCATATCGTGCATTAACTGCCGTAATTCGCGGAAATATTCGTTTATAAAAATCAGAGCGCAAAAACTCATAGGCTTTATATTCGCCAGACTCTTGAATGATGTACTCATAATGTTTTTGAATGCGATAACGTAAAATACGGGGTAAAGATTCAACCTCACCTAAAATCGCTTGCGCATGAATTTGTTGTTCATGGGTAAGGAATTTTTCAAGCGCGTCAATATCGGCTTTGTAATAGTTATTTTCTTTGGGTTTATTCCACGGATACGGAAAAGTCATATCCGCGGTATAAGTCATCGGGAAAATAGAAAAATTCATCGCCTTAGACATTAAGAGCACCGCCTAATGTTTCGGGCCTTAATAAATTAATTGCCGTTTCACAACGGCGTGAAATGATGTCAACTGTTTCACGATAAACATCAAGTGTCTTGATGCCTTTACCTCTAACACGATTAACGTGATAAGAGGTTAATTCAATCGCAAGCAGCCACGGGTCAGAATGGCAACAAACCAATTCATAACAACGAGCTAGTTTATTGATTTGCAATAGTCGCCATTGAACCGCGTTTGAATCTTCGTCAACATGGCGTTGAATAGCAAAAGCCGTTCCGCTGATATAAACACCGTCTTTAGGGTCGAGAGTCATTAATTAACCCCCGCTAAAACAGCGATAATTTCAGTGGCTAATTTACGATTACCGTTCGCTGCAATTGTTCGTGGGGCTTCGATTTCATGGATAGTAAAACCGAGGTCAGCGTAAAGCACTTTTGCTTCTGGTGAGTTGGATACAGTGATCGGGTTGCCTTGGATATCATTAATATCTTTTAGCGCAATCGCTAATGCTTCGTGATCAGAATTAGTAAAGCCCGCAGTATGATATTGAGTAAAACTATCGCGCCCGCCCATGTAGGGTGGATCACAATAAACACCATCACCGAAATCAACCAGTGAAAGAGTATCTTGCCATTCAAGATTTAAAATTTTGGTTTTGGTGAAGTAAGCCTTATCACAAAAACTATCAATTTCATTTTTAGGAAAGTACGGTGCTTTGTATTGTCCAAAGGGGACGTTGAATTTACCTTGTTGGTTATAACGACATAACCCGTTGAAGCAATGTCTATTTAAATACAGGAATAAACTTGCTTGTCTTAGCCGTGATAATGCTTGTTTACTATCATTAAACTCTGATCTAGCAAGATAATAATCAGCGCTATTATTCCTTCTAAAAAGTGGCAAAGCCTCTATTAACATACTCTCAGGTAAGATAGTGAGAGTTTCATATAAGTTAATTAAATCAGGGTTAGCATCGGCAATTAAATACTGCTCATAGCCTGTATTCATCATCACAGCACATGAACCAGCGAACGGCTCAACTAACCGTTTTGCTTTTGGTAAATGAGGGTGTAATTGGTCCATAATTCGAACTTTCGAGCCTGCCCATTTGAGGATAGTTTTATTCGCCACGTCACACGCTCCGATAATGTTTACTTTTAAGCTCAAAAATCGTTTGGCAATCAATGCAGCGAGTGCAACCCTGTGATGCAATGCGGCGCGCTTCTGAAATAGGTTTGTCGCAGTCTTCACATTCAAAAGCGGAAACACTGACTAGACGATTAGTAATGGTTTTTATTTGCTGTTCACGCATAAGCATTTCGTGCTCGCTAGCGCGGTCAATTTCTTTAGACATGATCTAACTCCGCAGCCAGATTTGAAAAATGGATAGACTCACTCATCAATAACTGGTGAATTTGTTCATCATTTAATTTTTCATTGATGAATTTGCACGCAAGGGCATCAAGGCGAGAGGAAAATTTATCCAGCATCGTTTTGCGTTCATCTTCACGAATCGCCTTAACGCTGATAGTGACAGCGGAATAATCAGGTTCACTGATTGCAGTATCAACGCCGATCAAAATTGGCTTTATCTCTTTACTTTTCATTATCAAACCCTCAAATTTAGAATGTAGAAATCCCTGACGCGCTAACGTCATTAATTTGTTTTTTTACCTTAAATAGGCATGGCGATATGTTTCGGTAATAGCGCCGCGAGTGCTTTAACTTGATTTACTGCTGAAATAATGGACTGTTTTTCCTCTTTATTAAATTCCTCGAAGCCTAAGTGATGTTGATTGCTTTTTATTTCCGCTAAATAAAAAATCATATTTAGCATCCGTTCATCGCTTAGCCTTAAATATTCAATAAAACCAGCTAGCTCTCTATTATCTGGATCGTCCTTATCAGAATGGAATACTGAAGTTCTTAACTTTGCGGCTTGATTTAGTCCATTGACTCGGCTTTCAAAGGTTGCACCTTGGTTCTGATAAAGCTTTATATTCGCTTGGTGAGCAATTGCATCGGCTGACCTTGCGTCTTGCTTTACATTATCTAGCAACTGGATTAACTGTTTAGTTTTCACTAATACAGCCGCGGAATTACCCATTACTATTTATCTAATAGAAACTGAGAATAAATATAAGAAGAACAAAATACCCCCGACCAATAATATTTTATCCATCAATGATAATTGGCGTTTTTTATTTCGTTTACATTCATTAAATGATGAACTTGTTAATTTATGTTTATGCTGCTGAAATTGTAATTGAGTCATTTTATAGTCACCCCTTATGTTATCTACACGACAAAATTTTGTGACCCACTTGATTTAAAACTTCAGCAAGTACATCTGATAAAACCGAAACATCAATATCTGATAATGCAGTCCGCCATACTTTTTGGGCTCTGACTCCGTCCATACTAAGTGATAATTGCATTTCAATTATGGAATGGTATGTTTTATATAGTTCATCATATTTTTCTTTCTTATCTGAAAGGGTATCCATAGTGTCTACTCCAACTAACATTAAAAAATTCAATGAAATAACCGGTGTTGTTTTAGCATCTTTATACGAATCATTTCCTGTAAGAAGAGCTTTTACAGTAGAACGATTATTTCCCGATACAGCGCAAGATCCATTTGAAGAGTCATCAATTAACCATGATGCTATATTTGTTACGGAAACTGTTTCATGGTTAGTAGAGCATGGTTACATTTCCTCAAACATTCAGTATGGCTATTCTTTCTCCGATGCAGTTTTAACAGCAAAAGGTCTTGAATTATTGAAACTTACGCCTAATTCATTAGAACCATCTTTAGGCGACCAACTTGTAGAAGCAGCCAAATCAGGTGTTAAAGATACAATCGTAAACATATCATCATCAGTCTTAACTTCTGGTGTTGCATTGCTATACAAAACACTATCTAACTAGTTTTCTTAGAATTTAATTATTGATGAAAAGGAACTTCATCAATAATTGGGCTAGTGTTACGCCTGATGCATAACTTATCGATATAACCAGTAGCCTCATCCATCGAATCAAATAACCCAAACGAATCACCATTTCGTTGAACATGAAAGCGGGTTACTGGGTTCAATGTTTTAGCGGGTAACATCACAATCAGGAAATTACGATATTTAAAGCTATGGGTTGATATCTGGACTAATTGATTAATCATTGAGGTTCACCCATACCTAACCAAATTAACCAGCCATCACGCAATTCTTTTGGCATTCTCTCCCTAGCCATACGTAAACCTTTATTCCACGCAGTAACGTCGATGTAATATTCACCGCGTGAATTATCAGGGTGCTTTACTTCTACATATGGCAGTTTTCCATCTTTACGCATATCGGACACGGCTTTAGGAGTTTTTCCGATATAGCCAGCAAATTTTGTTTCAGTAACGAATTCCGAATATTCTTTCTGATTTCCGATTTCTTTCGACATCTGATAACCTCTTATTCATGAGCGCCCTTTAGCGCTCTTTTACGCCTAGTTGCGAGACTAGATAAATTCTATTTATCGAAATAATATGGAGATATCGAAACAATGTCAACAAGCCAAGGTCAGAAATTAAAGCTAATCCGTAATTCAGAGCAGCTCACAAAGAGGGAAGTCTCTGATATAACAGAGATTAATTATACTTCATATCATGGTTATGAAACTGATAAAGCCAAGATGCCAATGGAGGCGGGTATAAAGTTGTTTAAGCACCCACGTTTTAGAAAATATAGAGATTGGTTCATGTTTGATGAAATAGATCCCGAGGCTGGTCAAATTGCTCCGGCCCTCGCACACAGTGGGCAAGAGGCAACAACTTCATCCCGCTCAGAAAAGAAAACTGGTTAACATTACATCAAGATTTTTGCGAATTTATTGATTCACAAAGTCTTTCTACCATTGGAGGGAATTCTTATGTCAATTAAGAAACTCGAAGATGGTCGATATGAAGTGGACATTAGGCCGACTGGGCGCAATGGAAAGCGGATCAGACGGAAATTTAATAAAAAGCATGAAGCAATTGCTTTTGAGCGTTATACCTTGGCGAACCATAGTGAAAAAGAATGGTTACCAAAGTTAGTTGATAATAGGAAGCTGAGTGAATTAATTACTCAGTGGTGGGAATTGTTTGGTAAGCATGCAGAACATGGGGTTAGTCACAGAAAAAAAGCAGAGCGAGTTTGCAATGGACTATCCGATCCTGCCGTATCTCAATTGACTAATAGCCGACTTTCTATATATGCAGAAATAAGGCGAGCAAAAGGGATAAAAGCATCAACGGTAAATAAAGAAATAACGGCATTAAGAGGTGTTTTTTCAGACCTTATTAAAACTAATTTTTACAAGGGTACGCACCCATTAGCTGACTTTGGAAAATACAAAGAGCAAGTACCTGAGATGTCTTATTTAACGGATGAAGACATCAAATTACTTTTAGCGAATCTTTCCGGTGACAACTATAACATTGCAGTTTTATGTTTAAGTACCGGTGCTAGGTGGGGGGAAGCGATGAAACTGAAAAGAGAACATGTCATAGAAAATAGAGTCAGGTTTACATATACCAAAACAGGCAAGGTACGGACGGTACCAATATCGCCCGAAGTCGCTGAGCTGATATGTAACAATAAGAAAGGGCTACTTTTTCCGAATGTTCGCTATAAGGATTTTCGCCGCTTACTAAAAGAAGCAAAACCCTCATTGCCTCAAGGGCAGGCCGTGCATTCTCTACGACATACATTTGCTACACATTTTATGATGAATGGAGGAAGCATTATTACACTTCAAAAAATATTAGGTCATAGCTCGTTAAAACAGACTTTAACATATGCGCATTTTGCTCCTGATTTTCTTCAGGATGCCATTTCATACAACCCTTTAAAAGGGCAGGCTGGAATGAATAAAAGTGTCCACACGCTGACCACACTATAGCGTGTTTAAGCACTTTTAAGCGCTTTTATCTATCTAATTAATATATTGTTTTTATTGAATATATTGATTTTAGAGGGATTTAAAAGGCCTCATTATGGGGCCTGTTTTATTTTTTCTCAGCAATTTTCTGCAATAACTTTTGCCTTTCAATATAACGCTTCTTTGCAATGATCAGATACTGTTCAATCGCGAGATAAATTTGTTCGCGAGATACAGCGACTAAATTGTCATCATTTATAGCTTCTGCCATTTTATGCATAAAGTCAGACATAAAGTCTGCAATATTTGCAAATTGATTGGCTACATGTGTGTGGTAATACTGGTAGACATAGGATTCTTGTGAGTGGCTAAGCTCAGTATTATGGGTGAGATTGTTTGTTGCTAGTAATAGTAGTTGGATATTAGTCATGGAATCCCCTTTTTTAGGCTGCAAATGCTACCTGATTTTACAATATTATTTTGTCAATTCTCGTCGGATAATTTTATGTATTCGTTGAATGCTTAGGGAATGTAAGAATATTCTGTATTTTTGGCGATTTATGATAGGTAGCACAAGGGCTATTTACTTTATATTGAAAATACAATAGTACTTTTAAGTAAATTTAAGTTAAATATTCTTATGGGTTAATTGTTAATATATTGTTATTCGCTTTTGTTTTTTACGGTTTCAATAATATCATGCATGAGTGCGGTTTGTTTTTGTTTTTATTAATCAATGTATTATATGATTTTGCTTTGATGGATTTACTGTTATTGTTAGTAGGGGATGTAAAATAAGAAGACGAAAGTATATTTTATAAAAGCTTTTTTTGATAAAAGTGTCAATTGATTGTTTTATTTTATCCAATTGAAATTAAACATGTTTTTGTTTTTATTTGGGTGGTTGAATTTAAATAGTTAATTAAGGAATTTATATTGTAAATTTAATTTACGCATTAATTGAGTATCATTACTCATAATACGGGTTTATTCACAGTTAGCAACACTATTATATACATTGTATTATTTAATAATATATTGAATATAAGTAACATTAAACAGTATTAAACTGTTAAGGCAGATTGTTGTTTCTGGTACGGTAAGTATGAAACCTTTATTGTATAAAAAATACAAATTGCAACAGTTAATCTTTAAGGTACTATTTATATTCAAGGTTCAATACTGGTATACTTACTCATGTAATGGGTAAAATGAAGTATAAATACGGGTTTGATTGTATTGATTAGAGTAAATCGATTTTCTGCCAATCGTGACTTTTATATGAAACAGATATTAGCTGGGGGTTCTTTCTAATAAATTATTCTTATATGGATTGCCAACCCCGTAATTAAAATAATTATTACTTTCTTACAATTAACTAAATATATCTACTTACATACCTTTTATGAAAGGTGTGGTGAACAGTTTTGGTCAATTGGATGTGTTACTGCGTTTATGAGAGCTTAAATATATGAACATAATAAAATTGCTCACAATCCTATTGTTAACAGGGTGCTCTTTTATTTTTGGGGTCATGCTGAACTATTCTCCAACCCCTGATTTGGTCAAAATGGCAAAGGCCAATGTAGAGGATTATTTGTCATATCCTGAATCAGCTTCTTTTCGAAATGTGAAATATAATTTCATTCGACAGACAGCAGATAAAGGGGACTTAGGTTATGTCTGTGGCGAGGTATTTCGAGTGAAGAATGCTCGACTCGAAGGCTATAAAAAGTTTGTCGTGAAAGCCTATAATGGTAAGGACGGACGTGTCATAATGTCCATTCCGCTAGTGGAAGGGGATTATGATTTATTACCCATGGAAATGATGGATGCGCTATGGGACAAGTACTGTTTCTAATTCTACAGTGGGGGATAAAGAAAGCCAAAACGGCTTTCTTTATCGGAAGATATTTTAACCTTTGAGTTCTCTTGCGCATTGCTGAAGCTTTATAAAAGAAGCAAAACGCGTATCATGACAAGTTTTATAGCTTTCATCTGCATGGTAAGTTAAATCAATTTCACTAAATTGATCCATGGCTTGGGCGACATCGCCACAAATTTTACCCGCTACAGCACCTAAGATGGCTGAACCAAGTAAAACAGGTTCACTTGCTTGTGTGGAAATGACGGGGACGCCACATGTATCTGCTAATAACTGGCGAATTAATGGGTGCTGTCCTGCACCACCACTAACGACAATATTTTCAATTGCAGCCCCTGATTTTGCTTGTGCCTCAATGATTTGTCTTAAACCATAGCCAATACCACATACACCAGCAATATAAAATGACAGTAGATTCTCTAAGCTGTTGTCCATGGTGAGTCCTGCAATGACCGCTCTTGCATGTGGATCAGCAAATGGTGCGCGGTTACCTAAAAATTCAGGAACAACATGAATTTTTTCAGCAAGTTCAACAGATTGAGATGCCGACGTAGCTTTTTCTAACACAAGGTCAGCTAAATAGACTGGAAGTGGCTTCCCATGCTCTTTTGCGGTGATTTTTGTGCCTGCGCATGCTGGATGAAGGGAAAGTAGCTGATCAATCGCTGCACCCGCAGCACTTTGTCCACCCTCATTTAACCACATGCCTGGTACCATCGCACTGTAATACGGGCCCCAAACACCGGGTATGAAAACAGGCTCTTTGGTTGTTGTCATGGTGCAAGATGACGTACCAAAAACATATGCCATGTTGGCAGTCGCATCACCATTGACACCCACCGTACCAATCCCCCCTGCGTGGGCATCAATCATACCCGATGCAACAGGTGTACCTGCTAATAAGCCCATTTGCTTTGCTGCATCGTCTGTTAAGCCAGAACCACAAGGAGTTCCCGGTTCAACAATCAATTGGCCAATTCGGGCAAATTTTTCATCAGCAAGTTCAGATAAACCAATTTGATGGAAATAGTCTGCATCCCAGCGTTTCTCATGAGCGAGATAAGTCCATTTGCAAGTGACGGTGCAGGTTGAGCGTGCTAATGAGTCAGTTGATTTCCACGTTAAGAAATCAGCTAAATCAAAGAATTGCCACGCTTTTTCATAGGTTTGAGGCAAGTTTTCTTTTAACCATAAGATCTTTGGCGTTTCCATTTCAGGGGAAATTTTGCCACCTACATAGTTTAAAACAGGGTGTTTTAACAGATTAATACGTTCGGCTTGTTCAGTTGCACGGTGATCCATCCAGACAATAATGTTACGGTTTGGATCTTGACTAGGGCTAACAGAAATAGGCTGTTTATCGTGCCCAATCACCACAAGTGAGCAGGTTGCATCGAAGCCAATTCCTGCCACCTGTTGCGCAGAAATATTTGAAGTCGTGACAGCTTGCTTAACACAGTAGCAAACAGCTTCCCAAATTTGGTTACTGGACTGCTCAGCGAAGTGGGCGCTATCTCGATAAAGGGTAATATCTTGCTTGGCAGACGCCAGCATTTTGCCTGTCATATCAAATACGCCAGCGCGAGCACTGCCTGTACCAACATCAATGCCGATAACCACTTTATCATTTTGAGGGGTTGAATGATGCATTTTACCTCCAAAAATTAACCATTACGGACTGAAAAAAGCGTTAAAGGTCAACACTGTTTGGCACAATGACAAGGTCACGAACCGTGACATGTTTTGGGCGAGTTAGCATAAAGAGAACGGCTTCAGCCACTTCAATCGGTTGCATTAAGCTACCATTTGCCAGCGCTTCTTCCATTTTTTCTTTTGGCCAGTCATCCAACAATGCAGTAACCACTGGACCAGGTAAAACGGCACCAACACGGACACCATGTTCTGCAACTTGGCGGCGAGTCGAGTGAACAAAAGCTTGAACTGCAAATTTAGAAGCTGTGTAAATTGGCTCCCAAATAACAGGTACAACGCCTGCGATTGAGCTGGTGAATAAGACATCGCCAGATTTTTGAGCAATAAAGTGAGGTAAAACGGCACGGACACTACGAAAAGCAGCATTAATATTGAGATTTAACACTTTATCCCAAACATCGGGATCGCCTTCCGCCACAGGACCACCAATATAAGCGCCTGCATTTGCATGGAAAATATCTAAACGGCCTGCTTTTTCGAGAATAGCATCTAACATGCCATCGACTTGTTTTGTGTTCATTAAATCAATGACTAGAGGGATCGCATTTTCGCCTAATTCAGCAACAAGTTGATTTAATCTATCTTCAGCACGGTCAATCAGAACCACTTTGACACCTGCTTTGATGAGTGTACGAGCACATTCAAGACCAATACCAGATGCCGCACCTGTAATTGCGGCGACTTTGTTTTCAATGGAAATAGCCATAATGATTTACTCCAATCGGATTTTAGCAAAAAAGAAAGTGAAAAATAATGAAATCAATGAGATGACAATGAGTCACTGAACTCGTTAAGGTGGCTGCATAGGATGGATTGATATTAATTCTTTTTCATTATACCAACTCATGCTTCATCAATTTCAATATTGCTCAATCGATGTAGCAGTATTGCGACTTTTGTACTTTGGTGTCAAGCTAGGAAAAAATGGAGATATGAATCTGTGACAAAGATCAGACAAAATAAGAAAACAACGATCTACGACCTTGCGGAGCTGGCTGGTGTTTCAGCGAGTGCGGTGAGTGCGGTTCTTAATGGAAATTGGCAAAAAAGGCGTATTAGTGCGCAATTGGCTGAAAAAGTGATGCGTATTGCGCAGGAGCAAAATTATTCAGTTAACAAACAAGCCAGCTTACTGCGCAGTAATAAATCAAAAATCATTGGTATGTTGGTACCAAAATACGATAACCGTTACTTTGGTTCGATAGTGGAACATTTTGAGGAAATGGCGCGAGAAAGAGGGTTATTTCCGATTATTACCTGTACGCGTCGTGATCCTAAATTGGAGTTAGAAGCGGCGCGTACCATGTTATCTTACCAGGTGGATTGGTTGATTTCGACAGGGGCAACGAACCCAGATAAAATCACTGAGATTTGTCAATCTTCAGGTGTGCCAACATTAAATTTGGATTTGCCTGGTACTTTAGCACCATCTGTAATTTCAGATAATTATCTCGGTGCAAAAAACCTCACACTGCGAATTTTAAACAAAAAGGGGTGTTCTGAAACGTTAAATAATCCGCTAATTTTTATTGGTGGGCGTGAGCACGACCATAATACCCGCGAACGTATACGCGGCTTTATTGATGCGCATAATGAAATGGGCATTACTGTTCCAAATGAAAATATTTTAGCTTGTGGGTATGCTCCTGAAAAAGCGGAAAAAGCCTTGTCTACTTTTGTTAAAAAGCACCGTGGAAACTTACAAAAAATAGCCCAAGGAGGTCTGTTTATTAACTCCACTATTTCATTAGAAGGGGTGATGCGTTGGTTAGGGGAGCAAGGTTGTACAGGTGAAAATCAACCTAACTTAGGGTGTTTTGACTGGGATCCGTTTGTGGCACTATTAGGTAATGAGATTGAAATGGTGAAGCAAGATGTGCCAACAATGCTCAACCATATTTTCAAGCTGATTGATGAGGGGGATAATCAACCGCAATTAATCGAGGTATCACCTGTTGGAATAAGATAAAATGCAGGATATAAATGAAGTGCTGCCTGTAGAAAAACAGGCAACACGAAATGTTGAGGGTTATTTATTTAAGGTTTCAACCAATAACTGATGACGTTGATTATAAAATTTAATGTAAGTCATATAGCCTGCTAATATTGTCGAAAGACTGGCAGTGGCTAATAACATAAAAGTCACCATAATTTGGTATTTTACGGCCTGTAATGGGTCGACCCCCGCAAAAATTAACCCCGACATCATCCCTGGTAAGCTGACAATACCCACCGTTTTAGCGGAATCAACAGTAGGGATTAACGAGGCGCGAATACTTTCCCGAATGATTGATGCAGAAGCCACTTTAGGCGTAGCTCCAAGGCTTAACATCTCTTGAATTTGCTGCTGCTGGCTGGCAAATCGTTGCCCCAAATTATTAAAACATAACCCGACAGCTATCATTGCATTTCCCGCAATCATCCCCGTAATCGGTATGACTTGCATTGGGGTAAACGCAATGGCTTTGGTGAGAATTAAGACGAGTAGCGTGAGAAAGGTGCCTGACGTAATCGCAATAAAAGCAGTGAGATAGATTTTATCTAAATATTTACTTCTTTTCTTGGCATTCCACGCAGCATTGACACAAATAAAGAGTACTAAAGCCACAGTGAGAACCGCATGATCAACATTAAAAATATATTTTAAGATATAGCCAGCTATCAATAATTGAATAATGGCACGGCAGGTACTCCAAATAATATCTTTTTCTAAAGACAGCTTTTCTTTATGACTAATAAAAATCGCCACTAAGACTAACATGATAGAAAACGTAAGAGACTCATTGGAAATGGCAGGTTGATGCACGATAGTATCCTATTGTTTAGCCAGATGAACGGGAAGGGTGATGATTTCATTTGCATGGGCAATTTCATCTTGGTCATGAGTCACCCATAAAACCCCAATACCTTTTTCTATCGCCAGTTTATGAATTAATTCATTCACTTTGACTTTATTTTCTTCATCTAGGGCGCTCGTGATTTCATCTAGCAGTAAAATTTCGGGTAGGAACTGTAAATTTCGAATTAATGAAATGCGCTGTTTTTCGCCTCCCGAAAGCTCGTTAATTCCTTTCTCAAGAATAGTTTCAGGCAATGAAAAATGCTGCAAGTCACTGATAATTTTTGTTTTATCAAAAGGTTGTTTTCTGATTTGGTAAGGGAAAACTAAGTTGTCGTAAACTGTAGCCCCGAATAATGCGGGGGTTTGAGTACAATATGACACTTGCTGACGGTAGGTCTCAGGAGAGAGATTATTAATGTCTCGCCCGTTAAAAATAATACTCCCTTGGGTTGGGGAAATCAGTGATGCCACAATCTTTAATAAAGTACTTTTTCCACAACCGGATGGCCCTGTAATGAGTTTAAATTCGCTGGCATGTAGGTTAATCTGCACATTATCAAGAATCGTTTTCTCATCAATCGAATAGCCAATATCCTTTAGTTGCAGTAGTGAACGGTTTTTTTCCATTTTTCCATGACCTATGTAATCAATTCACGTTATTAACGCGAATGAGAGCTATTTCTCTATTTTATCTGATATCAGGCTATTGGCTTTGTTTGATATCAATTTAGATATAACTAATAGTATGCGCTAGTTATTGTGAAATTTACACTGCATTATGTAAAGTCGGATTATCTAAGGCTAGCTAGAATACGATTATTGTGTGTATGTGGTGTTATTTTAAACAATAAAAGAGATTGGATGACTTTAGAATAGATAATGAATATAGACAAATAATCAAATTTAATTTTATTTTGAACATATGTTCTTATGGTTTTCTATTATTATATAAATAATGGGATGTGGCGCTTTATTTTAAATTATGGATGTAGATATTATATTTAAATAATATTATCTTAATTAAATAACTAAACATTCATAGGTTATTAAGGGGTTGGATGAACCCAATATCTATATCTCCCAATGTTAAATATCACCTCATGATATTAAGGAATCAAAATGGCAAAATTTAATGGTTTTAATACCCAATTTTCTCTTGATGGTAAAGTTGCATTAATCACAGGGGGTGCTGCAGGTATTGGTTTAGCAATTGCACAACTCTATGTGGAAAAAGGCGCCAAGGTTGCTTTGGTTGATAAGTCTGAGAACGTCATTGATGTTGCTAACGGAATGAAAAATACCATTGGTATTCAATGTGATATTACAAAGAAGGATTCTGTATTGCAAATGGTTGAGCAAGTGGTAAATCATTACGGTGCATTGGATATTGCAGTCAATAGTGCGGGGATTGTTGCATTGGCACCCGCAGAGCATTTAAGTGAGCAGGACTGGGATTTGACCATGAATGTCAATCTTAAAGGTACATTCCTTGTGTGCCAAGCAGCAGGTAATATCATGATTAAACAAGGAAAAGGTAAGGTAATTAATATGGCATCACAGGCCGGAGTTATTGCATTGGATCAACATGCTGCTTATTGTGCAAGCAAGGCCGCGATTATTGGTTTAACCCAGGTTTTGGCATTAGAGTGGAGCCCTAAGGGCATTCAAACCAATGCGATATCACCGACTATCGTTCTCACTGAGCTGGGCAAAAAAGCATGGGAAGGGCCAAAAGGCGATGAAATGAAAGAGAAAATCCCAGCAAGGCGTTTTGCGGAACCGTCAGAAATTGCTGCCTGCGCGCTCTTTTTAGCTAGTGATGCTTCCGATATGATCACGGGACATAATTTAGTGATTGATGGCGGATATAGTATTCAGTAATTAAATGCAATAAGCGGATAAAATAGATTATTCGCTTATTTATGATAAGAAAAAATAAGCCAAATAATGATTTTATTATTTGGCTTGTAATATAAATTACAAAGTAGGATAACAGATTTAAATAACTTCGCTATTGGTTACGCTTTGGGCTGTAATAATGATAACGATTGCTGAATAAGTTTCTCCACCGTAAAACCAAAATAATCAAATAATTGTTCAGCGGGGGCAGATTCACCAAAACTATTCATTCCCATAACTAACCCATCAAGCCCTACATATTTTCTCCAGTAATCACTGATACTGGCTTCGATAGCAATTCGGTTGCGAACATGATTGGGCAATACACATTGTTGGTAGTCAGTGGACTGCTTATCAAAGGTGTCCGTTGATGGCATGGAAATAACATTGACTTTAAAGCCTTGGTTGGTGAGATATTGCCATGCTTCAACGGCTAAAGTGACTTCGGAACCCGTTGCAATCAGCAATAATTCAGGGGTTTGGCTATTACTGCGTAATATATAACCCCCTCGTTGGATATTGGCTAGCTGTTCAGCGGTACGGGAGTGTTGCTGTAGATTTTGCCGTGATAGGATCAGCGCTGTTGGTGTTTGTTGGTTGGTGATGGCTTGTTGCCAAGCAACCGCCGTTTCCACTTGGCAACACGGACGCCAGACGGACAGGTTCGGTGTTGCACGCAAAGAAACAAGTTGTTCTACTGGTTGATGTGTTGGCCCATCTTCCCCTAACCCAATGGAGTCATGCGTATAAACAAGTACTTGGGGTAATTTCATCAGTGCTGCCATGCGCACAGCATTTTGTGCATATTCGCAGAACATCAAAAAGGTTGCGGTATAAGGGCGAAAACCACCGTGTAAGGTAATACCGTTGGCAATGGCGGTCATGCCAAACTCCCTAACACCGTAATGAATATAGTTACCTGCAGGTTGTTCATTGATTGGGACGGAACCAGACCAATAGGTGAGGTTGCTGGGTGCTAAATCTGCGGAACCGCCAATTAATTCAGGTAAAACAGGACCAATTACATTGAGGGTGTTTTGTGATGCTTTGCGGGTGGCGATTGTTTCAGGGTTATCATTCAACTTTTGAATGTAATCTGTCATCACAGAAGCAAATGAACTTGGCGTTTGGTTAGATAACCGCGCAGTGAGTTGTTCAGCAAGTTCTGGGTATTGCTTTGTATACTCTCTAATCGCTTGTTCCCACTGTAATTGCTGTTGCGAGCCACGGGCGATGGCGTTCCATGGTTCATAAATTTCTTCAGGTATTTCAAATGGTGGGTATTTCCAGCCTAGTTGCTGGCGTGTTAACGCAATTTCTTCCGTACCAAGTGGCGCGCCGTGTGAATTTGCAGTTCCGGCTTTATTTGGTGAACCATAACCGATGGTGGTGCGGCAAATAATCAGTGTCGGTTTATCCGTTTGTTGGCGAGCTTGCTCAATAGCCGCTTTGATGGCGGGCCTTGAATGGCCATCAATGCGGCGAATAACATGCCAGCCATATGCTTCAAAACGTTCGGCAGTGTTATCCGTAAACCAACCTTTAGTATTTCCATCAATGGATATTTGGTTGTCATCATAAAAAGCGATGAGTTTATTCAGCTTTAATGTGCCCGCAAGAGAGCACACTTCGTGGGAGATCCCCTCCATTAAGCAGCCATCCCCGAGAAAAACATAGGTGAAGTGGTCAATAACAGGGAATCCAGAACGGTTAAATGTCGCGCCAAGAGTTTTTTCTGCAATTGCCATGCCGACTGCGTTGGCTATGCCTTGGCCAAGGGGGCCTGTCGTTGTTTCCACTCCAGGGGTATAACCTAATTCAGGGTGCCCAGGCGTTTTTGAATGCAATTGCCTAAATTGCTTTAAATCGTCAATGGAAACATCGTAGCCCGTTAAGTGTAATAAACTATAGAGCAGCATTGAGGCATGACCGTTTGAAAGGACAAAGCGGTCACGGTTTGGCCAAGTCGGGTCGGCAGGGTTATGTTGTAAGTAGTCTCGCCAAAGCACTTCAGCGATATCCGCCATACCCATTGGCGCACCTGGGTGGCCAGAGTTGGCTTTTTGCACTGCATCTATAGAAAGAAAACGGATGGCGTTCGCTAACGGGTTTTGTGCCTGTGTGTACATAAAAACACTCCTAGAAAACTGTCTACGTGAAACTAACGTTTCCCATTTTCATATTCACTAATGCGAGCGACTTTTGGCGCTGAACGTCCACCTTCATAATGGGAAGCCAGCCAAGTATCGACGATAGCTTTTGCAAGTTCAGAGCCAATGACACGCGCACCAAAGGTAATAATTTGCGCATCGTTACTTTTTTGTGCGCGTTCCGCTGAATAGGTATCGTGGCAGAGTGCGGCACGAATCCCCGCAACTTTGTTGGCAACGATAGACATTCCAATACCTGTCCCACAAATTAATATCCCACGTTGATGTTTTCCTTGTGCAATAGCGGTGGCGACGGCATGGGCAACATCTGGGTACATTTCATCCTTAACCCCTGTATTTAAACAATAGTCGGTGACTTGAATATTCAGCGCTGCGAGATGTTGTTTGATCAAATCTTTCATTTCAAATGCGGCGTCGTCTGCACCAATGGCAATAGATAGCATGATTGAGATCCTTATGGTTGAACAAAAGTTCATTGTTGATTCAAATGTACTATTTAGAAAATAGGATTTTATGAACAAATAATCAATAGGTGAACATATGTTTTTAATTTGGATAAGCAAAATTTTGTGATCTATGGCCTTAAAATCAATTTTTTTTGCTAAAAAAGCGCAATGTCACCATTTTATACCGATTTTATATGAATATTTGCTCTGAATCACACTTTGAGAATCTGGTGATGTGCATAGGTGATTAAAAGAAGGTATGGTTAATTTGTATCTTCATTGAACTTATGTTCATTTAACAAACCGCCGAGGGTAAGACTATGTGTGAACACTGTGATCAAAAAGCCACGATGAGCGAAGGCATTCCAGAAAAAATGAAAGCGGTAGTGGCTTATGCACCGAAAGATTACCGTTTAGAAACTGTCGATGTTCCAAAAATTGGTGAAGAAGAAATTTTAGTTCGCGTCGAAGCTTGCGGGATTTGCGCAGGTGATGTGAAAGCGTTTGAAGGCGCGCCAAGCTTTTGGGGGGATGCTGAGCAACCTGCCTATATTAAAGCGCCAATGATCCCAGGGCACGAATTTATCGGCCACGTTGTTGGGTTTGGCTCAAAAGTAGAGGGGTTCGCATTAGGTGACCGCGTGATTTCCGAGCAAATAGTTCCTTGCTGGGAATGTCGTTTCTGTAAACGCGGTGAATATTGGATGTGTGAAAAACACGACCTGTATGGTTTCCAAAATAACGTTAATGGCGGTATGGCTCAGTACATGAAGTTTACGAAAGAAGCCATCAACTACCATGTCCCTGTGGATATGCCGATTGAAGACGCGATTTTGATTGAACCGTATGCCTGCTCATTACACGCCGTGCAACGTGCGAATGTGAAACTGGGCGATGTGGTTGTGCTCTCGGGCGCAGGAACGCTAGGTTTAGGCATGATTGGCGCAATCAAAAAATCGGGCGCGGGCAAATTAGTAGTATTGGATTTATTCGATAAACGTTTAGAACTCGCTAAAGAATTTGGCGCAGATATGGTACTGAATCCAAAACGTGATGATGTGGACAAAATCATCAAAGGGATGACGGAGGGGTATGGTTGCGACATTTACATTGAAGCAACAGGTGCACCGAAATCCGTTGAGCAAGGGCTAAAAATGATCCGTAAGCTCGGCACATTTGTTGAATTCTCTGTCTTTAAAGACCCTGTAACTGTCGATTGGAGCATTATCAGCGACCGTAAAGAGCTGGATTTATTAGGTTCTCACTTAGGCCCATATTGCTACCCATTGGTTATCGAGGGTATCGGCAATGGTGATTTCCCAACCAAAGGTGTGGTAACGGATATTTTACCATTGGATAAATTTGCAGAAGGTTTTTCCATGATGGCGAAGGGCGACCCGCATATCAAGGTGGTCTTAGACCCGAACCTGTAATGCTGTAGTGGGTTCACAAGCAAATAAAACAATAATGAGAAAAATTGGACCTGAATAAATGTCACCCTACCAAGGCTTGTTATTCAGGTCCTAACCCAGCGAACAAGCACTGAGGTTAACGATATGATAATCAATAAACTGTCTAAAGTAACGGGATTTTCGCCAAAGTTGCTCCTTGGCTATTTTGGTGTCCTTATCTTCATGATGGGGGAAGGGCTCGAACAAGGGTGGCTTTCACCTTTTATTATTAGCCGCGGAATGAGTATTGAACAATCTTCATTACTGTTCAGCGTATATGGCTTTTTTGCCGCGGTTGCGGCGTGGTTGTCTGGCGTTTTAGCGGAAATTTATACCGCTCGCCGAGTGATGATTTTCGGGTTTGTGATGTTTGTGATTGGCTCCGTCATTTTCTTATCCATTGGCCTGCCAAGTAACAGCTTATCCATCATGATACCTACCTATGCATTACGTGGATTTGGCTATCCCATGTTTGCCTACGGTTTCTTAGTTTGGGTAGCGTATGAAGCGCCCATTAAAAAATTGGGTTCCGCCGTGGGGATCTTCTGGTTCGTCTACAGTGGCGGGCTAGGTGTGTTGGGGGTGATGTACTCAAGTTATGCCTTACCAATTTTAGGTGAGATGGCAACGCTATGGAGTGGGCTGATTTTTGTCACCATCGGGGCGTTTATTGCGATTGCCCTTAACCGAAGCCATGAGGGCGGCGAACAACCAAAACAAAAAGTATCGCTTAACTATGTGTTTAAAGGGATCACCATTGCATTTGAAAACCCAAAAATTGGTTTAGGGGGAATAGTTAGAACCATAAATACATCAGCGGCTTATGGTTTTGTGATCTTCATGCCAATGTTTCTCGGTGACTTTGGCTTTTCCCGCACAGAATGGTTACATATCTATGCTGCACTTTGGACCGTGAATATTGCCTTTAACTTGATTTTTGGTGTGGTGAGCGACCGCATTGGTTGGCGCAATATTGTCATTTGGTTCGGATGTGTCGGTTGTATGCTTTGTACTCTAATGTTCTATTACGTGCCGTATTACTTCGGCCATAACTATACCCTGATGATGATAGCGGCAGGGTTATTTGGGGCGTGCCTTGCCGGTTACGTACCGCTCTCTGCCATCATGCCATCACTCGCACCTGAAAATAAAGGCGCTGCCATGTCCGTACTGAATTTAGGTGCGGGGCTAAGTACCTTTGTTGGGCCAGCACTGGTTGGGATTTTTATTAGCAGTGTTGGGGCGTTTGGTGTGATTTGGATTTTCTCAGGGCTTTATTTGTTCAGTGCGATATTGATGAGGTTTATCACGGTACCGCAAGAACTTCTTGATCAGTCAGCAAAAATGCAGCTAACACCAGAAAATAAGTAAAAGAGGGAATTATGAACAGAATCATTAATGAACCTGACCTAGTTGTTGAAGACGCTATCCAAGGCTATTTAAAAGCGCACCCAGAATATTTTGCGCAAACCGATAATGCCCGCGTATTGAAATACCCGAAAGCGCCAATCCAAGGGAAAGTGGGGATTGTCACGGGGGGAGGGTCAGGTCATGAGCCCGCATTTTTAGGCTATGTGGGAGAAAACATGTTAGATGCGGTGGCTATCGGTGAAATTTTCTCCTCACCAACCGCAGGGGCTTTTTTAGATGCGTTCAAAGCCGCTGACAGTGGTGCTGGTGTTGCCTGTTTATACGGTAACTATGCTGGCGACAACATGAACGTGAAAATGGCAATGAAAAAAGCCGAAAAAGCGGGCATGAAGATTAAAACTGTCGTAGCGACTGACGATGTTGCTTCTGCACCAGCGAGTGAGAAAGAAAAACGCCGCGGTGTCGCCGGTGAAATTTTAATGTGGAAGGTTGGCTCGGCAGCAGCCAGTAAAGGCTATGACCTAGATGGTGTGATTAATGCGGCACAAAAAGCTATTAATAACTGCCACTCCATTGGTGTTGGATTAACATCTTGCACAATTCCTGCGGTGGGTCACCCGAATTTCCATATCGAAGATGGCATGATGGAGCTTGGTATCGGTCACCATGGTGAGCCGGGCATTGAAATTATGCCAATCCAATCAGCGGCGCAAATGGCGCAAACAATGTTAACGCCAATTTTAACCGATATGCAGGCAAAACAAGGGGATGAAGTTGTCGTGCTGGTTTCTGGCTTGGGTGCGACCCCAGTGATGGAACTGTATATTTATTATGCTGAAGTTGAAAAATTATTGAGTGAGAAAGGTGTTCGCATCGTGCGTAACTATGTGGGCAATTATTTTACCTCACTCGAAATGATGGGTGTCACACTGACACTAATGAAAGTAGATGAAGAATTAAAGACGTTAATGGATGTCCCTGCGTATTCATTAGGTTTAACACAGGTTAAGTAAAGGAGCCCATTATGCAAGTTATCTCGACGGAACGTGGCAATGAAATGACACTGGACTTAGTCCATATCATTGTGTCTAACCGCGAATATCTCAGTGAAATCGACGGTGCAATTGGGGATGGTGACCACGGCATTAATATGGCGAAAGGTTTTAACCTATGCGCCAAAGCGATTGAAGGGCGCGAATTATCACTCAGTGAAGGCTTTGAAGAGATTTCCGATGCGTTAATGGAAGGCATTGGCGGTTCGATGGGGCCGCTGTACGGCAGCTTCTTTATGGGGATGTCTGACAGTATTTCAGGCAAAAACGAGCTTTCACAGCACGATTTTCTGGCGATGCTACAAAACGGTTTATCAGAGTTGCAAGACATTAGTAGCGCGAAGGTCGGTGATAAATGCTTGATGGATACATTGATCCCTGCGATTAATGCTTTTGAATCTGCAACCAATGCAGGCAAGGATTTCAAGCAAGCGTTAGATGCAATGCAAGCTGCGGCCATCGCGGGGCGCGATTCAACCTTAGATTTAGTGGCAAAAATTGGCCGTGCCAGTCGCTTGGGCGAACGTTCTCGCGGGGTATTGGATGCAGGGGCAACGTCTTGCTGCTTATTACTCTGCCAACTTGCACAAAGTGTTGAAAAACATGGCGCTGTAGCCAACGCATAGCCGTTTATTTTAGTTTTTTAGTGGATATAGAGCCGAAAACATCGCTTTATATCCACTGTCTTTGACAACTCGCTTATTAATTGCCACTAGAAACGCTATACTAAAACCTTATTATCCTTGTCGCGATTAACACCAATTGAGAGGAAATCACTACCTTATGGATAGATCACAAACATCTTCCGACATCGAGCTACTGACTGAAATTGCGATTGCGTATTATCGCGATGAAATTACGCAGGAAGAGATCGCCAATAAGTTTGGGATATCGCGAATTAAGGTTGGGCGCTTATTAAAACGCGCAAAAGAAGAGGGGATAGTTGAAATTAACGTTCGCTATCACCCGATTTTTAGTACCCAACTCGAACAGCAATTACTTTCTCGGTTTCCGATTTCCCGTGCATTAATTGCATTGGATCACCCTGATGAAGAATCGCAGCGTAATCAGGTAGGTACGTTGGTTGCTAATTATTTATCAACCACACTGCGGGACAATATGATTGTCACCGTAGGGCAAGGGCGTAATGTTGCTGTTGTTGCCGATAGTGGTGGAGCTGTGCCTGAAAAAGATTGCCGGTTTATTTGTGGCATTGGCGGAACGCATCGTCCCGGTGATTCGATAAACGCTGACCATATCAGCCGTCGCCTTGCGAAAAAATTTGGCGGAACAAGTGAAACACTGTATGCCCCAGCTTATGTGGAAAATAACGAACTTAAACAAGCTTTTATGAAGAACGGTACCATAAAAGAGACACTAGACCGTGCCCGTAAAGCGGATATTGCCTTGATTGGTATTGGTGATATGAATGAGGACAGTTATATGGTCAAACTGGGCTGGTTTACACCCCGTGAAATCGTGGATGCCAGTTTAAACCAAGGCGTTATTGGCGATATCGCAGGGTATGACTTTTTCAATGCACAAGGGCAGCATGTGGATACTGTTATGAATGACCGAGTGATCGGCTTGAGTATTGATGAGCTGAGAAAAATTCCGTGTGTGATTGCGATTGCTTCTGAATCCTCCAAGGCAATGGCGATTATGGGCGCATTGCGCACCGGGGCGATTGATATCATCGCAACTAGTGCGAGTAATGTGCGGACGATATTAAAAATGTCCCAATAGCTTGTCATCCCCGTCATATTTCAAACCGCAGCGTTGTTGTCTGCACTCAGTTACCTTAGTCACATACTTGTGTATGCTCCTAAGGGTACCTTCGTTTGACGCCTAGCTGCAATTTGAACTATTTAGGGGATGGATCTCGCATGTTATAAAATAGGTTTACATCTCCTAATGAGTTGCCTTATTATTTTAAGGTGATTATTTAGGGAGATGGCATTCCTCCTGCTGTTAAGAAACCGCCCTGTTGGGCTAATGATGCCTACGTTAACCTGTTCATTCGACGGGGTACGTAGGTTTATGTGCCCTGAATTTAGGGCATAAATGACCGATACTCGCCATACTTTAAGTTACTTCGCTTGTCGCCTACATGTAACTCGAATTATTTAGAGTATAATAGGGAGACTTTCCGTTCATTTATCCCGCCTAACGTTTTATGGGAAGTTTCTATGTACGCCTCTTTATTTGCAATTGCGATTGGTTCTGTTCTCGGTGGTTGGCTGAGATGGTTTGTTAGCCTGAAAATGAATCACCTCTATCCGAATATTCCCCTTGGTACTGTTGCGGTTAACCTTGTTGGTGGCTTTGTCATTGGCTTTGCCATTTCCTACTTTGCCAGCGCTAACATCAGCCCTGCGTATAAGTTATTTATTGTGACGGGTTTTTGCGGTGCTTTTACCACCTTTTCGACTTTCTCATTAGAAGTGTTAGTGCTCATCCAAGAAGGGAAATTGGGCTTTGCGATTAGCACTATTGCTATCCACGTGATTGGCGCATTGATCTTTACCTTACTCGGTATGCTCTGTCATAACTGGCTGGCACAGGGGTAAGTTTGAGTAATAAAATATCCAAGCGACATTATTGCCGCTTGGATATTGGGGTTAATTATTCGCTAATAATTGTTGAGCAGTGGCTTCATCGGTGACTAAACCCGTTACCCAACCGCCGTTGAGTACGGCTTGAATTGCCTGAGTTTTATGCGCTCCCCCTGCAAATGCAATCACAGGGTGATTTGGTGGGGAAAATAGCGGCACACTCGTGTGGGTTTCATCTAAGCTGGTGGCTAAGCGTTCACCGTTGGCTTTAATAAAGTGGCCGAGGAGCTCTCCTGCGACACCTTTATCCAGCAGCATTTCAAGTTGCTCATCGGTGACAAACCCTTCTGAATTTAATGGGCAATTTTTTCCCACTTCGCCAATCCCAATAAAGGTGATATCGGCATTTAAACCTTTTTCAGTGACCTCTTTATAGACGCGGTGTTGACACCACATGGCTTTGTCTTCAGGGCTATCCGCGTACAATGGTGCGGGGAGGATATAATGGCGACATTGCAGTTTTTCTGCAAAACGTAAGGGGATATCATAGCGTGTCGCAGAGCTATCACGGGCAATTGCACCAATTAATGAGACACATTGGTGCTGCGGCATCTCAAGGTAAGGCAGTGCATCAATAATACTGCGTAATGTTCTTCCTGAACCGATACCTATAACTTGGGGTTTATCCTGCTCAATTAGCTGTTCCATCAATTCTGCGCCCGCAACGGCGATCATATCCAGCGTGGCATTCGTATCAAGCTGCCCCGAAGGCACAACATAACAATGGGTGAGATTGTATTTTTGCTGTATCTCGTTGGCGAGTCGCAAGCACTCAGTGACCGGGTGGGTGATTTGTACATGCACCATACCTCGCTCTTTGGCTAAAGAGATCAATCGCTGAGCGACTTGGCGTGATAGCCCTAATTCCTGCGCAATTTCTTGCTGCGTTTTACCTGCCACAAAATACAGCCACGCGGCTCTCGCGGCTTGTTCCATTTTTTTTAATTCTTTCTGCATGGACGGTCTCCTGCCTTTTTCCATCATTGTAATTCTGGGCAATTGCTTATTAAAAGGGCAAAAGTCATTACTGTGACCATTATCGCAGTAATTCTTGTTCGATTGAAACTAAAATATAACAAACGGGCATATGCCCATGAAAATGGCAAATATTTATTTTAAGTTAAGGAGTCACAATGCTAAAGCAGAAATCCGTATGGATGCACATTGGTGCAGGGTCGTTCCATCGTGCTCATCAAGCTTGGTATTTACACCGTTTAATTGCGCAGGGGGATGACAGTTGGTCTATTGCGCTCGGTAATATTCGCAATGATGCGAATGCATTGCTTGATAACTTAGCGAAGCAAAATGGCGAATATACCCTTGAAACGGTTTCGCCAGAAGGTGAGCGTCACTACGAAAAAATCACGTCAGTGCGCAAAATCTTGCACTGGGATGAAAATTTAAGCCAACTTGTTGAACAAGGCCGTGATAAAGCCACTCGCGTAATTGCTTTTACCGTCACTGAGGCAGGCTATTATCTGACACCTCAACATGAGCTAGATACCCAACAACCAGATATCAAAGCGGATTTATCTGGGAAAATGACCACAATTTACGGTGCATTGACTGAAATCTTACGTGCGCGACTTGCTGCCCATGGTGAACCAGTCACCTTATTAAACTGTGATAACTTGCGTCATAACGGCGAACGTTTTCGCCATGGTTTCTTATCGTTTTTACAATTAAAAGGCGAAGATGAGCTATACCAATGGGTGAAAGACCATACTCGCTCACCAAATACCATGGTGGATAGAATAACGCCTCGTCCAACTCCTGATGTAGCAGAACGCGTGAAAGAACACACTGGCTGGGACGATAAAGCACCTGTAATGGGGGAAGCTTTCATTCAATGGGTTATTGAAGATGATTTCATTAATGGACGCCCTGCATTAGAAAATGTCGATGTTGAGATGGTGGAGTCGGTACTGCCGTGGGAAGAAGCCAAAATTCGTATCCTGAATGCAAGTCACAGTTGTATTGCTTGGGCAGGGACGTTAATCGGCTTGAGTTTTATCGACGACAGCACGCGAGAATTGCCAATCAAACAAATGGCGTGGAATTACGTCACACAAGATGTGATCCCCTCGTTATCACCAAGCCCGCTGGATTTAGAACAGTACCGCGATGTGGTACTCGATCGTTTTAGCAATCCTTACATTAAAGATACCAATCAACGTGTTGCGGCTGATGGTTTATCAAAAATCCCTGGGTTCATTACACCGACACTGCAAGAATGTTACCAGCGTAATCAAGCGCCAGCGGCAACGGCGGTATTGCCCGCGCTCTTTTTTGTTTACTTGCAACGCTGGGCAAAAGGTGAGCTACCTTATGAATACCAAGATGGTGTATTAGATGGCGAATATTATCAAAAAATGATGAATTCCGCGGATGCATTAACACAATTTGTCTCGAGCGAGATGTTATTTGGCTCCCTTGCGCATTCACCTGAATTTCATGAACTTATGAGCAAAACCGTTGCCAGTATCGAAACTTGGCTGAAATCACCGCAGCAATCGCTGTAAGGAGAAAGGCAATGTACCTTGGAATTGACCTTGGCACTTCTGAGCTAAAGGCTGTTTTGATTGACAGGCAAGGGGAAATTGTTGCGTCCAGCCATATGGCACTAACGGTACAGCGACCACACCCTCAGTGGGCTGAGCAATCCCCAGATAGCTGGTGGGAAGCCACAAATGCAGTAGTCGCAACCTTAAAACAAAAAGCGCCAGAAGCGTGGGCCGCAGTCAAAGGGATTGGCCTATCAGGGCAAATGCACGGCGCTGTTTTATTGGATAAGCAAAACAAGGTGCTGCGTGATTGCATTTTGTGGAATGACACTCGTAGCGCTAAAGAGTGCGAATGGCTGATGGAGCAGTACCCAGAATTCCTGACCGTTGGGGCAAACTTGGTGATGCCTGGTTTTACGGCGCCGAAACTCTTGTGGGTTGCGCAACATGAGCCACAGATTTTCCGCGAAATTGGCAAAGTATTGTTACCGAAAGACTACTTGCGTTGGAAGATGACAGGTCAATTTGTCAGTGAAATGTCAGATGCGTCTGGCACACTGTGGCTTGATGTCGCTAAACGTGATTGGTCTGATGAATTATTAGCAGCCACAAATTTAACTCGTGAACAAATGCCACTTTTAGTAGAGGGCGCTGAAAAAAGTGGTGTGTTGCGTGCTGATTTAGCCTCTCATTGGGGGCTGAGTGCAGACGTGATTATTGCCGGTGGCGGTGGTGATAATGCGGCTTCTGCGGTAGGTGTCGGAGCCATTAATGAAGGCGATGCACTGATTTCCCTTGGTACTTCAGGGGTGATTTTTGTGGTGAATAACCAGCTACAAGCGGACCCTCAACATGGTGTTCACGCCTTTGCCCATGCCTTGCCAAACCGTTGGCACCAAATGAGCGTGATGCTGAGTGCGGCAAACTGTTTGCGCTGGGTTTGCCAGCTATTGTCAACGACAGAAAACCAACTGATGGACGAAGTAGGTCAATTAACGGATGAGCAGAAAAAACGCGCGCCGATATTTTTACCTTATCTTTCAGGGGAAAGAACACCACACAATGACCCTTATGCGACAGGTTCCTTTTTTGCGCTGCGCAATGAAACAACCCGAGCGGAGCTGGGTTACGCAGTGATTGAAGGTGTTACTTTTGCTTTAGCAGATGGTATGAATGTGCTACAGCAAACGGGCACAATAATGCCACGCTGTAGCCTCACGGGGGGCGGTGCTCGCAGCCCAATTTGGGCGCAATTAATTGCCGATGTGATTAATGTGCCTATCGTCACACACCCAGCAAGTTCTTCAGGAGCATTAGGTGCGGCACGCCTTGCATGGCTTGCCGATGGAGGCGAAGTGGATAAGGTATGTCAAAAACCAGACATTCTTAACACCTATTTGCCTCAAGTGATTAATCAACAAGTTCTCAATCAACGGCTTGATGTATTCCGTTTATTGTACCAGCAACAAAAACAAGCAAGAGAGCTTATGCCGTAATCGGCCGAAAAGGAGGTATTCCCTACCTACCTCCTTTACCGTTCTTTCTTCGCAACTGATTAAAATAACAACATAAAATGAGGAAACTGCAATGGAACAACAGCAGTATTGGCTTGGTTTACCTAAGCATTTGTTCTGGGGTTTTATCGCTATCGCTATTTTTATGAGCGGTGATGGCTTTGAAATGGCTTTTTTATCGAAACATATTACTGACTTAGGTTTTACACCAACACAGTCCGCAATGGTATTCACAGTTTATGGCTTGATGGCTGCGGTGGCAGCTTGGGCGTCGGGTGTGGTTGCTGAAATTATCACACCTTTAAAAGCCATGATGATCGGCTTTGTTTTATGGATTGTCATGCACGCATTATTTATGGCTTTCGGATTAGGCATGAAAAGCTACAGTATGATGTTGCTGTTTTATGGTATTCGTGGGCTAGCTTATCCGTTGTTTATTTATTCCTTTATGATGATGTTGGTACAGGTTATTCCCCGTGCTCACCTTGCGGCGGCTACAGGCTGGTTCTGGGCGATGTATTCGGTGGGAATTGGTGTCATCGGCAGCTATTTGCCAAGTTTCTCAATCCCAATGATGGGGGAAACAGGCACACTCTGGATGGCAATCGGCTGGGTCGCCATCGGCGGTATGATTGCTTACTTTAGTTTGCGTAATATTCCTGTTGACCGCTCGAAAGTTGATTTGCCAATGAAAGACAAAATGG
The DNA here is from genome assembly GCF_019343475.1 of Providencia sp. R33. Taxonomy (NCBI): domain Bacteria; kingdom Pseudomonadati; phylum Pseudomonadota; class Gammaproteobacteria; order Enterobacterales; family Morganellaceae; genus Providencia; species Providencia sp. R33. Next base: position 2,014,525 of record NZ_CP072453.1, on the reverse strand, counting down.
CGGAGTTATCCCGTGCGGCGACAATTCTGTTTACTAATAAAGATATCTTTATGGCGAGCTTGATCCGCATTATCAATACTATTTCGTTATTTGGTTTTGCGATTATCATGCCATTGCTATTTGTTGACCGCTTAGGCTTTACTATTTCTGAGTGGCTACAAATTTGGGCGGTGTTCTTCTTTGTGACCATTTTTACCAATATCTTTTGGGGCATTGTTGGGGAACACATTGGTTGGATCCGCCAAGTCAGATGGTTTGGTTGTTTGGGGATGGCAGTTTCTAGCCTACTGTTTTACTACTTACCGGTTTATTTCGGGCATAATTTTGCGATTGCCCTGATCCCTGCCATTTTACTGGGTATTTTTGTTGCGGCCTTTGTACCAATGACGGCGGTATTCCCAAGTATTGAGCCACACCATAAAGGTGCCGCAGTTTCGATTTACAACTTATCTGCAGGTTTAAGTAACTTTGCTGCTCCAGCGATTGCCAGCTTGGTGCTGCCTTTCTTCGATATTGTCGGGGTTGTGTGGGCATACACTGGGTTGTATATCTTTGCAGGAATTCTGACGTTCTTTATAAAAGTTCCTCAACCTGGCTTTGAAAATAACCGCAAAATTAAACCAACTAAGGTAATTGCACAGCAGCAAACCAATAACTAAAGCTATTTTTGTATCAAACCCATAAATCGTGATTTATGGGTTTTTTATTTTACTGTCAATAATTCTATACAAGGATAAAGGGCTATCCACCTTTATTCATCTGAATTGTAGGTAAATTAGTCAATAATAAAATTAAGTAGAATATTTTATTTAAATATAAATATTAGTCATATTTATCAGGTATTTCTGCTGTAACTTGCGTGAATTATTGAAATTTGTTTGCTTAGCGATAGAATATAATTTTAGAGATTAAAAAATAAGCTAAAGTGAATTTGATTATTAATTAAGTTTATAATGACATTATCTATCGTTTAATTGATTTATTAATAAACGAATACTGATGTTTAAATGCTTTTCGGTGTAATAATTCACTACTCAATAAATTTACTGCCTGTATTCCTGCCTGATTTAATCCTGTTCAGTTATCTATACATCTGTATTTTCAATGTTATGATGAATTTTGTTGCAATTTTGTATGTTTGCAGCGAAATGCTCTTTATATTGATGATTTATCATCCATAAATAGGCTGTAAATTAGTAATTAACTAATATTAATGGCTTCTAATACTAAAAATATAAGTAAATAAAAAGATATACGCGGGGAAAAAGTTATGTCGCAGATGTTAGCTCTGTTTTTGATAGTCGGAATATTATATATCGGGGATGCGATAGCGGTACGAACCAAAGCATGGATCCCATCCGTCTTTGTGTGTGCGGTATTATTTTTGCTAGGGTATTGGACAATCTTTCCGAAAGATATTGTCAGCATTGCCGGTATTCCACAGGTCGTTGCTGTTTCCCTAATGTATTTATTAATTACCAATATGGGCACCTTGTTGTCCCTGAAAGAATTATTACGTCAATGGAAAACCATCCTTATTTCATTGGCGGGTATTTTAGGCATTATTCTGCTCACCTTTATTATCGGTATAACATTATTTGATATGAATACCGTATTAGTTGCTGTTCCTCCATTAGTGGGCGGGATTGTTTCTTCCTTAATTATGTCAAAAGGCGCTGCGGAAGCAGGGCTGGTCGATCTCTCCGTTTTTGCGATATTAATTTATGTTATGCAAGGGTTTGCGGGTTATCCATTAACGGCAGTGATGCTGAAAAAAGAAGGGCGCCGTGTACTGGAAAAATACCGTAGTGGGCAGTGGGAAGAAACGCTTTCTGTTGAGGGTGCCAAAGAGGTCGAAGTGAAAACTGTGGTATCGGAAGACGAAATGCCGCGTATGTTTAAAAAAATTCCTAGTCACTATAACACGAGCTACTTCAAATTTTTACGTTTGGCGGCAGTAGGGTATTTGGCCTACTTAGCCTCATCTTATGCTGCACCTTACGTGAATATCAGCCCATTTGTTCTGTGCTTATTATTTGGGGTTATTGCATCTTCATTAGGTTTCTTAGAAAGGCAACCTCTGCAAAAAGCCAATGGGTTTGGTTTTGCTATCATGGCATTGATGTTATTTATCTTTGATACCTTAAACCATGCAACACCAGATATGTTATTGCGCCTTGTCTACCCAATGGTAGTGTTAATTAGTGCCGCCGTTATTGGGATGTACCTTGCGTCATGGGTTGTTGGCAAAATGTTGGGTGTCACTAAAGAGATGGCTTTTGCAGTGGCATTAACTGCACTGTATGGCTTCCCAGCGGATTACATCATTACTAACGAAGCGATTAACGCACTAACAAAAGACGAAAAAGAGCGTCAAATTTTAACTAGCCATATGTTAGGGCCAATGTTAGTCGGTGGCTTTATTTCCGTCACCATGGTGTCCGTTGTCTTAGCGGGTATTATGGTCGCTTACATTGTTCCAGTTGCAGGGTAAATAATTATGGAAACAAGTACATCTCGAATTCAACGTCATTTAGAACAGTTGGCAGAGTACACCGCGACGCCAGGCCAAGGCACAACACGTATGAGCTATAGCGAGCAAGATAAACAGGCACGCCAATATTTAAAACAGCAAATGACAGAACTTGGTTTACAGGTTCGTGAAGATGCGATTGGTAATATTTATGGTCGCCTAGAAGGTCAGCAAGCAGATTTGCCCGCGGTGATAGTCGGTTCGCATTTTGATTCAGTACCTCATGGTGGGGCATTTGATGGCCCCGCGGGAATAGTGGCAGGGCTCGATGTAGTTGCGCGTATTCGCGAACAAAACTTAACGCCAAAATACCCACTTGAAGTGATTGCCTTAGTGGAAGAAGAAGGCACCAGTTTTGGTCGTGGTTTGATGGCATCTAGTGTGATCACGGGGTTAATCGGCACGAAAGAGCTCTATCAACTGAAAGATAGGCAAGGTGTTAGCGCCGCAGAACGTATGGCAGCTGCGGGTTTTAATGCAGATAAAGCGGCGGATGCGGTATTAGACCCGAAAAACGTTAAAGCATTTCTTGAGCTGCATATCGAACAGGGCCCTGTGCTTGAGCAGGCTGGCGAAGATGTGGGCATTGTCGAAACCATCGTCGGCATTAGCCAGTTAGAAGTTAAGCTGACAGGCAAAGCGGGCCATGCAGGCACAACGCCGATGGATATGCGTGCGGATGCATTAGTGTGTGCTAGCCTGATTATCAGCCAAATCCCCGCGCTGGCAAAAGCCGCGGGGGACAACACGGTTGCAACGGTTGGGCGGCTTAATGTTCTGCCAAATGGCGCGAATGTTATCCCAAGTGAAGTCATATTTAGCGTCGATATTCGTTCGAAAAATGATGTTGCTTTGCGCAAAGTGATTAAACAAATCATCGAACTGACAGAAAAAACCAGTGAGTCAGCAGGTATTGGTAGCGATATTATTCAGCCGCTTTATGTGCAGCCAACTGAATTGAACAATGAAATTATTAGTACAATGCAACAGCATGCAAATGAGCAAAATTTAAAATTTAGAACCATGGTGAGTGGTGCGGGGCACGACACGATGATTTTTGCGGGGGTAACCCAGACTGGATTGATTTTTGTACCTAGTCGCAATGGGCTTAGCCATCACCCTGATGAATGGACAGATTACGTGCAAATTGCACGTGGCGTTGATGTGATGTTTGCCACCGTGAAGTCACTCATTGAATGTTAATAATCAAGAAAAACACCAAAGTACAGTATTGAAAAGGGTAAAGGTAGAAAAATGATCAGTTCAATTATTACAGCTGCAATCAAAAAACATACACCAGAGATGATTGCTTTTCGTCGTGATCTACACGCTCACCCTGAATTGCCATTTGAAGAAGTGCGTACAACGCAGCGCATCGCTGAAGAACTAGACAAAATAGGCATCGAATATCGCCTGACGGAACCGACGGGGCTAATTGCTGAAATTAAAGGTGGAAAACCGGGCAGAACAGTTGCAGTACGTGCGGATATTGATGCGTTGCCAGTATTGGAACTGAATGATTCTTTAGAATATAAATCAACGATTGAAGGCAAAATGCATGCCTGTGGTCATGATGCCCATACGGCGATGTTATTAACTGCAGCGAAAGCACTGGTTGAGGTCAAAGACCAACTTGCGGGCAATGTCCGTTTGATTTTCCAACCAGCAGAAGAGATTGCACAAGGCGCGCTGGCGATGATCAAGCAAGGTGCCATTGAAAACGTCGATAACGTATTTGGTATGCACATTTGGACAACAACACCTTCAGGGAAAGTGTCTTGCAATGTAGGTGGCAGTTTTGCCTCAGCGGATTTATTAAAAGTCACGTTCAAAGGCCGCGGTGGTCATGGTTCTATGCCAGAAGCCACCATTGATGCAGCGGTTGTTGCATCATCTTTTGTGATGAATTTACAAGCGATTGTTTCCCGCGAAACATCTTCATTAGATTCTGCGGTTGTGACAATTGGTAAAATGGATGTCGGTACGCGTTTTAATGTGATTGCGGAAAATGCAGTATTGGACGGTACGGTACGTTGTTTTGATATTGCGACTCGAGACCGTATTGAAGCTGCAATTCGCCGCTATGCTGAACATACTGCCGCAATTTATGGTGCTACCGCACAGGTCGACTATACCTATGGAACGTTGCCAGTAATTAATGAAGAGCGCAGTGCCTTATTAGCGCAATCCATTATTTCTGAAGCGTTTGGTGAGCAATCATTGATCACTGAAAGGCCAACACCGGGCGGGGAAGATTTTAGTTTTTATATTGAAAATATTCCGGGTTGTTTCGCGTTGTTAGGTACAGGAAATGCAGAAAAAGACACCCAATGGGCGCATCATCACGGTTGTTTTAATATTGATGAAGACACGATGGTCACAGGTGCTGAATTGCACGCACAATATGCATGGGCGTATTTGCAACAAACGGATTTCTAACCGTTAAGTTTTTAGGACTATCTATAGCTAAAGAAGCTTTGAATTAAAATTATATTAGAGTAGTCTTTATTTTAATTTAATCATGAAAATCTAAATTTAGGAGGCTAAGAAAAAATTAGCCCCCTAAACTTTTATTATCAAATTTAATTATGTGATTTATAAAAGGATTATTTTGAAAAATTCTTTTATTGACAAGGCCTTTACTAAGACACTATAAGGAGTTAAAAATGTCTTTTAAACAAGGAAGTATAATTGATGAAAATTTAGTACAAAAAATTCGTGAAACTAAATATGAGTCTAATAAAAAAGAAAGGGATTATTATCGGCGTGAACTAGATAATTTTGATGAAAAATATGGGAATGAGGAACTAATAAAGCTAAAAAATGAATTTGAAGAAATCGACTTAGATGATCCTGCTGTTTACTATGATTATGGCGAAAGGGCGAATAAACCGGTTTATAAATATTTGGAAGATTTATATCCTTATTATGAACGGAAAAAAAACCTAATAGAAAAAATAGCTAAAATAGATAAGAAAATAGCAGAGGGGCATAAAGGAAAAACGTATGATGAATTACTAAAAGAAAGTCTTCAAGAATATTCTATTGAGGTGCGTGATGTTATTTATAATGATTTTTATAAAAGGGATGATAAGGACATTAAAAATGTTAAAAAGGTAAATTACCAACTTGAACTTGATATCTATCATAGTATTTCATTAAATATACCTCAAGATTTTAATTCGTTAAGAGATGCGATGGTTTCATTTCAATTTGGTGATTTTTATACTTTCATAGATGTTAGTGGTGAATGGGAAGCGACAATTAATTATGTTGATAAAAATAAATTGGTGCATCCTATTTATCATTCTGGAAAACACATATTTTATTAATGGTTTTAGCTTTGAAAAATGAGAATAAAAAATAGTGAAATCATTTTGTAACCCTCAATTATAATGTGTATTATTATTTATATAAAGGAATAGATTGAAATGGAAAAAATAACAGACATTTTATCAGATAAAGACATAGAGGGCGCTAAAGAAAATATAGAATCCATCATTTTTCAGTATGTCGGGCTTCTGCCTGATAGCGATATAATCGAAAGTATTGATGAATCATTGTTTGGTTACTCAGCGGAAAATAAAAAGATAGTCTTAAAAGACATTGTGTTCTATCAGAACAAAATAAAAGAAAATGCTATTTTCGAGTATATATATGATAGATCCTATATAAAACATGTTGATGAGCTAAAATATAAACTTGAACACTTTGATTACGATAATGCTAATTTATATTATGATGCTACATCTAAGGCAGAAATGCCATTTTACCGATTATTAGAAGAACTGCAATTCCATCAGATATTAAATAAAGACTTCGATGTTGCTCAAAAGACGTATAATCAACAGCTTCATTTTATTTTGAATGAATATATGATAAAAGAAGAGTGTATTTCCAAGCAGAATGAAGAAGAAATCAGATTTGTTTTTGAACAATATGAAAGTGTTCTGGATTCTATTTATGAAAAATATGAAAATGAATTAAATCCAATTTATGAAAAGTACGAAAAAGAGTACGTGACGATTTCAACATATAGTGATGAAATTTTTAATTCTTTTTTTGAACGACGTGAAAATGAATTGGAACCGATTTATAGTCGGCGTAAAAATGAATTAAATTCTATATTTGGACAGTATGATGAAAAAGTGTTTTCTATTAATTTACAGTATGATGAAAAGCGTAACGCAGTTATTGAAAAAAAGGAAAAAGCATTAAATTCTCTTTTTGAACAGTATGAATTAGTATTAAAACCGATTTTAGAACAGAGTAATAAAGGATGTGACTCGTTCGTTAAGTCGAGAGAAAAAGAGCGTAATCTCGTCACAATGCTTGACGAAAAACGAGCAGAACTAGAGCCAGGCTTTCAACCTGAAAATAAACGTCAATCTGAAGAAAATGACCAATTTTTTGATTCTATACTCGAAAATATGAATAGATTCCTACAAGAAGAAACTATGGCGGTCATGACATACAGTGGAACTTGGACAAGTGAAACTTGTGTGTTTAAAGGCGGCGTAGGAACATGTACGGAAAAATCAGGCCAATTTTAGCCGTGGCTACGTATGTATTTTATAATTTGTTCACATCCTATTTGGGTAGGATGTGATTTTTTATGAGTTGTGATGCACAAAAATAGCATCTCTTAAGCGTTGTTGTTGTTCAAAGCGTTGCTCTTGATTGAGTTCTGTATCATGGGAAAGCTGCATAAGCATTTCATTCATATTGTGAACGGAATTTTCATCAAGCAGTAAATCCACTTTTTGAGCAATTTCATCATAGTGGGACATAGTCACAACTCCAATGTGTTTATATTGGTGCAATGATAACGCAAAATATCATTAAGTGGTTATGCTATTAGTTCTGTTTATCGATGATCATCACTGCCATGGTGTCGGGCTCTAATGCTCGCATAATATGCGGTTCATCACCGGGGTAGTGAATATAATCCCCAACCGCTAACTCAACAGGGTTATCTACTGGGCCCACTAAGGCTCTACCTGCAGTGATAATGATATGCTCACTAACACCGTGCATATGTGGTTCTGAAATACGATCACGCCCTGGTTGTGCAATGACAGTATAGATATCCCGACGAGAATCATCAGGGGCGGAAGACAATAAAAAGGCTAAATAATTGGCGTGTTCAGCGCTGACTGGAACGGCTTCACCGTGGCGGATCACCGTTACGGTCTCTTGTTTTTCTTCAATTAAGCGCGCAAAAGGAATATCTAACGCAACACAAAGTGCCCACAGCGTTTCAATGCTCGGGTTTCCGCTGCCTGACTCCAGTTGGGATAGCGTTGATTTAGCAATACCGGCTTTGCGTGATAATTCAGAGAGTGATAACCCACTTTTTTGCCGTTCGCGAGCGAGTGCTTTTGAAATAAGGTCAATAGGGGGGGCAGGTAAATTCAATTTTCATATCCTATATAGATTGCATTTTACAGTAGCGATCGCCATAATGAACAAACGTATTATATATCGAACGGTTTAGGAATGCTAACGTCTACCTTAAATTCCACGCTTAATAATAGCACAGTGAAAAATATTGCTCTGGTGTGTCTTGCTGACTTAATTGTGGGGATTTCATACGGTGCGCTCGCTCATTCTCAGGGCTTTAATTTCTGGGTGCCTTTGACACTATCAATACTCGTGCTTGCGGGGGCATCTGAGTTTCTCTTTATCGGCGTGATCTTTACAGGGGGAAGCCCTATTTCCGCTGCGCTAGCGGGCTTGCTGGTTAATTCACGCCATATTCCGTTTAGTTTTGCTGTCGGGGATTTAACCGGCAAAGGGGCAAAAGCGCTTTTGGGATATCACATTATGAATGATGAAAGTGTGGTTTTTGGCCTTGCGCAAGAAACAGAAAAAGAGAAGCGTGCGGCTTTCTGGTTGTGTGGTATTGGTATTTTACTTTGTTGGCCACTCGGGGTAATTATCGGCGAAGTGCTGGGCAGTTTTGTGAATGATACCCACGTATTTGGTATGGATGCGATGTTCCCTGCGATTATTTTAGCCCTTTCGCTGCCAGCACTAAAAGATAAGCGTTTGAGAATAACCGCCATTATTGGCTCGGTAATTGCGGTTGCAACAACCCCTTATTTAGCTGCTGGGATCCCTGTTTTATTAGCATTATTAAGCTTAGTTATTTATATAAGGAAATAATCATGATGGAGAATCCGTGGTTAATCTTCAGCGGCATCATGATATTAGCTGTTGGAACATATCTTATGCGAGCATCAGGAGCTTTGCTGAAAGGCCGCGTAGTGCTTTCAGAAAATAGTAAAGCCCTATTTTCCGCTGCTGCGATTGTGATTTTATTTTCGGTTGCGGTGACCTCTACCTTATTTTCTGGGGAGTCATTTTCAGATTGGCCGAAGATCATTGGTGTTTTGGTGGCAGGAATGCTGACTTGGTATAAAAAACCATTTATTTTAATTGTGTTATCTGCTGCTGTTGTCACTGCACTGTTACGATTAATGTAATAGAAGTGTGGTTAATCTAATAAAAATTGCCCCTATTGGTTGATAGGGGCAAAAGAATTACACTGTGAGGTCTTTAATGGTTTCTGTAGGGCCATTTTTTTGTACTGAAGCGATACCTTTTAGCGCAGATTGTTTAGAAGCATACATCTCACTGGTAGCAATAATTTCATGATTAGCCGCTTTTAATACAAAGTAATAAGGCTGAGCCACATCTTTCGTGGATTTTTTCAATTCATAATAGCCCATGATAAGCTCCTGCGTTTAAATGGAAAACTAAATATCTAATAAGGAAATAAGCAGAAAAAATGTTCTACTTAAAATAAGATTAGCTGCTGTTAGGTATTATTACTAGTGAGGAACAGGCATTTAGGAGAAACTACAAAAAAAAGCCCCTGCTAAACAGAGGCAATCGTAGGATATATAGAACTCTTTATTGTCCTTTTAGGATATCTGTATCTTATTGATTAAGCTATTTGGTTATGCTTATCAATAAAAAAGGTTTTACCGATATCATCAACAAGGTTAATCAATATTCCTTTCTATTGCGCTGCGGGTGCGTTAACAGGTTTTGGCATTGGTATGTTATTCATATTAGAAAAGTCAGGGACTTCCATTACAGTGACTTTCACAACATAGCGTTTGCCATCTTCAATTTTAGGGGCACTGTTCGCCAGTTTTTTCACTGTTTCATTCGGTGTTGTGGTCTGTTCAGCTACGCTATACACCATATTATGGTGATTGCCCATATGCGGGCGCTGCATGTGATTATTTCCACCATTGCCAATATTGGCTGCAGTTGCTGCAAATCCGACTGACATTAACGCTAAAGCAAATAAACCCGCATTTAATTTTTTCATTTCGATTTCCTCTGTATGGTTGATGAAGCCATCATTCACGAAAAGTTTTTGTGGCTCAATCGCTTTTACCTCCCTTGACTGAAGCTTCATAATTACTGCACTTTTTGTTCATGCTTAATTCATAATTTAGTGAAAACAGTGAGTTAGTAGACTGAAATTTACATTTTTATTCCAGTTGTGCTAATGCGAGTTTCAATTGTGGAGGCCAAGGACACAATAGACTAGGATGGTAAGTTAGCTTCAATATCATCACAATCCTAACAAAGTGAGCATGTATGTCAGATAAAAAAATCCTTCTTTCTTTGCTCGATCTTGCTCCGATCACCCAAGGGTCAACGGCAAAAGAGGCTTTTTCCCATTCTCTTGACCTTGCTAAATTGGCTGAAAAGCTAGGTTATCACCGTTATTGGCTTGCTGAGCACCACAATATGACAGGGATCGCTAGCGCAGCGACATCGGTACTCATTGGGTATTTGGCGGCAAATACAGAGTCTCTGCGATTAGGCTCTGGTGGCGTGATGCTGCCGAACCATTCACCATTAGTGATTGCAGAGCAGTTCGGTACGCTCAATACACTTTATCCTGAACGTATTGACTTAGGGATAGGGCGAGCACCGGGAAGTAACCAGCAAACCATGCAGGCACTACGCCGCCACATGAACACCGATATCGACAATTTCCCGCAAGATATTGCCCAAATAGTTAATTGGTTTGATGCGACTAATCCAGACCCCGCCGTACGTCCTGTTCCTGGGTTTGGTGAAAAAATCCCTGTTTGGTTATTAGGTTCAAGCCTTTATAGTGCAACCCTTGCGGCAAAATTAGGCTTACCTTTTGCGTTTGCTTCCCATTTTGCACCAGATTTATTATTGCAAGCGCTAGAGGTTTATCGCAGCAACTTCCAGCCATCGAAAAGACTCGCTAAGCCTTATGCGATGGTATGTATTAATATCATTGCAGCGGATACGCAGCGTGAAGCTGAATTTTTATTTACCTCAATGCAACAAGCCTTTGTGATGCTACGTCGTGGGCAGACCTCCCAATTACCACCGCCAGTTGAAAGTATGGCCGATATTTGGTCTCCTGCAGAGGAATACGGCGTCCAACAAGCACTTGGCATGTCATTAGTGGGGGATAAATCGAAAGTCCGTCATGGGCTAGAAACCATTTTGCGTCAAACACAAGCCGATGAAATTATGGTTAATGGGCAAATTTTTGATCATCAATCTCGTTTGTACTCATTTGAACTGGCGATGCAAGTTATGAATGAATTGAGTTAGGCTATTTGGAAGGGCGATATTTTGCAGGGAAGCAAGCATTTGATTTAATAAATAAGAAAAGAGATAACCCAGAAAAAATCTGGGTCATTGACGGGTTAGCAAGCGATTTGCGGGTGGTGTGGTTCTAGCGGTGGTAACCCATGAGCAGCACGCGCTCGGTCACACGCCTCATTATAGATACCATCTTGCCAAGATTGCTCAAACTCACGACAAGGCGTTGGCCTTTGTGCGTAAATGGAGCAAGATACACATTCCCCTATCGTGCCTTGTAGCGCGCTACAGCGCGTGTTTTGCTTTTGATTGGTGCCATGCATACAACTCATAAAAGGGGTAATTTGCTCGGTTAAATGTTGTGGCACAACGCCGCCGCCACTTTCAGCCTCTGCCCAATAAAAAGAGACACGAAAATAGGCGCAACAAGCACCGCAGCTTACACAAGGGTTATCTGAAGGATCGGTTTTTAGAATATGAATATTTGACATAACAAAACCAGATATTGATGTTGATAATATCCCCGTAGAATACGGGTTGACGCAACACAAGCAGGAAGCTCAAGAAAACGTTGCTCAAATTTTATTATCTTATGTAAATCCAGTAAATTGCAATAGTGTCTAGCAGAAAAAACTATCTTTTATACGTATGTTTGATTTTAATGAAATTAAACGGCAATTTTTAGCAATAAAAAAACCTGCCTAAATGGCAGGTCTTTGAATCAATACAAGCGAGCAGTTAAACGTGTTTTAATTCAGTATCATCGTCTTGATTAAACACTGTTTTATCTGTTTCACCCATCAGTTGGCTAGTCACTGTACCTGCTGTCATTGAACCGCTAACGTTCAGGGCAGTACGGCCCATATCGATTAATGGTTCAACTGAAATCAACAGAGCAACTAAGGTTACTGGTAAGCCCATCGCAGGCAGGACGATTAACGCCGCAAATGTTGCACCACCACCGACGCCAGCAACACCTGCTGAACTCACAGTGACAATACCGACTAACGTTGCAATCCACAGTGGATCAAACGGGTTGATTCCCATTGTTGGAGCAACCATGACTGCCAACATGGCTGGGTAAATACCCGCACAACCGTTTTGGCCAATCGTCGCGCCAAATGAGGCGGAGAAACTGGCAATGGATTCTGGAACACCAAAACGGCGTGTTTGCGTTTCAATATTCAGCGGAATACTTGCAGCGCTCGAGCGGCTAGTAAAGGCGAATGTGAGTACTGGTCCCGCTTTCTTAAAGAATTTAATTGGGTTTAAGCCCGTTGTTGCAATAAAAATACCGTGGACAATAAACATGATGCCCAGTGCCACGTAAGAGGCAATAACGAACGTACCTAAGTTAATGATATCGTGAAGATTCGAGCTTGCGACTACTTTGATCATCAGCGCCATCACACCATAAGGGGTTAAACGCATGACTAAGCGAACTAATTTCATCGCCCAAGCTTGCATAACATCAATCGCAGCTAAGGCTTTTTCACCGCGTTCTTTATCATCTTTAAACAGCTGTAATGCAGCTACCCCTAAGAAGGCCGCAAAAATAACCACACTAATGATTGATGTTGGGTTCGCACCAGTTAAATCCGCAAATGGATTTTTGGGAATAAACGACAGGATCAATTGTGGTACGGTTAAGTCAGAAACTTTACCAATATAATTAGTTTCAATAGCACTCAGACGGGCAGTTTCTGATTGCCCTTGTACTAAGCCTTCAGCCGTTAAGCCAAACAGGTTAGCAATTAAAATACCCACTAAAGCAGCAATTGCGGTTGTTAACAGTAGCGTTCCAATCGTTAGGAAACTAATTTTGCCAAGAGAGGAGGCTTTATGCAGTCTTGCAACCGCACTCAAAATAGACGCGAATACCAATGGCATAATCACCATTTGTAATAGCTGCACATAACCATTACCAACAATATTAAACCAAAGAATGGAGTCTTTTACCGTTTGGTGACCACTACCGTAAACTAGGTGTAGTACAACACCATAAGCAACACCAAAGACTAGACCGACTAACACTTTTTTAGACAGACTCCAGCCTTTCGCTCCCAGTTTTGCTAACAGTATCAGTAGTGCTACAAAACCGAGCACATTAATAATTAGAGGAATATTCATTCCGAACTCCAAATCGTTTTTTATAAGGTATGTGACTAGCCCTTTAATCCTTAATGGTTATAAGGATTTCGTTGCTTCTAACAACTGGTTATATGTTATCAATAGAGAAAATACATTTCTTATACTAAATAGTAATAAGGTAGTATTATTCATGCTTACATTATATTACAAAACTGAGAATTATGTAGGAAAGCGTATATCTAGCTGATTTTGAATGTATTTTATTGTGCTTTCTACCTGAGAATAAAAATCAAAGTGATATCCTGCAGGTAAGAAGCAGGCACAAACCGTCAAAACTACGGCAATAAAACGCTCAGTACGCTTGCTGTTTTTTCCACGAATGACAGGAAAACAGAAACGTTGGGGCAATGGCCATAAAAAAGGCACCCCTGACGGTGTTAGCATATCAGCCACTAAATGGCTCAAATAACCCAATAAAAAGGCTTGAATAAGGTCATTAGGAATAGGCCATTGCGCTGGGATCCACTGATAACACGAAAGCATGAGTAGCAACCATGCCAATAAACTGTGGGTGAAACCGCGGTGTCCACAAAGCTTAGAGATAGGCAGCGAAAAAATACGCAGCAGCCGACCGGGTAGGGAAGAGGGGTGATCAATATCGGGCAATAATGCACCTAATAACGCGCCGGGGACCAAGTGCAGCCAATCACCTTGAGCAAGCTCAGGGGTGACTTGGAGTTTATGGGCCATTATCAAAGAGGCGACGGAAAAAAGCAGATGCCCTTCAGCGGTCATGGTGGATAAAATACCATCTGTTTATCTATACAGTTGATTGGCAGTATAAAGTGTTTAAAAAGAATATGATAGAGGGGGAAAGGTAAAAAAACTCTTATTTATTAGCAAATAAGGAAAGGATTTTATATTTTTTGGTAATTCCCCTACCTAAGTCAGATAGGGGTGAACACAAATTACACAATTCGCTATAACTAGCGTAAATGTTTTGCTTCTAATTCATTTAAAGAACTTAATTTAATATCCGCTAAGCCAAAGCGTGGGTCATTAAAATGCTTGTTATCTGGTACGACAATGGAGCGCATTCTTGCAGCTTTTGCTGAAATCATACCATTGAACGAATCTTCTAAAGATGTGCAATGGATAGGTTTGGTTGATAGCGCAGAAGCAGCTTTAAGATAAACTTCAGGGTGTGGTTTACTTAATGGTAAATCAGCTGCTGAAATAACCGCAGAGAAATAGTCGCGTATATCCAGTAAATTTAACACTTTTTCAAGCATATACAGTGGTGATGCAGACGCTAGTGCGATTTTTAAATCCATCGAGCGGCAAAGTTCCATTGCATGTTGTACACCTGGTAAAATAGGGCGAGTTTCTTCAACTAAGCCAACAACACGGTCAATGATCCGCTGTTTGGCTTCTTGTTGACTGCATCCATGCCAAGGCGAAGCTTGGTACCAAAGTTCAACAACATGGTCAATACGTAAACCCAATGTATCAGGCAGAGTGTTGGCAATTGCAAGGTCAACGCCTAGCTGTGAAAAAACTTCAAGCTCAGCTTGCTCCCAAAAAGGTTCCGAGTCGATCAATAAGCCATCCATATCAAAAATAACGGACTGGATGGGAAGGTTATGGTACATGTCAAAACTCCATTCATGTAAACCCTATTGCCAATGAGCTATACCCTTGTGGCAGTAGGAATTAAGGGAACTTACCCAGCAACGATAGTATTTATTTACTAACTAGCTATGATATCAGCAAATGAATAAATATTCGTATTAATTGCACGAGTGATTGTAACAACTCAACACTAAAGCGAATAGACACAGATGGTAAAAGTTGTGTATCCAATGTGTCTTTAGTAATGTTTAAAATTCTGAAAGTCGTTACGCAATCATCATTTTACAAGGTAAATTTGGAGGCATTTAATAATTTCGGCTATTATTACCCCTGAAAAGTCACCATGAAAATTTATAGAGAATAATAACTCTAAGGAAGAGCAGTAATGAATTACCACAATGCTAATTATGTCGCAATCGGCAAACGTATTCTGGGTTGGGTTGTTTTTCTGGTAGCATTAATTTCGACGTTGGCGTCTTTAGTTAAGCTTGCAGGGATGAAAGGGCTGGCAGGTGAAGGGATCAATGCCGTTGCCAATGACTTTATTAAACTGATGGCGGAAATGACTCGTCAAACGACACCATTTCTCAATTTCTTCTGGAATAACTCACCTGTACCGCAAGTTGCCAATGGTTTTTCAGGTAGCAACCTCGGTTTTATTATCATCTTTATCTTTATTTTTGTTGGCTTAGCACTCAGTGCGTCAGGTCTGAGAATGTACCGACAAATTAAATTTATTCGCGAAAGCCTTGAAGACCATGTCATTTTGGAAAAAGCCAAAGGTATTGAACTGTCCAAAGCAGAGCTCGAAGCAAACGTCACCATTCCACGCCACACAATTTTTACCCAGTTTTTTATTCTCTATTTCTGGCCAGTTGTGCTTTTGATAGGACTGTATTTTATCCTTAAACTCCTTAACTGGTAATTTTCGTCATACTTCCCATTATGCGGGTGTTATCTTCGTTTGCTAACGCTAGTCACATACTTATGTATGCTCCTAGCGATTAGCGGCACTTGATGCCTACGTATAATAGGAATTATTTAGAAAATTAAATGTTGGTCATACTTCCCATTATACGGGTGTTATCTTCGTTTGCTAACGCTAGTCACATACTTATGTATGCTCCTAGCGATTAGCGTCACTTGATGCCTACGCATAATAGGAATTATTTAGAAAATTAAATGTTGGTCATACTTCCCATTATGCGGGTGTTATCTTCGTTTGCTAACGCTAGTCACATACTTATGTATGCTCCTAGCGATTAGCGTCACTTGATGCCTACGCATAATAGGAATTATTTAGAAAATTAAATGTTGGTCATACTTCGAGCTGTAGCGGTGTTGGCTACACTCAAATCTATTCCTTTAATAGCGAATCAATAATTTTTTGAGCGTGCAGATAGCTTTGTTCATTACCAAAAATATGGGCTTGATTAAGCAAATAATATAATTGGTAAATAGGCTGCCTATCTAAAAAGCCATTAGGGAGTGGCCAAATGCTTTGGTAGCCATCAATAATTTGGATAGGAATATCTTTATACAATGGCAACATTGCGATATCACATTCCCTGTCTCCCCAATAACACGCAGGATCATAAAGAACGCCATCAATTTGATGCGTTATGGCGCAGTTAGCAGGCCATAAATCGCCGTGCAATAAAGAGGGTTGAGGTTGGTGACCCGTTAATTTGTTTTTAACGACATCGACAATTTGCTGAATATCACCAAATACCATACCTTTTTCAGAGGCTAGTTGTAATTGAAGACCAATGCGCTTTTCTGCAAAGAATGAATTCCAGCGTTTTTCCCAACCATTAGGTTGAATAATAGTACTGAGCATGGTGTCAAAATCAAAACCATAACTAGGTTGTTCTTCCCATTGGTGTAAACGGGCAAGCTGTTGGCCAAAGTGCCAAGCGTTGGTAGAATCGAATGGTTTTAGTGGGAAATATTCCAATAATAGAAAACTGTGGTTTTTATTGTTACCGACGCCATACACCTTAGGGACGGCGATGGTTTGGCTTTTGGCGAGCATTTCAAGCTGTTCAGCTTCTTGTTTAAATAAGGGAAGGAACTCACGCCGGTTTTGTTTTACAAAAACAGTGTGCTCACCATAGTCAATTCTTAACGTATGGTGAATATCACCACCAGAGAGAATGACTTTGTTACGCAGCTCTGCTTCACCCAAGTGTTCACTTAATAAACGACTCATTGCTTGCCACATGACTCACCTCGCTCTGCTTTGGTCTTCACTAATACCATACTATAGCGACAGTTTAGGAATTAACAGTGATAATTGTTTAAAAAGAAACGCCTATCACGAAATAACTGTTTAAGAATTTTATTCATTAAAATTAATTATCATAAACTGAAAGATAGTGGTTCTTTATTAAATTGAGAATGTTCAGATATTTGTCTATTAAATCGATATGCCAGCGCGCTCCTCGGTTTATTCAGGTAAACTGCAAAAAATGAATTAATAAGGGAAAGCCATGCATACTGATTTTCAAAATCCACGTTGGTTAAGGGACTTGCTGCGATTTATTCCGCTAAAAAGTCAGTTTGTATTGTTTGGTAATGTGCGTGATTTACAAGCCAGTGAAATAGCCCCCTCGATTGTGACGCCTTTGCCATTTAACCAGTCTTTATTTAATAGTTTATTTAAAGCAGGTTATGCATATGTGCTGACTTACACGCCATTGATCGGTTTTCAATGCTTAGCAAACCCTGCGCAAAACACTCAAGAAACCGATACGGTTATGCAACGGCTAGGGTTAAATGTTGCAGAGGGTAAAGCGGCTGGTGGTATCGATATATTGAATCATCTGCTTGAGCGGTTTATTAATGATAAACAACAGCCTATTGCATTATGCATCGACTTTGCTTCTTGTTTAATTTCCCATCGTGATAACCTTACACCCGCAGAACACAGTTTATTTACCCGTGCGCTCGTCGCATCACACCAAGGAAAGGCAAGGCCAGCAGGGGAGCACAATCAGCCGTTTTTTAATACGGTATTTTGGGTAGTGGAAAAAGAAACAGATTTGCCCGATTGGTTTGTGGTGAATAACCCACGAATTCGAGCCATTCCAGTTGCTAAACCCGATGGTCAAGTACGCCGTTTATTAGCGCCTAGTCTCTTGGCTTCATTGGCAGATTTTAATCGCCTAGAAGAGACAGATAAAACATTGCTAATTAATGATTTTATCGATGAAACAGAAGGGTTATTGTTATTGGATTTAACTGCAATAGTGCAACTGGCACGTATCGAACAGGTGCCTGCAACCAGTATTAGCGATGCCGTTCGTCGTTATAAAGTGGGGATCACGGAAGACCCGTGGAAAAAGATTGATAAGCAAAAAATTCACAACGCCCCCGCAATAATTTCCCGCCGAGTGAAAGGGCAGGAGCATGCGGTGACACACTTATTGGATATTATCAAACGAGCAATGACAGGTGTTGGTAGCCATAAAGGTGGGCGCCCTCGTGGCGTGTTATTTCTTGCTGGGCCGACAGGTGTCGGGAAAACGGAACTGGCTAAAACAGTGACGCAGTTACTGTTTGGTGACGAAAGCGCCTATATCCGCTTTGATATGTCTGAATTTAGTGCCGAACATGCAGACCAACGACTGATTGGTGCACCTCCAGGTTATGTCGGATATGATTCAGGTGGTGAATTAACCAACGCAATCCGCGAAAAGCCATTCAGTGTGGTTTTGTTTGATGAAATTGAAAAAGCCCATCCCCATTTAATGGATAAATTTTTACAGATCATTGATGATGGAGTTTTAACATCAGGGCGTGGTGATCGCGTTTATTTCTCAGAAGCGTTAATTATTTTCACGTCTAACCTCGGTATTTACCGCTTAGATGCCAATGGTGAGCGAGTGGCAAATGTCCAACCTCACGAACCGTTCGAAACCGTGACGCGTAATGTTAAAAATGAAATAGAGCGCCATTTTAAATTGGTGCTTAATCGCCCTGAGTTGCTTAACCGTATTGGTGAAAACATTATTGTTTTTGACTTTATCCGCCCTGATGTTGCTGAGCAAATTTTCGAGCAGATGGTGGATAACATTTTGTCAGGCTTAGAAAAACAGTCTTTGGCTATTTCAATATCTGCGAAAGCGAAAGACGCGTTAAAAGTGAGTTGCTTAGCTGATTTATCCAATGGCGGACGCGGAATACGTAATCAATTAGAAATACATTTGATTAACCCATTATCGAGAGCCATTTTCGACCAAGACATACAAGCCAATAGTGCTTATCAAATTACATCAATTCAGATGGGTGAAAATGCGCAAGTTACGCTAACTGCGGTAGGTTATTAGCCTAATGAATATTAGTGTTTCACGCATTCATTTCCCAGTGACAACATTAGGGCCAGGGAAACGGATTGGTATTTGGTTCCAAGGATGTTCGCTGCGTTGCAAGGGGTGTTTATCCCCTGATACGTGGCATGATAAAGAAAGCTCCCTGACGGTAGTGCAGCTTATTGAACAGATCCAGGAATGGTTCCCTTTCGCTGATGGTATCACTATTTCAGGGGGAGAGCCGTTTGAGCAACCAGATGCCTTGTTCACATTATTGCAGGAAATAAAACGGCAGTTTCAAGGTGATACCTTGGTGTATAGCGGTTATGAATGGGAGGTCATTGAGGGGCGTGCTAATCAAATGAATCCCTATATTGATGCGTTGATCAGTGAGCCGTTTAACGTCGAAATGCCGCAAACATTGATGTTAAGGGGGAGCGATAACCAACGGCTTCATCTTTTAACACCACTCGGAAAGGCATTATTTAAGCAATACCAACGCGTTGCAATGCCAGAAGATAAGAGATTGGATTTAGCCTTTGATGAGCAAGGGCGACTATTTTTAGCGGGGATCCCTGAACGCGATGACATGCTGCGGTTAAGTCAACTCCTTGCCCTACAAGATAACACCTTAAAACAACTCAAAAAATAGCCACGAGAGAGAAGGATGACGATGATACGCTTTTGCTCGCATTGTTTAACAGAACGGCCGCTAACTGAAATATTTTGTGCGGGGCAAATTCAAACACAACAGGGAAATCTGCAACTTTGTGGTTGGGATCTTACACTTGAGCCTATCCATTCTGAAGGGTGGCGCCCTGAAGCGGTTGCCGTAATACCTATTGATACGGCCTCAAATGAGAGAAATGAAATTCCGCGGTTACGTCATTGTGAAAATGGTCATCTTATGGCTGAAGATGATTTTATTTGCCTAGAGTGCGGTGCGGATGTCGCAGCAGAGCCAGTAACTGAAATTTTATCGTCACCCCATCAGCAGATAGGCGCTTGGCACATAGCAAGGCGGATTAATGGCAGTGATAGCCCCCGTGAACGCTACTTCGTTACGCATTGTACTGAAGAAAAAAACGGCGTATTGACGCTCTACCAAAAGGGAGAGGAGCCCGATCCCGCTGTTTACCAAGTCCTCAAACGCATTCCAACAGACCATGTTCCTGAGCTTTATGAGTATGGCCGCTTTGAAAACCGCGCATGGCATGTCACTGAAATGCTTGAGGGCGGGTCACTCAGCCAATTTATCCAGCAAGGTGAATTTTGGCAGGCAGATGAAATTCCTAAACTTGTAGAAGAAATGGGGCAGGCAATTGCCGCATTTGCGGAGCATGGGTTGCGACACCGTAATTTGAGCCCCGCTAATTTGCTTATTCGCAAGCGCCATCCTCTTGATATTGTGGTGATTGAATACGGATCTGCCTGTTTATCTGAGTTTGACCTCGATATTGTCACTCCGCTTGATATTTCACGTTATTCAGCGCCTGAAACTCTCGCGGGTGGTGTTAGTGCAGCGTCCGATTGGTGGAGCCTCGGGATTATTCTCTTAGAACAACTGACCCAAGGGCAGTGCTTCGACCATATCCAAGATAATGCTTTTCTTATCCAAGTGATGACAAATGGTGTTGATTTACCAGAAGATTTATCCCCTAACATCCAATTGTTATTACGCGGGTTGTTGTGCAGAGACCGTTTCTTACGTTGGCAGTGGCCACAGGTATCAGCATGGTTACAAGGGAAGCCCCAACAAGCCCCACAAATTCAAAAAAACGATAGACAAAGCCATTTCCACACACTGGCATTTGCGGGGCAGCAATTCCAGCAATCCGATGTCTTTGCATTGGCGGCGGCGCAAGCTAATCATTGGGATGATGCGTTATCGCTTTTATTGCGAGGTGAAGTGAGTTCGTGGTTAACGCAGTTTGAAAACAGCCAAGATCAATTAGAGAAATTGCAAACATTGCTTGATAGCGACTTTCAGCAAGAAAATCTTGATGATATTAAACTGACTTTTGCTTTAAAAATTCTCAATGAAAACATGCCATTAATTTACCGTGGAGAGATCATCACACCAGCATGGCTGCTAGAGAAACCCAGTTTAGGCTTTGCACTGATTAGCGAGTCGCTTAATCAATACATTCAAGATATCGACCCACAGCATTGGCTAGTGCAGCTTTATCATCGCCAATGTTTGGTGCGAGAGCGAGCCCGCCAACTTAATATTCTCTTGAATGAAGAAAGCCTTCGGTTATATCTATTGATTACGTCAATCAATCAATTATCTGCAAGGTGGGAGCTCTTACATGCGCAATTTCCTGACTCCCATAATGAAAGTTTACAAGGGTTATTTGATAAGCAAAATCCGCAAGAGATTGATTACATTCTGCTATTAAGTGCGGACATTGGCCAGTTTATTTCATTAGACACATTGGTTGAGCAGGCGTTTGAGCTAGCCAGACAAAATGATATTGATAATTTTGATCATGACGCTGCCAAAATGCAGCTTTCGCTATCCCGTAAAGTGCTGTATTCACAGCTTAGCGAGCGAGTGAGTGATTTCAAACGTGTTGGGTTGGCTGTTTTAGACAGCTGGGTTGACCAGTATTTATTGATGCGCAGGCTTTCTCTTGAGAAAACATTGGTGTTGCTGGCGGTGCCAGTAGAGCACTGGCAAGTTCCTGAATCGCAAAAATATGTACTCGAAGTGTTGCGCTTTTTTAACCAAAAACTAACCGCGGTGACACAGCGGGGCAATTTAGTTCGCATGCGTTTAACGCCAAATACAGGGCGCATTGATTTAACGGAGTGTGATAGCACGTTTCGCAGTGCAAGTGCGTTATTGGAGCACTTACTTAACCGTAAAAAAGGGTTGATGACCATTGATAGCGATATGCTGCTACAGCGCAAAGGTGTGAATTCACGGTTAAGAATGCTGCAAGCAGATACGCAATTATATCAAAGGGATACGGGTATTAATGGCATGTATTTGGGCTTTCCTTTTTTGGTATTGAACACCCAGCCAAACCAAATTAAACCCCGTATTGCGCCGTTATTTTTATGGCCAATTTCAATGCAATCGGCAATTGCTCAGCAAAGCTCTATTCAATTGAATTTTGATCACGAGCGTGGTGTCGTCCGCCTTAACCCTGCATTAGCGAGCTTTGTGGGGATCCCCGCAATAAGTAAGTGGCAGGGTGTTTTAGACGCTTTGTTATCAAAAGCAGGGTTGACCATTGATGAAATTATGGAAAGCTTGTCTGCACTGTTGCCAATACAAGGTACGCAACTACTTCCATTGCCTTCGTTAACTGACCCTGTAGAAGAAAACTATGCACAGGTTGCATGCTCGGCGGTGCTATTCCATACATCATTTATTGGTCAGGCAATGAGTGGTGATTTACAGCAAATAGCCAATATGTCCATTGCTCAGACAGCATTGTCTACTTTATTGAAAGTCAATTCAGGTGGTTCAGCAGCGCCTGTTGTTAACTCAGAAAATATCCTGAGCCCATTTGCGCTATCCCTTGCTGATCCTTCTCAGGAACGTGTTGTTCAAGCGGCACAGCAACAAACAGGGTTATTAATTGAAGGCCCGCCGGGAACAGGGAAAAGCCAAACCATTGTTAGTCTTATTGCCGATGCATTAGGCCATCAACAGACAGTGTTAGTGGTATGCCAAAAGCCCGCGGCACTTGAAGTGGTATATAAGCGATTGGTGGCTAATGGTTTAGGTGATAGGGCGCTGATGATTAGTCAGAATCAAAAAAGCCGTGAGGTTATTTTGGCGGTGCGCGAACAAATTGAGCAACTGTGGAATAAAGAAAATAACACGTTATTTGAGCAAGATTGGCAAGCAGAACGCACTCGTTTATTTAGCCGAGTACAGCTTTTTGAGCAAAAACTCGATGCTTATTACCATGCCCTTAATAATGTCGATACCCATTGGCAGCTATCTTATAAGCATATTTTAAGTCGCTTAATTCAGGTTGAAGTTTTAGAGCGCTTGAATATCAATGATGATGCGTTAGTTCATGTATTTACTGAATTTAATCAACCTAAATTAGCCCAACTTCTAGATGACATTAAACAGCATGCCCAAACATGGTGGCAATTAGATTATGAAAATAGCCCATTAAAGGCATTAGCGCAGTTTTCTGTGAACGACCATCAATATATGTTATTTAATCAACATATTACATTATTTATTGATGTGGAAAAGCAACGTGATCAGGCTTACCAATCCGCTTATCACGGTATTACACTCACTGAGCTGACAAACCATGAACGCATTCTGGTGCAGTTAAAGTCACATTTTGGCCAACAAACACCAGCACAATGGCAAAGCTTATCCCAGTGGTTAACGCTGTTTATCAATTTACACGGTTCGGTCACGACGGGCAAAACAGTGATTGAAGAATTAGAACAGCGTTATCAACGTTTATTAATGATTGATGAAGCAAATACGGATTCACTACTTTTCCCGCTATTTAAGGTAATTGAATCAAACAAATTAGCTGAATTATCTCGCGCAACAATGGAGTCAATACAAGGGTCTTGGTTACGATTTTTCAACCCGTTTTACTATGGTCGCCATAATCAGCTACAGCAATTTATGGCTGAAAGTGGATTAAATCAGGATAGCTTGGCTGTATTGCATAAAACGATTGGTGTAGAACAACAATGGCGTTTACTTGAAAAAGAAATTATGCCGATTTATCAAATGATTGGCATGAAACTTCAGCCTAATTGGCGAACTGACTTACCTCAGTTAATCGAACAATTAAAATGGGTGGAGAGTTCGAGCCAGTTATTGGCTCAATACCCTGAAGTTTCCCATTTTTTACCTGCTATTATCGAGGAACAACAGGTCGGATTTGAACGTCAGTGCCATGAAATTCAATCTGCAGTGACAAAGTTCAAAGCAAGAATAGAAAGTGAGAACCAATTAGAGCAAATTGCGCCTGTTTTTTCACCACAAACTATTGAACGGTTCCAACATGCAATGAGTGTAGGACAATCATTTACGAATGAATTAGTCCAAATTGCTGAAAAAAGAAACTCTTTGATCCAATATCAATTATTTAGAGAGGAAACTGCCAATTTTACGCCACAACATTGGCAAATCTTAGCAGTATTACACCCTGTCATTACGCAATATATTCATGAAAACAATCACCAAAAAGATTGGGTTTCAGCACTAATACAGACAGTTAGCTACGGTTTCTATCATTTTGTAAAAAAACAATTTGAGGCTAAATTGCCTGTACTTTCAGCCAATAGTCGGCAATTTATGGCGGATTTAACCGAACTTGAGCAGGCACAAAAAGAACTGCAATTCTTTAACCGTGCGGCGCTAACACGCAATTATGATTTTTCTCAAATGGGAAGCCGCCGTGAATGGGAAGAAATTACGCGCCTTGCAGGGCCAAGGGCGCGCCGTTTACGGGAATTTATTAACGAAGGGCGTGAAATTGGTTTGATGCAATTACGCCCGATTTGGCTGATGACGCCTGATGTAGCAAGCCAAGTCCTGCCATTGCAAGCGGCAATGTTTGATAGTGTGATTTATGATGAAGCGTCGCAAATGCCCATTGAATTTGCATTGTCTACCTTGTTTAGGGGGAAACAAGCGATTGTTAGTGGTGATGAAAAGCAAATGCCACCTTCTAAATTCTTCACAGGGAAACTGGTTGAAGAAGACAATGATGATGAGGTGGATGAACAGCAAATCGATGCGAATGAAGAATGGGATTATCGGCAAATTAGTGATTGTCCTGACTTGCTAAATTTGGCGCGTACGGTATTGCCAGTACATACCCTAGATATTCATTATCGTTCGGCATATCGGGAACTGATCAATTTCTCAAATTTTGCTTTTTATGAAAATCGGTTGAATATTCCAGCGCAATTTTCAGCCAAATTAGTGAGTAAAATTAAGCCATTACAGCTGGTTGTGGTTAATGGTGTATATGTGAATCAAAGTAATGAGGCGGAAGCGGCGGCGGTTGTTGAGCACCTTGCAACCTTGTGGCAACTCCCTTTTGAGCAGCGTCCGTCAGTGGGAGTGGTCACCTTTAACCAAAAGCAGACCTCGTTGATTAACCAACATATTCGTCTGAGGGCGGAGCAGGACGAGCAATTCTTGACCGCTTATACACAAGAAAATCAACGTTTTCGTGATGAAGAGGATATGTCCTTCTTTGTCAAAAATGTGGAAAATGTGCAAGGAGACGAGCGTGATGTAATTTTATTTTCCACCACATTTGGCCGTAATGCGCAGGGGACATTTAGGCGTAACTTCGGTGTATTGGGGCAAACAGGTGGAGAGCGACGTTTAAATGTTGCGATTACACGCGCACGACAACAAGTGGTTATTATGTCATCGATGCCTATCGAGGAAATTTCTGATTTACTGACAACCTACCGTAAGCCTGAGATCCCGAGAGATTATTTGCAAGGCTATTTGGCGTATGCAAAAAATGCTTGCAACCCATTGAGACAAAAAGAAAACCAAAAATTGCTTAACCGCATGTGCCAGACACAGCTGGCCGTGCAAGATACATATGTAGAACAAAGTGCCTTTGTCACTTCAGTGGTTGAATTTATTCAGCAAAATGGTTGGCAGGTGACAGTATCAACGCAAAAAGAAGTGTTTCATTTTGATTGTATTATTGAAGATGAGATAACAGGGCAATTATTAATTGGTATTGAGTGTGATATGCCATCTCATCCACTGTTGCAAACGGCTAGGTCAAGGGAACTATGGCGAAGCAATATTTTAAGCCGTGTCATACCGCAGCGTTATCGTGTTTCTATTATTGAATGGTATAACGATAGAGTGACAGCACAACAGCAACTACAAGATGCGATTGTTAATGCATCAATCAGTTTAACTGGCTCAACGAATAGGGCGATACATCAGGAAAGCGAATTATGAGCTCATCAGTTCATCGTATCAGCGTTAGGGAAATGAATGAAATCCAGTGCCGTCGGCAATTGGCAGTGACGCGTAAAATGTTCCAGCAATGGCAAAAAATGGCCAATACAACACAGTATCACCAGCCACGTATTGAACAAATTTTCACATTATTTCAGCAACTATCAGCGAGTAATACTGCCTCATTGTCTGCACGCCAGTTAACTACATTAGAAAATCAATTAAGTGAATTGAATGGTACACTGAAACACGAAATTCAAACTGTTCGTGAGCAACAACTTGAACAACAGGCATTAGCGGCTAGAACAAACTCACACCGACAACATAATCTAGGATCTTTAGCGGCGTTAGTGCGTGAAAAACTCCCCGCCGAAAAACAATTAATTACAGAGTTGGAAAGTTGCGATGTGTTGAGTGAAAAGGCCTCGAGTTCATTAATTTTCCGTGCACTCTCTGCGCTAAATGACGTTCAAAACCAACTTTCACCTTTTGCTAATCAATTACTTGAACAGTTAAAAGCTCAATCTGAAGATATCCCTCAATTTTGGCAGCACGGTGTGCCATTATCGCCATTTGCCAAGCAATGTGAGCAAATTTTATTGATGATTGAAAAGCTTAAACTGGTGGGAAGCTTGAGTGAGGCGCTAAGCGCGCAGCAACAGCTTGCTGAAATTCAAGCAATGAATGAAAGCTCACAACGCCATTTACGCGCAGACTCACTCATCTTGATCTTGGCCAAACAGTTGAAAGAATGTCAGCAGCATACTGAATTAGTTGAAAAAATCGAACAGCTTTGTGCTGAGCTTGCTATTTTTTCTGATGACGAAAATACAACAATCATTGATGACGCATTAGCTTCGGTACATTCAAGCTCATTTTCTGTGCTGATGCCACTGGCTGAACAATTAGAAGCACAAATTAATTTGGCAGAACAAGCGTTTGTCGCAGAGGCGCAAAGAAGAGTGGTGCTAGATGGTTTAGGTAAGCTGGGGTATCAAGTTCAAGAGACGGATATTAAAGCTTGGATGGATGATGGCAAAGTCGTGGTCAGGCACC
Organism: Providencia sp. R33; assembly: GCF_019343475.1. Taxonomy (NCBI): domain Bacteria; kingdom Pseudomonadati; phylum Pseudomonadota; class Gammaproteobacteria; order Enterobacterales; family Morganellaceae; genus Providencia; species Providencia sp. R33. The sequence continues at coordinate 1,987,338 of NZ_CP072453.1, read as the reverse complement.
CAGCAACGCCGGGGTATGGTTTAGAACTGGGTGGAAAACAAGCCCGTTTTCAAACACGTACGGTGGCGTTATCCTCACAAAGAGACACTCAACGAGATAAAGATGTTGATGCCATTTGGTGTAGTCAACATCAGCAACTGCAAGAGTTTGTGGCACAATCAGACGCCGAGCTGGTGGTTGAGCGTGCATTGCCCGCTGGAAGCGGTGAAATGAAAGTTTATGATATGGAAGAAGACGCGAGGCAGCAAAGAAATCCTGCTGTGCATCAGCAACCTCGCATATTACGTAAATAACGATAATTAATAATTTGAAATTGATAAAAAGGCTGAACCAACAAAAAGTGAGTTCAGCCTTTTTATATGAAAGTATGGTTTCAGCTTAAGCTGTGTGCATACTCTGGGGATTTGTTTGGCTCCGTTTACGAGCTAACACCAACTTACTATAGATTAAGGCAATCACAAAATAAACGGCTTGAGTGACAACAATGGTAGGCCCTGTGGTTGCATTAATATGGAAGCTAAGAATAGTGCCAATCACGCTAGATGTTACGGAAGCGATGATGGCAACAACCAGCATTTTGCCAAAGCTACGACAGAGAACAAACGCAATAATTCCCGGCGAAATCAGCATGGCAATGACAAGGATGATCCCAACGGCTTGCAGAGATGCCACAATGGTCAAGGCTAACAGTGACAATAACCCATAGTGAATTAACTTAACGGGTAAGCCAATCACGCGTGCTTGGTTTGGGTCGAAGCAATACAACATAAAGTCTTTACGTTTTAGCAAGATAATCGCAATAGTAATCCCTGCAAACAGTAAAATCTGTTTAAATTCACTGTCTGTAATCCCCAAAATATCACCAAATAGGATGTGCGTTAGGTGCTGCTCTGTATCGATTTTGGCAAACATCACTAAACCGATGGCAAACATCCCTGAAAACACAATCCCCATGACGGTATCTTCTTTTATTCGGCTATTTTCTTTGAGGTAACCCGTTGCGACAGCGCAGAATAACCCTGAGGCAAATGCCCCGATAGCCAAAGGAATTCCCAGCAATGAGGCAATAATGATCCCCGGTAAAACGGCATGGGAAATGGCATCCCCCATGAGTGACCAGCCTTTTAACACCAAAAAGCAAGATAAAATGGCGCACACTGTGCCTGTTACGATGGCAGTAATTAACGCTTTTTGCATAAACGGAAAGGCGAAGGGGGCCATCAATAAGTCAATAAAATCACTCATGAGAGGCTCCTTGCTGGTGTAATTGAGCCACTTCTTTCTTCGCCTTACGACGAGAGGCAAAAATACCGTGCTTTGGTGCAAAGAAGAAAGCCAATAAGAAAATAATGGTCTGCAATGTAACAATCAGTCCGCCCGTAGCCCCATTAAGGTAGTAGCTAATATACGCACCAACTGCACTGGTTACCGTACCGATGGTTACAGAGATGATTAACAAGCGTTTAAACTGGTCTGTCAATAAGTAGGCTGTAGCACCTGGAGTGACAACCATGGCAATCACCAAGATTGCACCAACGGTCTGCAGTGCGGCAACAGTACAGGCGCTTAATAATGTAAAGAAAATGATTTTTAAGCGTAGTGGGTTTAAACCAATGGAACGCGCGTGGCTTTCATCAAAAAAGACAGCTAAAAGGTCTTTCCATAAGCACAATAAAACGATGAATGATATACCGATAATAATTTCAACCTGAAGTACATCCGCATCCGCAATACCTAAAATATTACCGAAGATAATGCTTTGCACGTTTACTGAGGTTGGGTTCAATGAAACAATTAATAAGCCCGCGGCGAAGAAAGTCGAAAAGATAAAGCCGATAACGGCATCTTCACGTAGGCGAGTTAAATGTTTTATCAATGTCATGGAAAGTGCAGCGAGGATCCCTGTAAAAAAGGCACCCGCTGCATAAGGTAAACCTAATGCATAAGCCCCTGCCACCCCGGGAACAACAGAGTGGGAAAGGGCGTCCCCCATCAACGACCAGCCTTTTAGCATTAAATACGCCGATAAAAACGCGCAGACGGCACCGACAATGGCGCTCACCCAAATGGCTTTTATCATAAAATCGTATTTAAAGGGCTCTAATAACAAATCAATCATTCTTCACCCTTTGGCTGATTTTTTCTCACTGGTGCATCGTGATCATGACCATAGAAAACAGCAGCCCTTTCGTCATCAGTAATAACGGTAATCGAACGCGGGTCATCATCGTCATGCAGTTCTTGCCCTGACAGGTTGATGTGACGTAGAACACCACCAAAGGCTTGCTGAAGATTTCTTTGGGTGAACGTGGTTTCCGTTGGGCCACTGGCTAATACGGTGCGGTTAATCAAAATGACTTGGTCACAAAACTCGGGAACACTACCCAAGTTATGTGTAGAAACCAAAATGAGATGGCCTTCATCACGTAGGCTGCGAAGCAGGTCGATGATGGCATTCTCAGTTTTTACGTCAACCCCGGTAAACGGTTCATCTAAAAGTAACACTTTACCTTGCTGGGCAAGCGCTCGAGCTAAAAAAACGCGTTTTTTCTGACCCCCTGAAAGCTCACCGATTTGGCGTTCTTCAAGGCCTGTCAGGTCGACGCGTGCAAGCGCCATTTTTACCGCATCTTTATCTTCTTGCTTAGGAATACGGAAAAAACCCATTTTACCGTAGCGCCCCATCATGACCACATCGGATACTAAAACAGGGAAATTCCAGTCAACTTCCTCTGTTTGCGGAACATAGGCAATAACGTTTTCTTTTAACGCAGCTTTAATAGGTTGAGCATTTAATGTGACGCTACCAGATGATGGGGTGACGAGCCCCATAATGGTTTTAAATAGCGTAGATTTACCACTACCGTTTACACCAACGAGTGCACAAATGGAGCCACCCGTAATATTAAAACTCGCATCATAAATTGCGGTGTGGCCGTTGTTGTAAGTTACGGTTGCATCGTCAACGACCAAATTTGGGTGCTCAAACTGATTAGAGTGATTCATATTACTGTGAAAATCCTTTGGCTATCGTGTCTACAGTGGTTTTTAACAGGTCGATATAAGTCGGAACAGGGCCGTCTGCGGTAGAAAGTGAATCCACGTACAGAATACCGCCGTATTTAGCTCCCGTCTCTTTGCTGACTTGGCGAGCAGGTTTATCTGAAATTGTACTCTCACTGAACACAACAGGGATGTTATATTGACGTACGGTATCAATCACTTTTTTAACTTGTTGTGGTGAACCTTGCTCTTCCGCATTAATTGGCCATAAGTAAACCTCTTTAAAGCCATAATCCTTCGTTAGATAGCTAAATGCGCCTTCGCTGGACACTAACCAGCGCTCATTTTCTGGAATGCGATTTAAACGTTCACGCAGTGGTGCATCAAGGGCTTCAATTTGTTGCGTGTAGTTTTTGGCATTGGTATTGTAGGTTTCAGCATTTTCAGGATCATATTTAACCAATGCTTGGCGAATGTTTTCGATATAAATTTTTGCATTCGCAGGGGACATCCAAGCGTGCGGGTTTGGATTGTCTTTATATTCACCTTCACGGATTGGCATTGGCTCTATGCCCTCAGTAACAATGACTGCAGGGACATTTTTGAAGTTTTCGAAGAAACGTTGGAACCAAACCTCTAAATTCATGCCATTCCATAGGATTAAATCGGCATCATATGCCTTCATAATATCTTTTGGTGTGGGTTGGTACCCGTGAATTTCAGCGCCTGGTTTTGTAATTGACTCGACAATTGCCGCATCTCCGGCTACATTTTGAGCAATATCTTGAATGATGGTAAAGGTAGTGACCACTTTAAACTTTTTAGCAAACGCCGGTTGGCTAATAAAGAGCATTGCAGCTAATGCGAATACGGTGGTGAGTAAAGGTGCAGATAATCGAGATAAATTCTTCTTCATAAAAGTTGACCCTGACATTTTAGGCTTAACATTTTTTAACAGTATGGTTGTTATGGTTTATAACAATTCCATTTTATAACTCAACTGATAATGATTATCAATATCATTTATAAAAATAAACATAAAAAATGAGGAGTTGCATCTATAGTTATTATTGGTTTTTTATCACTCATTATTAATTTGTATGACTAAAACACGTCCTGAAGTAAAAGTTAAGTAAAAATTATTTTATTTTTCTTGGGATTAGTTATTCTCCCGTTGGCTTTGATAGCAGAGGATACAACAGTGAAAAAAATAATCAGCGGTGCTTTTGTGCTACTGCTACTTGCCGGTTGCTCCAGTGAGCCAGATAGGCAAACAACGAAAACGCGGATGTTGGGTAACCAAAATACGTTGCCAACAACAGCACAAAATAACTCATTCCCACGAACTCCGTTTGATGAATTCATTCGTGACTCTGCTTCGCGTTATAGCGTTGATGAAACGCTTATTAGGGCAATTATTGAGGTTGAATCTAATTTTAGGCCAGAAGTGGTGAGCAAATCGAACGCGATTGGCTTGATGCAAATTAAAGCCTCGACAGCAGGGCGTGATGCTTATCGTTTCCAAGGTAAATCTGGCGAGCCTAGCTCCAGTGATTTAAAAGACCCTCGGAAAAATATTGATATTGGCACGGCCTATATTCGGATATTAAGAGACCAGCACCTTGCAGGAATAAACCACCCTCAAACACTGTATTACGCAACGGTTGTTGCATACGTGAATGGGGCTGGTGCATTGCTAAGAACCTTTGACAACGATAAAGGCAGGGCGATAGCGATGATTAATAATTTATCACCTGAAGAATTTTATCAGCATGTACAAGCTAAGCACCCTGCACCACAGGCACCACGTTATTTGTGGAAAGTTAAAAATGCTTACAATGCCTTAGCGATGCCTTATTGATATTCCGTTAATAAGTGTGGGAGTTGTGCAATAATTTCAACGATACCGTTGATAACAAATTGCACTCCCATACAAATTAATAAAAAGCCCATTACGCGAGCAATCGCATCAATACCACTATTTCCTAACCACCTCATAATTGACGTCGCCCCGCGTAAACCAATCCACACAATTAAACTGGCTAAAAGAAAGGTAATGACGGGTGCCACTTTAAGCACCCAAGGTGCAAAGGTCACATTCCCTTGCAACGACGCGGTCGAACTGATGATCATCGCAATGGTACCTGGCCCTGCGGTACTTGGCATAGCTAAAGGCACAAAGGCGATATTTGGCGATTCTTGGCGCTTTTTGGACACACTAGGATCATCTAATGGTGTTGTTGATGAATCATCTGATGAATCGTTATTTGGAAACAGCATTCCAAAACCAATAAAAGCAACAATTAATCCACCTGCGATACGTAAACCTGGTATTGATATACCAAATGTATTCATCACAAGTTGGCCAGCATAAAAAGCAATGGTCATTATGGCAAAAACATAGATTGAGGCGAGGAAAGCTTGGTGATTGCGTTGCTCTTTAGTCATATTGGCTGAAATACTCAGCATGACCGCAATTGCTGTTAATGGGTTAGCAAGAGGAAGGAGCAAAACAAGGCCAATACCAACGGCTTGAAAGAGTTCTAGGAAATTTGTCATAGTGATTAAATTCAAGCTCCTGATAAATGTAAGTGAGTTTCCTTATCCTAAATAATAACGAAAGTTGTTATAGATCTGTATCTTAGCATTTTTGGTTACATAAATGTTTTATTATTGAATCGGAATAAATGCAATGAATATTAGGAATAAGTGCGTACTATAATTCATCAGAGAATGGCTTGAGTTGTTCACATTAACTGTGGATAACTGCCACGTTCGTTTGTGAATAACCTAGATAACTACTTAATTTACAATTGGATAGCTTCTTGTGCTAAAAGTATGCAATTTTGATAGGCAAAAAAAAACCTTCTTATGGGGGCCATAAAAAGGTCAAGGGCATCTATTAACAGGTTGTCTAATGTCGATGTGTTAAACAGTATATCCTTTGCAATGTGATTTACTGATAATTTATGTAAATTCGTTAAAAGATATTTTTTTAATATATAAAACGAGAAAAACTGTATGTTAAATGGAATTAATCATTTGACCTTAGCTGTAAGTGATATATCAAAAAGCGTTTATTTTTATCAATCGTTATTAGGGATGAAATTGCACGCAAAGTGGAATAACGGGGCGTATATTTCGTGTGGTGATCTATGGCTGTGTTTGTCCGTTGATACATTGCGTCAATATTTATCACCAAGTGAAACAGATTATACTCACTATGCATTTTCCATATCAGAGAGTGATTTCCCTCTGTTGGTTAATACGTTAAAAGAAAATGAAATTGTGATGTGGAAAGAAAATAAGAGTGAAGGGGATTCTTTTTATTTTCTTGATCCTGATGGACACAAATTAGAGTTGCATGTGGGGAATTTAAACCAACGTTTACAAAGCTGCCAAGCTATGCCTTATGAAGGCATGGAATTTTATTGATAAATAGTAAGGTGAATATGAAAATCTTAACGCTTTTTACAATAGGTAATTTTGAGCAGCAACTGGCCCATTTATTAATTGATAGTGTCGAACATGGTGCTTCTGTGGGGTTTCTCGCACCATTATCTCTTGATGAAGCCTTGGGTTATTGGCAACAAGTAAAGTTAGATTTAATGCAAAAAAAACGTTTTCTTATGGTGTGTATTGAAGATGAGAAAATAGTAGGTGCTGTACAAATTGCACTATGCATAAAAGCGAATGGGCTGCATCGTGGGGATGTTGAAAAATTGCTGGTTCATAGCCAATTTCGGCAACGCGGAATTGCAACAGAGTTACTCAATTATGCCGAGAAAATTGCACTGGAAAATCATCGAACTTTATTAGTGCTTGATACCCGTAGCCAAGATGTTGCATCGGTCTTATATCGAAAACAAGGATACACCGAGGTTGGTGAAATTCCACGCTTTGTGGTTAATTCACAAGGTCAATTTGAAGGAACGACACTTTTTTATAAGCAACTAGCTTAAAGCCGTCTCATTGAATTGAAATGATGAGGTTTCTTTAAATAGCCGAAAGTCGCTAGAATTTTCTTTACAAAGTATTTTTAATTTTAAAAATTGCTTTACGCACAATTGTATATCCTATGCTCAAGTTATTTTGAATTGTAGGGTTGAGTATGAAAAAACTGATAGCGACGTTTGCTGGAGGAGCATCAATGCTAATTATTTTAGCTATCTCAATAATGCTCATTGTTTTTCCCCAGCAATGGAAACAAAATATTTACCCCAGTTTGTCACAGCTGATCCCTGCATCATTAAGTTCTGTATTACCCCAAGGCCTTGTCAGCAATAATGTTTGCGATAGTTTGCAAAATAACTTACAAAGTTTTGCAGATTACCTGAAGGTGAATCAGGATGTTGTGGATATAAAAGGCATGAATAGTCTAGATGAACAATTAATGAATATACAGGCTAGGGTAGACTCTATGCCTTCCGATGTCCGTAATATGGTATGTCAACAGGAATACAGCAAATTAGAAGGCTTAAAGAGTGTGTTCTCTTTAGGGCACAGTAATTAATTTTTTGAGTCTGTTATTCCACTTCATAATAGACAACACAAAGTTCCCTCGTTGTTTTATGGTATGCTGATTAACCTCATTTAGAGTTTAAGGCAGCATAATGAGAATTTTAAAATACCCATTATTAAACTGGCTAGTCGCCAATGGTGTGGCAGTTTATTTTTTATTCAAACACGATGCTTTAGTTTGGCAGTTTTCAGGTTGGATGGGGATCCTCGGTATCTTAGTCGCTCTCGAAAGTGTCAGTTGGGTGGCTACGAGCTTATTTTATTTTTATAAACATAAAACGTCGCCAAATCCAAGTGTTCAAGCAACGCACCTTGTTACTAATGGTCCCTATCGACTATCTCGAAATCCGATGTATTTAGCATTTACTTCCATGAGCTTAGCATTGGCTTTTTTTTCACATTCACCTTACTTTTTAGTCTCTGCCTTAGTTTTTTGGTTGATGACAGATTTGTATACCATCCCGCAAGAAGAACGCTTTTTATCAACAGCATTCAGTGAAGAATGGGAACGTTATCGCAAACAGACTCGACGTTGGTTATAAATAATGTTAATGAGACGCTTTCTCAATTATAATGATCGCTACTTTTTGATTTGATAATTAGGAATATCAATGAGCTACCAAGTTGCACCATTTTGGATTAATTCTGGAAAGCTAGCATGCATAATTGTGATAAGTCTTGTTCTTGGTTTTTTTTCAGTTAGTGGGTTTATTATATATTTGCTCGCTATCGGTGTGGTATGGGCGGTAGCCGTTTCTTTTAAAATTCATGGAATGAAAGAAAAGGGAGTTGTTTTAAAAAACAGTGATATTTCGGATTGGATGGTTTATATCCAAGGCATTCCTGTCGAAGAGAAAAGACAATCTTTAGCAAATCCTTGTTTTGCTATTTTACAACAGGGTCAATCGTTCTTTGGTAAAGCATTTATTTTAAGGGCGCTTATTCAAGCTGTTTTTTGTGTGTATATTCTTCAGCAAATCTATTTTGTGGATAATATTTATGTGCAGATATTCGCATTGATGTTTGTGGCATATATTTTGTACTCGTTATGGAATACCCTTAAAAATTATATCGCGATTAAACAGAATAAGATTATTGCTGAAGAATTAGTCGCACCTAGTGGATCGCATTGGTATCGGCTTTCATTTGAGAAAAAAGAAAAACGAATTCCTGCTTTGGAGAGCTTATTTGCCATTTAATCGGGAAGGTGTTGATTTTTCATATATTGAGGCACAATAAACGCCTTTGCGCTATCGCCATAAAATATGTCTGTGTTATCATTGATAGTTGAGTAACTAGCGATGTATCAAATTATGTTGACTTGAATTGCCTATAATTGTGTACATATCTCGCACAGTGAAGTGAGAAATCGTTAGTAACGTATTGATTTATAAACTTTGGAATCATCAAGCAAGTGATCTGGCGTGTGGGTCACCACTGCTGATAAGGATTTTTTAATGCCTGTTATTACTCTTCCTGATGGAAGTCAGCGTCAGTTTGACCATCCAGTTTCTGTGATGGACGTGGCTCGCGATATTGGCGCGGGTTTAGCAAAAGCATGTATCGCTGGTCGCATCAATGGCGAACGTGTTGATGCATGTGAAATGATTGAACATGATGCAAACGTGTCCATTATTACGAGTAAAGATGATGACGGACTCGAAATTATTCGTCACTCTTGCGCTCATTTATTAGGTCATGCAATCAAACAATTATGGCCAAACACCAAAATGGCAATCGGTCCAACTATCGATAATGGTTTTTACTATGATATCGATTTAGACCATATGCTGACGCAGGAAGATTTGGAAAAGCTTGAAAAGCGTATGCTTGAGCTTGCCAAAACAGATTATGACGTGGTGAAAAAACGTGTTTCTTGGGCTGAAGCTCGCGAGACATTTGTTGCCCGTGGCGAAGACTATAAAGTCGAAATTTTGGATCAAAATATTAGCCAAGATGACCGCCCTGGTTTGTATCATCACGAAGAATATGTGGATATGTGCCGTGGCCCGCACGTACCGAATATGCGTTTTTGTCACCACTTTAAATTACAAAAAGTGGCAGGTGCCTACTGGCGCGGCAATAGCGACAACAAAATGCTGCAACGTATTTACGGCACAGCATGGGCTGATAAAAAACAATTAGCGGCTTATTTATTACGTTTAGAAGAAGCGGCTAAACGCGACCACCGTAAAATTGGTAAACAGTTAGACTTATACCATATGCAAGAAGAAGCGCCAGGTATGGCGTTCTGGCATAATGATGGTTGGACAATTTTCCGTGAGCTGGAAACTTTTGTACGTACAAAACTGAAAGCATATAACTATCAGGAAGTTAAAGGCCCATTCATGATGGACCGCGTACTGTGGGAAAAAACAGGTCACTGGGAAAACTACAAAGATGCGATGTTCACTACATCCTCTGAAAACCGTGAGTATTGTGTTAAGCCAATGAACTGCCCAGGTCACGTACAGATTTTCAACCAAGGTTTAAAATCTTACCGTGATTTACCACTGCGTATGGCCGAATTTGGTAGTTGCCACCGTAATGAACCATCAGGTGCACTGCACGGTTTAATGCGTGTGCGTGGCTTTACTCAGGATGATGCGCATATCTTCTGTACAGAAGAGCAAATCTTAAGTGAAGTGACCAGTTGTATTGAAATGATTTATGACGTTTACGCGACGTTTGGTTTTGAGAAAATTGTCGTTAAACTGTCAACTCGCCCTGAAAAACGCATCGGTACCGATGAGATGTGGGATAAGGCGGAAGAAGATTTAGCGAATGCATTGAAATCTAAAGGTATTGAATTTGAATACCAGCCAGGTGAAGGCGCATTCTACGGCCCGAAAATTGAGTTTACACTGTATGACTGCCTTGACCGTGCATGGCAATGCGGTACTGTTCAGTTAGACTTCTTCTTACCGGGTCGTTTAACAGCTTCCTATGTGGGCGAAAACAATGAACGCATCGTTCCTGTTATGATCCACCGTGCGGTTTTGGGTTCATTAGAACGCTTTATCGGGATCTTAACCGAAGAATATGCAGGTTTCTTCCCAACATGGTTAGCACCACAACAAGTGGTTGTTATGAACATTACAGACGGCCAAGCCGACTATGTTCAAGAATTAGTAAACAAGCTGCAAAGTGTTGGCATTCGTGCAAAAGCGGACTTACGTAACGAGAAAATCGGCTTTAAGATCCGCGAACACACACTGCGTCGTGTCCCTTACATGTTAGTCTGTGGTGATAAAGAAGTTGAATCAGGTAAAGTTGCCGTACGTACCCGTCGTGGTAAAGATTTAGGCAGCATTGATGTCAACGAATTCACGACTGAACTGCTAAAAGAGATCCGCAGTCGTCAACTCAATCAGATGGAGGAATAAGGTATTAAAGGCGGAAAAAAACTCCCAACAGCACGTCCAAATCGTATTAACGAAGAGATCCGTGCGACTGAAATCCGTGTCACTGGTTTAGATGGTGAGCAACTTGGTGTCATGAGTGTGCGTGAAGCACTCTTTAAAGCAGAAGAAGCGGGTGTCGACTTAGTCGAAATCAGCCCAAATGCTGAGCCGCCAGTTTGCCGCATTATGGACTACGGTAAATATCTTTATGAGAAGAGTAAGTCTCAGAAAGAACAAAAGAAAAAACAAAAAGTTGTTCAAGTGAAGGAAATTAAATTCCGTCCAGGAACAGACGAAGGGGACTACCAAGTTAAACTGCGTAGTTTAATTCGCTTTTTGGAAGAAGGTGACAAAGCCAAAGTTACACTGCGTTTTCGTGGTCGTGAAATGGCACACCAACAGATTGGTCTGGAAGTGCTTAACCGCATCAAAACTGATCTGGATGAACTGGCGTCAGTGGAGTCATTCCCTTCAAGAATTGAAGGTCGCCAGATGATCATGGTATTGGCACCAAAGAAAAAATAATTAAGCCAGTATAGTAATAGTTAAACAGCGTTCATTTGGGCGCTGTTTAACGTATTATCTCAATAAAATGAGATGGTTTGACGTATACTCGTCGCGTTTTTTTGAGTGTAAAACCGAGTATGAAATTGACAGTTTCGACCCTCCTAAGATTAAAAATCTTACGCAAATGCTAAGTTTTCAAATACGTTAGCGCGATTTATTTCAATATTTACTTGAGTAATCGGGCAAGAAGCATTAAAATCCGCGGTCGAATCGCTTTGTCGGTTTTTATAAGTGCTGACAAACAAAGAATATCGTACGCACGTTAATTTTTAATAAAATAACGGGTGTATATGCTTGAGAGAATATGCAAATCTCTTTATCCAGTTGGAGGAATGAAGTATTAAAGGCGGAAAAAGAATCCCAACAACACGTCCAAATCGTATCAACGATGAAATCCGTGTTCCTGAGGTCCGTTTAACAGGTTTAGACGGTGAACAGTTAGGCATTATGAGCGCGCGTGAAGCGCTTGAAAAAGCTGAAGAAGCAGGTGTAGACCTTGTTGAAATCAGTCCAAATGCTGAACCGCCAGTTTGTCGTATTATGGACTACGGCAAATTCCTTTATGAGAAGAGCAAGTCTCAAAAAGAGCAGAAAAAGAAACAAAAAGTTGTTCAGGTGAAGGAACTTAAATTCCGCCCTGGTACGGATGAAGGCGACTATCAGGTCAAACTACGCAACCTGATCCGCTTCATAGAAGATGGTGATAAAGTTAAAGTAACGCTGCGTTTTCGTGGTCGTGAAATGGCTCACCAACAGATCGGTATGGAGATGCTTAACCGCATCAAACAAGATCTGGAAGAGTTAGTTACTGTTGAATCATTTCCTTCAAGAATTGAAGGGCGTCAAATGATCATGGTGCTAGCACCGAAGAAGAAATAATTAGGCCTGCAAGTAATATTCATTCATAGCAATATGAACGTTATTCGCCTAGTTAATTCGTAGTTAATAACAATGCGAAGTTGGAAATTAAAGAAATGCCAAAGATTAAAACTGTACGTGGCGCAGCAAAGCGCTTTAAAAAAACTGCAGGCGGTGGCTTTAAGCGTAAGCATGCAAACCTTCGTCATATCCTGACTAAAAAGTCAACTAAGCGTAAACGCCATTTACGTCCGAAAGGAATGGTATCTAAAGGCGATCTGGGTCTGGTAGTTGCTTGCCTGCCTTACGCATAAGTAAACAATTTAGTTAATTAAGATAAAGACGATAGGAGATAGCTTATGGCTCGCGCAAAACGTGGTGTAATCGCACGTGCACGTCACAAAAAAATTCTGAAACAGGCGAAAGGTTACTATGGTGCACGTTCACGTGTTTACCGCGTAGCGTTTCAAGCGGTAATCAAAGCTGGTCAATACGCTTACCGTGACCGCCGTCAACGTAAACGTCAGTTCCGTCAACTGTGGATCGCGCGTATCAACGCTGCGGCTCGTCAGAACGGCCTGTCTTACAGCCGCTTCATCAATGGCTTGAAAAAAGCTTCAATTGAAATCGACCGTAAGATCTTAGCAGACATCGCAGTTTTCGATAAAGCAGCATTCACTGCTTTAGTTGAAAAAGCGAAAAGCTCTTTAGCTTAATTGTTTGCTTGAAAAGAGGAGGGTAACTTCCTCTTTTCATTTATAGTTATTTGTGTTACTACTTTAATAACGTATTTTATTGGAAAGTTATCACATGCACGCTGTTATTTTTCGTTTCTTTTTTTACTTTAGCACCTGAGGTTCGGGGGCTTTTTCGCGTAAAGAAAGAAGAAACGAAAAGTTACGCTAAAGCCTCCTTAGGGAGGCTTTTTTGTTTTTAGTTTTAGATTAAATACAGTAAAATCAGTTAGGTACTCATCCATTACATAATGGAATGTGGAGCTTAATAAATTTAGTGAATAACTAGCAAAAAGACCAAGTGGTCATAAAGGGGAAACAATGCCACATCTCGCTGAGTTGGTTGCACAGGCAAAAGCAGCCATTGAACAGGCCCAAGATGTTGCTACGTTGGAGTCAGTGCGTGTTGAATTTTTAGGCAAAAGCGGCCATTTCACACTCCAGATGAAAACGTTGCGTGATCTGCCAGCTGACGAACGTCCAGCGGCAGGGGCTGTGATAAATGAAGCCAAAGTACAGGTTCAAGATGCGCTGAATGTCCGTAAGGATGCTATGCAAGCTGAGATCCTCAATGCACGTCTCGCATCTGAAAAAGTTGACGTGTCATTACCTGGGCGTCGTATGGAAAATGGTGGGTTACACCCAGTGACCCGTACAATTCAGCGAATTGAAGAGTTTTTTGGCGAGTTAGGTTTCTCCGTAGAGACTGGCCCTGAAATCGAAGATGATTACCATAACTTTGATGCACTGAATATTCCTGCTCATCACCCTGCACGTGCAGATCACGATACATTCTGGTTTGATGCGAAACGTTTGTTACGTACCCAAACCTCTGGTGTGCAAATTCGTACTATGAATGGGCAACAACCACCAATCCGTATTATTGCTCCGGGCCGCGTCTATCGTAATGATTACGACCAAACCCACACTCCAATGTTCCATCAAACAGAAGGTTTGATAGTTGATAAAGACATTAGCTTTACCAACTTAAAAGGCACATTGCATGATTTCCTGAATAATTTCTTTGAAGAAGAAGTTCAAGTGCGTTTTCGTCCATCTTATTTCCCGTTTACTGAGCCTTCAGCCGAAGTTGATGTGATGGGCAAAAACGGAAAATGGTTGGAAGTATTAGGTTGCGGAATGGTACATCCAAATGTATTACGCAATGTGGGTATTGACCCAGAAGTTTACTCCGGATTTGCATTCGGTATGGGAATGGAACGTCTGACAATGTTACGTTACGGTGTTTCTGACCTACGTGCATTCTTCGAAAACGATCTTCGTTTCCTCAAACAGTTTAAATAAGGCGGGTTTATCTCATGAAATTCAGTGAACTCTGGTTACGCGAGTGGGTGAACCCGGCGATCAGTAGCGAAGCATTATCAGACCAAATCACTATGGCAGGTCTGGAAGTTGATGGCGTTGAAGGTGTTGCTGGTGAATTTCACGGCGTTGTTGTCGGTGAAGTGGTTGAATGTGGTCAACACCCAAATGCAGACAAACTGCGCGTGACAAAAGTCAACGTGGGTGGTGAGCGTTTATTAGATATCGTTTGTGGCGCACCAAACTGCCGCCAAGGCCTGAAAGTTGCAGTAGCAACAGTCGGCGCGGTATTACCGGGTGACTTTAAAATTAAAGCCGCTAAATTACGTGGTGAGCCATCTGAAGGCATGCTGTGCTCGTATTCAGAACTGGGCATTTCAGATGACCACAGTGGCATTATTGAGTTACCACTCGATGCAACCATTGGTACTGATATCCGTGAATATCTAAAATTGGATGATAATGCTATCGAGATTAGCATTACACCAAACCGTGCAGATTGCCTAAGCATTTTAGGGGTTGCGCGTGATGTGGCGGTTATTAATAAGTTAGAATTAACTGAACCTGCAATTAATACAGTTTCAGTCACCACGAAAGACACTTTCCCAATTCGTGTTGAAGCGCCAGAAGCCTGTCCACGTTTTGTGGGCCGTGTGATTAAAAATATCGATGTTTCTGCACCAACACCATTATGGATGAAAGAAAAACTGCGCCGTGGCGGTGTTCGTTCTATTGATGCAGTTGTTGATATTACCAACTATGTCTTACTGGAAATGGGGCAACCGCAGCACGCTTACGATTTAGACCGTTTAGACGGCGCTATCGTTGCGCGTATGGCGAAAGATGGTGAAAAACTAGTTCTGCTTGATGGCAGTGAAGCTACGTTAAAATCAGATACATTAGTGATTGCCGATGAGTCTAAAGCATTGGGGATAGCGGGTATTTTTGGTGGTGAACACTCTGGTGTGAACACGGAAACAAAAAATATTTTATTGGAATGTGCATTCTTTAATCCACTGTCGATTACTGGCCGTGCACGTAACTATGGCTTACATACCGATGCATCACACCGTTTCGAACGTGGTGTGGACCCGCAACTGCAATTTAAAGCGATTGAGCGTGCAACAGCGTTGATCGTGGAAATTTGCGGTGGTGAAGTCGGTGAAATTATTGATGTTACTAGCGAACAGCATTTACCAAAAGCGGCAAATATCAAACTGACTCGTCATAAATTAGACCGTTTAATTGGTCATTTTATTGAAGATAATTTAGTCACCGATATTCTAACTCGCTTAGGCTGCAAAGTGACTGTTGCAGAAAATACGTGGGATGTTGTTGCTCCGAGCTGGCGCTTTGATATGCAAATCGAAGAGGATTTAGTCGAAGAAGTTGCACGTGTTTATGGTTACAACAGCATTCCTGATGTGCCATTACGCGCTGACCTCATTATGACTGATCATAAAGAAGCGAATCTGCCGTTAAAACGCATTAAAACGATGTTAGTAGACCGTGGTTATCAAGAAGCGATTACTTATAGCTTTGTTGACCCGAAAGTTCAGGCGTTATTACACCCTGGCCAAGATGCGTTGCTGTTACCAAATCCAATTTCGGCAGATATGTCTGCGATGCGTTTATCGCTCCTGACTGGTTTATTAAGTACAGTTGTCTATAATCAAAATCGTCAGCAGAATCGAATTCGTTTATTTGAAACAGGTTTGCGCTTTACGCCTGATAATCAAGCAGAATATGGAATTCGCCAAGAACCTATGCTTGCAGGTGTGATCACGGGCAATAGATTTGAAGAACATTGGTCATTAGATAAACAAGTTGTTGACTTCTTTGATTTAAAAGGTGATCTTGAAGCTGTTTTTGAATTGACTGGGAAACTAAATCAAATTACATTTAAATCTGAAGCACATCCTGCATTGCATCCGGGGCAAAGTGCTGGGATTTATCTGGAAAATGAACATATTGGCTTTATCGGTGTTGTTCACCCAGAATTAGAACGTAAACTCGATTTAAATGGTCGTACGGTGGTGTTTGAGGTTCGTAGTGATGCGATAGCACAACGTGTCATCCCTGAAGCTAAGGCGATTTCACGCTATCCATCGAATCGCCGTGACATCGCTGTGGTCGTGCCGGAAAATGTAGCAGCTGCAGAAGTTTTGGCAGAGTGTAAAAAAGTTGGCATAAATCATATAGTTGGCATAAACTTGTTTGATGTGTATTGTGGTGAAGGGATAGCGGAGGGTTATAAGAGCCTTGCTATCAGTCTCGTTTTCCAAGATACCCAGCGTACGATGGAAGAAGAAGAGATTACCGCTACCGTTGATCTGTGTGTTGCTGCGTTAAAACAGCGATTCCAAGCCTCCTTGAGGGACTAAACCTATGGCGCTTACTAAAGCAGAAATGTCAGAAAATGTGTTTGAAAAATTGGGTGTTAGCAAACGTGATGCTAAAGAACTGGTCGAAACTTTCTTTGAAGAAGTTCGCCTTTCTTTAGAAAACGGTGAGCAAGTAAAATTATCTGGATTCGGTAACTTTGATTTACGTGATAAAAATCAACGTCCCGGACGTAACCCAAAAACTGGGGAAGATATTCCAATTACTGCACGACGTGTTGTTACTTTCCGCCCAGGCCAAAAATTAAAAAGCCGCGTGGAAAAAGCAACGCCAAAAGAGTAATCATATCAATTCAATTTGGTATAGAAAAAGACCGCCTAGGCGGTCATTGCCAGCCCCAGAACATCGGGGCTAGCAATATTTTTCAATAACTTACGAATGTTATGATAAGTTAATTCGCATCATTGCACCCCATATCGGTGGATGGAATGTGGATGCCTCCCCTTAAAGGGTTGCATGAAATGGCCTCATTTAAATAGTCAGGGGCAAATTGTGTGTATGTCATTGTTTTTGCTGAATACTCGCATGACCCATGATTTTTTGAAGAGTGAGAATATTGCCACCATTCATCATAAAGTGCGCTGCAAAAGAATGCCGTAAAACATGCACGGCCTGACCATGCGGCAAATCTGGTTTAACTTCTTTCAGTATTGATCTGTACTTGACGTAATCAACATCGAAAAGTAATCCAGAATCTTTTACTTTTACAGTTCTCATTACATCATCAGAATGGGAACAGTTCTATGCCTACCATTTTTCGTTTTCATAAATGTAACTCGTCCATGTAATAAGTTTTCAGCCTTTAAACTAATGGCTTCACCCCATCTTACCCCCGTACTTAGACATAAAATAGTTATGCGTAAGTAATCATCGGTCATGACATTAAGTAATTTTTCAATATCACTATTTTGTCAAATAGGCCATTTCTGGTTTTTCTTCTTTCAACTTACCAAGAGACTTAATCGGGTTATTTTTAGAGCACTCGCCAATTTCGTCCAATGAAGTAAAAATGCTCATTAGCAAATTAAACTCTCTATTGATAGTTGATGCTTTCATGCCACTTTGTAATCTATCAGAGCCACATCATGATGGCACCCCACACTGGCATATGCTGCTTTTTGTTGATAAAGCCAGCCGCACTAAGCCCCACCACTGGCACGATTTGGACTTACTTATGCACCTGTATGAAAACTACCTTATTTAGTGGGCAGGCGTGGCGGGGTCACGATTGCGCGGCGAGGTGTTTATTGTTAATTATCCGTCCGCAAAATCTCCGAGCCGTCACGGCGTTAAAATCAAATTTATATAACTAGATGGCAATTATTTTTGCGTGTGTTGTGGTGGCGTATGGTGTGTTTAAACCACTATTTGATGAGCCTGATTTTTGGCAAATTCGTCTTGGTGATATAGGTTTGGTATAATACAGTGGGGTCTTATTATTATTTAGAGCAGCGAGAAAGCCGACCTACAGGTAAAAAAATACCGCCTCAGTGGGCGGCATCATTGAATTAACGAGTGATATTATTCATCGTCTAAATCCAGCGAGTATTTATTAAACTTAATAATCTCCCCGCCAAACCAATCATTCAATTGCATCATCTTACTTTGTAACGGCATCAACTCATTACGCACAAACACCTTTGCCGCTTTCTCAACATCACCAAAGCCGCCCACGTTTTCAGGAATGATCCCCATGATTTGTGGTGACACACGGTGTGCCGCTAACATATCGTCGCGGCTCACATTCTTGATATTGAGAAATTCATCTTTTGCCGCTGCTTCAGAAAGTGGGATTGTTTGGATGCCGTCTTTCTTTCCCCCTGGTGCATACAAAAATAAATTGCGGAAATTACCCAACCCCTTGCTGCTTTTCAGGGCTTCACGAATTTTATCCACATCATCAGTTTTTTGTGCCGCATCACTGATATACAAGATATAACCCGCGTGCGAACCATTGAGATAATACTTGCGGCGAAATAGGGTTGCGGCCTTGTTCAGTAGCACCGATGGGATTGCCGCAAGATATTCAGGCAGGCCGTATAACTCTTGGTTAATATCAGGCTCAATTAAGTGAAACACTTTGCCCGTTTGAAATTATAAATATTAAGGAAAGACTTATTTATACAATTACAAACTAGAGTGGTGATCTTACATGAATCTCTAACTGGGCGAGTTTATTTCGATCCTACCCGTATCTATGTATGGGAGTAATAAAATGAATCAGTATTTTTTTGATGGTACAGGTTTCATTAGCGAATCTGAAACTTTCAGTGCTGAGATTGAAAATGATTTAAAAGGTGTTTGGGTGTCCCAGTCTACTTATGATGAGTTTACAAAAACCGAGAAATTAGGTTTCAAATTAACGGATTTCCAGAATGGAAAGAGCATGAAGAGGCTGAACTGAAGGAAAAAGAAGTTTACATAGCCTATAAATGTAAAGTTAAACTAATCAATCATGCAGATAAAATCATAGCTCCATTACAAGATGCATTAGATTTAGGGATTGTTTTAGAAAGTGAGAAATTACAATTAAGCGCTTGGAAAAAATATCGGGTAATATTCAATCAAGTAGACACTTCAACCTCACCGAATATTATTTGGCCAGTTTATTCGTAATATTTTAAGGGTGCCTTATGAGTGAAGGCATCCCATTTTATTTTTATTTGGAATAATCATCGGGTAAGTCATCAAATATGAGATAATTTCTATTAAAGTCAATTATTTTATTTTGGTTAGGGCAGTCATTTTCAGACAACATATCACAATTGCTTTCAATATTACTTTCTTCTATTCCTGTCCATTGTGAAAATAAAGACATAAAATTTAGCCCACTACGACGACTATTTATCATTTCTTTATGCTTAGAATTATAAGATGTGATGAAAAAAGGCACTTCATAGTTCTGTTTGTATTTATCACTATGTGCCAATTCATTTTTGTCATATGTTAAAGATAAGGCATGATCAGAAAAATACATCATTGACCATTTTGATTTAGTTTTACTTAAATCAGAGTATATTTCTGATAACAAGTTATCTGTGTTTTTTATGCTTTGGACATAACAAGAAAATTTTTTATTCTGATAAAAATGATCATACTGCTCCTCTGTTCTGGTACAAAATGGCGTATGACTCCCCATAAGATGAACAACAATAAGTTTTTTGGGTTTTTGTGATTCCAGCGCCAATTTAAATTCAGGTAATAAAACACCGTCTGGAGAGACTAATTTATCATCAGAGCTTCCTCTCTTAACAAAGAAGCTATTATTTGCTCTTCGCCCTATAGCGGCAACTGAACCATCATATTCACCAACAAATCCTTGATTAGATAACCAATAAGTATCAAAACCTGCTCTGCTAGCTAATGTGATGATATTATTACCTATTTTAGGGTATACGGATAAGCTATGTGTTAAAGACGGTTGTGTTGAACTCGCCGCAGAGATGTAGTTAATGAAAAAAATCCCATTGATTGAGCTCATAAAAGGCGTGTTTTGCATTTTAAAACCGTATTCTTGCATAAAATCCTTTCGGACACTTTCACCAATAACAATAACGTAAGTATCATATTGGTTATTAACTTCTGTAATCTTAAAAGTATCATCACTTGTATATAATTCAATCTCATCGATTAAAGAATAAACAGAATAAATCAGCTCTGTAAAAAAACGAGTTTCTGGTGTTCCTGAATTAGCCGCTCTCTCATATTTACCACTTAAGGCATATTTTGAAGGAGTGAAGAAAAAAACTACCATTGCGATACTTAACATCGTCTTTTTATGATAGTTCATCGGGTTTGTTTTAATAAAGCTAACTAAAGTTCCAAAAGCGAGTATTAAGATAGAATAAATAAAATACTTGTTATCTATATTTGATATAAATTCTCGTGATTCTTGTATATCAGTATAATAAAAGGAAGCAACTGTATTATATGTAGGGGGGCCATAGATCAATCCGACTGGTAAATAAATAGCAGCTAAAATGGTGAAAAATAAAACAACAAAACGGTAGGCGCTATTTTTCACATAAAGCAAACCAATGCTTATAAAAAAGATATACAGTGGCTTGAATGGATAGCCCATTACCTTGTGTAACAAAGAAAAGAGAAAAAATAATGCGATAAACTTCAGCATTATTTTGCTTAAAATTACATTTTGTATTTTCTGGATCATAACTCGATTTTTAAAAATTCACTCTTAATTTTTGCCGCGTAGACTAGCACAAATAGAGTAAACGAAACATAACAATAGGATTGAATTTTTAATATAATTAGAAAAGTTTATCATTAATTGAGCTGTGTCACGTACTACACATTCCCATTCCGTGCATTTACGTTTACAGGTTTTTAAGCGCCGTTGATAAATTTACGAAACCGTTTAAGAGTGCTCAAGCCTCGAATAAAAAACTGGCGAAAACCCTCCGCCAGTCTCGCCAGCACCAGTCGGCAATTGCAGCAAGAGCAGTAACTAAAACGGGTTGCCAGCCAAGAAAAACGCATGTCAGCAGCAAAAAACAGCTATCAAATCACCATGGGCATGCGCAATAAAATAGCGGGTGGCAGCGCGGGTATGCTCGCATCAGGCGTGGGTTTAGGTTATGCCGCTAAAAAAGTATTAGTACCAAGCTATGACTTTGAAATCGGCATATTAAAAGTGCAGGCCTTAACTCGCCTTGATAGAGATTCAGCCGATTATAAAATGCTCAGAGAGCAAGCCCGCGAATTAGGGGCAACCACGGCGTTTACGTCTAATGAAGTTGCCCAAGGCCAAGCATTCTATGCCATGGCTGGGTTTAAGTTTGAAATTGATAATGCAGATTGGACATTAACGTGAATCGCCCTCTTTGTTATTTTTCTGCACATACACGTAGTTCCTATCAAGTTTCATCCGAAACCAAAGAGCGTTATAACCAGTGCCAGAATATCAATTGTGGTTGCACATTTGTCAGCCATGAATCAGTGATAACAATCGTGGTAAAGCTTGCACAGGTTAATCTAGTTGAAGCGCATCCGAACAAATACCAGCAAAAAACGCTTTCACTATAAAATTAGCCCCTATTAATGAAGGGGCTAGTGCTAAAGATGTGTTACGTGTGGATGTAATGTAGATGATGTTTTATAAATTCATCTAAAAACTGTGAAGATAGATTAAAAACTCACTAAACATCATAGGATTGCAGTTTTAAATCGTGATTAATTAAGGCTTCTAAATAGATTATTGAGTCACGATTTAATTTTATTTGAGATGCTGGAGGTAGGTTTGAATCAGTGACTAAATTTGGTGCAAAGCAAGTTGCCAGGTTATAAGCCCCCATTTTATTTGTTTGTTGATTTTTGGTGATTTCAGCAAATAGGGGAATGATTAATTGCAGTGTTAGTGGCGTTTTTTCAAGGGATAAAAACGCATCTTGAAGCCGTGAATCAGCTTCATTCAAGCGTTTTTGGTTGTTTTGACTGATTAAGTTACGAGCGATACTCTCTTTCAAAAGCGCTGATTTTTGTTGTGCTGCATAAGCTAAGTTATGAATAGATTTAGGTATTTCTTCTAATGAATGAAGGTTTTTTTCTATTAGATGAGCTGCTAATTTTTTATAAGCGGATGTAAGAATTTTAATATCAACAATATCTTTTTTTAAAAAATATTCTTTTAATGATTTACCTGCGAGTAAATGTGAAACTAGTCTATCACGTTCTAACGCGTTTCCTGATTTTCGAAAAAGGCCTTCTTGCTCATTATAGTGAGGATGCTTTAAAATTGCGCTACCCAACTGATTAAATTGTAAATAGTTGTTTTTTTCATCGATAGTCAATTCTTTACAGTAATCGATAGCTTTTATATTTTCTTGCTCTATCTTTTTTGCTACGAGTCTGTTTTTTTCACAGTTTGATGAGGTGGGGATAGGGGATGGAGAGTGTTTGATTGTATTTGCTTGCAACTTATGTGAAATATAAATTTTAATCATATTAGGAAAAAGGTAAATCTTTCTAATTGCATGTATAAATCGATTTTCCTTATCACCAGCGGCGGGTTTATTTTTTGGTGAGTTTGTTCTCAATAGTGTAATGGGCGTTTTACCTTCGATTTTCATAGATTTCCATATTGGTAGCATTAGAATTAAAAATTAATTTAAATCTACAGCAATGATACGTCTTACATAAAAAGCTATAATCCCTTAAATCACTAATAAATAAGTTTATCTATCAATGAGCCATTCTCTGTTGCAGCTACAAGAACAACAAAATAAATCAGACATTCGTTTGATTGCTTTTTTGCTGCTTATACTTTGCATTATTGCGATATTTTCCCTCAGTGCTGGAGAAATATGGTATTGGCCAAACCAATGGATGGATGACTCTGCACAGCTATTTGTTTGGCAAATACGATTACCAAGAATGTTTGCTGTCATCGTAGTCGGGGCGGGGTTGGCTGTTACAGGGGCGATTATGCAAGCCCTATTTGAAAATCCATTGGCTGAGCCCGGTCTATTGGGGATCAGTAACGGTGCCGGTGTTGCAGTTGTATTTACGGTGTTAATGTCATCAGGTGTCACACACTATGGCGTACTCAGTGCTAGTGCGATTATTGGTGCTTTGTTACTCACATCGTTATTACTCTATTTTGCCAAACGAAAAAATCTGAACAATGCCAGTTTATTACTGGTTGGTGTCGCCCTCGGTGTGGTGAGCGGGGCTTGTATGACATGGATGGTGTATATGAGCAGTAACCTTGACCTACGCCAACTATTATATTGGATGATGGGCAGTTTTAGTGGTGTTGACTGGCGGCAGGCGGGGCTAGTCATGGCTTGTATTCCATTTTTACTGTGGGTTGTATGCCAAGGTAAAATATTAAATTACCTTTCTTTAGGTTCCCTTCAAGCTTATCAGTTAGGTATATCAGTATATAAGTGGCGTATTGTTCTTATTATCATTAGTGGTGTATTAATTGGTTTAAGTGTTGCTATTGCTGGGGCTATTAGCTTTATTGGTTTAGTAATCCCACATATTTTGCGATTAAGTGGTTTAACTAATAACCGTTTACTTTTACCTGCTTGCGCAATAGCGGGCGCATTAGGCCTGTTATTGGCGGATTTATTATCACGATTATTAATTGCGCATGCAGAAGTGCCTATTGGTGTTATTACCGCCACATTGGGTGCGCCAATATTCATTCTATTGCTTATTCGTCATCAGCAATGGCGGTAAACCTAATGAATACACAAATAATTATTGATATCAAAAATATTACTGCAGAAAATCGCCTCATCAATTTTACTGAGTCTGTATTTGCAAGTGAGCAAATCCATCTTTTAGGAGCCAATGGAGCAGGGAAAAGTACGTTACTTTCCGCGTTAAGTGGCTATCTTCCAATCAGTGGTGAGATTTGGTTTAATGGCGAAAACATTCGTTATTGCTCTCTTACTCAGTTAGCGAAACAACGAGCTTATTTTGTTCAGCTTGCGAGTAATGCACCTATCATCAAGGTGTTCCAATATCTAGAACTGTTTCTGCCTTCAACACCTGCTGTCGCGGATATTTTTGTGCGGCTATGTGATGATTTTCAATTGTCATCGCTTTTACATAAAGGTATTTATCAACTCTCTGGAGGAGAATGGCAGCGAGTCAGAGTTTGCGCTACATTTTTGCAAGTGTGGGACGATAAAGACTTAACGGGGAAAATCATTTTATTTGATGAGCCAACTAATAACTTGGATATTACTCAACAGGCAATGTTAGATAAATGGATTAAATATTTTTGTGATTGCCAAGGAACCGTTATAATGAGTGGGCATGACCTTAATCATTCTTATAAAAATGCATCGCGAATTTGGCTGTTAAAACAAGGTCAATTGTTTGCATCGGGAAAACCTACGGATGTGATGACGGAAAATAATTTATCTGACACTTTTAAAACTGCAATTAAGATAAGTCAGAGCACATCCTATAGACAATGGCAAATTATAAATTTTGACGATTAACCAAAAAGTTGTTTTAATCACTCGTTTTTATGCGGGATAATGCAGCAATGTTCGTCGGTGTTGAGGTTCGGTTAAAGTACAATTAACTAGAATATTCTATTCATAATGAAAACTAGGCTATAAACAATATGAGCAATTTCTTACCATTTTCAAAACCGGCAATCGGTGATGAAGAGGTCAAGGCAGTTGAAAAGGTTCTGCGTTCAGGCTGGATTACAACAGGCCCACAGAATCATCAGTTAGAAGAAGATTTTTGCCAACGTTATGGCTGTAAACATGCAATTGCATTGTCCTCTGCGACCGCGGGCATGCATGTCGTTTTGATGGCATTAGGTATTGGTCCTGGTGATGAAGTGATCACACCGTCACAAACTTGGGTTTCAACCATTAATATGATTGAGTTGCTGGGCGCAACGCCAGTCATGATTGATGTTGATCGCGATACTTTGATGATTCAACCCGACGCCGTAGAAAAAGCGTTAACGGCAAAAACAAAAGCTATCATTCCTGTTCACTATGCTGGTGCGCCTTGCGACTTAGATGCATTACGTTTAATCGCACAAAAGGCAGGCGTTACGTTAATTGAAGATGCAGCTCATGCCGTTGGTACGCGCTATAAAGATGAATGGATTGGGGAAAAAGGTACATCCATTTTCTCATTTCATGCCATTAAGAATGTGACATGCGCAGAAGGTGGTTTGGTTGCAACTGATGACGATGAGCTTGCTCAACGTGTTCGTGCACTTAAATTTCATGGTTTAGGTGTCGATGCATTTGATAGACAAATGCAAGGACGTAAACCACAGGCAGAAGTTGTTGAACCTGGTTTTAAATATAA
The DNA here is from genome assembly GCF_019343475.1 of Providencia sp. R33. Lineage (NCBI taxonomy): Bacteria > Pseudomonadati > Pseudomonadota > Gammaproteobacteria > Enterobacterales > Morganellaceae > Providencia > Providencia sp. R33. The sequence continues at coordinate 1,961,711 of NZ_CP072453.1, read as the reverse complement.
CTTATCCGATATTCATGCTGCGATAGCCGTTGTGCAATTGTCCCGTGTGGAACAGTTGAACCAACGTCGTGCTGAATTAACGGCGCATTACCGCGAATTACTGAAAAGCTTCCCATTACAAATGCTCAGTGTCCCTGAATATCCACATTTACATGCTAACCACTTATTTATGGTACGAGTGGATAAAGATATTTGTGGTATTGACCGTGATACATTCATGGAAAAATTGAAAGTGCACGATATTGGGACGGGTTTACATTTTCGAGCAGCACATACACAAAAATATTACCGTGAAAAATACCCTGAATTAACACTGCCAGAGTCAACATGGAATAGTGCAACATTGTGCTCGTTGCCTTTATTCCCGGATATGACGAATGCAGATGTTGAGCGAGTTGTTAACGCGGTGGAAGCAGTTCTTTTGGAGTCAAAATAGTGTCATACGCAGATGAATTTGATGAGATAAAAAAGGTCTCAGTGGTAATCCCTGTCTATAATGAAGAGCAGAGCTTACCTCAATTGCTTGAACGTACGATTAAATCGTGCAAGCAATTAACACAAAGCTACGAGTTAATCTTAGTGGATGACGGCAGCAGTGACCGTTCAGCTGCGATGTTAACACAAGCGGCTGAAAACCCTGATAATCATGTGATTGCGATTATCCTTAACCGTAACTATGGTCAGCATTCTGCGATTATGGCTGGGTTTAATCAAGCGGATGGGGATTTAGTGATTACGCTGGATGCTGACTTGCAAAACCCACCAGAAGAAATTCCTCGCTTAGTGCAAACGGCGATGCAAGGCTATGATGTTGTTGGAACTCGCCGTGCTAATCGCCAAGACTCTTGGTTCCGTAAAACGGCATCTAAGATGATTAACGCGATGATCACTAAGGCAACGGGTCGTTCAATGGGTGATTATGGCTGTATGTTACGTGCATATCGTCGCCATATTATTCAGGCGATGCTGCAATGTCATGAAAGAAGTACGTTTATACCGATTTTAGCCAATACATTTGCCCGTAGAACCATCGAAATTGATGTGGCGCATGCGGAACGTGAATTTGGTGATTCTAAATACAGCTTTATGAAGCTGATTAATTTAATGTATGACTTACTTACTTGTCTAACAACAGCACCACTGCGTTTACTCAGTGTCGTGGGTAGCGTGATTGCTGCAGGTGGTTTTGTACTGGCGGTGTTATTAATTGCATTGCGTTTAATTTTTGGTGCTCAGTGGGCGGCAGACGGTGTATTCACGTTGTTTGCAGTGCTGTTTATGTTTATTGGTGCACAGTTTGTTGCTATGGGTTTATTAGGCGAATACATCGGAAGAATTTACAATGATGTGCGCGCAAGACCTCGTTATTTTATTCAAAAAGTCGTCGGAGCAGACCTAAAATCCGACAAAAATCAGGAAGAAGACTAATGAAAGCTATTGTTTTTGCCTATCATGATATTGGCTGTGTAGGGCTAAAAGCGCTTGAAAAAGCGGGTTTTGATATTCAGGCAGTGTTTACTCACACTGATGACCCTAATGAGAACCATTTTTACTCTTCCGTAGCACGCCTAAGTGCGGACATGGAACTTCCTGTTTTTGCTCCAGAAAACGTCAATCATCCATTATGGATTGAACGTATTCGCGAAATGAAACCTGATGTGATTTTCTCTTTCTATTACCGCGATATGTTAAGTGAAGAATTGCTAGCAATCGCACCGAAAGGGGCATTTAACCTGCATGGTTCATTATTGCCAAAATACCGCGGCCGTGCGCCAATTAATTGGGCATTATTAAACGGTGAAAGCGAAACTGGCGTAACCTTACATAAAATGGTTGCGAAAGCAGATGCGGGCGACATCGTTGCGCAAGAGAAAGTAGCCATCACCGATACTGACACTGGCTTAACATTACATGCGAAAGTTCGTGAAGCAGCGGAAGTATTATTAGATAAAACACTGCCATTGATTGAAGCAGGTAGCTACAAAACGATTGCTCAAGATGAAAGCCAAGCGACTTATTTCGGTCGCCGTACTGCAGAAGATGGCCAAATTGATTGGAACCGTAGTGCAAAAGAAATTAACTGCTTAATTCGTGCAGTGACTGAACCATACCCAGGTGCGTTCACCTATTTAGGTGCGCGTAAAATGGTTATTTGGCGCGCTCGCGTGTTAGATGATAACCAAGGCAAAACCGCAGGGACTGTTCTGTCTAATGACCCACTGCGTATTGCTTGTGGTCAAGGCGCGATTGAAGTTGTTAGCGGCCAAAGCGAAACGGGTCTTTACATGCAAGGTAACCGCCTTGCAAACGAAATGGGTATCGTGACTGATGTCCGTGTTGGTGCTAAACCAACTGCACAAGTTAAACGCCGTACTCGCGTATTGATTTTAGGTGTGAATGGTTTCATCGGTAACCATTTAACTGAGCGTCTGTTAAAAGATGGCAACTATGATATCTATGGTATGGATATTGGCTCATCTGCAATTGAACGTTTCATTGGTAACCCACGTTTCCACTTTATTGAAGGCGACGTAAGTATTCACACTGAGTGGATTGAGTATCACATCAAAAAATGTGACGTCATTCTGCCACTGGTGGCGATTGCAACACCAATCGAATATACCCGTAACCCACTGCGTGTCTTTGAATTAGACTTTGAAGAAAACCTGAAAGTGGTTCGTTACTGTGTGAAATATAACAAACGTATTATTTTCCCATCTACCTCAGAAGTTTACGGTATGTGTGACGATAAAGAGTTTGATGAAGACGAATCCCGTTTGATCGTAGGTCCAATCAATAAACAACGTTGGATTTACTCTGTTTCTAAACAGTTACTTGACCGAGTTATTTGGGCGTACGGTGCGAAAGAAGGCTTGAAATTTACTTTATTCCGTCCGTTCAACTGGATGGGCCCGCGTTTAGACAGCTTAAACTCTGCACGTATTGGTAGTTCACGTGCGATCACTCAGCTAATCTTAAACTTGGTTGAAGGCTCACCAATCAAATTGGTTGACGGTGGTGCGCAGAAACGTTGCTTTACCGATATTAAAGACGGTATCGAAGCGCTGTTCCGCATTATCGAAAATAAAGACGGTAAATGTGATGGCCAGATCATCAACATCGGTAATCCAACGAACGAAGCAAGTATTCGTGAACTGGCAGAAATGTTGTTAGCCAGCTTTGAAAAACACCCAGAGCGCAGCAAATTCCCTCCATTTGCGGGCTTCCGTGAAATTGAAAGCAGCAGCTACTACGGGCAAGGCTATCAAGATGTTGAGCACCGTAAGCCAAGTGTTGAGAACGCACGTCGTTTACTTGACTGGGTTCCGACTATCGATATGAAAGATACCATCGAAGAAACCTTAGATTTCTTCTTACAAGGTGCTGTTGAAGAGTTAGGTAGCAAAGACTAATGAAAAAGGTTGGCTTGAGAATTGATGTGGATACCTACCAAGGTACGCTAAAAGGGGTTCCACAATTACTCAAAGTGCTTAAAGAGCACAACATTCAGGCCAGCTTTTTCTTCAGTGTAGGACCCGATAACATGGGGCGCCATTTATGGCGCCTTTTGCGTCCTAAATTTCTGTGGAAAATGCTTAGGTCTAACGCTGCATCTCTTTATGGGTTAGATATTTTATTAGCTGGTACAGCATGGCCAGGCAAAAAAATTGCTAAAGATTTAGGCTACTTGATGAAACAAACATTGGATGCAGGCCATGAAGTTGGCTTACATGCATGGGATCATCAAGGCTGGCAAGCCAAAGTGGCTAAATGGAGTGAGGTCCAACTCGCTGAGCAAGTTAAGCTCGGTGTGGATGCACTTGAATGCGCAATTGGGCAGCGTGTTACCTGCTCAGCGGTTGCGGGCTGGCGAGGTGATGAGCGCGTGTTAGAGGTTAAACAAAAGTTTAATTTTGACTATAACAGCGACTGCCGTGGAAAATTTCCTTTCAGGCCTATTTTGCATGATGGCTCGTTAGGGACAGTGCAAATCCCTGTGACATTACCGACATATGACGAAGTTGTTGGTACGGTTATCAGCGATGAAGCATTTAATGATTATATTCTTCAAGCAATTAAAGATGATAGCGGCGTTCCAGTCTATACTATTCACACTGAAGTGGAAGGAATGTCCAAGTCAGAACAATTTTCACAATTATTGGAACGAATTTCACAAGAAGAAATCCAATTCTGTACATTAAGCGAATTGCTACCTGACGATCTGAATTCATTACCAAAAGGGCGAGTGGTGAGAGCACCGTTCCCTGGGCGTGAAGGTTGGCTGGGTTGCCAAGAAGAGGAATAAACACGCGATGTTAAATAATCGAGCGAGCAAAGTAGGAGCCTCTCTGCTGGCTCTTTTTTTTATCCTAACTTATTTGTTGCCGTTGAACAGCCGTTTACTTTGGCAACCAGATGAAACCCGCTATGCAGAAATTAGTCGGGAAATGCTCCAACGTGGGGACTGGATTGTTCCTTACATGTTGGATGTACGTTATTTTGAAAAACCTGTCGCAGGGTATTGGATAAATAACATTAGCCAGATGATTTTTGGTGAAACTAATTTCGCGGTTCGCTTTGGTTCTGTTTTTTGTATTCTTCTTAGTGCGTTACTTGTCTATCGCATGGCAAAAATGATGTGGCGTAATAACCACGTTGCTTATGTCGCTAGCTTAATCTACATCTCAATGTTCCTCGTCTTTTCCATCGGGACATACAGTGTGCTTGACCCAATGTTATCGCTGTGGATTGCGGCCAGTATGTTTTGTTGCTTATGGGCAATGAAGGCGAGGGAGGTCAAGACAAAACTGGCAGCATGGGTTTGCTTAGGGTTAGCCTGTGGCATGGCATTTATGACCAAAGGTTTTTTGGCTTTAGCCATCCCTGTCATTGTCATGTTGCCTGTCACCATTTACCAAAAACGCTTTCTTGAGCTGATCAAATATGGCCCACTTGCCATTATTTCTGCGGTTATCATTAGCTTGCCGTGGGCATTGGCGATAGCGAAGCTAGAGCCTGATTATTGGAATTATTTTTTCTGGATTGAACATATTAAGCGTTTTACCGCTGATGATGCGCAGCACATTGCGCCATTCTGGTACTACATCCCTATTATTTTACTCGGTGCTCTACCATGGGCAGGATTGGTGCCAGGATCAATCATAAAAGGTTGGAAAGAGCGTAAATCAAGCCCTGATATGTTCTTTTTGCTGTGCTGGTTTGTTGTTCCTGTTCTATTTTTTAGTGTTTCACGCGGTAAATTACCGACTTACATGCTGCCTTTTATGGCACCACTGGCGTTACTGATGGCGAAATATGGTGTTGATTGTGTGCGAAATGGCACCATGCGAGCGCTAAAAATAAACGGAATTATTAATGTTGTATTGGGAATTGCCGCAGTTATAGCCGTCATTGTTGTGAGCACCGTGATCAAAAAGCCATTATATGAGCCTGATGAATGGTCGAAAATGGTTTTGGGTGTGGTTGCTTTCTCGATCTGGGCGATAATTGGTTATTTATGCACAGTGTTAAACGCTAAATATTGGTTGTGGGCGGCTTCATGCTCTTTAGCAATTAGCTTATGTATTGGCAGTGCTTTACCTAATAACACTATTGATTCTAAATTGCCACAAAACTTTATTCATCAAAATCATGACTTATTAATGAACAGTAAGTATTTGATGGCGAGTAACGTTGGCGTAGCCGCTGGGCTAGCATGGGAAACACAAAACTCAAATATCTATCTGTATAACAGTAGTGGTGAGCTTAGCTATGGCTTAGAGTATCCGGATAGCCAACATCGTATCGTTAAGCCAGATGCTTTTGCGCAGTGGTTAAGCAAAGCGCGTAAAGAAGGGCAGGTGACAGTGGTGTTCTTATTAGGCCGTAATGAAGACCTCCCAGACATTCCTAAACCAGATGAAGTGATCAAAAACTCACGTATGGCAATCACGGTGTATCATCAACAATGATTGGGCAATTACTGCTGCTATTGCTTGTCAGTGTGCTGACGTGTATTGGGCAAGTTGCTCAAAAACAAGCCGTGGTTAACTGGCAAAGTGAAAAAGAAAATAAAGCAACATCAGCCCTTAAGTGGCTGGTGTTTGCTGTTTTAATGCTAGGTCTTGGCATGCTGTTTTGGTTAAAACTGCTTGAAACCATGCCCCTGAGTATTGCCTACCCAATGCTGAGCATTAATTTTGTCCTGATCACCTTAATTGGTCAGTTTATATACAAAGAAAAAACAGGTTTAAACCATTGGTTTGGCGTGATTGCTATTATGATAGGGATATTGCTCATGAGTATCAGCGTATGAATAAAGGATATTTATGGGTGATTGGCAGTGCGCTATTGGTGACTGTGGCGCAACTCAGCTTAAAGATGGGAGTGGTTGAATTACCATCTTTCTCTTTAGGTTGGCATTGGTTGCAAGTTGATTGGTTGTTAGTAAATATTACCAGCTTAGGCATTATTTTCTTAGGGTTAGTGTGTTATGCCCTATCGATGCTGTGTTGGTTGTTTGCATTAAAATATATTGCCCTGAATAAAGCGTATCCATTAATTAGCTTGAGCTATGTGTTTGTATATATCTTAGCGGTTGTCTTGCCTTGGTTTAATGAGCCAGCATCGTGGTTAAAAGTGGCTGGAATTGTATTTATCTTGCTGGGGGTTTGGTTAATTAGTCGCCCAACTAAATCACATGACAAGCATAAATAGTATAATGTAATGAATTGTTTGTTTTTTATTCATCACGCGTTATGATATAAGTTAAATATAGCAATAAGATGAATGAGTAAGGTGCTTTATGGTGATTAAAATACAACACTTGCCGTTATTACTGTGCTTGGTTTTAATTGGTTGTTCATCAACATCCGTTAAGCGTACAGCACCGCCACCACTAAAAACCCAACTGTCTGATCCTATAATGACTATCGCTCAATTAAAAGACCAGCTAGAACAATGGTATGGTGCACCTTATCATTATGGTGGGATGAGCCAAAATGGAGTTGATTGTTCAGGTTTTGTTTATCGTACCTTTAACGACCGTTTTGCCATTCAACTACCTAGAACTACCGTCGACCAAACTCAACTTGGTACACGCATTGATAAAACAGACTTAATGCCTGGTGACCTTGTGTTTTTTAAAACCGGATCTGGCGAAAATGGTTTGCACGTTGGTATTTATGATACAGATAATACTTTTATTCATGCATCAACCAGCAAAGGCGTGATCCGCTCATCAATGGACAACGTGTATTGGCGAAAAGTGTTCTGGCAAGCCAGACGCATTTAAGCTCGCTATTTTCTTCAGCGATTATGCTATCTTAAGGGCAAGTTTTATTTTTAGGATAGTTTCATGTCAACATTACGTTTACTCATTTCAGAATCTTTTGATCCTTGGTTCAACCTTGCTGTTGAAGAAACCATTTTTAGGCAAATGTCTGCCGACCAACGTGTAATGTTTTTGTGGCGTAATGCTGATACCGTGGTTATTGGGCGCGCACAAAACCCGTGGAAAGAATGCAACACTCGCCGAATGGAGGAAGACAATGTGCGTCTTGCTCGTCGTAGTAGCGGTGGTGGGGCTGTGTTTCATGACTTAGGCAATACCTGTTTTACATTTATGGCGGGCAAGCCAGAGTACGATAAAACAATCTCAACGCAAATTATTGTTGATGGGCTCGCGAATGTGGGGATTGTAGCTGAAATTTCAGGGCGTAATGATTTAGTGCTCAATACCGAAAATGGCCCGCGAAAAATTTCGGGTTCTGCTTATCGAGAAACGAAAGACCGCGGTTTTCACCATGGCACCTTATTGATTAATGCAGATTTGAGTCGGTTAGCCAATTACCTTAACCCCGATCCTAAAAAATTACAGGCAAAAGGGATCACCTCGGTTCGATCTCGCGTCGCAAATCTCTCTGAACTTGTTCCAAACATTAGCCATGAAATAGTCTGTGAAGGTGTCATTAAAAGTTTTTTTAGCCATTTTGGTGAAACTGTTGAAGCAGAGTATATCTCACCTGAAAAGCTACCTGACTTGCCAAATTTTACGGAAACATTTGCCAAGCAAAGTAGCTGGGAATGGAACTTTGGCCAAGCACCTGCATTTTCTCATTATTCAGATACTCGCTTCCCATGGGGCGGGATTGAGTTTCACTTTGATATTGAAAAAGGGGTAATTACCCGTTGTCAGTTTTTTACTGATAGCTTAGACCCAACTCCCCTTGAGTGGCTAAGTGAACATATGCTGGGGAAGGTTTATCAAGCAGAAACGATGAGAATGTTATGTCATCAGATGAAACAGCAGTGGCCTGAGTTGCAAGATCAACTTAGCGATTTAGAGAGCTGGTTAGTGTACGAGTTAAGTTAAAAAATGAGCCGACATTGTCGGCTCAGACATAGACTTCAAAAAATACTAACAACTAAATAGGAAGGAATGATCTTGAAATAGAACTCATTAGTTATGACAACTGCATGTCATAAAACTTTTGCATTCTGGCAGCTCACCTGTTTGGCGGAATTTTGCTGGGGTCGTATCGAAATGTTTTTTAAAGATACGTGTAAATGTAGCTTGTGAACTGAATCCGTATTGCAGAGCAATATCAAGGATTGGCAAGTTGCCTTCACGTAGTGATTTAGCAGCTTCTAGTAAACGACGTTTACGGACGTATTCGCCAAGCGTGCAGCCTTTCATTTCTTTGAAAACACGCTGTAAATGCCATTTAGAATAACCGCTCTTATCGGCTATTGTGTCGATTTTGATGCCTTCATTGCGTTGCAACTGACTTTCCAGCCATTTAACGATATCGTTGACTACACTTTCTGACATGTTTACCTCCTACTCAAGTAGGCTATTGTTCATTAATAACTAATAATAACTCACGAAATTGGAGTCTATTCTTCCTTTTTTTCCGATATATCGATAGGCTAAACGTGCTTTTTTTGAATGAGAATAGCTATCGGTATGATAGCTATTGAAAAAATCAATATTTTAAACATACACTAATGAATGTTTAAATATATTAATAATCAAATGGTTATCGCTTTGTTTTTTGTTATTTGTGCAAAAAAAATTAGGTTGAAAATACTCGTTCAAATTTTTTGTTTGAACTGTTCGATTTTATTAACCAAGTAAATAATTGAAAAATTAATTGTGCATTTTTTATAACAATAGACAGGAAATTCCGAGTTAATTGTATTGATCAAAATGACTGTAACTATTCAAAATTTGAGATTTAATATTTAGTATCTTTTCAATACTGAATTAATTGCTTATTGGCATTATTTGCTAGAAAAAATGGAGAGATTATTTTTTGTTTAAATTCATTAAAATCAAAAGGTAATGAATTTTATTGCCAGTGATTAGCTTATATTGCTGAATTTTATTCAGGTAATTTTTCTAATGCTTGACGTATCTGCGCCATCACCTGGGGTGTGCTTAGGCCGAAGTGTAGCATGCCTGTTTCATCCACTATCACTAATGACTTATTCTTGCCCGCAGGTGTCATTGACATGCCGGGGAGCCGCCAAATACTTTTTGCGCCTCCAAGCGTTTTAGCACTCTCATGGCTTACGACAATTAAATCTGGTCGTCCTTCAATAACGGCTTCGGGCGAAAGAGGCTGATAGAGTGCCACGTTTGCCATGGCATTTTTAGCGCCAATTGCGGTAATCAATTTATCTGCTGTTGTATTCGTTCCTGCAATTAAGGGTAGGGCACCACCTTTATTGCTAATAAACAGGATATTTTTATTTATTGGGGATATTTTGATTTTACTGAGGTCATCCTGAAAGCTTTGGATAAGTTGTTCCCCTAAATGGACTTGATTTATTTGTTTGGCAATGATGCGAATTTTGTTAGGGATGGCTTCTAATGTCATTCCACGAGCAACTTTAATAACGTGTATTCCTTGGTTTTGTATATGTAATAAGGCTGACGAATGCCTAGCTTGGTCGCTGGCTAAAACAAGAGTAGGCCGCATTGAAACAATACGTTGAGGATCAATACGTTTTATATCTTCAATAGTTGGAGAAATTTGTGCTAAAGAGCCTAAAGTGCTTTGAGCAATGATGTTGTCACCAAAATTAAGCGCAAAAATAATTTCGGTGATATCGTTACCCAAAGACACTATGCGCTCTTTCGACATCGCATTATTTGATACACAAAGCGTTACGAGCACTAGAAGCCAGTATTGCATAAAATGACTCAGTAATTAAATATGGGGCAGAGAAAGTATTTGTTGGTTCCACAACGCTTGCTCAGGAACACCTTCAGTACGCTGCCCATACATTTGTATGATTTGATTACCTTGGTTATCGAAGACTTCCAGACTTGTCACAAACCCATCTTGTGTCGGTTTTCGAGTCACCCAACATTCAGAAATACCATTCTCAATAATATGCAAATTAAAATCATTGCTAGAAGCATTAAGCCAATCTGTTTGTGAGCTTTCAATTCTCAGTGATGAAATTTTATTGATAACACCAGTGAAAATTTGTACACAGCCACGATTGCCAACAAAAAGCATAATCTCATTTTTAGCTTGATGGGCAAGTGATAGTAATTGCGATAGTGAGTTTGTTGGTACCTGCCAAGCGAGTTCATTACTGACAATGCGAAAAATTTGCTGCCGACTTAAATTATGTGCTTTTAATAAGGTGAAAAACTGATGCACATTTGACATGTCGCGCCATTGTTGTTCAATCTGTTGCTTAGTTTCATCACTGATTTCGTTATCTGAAAATGATAAAACTGTATCGAGTTGCAGCGGAGGGTTATCAGTGGATGTATAGTGGGTAATGATGTCTTGCCACACATTCATATCGGTGTGTTCACAGGTATAAACTTTATGTATGGCATCGCCATTTTTATCAAAAAATTGAATGCTGTGCCGAATTTTATTTCCTATTTGTTCTGTAAGCGTAAACATGGAATCCCATTGAGCAAAAAACATACGTAAATCTAATTGCCCCGGATTTAAGAAAAGGCCTGCATGATCACTAAAACGGGGATTATCATATAACCCTGTTTGAATGTTTACGACATAATCATTACGTGTAATTGCTTTTGCTTGGCCAATGGTCGAGAGTGCATGGAGTAATTCAGGTAAATTGCCTGAAAGCCGTTTTGCATCATCATAGCCGACTCTATGATATAAAAGCTCGGCTTCAGTGATGTTAAGTTGATTTGCTAAGTCCCGAGCATGTTTGTCAGGGAACTGTTGTTTAATCTGCTGGTAATTTTCATAACATATTGAATTCATATTAATCTCCTTTTTCTTGATTGTTTGCAACGGCAATTAGTTGGGGTTATTCACCGTATTAATAACCCCAACTTGCCGACTTAATTATTTCGTTACCATTTATAATTCACGTTAAAATAGAAATTACGGCCTTCTTGTGGAATGCCCGTAGAAGAAACGTAGTTTTTATCAAATGCATTTTTAAGAGCTAATGTTGAACTGAGACCTTCGATAAACTGATCTGCTTTGTAGTTGATATAAAAATCATGGATGCCGTATCCCGCGTATTGCACAACTTCCTTGTGATAGCGGTCTAACCCTTGTTTCGATTTATGCTTTGGTAACTGGTAAGTTGTATTTCCTTCAAATTTTGTTTTTGCTGAAAACTCACCAACCCAACCAAGATTAAGGCCTGTTGTTAAAATAGGTGCATTAAAGCGCACAACTAGGCTTTCGGGGCGTATAGCTGAAAGTGAGTAGTTGTCTTTGTCTTCTTTACCTATGGTTTGGTTATAACTGGCATTTAAGTCAAACCAGTAGGTACTATATTGAATAAAGCTATCAAACCCATAAATCGTTGCAAAAGGGACGTTGATGAAAAATGTTTCATCGGGGAAGTAACCGCGTATGGTTTTATCATCGTTTTCAAGTGCTGAATATTTACTGTCTACGGTGATATGATTTTTGGCTTTTGTGCTAAAAAATGTTGAGCCAAATTGCAAAGAATCACCAGTAAAAGCGATTTCATCAAAACTGAAGTCTAAACCAGCTTCATAAGTTTTGTTTGTCTCAGGCTGTAAGTCCGGAGAGACTCGAAAATTAGACACCATTTTGGTGAAAGGTATCGAGAAATGATGTGAGTTATTGTATAACTCAGCCATTTTTGGAGTACGGTAGCCTTCCGAATATGATGTGCGTAATGTTAGCCAATGAACAGGGGTTGCACTAACCGCAAACCGTGAGGACCAATTTGTTTGTGTATTTGTTGCAAATTCTTTACGTGACGTTTGGTAATGGGTAAATCGTGTACCTGCTGAGAAGGTGACTGGGTAGCGAGCCAGAGTGAAGTCATCTATTAACCAGAAAGATGTATTAGCTAACTCAGAAGGGGGGTAACTTGTCGCATGGGCATTTGATTTTTGTTGTTGCTTAATATAGTCGAAACCACTTTGGATATATTGGTTTCCGATGTCGTTAATAGGAAGGTTGAAACTATTAGAAAATGTGGTTCCATAGCTATATTGATGGCGCTTTTCTTGATCATATTTATTGATTTTATTGAAAATACTATTGACCTTAACAATATCAAGCTGTTCAAAATGAAGATCTGAATAGTAAGTATCCCAGTCAGCTTGCCAGTTATATTGATTATTAAGGTTAACGTGCTGATTGATGATAACATCCCGCTGATGGCTTTTTCTCTCATGAGGCGTATTTTTGTATCGCGTCATATCGACCTGAACAGAAGGTTGCTTTAGCGTAATACTTTCGTTGCGATATTCTTTGAGCTGTAATGTAATTTGATATTCAGGGCGGGCAAACCAAGTGGTTTTTACCATCCAGTTATCAATATTTTCATCGTGGTTTAGGCTTTTTGAAGCAAACACATCATCGAGTTGTTTTTTGCGTTTACTGTAGCTTAGTAGGGTATCTAAATTACCAGTACGCCCATATAGTGCACTACCTGCATAATAGCTATGGTCATTACGGTTAATTCCGCTGTAGATTTGCCCACCTAATTTCTGACCCGGTTTCAGTAAGTCAGTGGCGTTGAGAGTTTTAATTGAAACAAGCCCTGCCAATGCCCCACCACCATGGTGAAGTGAACCACCACCTTTATGAACAGTGACTTTTTTCACTAAGGTCGGGTCAATAAAAGTGGCATCAAACAAGCCCGAGCTAAAATCCTGCGTGACATTATCGACAGTGATTTTTACACCTCGGCTATCATAACCTCGCATTTGCAGGTTTTGCCCATACGTACTTCCTGCGCCTGTAACGAGTATCCCTGATTGCCCTTTGAGTAAATCTAAAACGGAAGTGGCAGATTGTAATTCAGGGGCTTGGACGTCGATAACATCTACTTGCTGAGCAACAGCAATTTTTTCATGATTAAACGGTGATTGGCTAACATGAATAATGTCGCTGGTTTCTTGTTGTGCAAGTGTGATTTGGCTGGTAGTGGTAACGGCTAAAGCAGTAGCAAGCGTTGAAAAACGGAACTTATATTTATGTTGATGATTAGAAATTGGTGCTGGCATCAGGTTAAATAGCATAGGAAATCCTTTCCTTATGTGTAGTTTAAGCTGGCTGCCTTGATAGTATCTGGGGGGCGTGCTATAGATTATCGGTATAACTTATTTATTTCGTTAGAATTAATTTACCTGAGCGTGTTTGCTTTAGTTGGTAAATTTCCCCGTGGTGTAAAATTTCAACTTTGCCATCCTTATTAAGTAACTGCTGACTATCAACCATGCGTGTTGTTAATATCGCCTGAGTTGGTTTTGTTTCAATAGGTACCGAATGTCGTTCTTCATTTTTATCTGAAAAAAGGTTCTTCGATACCATTTGATTTGTCTTTTTTAATAAGGTCATAAAATTTTTCTCATGCGTTTTCTAACGAGTAGCGTGTTAGCAGTGAGAATTATTATCGTTAACAGAGTGAGTGGTCAAGGGTTTTTTGGAGTAAATTGGGTGATAATCAAAAATTAATAGTTATTAATATTGTGGTGAATATTGATTTTGTTTTTTTATTTTCTGAGGTGATGGTTTAAGCTCGCTTTGATAAGAAATTAATCAAAGCGAGTGGGGAGATTGAGTGAGGAATTACTTAAAGCGATGCTCCACTGCTTGAGCAAGAATTTCAATCAGTTGTTCAGTATCATCCCAACCAAGACAAGGGTCAGTAATTGATTGACCATAAACCAAAGGTTGTTCAGAGCTGACTTTCTGTGTGCCTTCAACTAAAAAGCTCTCGGCCATCACGCCGCTAATTGTGGTTGAGCCATCTTTAATTTGTTCTGCAATATCACGTGCAACTTCAAGTTGGCGACGATGAATTTTTTGGCAATTACCATGGCTAAAGTCAACGACTAAGTGCTCTGGTAATTCAAATTTACGCAATTTGTCGCACGCTGCTGCAAGGTCACCAGCACTGTAATTTGGCTGTTTACCACCACGCATAATGACATGCCCATGTGGGTTACCGCTGGTTTGGTAGATGGTCATCTGGCCATTTTTATCTGGAGATAAAAACATATGCTGCGCTTTTGCGGCTCTGATAGCGTCAATGGCGATGTTAATATTACCATCCGTCCCATTTTTAAAACCAACAGGGCAAGACAATGCGGAGGCCATTTCACGGTGAATTTGGCTCTCAGTTGTGCGCGCACCAATTGCGCCCCAGCTAATCAAATCAGCAATATATTGACCCGTTACCATATCGAGAAATTCAGTGGCAGTGGCTAACCCTATTTGGTTAACTTCAATCAATAATTTACGGGCAAGGCGAATACCCGTATTGACTTGGCATGAATTGTCTAAGTTCGGATCAGAGATTAAGCCTTTCCAGCCGACAACAGTGCGCGGTTTTTCAAAATAGGTGCGCATGACGATTTCTAAGCGGTCTTGATGGCGCACTTTTAGTTCATTAAGTTTCTTTGCATATTCGATGGCAGCATCAATATCATGAATAGAACATGGGCCAATAATCACCAGCAAACGCGGGTCTTGCCCTGATAAAATCTGTTCAATACGTTTTCGTGACGCTGTCACGTTTTCGGCAACTTCT
Source organism: Providencia sp. R33 (assembly GCF_019343475.1). Classification (NCBI taxonomy): domain Bacteria; kingdom Pseudomonadati; phylum Pseudomonadota; class Gammaproteobacteria; order Enterobacterales; family Morganellaceae; genus Providencia; species Providencia sp. R33. Next base: position 1,946,675 of record NZ_CP072453.1, on the reverse strand, counting down.
GCGGAAATAGGAAATTCATCAGCGAGAGCTTGTGGCGTGATTAAACTGTCCACTCTCGCAGTACGTAACTCATCAGTTTTGTGCATTTTTGTTCTCAAAAACTTGAATAGGCTGTCGCCATATAAGTGATAAAGATCACAATAAACGAATATGGCTTAATTTCAACCTCCAACGTAAATTGAGTGAATATTTTTTTTTATTTTATATTCACTAAAATATACGTCTTTGAAGCCCCATGGTATCAATCACTTTTGCAGAAATTTCTTCTACAGAATAGTTAGTGGTATTTAAGTAATTGATTTTATTCTGTCTAAATAGCGCTTCCACTTCAGCAATTTCAATTCGACACTGCCTGATAGAGGCATAGCGGCTATTTTCACGACGTTCTTCACGGATTGCGGCTAACCGCTCTGGGCTAATGGTCAAACCAAATAATTTGTGGGTATAGGGACGTAGTGCTACTGGTAACTGCAAGTTATCCATATCATCCGCTGTGAATGGGTAGTTTGCCGCTTGAATGCCAAATTGCATGGCTAAATAAAGGCTGGTGGGTGTTTTACCACAGCGGGAAACTCCAATTAAAATTACCTGAGCTTGGTCGAGATTTCTTAGGGAAATTCCATCGTCATGAGCCAGTGTATATTCAATTGCGGCAATGCGTGCATCGTATTGATTCATATTCTGCATAGATAAACCGTGGGTTCGATTTAGTTTAGGCTCAGGCTCCAGACCAACTTCCTTTTGAATCGGCGCAACGAGACTTTGCACGATATCTTGGCAAAACCCAGAGCTCTGGGTAATTATCTGTTTAACTTCAGGGGAGATGATGGAATAAAACACCAAAGGGCGAATTTGCGTCTCTTCGTAGAGTAGATTAATTTTTTGTTTTATTTCTTCTGCACGGGTTAGCGTAGTGACAAAGGGCAATGTATAAGAGGTAAATGACAAGGGAAACTGTGAAAGTACAGCATGCCCTAAAGTTTCAGCTGTAATCGCTGTACCATCAGAAATAAAGAAAACAGTGCGTTGAACTTGGCTGGCCATCGTATTCATTGCTCCTAATTCGGTCATCATTATTAGTCTCTTATTGTATTTATCACTGGTTATCGAGAGATATTATCTTTGTTTAAAGTTTAAAAATTAGTTTATAGGGGGAAGTATAGCCATTTTTTGAACGATTTTTAGAACAAAAAAGTTTTCTTATTTGATGGAACGATTCACCTGTCCATCTTCTATTAGCGTCTGTGCTAGTCTATTTCACGAGGCGATATTTCGCCAACGAGATTTTTTACGATATGTACTCTGTCACTAAATTGCTATAAAAGGATCGCTTTCAATGTCCACAAATGGCCTCACTCCGTGTAATGTACTTTGGTATAACCAATTAGGGATGAATGATGTTGACCGTGTAGGGGGTAAAAATGCCTCTCTCGGTGAAATGATCACTAACTTATCTGATCTGGGTGTATCCGTACCTAACGGTTTCGCGACAACCGCACAGGCGTTTAATGATTTTCTGGAGCAGAGCGGTGTAAATCAGCGCATTTACAACCTGCTAGATGAAACGGATATTGATGATGTGAACCAACTGGCTGTAGCAGGTGCTCAGATCCGTCAATGGGTGATTGATACCCCACTGACGAAGGAGTTGGAACAAGATATTCGTGATGCGTTTGCTCAGCTTTCTGAAGGTGAAGCGGAAGCTTCATTTGCTGTGCGTTCGTCTGCTACCGCAGAAGATATGCCAGATGCTTCATTTGCAGGGCAGCAAGAAACATTCTTAAACGTTCAAGGTATTGATGCCGTTTTAGTTGCGATTAAACACGTATTTGCATCTTTATTTAACGACCGTGCGATTTCATATCGTGTACACCAAGGTTACGACCATCGCGGCGTAGCATTATCTGCAGGTGTTCAAAGAATGGTTCGTTCTGATTTAGCGTCATCGGGTGTGATGTTCACCATTGATACCGAATCTGGTTTTGATCAGGTTGTTTTCATCACTTCAGCTTATGGTTTAGGTGAGATGGTAGTGCAAGGTGCTGTGAACCCAGATGAGTTCTATGTTCATAAACCAACACTGAAAAATAACCGCCCTGCAATTGTGCGCCGTACCCTTGGCTCTAAAAAATTACAAATGGTGTATGCCAACAGTAAAGAGCACGGCAAACAAGTGCAAATTGAAGATGTACCAGAAGCGTTACGCAATCGTTTCTCTTTGACTGATCTTGAGGTTGAAGAGCTAGCTCGCCAAGCATTGCAGATTGAAAAACACTACGGCCGCCCAATGGATATTGAGTGGGCAAAAGATGGTCATAATGGGCGTCTGTATATTGTTCAAGCAAGACCAGAAACTGTACGTTCCAATCAACAAGTGATGGAGCGTTATCAGTTAAAACAGCAAGGCCAAGTGCTGGTAGAGGGCCGTGCCATTGGTCATCGTATTGGTGCTGGTAAAGTGAAAGTTATCCATAACCTTAGTGAAATGGATAGAATTCAGCCAGGTGATGTGTTGGTCACTGACATGACAGATCCTGACTGGGAACCTATCATGAAAAAGGCCGCCGCTATCGTAACTAACCGTGGTGGGCGTACATGCCACGCTGCAATTATTGCTCGTGAACTGGGTATTCCTGCGGTAGTAGGCTGTGGCGATGCAACAGAGCGCTTACAAGAAGGCCAAAATGTGACGGTTTCTTGTGCCGAAGGTGATACTGGGTTCGTATATGACGGTGAGTTGGCATTTGAAATTCACAGTTCAGAAGTGAGTGATATGCCTGACCTTAATGTCAAAATTATGATGAACGTGGGTAACCCTGACCGTGCATTTGATTTTGCCTGTTTACCAAACGAAGGTGTAGGTTTAGCGCGTTTGGAATTTATCATTAACCGCATGATTGGGGTTCACCCAAGAGCATTACTGGAATTTGATAAACAATCGCCTGAATTACAAGCTGAAATTCGTGAAATGATGGCAGGTTATGAAGACCCGATTGAGTTTTACATCGGCAAATTAACTGAAGGGATCTCAACGTTAGCTGCGGCATTCTGGCCAAAACGTGTGATTGTTCGCTTATCTGACTTTAAATCTAATGAATACGCTAATTTAGTGGGTGGCGATATTTATGAGCCAGAAGAAGAAAACCCAATGTTAGGTTTCCGTGGTGCAGGGCGCTATGTTTCTGATAGCTTCCGCGCATGTTTTGCGTTGGAGTGTGAAGCGGTTAAACGCGTGCGTAATACCATGGGGCTCACTAATGTTGAAGTGATGATCCCGTTTGTGCGTACCGTTGCACAAGCGGAATCTGTTATTGCAGAACTGGCGAAGCATGATTTAAGGCGTGGTGAGAACGGCTTAAAAGTGATTATGATGTGTGAAATCCCATCAAACGCACTGTTAGCCGATCAATTCCTTGAGCATTTTGATGGTTTCTCTATCGGCTCTAACGATATGACTCAGTTGACATTAGGCTTAGATAGGGATTCTGGCGTTGTTTCTGAACTATTTGATGAACGCAACGATGCTGTTAAAGCGATGCTTTCTATGGCGATAAAAGCGGCGAAACGTCAGAATAAATATGTGGGAATTTGTGGTCAAGGTCCATCTGATCACCAAGACTTTGCTCAGTGGTTAGTTGACGAAGGTATTGATAGCTTATCATTGAACCCAGATACTGTGGTTCAAACGTGGTTAACAATCGCAGAAAACCAATAACAACACTATTTATTAATTGAAAGGCCGATTGGGTATTCCCCAGTCGGCCTTTTTACTTAATTTGAAATATCTATTATTGCAATTGGTAATAACGATTACGTAATAAGATAGATATAAAAAATAGCGAATGATTATGCATTTAATATGACATACATATTTTAATTTCGCATACATTATTACACATAATAAGCGTAATGATGTATGGGTTGTGGTGCATCACTGATGTGATCAATTAAAAAGAAAGTATAGGGAATAATACATAGGGAGTATGTTTACTTAATTAAAGCAAGCAAATTGAAAGTTGATTTCAATCAATGCTTATAAAGTGATGATTTAATTTAGACATGAATATTATTCATTTTGAATGTTTACGCAAAAAAAAAGCCTATCATGGGCTGACAGGCAAAGACTACACACAGCAATTCGTTTGTCATTACGCCAAGAAAGGGAGGCAGCATAATGATTAAATTCATTTAATTCAGTGATTGGATAATAAACTAATTAAATTATACAATCATTAAGAACACTCTCAATATTAATATTACCTATTGTTACGTAAAGAGAAATATTCAGTAGTTTTATGTTAACATAAATTAAGCTGAATACTAACGTTAGAATGTTAAATATTGTTTCTAAATATTAATGAGAGAAGAACCATTATTGAAACAGACATGCTTAACGATAAACATATCTGCTTCACTTAATAAAATTATTTCTTAATCAAGAATTCTTCTGCGAGAAACTTTTCGGTTTCACTTAGATCTTCATTAGGTGGGGCGACTTCGTTCATCCAAGCCTTCAATAAACTGTAGGAAACCGCTAAAACAACAGGGCCAATAAACAATCCAATCATACCAAATGATAAAATCCCGCCGATAACCCCAACAAGGATCAGTACCATTGGTAAATCAGCCCCCATCTTAATCAGCCATGGGCGAAGTACACCATCCATGGTTGCAACAATGGCGGCCCAAACCGCTAAAATAATGCCCCACGTGGTATCGCCAGTCCAAAATAACCATAATACTGATGGGATCATAATTAATAGGGGCCCTAATTGCGCTACACAGCAGATAAACAGCAATACGGTCAGAATAGCCGCATAACTAATACCCGATAGTGCAAGGCCAACACCACCAACAATCGCTTGAATCAACGCGGTCACAACTACACCAAGTGCAACTGCGCGAATGGATTGTGCGGCTAAGACAACGGCAGCATCACCACGGATCCCTGCTAAACGAACGGCAAAATGGCGCATGCCTAACATGACCGTTTCGCCTTTCAGGTAGAGTAGTCCACTAAAGAGCAGCATTAATACTAAGTGGAAAACAAAACGCCCAGCACTAATTGCTTGTGTTGCAAACCAACCAGCAGCCTGCCCAAAGTAAGGCTGAATTTTAGCAAGTAGGGCATTACCACCACTGGCAACGAGGCTATGCCATGCGTAATAAATCTTTTCGCCAACCATAGGGATAGTGTTTAACCACTCTAAGTCAGGCAATGTGAGGCTTGATGGGGACTTTGCCAGCTCAATGAGTGGAGAGCTGTTTTCAATGATACTGCCGATTAAAATGCCAAGAGGGATCACAAACAGCAGTAAAATGAGAAGAACCATCACTAAGGCTGCAAGCCATCTTTTATTCCACAGGCGAGCTTCAAGGCGCAATAACAGCGGCCAAGTTGCAATGACCATCATTCCTGCCCAAACAAAACCAAGAATAAAGGGATTAAGTACCCAAAAGCAGGCGGCTATCAGTAAAACGATGGATAGCAGCCCGAAAATAAGTTTGGGTAGATCCAAACGTTTTTGCGATTTTTCCATTAATGATTGATCCTTAACAAATGAAAATTCTGCATGTGTCGGGTTTTTTAAGGCGAAAATAACGTAATTATTTTTCACGGTTAAAAAAAACAATATTGTGATATGGTTCATGACGACAATGTCATCAGCGGCTGTACTGTCTTTACAGGCTGTGAATACGTTTTTCATAAACCTAAGACACTATTGTGCAACTTAAAATAAAGATAGTACATAACGAGTAATGCGAACACTAAACAACAAGAGTCATCGTTAATAATGATCCCGCGTATATCAGAAGCACCTCATCTCAGCCAACTCGTCATCACGTTCTTGCATGAGCTACAAGAACAAGGTTTTACGGGTGATACTGGCACCAGTTATGCAGAAAGATTATCCATGGCGACAGACAACAGTATTTATCAGTTGCTGCCTCAAGCTGTCGTTTTCCCGCGCTCTAGTGCGGACGTGCAAATTATTACACGTGTTGCAGGGCAAGAAAAATACCGTGAGCTCACTTTCACACCTCGTGGCGGTGGTACGGGAACAAACGGGCAATCCTTAACTGAAGGGATTGTGGTCGATATGTCCCGCTATATGAACCGCATTTTAGAAATTAACCCAGAGCAGGGTTGGGTTAAGGTTGAGGCGGGGGTCATAAAAGACCAGCTGAACCAATTTCTAAAGCCATACGGCTATTTTTTCTCACCTGAATTATCAACCAGTAACCGTGCCACACTAGGTGGGATGATTAATACAGATGCATCAGGACAAGGTTCGCTGGTTTATGGTAAAACCTCTGATCATGTATTAGGCGTTAAAGCGATGGTATTGGGAGGTGAATGCCTCGATACCCGAGCTATGCCTATTGCTCTCGCCCAAACGATTGCGTCTGAAGATTCGGTGGTGGGGCGTATCTATAAAACGGTATTAGAGCGCTGCCTTGAACAACGTCCGTTAATTGAAGCAAAATTTCCCAAGCTTAACCGTTTTTTAACGGGCTATGATTTACGCCATGTGTTTAACGATGAGTTAACGGAGTTTGACCTCACCCGTATTCTAACGGGGTCAGAAGGGTCTCTTGCGTTTATCACGGAAGCGACGCTGGATATTACGCCACTTCCTAAAGTACGCCGCTTAGTAAATGTGAAATATGACTCGTTTGAGTCTGCACTACGTAATGCGCCTTTTATGGTGCAGGCTAAAGCATTATCCGTTGAAACGGTTGATTCAAAAGTGCTTAACCTTGCGAAGGAAGACATCGTTTGGCATTCCGTCAAAGCCTTAATTACTGATGTGCCAAACAAAGAAATGTTAGGGTTAAACATTGTTGAATTTAGCGGCGACGATGAAGATGAAATCAATCAATTGACTGAAAGTTTGTGTCAACGCTTAGATGAATTAATGGCAAGCAATCAAGCAGGCGTAATTGGTTACCAAACCTGTCATGATCTTGAAGATATCACACGTATTTATAATATGCGTAAAAAAGCGGTTGGTTTACTGGGTAACAGTAAAGGGGCCGCTAAGCCTATTCCATTTGTTGAAGATACATGTGTTCCACCTGAGCATCTTGCTGATTATATTGTTGAATTCAGAGCGTTGCTAGACAATCATAAACTCAATTATGGCATGTTTGGCCATGTGGATGCAGGGGTTTTACATGTGCGCCCTGCGTTGGATATGTGCGATCCACAGCAAGAAGTATTAATGAAACAAATTTCTGATGAAATTGTTGCATTAACTGCGAAATACGGTGGTCTTCTTTGGGGGGAGCACGGTAAAGGTTTCCGCGCGGAGTATAGCCCTGAGTTCTTTGGTGATGTGCTGTACGGTGAATTACGTAATATTAAAGCTGCATTTGACCCCGACAATCGTTTGAATCCGGGGAAAATTTGCCCGCCAGCGGGTTTAGATGCACCAATGAAACAAGTTGATGGCATCAAACGCGGTACATACGACCGCCAAATTCCGGTGCAGATGCGCCAAGAGTTCCGTGGTGCAATGGACTGTAATGGAAACGGGCTCTGTTTTAACTTTGATGTGAAAAGCCCAATGTGCCCATCGATGAAAATCAGTGGCCAGCGTATTCATTCACCAAAAGGGCGCGCCACATTAGTGCGCGAATGGTTGAGGTTACTTGCCGAGCAAGGCGTGACACCGGAGCATCTTGAAAAAGGTATCACGCAGAGCCAACCATCATTACGTGGATTGATTGAAAAAACACGCAATACGTGGCGAGCTAAACAAGGGGATTATGATTTTTCCCATGAAGTCAAAGCCTCGATGTCAGGGTGTTTGGCGTGTAAGGCGTGTTCAACACAATGCCCAATTAAAATTGATGTGCCATCGTTTAGAGCGAAATTTTTAGCGTTATATCACGGCCGCTATTTGCGCCCTGTTCGTGACCATATCGTTGCAAATGTGGAAGCAAGTGCGCCGTTACTGTCAAAAGTGCCTGGTGTTTTTAACTTTTTCTTGCGTCAAAATATCGTGCAAAAATTAAGTGAACGCACTATTGGGATGGTGGATTTGCCGCTGTTTTCGCAACCGACTTTAAAACAAGAGCTTTCAGGCCACGCTGCAGTCACAGTGACGTTAGAGCAACTTGAAGGAATGAGCGCAGGGCAACGGGAAAATTATGTGCTGGTGGTACAAGACCCATTTACCAGCTATTACGATGCGAAAGTCGTTGCAGATTTTGTGCGATTAATCGAAAAATTAGGTTATAAGCCCGTGTTGTTGCCATTTTCACCCAATGGTAAAGCGCAACATATCAAAGGCTTTCTAGCTAAATTTGCGAAAACGGCTCGTAAAACCGCGGACTTTTTAAACCGTGTGGCAAAATTGCAATTGCCCATGGTGGGAGTCGACCCTGCATTAGTTTTGTGCTATCGCGATGAATACCATGAAATTTTAGGTAAAGACCAATGCCAATTTACGGTAATGCTGGCTCATGAATGGTTAATTACCTTGCCTGAACCACAAATTGCACAAACAGGTGAAGCACAGCCATGGTATTTTTTTGGTCATTGTACCGAATCGACAGCACTGCCAAACAGTGCAAACCAATGGGCGTCTTTATTTGCACGCTTTGGGCAGCAACTTAACAATGTGAGTGTAGGCTGTTGTGGAATGGCGGGAACTTATGGACACGAGGTTGCAAACCTAGAAAACTCGAAAGGAATTTATAACTTATCTTGGAAAGGGGCGATGTCGTCACTGCCAAAAGAGCGCTGTTTAAGTTCAGGCTACTCTTGCCGCAGCCAAGTAAAACGCATGGAAAACACGTTAATAAAACACCCGATTCAAGCTTTGTTGGAGATTGTTTAATGATTTGGAAACGTCAATTTGATTTAGCACAATTAGCTGAAATGTCAAAAACTTGCATGTTAGGGCACATTGGTATCGAAATCACCAAAGTGGGTGATGATTATATGGAAGGCACGATGCCGGTGGATGCGCGAACAAAGCAGCCTTTTGGTTTGCTGCATGGTGGCGCATCCGTGGTATTGGCTGAGTCATTAGGCTCTATCGCAGGCTATATGTGCACTGAAGGTGAACAGCGCGTGGTGGGTGTTGAAATCAATGCTAACCATGTTCGTGCAGCGCGTTCAGGTGTTGTACGTGGCGTTTGCAAGCCCATTCATCTCGGCCGGCGTCAGCAAGTCTGGAACATTGAAATTTTCAATGAGCAAGGCAAGTTATGTTGCACATCACGTCTAACAACTGCGGTTTTATTTGAGTAACACCCTTCGTTTCTTTGTCTAACTCGTTTTCGGGAAAATATCTCGAAAACGAGTTGTTGTTTTTATCAATTGCCCCCACCTATATATTCAGATGAATGCATTTTCATTTTTATCAAATAAATTAAGTTGTATAATAAATGCATCTTTATTAATTTGTGTCATTTTTGTGTATTTATTAGTACAAAATTAAATAAAAAATGTAACTCTATTTATCTGTTATTTTTCATCGTGTTAAGTTCTTTTTTGGCTGTTTTTGCTTAGTAAATAAGCTCATTTCGATCAAAAAAAGCACTAAAATAGCTATAACCTCTTAAAACAAATGGTTGAAGTAGCATAGGTAATCATTACCATAGGGTAGACAGAGTTAATCTCCTGATAACAGGCTGAAAAGCCATAAGAAATGTGGGGTCAATATGACTGACGGTGTAGAGACATTTTCATTTGATGAAAACAATTGGCAGGGAGTTTGCCTGACACAAAGCGCTGCAAAACAAATCAAAAAATTGATGGTGCAAAACCCAAATACTAAAGGGCTTTCACTCGGCGTTAAACAGTCTGGCTGCGCAGGCTTCGGTTATGTATTTGAAATGATCGAAAACCCAACCGACAACCACCTGTTATTTGAACTCGATGGGGCGCACCTTTATGTGCCAAAAGAAGCAATGCCATTTATAGATGGCACAGTCGTTGATTACGTCCAAGAAGGGCTGAATCAAATTTTCAAATTCAATAACCCGAAAGCCCAACATGCCTGTGGGTGTGGTGAAAGCTTCGGCGTTTAACATGTGAAGTCAGATTATGTCACAGAGCAATGTAGAAGTTGGCGATGATGTTCAAAGCTGGCTTGATGACCAGCGTTATAAAGAGGGCTTCTTTACGGAAGTCGCAACAGATGAAATGGCAAAAGGGATCAACGAAGATGTTGTCCGCGCTATTTCAGCGAAACGTAATGAGCCTGAGTGGATGTTACAATTCCGCCTTGATGCCTTTAATCACTGGAAAGGCATGGAAGAGCCCCATTGGCTCAAAGCCCAATACCCAAATCTTGATTATCAGGATTACAGCTATTATTCCGCGCCATCTTGTGGCTCGTGTGATGATACCTGTGGTTCACAATCTGGGGCAACCCAAGCAACAGGCGTTGCTGAAACCAATAATTATTTAACGGCGGAAGTTGAAGAAGCGTTTAATCAACTGGGTGTGCCTGTTCGTGAAGGTAAAGCCGTTGCCGTTGATGCCATTTTTGACTCCGTGTCAGTGTCGACCACATACCGTGAAGACCTTGCGAAACATGGCGTGATTTTCTGCTCATTTAGCGAAGCTATCCAAGAATACCCTGAATTGGTTCAGAAATACTTGGGCAGTGTCGTTTCAAGCCACGATAACTTTTTCGCAGCGTTAAATGCGGCGGTCGCTTCTGATGGCACCTTTGTGTACATCCCGAAAGGGGTGCATTGCCCAATGGAGCTTTCCACTTATTTTCGCATTAACGCTGCTAAAACAGGGCAGTTTGAACGCACTATTTTGATTGCGGACGAGGGCAGTTACGTCAGTTATATCGAAGGGTGTTCAGCGCCTGTTCGTGATAGCTACCAATTGCACGCTGCGGTAGTTGAAGTCATTATCCACAAAGATGCAGAGGTTAAATACTCTACTGTTCAAAACTGGTTCTCGGGTGGGGATAGCGAAGAAGGTGGTATCCTAAACTTCGTGACTAAGCGTGCATTGTGTGAGGGTGAAAATTCCAAAATGTCGTGGACCCAATCTGAAACAGGTTCAGCGATTACGTGGAAATACCCAAGTGTGATCCTTAAAGGGGATAACTCAGTTGGTGAGTTCTTCTCTGTGGCACTGACCAACGGTAACCAGCAAGCAGATACCGGAACCAAGATGATCCACATCGGGAAAAACACCCGATCAACGATTATCTCAAAAGGAATTTCTGCAGGTAAGAGCCAAAACAGCTACCGTGGTTTAGTCAAAATTCTGCCAAGCGCCCAAAATGCGCGTAACTTCACGCAGTGTGATTCCATGTTAATTGGTACACAGTGTGGGGCGCATACATTCCCTTATGTGGAAGTCAAAAATAATACGGCACAGCTTGAACATGAAGCCACAACGTCACGTATTGGCGAAGACCAGTTGTTTTACTGCTTACAACGTGGAATTAGTGAAGATGATGCTATCTCTATGATTGTAAATGGTTTCTGTAAAGATGTGTTCTCGGAACTTCCTTTAGAGTTTGCCGTAGAAGCACAAAAATTGCTGGCGATCAGCTTAGAGCATAGCGTTGGCTGATCCTTATCGAGTTTATTTGCGCGCAAGCGCTAAAGGCATGTAAATATGTTAAGTGTTAAAGATTTACACGTGAGTGTAGAAGGTAATGAGATTTTAAAAGGGTTATCACTGGAAGTTAAACCAGGGGAAGTTCACGCCATCATGGGCCCAAATGGTTCAGGTAAAAGTACATTATCGGCAACACTTGCTGGTCGCGAAGAATATGAAATTGATAGCGGTTCAGTGACCTTTAAAGGCAAAAATTTATTTGAATTAGATCCAGAAGAACGTGCGGGAGAAGGGGTATTCTTAGCATTTCAATACCCAGTCGAAATTCCTGGTGTGAGTAATCAATTTTTCTTACAAACAGCGGTTAATGCAGTGCGTGAATATCGTCAACAAGACGCATTAGACCGTTTTGATTTCCAAGATTTTATTGAAGATAAAATTAAATTATTGGAAATGCCAGAGGATTTATTAGCGCGTTCTGTTAACGTCGGTTTCTCCGGTGGTGAGAAAAAACGTAATGATATCCTGCAAATGGCGGCACTAGAACCACAGCTTTGCATTCTTGATGAAACAGACTCAGGTCTGGATATTGACGCCCTGAAAATTGTGTCTAACGGTGTGAATTCACTGCGTTCTCCTGAGCGCTCATTTATTATTGTGACACACTATCAACGCATTTTAGATTATGTAAAACCTGACTTCGTCCACGTTTTATATCAAGGGAAAATCATCAAATCAGGTGATTTCAGTTTAGCGAAAAAACTGGAGGAGCAGGGTTATGGCTGGCTTATTGACCAACAGTGAAAGAGCACAAAAGCGTGCTGAAGTTGCTGCGCTCAATGAGCAAGCAATGTCACGCTTTGCAACGCTGTTCGAACAACGCTTAGGCGAAAATTCGCAGCATGCAAAAAGCCATTGGGAGCTGGCTAAACAGGTCGGCTTACCTACATTTCGTCATGAAGATTGGCATTACACGCCACTGAATAACGTATTGAATACTCAATACCATTTTAGTGATACAGATGCTGTTACGAGTGAATGTGAAAAGCTAGCGTTACCGATTGATGCTTACCGTATTGTATTAATTGATGGGCGCTATAGTTCAGCACTTAGTTCTATTGATGTCGGGCCATTCCAAGTGTCTCTGCTCGATAATCAAGATTTACTTCCTGCACCCGTCAATAGCGAAATCTTTTTACATTTAACGGAAAGCTTGGCGGTACAGCCGTTAGTTATCCACTTAGCAGCAAATAAAATAGCGGAAAAACCGTTGTATTTACTGAATATTTCGAGTGGCAGAAATGATGAACAGGTGATGAATATCAGCCAATATCGTCATCATTTAACCTTAGATACCAACAGTAAAGCGCAGGTCATTGAGCACTTTGTCAGTTTAAATGGCCAAGCGCATATGACGGGAAGCCGTTTAACCGCGGAAGTGGGTGATAACGCAGACTTTAGCCACTTCAAATTGAATGTGGAAAATTCACAGGCGCAACATTTCGCCCATAACGACATTGTGGTTGGACGTGATAGCCGCGTTAAAAGCACCAGCTTTTTGTTAGGTGCAGGCTTAACACGTAACCATACAAGTGCACGCCTTGATGGTGAAAATACTGAGCTTGAGCTTAACAGTTTACTGTTGCCAAAAGGTAATGAAATTGCGGATACACGAACGTATTTGGAGCACAACAACAGTTTCTGTAATAGCCGTCAATTGCATAAAGTGATTGGGATGGACAGCAGTAAAGCGGTGTTTAATGGGATGATCAAAGTTGCCCCAAATGCGCTGAAAACTGATGGCCAAATGACGAACAATACCTTGTTGCTCGGTGATAAAGCTGAAATCGATACTAAGCCACAACTCGAAATTTATGCAGACGACGTGAAATGTGGTCATGGTGCGACAGTAGGTCGAATTGATGATGAACAATTGTTTTATCTGCGTTCAAGAGGGATTGATGGCAAAGCGGCTAAGCATATGATCATCATCGCATTTGCCGCAGAATTGACAGAGTCTATTGAGTCGGAAGAGTTAAAGCACGCTGTGATGGCAAACATCCGCCAGCGCTTAGCGGAGGTTTAATCCCATGTCATTTGATGTTGCGTTAGTCAGGCGGGATTTTCCTGCCTTATCACAATCTGTGAATAACCATCCACTCGTCTATTTAGACAGTGCAGCGAGTGCGCAAAAACCGTTGCAAGTTATTGAGTGCGAGAGTGAGTTTACGTTACATCAGTATGCCGCGGTTCACCGCGGCATTCACACACTCAGTGCCAATGCGACAACCATGATGGAAGAGGTGCGCCAAAAGGCCGCAGATTTCATCAATGCGGGCTCTAATGAAGAAATTATCTTTGTTAAAGGAACCACAGAAGGCATCAACCTCGTTGCCAATAGCTACGGGCGCAAGCATTTCTTTGAAGGCGATAATATCGTCATTACTGAGATGGAGCACCATGCCAATATCGTTCCTTGGTTTTTATTAGCTGAAGAAATTGGTTTTGAAGTCCGCGTGATCCCTATTTCCGATGATGGAACATTACAGCTAGATAAGCTCAATGAATTAATCGATGCGCGGACACGGTTACTGAGTTTCACACATATTTCGAATGTGTTAGGCACTGTAAATCCGGTCAAAGAAATTATCCAACAAGCACGTGAAATTGCCTTACAAAACGGCAGTGAACTGGCAATTCTAGTGGATGGTGCACAAGGTGCGATGCATCAGCAGGTTGATGTACAGGATTTGGATTGCGATTTTTATGTGTTTTCAGGACACAAATTATACGGGCCAACTGGTATCGGTATTCTATTTGGCAAAAAGGCTATCTTAGATGTGATGCCACCATGGGAAGGCGGCGGGGCGATGATCCGCCAAGTTAGCTTAACTAAGGGAATTACTTTTGCTGATGCGCCTTGGCGTTTTGAAGCGGGTACGCCAAATGTGAGTGCAATTATTGGGTTAGGTGCAGCATTCGACTATTTGACTGCATTAAACTTACGTGATGTGTTTGCTTATGAAGCGCAAATCATGGCGTATGCATCGCAAAAGCTCAAAGATATCCCGTCTATCAGGTTATACGGTAACGACCAACGTGAAGGTGTTTTGGCCTTTAACCTTGGTGAGCACCACGCCTATGATGTTGGGTCTTTTTTGGATAGGTATGGTATTGCTATTCGAACAGGGCACCACTGCGCTTTACCTTTGATGGAGCATTACCATGTTCCTGCTATGTGCCGCGCGTCGGTGGGAATTTATACCACTAAAGAAGATATTGATGCGTTATTCAATGCGTTACAGCGCATTAAAAAATTGTTAGGCTAAGCACAAAGAATTAAGTGAATGGTAAAGGAAGTGAGTATGCCCGCATTACCCGATGAAAATAAATTATTACGTAATTTTGCGCGTTGTCAGGATTGGGAAGAACGTTATTTGTATATGATTGAGCTAGGTGGGCGTTTGCCTGAGCTTAATGAAACACAAAAAAGTGATAGCAATCTAATTGCGGGTTGCCAAAGCCAAGTATGGATTGATATGCAGTTACAATCTGATGGCACAATTACCTTTGCAGGGGATAGTGATGCTGCAATCGTTAAAGGGTTAGTGGCGATTGTCATTATTCTTTTTCAAGGTAAAACACCACAGCAAATTTTAGCGTTAGATGTAAAATCCTTTTTTGAGCAATTGGCGTTAGAACAACATTTAACCCCTTCACGAACCCAAGGGTTGAATGCCATGATCCGCACTATCTTAGCGCGTGCAAATGAATTAGTTTAGTTTGACCGAGGGAGCAACTTAGTTCCCTCGTCTATTTTCCCTCCTTACCTCAGTGTGTTGTCAAAATCTGATCATCCAATAAAGGCTTACTCAATAATATTAGTTAATTAAAATATTCATTAAGTATTAAAGATATTAAGAATAGTTGCTATTATGAGCAATAATCATTGCGTTATTGTAAGTACACTATTTTCCTTGGAGTAGGTATGAAAAGAGTTTTAACAGTGGCAAGTTTGTTTGTCATGAGTGCATTGTTTGCGCCAGCTCAGGCAAAAGAGTACCCATTGCCTGATAGTAACACCCGCCTAATCGGGGAAAATTACACGTATATCGTGCCGAACGATGGTCGTCCCCTTGAAGCGATTGCTAGTGAACATGAAATTGGTTTATTAGGGATGCTTGAAGCAAACCCAGGTACTGACCCTTATCTGCCAGAAGCAGGTAAGGAGCTGATTATTCCTGCACAAATGTTATTACCATCAACGCCAAGAACAGGGATTGTGATTAACTTGGCAGAGTTGCGTTTATATTACTACCCTGCAAACAGCGATAATGTCATTGTTTATCCAATTGGTATTGGCCAATTGGGACGTGATACACCTGAAATGGTCACATCAGTCAGCCAGTCGATTAAAGACCCAACATGGACACCAACCGCAAATATTCGTAAAAATTACGCAAAAGAAGGGATTACATTACCCGTTGTTGTTCCAGCGGGCCCTGAAAACCCAATGGGATTATATGCCTTACGTTTAGCCTATGGTCGTGGTGAGTATCTAATCCATGGTACCAATGCAGACTTCGGTATTGGAATGCGTGTCAGTTCCGGTTGTATCCGTTTACGTCCTGATGATATTGAAGCGCTATTTAAAACAGTTCCGAAAGGAACTCGCGTCCAAGTTATTGATCAAGCTGTGAAATATTCAAAAGAAGCAGATGGTAGCTATTACATCGAAGTGCATCAGCCATTATCTCGCTCGAGTAAGGATGATCCACAAACCATGCCAATCAAGCTCTCTGACGATTTCAAGCGTTTTCTTGAAAATGAAGGGGTAGATAAGGCTTTAGTACAAAAAGAGCTTGCTAGACGTTCTGGGATGCCTGTGCGTGTAAATAATGATCAGGGTACTAATGAACCAGCGCATGAAAACCAATATGAAGGGCTAATACCGATTGAGCCGTTCACTATTTCGCAGCCTGGCCCGATTTACGATGGTAAAATTGGCGCATTATTACCCACCAAATACCGTTCCTCTTTAGCTGTACAATAATCAGACAAAAAATTAGGGCCTATTTTCATAGGCCCTTATAAATACTATCAGCTTCTAAAAAAGCGTCGTTTCAACTAGATAACGACCAAATCGAACTTATTTTTTGTAAGTACGAACTTGGTTGTCCAGACGTTGGTTAGCACGTGCTGCTTCTTCTTGAGCTGTCTGAACATCAGAACGCAGTGACTGAACGTCGTTGCTCAGTTGATCAACTTTACCATTCAGAGTTTGTACGTCTGAAGAGAGTTTTTGCACTTCAGTGCTGTTAGAACAACCCGCTAGTAATGCTGAAGCTAATACGATAGAGCCCAGTAGAATTTTAGTACGAATCATTATTTTACCCTCTAGATTGATTATCTTGAAAATATAAAAAGCAAGTCACCAAATAATAGAGCCAAGACGATTATCTTTAAGCTTGCTATATCCCTTTAAAACAACCTAATGAAAATTAGGGTATGGCACTTACTAGGTCTTATGCTAGTACTTAATTTAAAGATTTGCTAGAAATACTTTACATTTAGTCGTAGGAAAAAGAAGAAAAATTTCAATTAAGATTAATGAAGGTTGTTATTTGAACAATTAACGAGCATTTTATGATATTACACTTAAATAGAGATAGGATATTTGCTAAGGAAATCTAAACAGACGAATAGTTAAGCCAAGATAGCATTAAATGTTCAATAAAAATAAAAAAGGCCGATAATTGAATTAACAGTTATCGGCCTTTTAGCATTCTATAAAATATTAATTACAACACGTGAACAGAAGAGGTATTAGTTGTGCCGCTCTGGACTAATGCACCCGATACCATGACAACTGCATCACCTTCAGCCGCTAAACCACTTTCTAATGCAGCACGTTTACCTTCGCGGTAGAAATCATCTGTAGAAGTGAAACCACCCACAATCATTGGGATCACACCTTTAACTAACAGTAACTGGCGTGCTGTTTCTTCATTCGTGGTTAATGCAAGAATTGGCGCAGTCGGGAAGTATTTACGAACAGACTTCGCGGATTTACCACCGTAAGTTGCAACAACAATCAGCGGAACGTCTAATTTTTCAGACATTTCAACCGCACCACGACATACCGCTTCAGTAACGCGTAAACGTTGGCTTGGTTTTTGGTTGTCAATGCGGGTTGGCATTACGCGATCAGTACGTTCACAGATAGTTGCCATGATGGTCACAGCTTCTACTGGGTATTTACCTTTCGCACTTTCACCTGACAACATAACTGCGTCAGTACCGTCTAAAATGGCGTTAGCCACGTCGCCTGCTTCAGCGCGAGTAGGGCGTGGGTTTTTGATCATTGAATCTAACATTTGTGTTGCAGTAATAACGACTTTGCGAGCCTTAACACATTTTTCAATCATCATTTTTTGCGCGAAAATAACTTCTTCGACTGGGATCTCAACACCTAAGTCACCACGAGCAACCATGATGCCGTCAGAGGCTTCTAAGATCTCATCAAAATTGTTTAAACCTTCTTGGTTTTCAATTTTAGAAATAATTTGGATGTTTTCGCCACCGTGTTTTTTCAGATGAGTACGAATTTCTTCAACATCAGAGCGTTTGCGGATGAAAGATGCTGCAACGAAATCAACACCTTGTTCGCAACCAAATACGAGGTCTTCTTTGTCTTTTTCTGCTAAGGCTGGTAGGCCGATTGAAACGCCTGGTAGGTTGACGCCTTTTTTCTCGCCCAGGTCGCCGTTGTTTAAGACTTCACAAACCACTTCAGTTGCGGTGACATTGGTAACTTTCATACCAATAAGGCCATCATCGACTAACACTGTGTTACCGACTTTTAGGTCAGCTGTTAAGCCAGCGTAAGTGACAGCAACTTTATCTTTATTACCGACGACAGATGTGTCAGTGGTAAACGTAAAGGTTTGACCTGCAACGAGAGAAACATCGTTACCGCCTTCTAATTTCATGGTGCGGATTTCAGGGCCTTTAGTGTCCAGCAGGATAGCTGCTTGTTTACCAGTTTTTGCACAAACAGAGCGAAGATTTTTGATACGTTGACCGTGTTCTTCATAGTCACCGTGGGAGAAATTCAGACGCATGACGTTCATGCCTGCATCTAACAGTTGGGTCAGTTTTTCTTCAGATTCGGTTTTTGGACCGATAGTACAAACAATTTTGGTTTTTTTCATGGCAGTCTATCTAAGGTTATAAAGGAAATCGGTATTGCCGCCGATGCTTAGTGCGCATGATAAAACTTGTTGCGCAACTCATTTATAAGAATAGGCGACAGTCTGGTGTTAAATTCAATATTATAATGAAACTTGTCACAATTTGATTCTAATTATAGTGTAGTCGACAAACTTCATTAAAGCTAACATACTGATTTATTGCTGGTGAAACCTTTCAGCCAGCGCGAGTATTATAGACAACAAAAAACTGTGAGACAAATCAAATTTTACTAAATTGAATGAAGAAATAGCTAAGATCAATTATTCGGTTGATTTTATATGAGTTAAATTGTTGCGCAACAAAATAAGACAAGTTTAAGTGACAATCAAGGAAAATATTGGAATATAAATGAAGGTGTTAGGAAATGGTGCGTCCGAGTAGACTCGAACTACCGACCCCCACCATGTCAAGGTGGTGCTCTAACCAACTGAGCTACGGACGCACTGAGAATTAACGCATTGTGTTAACTTGAAATGGTGCGTCCGAGTAGACTCGAACTACCGACCCCCACCATGTCAAGGTGGTGCTCTAACCAACTGAGCTACGGACGCACTGAAATTAACGTGTTGTGTTAACTAGAATGGTGCGTCCGAGTAGACTCGAACTACCGACCCCCACCATGTCAAGGTGGTGCTCTAACCAACTGAGCTACGGACGCGCTTAAAACTTCTAGGTGACAACGGGGACGAATATTAACGTTATGCCGTGAATCTGGCAAGGGGAAAATGTAATTTCGCGACAGTTTGCTCGTATTTAAAACTATCTGGTGCGAAATACATCTTCCCACACAATAAATTGCTTAAAAAACCGACAATTAGCGTGTTGAACGAAGTAGGACAACTTGCTCTGGTTGCTTATGGATCCACATAATGCGTGTTGCCATACCCACCGCAGCGGCACTTAGCCCAACAATAAAGCCTATCCAGAAACCTTTTGGCCCCATTGCAGGTCCAATATAGTCAGTTAAGGCTAAAATATAGCCGGTAGGTAAACCTAATAACCAATAAGCAGTGAACGTAATAAAGAAGATTGAGCGAGTATCTTTATAGCCACGTAAAATCCCTGCGCCAATAACTTGCACGGAATCCGATAATTGATAGATAGCAGCGTAAAGCATTAAACTGGATGCTAAAACAACCACTTCAGGGTTTTTGTTATACATCATTGCAATTGGTTCACGGAAAACAGCGGTAAAAATTGCAGTAATCGTTGCGACCATTAAGCCAACAGCAAGGCCTGTATAAGAAGACACTTTAGCAGCTTCGGTGGATTGCTGACCTAAGTTATAACCTACGCGAATGGTTGCAGCGATCCCCAGTGATAATGGGAACATAAACATCACCGAGCTGAAGTTAAGCGCAACTTGGTGGCCAGCAACGGCAACAACGCCTAATGGTGCAACTAACAGTGCAACAACGGCAAATAACGTGACTTCGAAGAACAGCGCTAAGCCAATTGGCGTACCTAGCACAATAATTCGCTTTAAAATTAATGGATTTGGCGATGTGAAAGGAACAGTAGGGCGAATATCGCGCTGAGCAGAAGCACGTTTCACATACCATCTCATCATCATGCACATAGCCCAATACACTGAGGCAGTTGCCACACCACAGCCTACGCCGCCAAGAGCAGGGGCACCGAAGTGACCATAGATAAAGATATAGTTAATTGGAATATTGACCATTAAGCCCAGAAAACCAATCACCATCCCCGGTTTAGTTTTCGAAAGGCCTTCACATTGGCTACGGTAGACTTGATAGAATAAATACCCCGGCGCACCCCACATGATGGCATGCAAGAAACGAACGGATTTATCAGCAAGTTCTGGGTCAATGTGTGGCATGTTGCTAATAATTAGCTGGCTATTATAAAGCAAACACATAATACCCAAGGCTAAAAATAGTGCGAGCCATAATCCTTGTTGAATTTGATCGCCAATTAAATTGCGGCGGCCGGACCCGTTCATTTGAGCAACGATAGGGGTCAACGCCATTAGCAGCCCCTGACCAAAAAGAATAGCTGGCAGCCAGATGGAGAACCCAACTGCAACTGCGGACATCTCGATTTCACTGACGCTACCTGCCATAACCGTATCGACAAACCCCATGGCGGTTTGTGAAAACTGAGCTAGAACGATAGGAATACCGAGAGCCAACAAGCTACGCGCTTCTGTAAAATATTTCTGCACGCATACACCTTTATAATAAAAATAATGAAGAAGAAAAAACGAGAAAAATAAATGCTTTAGCAATAAATCAAAGTATTATTAAAACCCTTTATTCTATCTCTTTTACCTATGCTTTCCAATAAAGATATACTGCTTATTAATGAAAGAGCACTTTTGTCTCTTAGTGTATTTGATTACAGCTAGTTATTAAGTCTGTATCTCATCACTCAAATAAGATAGATCTCAAAAAATTCTTAGGTAAACTGAACTAATTAATTCACGACACAGAGAGTCATTATGTTTACAGGTATTGTTCAAGCGACCGCTCCAATTGTTGAAATTACGGAAAGAGCGAATTTTCGTACTCATGTCATGAAATTCACCCCTGAATTACTGGTTGGTTTAGAAACTGGCGCCTCTGTAGCCCATAACGGTTGCTGTTTGACGGTTACTAAAATTGATGGTGAAAGAGTCAGCTTTGATCTAATTAAAGAAACACTCCGTTTGACAAATTTGGGTGCATTGCAAGAAGGGGATGTTGTCAATATTGAGCGTGCTGCGAAATATGGTGATGAAATTGGCGGTCATGTAGTGTCTGGGCATATCATGACCACCGCGGAAATCAGTAAAATTTTCACTTCAGAAGACAATCATCAAATTTGGCTATCCATCCATGATAAAGCATTGATGAAATACATTTTACATAAAGGGTTTGTCGCTATTGATGGTATTAGCCTCACGGTTGGTGATGTGATCAATAACCGGTTCTGCGTGCATTTAATTCCTGAAACATTGGAAAGAACAACATTAGGCCAAAAACGCTTAGGGGATAAAATTAATATTGAGATAGACCCTCAAACCCAAGCAATTGTGGATACTGTTGAGCGAGTACTCAGTCAAAAAGAACAAGAAAAGTTATTGCGACAAGGAAATGACGCTGTCGAAGAGGCCCAAGCAGAATAAGTAGTGAGTGGCGGCTGAAAATTAATGAGGCTATAGTAGATACAATCATACTATAGCCTGAATAAATACATGAATTTTAGATTTATTTAGGATAAAGGTGCTTAATCAAGTGTAAAGTTGTCAGAAATATCGAGTCAATAACACCACAGACTGCCAAAACAGCTAATTTGATTAAAACCTTGTTTTTTTGATTGGTTATTTTTCACTAAAATTAACAGAAAAACTGGCTTTATCACGTTCAATCGCTTCAACTAAACGCCTAAAGTGTGGGCTATTTTTGTGCATTTCGAGAGCATGGGTGCTTTCCCACTCTTCAAAAACAATATAGCCATTTTCTTTTGCCATAAGATCATATTGAATACAGCCTTTCTCACGGCGGCTTAGTTTTGCTAAGTCACGAACGATTTCCCTCGTTAAATACCCATCCGTTATTTCAGTTGTAATTTGGGCATACACAACAATACTCATTCCGTTCTCCTTATGTATTAAGAACTATCTTAATGGGTACTTGGTTTTTGTATTGTAAAAAAGCGAATAATCTGATTTTAAAAAGGCCGACGGGGTCATAGTAAAGTATCTTTTGAAATCTCGGTAGAAATGAGATTGATCATAATAGCCTGTTTCAAACCAGCGATAAGTATCTTGATCTATTACCATGGTTTTCAAAACGTGTTCTAAGCGGCAATTGATCTGGTAGCGTTTAGGTGTGATTCCGTACTCTTTTAAAAACTCTTTTTGAATGACACGCTGATGCAAGCCTGTTTCATCAGCTATATCGGTGATTTTTTTTGTTGGATTACGATAGAGTAATTCGATGATTTCATCCGTGAAATGCGGCTTTTTGGTCGCTTTAGTTTGTGTAAAGCAATCTAACAACTCTTTAAAAGAGGAGCAGGCGAGTGCTTCAAACCAGTTATCTTGCCATATTTCACCAAGGGCAATGGGCCTATCCGTATAATTAAATGTACGTTGGGGTAATAAGAAACGTAAAGCGTCATGGCGAATACGCAATACCATGGTTTTTGCATGGTTGGGGTTTGCTGTAAATGTATTGATTCTTGGTATGATGAGTTGAAATGGATTGGTTGTGGAGCGGCCGTCGGCAGACATACAAAAGGGATCCGATGAAACCCAAATTTCAGCCCCTGTTCCCGGAAAAATTTTAATCGTACCAGTGAATTCTTTGATAATTAAAATAGAACTAACAAAGCCTTTCAATTCATCTGGTGGATAATATTGTTTCAACATCATACTTGAGCACTCATTATTTGATATGGTAATGATAGCGTTTTTTAACAAGAAAAATAACCATTGAAAGTATGAATTTTAGGAGATAAAAAAATAAAATGACTTATTTTTAGTGGAATACGCTTTAATTAGGTAAAGGTCATTAATGGATGATGCGTTAAAGTGTTTTTTTAAGCAAACACTTCTTATTACTGAATATGACAAAAGTGCAGTCAATGTCTACAGTTAGCTTAAGAATGATATCTTTGATGAATTGGTTGGCTGTAATAAAAAACTGCGCCGCATAGTAGCGGCACAGTGTATAACGAATCTAAAACAATTAATTTGCTTGGCAATCAACAGGTTTTAACGATTTTTCATCTTTGATAGCGTAGCGTTGCATAAAGTAACCAATCGCCATTGGGATAATGGTAAAGGCCATCACACCCGTTGTTGCAAGAAGTGGGTCAAAGGCTAAAGCGGAAACGAGCAAACTTGCCAAGAAACATAAGCCAAGTTGTAAGGCGTTTTGTAAGGCTGCTGCTTTACCACTTGCGGTAGGGAAGGTATTAAGTGCCTTTGAAACGGCTATTGGATACGAAGCCCCATTCATGGCAGCCATAAAGCAAAATGGAATTAAAATCATGGTTAATGATGGTGTGGTATAGATAGCCATGATGAATAAGATGGACATGCTAACCGCATAACCAATTAATAGCAGTGGAAATAAGGTTTCAGCGCGTACTTTGGCTAAAACAAAACGGCAACCATAGCCACCAACAATGAAAGCAAGAGTTTGAGGGATATAGCTTAATCCAATATCTGCGGGGTTAAAGCCCATATTGCGCAGAATAAAGGGGGAGCCAGTTAGCCAAGCAAAAAAGCCCGCACTGCAAGAGGCATAAACTAAAACGTTGCCACTGAAGATTGGCGAACTCAGTAATTTACCAAATGAGATTTTGGCTTGAGGCTGGTTTTCATCCTCGTGCTTTTTGACAGACACATTCTTGAGGAAAAATGTTGGTAATAGTAATAACACACCGACAGCCATTAAGATTAAAAAGATAGCTTCCCAAGTTTGGTGCTCAAGTATCCACGCACCTAATAATGGTGCAAGCGCAGGGGATAGGGCGACTAATGGCATGATGGATGCGAAAACTTTTTGTGTACTTGCTTCATCATAACGGTCGATAACAAGGGCTTGCCACAAAACGGCGGCGGAGCACACACCAACGGCTTGTAAAAAACGCAAGGTTAATAATTGTGTCGCTGTAGTGACCCAAAAAATCGCTAAGCTGCTCACAATAAAGATGGTAAGGCCGACAATTAACACAGGTTTTCGACCAAGTTTATCTGAAAGTGGCCCCCAAAGTAGCTGAGCAAACGCAAAGCCCGCTAAAAAGATACTGAGAGAAGCACTGATAGCCCCTTCGGTTGTGTGCAAAGAAGTCTGCATTGCACCAAAAGCAGGCAGGTACATATCAATGGCTAAAAACCCCAACATGCTTAATCCAGCAAGGTAAAGCATAAATCCAGGGGAATTTTTTTTCACAGTCGTCATAATGATTTACTTATCTAATATTTAAAAAAATGTTAACGGTAGTGCCATTGTATAGGCTATTTTTTTGTGTTGTGAAACGGTAATATTTGGATCTTGCTATCAAAATATTTGAAAGGAAATGCTATGTGGTCTGCTCATGCTCTTGAAGTGATTGATGCGGTTGCTCGGACGGGGAGTTTCAGTGGTGCCGCAGATGAGTTGCACCGCGTGCCTTCGGCAATTAGCTATACAGTGAAACAAGTTGAAGAATGGTTGGCTGTCCCTTTGTTCGAGCGGCGACATCGAGACGTCGTTTTAACCGAAGCAGGATTGATTTTTATTAAAGAAAGTCGTTCTGTTATCAAAAAAATGACAGAAACTCGCCATCAATGCCAGCAGGCTGCAAATGGTTGGCGGGGGCAATTTAGCATTGCGGTTGACTGTATCGTTAAGCCGCAACGGACCGAACAGCTTATTCTCGATTTTTATCGCCATTTCCCTGATATTGAATTGTATATACACCCTGAAGTTTTTAATGGCGTTTGGGATGCTTTAGCTGATGGGCGGGTGGATGTCGCTATTGGTGCGACACGGGCATCACCGATTGGCGAGCGTTATAGCTTTCGAGATATGGGGTTTATGCCGTGGATGTGTGTCGCAAGTCCTGAGCACCCCTTAGCGAAAATAAAGCATAGCCTAACAGATGATGAAATGCGCCAATATCCAAGTTTGTGCTTAGAAGATACGTCTCGTAGCTTACCTAAGCGCGATACTTGGGCACTGGATAACCAACGACGTTTAGTGGTTCCCTATTGGGAAAATGGTTTAGCGTGTTTGGCTAATGGGTTGTGTGTAGGGATGGTACCTGAGCATCGTGCAGCACCGTTATGCACGGAAGGCAAATTGGTGGAATTGACGCTAGCACAGCCATTTCCACCTAGCCCATGTTGTTTAACGTGGGTAGAGAAAAATACTTCTCCAGCGTTGAGTTGGTTATTAGATTATCTTGGCGATAATGAAACTCTCAACGCGGAATGGTTATCAACATAGTATCGATTATCGACGGTAGTCGATAAATGGCCCATCAGCAACAGAACGGCGCTCAACAAGGCGAGGGTGAACTTCGATAGTTTGAGCGTCTTCGCGCTTATTCACAATACGGTCTAGTAACATAGCGAAAGCCATTTGGCCTAAACGCTCTTTAGGCTGATGGATTGTTGTCAATGCAGGGGTAAAATAGCGCGCATTGCGCACATTATCGTAACCAATGATTGAAATGTCTTGTGGGACGCGTAGACCCATTTCATCTGCCGCACAGATAGCGCCCATTGCCATGATATCACCACCACAGAAAACAGCAGTAGGGCGCTGTTTATGGCTTAAAATCTGCATCATCGCTTTATAGCCTGATTCAGGCTCAAAATCCCCTTGAACAATCCACTCATCTTTTAGGGTCACTTTGGCTTCTTCCATGGCTTTTTGGAAGCCAGTCAGACGGCCAATCCCTGTATTTCGTTCAAGGGAACCTGGGATCACACCAATGTCACGGTGACCGCGGTCAATGAGATAACGCCCTGCGAGATAGCCTCCATGGAATGAATTATCGATAATGCTATCGGTGAAATCCCCGCGGGAAGTTCCCCAATCCATCACAACCATTGGGATATTACGATAATCTTCCAGCATTCCGATAAGGGTCTCTGGGTATTCGGAACACATAACCAGTAAGCCATCGACACGTTTTTGCGCCAACATCTGTAAGTAGGCTTTTTGTTTACCTAAGTTATTGTGAGAGTTACAGAGGATCAGTGTATAACCTTTTTCGTAGCAGCTATTTTCAACGGACTCAATAACTTCTGCAAAGTAAGGGGCCTCGCTTGATGTTGCTAACAAACCAATCGATTTGGTGTGATTCACTTTTAAACTACGGGCAACCGCACTAGGTGAATAATTGAGCGCTTTTATCGCAGCCCAAACTGCCGCTTTGGTATCATCTGCCACAAAGCGCGTTTTATTAATAACATGGGATACGGTAGTGGTAGAGACGCCAGCGCGTTTCGCCACATCTTTAATCGTTGCCATGGGGGAATAAAACTCCTGACCAACTATAGGTCTCTCTAAGAATTCTAGTTAAAAAATTACCTGCATATTGATGCATAGATCCTTTGCTGGCAATAATTTAGCGATTTGTTGTCGATTTTGTCTGATCTAGCGCAAAAACGAAAGAAATAATTGATGTTATAACATGTGATATAGACACTGGTTTTGCTTTTTTGGATGTGTATACTCATTAACCTTAATGTTTGTGTGGTTATAGTTAATTCAATTTTGTTAGGATGAGAGGAACTCATGGATACAGATGTTAAATATGGAATACTAGCAGCAGTGGGTTCATTAGCGATGATTATTTTCATTGCTGTACATTTATTCTAGTTGTGTTTCATCTTCATTGGGTGAATAAATAAGGGCGAGTAATAACTCGCCCTTATTCTATTGAGAAAACATATTAAATTAAGCTAAGTTTTCTTCCACGAATTTCCAGTTAACCAGCGCCCAGAAATTTTCTAAGTATTTAGGGCGAGCATTACGGTAATCGATGTAGTAAGCGTGTTCCCAAATATCAACCGTTAATACAGGTTTGTCGTCACCTGAAATAGGTGTTGCTGCGTTAGAGGTATTAACGATAGCTAAGCTACCATCTGCTTTCTTAACTAACCAAGTCCAGCCTGCGCCAAAATTTTTGGTTGCTGCATCCGTAAATTGCGCTTTAAACTCAGCGAAAGAACCAAATGCTTTATTGATAGCGTCAGCAACTTTACCTGTTGGCTGACCGCCTGCATTTGGCGCTAAGCAATTCCAATAGAAAGTATGGTTCCAAACCTGAGCTGCATTGTTAAATACACCCGCTTCAGACGTTTTGATGATTTCTTCTAAAGACTTACCTTCAAAGTTAGTGCCTTTGATTAAATTGTTTAAGTTAACAACGTAGGTATTGTGGTGTTTACCATAGTGATATTCTAAAGTTTCAGCTGAAATATAAGGTTCTAAAGCATCTTTAGCATACGGTAGAGCGGGAAGTTCAAATGACATGACGTACTCCTTGATTGCTTTTATATCAAAACATATGGGTGTTTGCTCGTAAAGTGAGCGAAATATAGTGTTTTGTTGTTTATCTACAGTTTTATGCCAAATGGCCTGTATGATTCTTAATATGTTAATAGTAACACGATTAGTCCGATAAAGGGCAAATGTAATCGCGTTAATAGCATGTTAACAACCAAATATTTGAGTAATATTTTACTAAGAGATAACGTCGCTAGGTATTTTTCGATGCCAAAAGCGGCCTTCGATGACTATTCAAGCGCATCGAGCATTTCACGAAGAAGAGTCTCTGAAAGTACAGCGTTTGGGCTTGGCGGTAAATCCGTTCTCAGCGTGACATAAGCTGTAATCGCATTTTTTATGGAAGACTTGACTGAGCCTCGGTTGTGGCTAGCAAGCGTACTTGCTAATAATTTCTCTGGATCTAGGCCAAGTTGTTCAATGCGCCTAACTTCTCGTTGGGGCATTCCCGCGCAACGATATAACATTGGTCCCAGGATTTGCTCGCGAAAAAAAGAAATCATGCCAATCGCTTCATAGAGCTCACCACGTGCTAATTTAACGGTTGCATAATGAAGCCAAATCCATGCTCTTTCTTCAAACCAATCTGGTGATTTTTCAGGCCAATGGGGTTGTGATGAGGCTATTTTTGCATTGATGGCATTTTCTTCACGTGCAAATAATATCACTGGGTTTTCAACACGGTGCTCAAGCATATCCAAGGTGATAAATTTTAAATCCACATGTAAAAGTGGCGGGCCATATAAACAGATTAGTAACCTAGGCTCCCCTACATGGTGCCCTGTGAAGGCATTAAGCAGTGTGCCGATATTTTTTGCAAATTTTTGCTTATCAGATTGAATCTCATCGTAGTATTCATCTTTAATGACGATGATAAAATCTAAATCTGAGTATTCATCGAACCCACCATGGACAAGTGAACCGCCGCCAAGCAGCGCATCGGCTCTAATATCATGGCGGATAATCGATATTAAGTGATTGATAAACGAGTGGTGAGAAGGGGGCAACATGTTTCATAGGCTCCTAAATTTTAAAAAGCCTTACAGAATACGTTAATCAAGACATTTATTGATTAAGATTGTATTAAGTAGAATGCGTGCAGATTTTATATAAAGAGAATGCATAGGAACAATAAGGAAGAGTATGGGATTTTGTAACGGATAGTTGGCGTTAGTTCCAGCCAATGAAGGTTCGAATTAAAAAAATCAAATTTATGAATATGATAGCGGTAAGTAAGTAGATAAAAGCCTTGAGAAAAAGGGGAGTGATGTCTGGTTGTTGCCGATTTTTAATAATAAAAAATACAATGAAAATAAAGAATGAAATGAGTATGAGTAAGGTTGTAATGGGGGTGATATGCATAAGGTTTGTATTTTAAAAAAAGATAAGTTTATCCTTATTAGAGAGTAGTGCAAGCATGATGAGTATTTATACTGTTTTTGCTGATGTGCTCTCAGGGCATATGTGTGCGTATTTTTTATTTTTATCTCAGTTTTATTTGGTTGCCGTGTCATGATCCGACATCAAATATGAGCAATACCTATATAAACATTTTTTGTTGTTTTTGGATCAAGACATATCTCAAATATTTATGTTGATCTTGTTTTTTGCGGGTTATGCGACACACCTCCGCTCGATAGAGGGGCGGAATGGTGCTCCTAAGTGGAGGCTATATAGCGATCACTTCCATCTTTGACAAGAAAACCAGTTGTAGATTTAGTGAGGGATATGGTTGGTTTTGTCGTTGCACAAGCTTGTAGTATCTCGTCAATGGCGAATTTTCTCTCGTTATCCAAGTTAATCGTTTCTTTTGATAACAAAGGTTATGATATTTGGGGCTGGTATTAGCTGATCAGATAATAGAGCATGTAGAGGTGTATGAAGAAAATTAAGAATGGGCTAGAAGCCGCGGTTGGCGAAAAACAAGGCATAGATTTATTTGACTTGAATCATAAATAAGTCACAATAGTAGCAAATCAAAGGAGGGGGATTACCCCCTCTTTTTTCATACAAATAGCCGTTGACATATTTAAAACGAAATATCGTATTGCGTAGTATATTTTAGGGCTAAAAATCAACTATCTAGTTGATAAATAAAAATATACTAATCATGTTTAATGTTAAGGAAGTAAAAATGACAACAATTGAAAGAATTGAGCGCCAAATTAAAGAAAACCCAATTTTATTATACATGAAAGGCTCACCAAAACTTCCGAGCTGCGGTTTTTCTGCTCAAGCGGTTCAAGCCCTATCTTCATGTGGTGAGCGCTTTGCTTATGTCGATATCTTACAAAACCCAGATATTCGTGCTGAATTGCCAAAATATGCAAACTGGCCAACTTTCCCACAGTTATGGGTAGATGGTGAACTCGTTGGTGGTTGCGATATCATTATGGAAATGTTCCAACGCGGCGAGCTGCAATCATTAATCAAAGAAACAGCAGATAAATACCGCCCAGAAGATGACGCTAACGCATAATTACTCATAATAACCAGTAAGTGTGCGTAATAAAAAACCGCAGTAGATAAAGGTGAAGTGCTATTTATCTACTGCGGTTTTTGTTTTCTGCTCACTTTTTTACTTTTCGTCTTCAATAATTGGCCAGCCGCCAAGCTTTTTGAATTTATTCACGATTTCGCAAAATAAAAGTGCGGTACGGTTAGTATCATACAGTGCACCATGGGCTTGTTTACCATCGAACGGGATCCCTGCACTGACACAGGCTTTTGCAAGGATTGTTTGACCAAACACTAAGCCACTTAATGCCGCGGTATCAAAAGTAGCAAAAGGGTGGAATGGATTGCGTTTTAATCCTGCACGTTCGGCGGCATTCATGACAAAGCTGTGATCAAAATTTGCGTTATGTGCAACGATTATCGCGCGGTTGCAATCGGTATTCTTCATGCCTTTGCGAATGACCTTAAATATCGCGTGGAGAGCCTCATATTCACTGACTGCTCCTCGTAATGGATTTGTTGGGTCAATTCCTGTAAAAGCAAGTGCTGATGGTTCTAAATTAGCCCCTTTAAATGGCTCTACATGAAAATGCAGCGTTTCATCCATAGAAAGCCAGCCATCTTTGTCCATTTTTAGTGTAATCGCTGCAATTTCAAGCAGGGCATCAGTTTTTGCGTTGAACCCGCCTGTTTCAACATCAATAACAACAGGGTAGTATCCCCTGAAACGGTTTACTAGGGCATTCGGATTGTTTTTTTCAGACATTAGGACTTTCGATTATTAAGTTTCTGATTGGCTTATATTATGCCTAAATAAGAAAAATTGGCAGATAAGCTAAGAAGAAAGTTTAAGCAACCATTAGGTAGCTTAAACTTTAAATGATATACCTAATTAATGACCTAAACCTTTACTAGCACTTTTGTTTTCGATCAATTCGATTTTATAGCCATCAGGGTCTTCAACGAAAGCAATGATTGTTGAGCCTCCTTTCACGGGACCTGCTTCGCGAGTGACATTACCACCAGCATGGCGGATGTCATCACAAGTTTTAGCAACATCATCAACACCTAGAGCAATATGGCCGTATGCATTCCCCATATCATAGCTATCTACGCCCCAATTGTAGGTTAGCTCAATGACAGCACCTTCACTTTCATCACTATAACCAACGAAAGCTAAAGAATATTTATACTCAGTATTTTCACTTGTTCTCAGTAAACGCATTCCTAATACTTTGGTATAAAAATCAATTGAACGTTGCATATCAGTAACACGTAACATGGTATGAAGTAAGCGCATATAAACCTCTTAAAATTTACTCAATAATCCTGAATCGATTTACCTATTAATATAACGTGCTTAAATTGTTAAATACAGCGATAACAGTTTATTTTTTAGTCAAATAGTGGTAATACTCAATTTTCAAGAGTATATCATACCTTTATGATAGTTTTTGCATTTGAAGGGGGAACGATGGCTGAGCAACTCGAGTTTTTTGAAATACCTAGCCCTTGTCGTGGGATCTGCCAAACAAATGAACAAGGCTATTGCCGAGGTTGTTATCGAACCCGAGATGAACGATTCAATTGGTTAAAATTTTCCAATGCAGAAAAACGCAATATCATTCGGTTATGCCGTCAGCGTTATCTGAGATTGATAAACAAAAAAGTAATTCAAGATGAAATTACGGATAGTCAGCAATCGCTTTTTTAATGAATAAAATAGCGGGATGCGTGATTTTAATCATATGATTTGTATTTAATTAAAATTAATTCATTGCTAATTATTTTAATTTCACTAATTTCAGACTTTACATTTCAATTAAATTTTATTTATTAAATATCAATATGCTTGAATTGAAATGAATTTCACATTGAATCTTTTCAAGATTAACTATATTGTTTTGTTTTTTAAAGATTTATCTTGAATTGTATTTTCTATTGCTCTTGATAATTACGCTAAAGGCTAAAATAGATAGATCCGAAAGAAGACTCCAGTTATTCTTATTCGTAAGGAAATTGATAGGCTATAGTATTTTTCTAGCCAGATTTTCAAGTCAAAATAGATAATTATTAGTATGATACATATCACTTTCAATAGAGGGAATATCACTATAAATAGGTATTTGTTGACTTTTATGTCAATAAAAAGTTGTAAACATAAAAGGAAATTAATATATAATTTAAAAAATAATATGAGTCTGGTATATTTTTTAGACATTATAATTATATAAAAGGAGGGTAAATTGGAATCACAAATAGGGACAGAGCTATCACGTGTAGTTCGCATGTGGAGAGCATTAATTGACCATCGATTAAAACCACTAAAACTAACGCAAACTCACTGGGTTACACTACATAACATCAGTCAGTTACCCCCTGAGCAGTCGCAGATTCAATTGGCGAAAGCGATAGGTATTGAACAGCCTTCATTGGTCAGAACATTAGACCAATTAGAGGAAAAAAAACTCATTTCGAGACATACCTGTGCAAATGATAGGCGTGCAAAAAGAATCAAAC
This sequence comes from Providencia sp. R33, assembly GCF_019343475.1. NCBI lineage: Bacteria > Pseudomonadati > Pseudomonadota > Gammaproteobacteria > Enterobacterales > Morganellaceae > Providencia > Providencia sp. R33. The sequence goes on along the minus strand of NZ_CP072453.1, from coordinate 1,913,873 downwards.
TAACCGAGGAATCTGAGCCATTTATTAAAACAGTTGATCAAGTGATTAACAACACACGTATTGAAATTTTAAGTAACATTAGCCAAGAGGAACTTGACCTGTTATCGCAACTTTTATTAAAACTTGAAAAAAATATTATTCGCTTACAAAGTGATTCATGACTTATATAATTTCAAAGACAATAAATAAAGCAATGACAATTTAAGTAGGTTGTTATTAGCACGTTTGGTTTTAAATGATTTAAATGAAAAACATATAAAATCCATATAACTTTGGTTCCCCTGTAATTGAAGGCTATGGTGATGGTGTTTTAATGAAATCGCTCTAATGTGTTATAGCTATTGTGAATAGAAAACAGGATTAACCCTATTTATGACGGAATACATAGCTAACTAGCTTAATAGATAATGCATTAATTAGAATGAATAATATGTTTTATGATAATGGTAACATGTATCACTACTGCGTAGAATAAATAAGTCAGTATTTTTAGTTTATAGGCAAAGGTTTAAACGTTAACGTAAACATCATTAGTTAATTAATAAAAAATTATTCTAAGTGCAATGTAATTGATTGCTAAATGTTATTGAGTGGAAAATCATAAGTGATGTTCACCGACACTGTTGTCGGTGAACATGCTTTAATCATTAATACGAGATTAGCGAGGGGATACAGTAACGGTATTTCCGCTATTTGCAATCATGACACGTTGGCCATTACGAAACGCGCTAGGATCTTGTTTTTGTACAACGACAATATTTTTACCGCTGTCTAAACGGATCTCTAATTGAACACCTTGGCTTCTATTTAAAGCACCTTGTGCTTGCTGTCCAGCAAGACCACCTGCGATAGCACCTGCTGCGGTTGCAAGAGTATTTCCTGTACCACCACCAATAGTATTGCCTAATAAGCCACCCAGAACTGCACCACCAATTGCACCGATGACATTACCATCTTCACCCGCTTGAATAGTCACAGGACGAGCGTTCAAAACAGTACCATAGGTCACAGTCTGAACCTGTTTCGCGTCATTGGCTGAAATAGTATCACCAGAAAGTGTACTGGTATTGACACAGCCTGATAACGCTGCAACTGCAACAACACCTACAAAAACTTTCTTAAGCATAATAACTCCTATGAGATTTGCTGTTTGTAGCACTAACATAGCATCGTAAATTTGTTTCCACCATATACACAACAAGTATCGAAATAATGGTATTTAAAGCGATGGTTAGATTACTGATTCTGATTTAAATAGAGTGTAAACACTAGGTAAAATATCTCAAATTCAACAACATTTCATCGAGTAAGGCACGCTTTGTTAAATATGCCTCTCTAATCGTCATTTTATGAATGTCATTTCACATGGATAGCTAAAATGCATTCAAATGGGTTTGTTTAAAATCGAAACACTTATCATGTTTAGCGGATAATTTTATTGTAAAACATTATATTTAGAATTTTAAATCCATATATTAAAAAACGCCATTTTTATTTAGGTTGTAAAGAAATTTTTGTCCTGAAAAGAAATATTTATTATTCCTGCGAAGCGGCACGAGAAATTACATCGAATTGTTGACAAAATTCTCCTTCAAAGCACAATCTTTAATAACTGAAATTGAAAGTGAATGTGCACTCTGAAGGAACAAGAATGATGATTAAGTCAGGTCGTTACATAGGGGTTATGTCAGGAACCAGTTTGGATGGGGTTGATGTTGTTCTTGCCGCAATTAGTGACAAATTTGTTGCAGAACAGGCTAGTTTGAGTGTCACATTTCCGATTGAGTTGAAAAAAAGAATTTTAAATATCTGCCAAGGTCAAGAAACAACATTATCTGAGATTGGTAAGATAGATCGTGAATTAGGCTCGCTTTATGCGGACGCGATTAATCAATTATTGGTGCAAACAGGGTTAACAGCTGAAGATATCATAGCTATTGGCTGCCATGGGCAGACCGTTTGGCATGAACCAGACGGAGAGCAACCATTTACGATACAACTTGGTGATAATAACCGCGTTGCTGCTTTAACGGGTATTACGACAGTGGGGGATTTTAGGCGTCGTGATATGGCTTATGGTGGTCAAGGTGCACCATTAGTACCAGCCTTCCACTTAGCCGTTTTAGGCCATTCAATTGAAAAACGTATTGTTTTAAACATTGGTGGGATAGCAAACATCACAGCATTACTCCCAGGTGCTTATGTGAAAGGGTATGACACAGGGCCTGGCAATATGCTGATGGACACTTGGACATGGCGTAATCAGCAAAAAGCTTTTGACCAAGATGGCGAGTGGGCAAGTAGCGGTCAGGTCGATAATGCATTGCTCAAAGTTATGATGAATGACCCTTATTTCAAGCGTTCATCACCAAAAAGTACAGGGCGTGAATATTTTAACACACAATGGTTAGACCAGCATTTAACGCATTTCCCTCATATTTCAGCGCAAGATATTCAAGCAACATTATGTGAGTTAACGGCCGCATCTATCGCTGAACAAGTTTTATTATGCGGTGGAAGTGAGCGACTCATTGTTTGTGGGGGTGGCGCAAAAAACACTTTTTTAATGCAGCGGTTGTCAGCTCTGTTACCAGGTATTGAGGTTGCACCAAGTGATAAATTTGGTCTTAGTGGTGATGATATGGAAGCATTGGCATTTGCTTGGTTAGCTGCGCGTACAGTTGCAGGGCTATCAGGTAATCTTGCTTCCGTGACTGGGGCGACAAGGGAAACTGTTTTAGGCGCAGTGTACCCTAAAAACAGTGATAAGAAATAACCGAACTGAAGGATATCAAATGAATGAGATAAATGAAGTTGATCTCACCTCTGTCCGTCGTGAGTACACAAAAGGCGGGCTTAGACGTAATGACCTAACGCCTAATCCATTAACCCTTTTTGAATTATGGATGAAGCAGGCGTGTGAGGCAGGATTAAGTGACCCGACAGCGATGTCAGTGGCGACCGTGGATGAAACTGGGCAACCATATCAGCGTATTGTACTGTTAAAACATTTTGATGATAAAGGCTTGGTATTTTATACCAACATGGGTAGTCGTAAAGCACAACACCTTGAAAAAAATAATAAAATAAGCTTACACTTTCCGTGGTATCCACTTGAACGCCAAGTGAATTTTACGGGCGTTGCTGAGCGTTTAAACCCGATTGAAGTGGTGAAATATTTCCACAGCCGGCCTAAAGATAGCCAAATTGCTGCATGGGCTTCAGCCCAATCTTCTAAAATTTCGGCTAGAGGAATTTTAGAAGGTAAATTTTTAGAGTTAAAACAAAAATTTAAAAATGGAGAAGTACCTTTACCTAGTTTTTGGGGGGGCTTTCGTGTGGTATTTGATAGTGTCGAATTTTGGCAAGGTGGCACTCACCGTCTGCATGACCGTTTTTTATACCAACGGGAAGGGGATGGCTGGAAAATTGATAGATTAGCCCCTTAGGATCATGTTTTTTAGCTGGCACTTAATTGATATGCGCTTTATGCTATAGACACGTTTAAGAACATTGACAAATTATACTGGCGAGTATTGCGATACTTATCAAAAACTCGTTGGACATTCAAACTAAAATAGATAGACAAAATACAACTGATGGAGTCATTGATGTCTAGCAATAACCTGATTAAACAATTGCAAGAGCGGGGCCTCGTTGCCCAGGTAACGGATGAGGATGCGTTAGCAGAGAGACTGGCGCAGGGCCCTATCTCTCTCTATTGTGGCTTCGATCCTACCGCTGATAGCTTGCACTTGGGACATCTGGTTCCCTTGCTGTGTTTAAAACGATTCCAACTAGCCGGGCATAAGCCTGTGGCGTTGGTAGGTGGCGCAACGGGCCTTATTGGTGATCCGAGCTTTAAAGCTACTGAACGTAAATTAAATACCGCAGAAACCGTTCAAGAGTGGGTAGAAAAAATCCGTAATCAAGTTTCACCATTTTTAAGTTTTGATTGTGGTGATAACAGTGCGCGTCTTGCTAATAACTATGATTGGTTTGGCAAAATGGATGTACTGACTTTCTTACGTGATATTGGTAAACATTTCTCTGTTAACCAAATGATTAACCGTGAGTCCGTTAAGCAACGCCTTAATCGTGATGACGTTGGTATCTCCTTTACTGAATTTGCGTATAACCTGTTACAAGGTTATGACTTTGCAAATATGAACCATGAGATGGGTGTAGAGTTACAAATTGGTGGTTCTGACCAATGGGGTAACATTACCTCAGGCATCGATTTAACGCGTCGCCTTTATCAAAACCAAGTGTTTGGTATGACCGTTCCACTGATCACTAAAGCGGATGGCACTAAATTCGGTAAAACGGAAGGTGGTGCAGTTTGGTTAGATCCGAAGAAGACCAGCCAATACAAATTCTACCAATTCTGGATTAATACTGCGGATGCAGACGTTTATCGCTTCCTAAAATTCTTCACCTTCATGGAACTCGACGAAATTAATGCACTGGAAGAAGAAGATAAAAACAGCGGTAAAGCACCACGTGCACAATACGTTTTAGCAGAGCAAGTGACTAAATTAGTACACGGCGAAGCAGGCTTAGCGGCAGCTAAACGTATTACTGAAAGTTTATTCTCTGGTGCAGTTTCTGACTTAACCGAAGCGGATCTTGAACAATTAGCGCAAGATGGCATGCCATGCATCACTTTAGAAGATGGCGCTGACCTGCAACAAGCATTAGTTGATTCGGAATTAACGCCATCACGTGGGCAAGCAAGAACAGCCATCAGTTCTAATGCTGTTTCTATCAATGGCCAAAAACAAACTGAGCCTATGTATGTCTTTACAGAGGCAGATCGCTTGTTTGGTCGTTATACCTTGATCCGTCGCGGTAAGAAAAACGACTGCTTAATTAATTGGAAATAGCTCTGACTAACCTTTGTAATATCAGCCCGGAAGCATTTCCGGGCTATACTCGCGATAATTCAAGTTGGATGGGTGTCGATTGGGCTAGTTTCTCTGATCACTCACATGTAATTTGAATCAGTTGAGTATATTCATATGAGCAATGGCTAATCACTGATTTCTCTTCATTCGATATAACAATTCTCTGGGTCCTCAATGAAAAGCGTATTATCAATTCAATCCCATGTTGTTTTCGGTCATGCAGGAAACAGTGCTGCTGCATTCCCTATGTGCCGTATGGGCGTAGATGTGTGGCCACTCAATACCGTACAATTTTCTAATCACACACAATACCCTCAATGGACGGGAACCGTATTTCCTGCTCAGCACTTAACTGATATTGTTGAAGGGCTCGCTAAAATTCACAAACTTGAAATCTGTGATGCTGTGCTAAGTGGCTATATCGGTTCTGCGGAGCAAGGTGACGATATACTCGCGATTGTGAAAAAAGTGAAATCAGCTAATTCACGGGCTTTATATTTTTGTGATCCTGTAATGGGGCACCCTGAAAAAGGTTGTATTGTTGCACCTGGTGTTGCTGAATTCTTATGCGAAAGGGCATTAGCAGCAAGTGACGTTATTGCACCAAACTTGCTTGAGCTAGAAACACTTGCAGGTAGAACTATCAAGACAGTCGAAGAGGCCATTACTGCTGCAAGGGAACTTTGTCACAAAGGGCCGAAAATTGTTCTTGTGAAACATTTAAGCCGCGCAGCTTATCGAGCTGACCGTTTTGAAATGATTTTGGTTACCGCAGAGCATAGCTGGCACGTTAGCCGCCCATTAGTTGATTTCGGCGAAAAACAACCTGTGGGTGTTGGTGATTTGACGAGTGGTTTGATGCTAGTGAATTTATTAAAAGGTGAACCTTTAGATAAAGGGCTAGAGCATGTTGCTGCTGCAGTCTATGAAGTGATGATTAAAACAAAAGAGATGGGCGAATATGAGCTACAACTGGTAGCGGCTCAGGACAAAATGGTTAACCCTGAACACAAGTTTTGTGCCACTCAGGTAGACTGATTTTTGGTTTATGGATTATAGAATAGAGATAGCGCCCTTTAGACTTAGGGCGCTATGATTGAAATCTTAGATTAAACCTTCCGCTTTTAATGCTTCTTGGACATTCGGGCGTTTTGCAATTTTAGCCATGTAATCTTGTAAATGCGTTAAGCTTGATAAATCTAGGCCAACGTGTTTTGCCCATCCACTTACCGTAAATAAATAGGCATCTGCTACGCTAAAACTGTCGCCAGCAAAGAAGGGTTGTTTTGCTAGTACGGAGTCAACATATTTGAATTTATTCAATAATGTTTTGCGAACTGTGTCTTTATAGTCTTCAGGTGTACCTGGTGTAAATAAAGGTGAGAAATTTTTATGAAGCTCTGTTGATATGAAGTTTAATGCTTCCATTTGGTGGTAGCGTTTCATCGAGCCAGCGAGCGCAATCAGGTTTCTATCTGGTTTTTGGTCTGCAAGATACTGAACAATGACGGCACCTTCGGTGAGTTGCTCTCCATTATCTAACACTAAAGTTGGCACTTGGCCTTTAGGGTTTATTGCTAAGAAATCTGCGCCTTTCTCTGTTTTTTTCTCTTTGATATTCACACGTTCAATCGAGAAATCTAATCCAGTCTCACGTAAAATAATATGAGGAGAAAGGGAACAAGCGCCGGGAGCGTAATATAATTTCATCATAGAACTCCTAAGTTATAAAATGGACAATAACTCGCAAATAAACATCTCTCTTACTAAGTATATCACTACTTTTGTTAACAAATTGCCATAGGGTGCTAACTTCACTATAAAAAGTGAATTTAAATGAAGGTGAGTGTGAATAATGCCCCACGCCGTAAATTTAGATGTTTCTGCGGAATATGAGAAAATTAAAGAGATTTAAGATAGTTACCTTACCAGATTAAAAACGAATTTGGTAAAATCCCTCGCTGACTGATGCATAAAAATGAAGAATAAATTTAAATAATAAGTGAGTGAATAAATGGGTAGTATGAGTCATAAGCTCAATTTTTTAGGTCAATTAGACCAAAAGCTCATGGCGCATACGCCAAATAAGAGTCACGGTATCAAGCGTTTTATTTTAGAATTTTGGTTTTTCGGTCTTATTAATGCCCGTTCCTGTTTATTCGCAGGTTTTTTCTTTTTAGCGCTATTTTTAGTACCCGCCAAAGGCATTTTAGGATTACCCCGTTACGATGCTTTGCTGATTTTTGCTGTCATATTTCAAGCTATATTAGTGTGGTCAAAGTTAGAAACTTGGGATGAGCTCAAAGCAATCTGTGTGTTTCATTTGGTCGGTTTTATGATGGAGTTATTTAAAACGTCAGCTACCATTGGTTCATGGCAATACCCAGACGAGGCCTTCACAAAACTTTGGGGCGTTCCTCTGTTTACTGGGTTTATGTATGCGGCGGTAGGAAGCTATATCATTCAGTCATGGCGTTTTTTTAAGGTTAGAATCGAGCATTACCCACCGTATTGGATGGCGACGTGTGTTGCGTTGGCGATTTATATTAATTTTTTTAGCCACCATTACATCGATGATTATCGTTGGTACTTAACGGCTTTTATTTTTGGGTTGTACGCACGAAGTGTGGTGTTTTATACGCCACTTGATAAAGAGCGCAAAATGCCACTGTTGCTCGCCTTCATGTTAATCGGCTTTTTTATCTGGCTCGCCGAAAACTTTGGGACTTTTTTCGGGGTTTGGCAATACCCCAACCAAATTGGGGCTTGGTCAATGGTTCATGCGGGGAAATGGGGAGCGTGGTCTCTGTTGGTCATTGTGACCTTTACGATTGTCGTTCACCTTAAACATATTAAGGCGAACGTTACCGTGGCTCGTTAATATTGCAATATCAATAGTTACAAATCTTGCCGCCATGCATCAATCGACAAAGGCTCGCCGAAATGGCTTTCTATTAAACGACGGGTTACATCATGGAGTGGGGCGGCAAGCACTTCAGCTGTATTGCCACGCTCCACAACTTCTCCTTTATCCATCACTAACATTTTATCGCTAATATGTTTCATCATTCCAAGGTGTTGAGTTACATAGATATAAGCGATGTCATGTTTGGCTTGTAAATCTAACATTAAGTTAATAATTTGCGAGCGCATAGACATATCCAGCGAGGCGAGTGCTTCATCCGCAACGATAATCTCTGGTTGTAAAATAAGGGCGCGGGCAAGGGCGATACGCTGTTTTTGTCCTGATGCAAGCATATGAGGGTAATATTCAGCGTGATCAGCGAGTAAACCAACTTGACGCAGTGTTTGGATAATTCGCCTTTCTCGCTCTATCCCCGTTAAATCCGTATTTAATTTTAAAGGTAATTCAAGAGTTTGACCGATACGCTGCCGAGGGTTTAGCGATGTGCTAGGGTCTTGGAAAATCATGCGGATACGCTGACTACGGTAACTGTAGTCACCAAAATTTAGGCGCTGCCCGCGGATCATAATGTCCCCGCTGGTGGGCTCAACAACCCCAGAGAGCATACGTGCTAACGTTGATTTTCCTGAACCATTCGCCCCAATGATTGCAAGGGTCTGGCCTGCTTGCAAATTAAAGCTAATTGGCTTCACGGCTTGTAGCTCGTGACGATGGAATAAACCTTCACGAAAGCGGAACGTTTTTGTTAGGTTACGGACTTCTAATAACGTTTCCATTAGGGTTGCTCCTCAGTATTGAGCGGGTAATGGCAAGCCACTAAATGGTTTTTGATATTGCGTAGCTGCGGGGCTTCAATGCAGGTGCGTTGTGCATAAGGGCAACGCGGGCCAAGACGGCAGCCAATCGGTAAATGCTCTAAAGAAGGGATTGCTCCTGGCAATGTATTTAGTCGGCCTTTATGGGGAATTGGGCTTTCAAAATCAGGGATTGAACGGATTAAAGCTTGAGTATAAGGATGGCGTGGTCGCTGTAGGATGTCTTCAGGCGTAGCACTTTCCACAGTTTGCCCACAATACAAAACATTAATTCGGTCGACTAATTTTGACATCATTTCCATATCATGGCTGATGAGCAAAATCCCCATATTATTGTTTTGATTCAGCTTATCAAGCAGTCGGAATATCTGTGCCTGCGTAGTCGATTCCATGGCATTCGTGGGTTCATCTGCAATTAATAAGCGAGGTTGGTTTGCGATGGCAATGGCTATCATCACTTTTTGGCATTCGCCATCAGTGAGCTCATAAGGATAACTATGCATGATATCTTTATGATCTTTAATACCAACCCGATGCAAAAGTTCAATCGCACGACGTTTTCGCCAATTGAAGCGTTGCCACCAACGGCCTTTGTATGTCCAACCAGGGATGGATTGAATCAGTTGCTTACCAATATCAGCCGCAGGGTCAAGGCACGATTGCGGCTCTTGGAAGATCATCGAAATATTGTGGCCGATTAACTTGCGGCGTTTGCGAGGGCTAAGTTTTAGTAAGTCGATGTCCTGAAAACGAAAGCGGTCAGCAGTAACACGGATATTATCTTTGGTGACACCACAAATGGCCTTGGCTATCAAACTTTTCCCTGAACCAGATTCGCCGACTAAGCCGCGAATTTCACCCTCAGAAAGTGTCATCGAGACACGGTCAACGGCTTTGACAGGGCCATTGGCAGTCATAAACTCAATCGTTAAATTGCGAATGTCTAGGAGTGGCATTATTCAACCCCCGCATTGATGGCACGGTGTAAGCCGTCACCTAGTAAGTTCACAAATAAAACACTTATCATGATAGCGACACCAGGTAAGATCACGGCCCACGGTGCGACGTAAATCAATTCTAAGGTATCACCTAACATGGCACCCCATTCAGAAGAGGGCAACTGAGCACCTAAATCTAAAAAGCCTAAAGCGGCAATATCAAGGATAGCAATAGACAGAGCGCGGGTTAACTCTGTAACTAAAATAGGGGTAATATTGGGTAATACGGTATACCACAAAATAAAAATGTTGGATGCACCATCAAGGCGAGCAGCGACAATATATTCTTTGTCTAATTCATCATGTACAGCAACGTAAATTGTCCTTACCATTCTAGGTATCAACGCAAGACAGATGGCCAACATGGCGTTTTCAAGGCTCGCTCCCATAAATGCGACAACAATAATCGCTAACAGTAATGATGGGATAGATAACAATGTGTCGAGGATATGGTTAAAGACGGCAGATTTTAACCCCTTCGTCATCCCTGCGAGGCAGCCTAGAACTAAGCCAATAACAGTTGCAATAAAGGTAACAAAAATAGCAGAACCAAATGTAGATTTAGCCCCAATCAACAAGCGGCTTAAGATATCACGCCCAAGATCATCAGTACCGAAGAAAAAGGCTACCTCACCATAATGCGACCATGATGGGGGCGTTAATTGATACCCTAAAAATTGTTGGTCTAAGGCATAAGGTGCGAGATAAGGGCCAATAAAACACAAAATAAGCAAAAATAATACACCAAAAAAGCCAACCATCGAAACGATATCCGATGAGAATAAATTCCATACCACCCGTGTTGGGGATGGCATTTTCTGTTCACGATAAAAATTATCTGAGGACATACCAATCCTTATGTTTTAACGGGTCCATCATCGCGCCTAAAATATCGGAAAGCACGTTGACTGTAATGACTAATGCACCAATTAACATCACCCCCGCTGAAATGGCAGAATAATCTTCCTGACGAATAGCGGTCACGAGCCAGCGACCAAGCCCTGGCCAGTTAAATACCAATTCAGTGACCATGGTGAGTGTAAGCATAGTGGAAAATTGCAGGCCAAGTTTGGGAATAATTGGGGGGATGGCATTATGAAAAATATGGCGGCGAATGATTTTCATGCGTGAAAGCCCGCGAATTGCAGCAGCTTTTATGTAGTTTTCGTTCGCGATTTCCTCCGTACTGTTTCTCACCAAGCGAATGACTTCTGTTGTTGGCGCTAACGCGAGGGTGAGCACAGGTAAAATCATATGCTCTAATACGTTAATTATCATCTCTTTACGATAAGGTGAGTCAGACAACCATGCATCAACCAAGGCAAAGCCAGTTATGGGTTTTAGGTTATATAAGAGGTCAATACGGCCAGAAACAGGGAGCCAGCCAAGGTGTAATGAGAAGAATAAGGTTAACACTATGGCTAAAACAAATACGGGAACGGAAAAGCCCAGTAAAGCAAACACGCTAATGGCGATATCGGCGGGTTTATTGCGCCAAAATGCGGCGATAATCCCCAGAGGAATCCCCGTAGTTAGGGCAAAAACAAAGGCTAAAATACACAACTCCATGGTGGCTGGAAATGTGTCTTTTAGCTGTTCAGTTATTGGCTCGCCATTAATGCTGGATACGCCAAAATCAAAATGCAATAAACCGTCAAAGTAGAAAATATACGCATCAATGAGAGAGGCGCCACTGAGCGGGGCATTGGGGGTAAAGTAGCTTAGGCTAAAGCTCACCAATGATAAAAAGAACACGGTGACTAGTAACAATAAAAAGCGGCGTAACGAGTAAATAATCATGGTTGCGCCTCTTGTTTCTTCGGTGCCACTTTGGGTTTTTGCTCCATCTCACGATATACTCCGGCAAATGAAGTATTACCAAAGGCACTGATTACTAACCCTTTCATATCATAACGGTAAGCTTGCAGGCGTAATGAATAAGCCAATGGTAAAATAGGCAAGTCTTCGCCTAAAATTTGCTGTGCCTGATGGTAATAATCAATACGTGAAGCTAATTGTTGGGTCAACAGGGCTTTATGCAAAACGTCATCAAATATAGGGTTACACCAATGACTTAAGTTGGTTTGTGAGCCAATTGCTGCACAGCTAAGTAATGGGCGAAAAAAGCTATCGGGGTCGTTACTGTCTGTTGTCCAGCCCGCTAACGTCATGTCGTGGGTTCTATCCATCAGCTGATTTTCTTGGAAACGACCTTCTACGGAGCGGATATTCATGGTAATGCCAACTTGGGCTAAATCAGCCTGAATAAGCTCTGCCATTTTTAATGGGCTTGGGTTGTATGACTGTGAAGCAATAGGTACCCACAAATCTAATTTTAGATTTTCTAACCCCATATCTTTCAGCATTTGTTTGGAAAGTTCGGGGTTGTAATCGGTAATTTTTGCTTGGTTATCATAAGCCCAAGATGCACGAGGTAATATAGATGCAGCCGTTTCAGCAGTGCCATAATAAATCGATTGCATGAGTCGCTCATTATTAATTGCGTAAGCAATCGCTTGGCGAACTTTGAGCTGGTCCAGCGGAGGCTTGCTGGTATTAAAGGCCAAATAGGCAATATTCATTCCTGAGCGCATGGAAATACGTAAACGTGGATCATCCCGTAACACTTTTAGCTGGCTAGCGGCAGGATACGCTAACACATCACATTCCCCTGTGAGCAACTTAGAAATACGCCCTGTGCCACCCGCACCCATATCAACCACAACCTCTTCCATACGAGGTTGGCCTTTCCAATAATGGTCGTTTCTTAGCAAACGCACAAATTGGCCAGCTTGGTAGTCATCCAGTTTAAATGGACCTGTGCCGACAGGGCGCCAATCAATTAACTCTTGGCGATTAACGCTTGAAAGTGAGTCTGCATATTGGGCAGAAAGAATTGGGGCGTAGTGAGTCGCTAAATGCCATAAAAATGAGGCATCAGGGGAATTCAAACGAAATTCCACGGTGTAATTATTGATTTTGCGAATACTTTGTACACTACTGGCAAATTGCAGACTGTCAAAGTAAGGATAACGGCCGCCATTAATATAATGATAAGGATGGTTAACTTCAAACATACGAGCAAAGCTAAAAACTACGTCATCCGCGTTCATATTGCGGGAAGGCGAAAACCAAGGTGTTTCTTGGAATTTAACATCTTTTCTTAAGTAAAGGCGATAAGTTGCGCCGTTATCAAGCACTTCCCAGTGTTCTGCTAACTCTGGAATAAGGCGGTAGGTAAATGGGTCGACATCCAGTAAACGGTCATAGATTTGTGCGCCAAGGGGATCAACGATAAGGCCGCTACTCACTAATTGTGGGTTAAATGTTGTCACAATGCCATTCACGCAGTAAATGAATCCCTTTTGGCGAATATCCGCAGGGACTTCATTAGCCACAATGTCAGTATAACGCTCTTCGTTACTGAGCGCATTGGCAGAGGCAAATATAAGAAATAAAAACCAAAGAGTTAGTCGGCGCATTACATTGATATCGTTAACCTGAATTGACCTATTGTAGCGCAAAAAAGGGCGTTCTGGGTATAAGCAAAATTTGAGTCAATAATTGCCCAAAAAACAGTCAGTAATGGTAAGGGATATAATTTATTAAAGTTAAATTATTAGGTTTATCATTGAAGTATGTCTTAATGAGAAAGAATCTCATTAAAAAACTTTACAAATGACACTGATAACTATTGTCATTCGTTTTGTCACTTAAGTATATACTTATGTCGACAGGCATGACATTGCTCACATTGCTTCCAGTGTTTTATTTGATAGCCAGCTTGGGTGCTGGCTTTTTTTTATTTATTTTTTAGCGCACAAAGTGTACTTGTCATTCTAAACCAACAAATTTTAGATCTTCTTTAGTAACATTACCTCGCAGTGTACATAAAAAACGGACAACACCACGTTGTTCATCCTTTTCAATAATCATCATTTTTTCAGCAGCATAGGGCTCTAAACTATAATTTTGAGCCGCGTATTCATTAAATATCCATTTATCTTTTAAATTATGCCGGATCATCGGGGCGTAAATATAGCTCTTACCAATCTTAAGAATGCTAATTTTTGTCAATGTGTGCTGGATAACTTCGTCAAAACTTTGCTTTGTTTCAAATCCCCAAAAGTAGTACTGCCCACGCATGCCCATATAAGTAAAATTATCATACTTATCAAAGTCACTGTGGCTAACAAAAAAACGGTTAAAGGTGATAATACCTGTTGGGGAAAAATCAAGATCAACAGAAAGTTGTATGCCATCATTAAACGTGGTGTTTTTTAAGGTGTTAGAGATATCTTGAAGTACAGGATACTCCTTAACTTTATTAAAAAAAGAAGCATCACAATAGCTAAATGTGCGCATCAATGATTCTGCGTGAGTTACCATCGATACCCCTGAGAGCAACAAAGGGATAGCCAATATGTTTATTTTTCTCATAATAAGCTCCTTGTGCTATAGCCATCATGCCAATATAAATATCACATAAATATATTTTTCATTGTGGTGAATTATGACAATGTGTAAAAAAGAAATAATAATGGCCAGAAACGTGTTTTACCCTCTATATGTTTATTTTTTATTTTCCACGAATGCTGATAAATAAAATGATAAGCCATCTGAATGAAATGATTTTATATAAATAAACTTATCAATCTTTTTGTTTTTTCTTGGTGTTGATTTTTAACGTAAATTTTAATTTGGTCAATGGGTTTGATTTTCTGGGTTATATGGTTTGTATATATTAAATTAAGGCGTTAATTTAAAAAATAACAATTATTTTGCAATAAATATCGGGCAATGATTTGTTATTATGAGTAAATACGTAAGTATTTTAATGAAAGGACTCATTGAGCTGAAATATTTAGTAAGAAAAAATAGTAGGTCAAAAACTATTTAAATAAAAGCGGAGAAGATACTCAAGCAATATGGGTGAATATTGCTTGAGTATATTTATTCATTATCAATGGTAATTTGATGTTTTTTGACCAATCCACGTAATTGGTCATAGCTAAGGGATAGGGATTGTGCGGCTTTTCGCTGATTATAGTGACTCATAACGAGAGCACTTTCGAGCAGTTGTTTTTCAGTTTGTTGCTGCCATTGTCTCAAATCACAAGGTAACGCGGGTAGGGTGCTATGTGAAGGCATACCTTCAATCTTGCTAGTAGTGGCTTCATGTAACTCAGCCAGCTTTTCGCCAAACGGGTTGAAAATAATTGTATTTACTGGGGTTGTTTGATTGTTGTGACGGTAAACCGAACGCTCAATGACATTTTTTAGTTCCCGTACATTTCCTGGCCAAGGATATTGCAGTAAAGCCTGCTCAGCATCAGCCGTAAACCCTGTAAAATGCGAACGTTTTAGCTCCCCACACATTAAAATGGCGAAGTGCTCAGCCAACAATAAAATATCTGGTTGGCGTTCACGTAAAGGCGGGATACGGATCACATCAAATGCCAGCCTATCTAGTAAATCGGCACGGAAGCGACCTTGCTTGGCAAGTTCAGGTAAATTAGCATTCGTAGCACAAATTAAACGGACATCCACTCGCAAAGATTGGCTGCCACCCACACGCTCTAATTCGCCGTATTCGATAACTCTTAATAGCTTTTCTTGCACTGACATCGGCGCGGTAGCCAGCTCATCAAGAAACAGCGATCCCTTATCTGCTCGCTCAAAACGACCTTGATGCCGTTTTTGTGCACCAGTAAATGACCCCGCCTCGTGACCAAATAGTTCAGAATCCAGCAAATTCTCATTGAGTCCGCTGCAATTGAGAGAGATAAAGGCTTCTTGCCAACGGGGTGAAAGGTAATGCAAGCGGTCTGCAATTAATTCTTTACCTGTACCACGTTCACCAATCACGAGTACGGGTTTGTTTAATTGGGCTAGCTCGGATGTTTGTTCAAGTACATCTAAAAAATTACTGGATACACCGAGGATCGTATCGTTAGTGTTTTTCATGGTTAAATTTACCAATGGTTGGCCTTTTTGACCGATTGGTTAACTATAAACGAAACTTACTTGTTGTAAAGATGATTTATTAAACTTAATAAAATCAATTCATTATTTAAAATTTAAAAAGTTGGCACGCTGATTGCAATATTTGAATTAAGAGTTGGGTAAGAAAGATGTACCAAAGATTGAAGACTATAAAATAAATTGTTTCACTTATGGAGCGTCAGATTGGCTGGAAGCCACATCAGGTCAGGCGCTACAGAAATGATAAATCCATCAAGAGGAAATGAATAATGGGTATTTTTTCACGTTTTGCCGACATCATTAATGCAAATATCGCTTCACTGTTAGATAAAGCTGAAGATCCGCAAAAAATGATCCGCCTGATGATTCAGGAAATGGAAGACATGTTAGTTGAAATTCGCTCAACCTCTGCGCGCACTTTAGCAGAGAAAAAAGGCTTAGAACGCCGTATCGAAATGGGCGAAAAACAAGTTGCTGACTGGCAAGAAAAGGCGGAGTTAGCGCTAGTTAAAGATAAAGAAGATTTAGCGCGTGCGGCTTTAATTGAAAAACAAAAAGTTAGCGCGATGGTTGATACTTTAAAGCATGAACTGATTATTGTTGATGAAACATTGACTCGCTTAAAAGGCGAAATTTCAGAATTAGAAAACAAATTGCAAGAAACACGTGCGAAACAGCAATCTATGGTGGTTCGTATGGAAGCCGCACAATCTAGCCGTAATGTTCGTCGCCAATTAGACAGCGGTAAGATGGATGAAGCGATGGCGCGTTTTGAGCAATTTGAACGCCGTATTGACCACATGGAAGGTGAAGCGCAAAGTTACGGTATTGGTAAGCAAAAATCGCTGGATCAGCAATTTGCGGAACTTAAAGCCGACGACGAAATTAGTGCGCAATTAGCGGCACTTAAAGCTAAAATTAATAAAGATCAGTAATTGTATTTTGCCACTCTGATGGTTTGTGCCAGAGTGGCAAATAGACTAACCATATTGATAAGGAAATGTGATGGGCTACGTTTTACTGTCTCTCGTATTAATCATTTTTGTTATTTTTGTTCTGCCTGTTTGGTTGTGGTTGCACTACAGCAAAAAAAATAACGGACAGGGGAGCCAGCTAACCGAAAATGAAGTGCAGCGTTTAATGCAATTAGCTGAGCAAGCTTCACGTATGCAGCAACGTATTAAGACGCTTGAAGATATTTTGGATGCAGAACACCCGAATTGGAGGCAAAAATAATGACTCAATTTCGCAACCGTAAACTTTACCGTTTGTCAGACAGACGTGTGTTTGGTGGTGTATGTTCTGGTATTGCGGAATATTTAGAATTACCCGTAGCTTTGGTCAGGGCATTAGCCGTTTTGGCTTTATTTATGAGCTTTGGTATCACACTAATTCTGTATATTGTTATGTGTTTTGTGGTGGAAACCGCACCGAGTGGGTATCGAAGTGAGCAAGATATTGGGCCTGAAGTAAGCAGCTTGATCAATCAAATCGATATGCAATTGAAATCAGGTGAAATGAAACTACGCCAAATCGAGCGTTATGTTACTTCAGACACATATACCGTAAACAGTAAATTCCGCGATTTATAATCATTGCATAGCCATCACAGAGAAGGGGTTAGGTTTTGGCCAAATCCCTTTTGTTTTTTGTGTATAAGGAGTAGGAGTGTGCAATATGCCGAAAATACCGCATCAGCGAATTAAAAAATATGCAAAACAACGTATTTTAGCGAAAGCAATTAAACTTCTTTTTGTGTTTTTACTCACCTATGGGCCCGCAGGTCTTGTGGGAAGAGTCATTAAATTGTTGAGCAGTAAATGGATAATTAACATACTCATCAAGCGTTTAAGCTAATACAGTTTGTTTTATGCCAAATTATTGCGCAAAATAACGAGTAAGATTAAGCGTAATTACTAATGGTAAGTCTCGGGAGGAGCATGAAACGCCTGCAAAATGAATTGACGGATTTGATGAACCGAAGTGTTGATCGCCATGTCAGACTGGCAGTAACGGGGCTAAGTCGCAGCGGTAAAACCGCGTTTATTACTTCGTTGGTTAATCAGTTATTAAATGTGAATACAGGGGCGCGTTTACCTCTTTTTTCAGCGGCAAGGGACAAGCGGTTACTGGGTGTAAAACGTATTCCTCATCGTGATCTATCGGTACCGCGCTTTGCTTATGATGAAGGAATTGCATCCTTGTATGGGCAGCCCCCAGAGTGGCCAACACCAACCCGTGGTGTGAGTGAAATTCGCTTAAAGTTACACTATCGCTCTGATGACTCCTTTTTACGCCATTTTGTTGATAACTCATCCTTATATCTAGAAATTGTTGATTACCCCGGGGAATGGCTACTGGATTTACCGATGCTCGATCTCAGTTTTATCGATTGGTCAGAGCAAATGAATACCCTCATTAAGGGGGAGAGGGCAAATTTAGCCCAGCATTGGTTAAGCCTATGTGAAAAGTGCGACCCATTAGCACCCGTTGATGAAAATGTACTGGCTGAAATTTCGAAAGCGTATACGCAGTATTTAATTGAATGCAAAGCGCAAGGGCAACATTTTATTCAGCCAGGGCGTTTTGTTTTACCCGCAGAATTAGATGGCGCACCTGCTTTACAGTTTTTTCCTTGGCCAAATGTTGCAAAATATGGGGCAAAAGCCTTAGCACAAGCAGGGAAAAACACTAACTTTGGTGCATTACAACAGCGTTATCAATATTACTGCGAACATGTGGTGAAAGGGTTTTATCGCGATTATTTTCAGCGGTTTGATCGCCAAATTGTACTGGTTGATTGCTTGCAACCATTAAATAGTGGGCCTGAAGCGTTTAATGATATGCGTATGGCGCTAACGCAATTGATGCGTAGCTTCCATTATGGCAAACGTACGTTACTGAGGCGTTTATTCTCTCCATGTATTGATAAGTTATTATTTGCTGCCAGTAAATCTGACCATGTCACCCCAGATCAACACGCTAACTTAGTGTCTTTGCTGCAACAATTGGTGCAAGAAGCTTGGCAGCATGCCGCCTTTGAAGGCATTAGCATGGATTGTATGGGCCTTGCTTCTATTCAAGCAACCAAAAGTGGCATTGTGGATTATAAAGGGGAGAAGCTACCTGCGTTGAAAGGTGACCGATTAAGTGATGGGCAGCCATTGACGTTCTACCCAGGGGAAGTGCCAAAACGTTTACCCACTGAACAATTTTGGCAACAGCAAGGCTTTCAATTTGAAAACTTTAGGCCACAACCAACCCCGATTGACCAGCCATTGCCCCACATACGTATGGATAGTGCGTTAGAATTTTTGTTGGGAGATAAATTAAAATGAGCGAACCAATAAAACAGCGTCTTGATTTTGTTGATGATATTACTGATGTAAATGCAGAGAAACTAAGACAAGCCCATGTATTTGACGAGCATGAGTTTGAAAACTTCACCCCAGTTACATTAGAAGCAGAGCAAGAGGCTCAAGATGGTGAAGTTGAGAGCTTAATTAATGAAGCACTAAAACCCAAACGCTCTTTTTGGCGTAAGCTTATCGGTACTGCCGCGGGGATCTTTGCAGTTAGCGTAGTTGCTCAATTGGGTATTTGGATCCATCAATCATGGATCACGCAAGATTGGACCGCTTTAGGTACCGCATCAGCTGGTGGCTTGATTGTCATTGCAGGGGCTGGCTCTATCGTGGGTGAGTGGCGTCGCTTATATAAACTGCGTGAGCGTGCTGAAGAACGTGATTTTGCTCGTGAATTATTACATAGCCATGGAATGGGGAAGGGGAAAGACTTCTGTGAGAAATTGGCGAAACAGTCAGCGTTGTCTACGCAACATCCCGCAGTCCAACGTTGGCAAGGTATGCTACATGACTCGCATAATGATCGCGAAGTGGTTGAGTTATATAGCCAAATGGTTCAGCCAATCCTTGACGAACAAGCACGAAAAGAAATTAGCCGCTGTAGTGCTGAATCCGCCATAATGATCGCAGTAAGTCCGTTAGCCATTGTGGATATGGCATTTATTGCTTGGCGGAATATTCGTTTGATTAACCGTATTGCGGCAATTTATGGCATTGAGTTAGGTTATTATAGCCGCATTCGTTTATTTCGTATGGTATTGATAAATATTGCATTTGCGGGGGCTTCAGAGCTTATTCGTGAAGTTGGCATGGATTGGCTATCGCAGGATATTACTGCGAGGCTATCGACGCGTGCAGCACAAGGGATTGGGGCTGGATTATTAACGGCACGCTTAGGGATTAAGGCCATGGAACTGTGCCGCCCATTACCTTGGATTGACAATAAGCCGCGGTTGGCGGATTTTCGCCATCAGTTAATTGGCCAATTAAAGAACGTTATTCCAAATAAAAAAGCAAAAAGTTAAGGTATTTTTAATGGCAGGGTGAGTTGACAGTTTTTGCTCACCTTGCAGTATTATTTCTTAATATTACGATTTATCCCTCCTAAAATGAATGAAAAACAGTCTAAAGTTGTTGTTTTATTCGGGCAAACTTGTCTGGGTTACAGTGTGTCAACAATTTGTGACACAAACACTGTCTTCTCACCGCAATTAACGTTAAAATACGCCCATTAAATCGACTTCATTAATAAGGTTTTCCTCCATGCGCCTCGAAGTGACTTGCCAAGACCGAATTGGTTTAACGCGTGAATTGCTGGATCTTTTAGTTCTGCAAAATATTGATCTTAAAGGGATTGAAATATCCCCACAGCGTCGCATCTACCTTAATTTTACCCCTGTCGATTTTCAAGTATTTAGCTCTTTGATGGCTGAAATACGTCGAATTAATGGCGTAATTGATGTGCGCCGTATCTTTTTTATGCCATCAGAGCGTGAACACAAAGCAGTATGGGCATTACTGAATTCATTCCCTGAAGCTGTTTTATCCATTGATAATAAGCTAAATATTGAATTGGTTAACCCAATGACACTGCAATTATTTGGCTATGATGAAGCAAAGATACGGGAAAAAACGTTTGCTCAATTAGTTGGAAACAGTGGGTTAGTACGTTGGTTTGAGCGTGAATCCCCTGAGCTATACAGTGAAAAAGTGGTGATCAAAGGCCAAGATTATTTGATGCAGGTCACCCCGATTATTTTAGCTGATGAAACAGGCAAATCACATTGCACAGGTGCTGTTTTACTGCTCAAGTCGGCGGCGGTTTTGGATAAGCAACGTCAGCAAGTGACTGAGGTGGATAATAGCGGGTTTGAGCAAATCATCGCGGTTAGCCCTATGATGTCGAATGTGGTTGAGCGTGCAAAACGCATTGCAATGCTGGATGAACCGTTGCTATTGGTAGGTGAAACGGGAACGGGGAAAGATATTTTAGCCAAAGCGTGCCATTTACACAGTACAAGGGGCAAAGAGCCATTCTTAGGCTTAAACTGTGCCTCAATGCCTGATGATGTGGTTGAAAGTGAGTTATTTGGCTACGCTGCAGGGGCATACCCAAATGCGGTTGAAGGGAAAAAAGGATTTTTTGAACAAGCCAATGGTGGAACAGTATTACTAGATGAAATTGCCGAGATGTCACCACAAATGCAGATTAAGTTACTTCGTTTTTTAAATGATGGGACTTTTAGACGTGTTGGTGAAGAACGTGAAGTGAAAGTGAATGTGCGGGTTATTTGTGCCACACAGAAAAATCTCCCTGCGCTGGTTGCAGAAAAAAAATTCAGGGAAGATCTTTATTATCGCTTAAACGTATTAACTCTGACTATCCCCCCTCTGCGTGACCGAAAAGAAGACCTCCTACCATTAACGAAAACGTTTGTTGCCAGCTTCTCTAAAGAATTACATATCGCCGAACCGAAATTATCACCGTCATTAATTGAATATTTAAGTAGCTATTACTGGCCTGGAAATGTTCGCCAATTAAGGAATGTGTTATATCAAGGGTTAACACAACTTGAAGGCAACACTTTAGATACAGATAATATCCAATTGCCAGATGTGGTAAATGCGCCTACGCTTGCTTTAGATTCACTAAATGGTTCTCTGGATGAAATAACCAAACGCTATGAAGCGTCGGTGCTTTCGCGTTTATATCGTGATTATCCGAGCACGCGAAAATTAGCAAAACGTTTGGATATTTCGCATACGGCAATAGCCAATAAACTCCGAGAATATGGTCTTAATGCAAAAAAAGAGCAAGATTAAATAAAATGAATAAACGTTTAATGTTTACATTTGCAGCAGTCCTGTTTGGTGCGAGTGCTTTTAGTCAGGCAGATACAACCATCCCAAACGACGGGTTGAATAAATATTGCCAAGATGAAAACCAAACTATGGATGAAATCTATGAAAATGGAGCTCTGACTAAATGTTATTTTATGGGTAGCACTTTATCTGAGGCGTATAAACACTACCGTAGTGGGTTAACTGAAGATGGCCCGCTATTTTTAGCTGAAAAATTAGTCATCAAGAAAAATATGGCAATGCCTTGTCCAGTAGAAGGCTGTATTGCAATTAATTACCGTTGGGATGGCGATAAAAAATTAAATATTGTTCAGGAATTTGAGGGTGGAGAAACACACCTACAATTCACGCAAGAGAATAAAGGCACTGTGTTAGAAATAACTCAGCATATGGATTAATCATTTTCTGCAATAGCACAACAATGAATAAGCCGAAAAGGGCAAGTCATCTATTTTAAACCCTTTTCGACCTATCTTTGCAGTTTATCTATTCTTAACACCTTTCTATCTGAGTAAACATTAAGCAATTTGCTTGATTGTTTCCTGTTTTTCCTGCTATATAACATAGACAGCTGCTGCATTAGGTACTTATCATTATTTAATGAGGTTAAGCCTACAGGGGGTTGCCATGGATCAATTCACGATTAATTTTGTTGTTAATATTAAGCTACGCGAATATATGGACCAATGTCATTATAAGAATGATATGTTTGAGTCAGCGGCGTCAGCAGCAGAGCTTTATTTAATGAATAAAGCGGCGGTTAAATACTTAACGAAGAAAAATCGTTTTACGTGGGAAGCGTTGGTCAAAAATGGGCGCAAGCCTCGTGATTTAATCATTGATATTCTGACGTCTTGCTGCCCAGTTACGCAGGATCAAGCGCTAAAAATTTTAAGTACGTTATCTCATACATTGATTAGTTACATGAAAGGTAATCAATTATTTATCAATGTTGTTAATGCTAAAAATCATTACCCTCTTTATTGGGCGTATGTTGATTAATATGAAAACAATTTAAAAATAGGCTTAAGCCTTAAAATATAAAAAAGCAAAAAGCAAAAAGCGGGAGAGTATCCCGCTTTTTTATTAGAGCCCCAATAACCCAATAAGCTTATTTCAGGCTGTTTAATGCGCTATCGTAGTCAGGTTCTTCAGTGATTTCAGGAACTAATTGGCTATAAATGACTTGGTCATTTTCATCCAACACAACAACCGAGCGAGCGGTTAAGCCTTTTAATGGGCCACTTGCAATCGCCACACCATAATCATCAGCGAAAGACGGGCTGCGGAAAGTGGATAATGTGACAACATTATCAAGGCCTTCAGCACCACAAAAACGTGCTTGAGCGAAAGGTAAGTCAGCAGAAACACACAGAACAACGGTGTTATCAAGGTCGTTTGCAAGCTGGTTGAATTTACGAACAGAGGCTGCACAAACACCAGTGTCAACACTTGGGAAAATATTTAATACTTTACGTTTACCGACATACGTTTCTAATGTGGCTTCGCTAAGATCTTTTGCGACTAACGTAAAAGGTTTTGCTTTCGTACCAGATTGTAAGAAAACACCATTAACTGCGATATCATTGCCTTTTAATTTAACTGTTTGCGACATGAATTTTTCTCCCGTTTATAAGTTGTATCAGTGCTAATTTAGCCTGTTTTTTAAGGAAAATCTTTGCGATAAAAGGTTTTCATCAGGCTAAGTTAGACCTTTTGAGTTTTACATTCTATGGATGACCAAAACAAACTGTATACCAAAAAACCTAACTGTATACCTTAACGTACAAGCGGCACAAGGACGTTACTTGTATGGCTGATTAGTTTTTCACAGTCAGTGATTATATAACTGATAATCACGAGTAGAGTTTACGTTTTTTATTATATTGTCTTTTAAAATACACTATTGAGTGTAACAAAAGTAAGGCTATAAGTATCGGTTTCTTTAACAATCATCAGTTTATCAGAGGAGTTATCAGGGATGCATGAATGTTTTAGAGGGCTATAACAATTAGGGCAAGCCAACTATTGAAAATTCGTACCAAAGGTTAATTTGTTACTCCGGCGCTATATTCATAAATTAAACAGGATGTATGGATTTTTAAAACATGAAAGCATATGATGCGAAAAGGAAAATATCTTACTCTGTATGGATGTAACCACGATAAATTCGGTAGTGCTGTTAATGTGTTAGTCTTTTTTCAATACTGTGTCGCTAGATATTTAGCTGATTTCGTTTATATTAACAAGATAGAAAATAACATGCATAAACCTTCATTCTCTCCTTTAGCTATATTATTCACTTCATTTTTTCTTGCTACACCAGCTATTAGTGCAATTATTCCTGCTGGGGTTATTTTAGCCGAAAATCAAACAGTAACTCGGCATTTGAAAGATGAGCCAGCGTCATTAGATCCCATTAAATCAGTCGGGTTGACCGAAGCACAAGTCATGCGTGATTTATTCGAAGGCTTAGTGAATCAAGATAGCCATGGAAAACCTGTTCCTGGCGTTGCGCTCAAATGGGATACCGTAGATAACCGTGTTTGGACATTTACACTTAGGCCAGATGCACGTTGGTCCAATGGAGAGCCTGTCACCGCAAGTGACTTTGTTTATAGTTGGCAGCGTTTGGTTGCACCTGCAAATACATCACCGTTTGCATGGTTTGCTGCACTTGCCGGAATTAATAATGCGCAAGATATTATTGATGGCAAGTTGCCCGTGGAGCAATTAGGTGTGGAAGCGGTTGATGAACACACATTAAAAATAACATTGAATAAACCCGTGCCATATTTTCCCTCTTTAGCTGCAAATTTTAGTTTGTATCCAGTTCATCGTGGAACGATAGAAAAATTAGGAGCGGATTGGATAAAAGTAGGGAATTTAGTTGGAAATGGCGCTTTTACGTTAGCTGACCGTGTTGTGAATGAAAAAATTGTTTTAACACCGAACCCGTATTATTGGGATCATAAAAATACAGTGATTACTCAAGTCACATTTATTCCTATTAACCAAGAATCTCATGCGACAAACCGTTATTTAGCTGGGGATTTAGACATTACTGAATCCTTCCCGAAACAGCGCTATCAAAAGTTATTGCAAGATATTCCTAATGAGGTTTTCACACCAGACCAATTAGGAACCTATTACTACGCATTTAATACGCAACGTGCGCCAACGAACGATGTGAGGGTGAGAAAGGCATTATCGATGGCAATTGATCGCCAATTAATTGCCAGTAAAGTATTAGGCACTGGTGAAAAACCTGCTTATTACTTCACTCCTGATGTGACAGATGGCTTTAAACCTGAAAAAGGGCTTTATAACAGCTATTCACAAAAAGAATTAGATCAACAAGCGAAAACATTATTACAAGAAGCAGGTTTTGGGCCAAATCACCCATTAGAGCTTACCTTATTATATAACAGTTCAGAAAATCACCAAAAAATTGCTATCGCTATTGCATCAATGTGGAAGAAAAAATTAGGTGTGAATGTTAAGTTAGTGAACCAAGAATGGAAAACATACATCGATAGCCGCAATACAGGGGATTTTGATGTTATTCGTGCATCTTGGATTGGTGATTTTAATGAGCCTTCAACATTTTTATCACTGTTAACATCACAACATAGTGGCAATATTCCGAAGTTTAATAGCCAGCAATATGACCAAGTTATGGCATCTGCAAGTATTGAAACAAATGCACAATTGCGAAATCGTTATTACAATAGTGCAGAGGCTATTTTGGCAAAAGAAGCGCCAATTGCGCCTATTTACCAATATACCAATGCACGATTAATTAAACCTTGGCTTAAAGGCTATCCAATTGAAAACCCAGAAGATGTAGCGTATAGCCATAGTTTCTACATTATTAAGCATTAAGTGAAAGTATTCGATATAACTTGCGGTCTGTACTGTGTATAGGCCGTTTTTTATTGTGGATATTGAAAAAAACTCCTTCCACTGGAGAATGGGAAGGAGGACCAAAAAGGAATAAACACTACCTTTTTATGATAAAAAATTTATAAGTAAGTTTATTGCTCGTTTGTGTCAAATTAGTGATGTTTTTTAACAAAAATGGCTATCTGTTTTTATTAAAGCTTATTGGATTATTTTTTTGTATCTTATTGATCTCATTAGTTAGCTGCGAATAACTATGAATAGATACGTAAAGCGTATGATCAAACATTTCGTTGAAATCATTGCAATATTTCCTCTATTCTATTAAAAATAACTTATTATTTATAAAAGGGAGATATTGCATGGCGTTGGTTTATGGTTCGTTATTTGAAAACTCAAATCCAGTACATGCATTTCAATTAAATGGAGACGGGGGGTTACTCCCGATTGACGTTAATGCGAGTGCAACACAACAATCTCCATTTTGGTTTCATTTTGATTATAAAGACCCGCAAAGTTTTAATTGGATCCAACAGTCTGAGTTATTTAATGACCAAGTTAAATCAGCGTTATCAGGGCAATCAGGGCGCTGGCGGTTGATTCGAGTTGGTGATGGTATTTTATTGACACTACAAACTTTAAATACCAATGCAGGACAACGTCCAGAGCAACTTGTCGCATTTCGTGTATTCATTAATAACCGTATTATTATTTCAAGCCGTCACCGTAAAGTGAATTCATTAGACACTGTTATTGATGATCTGAAAGAAGGTGTCGGAGCGCAAAGTACAGGCGACTGGCTTGTTGAAGTGGCTGATTCGATTACAGATGAAATTAGTGATTTCACTGACTCTTTGCATGAGCGCTTAATTGAAATTGAAGATGTCATATTAAATGGCGAAATTCCTGAACGTGGTGAACTAGCTTTATTACGTAAGCAGATAATTGTTGTTCGCCGTTACATGGCACCCCAAAGAGATATGTTATCCCGTTTAACCACAGAAAAATTACTTTGGTTGGATGACATTGACCGTCGTAGGATTCAGGAAGTTTCGGACAGATTAGGCCGTTGCATTGAAGATTTAGATGGCTTTATTGCGCGTACCGCAATTATTTCTGATGAAATCACTAATATGATGACTGAAATGATGAATCGCCGTATTTATACGATGTCGTTAATGGCGATGATTTTTTTACCGACTACTTTTTTGACAGGATTATTTGGTGTCAACTTAGGCGGGATCCCTGGCAATGAATTTCGTTTTGCCTTTAGTGTATTTTGTGTATTACTTGCAGTATTAATCGGAACGGTACTGTGGTGGCTACGAAAAAGCCGCTGGCTCTAAATTCGATGACTTATTTTGTATAACCAGACCTAGTTTGAGATAAATCAATAAAACTAATGGAGTTTTAGGGCACTATTACTCCCGCAGGTGAATGCAACGTTGAGCGATGAACGTTGTGCTCCATAATTGTAGTTTTTCTCATATTGAGTTCTTATACAGAATAATTGACCACTGTAATGCCGATGTAATTTACATCGGCTTTTTTTTTGCTTAAAATCTGATAGCAAAAAATAACCTCCAGTCAGGAGGTTATTTAAACGTTTATTTCACTTCGACAATATCTAAGCGCTGCGCAGTAAAATCGGGAGCATCATCTTCATCAATGAATGGTTGCGTTGGCATCTCTTCTCTATCAAAAGCTAAATCACCACCACCAATGACGTCATCACCATGAGAAATATTTTTGAAATCAAAAAGTTCAGTGTCACATAAATGAGAAGGAACAACATTTTGTGTTGCACGGAACATAGTTTCAATTCTGCCTGGATAGCGCTTATCCCAATCACGTAGCATTTCTTTAATCACTTGGCGTTGTAAATTCGGCTGTGAACCACACAGATTGCAAGGAATTATTGGAAATTCTTTTGCTTGCGCAAAACGTTCAATATCTTTTTCACGACAATAAGCTAGAGGGCGGATAACAATATGCTTTCCATCATCACTCATCAGTTTTGGTGGCATGCCTTTTAATTTACCGCCATAAAACATATTTAAAAACATGGTTTGTAAAATATCATCACGATGATGGCCTAACGCAATTTTTGTTGCGCCTAACTCCGTTGCTGTACGGTATAGAATACCGCGACGTAAACGTGAGCATAAAGAACAAGTTGTCTTTCCTTCAGGAATTTTGTCTTTCACAATACCGTAAGTATTTTCTTCAACAATTTTATATTCAACGCCTAAATTATCGAGATAAGCCGGCAGAATATGTTCAGGAAAACCAGGCTGTTTTTGGTCAAGGTTAACGGCGATTAACGAAAACTGGATTGGTGCGCTTTTTTGTAAGCTTTGCAAAATGGAAAGTAAAGTATAGCTGTCTTTCCCACCAGATAAGCAGACCATAATGCGGTCACCATCTTCAATCATATTGAAGTCAGCAATAGCTTGCCCAACATCACGGCGAATTCGTTTTTGCAATTTATTTAAGTTGTACTGCTCTTTATTGGTTGTCATTCTATAAGATTCTATTGCGGGTTGTCATTTATGTTGCTGATAGATAATGGTTTTATAAAGCTTAATTAATATTTTTATTGTTTGTTTATAAATCGCTATTAGCAAAAATCTGTGAAAAGAGGTTCATAATAACAGAATCGAGGGTAGGAGTGATACTTGTTAGTAAAAAGACATCTGGAACATACGAAACTCATTTAGCGAAAGGGTTATATATCGTGTTTATCTGATTGAATAAATTGGAGTTGGCATTTAAGCTGAAATAAAATGGAGGAGATATGCCAGCAACGAACCCTGTAGATCTTATTGCGTTGACACTCGCAAATACGATAAAAATGGTTGTTACCCCGGTCGATTATGCTTTTCAGAGTGGGGCGGTCGGGGATTTATTTTACATTAGTTGGTTTCTATTCAACTAGCTATAGATAAAATGATTGTCTGCAAGTACCGTCTAAAAAGGGGAAGCATATTGCTTCCCTTACTTGTCAGTATGATTGAATAGCGCTATTAAAATAGTTCAATTAATCCGCTAATTCATTACATAACGTCTGTAATTCATTCACAAAACGACCTACATGAAACCCATCACAAACAGCATGATGGACTTGAACTGAAAGAGGTAAGAGTATTTTGTCACCTTCACGATAGAATTTTCCCATTGTAAAAATAGGCGTGAAATTGCTAGCGGTATTGGCAATATTCAAATTAAAACTTTCAAATGAAACCCAAGGCAATGAAGAAATATAAAAAATATTTTCTGCCTGGTTTGGTTGAGGCGTTAGTTTGGCATCATCTTTATGTAGTGTTAACTGATGATGATAATTCCCCATAAAAGTCTGGATGTTATCGGAATACTCGCACCACAAAGATGAGAACGTCTCCGTTTGATTATGGAAAATAGTAAAACTCGGGTGTACTTTTTCCCATAAAATAAGCTCACCATCTTTTTTCGATAATTTAAATTCATCGTGTCT
Organism: Providencia sp. R33; assembly: GCF_019343475.1. Lineage (NCBI taxonomy): Bacteria > Pseudomonadati > Pseudomonadota > Gammaproteobacteria > Enterobacterales > Morganellaceae > Providencia > Providencia sp. R33. The sequence goes on along the minus strand of NZ_CP072453.1, from coordinate 1,884,619 downwards.
ATTCACCAACGAAGAAAGTAAGTAAATCATCGTAGGATAAAAGCGATAGTCACGTAGTGATATAAAATTGACTAACGATGTTATGTCAATTTTGGCTGTTAGGCTGAACCCACAGTTTACGTGTTCACTATAAAGATGGTAGTGTTCTTTTCGTTGCCATTTTTCAACGTTAAACCGAATGTAACTCATTGTTTTCCCCTTCTAATAATAAAAAAATAACGTTATTAGAAGGGGTATTTTTCTGCTTTTGAAAACAACATAAATTGCCTCGCGATAGTCATGGATAATCTTATATTAATAATCCCATGAATATTGTCGAGAATAATATTAGTTACGTTATAAAAAGAGCATTTTTGACGCGAATCTTGCGTTTTAATTAATGTGGTTTAGTTTTACCTTTCTGAGTTTAGGTAAATGTTAAATAATAAGTTTAAATCAATGTTAAATATTTTAGAAAACAAAACAAGATGGTCAATAAATATTGATAATGAGCCATCTTCATACTTCAGATAAGTAGTTTCAGTTATAGAGACCTTTTTCGCCATTTCTTGAGGTGTTATTTGGCATTCTAAGCGTTTTTTCTTAATGAAATGCCCTAAAGCAATATTACCCGATTTTTTATTTGTCATAATGATTTTTCTAAAGTTAAATTTCATCCGATTATCATGGATAAAAATGAATATTCAATAGGAATAAATCTGTAAATCAAATAGACGGGAAAAATTGATAATAAAGGTATAAACCTTTGTAAGTAATAAAAAATCATAGATTAGTTTTTAAAAGATTTTGATTTTAATCATTTAATGAAGTTAAAATATATAAATATAGTTTTTTATTCTAAAGTTAGACTTGGATATTTGGCAGGGTTTATGAAAAAAAATGAAAAATATCAGATACTACCTTGATTTTTTTTATTTAAAGATAGTATCTTCACATTTTTATATTATATCGATAATGCAAGTTCGACTGCTTTTTCTGCATGAATGGCAGTGGTATCAAAAACTTTTACAGTTGTATCATTGGAGCCAACCAGTAGTGTGATTTCAGTACATCCTAAAATGATACCTTCAGCACCTTGTTGAACAAGTGATGCCATAATTCGTTGGTATTCTTTTTGGGATGAATTGTGGATTTTCCCTAGGCACAATTCATTATAAATAATGTCATGGATAATTTTTCTATCGTCACTATTTGGTATCAGTACATCTAATCCATATTGTTCCACTAATCTATCTTTATAAAAAGATTGCTCCATGGTAAATGCAGTACCCAATAAACCAATTTTTTTTAATCCAGCTTGAATAATACGTTCACCAGTGGCATCGGCGATATGTAGTAATGGAAGTTGTGCGTGAGTTTCAATTTCATTAGCAACCTTATGCATTGTATTAGTACATAGGACGAGAAAGTCTGCTCCAGCAAGTTTTAAGCGCTTTCCTGCATCTGCTAAACACTGAGCTGCAAGATCCCACTGGTCATGAGCTTGATAGTGTTCAATTTCAGCAAAATCAACGCTATAGAGCGAAATTTTAGCGGAATGTAGACCACCCAAATTTTGCTTGATTGATTCGTTTATTTGTTGGTAATAAAGTAATGTGGATTCCCAACTCATTCCACCAATTAAGCCGATTGTTTTCATTTGAAGACTCCGAGTAAATGATTTAGCTGAAGCCCTCACTATACTGACAACGCTTATATAAGCACAAGATAAGAGTATAAATGAATGAATAGCTAAAGTTATAAAGGTGTAAGTTATTAGTTGGTTTTATTTGAATATTTAGGTTAGGAAGTGTTTATTTATGAATTTAACATTAATAAATGTATGGTCATTAGTGGGTATAGAAGTAAAATTATATATTTAACTAACAAAGTATATGTTATTTACGTTTTTAATGATGGATTTTAAGCAATATACAGCTATTATCATGAATGAATATACATTATATCTACAATTAATGGCGAAAATAGAATGAATTTTTTTAAAGTGATCATCGCGATACTTATTTTTGGCGCTGCATTTTTGCTCGGCGCATTGTACATGAAGCCAACACAGATAAGTTTGGTTGAGCAAGTTAAAAAAAATGTAAATGATGTTCTTGCTTACCCACAAGCTGCAAAATTTAAAAATATTGAATACCATTTTTCTCGCTACACTGCGGATAATGGTAAGGTTGGTTATGTTTGTGGTGAAGTCTTCCGTTACAAAGCTGATAAACCAGACGGATATAAGCGCTTTATTGTAAAAGTATATAGCCATGATGATGAGTCACGACTGGATATTTCTATCCCTTTTGTTGACGGTGGCCATGAAATTCTATTACCAGAACAAGTTAATCAAATTTGGAATGAAAAGTGTTCTAGTCCTGCATCCCCATTAGAGTAATCGCAGATATCATTATTATATTTTGTTTCAAGGTGAAACTAATAAATTTAATTACCTTAAATAACATCAGATAGGTGCTATACTAGTAAAGTTACATTTTGTTTTATATTTGATGTGAAACAAAAAAATGCCCTTGTGGTCAACGATGACTATATTTTTGATATTCATGAAATTAATGAATTTAAATTGACTAGTATAAGGAGTCGATAATGGTTAGTAATAATAGTGCACGTCGTTTATTAGGAATGCCTTATAAGCAAAGTCGTTCTAGAAAAGATATTCGTGTATCAATAGGTTCACAAGATAATAAAACTGTCGCAGTTCAAAAAAATAAAGCGACAGAAAAGAAAACATACCATTCAGTTACAGTGTTTTACCCTGAATATGTTGTGAGTTAACTGCGTGTATGTAGCCCTCTAGAGCTTTCTAGAGGGTTAAATATGACTGAGAACTGTAAATTAAATTTCCATCCTCTTTATCCTTCCTCAAGATATTTTGATCACATTTTGTGATCGCCACTTTCAATTTTAGTTTCTTCAAAAATAAGTGATAGTCATAAATAATTTTAAACGATAACATTAGTATTCAACTAAAAATGTAGAATAGAATATTGGATGCTTTCGAATGAAGTCTCAATTTTTGCTTTGGTTTGTATTTTGTTTTTTCCTTTCAGGGTGCTCAACTCAACTCAAATCTGATGAAGAAACCAATCGTTTAAAATTTAGTATTCAACATGCAAATACTGTACCGATTAAAGATACTATAGAACCGTTAGCGGTATCAGATATGTTACCTGGCGATGTTCTACTATCATCCGCTACAGGATTGAATTCTTGGGGAATTCGTTTGTTTAGTATCAGTGGCGTAAGCCATGCCTCTATCTATTTAGGGAATGGGGAGGTTGCCGAGTCAGTAGGTAGTGGTGTTAGGATCATTACATTGCAGCAAGCGGTTAAAGATTCAAATAACATGGTGGTATTGAGGCAGGCAGGGTTAACTTCGCTTCATGCGGATAAGTTACGTGAGTTTTCAATCAGTAATGATGGCAATAAATATAACTATAAAGGCATTGTTATGATTGCGCCTTGGATGATAACTAAAAGGGTGTGTGAACTGCCATTAATCGGGGAAACAATACGTAATTTCTGTCTTAAAACACTTGCTACAGTTCAATTAGGTGATGATGTAGACCAAGCGAATGGTTTCTTTTGTTCGCAGTTTGTCCTCGATGCTTATAAATATGCAGGTATTCCACTATTTGAGGGAAACTCATCCTGGATAACCCCTGCGGATATATTGCATATGCGCACAGGTGATGTACCGACATTTATACCGACTCAGCGCTTAGTTTATGTCGGCCATTTAAAATCATGGAGCTTTAGTAGTGCAATACGTAAACAATAACAACATACTGAAAAATCAATAAAAAAAAAGGCCAACAATTAAGTTGGCCTGCTAAACTGGAAGCAATGTGAGCAATGTCGTTTGTGACAAACCTGAGTAATTTACTCAAGTATTCACGAGGTAAAAGATAACCATTCTCATTTAATAAATCAACCCCTTTTTTTGTATTGCTACTAATGGCTTTTTCGTGACCGAATTGCATTTTATTTCAAATAAAACAATGCATTATGTTTTTGTTTGCTACCTTCTCGAATTTTTTGACAAAAAAATTTTTTAAAAAATCATAATAATGAGATTATTCCCGTCTAGATAAATCACTTAAGGGCGAAATTAAGATGGGTAAATTAAAGATTGGAGTTATAGGTCTAGGAGGAATTGCGCAAAAAGCCTATTTGCCTATTTTAACCAAAGAAGAGAATTGGCAACTCGTTGGTGCATTCTCGCCAAATCAAGCAAAAGCAAAAGTCATTTGCGATAGTTATCGATTTCCCTTATTCAACAGCATTGATGCACTTGCCGCTCAATGTGATGCTATCTTTGTTCACAGTGCGACTTCGAGCCACTTTGAGGTGATACAACGCTTATTACAGGCTAATGTTCATGTTTATGTAGATAAACCGCTGACTGAACAGATTGCGCAATCTGAGCAATTGATTGAATTAGCACATAAACAGCGAAGAACCTTAATGGTTGGCTTTAATCGCCGGTTTTCCCCTTTCTATGCAGCGCTAAAACAAAATACACAACGTTTTGCTTCTATTCGTATGGACAAACACCGCACTCATAGTGTTGGGCCTAAAGATACAGCATACACATTGTATGATGATTACTTACATGTGGTTGATACAGTTCTTTGGCTCGGGGGTTTTGAGGCTGTTTTGAAAAGTGGAAATATTCTACAAACCAATAATGGTGAATTATTATACGCAGAACATCATTTACAGGCAGGTAGTTGCTGGCTAACAACCTCAATGCACCGTAAAGCCGGTAGCCAACAAGAACAAATTATTGCTGTCGCTGAAGATGCGCTGCACCAAATCACTAATATGAATCATTGGCGTAGTGAAACCGCCGCAGGGATCAGTGAAAAACAACCTAGCAGCTGGGATTCTATTTTGGTACAACGTGGTTTTGATGGGGCTGTACGTCATTTTATCAACTCAGTAGCAAACCAGACGCCACCTGTCATTAGTGCAGAGCAGGGCATAATTGCTCAACGAATGGTTGAATCTATGCTGTTACAGTTACAAAATGGCTGAATTACACAAAGTTGCGTGCGTTAAAGGCGGGGATTTTATTCGCTATGGTTAATTGATTCGAAAATACATTATTGAGGTCACATCATGTTAGATTTACAAGATAGCTCGGATGTATTGTTTATTGCTGGATTTGGCCCAATAGTGGCTGATTTCGAAAAAAGCCAGCATTTTTATCTAGATGTTTTAGGACTGCCATTAAAACCGATAGAAAATGGTAGCCAATATTTAATTTGCGAGCCAGAACATCTTGATGGTGTTAAACATTTTGCACTTTGGCCGCTAACTCAAGCCGCGCAATCGTGTTTTAACAAAGATCAATGGCCTGCAGATACTCCTATTCCGCAAAGTTGGATGGAGTTTGAGGTTTCAGATATTGAAAAAGTGACCCAAACTTGTCAAGAACAGGGTTATGAATTGCTGGTAAATAACCAGATGGAACCATGGGGGCAAACGGTGACTCGCTTATTAAGCCCAGAAGGAATGCTAGTGGGTTTAACGGTCACACCATGGTTAAGGGAATAGTGTTTGAATTTGTCGCTGGAGATCTCATTTATCTTTTAGAATAAGAGACATTTATGAGTAATTGTTTATAATTTTGTTGTAGAACTTAATTTTAACGACTATTTCTTAGGAGGGGTTATGTACAAAATGATTCTAGTCCCTGTTGATCTAACAGAAGAAGAGTTAACCAGCAGCGCCGTTCATTATGCGGTTAGCCTTGCAAAAGAATCTGGCGCTAAAGTTCATTTAATTCATGTTTTACCTATTTCTTCCGCCATTATTAATGCTTATGCTTTGGGTTACATGGAAATAAAAGATCGTGCGACGGTAAAAGCGGAAGAAGACATGAAAATGTTGATGGATACAATTGACTTACCTCATGAAGATGTCAGTTATACCATTACCTTTGGCTCGCCACGTGATGAAGTCAATAATACTGCCAAAGACATTAGTGCCGATATTATTGTGGTTGGTTCTCGCCGCCCTAACATTACCACTCATCTGTTAGGCTCAACAGCAGCGGGTATTGTCCGCTACGCTGAAACATCAGTACTTGTTGTTCGTTAATAAATAGAAAAGGAGCCTACAAGTGTTGTAGGTTCTTTTTTATTTATATTGATTAAGTTATAGAGGTAACGGCGTTTAATTTTATATTTGATCAATTTAGCTAATAATAAGGTTCCGCTAGGTTTATATGGAAAAATTTTCGAAAGAATTACTGCGTATTGAGCATTTTATTCTCAGAGTAATACGTTTTTATTTACTCGCTCTTTTGGTTTTTTTCCTTGGATTATTGCCAGGTATTATCGGTTTTTATTTTATTGAAGGGCACTCCATTATGGAATCAATGTTAAATGCACTTTCAATGTTGAGTGGGCAAGCTATTGAACCTGCACCGATAACACAGGGTGGTCGTTTTTTTATTGCGATTTATGGATTATTTTTGCAAAGCGTCTTTATTATCAGTATTGGGTTGCTTGTGACCCCATTTATTCATCGTATTTTGCACAAATGGCATTTAGAGGAATAAACTTTTTGCAGTAAAAGCAGGAAGCTTCACAGCTTTTTAAGTGTAGCAATACTATACTTTTAACTGCTTAATGATAATTATTCACCCGCAATACCTAGCAATCAAATTGTGAAAATGAACAAAAATGCGATTTGATAAGTAGGTTAAATACAATCAATGAGGGGCATCATATGTATAAAAAAATTTTGGTTCCCGTGGATATATCTGAAGATGTATTAACAGATAATGCATTAAAACATGCCGTTTATTTGGCGAAAATTTCGAATGCAACAATTCACTTATTTCATTCAGCTCCTGATATTTCAAGATTTTCAGTAAGTTATAGCTATCACTATGATATATTGTCTTCTTTTGCGAAAAAAGCGATTGAACACTCAGAAGAGCAGCTCAAAGCGATTATTGAAAAAATTGATTATCCCTCTGATAAGATCTCATATAAAGTCGAAATTGGCCCACCTAGAGATAAAGTATTGTCCGAAGCTAAGAATATCGGTGCAGATTTAATTGTAATAGGGTCTCGTAATCCGAGTATTTCAACGCATTTATTAGGTTCGAACGCATCTGGTATTGTTTCTTATGCAAAAATATCGGTACTTGTTGTACGATAGAATAAAAAACAGCCTGGTTACAGGCTGTTTTTTTGAATGTATAGAAGGTCAGTTTATTTTGTTTTAACCGCTTCTTTGGCTTGTTCAATTGCTTGTAACGCTTGGCTACAAGCTTGCTCTTGGGCATCATCTGGGTAGCTAGCTAAGGCTTTTTTTGCCTCTTCTAATTGGGACTTCATCAACGCAATTTGCTCTCCCGCGTTGGCTTCATCTTTATATTGTTCTTCAGCTTGTTTAACAAGTTCATTCATTTCTTTAAAGTAGGAATCACACGTTGCACCTGCATTCGCATTAAAGGTAACAGCGGCCACAAATAACCCACATGCAATCGGAAGAATTTTTTTCATCATATTTTCGCTTTCAAAAGTCACAATATAATCAGGATAACATTCCATATTAAAAAACGCACCATTCAACCTTTATTAATGTTTTAAGCGATAATAATTTTAGTCATATTGAGATTATTCCTGCGCAACAAACGGTTGAATAGCATATTTTGCAAAATACAAATGATAATCATTCTTGACTGCTCTTAAGTGTAAAATGTACAATCAAGTACACTTTAGTAAAGATCAGTGAGATTGTTATGCAGAATAAAATTATGGTGAACACTAACGATTGGCCTGTTTGCGTCATGAATGCATTCCCATCCTCAATGGACGAAACGCGTTTATGGTTAGAGGAAATGGATTTACTTCTTGCGCGAAGGGAACAATTTAGCTTGGTATATCCACCGATTACCCCGAAAGAGAAACCATCTGCAGAAGATATCGAGGGTATGAAATATGTGCGTCGTTGGTTAAAGCATGCCAAAGAATCGATGGAGAAACATTGCCGTGCGATGGTCGTGACATTACTGCCAGATGGAAGTGATAAGGAAGAAAAAGAGCGCCTAGCACCGATGCTATCTGCGTTATATGGCCCAGAGGTGCTATTGGCTAAAGATATCCATACCGCGAAAGCACAAGCTCAAGCTATTTTAGTCTAAAGGGCAGGCTAAGCGCTTATTTTACGAATATAACTGGCGATGATATCAACAGAGAGCGCAATTTGCTGGTTGATAAATTCATCGCTGGGTTTGAAATTTTCGACACAAAACGTGGTGATGAACACATCGGCTTTGAGCATTTCCAAAAACCGTGATGAAATACTTAACAATGTTTTTTCATCGACGTTAACGTCCGGCAATGCAAGGAGTTTTTGGGTTAATAAGCGGTAGCTTTTTACAGGGCCTTGTTCGAAAAAGGCTTGGCTGATTTCAGGGAAGCGGTTGTACTCCCCGAGGATCAATCGGTATAAACTGATTGATTGTGGTTTAAGCACACTAAGTAAGAAGCGCGATCCATAAAAAGCCAGTACAGATTCAATGGTATTGAAATGATGAGTTTCTTCATCGGATTCTGAAAAAATTTCATCAATCATATCAGCAATAACCGCAGCAAATAACCCTTCTTTATCCCCAAAGTTTTTATAAAGTGTAGAACGAGACCCTCCTGCACGCTCAATCACCATGTCCAATGTTGCACCTTCGAAACCATATTGAAGAAATACATCCGCGGCTGCAGCAATAATGGCTTGATGGCGGCGTCGACCTTTTGGTGTTTTGGCGGCGAGTGAACTATTCATGAATGATTGATCCTACCATTTCGTTTGAACAATGAAATAAAGTGGTAATTTTACCAAAAAAGTTTAAATCAGATGCCCTGAATCGTAGATTTACCTGAAAGAGATCATGATTTAAGCTAATGGTTGGCTCTATGATATTTGTAAAGACTAACATGTTTAAGAGAATTTCTGAATGCTTGTCATAATCTTGGGGGCGCAATGGCGGGATGTACATTAGATAAACAACGTTTTATAGAGGGAGATTCTGTTGAGATGCAACGGGAAATCACTCGGTTATGCATCGAATGTGGCTTGTTATTGCTACAGCATGGTGCAGAAAGCATGTTAGTGGAACAATTAACAACTCGATTAGGTATTGCACTCGGTGCTAGCCAAGTAGACAGTGCAATTTCATCAAACTCTTTAGTGCTAACGACAATTATCGATGGCCGCTGCTTAACTTCAACACGACGAATTATCGACCGTGGTATTAATATGCATGTGGTGACAGAAGTGCAACATGCCGTGATATTAGTTGAACATCATTTATTGGACAGAAAACAATTACAAAAGAAATTGTCTTCCATAAAACCCTTGCGTTATCCACGTTGGTTGATGGTGCTAATGGTTGCATTATCCTGTGCGTGCTTTAGTAAGCTTAATGGTGGTGGTTGGGAAAGTGCTTTAATCACGTTCTTAGCCAGTGGCTGTGCGATGTACATCAGGCAGGTTTTAACCTCCCACCAAATGAATCCATTGATTAACTTTTGTATTACTGCTTTTGTGGCAACCTCTGTTTCGGGGTTATTACTTAAAATTCCTTATTTGGCGGTAACAGAAACCATTTCTATGGCAGCGAGTGTCTTGTTGCTTGTACCTGGCTTTCCGTTGATTAACGCTGTTGCAGACATGTTTAAAGGGCATGTGAATACAGGTTTAGCTCGCTGGACTATGGCCAGTTTACTCACACTAGCAACCTGTATTGGTGTGGTGTTGGCGATGACTATCTGGAATCTAAAAGAATGGGCATAGAGTTTCTGTTAACGTTGATTGAAAAAATGGTGTTAGCCGCTATTCCGGCGATTGGTTTTGCCATGGTGTTTAATGTCCCTGTGCGGGCACTGAAATATTGTGCTTTGCTCGGTGCGATTGGCTATGGGTCTAGAATGATTTTGATGGCGTTAGGGCTGCAAATTGAGTGGGCCAGTTTCCTTGCTGCAATTCTCATTGGTATTATTGGTATCCAATGGTCACGCTGGTGGTTGGCTCACCCAAAAGTGTTTACAGTTGCTGCGGTGATCCCCATGTTCCCCGGTATTAGTGCCTATGTGGCAATGATCTCGGTAGTAAAACTTTCCCAGTATGGTTATAGCCCTGAGTTAATAGAAGTTTTAGTGACAAATTTCTTGAAAGCCTCTTTTATTGTAGGGGCATTATCTATCGGTATTTCATTACCCGGATTGTGGTTGTACCGTAAACGCCCAAGTGTCTGATATTCAATAAAACCTAAGTGGTATTTTTTGCTTTATTAAGCAGACTCCCACTTAGCGTTATTAACGATAAAAACTAACATAAACTATTAAATTTGCAGAAAATCCGATAGCGTAATTATTTAATAAAAATAGGCAATCGCTGATACCATAAATGTTTTAATTTGATTAGAATATACGATATTTTCTATATACATTAGGGTGTTAGCAATAACACTAACGTATCTCTATTAATTTTTCGCTTATATTCTGATTAGTGGTGTTATTTTGAAACAGTCCAGTTTTTTGTATTTCTCCCGTTTTATTCTACCTTTCTTTCTGTTTTTACCATTTTCTTTCTCTTTTGCAGCACCTAGCTCATTTACACAAGCTAAGGTACTCAGCAAAACCCAAGTCTATTCTGACCAAAACAAACAAGGGGAAGGGTCGATTTACTGCGGCTGCCAGTGGGAATGGGTAGGCAAAAGTGGCGGGCAAGTGGATTTAGCCTCTTGCGGCTATCAGGTACGTAAGCAGCTAAGCCGTGCGGAACGCATTGAGTGGGAACATATTGTGCCTGCGTGGGTCTTTGGCCATCAGCGCCAATGTTGGCAAAATGGTGGGCGAAAAAACTGCGTTTCGACAGACCCAGTTTTTGGTCGTATGGAAGCCGATTTGCATAATCTGGCACCTTCCATTGGTGAAGTGAATGGGGATCGAAGCAATTTTAGCTTTGGGCAATTATCTACAAATGCGCCTTATCCTTATGGAATGTGTCGCAGCCGTGTTGATTTTAAGCAAAAGGTATTTGAGCCTCGTGATGAGGTAAAAGGGCAGGTTGCTCGTGTCTATTTTTATATGCATGACCGTTATAATTTATCTATGTCACGTCAGCAGCAGCAACTCTTGATGGCATGGGATAAAAAATTCCCACCAAACCAGTGGGAACGCACCCGTGACGAACGCATTGCCAAAGTCATGGGGCACCATAATCCCTTTGTGACAGGGCAAAAGCAGTGGAGTTTAAACCACAAGAATGGTGGAGAGGGAGTGAAATTTTCTTCAGCTTCAACTGTATCAATACCTCAACAGCCTGAAAAGCAAACTAACTTAGAAAATTTAGCTGAAGTTAAAGGTAATACAAATTCCAAAAAGTATCATTTCCCCCATTGTTCGGGCTTTAAGACATTATCAGATAAAAATGCAGTTATGTTTGCTAATGAAAATGCTGCCCAAGAAGCGGGTTATCACCTAGCGGGTAACTGTAAACCGCGTTAATAACAACTTAAGCGTCAATAATGGATTGATTATTGACGCTTTTTTGGGTGAAAGTTTGATGTGATAAATAAAAAACAAAAAATGTGTTAAAAAAATGTTGCCTTCTGAAAAAAATTAGCGCTATATTTAGGGTAAGTAAAAACTGCAATAAAAACAGCGCCTCATTGAGTCGCAAAAAATATTGCAGTTTGTCATATTAGTGTCATACAGATTCATTAGTTTAACGTTATCGCTATCACAGGAGAAACTAATGGGAAGTAAGTATTTGTTAACACGAACACAAGACCGGTTAGCCTCCATCATGAAATTGTCATGGTGAGATGACTAACCGGTTTTTTTATGGCCTGTTAAAAAGCAAGAGGATTGAACCACATTACACTGTTTTATCGTTAACCAAGAGCTTGAAGGGAGCTCCTCTCTGTTCTGAATAGTTAGTCATCTGAAATTGACATCACTGATACCTGGAAGGGTTAATACTATGAGTAGACAGAAAGCTGCAACAAAAGCACGTCGTGAAATGAAACGCTCATCACGTAAAGAACGTTCTGGTCGGTTTGACATGAATAACGTTGCGTCCTTCGCTGAACTGACAGGCATTGAGCCTATCGGTATGGCAAAAGAGCGTCGTGATGGCTCTCCAATCCTGCCACGAAATGAAGCTCAAAAGCTCTATATTAATTCGATTAAACACAAGCAGTTAATTTTTGCCAATGGTGAAGCGGGCTGTGGTAAAACCTTCATCAGTACTGCGCTAGCCGCAGATGCATTATTTAATAAAGATATCAGTAAGATCATCGTGACAAGGCCAGTTCTTCAGGCAGAAGAAGACCTCGGGTTTTTACCGGGGGATATGTCAGAAAAATTTGCGCCATATTTTCGACCTGTGTATGACGTTCTAGCGAAACGGTTAGGGAGTTCGTTCCTGCAATATTGTTTGCGGCCTGAAATTGCGAAGGTAGAGATCGCGCCATTTGCCTATATGCGAGGCCGAACTTTTGAAAATGCCGTTGTGATTTTAGATGAAGCGCAAAATGTCACGGTCACCCAAATGAAAATGTTTTTAACGCGTTTGGGGGAAAACGTCACGGTTATCGTGAATGGGGATGTGACCCAGTGCGATTTACCTGATGGGGTGCAGTCTGGTCTTGCGGATGCGTTACAACGTTTCAGTAGTGATGAAATGGTCTCAATGGTGAACTTTACCATTGATGATTGTGTAAGATCCCAATTGTGCCATAAAGCGTTATTGGCCTATAACGACTAATTGATTTACCTCAATAGCAACGAATATATGCCCCATAAGTGATTACTGGGGCATATTTTTTATCAATTACTGATGATTAATGGTACAGCATTTCGTGAACAATTTGCTCATCAGTTAATGAATACGGGTAATAGGTTGGCCAGTTTTCTAATTGCCCCAGTAATTTTTCTTGTGACTCATTACCCATATATAAGTGGAAATGTCCTGACGTTTGCGGCTCAATGATATGGTCGCTAAATTGAATGTATTTTGGCGCTTTAGACTTAGCATCTTGACATTCAAACAGGTAGCGAACGCCTTTTTTACCCGAAGTATAATGTAAAATTTTATAGCCTGAATAGGCATATTGGCAGCTATTGACGACACCGTTTTGGGTAAATTCAATCACGTTATTTTCGATGCCAATACTGTCAACATCTGTGGCGTAGCCTTTTTTATAATAAGCGCGGTATTCTTCAACGGTTTTATCTTTATTTTTCTGCGCTTTACTTTCTAAAACAGCATCCAACTTTCCATTTAATAATAAAGGATTAACTGACTCCCATACGCCTTGCCAATCACTTAACGAACGGTCTTTGACATCAGAATCTTCAAAAATGCCTTTTGAAGCTTGAAGGGCTTTTTCTGATTGCGGATGTGCGTGACTGTGTGAGCCGTGTGCAATAGCAGAAAAACTGCTAATGGCAAAAATGGCACTGAGCGCGGTATTTAATAATGTGTGTTTATGCACTGTCATTTCCTATTTTGATGATGTCTATTTTTATTATGTTATAACATAACATTTATCGCAATAAAAAAATGCGTAGGATAGGGGGATTCGATACAAATAAACGAAAAATGAGCAGAGGCAACGGGTAGGGAGACGCTTATCAGCGATAACGCAACTGATAAGCGTTGAGGGTAATTTAAACGGAATTAATCGTCAGGGTTGTCCATTACTGCATGACGTTCATGGTGATAACCTTCTTCATCATAACCATGTCTCCAATAGGGAATTGCATAGATGTCATCGCGGCCAAACCCTTTTTCACGGCGAACAAAACGACGTAAATCACGAATAATCTGGTCTTCACCTGCTATCCAAAATGCACAATCAGTGGCGGGAATATCCCATGATTTAAATGTGCTAATTAATTCAGCGGTTTTGCTGATATCGCCACAAATCCAGATGATTTCAACTTGAGCCGGTTTTTTAAGTGAGCGTACATCCGCTGGGTTATCCATGCGTAGCACCACTTTTCCTTGGGCATCTGCTGGCATTTTTTCGAGTAATGCGCCAATTGCAGGCAGAGAACTGGAGTCACCAGCCATAAAATAGTGTTTGCGATTTGGTAGTAACGGGTCTGGGCCGCCAGGGTTAGTGATCCCCATCCAATGACCGGGTTTAGCATCACGGGCAAATAAATAGGCAGGCCCTGTCGCTCCATCATGCATGGCAAATTCAATGTCGATTTCGCTAACATCAGGGCGAATTGCTCTTACGGTATAGGTGCGCACAAATGGGCGAGGTTTATCTTCAGGCCAGCTGCGACCTTCTTTACTCAGGATAGGCAGAGCGGGTTGGCTGGTTAAGTCAGGGGCTAAAAAGATTTTTAAATGCCCGCCTTCGCTATCGGTTGGGTAGTCCGCAAGCTTTTCACCTGTGAAAGTGATGCTTCGAATAGAAGGGCTAACATCAGTAATGGATTTAACTTGAATAAGCTGCGGTGGCGCCGGGCGGTAGATATTTTTTTCAACGGGTTGTTCAGTAGCCACGGACGGTCTCCTTCGTTAATGATAATTTTATTATTTGGTAATTATTATCATTATCATATCACGATTATTAATTATTTAACCATTTATATTCATCCTATCTGCCTCACATAAAACAAAAAAGTGCCTTAAGTATCAACATAAGGCACTTGAGTTATCTACTTCACTTTCATCCCAGCGGCGGTCATCATCAACTTAAACACGGAAGAGAAAGCAAATAGCGCTAACACACTTCCTAGCCAGATAATTGCCATCCAACCGAGTTTTTTCCACCAAGGGGATACCACTGCAGTATCAATGGTAGCCTTGGTCTGGGGTAATTTTTCCTCTGAAGACATAGTAACTCCAATAGGTATAAACCAAAATAACAGGAATAATGAATAACGCGCCCACTAACATAAAGCCTAAACTTTCAGAGGGACCCGCCGCGTCACGGAAGCTAATTGCGGGTGGAATGAGCGTCGGCCAAATGCTAATCCCAAGACCAGTAAAGCCGAGGAAGATCAACATCAATGCGGATAAAAATGGCACGCTGTCATGTTGCTGGCGCTTCGCACTTTTTAAGATTAACCATGTACAACCCAGAACCAATAATGGAACAGGCAAGAAGAAGAACAAGTTTGGCAGCGTGAACCAGCGGTCAAAAATCGCTGTATTAAGCATTGGGGTCCATAAGCTGATAACCGCAATCACTGCAACCATCAATAAGGTTAGTGGGCGAAGAATGCGGTACATCGTGCGGCGTAGGTGCCCCTCTGTTTTCATGATTAGCCAACCGCATGCCAGTAAGGCATATGCGACAACTAAACCAAAACCACAAAACAGTGGGAAAGGGGCAAACCAATCAAAGTAGCCGCCCATAAAGGTGCGATTTTCCACGTGGAAACCTTGGATAAAGGCACCCACGACAACACCTTGAACGAATGTGGCAAAAATAGAACCCCAAATGAACGCGTGATCCCAATGACGGCGGTGAGATTCGTCTGCTCTAAAGCGAAACTCAAATGCTACACCACGGAAAATCAAGGCTAATAGCATAAAGGTCAGAGGAATTGATAACGCATCTAACACAATGGCATAAGCGAGGGGGAATGCACCAAATAAGGCAGCACCACCGAGCACAAGCCACGTCTCATTACCATCCCATACGGGGGCAACACTGTTCATCATTAAGTCACGGTCTTGGCTATCTTTTAGGGCAGGATAGAGAATACCAATCCCTAAATCGAAGCCATCCATAACGATATACATCAACATACTAAATACGATGATGACAAACCAAATGAGAGGTAAATCAATGCCCATGAGCTGCGTCCTCCGCGATACCTTTACGAATTAATTTCATCATGTACATGTAGCCGATACCGAACACCCCACCGTAAACCACAAAGAAGGCGATTAAACTGATGCTCATGTGCATTTCACCGTGGGCACTGACGGCGTCTGAGGTGCGCTGCAAACCATACACCACCCAAGGCTGACGACCAATTTCCGTGGTAAACCAGCCCGCTAAAATGGCAATTAATCCAGATGGTGCCATGATGAACATAAAGCGCAGGAAGGTTTTGGATTCATACAGATTTTTACGGTAACGCAGCCATAATCCCCAAACCCCAGCGGCTATCATTAATAAGCCTAAACCGACCATCACGCGGAATGACCAAAACACCATGAATACATTCGGTCGGTCTTCTGGTGCGTATTCTTTTAACGCAGGTACTTGTTTATCAATGCTGTGGGTTAAAATCAGGCTCGCAAGATACGGAATTTCGATGGCATATTCGGTTTTTTCTTTCTCTTGGTTTGGAATACCAAACAAGATAAGCGGTGTCGCTTCACCCGGTTTGTTTTCCCAGTGGCCTTCCATCGCAGCGACTTTAACCGGTTGATGTTTCAGCGTATTTAAGCCATGCGCATCACCAATTAACGCTTGGAGAGGCGCTAACACTAAAATCAACCACAGCGACATGGAAAACATTTTTTTCATCGCGCTGGATTTGTTGCCTTTGAGTAAATGCCAAGCCGCAGAAGCACCAATAAAGAATGCCGCCGCAAGGAACGCTGCCGTGGTCATGTGCAATAAGCGGTATGGGAAAGATGGGTTGAAAATGACCGCTAACCAATCAACGGGGACGATACGGCCGTCGATGATTTCGAAGCCTTGTGGCGTTTGCATAAAACTGTTGGATGCCAAAATCCAGAAAGTGGAAATGATGGTACCCAATGCAACCATGCAGGTGGCAAAAAAGTGCAGTTTTTCACCCACGCGGTTCATGCCAAACAGCATGACGCCAAGGAAACCCGCTTCAAGGAAGAACGCGGTTAACACTTCATAAGTGAGTAATGGGCCCGTAATTCCGCCCGCAAAATCTGAAAAGAAACTCCAGTTGGTACCAAATTGGTATGCCATCACCAATCCAGATACCACACCCATTCCGAAATTAACCGCAAAAACTTTGGTCCAAAAATGGAACAGTTTTATATAGTCTTCGTCACGTGTTTTTAGCCATAAGCCTTGTAGCACCGCAAGAAAGCTTGCTAGCCCAATCGTAATGGCTGGGAAAATAATATGGAACGAGACCGTAAACGCGAATTGTATACGGGCAAGTTCCAGCGCAGTTAGTCCAAACATATTGACCCCTGAGTGGATATGTTAATGGCACGCTGCATTTAAAGCCTTGGTGGTCACAATCGAGGCGCTTATCCCTAGCAAAAAAATTGCGTACACCGGAATGCTAAGTATCGCAATCCGACTAAAAATGTTTTGTGCTTATAGTTAAAAAAAGTCAGGTGAATGTGTGGATAAGTAGAACATGAGACGATAAACTATAATAGTAACAATTATTGAGTTATTAACTATAACAGTTGAGGCGGCTATGACGAGATATGAACAGTTAGCAGCGCAAATTCGTCAACAAATTGAAGACAATATCTGGCAAGTTGGTGACAGATTACCTTCACTTAGGGAAAGCGTTAAGCAATCAGGTCTTAGCTTAATGACCGTGGTACAAGCTTACCAATTACTTGAAAGCCAAGGATGGGTCGCCGCACGTCCACAGTCTGGGTACTATGTGGCCAACCGAAATAACGCTTTTGCGGCAGCTAAAGGGGGAAAAGGACTCCATTTAAATGAAAATGTAGAGATTAACGCCTCTATATTTGGGGTATTACAAGCTTGCAAGGATCCGGATATTATCCCATTTGGCTCCGCATTTCCAGAACCTGCCTTATTGGATGACCCTAAATTAGCCAAATCATTGGCATCTGTCGCAAGGCGTTTATCCAAATTTAATACGCCCGCTAACTTGCCGCCGGGAAATGAGCAATTACGCCGAAATATTGCCCAGCGTTATGCAACGCAAGGCATTCATGTCGCCCCGGATGAAATTGTGATCACTGCAGGTGCGATGGAATCACTGGTGCTAAGCCTGCAATCTGTCACCCAGCCAGGGGATTGGGTGGTGATTGAATCTCCTGCATTTTATGGTTCATTACAGGCTATAGAACGGTTAAAACTCAAAGCGATCGCTATTAAAACCGATCCTTTATTTGGTATTGACCTTGATGCATTAGAAGATATTGCCAGCAAATACCCGATTAAAGCCTGCTGGTTAATGACGCATTACCAAAACCCGCTGGGCGGGACAATGCCACAAACCAATAAAAAACGTTTAGTGGATATTTTAAATAAACATCAAATTGCATTAATTGAAGATGATGTTTATGGGGAATTATATTTTGGTAATAAGCAGCCTATTCCAGCAAAAGCGTTAGATACGAAAGGGCACTTTTTCCATTGTTCATCATTTTCGAAATGTTTAGCTCCCGGCTATCGAGTGGGATGGGTCGCTGCGGGGCATCACGCCACGAAAATTCAGCACTTACAGATGATGAGCACAGTGTCAGCCAGTGTGCCTACACAGCTTGCTATTGCGGAATACCTCTCTTTAGGGGGGTATGATGCCCATCTGCGTAAACTGCGACTCACGATGGAACAGCGACAACACCAGATGTTAGGGGCAATAGCCAAATATATGCCGTCTTCCGTGAAGGTGAATATGCCGAAAGGTGGGTACTTTTTGTGGTTAGAATTCGAACCACCATTTAATGCAATTCGCTTGTATCAATTAGCGTTAAAAGAAGGGATTAGCATTGCACCTGGGAGTATGTTTTCAACAAGTGACCAGTTTAACCATGCATTCCGTTTAAATGTCTCTTTTACGTGGACTGAGCTTATTGAAGAAGCGATGAAAACATTAGGTCGGTTATGTCACTATTTAATTAAAGAGAAGCGCGATTAGTCACATTATCGTTGTAAATTCATTGCCTTGAAAGATTAACTTTGCGACTCTAGGTAGAAATCTAAAACAGTGAATAACAACGTTTTGGGAGGTAATGTGAAAATTAAATGTTTTGATATCACCGATTTGCCAAACCTCAAGTGGAATGATGGAGGCGGGGCTAGCCAAGAAGTTTTTTGCTGGCCTGTGGCTTCAGATTATTCATTACGTGCAAGCATCGCGACGATTAATCAAGATAGCTACCTTAAACGCTACGCCGAAGGTGAAAGGTTAGCTATCCTGCTCAATAACCAAAACATAACATTAACTGATAATAAAAATTTTATGCAGCAGTTGAGCCATGTTGGAGAGAGCGCCCAATTTTCGGCCCAGCAATACGCGGCGATAAATGTGAGCCAGCCGAATACACAGCTATTGAATTTTATTTTCCGAGCGGATCGCTGGGTAGCAAAAAGCACTTTAGTGAAAGAAACGTGTAAATTACCGAATAACCAAGCTGGCTTAGTTTTTGTGCTAAGTGGCGAATGGGCGGTGTCTGGCGGGAACTGTAACCGAATGGGAGTTGGACAAGGTGGTTGGTGGTTACCAGATATCGGCGAAGGTGAAGTGACTCCCCTTAGTGCCGATAGCCTGTTGATTTGGATTGAATTATTACCGCGTTAGCTTGCGGCTAACCCTATGGCTGCAAAGGTTAACAAGCCACCAGCCACACCTTCTGTAATGCGGCGTTTATTGTCGTTATAACCTTGTTTTTTATGCATGGATGCAAACAACACGCCAATGACCCCATAAATCACTACACAAGAAATAATAAAAGTGGCAGAAAGAATGAGCGATTGGATCGCAACACTTTCGCTCAACTGAATAAAATTAGGCAAAATTGCAAAATACACCAGTAAACCTTTTGGGTTTAAAAAACTGGTTAAAAATGCCTTACCAATCACGGCTTTATTCGATACCTTTTGGATTTTGACGTCACTGGCTTTCATCGCAGACATGATCATCCGTACGGCAAGGTATGCCACATAGGCAACACCAACCCATTTTATTGTGTGAAATACCATCGGTGATGCTGCAACAATCGCAGCAAGGCCAAGTGCTGCGAGTATTGCATGGGCAACATAGCCTAAAATAATGCCAAAATTAGCCTTCCAAGCGGCACTTGCCCCTCCTGAAAGTCCCTGCGCTGAAATAAATAAAATATCTGGGCCTGGTGTACAAATCAGTGGGATCACGGTAGCACTGAATAATGCTAATGTGTGTAACTCCATACGATGACCTCTTTGGTTTTATTGTTGATGAGGCAACTGGCCAGCTGCGTAAAAATTATAACGATAATGCTGTAGTATAGGGTTGTTTTATTGCTTGAAAATAACAATAAATTAGCATTGGATATTAACATCTATTAATAAATGAGCGTTGGATGCCAATTAAAATGAATATGATAAAACTTGATGCCATTGATAGACGTATTTTACAGGTGCTACAGCGGGATGGAAAAATACAGAATGTTGAACTGGCTAAGGAAGTTGGGCTTTCCCCATCTCCTTGTCTGCGTCGTGTAAAACTGCTCGAAGAAGCGGGGGTCATAAAGCGCTATGTAGCGGTGCTTGATGGTGCAAAAATTGGGGCTGGGTTGTCTCTATTTGCGCGCATTTGGTTTAAAACGCAGGATGCGAAAACCATCAACCAATTTGTTGAAGAGATTAAACAGATGCCTGAAGTCGTGGAATGTCACCTAATGGCGGGGGAGTGTGATGCGCTAATCCGTATAGTGACTCAAGACCTTGCCTCGTATCGCCGTTTTCACGCCGATCATTTAACACAAATAAACAGCATCCAAAGTATTAAAACTGAAGTTCCCATGGAAACTGTTAAAGTCACTTACGCGTTGCCGCTGTAGCTATTATGGCTGGATAAACTTGGCGGGAACATGCTCAGTTAACCAAACATGGTTATCTGATAAGTAAAATAGATAACCTGACTCCATCATTTTTTTGGTTTCAATGACCAGAACGATGGGTTTGCCGTGCCGTGCGCCTACCTGAGTAGCCGTTACTGTGTTGTCCGATAAATGCACATGATGGCGATTACCCGCTAATAACCCTTGTTGCCTAATTGAATCGACAAAACGAGTCGCTGTTCCATGGTAAAGAAACTCAGGGGGAATTTGTGCAATGTGATTAAGGCTAACTTGCTGGCTTGAATGCCCTTGCGCTGCGCGGATCTGGGTATGTTCGGTATTGAAGGTAAAGCGCTTTTTATTGTTATTTTCGACAACATACTCTAATAGTTCACGGGTGAGTTTTTTCCCATGGCGATTAGCGTGTAATAATAAATCATCGACACTAACCCAACCATCTTGGTCAAGTGTGAGTGAAATAGATTCAGGTTTGTGACGTAAAACGTAGCTTAAGAACTTGCTAATTTGAATTGTTTTGTCTTGCATATACTGCCTGTTAATAATATTTATTTCCTTTAAGTTTAATTTAATTAATGACTAAGCGTGATTAATTAGTGAAATCATAACGAAGTCACACAACAAAAACGATGTAAATAATCCTAAAATATTTTTATGCCAAAAAATTATTTTTTCTAATCGATTAAAGACTAACTTCTGATTATTTCGTTAGCAATTGCCCTGAATTAGTTAAAAATATTTTCTATTAAATTCAAATAATGAATGAAAAACTGCAATAGGTAGTGTTAATGATATTTGTTATCTATTGGTTTGAAATTTAGTGTTACATTTTGAAAAAAAATAATATATTTTGAATGTTAGAGAAAATATTATTTTCCTTGATGTTTCTTAACGTAATTATAATTCGAAATATAAATTAATATATAACCATTCTTAATTGGTATGATAGTGTGTGTTTTTTGTAATGCTTTGAGTATATGAGGTATTTTTGATTGATTAATGTGAGGTGAAGACGCTGATATAGAATTTTTTGTTGATCCTGCGCAATTTCATTTTGCTTCAATTATTTATACTGGGTTTATTAATATAGCAAATGATAGCTGATTTTAATTTTCAGATAAAATAATCCCAATCTCACCAAGGGTAAGGTGTATATACCTGTTACTCTGCTATTAATATCAGTCTTAATTAGGCTGTTATTTCATTGTTATATTCTATAACAACGTAGGTTAATAAAGTTTCAGCCCTATTAAAGGTAAATGAATGATCTATCCGATGACAGATAGCATGCTGTCCACACTCAAAAATGATAAATTTTCACGCTATGCTATGCGCTATTTAGCGATTGAGAAAAAGACACAATCTGCTATTTCAGAATATGGTTTAGATTTTGAAATTCTTTTTTCACGGCAAACTGAAATCCAACAACTGAAAACGGATTTAAAAGCGCTAGGGGCTATTTTTGCAAATAATGGCAAAAGCATCCATAGCCGTTGGCTCTCTAGCGCCTGTGTGCAATGCCGTACGGGGGAAGGGAGCCACACCACATTTTTATCCTTAAAATGCCATCGAGATTGTTATTTTTGCTTTAACCCGAATCAAGAAAATTATGACGGTTTTCAACGGGAAATGCGTGATGCAATAGGCGAGGTTGATGCGATTGCTGAGCAAAATTATCCATTATCCCACATTGCATTAACGGGGGGAGAGCCGCTGCTATTTCGTGAAGAAAGTATTCAATTCTTTCAACGTGTGCAACAAAAATTACCGCAGGTTCACAGCCGTTTATATACCGCAGGCGACCCGTTAGACCGCAATACGGCCCTTGCATTAGCCAAAGCAGGGCTACAAGAGGTGCGCTTTAGTATCAAGATTGATGATCCAAAAGAGCGTATTGAAAAGGTGTTGCACCGTATTGCGTTAGCGCGCGAAATTTTCCCTACGGTGATGGTGGAAATGCCTGTTATCCCTAATACTGAAGAACAAATGTATCAGTTACTGATGCAACTCGATGACATTGGTATTGATGGCATCAATTTATTGGAGTTTTGCTTTCCTCTCACAAATAGCCATGAATATAAAGCCCGCAATTTTGAGTTAAAAAACCCACCTTATGAGGTGTATTACAACTATTGGTATGCAGGTGGCCTTGCTGTTGCGGATAGTGAATTAGCCTGCTTACGAGTGCTGAAATTTGCATTGGAAAAAAATTTATCCATCGGTGTGCATTATTGCTCCTTAGAAAATAAACATACGGGGCAAGTGTACCAAAGTAACGCGTTTTTCCAGCACGATGAGCAAGCCATGGGCCCCCATTATCTTTTCTCTACTAAAGATTACTTTTTCAAAAGTGCCAAGGTGTTTGGGGATGATTGCGAGAAAGTAGCTCACTATTTAAAACAAGCCAATGTGCCTTTCGAACAAGAGTTACTCCACGGTTTTTTACAATTTAACCCTGAATCGATTTTGTCTTTGCAACCGCTGGCAAATCTCCCCATCGCACTGACTTCTCACATCGTTGAACCAGATGAAAACGGCGAGCCACTGATTAAAGAAGTGCGCATTGAGCTAACCACACCCACTGAATTTTTATTGACCGATATACAGGGAGGTTCCTGTGAAAAATGAAAACCCAACGTTAGATTTTTTGTATGCAAGGCAGTTTGCTTATGACGTATTGCGCCGCTTACTCATGGAAGAGCCGACACCTGAATTACTGCGATATCTGAGTGAGGCAGGATTGGCGCTATTTCCCTGCGAAGACAGTTTGCCTGTGATGGCGGATGCAGTGAGTGCGATGCAAACCGATTTGCAAGCTCGCAATTTACAAGCGGGTACTGACGGTTTTGAGGATCTGCATTGGGATTTCACGCGCTTATTTATTGGGCCTGATGCTCCAGCGGCGGCGCCATGGGAGTCGACTTATGTCTCGCGGGACAAACTGTTATTCCAAGAAAGCACCCTTGCCGTGAAATCATTCTACCAAAAATATGGATTTGAATTAGGGCACAAAGAGTTCGAAGCCGCAGACCATATTGGTTATGAATTAGATTTTATGTGGAATCTGAGTCAGAAAATTGTTGAATACACTGAATTAAAAGCTGAACTCACTGATGAATCAAAAGTGTTATTACAGGCATCAAGCTTATTTTTAAATAACCATCTCTTAGCATTTATTACCCCATTTTGCCGCGACCTACATAACCACGCCAATACCCCATTTTATCGCCAATTGAGTGCACTGTTAGAACCATTTTTACGAAATGATCAAAAGAAAATCAACGAATTAGTCAATTTATAATAATAAAACGAAAGGAAGAGGTAAGAGCAATGTCAGAAAGACAGAAAATAGCCTTAAGTCGTCGTTCATTTATAGCATGGACATCGG
The DNA here is from genome assembly GCF_019343475.1 of Providencia sp. R33. Taxonomy (NCBI): domain Bacteria; kingdom Pseudomonadati; phylum Pseudomonadota; class Gammaproteobacteria; order Enterobacterales; family Morganellaceae; genus Providencia; species Providencia sp. R33. The sequence goes on along the minus strand of NZ_CP072453.1, from coordinate 1,860,456 downwards.
CAGCATCGGTGATGGCGACATTACCGATGAGCAAACGGCTTTATGCATCAACACCAGAAGAAGAAAAAGCCATTGGCCAAGCCACTGATGCCGTCACCAAAGGGAAGTGGAAGCCCGTTGCGTGCTGGCATAACTGCGGTGGGCGCTGTGTAAATAAAGCGTTGGTGGTTGACGGTGTGGTGGTTAGGCAAAAAACCGATGACGTGGTTGCCGACTCGCCTGATTTCCCACAACAACGGGGTTGCTTGCGTGGGCGCTCTCAACGTAAGCAAGTTTTTGGTGCTGACCGCTTAAAATACCCAATGAAGCGTAAAGGTTGGGCTCCAGGTGGTGGAGATAAAAGCTTACGTGGACGTGACCAATGGGTACGGATCAGTTGGGATGAAGCTCTTGATATTGTCGCCTCTGAGTCAAAACGTATTACAAAAAAATACGGTAAAGAATCTATTTGGATCACGGGTGGAAACGGCGTTGATATCCAAAATGTGTACGCTAAAGCAGGCGGCTTTGTGGGGGATTGGGGAACTACCTCATGGGGCGCTTGGTTTGAAACACCGGCTCACCTCGGTTTATTGGAAGGGTTTTATACTTTCGGCACCAATGACCGCTTTGATATGCGTAACTCGCAGCTTATTGTGATGTGGGGGGCTAACCCTGCATGGAGTAGTCCGGGTAGCCCAACCTATAACTATTATCAGGCCAAAAAAGCGGGTGCGCGTTTTATCAGTATTGACCCGAGTTATACCACGACGGCTGAATTAATGGATGCAGATTGGTACCCAATTAATCCGGGTACTGACCATGCGCTAGCACTGGGCATTATGTATGCGCTTTTGGAGATGGATAGCCCAGATAACCCGTTAATTGATTGGGAATTTTTACGCCGTTGTACGGTTGGCTTCGATGAAAAAAATATGCCAACAGGAGCCGACCCGAAAGGCAACTTCAAAGATTATTTATTAGGCACATATTCTGGTGAGCCAAAAACCCCTGAATGGGCAGCGAACATTTGTGGGTTATCCGAGGCAGACATTCGCACATTGGCACGTGAAATCGGCGGAACAAACCGTGTTGCGCTACTAACGGGTTGGGCGCCAGCACGTATTCATAATGGTGAAGGATGGGTTCAAGCATTCTCCACATTAGGTTTTATGACAGGGCATATGGGGCGTCCGGGACGTATGACTGGGGTGAGCTGCCACTTTGCCGCGGGCAATAATGGCACACGCTTAGTGATGGCTGGCGCAAGTGGTTTACCTTCAGTGCCTAACCCTGTGAGCTTGAAAATCAACCACAATGAGCTTAACCGAGCATTGCTGGAGAAAAAATTCCGCCAGCGTGGGGTGGGTGATGTGGATGCGAATATCCAAATGATCATTCACCCGTTCAATGCGACATTACAGACGCGGGCGAATATCACCCAAAGTATTGAAGCCTATAGAAAAGATGTTGAGCTAGTGGTGACAGCCGCTTACGTACCACATACCTGCGCAAAATATTCCGATATTGTTTTGCCTGTCACGACCGAGTGGGAACGCGATGGCACGATTTTAAACCCAAGTAACCGTGAAGTTATTATTGCTGCGGTGAATGTGACGCCACCGCTTTATGAAGCAAAAAGTGACCAATGGATTGCGAAAGAACTAGGAAAACGCCTTGGGATAAATGTGGATGAAGTCTTCCCTATTTCAGAAAAACAGCAGTTTTTCAATAAGCTCAATGGAGCAACCATTATCGGTGAAGATGGCCAGACTAAAGAACCGCTGCTCACTATTACCCAAACGGATATTGACGAATGGCAAGTTACAGGGAAACCACAGCAAGGCCGCTTGACGCTGAATGAGTTCTTAACCGTCGGTAAATACCAAGTACAGCGCACAGATGGAGATAATTACGGGTATATCGCGTATGAGGATTTTATTCGTGACCCACAAGGGAATCCACGCCCAACCCCAAGTGGTAAATTTGAAATTTATTGCCAAACATTAGTCGAAAAAGCCGATGAATGCGGTTGGACTAAATTACCACCAATCCCAGAATACATTCCTTCTGCAAGTGGCTATGAAGCCAGCTTCAAAGACTTCGCCAAAAAAGAGAAGGGGGATTATCCGTTCCAAATCTACAACCCACACTATTTACGCCGTTCACACAGCACCTTAGATAATGTGCCGTGGCTGCGTGAACAGTGGCCAAGCCCGATTTATATCAACGCATCTGATGCTAAACGCTTAGGGGTTAAGCACGGTGAAACGGTATTAATTACTAGCCCTCATGGGAAGATTGTTCGCCCAGCGCTTGTCACGCAAACCATGAAACCGGGGGTCGTGGCTTTACCTCATGGTAGCTGGACGGATGTCGATGAAAAATCAGGGATAGATATGGCGGGTGCAGATAATACGCTCACGATCCAAGTTCCGACAGGTTTAGGAACATCAGGGTGGAACACGATGTTATGTAACATCGAAAAATGGGACGGTGATCAGTTAGTTCCAGATGTTGCTATTCCACAGCGTATTATTTTTTAAGGGGCGATAAATAATGGATAAACAAGTCGGATTTTATATCAATGTTGCCGCCTGTATTGGGTGTAAAACCTGTGTTGTGGCGTGTAAAGACAAAAATGACCTTGAGGTTGGGCGTAATTTTCGCCGCGTATATGACATCGAAGTGGGGGAATACCCGCGTCCGCGCCGTTGGCATCTATCTATTGCATGTAATCACTGTGATGACCCGCAATGCGTTAGCCACTGCCCAACAACGGCAATGCACAAGCGGGAAGAAGATGGTGTTGTCTTGGTTGACCACGATAAATGCGTGGGTTGTCGCTATTGCACATGGGCTTGCCCATATGAAGCTCCGCAATTTGATGCCAGTATCGGCATGATGACCAAGTGTGATACCTGCATTGATTTACGTGAGCAAGGGGGGAACCCGATGTGTGTCGACTCCTGCCCAATGCGCGCAATTGAATTTGGGCTCATCAGCGAACTGCGTAAAAAATATGGCTCGAATGCAGATATTGATGGTTTGCCAAGTTCAAGTATCACCAAACCCAACCTCGTTGTTGGCACGAAAGGATAAGGAGAATTATCATGCATGAATTTCCATTGGTGATTTTCACCTTATTTATGCAGGCATCCGTTGGCTGCTTGGTGGTTTCACTGCTGTGCTCTTGCCGCATATTGGAAGGAAGTGAAAAAACACTGCTCCTTAAAAAGCCTGTTGTGGCGAGCTTTGTTTTAGGGTGCGTAGGGTTATTGGGTTCGTTATTCCATATGGGTAATCCATTACACATGTTTTACACCATGGTGCATGTTTCCAGCTCTTGGATGAGCCGTGAAGTGTGGGCAACTGCGATTTACATGGCACTATTATTTCTAAGTACCGCCTTGTTACTACTCAAAAATAAAGCGAATAATGCATTGCTAGTTATTAGTGCTATCGCGGGTTTAGTATACATGTATGCAATGTCGGCGCTGTACGCAAATACGCTGTTCAACCTGTGGGGCGGCCTATTTACTTACGCTAGTTTCTTTGGGGCAGTGTTATTGGTTGGTAGCGTCATAGCCGCTTCATTGTTAGTGGGCCCTTTGCGTTCTTTAGGTAAAGAAGAGCAACTTAAGCGTGTGGTAAAAACCTCATTGGGTGTGGGGGTGATGGGGATTTTATTGATGTTACTCGGTGCATTATCATTACTGAGCAATATCGGTGAGCCAATTTATATGGGTATGACTCCGCGTGAATTGCCTGATGGATTACTCAGCCTGAGCATTGCTCGTGTGGCGTTCATCGCGGTAGGCGTTCTGTTTGTTGGGCGCTTATTGTGCCAAAAATCAAGCCAATCAATGAATGCTACATTGGTAATGTCATTTGCTGCATTGTGTATTTTTGTCGGTGAAGGCGTTGGGCGCGTCGTATTTTTCTCTCTTGGAGGTTAGTTTTAACTTTTGAGTTATTGGGAATCCGAAGGCAACCCCTTCGGATTTTTATTATTCTTTTTTTAGGCTAAAAAAAGAATAATGGCTAATAATTTAATTTGTTAGATATTTTTGTTATAAAAAAAGAGTAAATATGATTGATTATTACTAATGATTATAATTATCATTATTGATCTTAATCTTCTTTCTTGACTCACCTTTTATGAACTTGAAAACACGCAAACTACTTTTGCCATTGGCAATTTCTGCTTCATTGATTTCTCACTACACTTTCGCGGCTGATAACGCGAAAAATGACCAAATCACCGTCACGGGTAACTGGCTTGAAAATACCGAAGACAGCGAAGTGGTATTTAATCATCCCGGTGCGCGAACCGTTAAAACACAACAACAAATTAAAGAAACGGGCAGTGAAACCATTGCGGATGCACTAAAAGGCATTCCTGGTGTTCAAGTGCGTGAAAGTAATGGAACAGGGGGAAGTGATGTTTCCTTAAACGTTGGTGTGCGCGGTTTAACCTCGCGTTTATCGCCACGTTCAACGATCCTACTTGATGGAATGCCGTTGGCAGCAGCGCCTTATGGTCAGCCACAACTTTCCATGTCGCCACTCTCGTTAGGCAGTATTGAATCCATTGATGTTATCCGTGGCGGAGCATCTGTACGTTATGGGCCACAAAACGTAGGTGGAGTGATTAACTTTGTGACCAAGCCAATTCCAAAGGCGTTTGGTGGTGGGGTGGCGGTACAAACCCAAGGGGCGAAAACAGGTGGGTTAAAGACCTTAGTGGATGCCTCATTAGGTGGCTCTAAAGCCGATGACTCAGCGGGTGCGATGATCCTGTATTCCGGTTTACATGGGCAAGGTTACCGCAAAAGTAACGATAATACCGATATTGATGATTTTATGTTGAAAACCCGTTATGCCATTACGGATAACGACGAGCTATTAGCGAATTTTCACTATTATCATGCCATGTCTGGAATGCCTGGCGGGTTAACTCAAGCTCAATATAATGCAGACCCATACCAATCAACGCGGCCATATGACCGTTTTGAGGGGAATCGCCAAGATATGTCATTGAAATATAAGCATGAAGAAGATGACAAACAATTTGAATTAATGACGTGGTTCAGCAAAAGCTATCGTGGTAGTTATATTGAAAGTGACCATAAAGACAAAGCCAACGAAAGGCGTCTGGTTTCTTACCCGCGCCACTATACCGCGTATGCTATTGAGCCAAGTTACTCGCAATTGTTCCGTTTTGATAACATGTCCCATGAAGTGACCGTGGGCTACCGTTATTTAAATGAAACTGCAGATGAAAAAGCCTATCGCTCAAATTGGTACCAAGCTGGCACACAAAACACACGTCCAAGCACCAATGACTACTACCAACACACCTCGGGCGGAACGGAAGCGCATGCGATTTACCTTGATGACACTATTGATGTCGGCAACTGGACTATCATTCCGGGTATTCGCTACGAAAATATCAATATTCACTTAAACGACAGTTTTAAAAATCAAAACCGTAGCAAGCGTTACAGTGAACCACTTCCTGCACTGGCGGTGATTTACCATATTGATGATGAGTGGAAATTATTTGCTAATGCCAGCACCTCATTTGGTAGCTTGCAATACTTCCAATTGAATACAAAAGGGGTTGGCAATTCACCGGCTAACGGGTTAAGTGCAGAAAAAGCCCATAACTATGAAGTGGGCACGAAATACGACAATACGGCGCTCTCTTTAGAAGCGACTTTATTCTATATCGACTTTGACGATCAACTTCTTTATGTTGAAAATACAACGGGTTGGACTAACTTAGGCGCGACGACACACCAAGGTGTTGAGCTAGCGGCAAGGTACAACTTAGCGGATCTCACGGATGCCCTTGATGGTGTTAGCGTGTATAGCACTTATACCTATACTAAGGCAGTCAGCAAGAAAGGGGATTTCGCCCATAAAGACTTACCGTTTTATTCACGCCAAGTGATCACCGCAGGTAGCCGTTATGAAACAGGCAATTGGGTATGGAACTTGAACACCTATGCGCAATCAACACAGGAATCACCAGGGACAACAAGTAATTATGTGACAGAACCAAGTGCAGACGGTCGTTATGGAACGATACCAGGCTATATGGTATGGGATGCGCGAGGGGAATACCACTTTGGTAAAAGTTTGTCTGATTTAACACTGTCAGCTGGTATTAAAAACTTATTTGATCAAACCTATTTCACTCGCTCGACGGATAACAACTATGGGATCTACGTTGGGCAACCGAGAACATATTATGTTCAAGCATCGGTGAAATTTTAATTAAGATAAGGCAGGATGATGATAAGTCGATTTATCAATAAGTATTGCTTATTTGGGTTATTGAGCCTGTTCGGTGCAGCGACGAGTTTCGCTGCACCGATTACAGTGACCGATATTGCGGGGCGGGAAGTTACCGTCAATGCGCCTGTTTCACGAGTGATGCTGGCGGATAGCCGTGTGCTGGTGGCGTTGAATATTTTGCATCCACAAAGCCCATTAAAAGGCATTATTGCTTGGGATGATGCACTTATTAAAAAAGCGCCTGATTTAAGCGCAGCGTACAGTAAAAAGTTTCCTGAATTAAGCAAAATCCCTGTTTTCCCAAACCCTTACACAACCGATTTTAGTGTTGAAAAAGCCTTGGTCGCTCAACCTGATTTATTGATCTTTGATATCGGTTTGCAAAGCAAGTTGACGGAAAGTGGCACACTATCTTTACTGGAAAAAAGCGGTTTACCCGTCATTTTCATTGATTTTCGCCAATACCCGCTGAAAAACACTATGCCGAGTATGACATTATTAGGCCAAGTGTTCGGTGAACCACAACAAGCGGAGGCATTTAACCAGTTTTATCAACAAAGATTGGATTTGATCCGCAGTAAAGTCGCGACACTCGATAAAGGCCAACGCCCGAGTGTGTTTATCGAAAGAGCCGCGGGGATTTCCGGTGAAGATTATTGCTGTAAAACCTTTGGAAATGGTAATTTTGGTGAATTTGTTGAAATAGCAGGAGGAAATAACCTCGGTTCACAGTGGTTCAGCACTGGAATGGGTGGTGAAATTAACGAAGAACAGTTAATTCACAGCAATCCCGACTATTACTTAATGACCGCCGCGGATTGGGATAGCACGCGTAAAGGCAGCTCTTCAGTACCTTTAGGGTATACGGGCGATAAAGCTAAATCGCAGGCAAGGCTAACCAAGCTGATGGAACGCCCTAAACTGCGCTCATTATCAGCGTACCAAAACAAACAGGTTTTAGCGTTATACCAGCAATATTACGATACCCCGTTTAATATTATTGCGGTGGAAGCGATAGCGAAGTTTTTACATCCAAATTTATTTACTGAACTCGACCCACAAGCGGATAGCGATTATCTGCACAAAACCTTTACGGCATTAGAGGGCGATGGTGTGTTCTGGGTTAAAGCGGAGTAAAAACGTGCCTTCTTTATTGGCCTGCTTGAGTGCAAGAGCAGGCCAATATATTTGAAAATATCAGTCTGAATTAATTATGCTTTTTTGACCACAGGTAACATAATTTTAGATGGGTATTTTTGGGAAATATGAATACTGTTACGTGCGACTTTCCATGTTCTATCCCCCGCGATAGTTTCACCTGTATTGGTGTTAAAATCATATTTGGGGAAATTGCTACTGGAAATATCTAACCGAATACGGTGTCCTTTTACAAAACGGTTAGCGCAAGCAAACGGTTTGATTTTAATTTCGACGACTTCATTAGGGGTTAATAAGGTTTTTTGCTCATACCCCTGATGAAAACGGCAACGGAAGATCCCATCAGTAATATTCATTGCATAACCTTGCGGGTAATCTTCACTCGGCGGGTAAACATCAATCAATTTTGCCGTAAAATCAGTATCTAGGGCATCACTACTCACCCACAACGACACTTCAATATCACCAGCCAAACAGATATCTTCTTGTAAAATCTCGGTTTCAAAAACTAAAACATCAGAGCGAGCGGAAAGCGGCAGGTTATTTTGTTGGCTGCCAAAAAAATCAGGCAGTTCACGTTGGTCGAACGCACCACCCCAAAAAATAGGCTGGCCTGATGTTAAGGCGCCACCGATGGTTGGAACAGGGTTTTTAGGGTCATAGCAATAGGATATTGTTGTTTGTTTGGGGCACTCTTCACTCTGGAGAGATTGATTTCCCCAAAGATAAAAAGGAATATTTTCAACATTGGGTAATGGCCACTCTTGATGGTGAACCCATTCACCGCCATGTTCTAAACGCCCCTCAGGATTGCGTTTACCACTACCGCCACCCATCATAAAAAAAGTGATATCTTGTTGCTGTTTTGGTGGATTAAGGCCTTTTAAATGTGTTTCGAACCATGCTAAGCGGCAGGCTAACCAATCTTCACTGACATTGTGGTCAAAGGCGGCAACTTCACCAAATTCAGCATTACCGCTATGGGTAATGTTTCGGTCGCCATGCAACCAAGGGCCCATGATTAATTTTTGTGGTGATTGCTTTGTTGTGGTGAATGCACGGTAGTTATCTAATGTCGAGCTCACATAGGCATCATACCAACTGGACATAAATAATACGGGGATATCGGGGATCTGGTCGTAATAGCCTTCTGCGTAGATACCGATTTTTTTCCAGTAATCGGTAAAACACTCTTCTTCCCATTGCTCGAATAAATAAGACTCATATTCAGGCACATGTTTTAGTAATGTATGCCCTTGGTGCCATGGCATAGCAGCAAACCAGTCGTGGATATTCTCTTGTGATAAAGCCGTTGAAACCGTGGAAGATTGTTGGGCTAGAGGGCTGAGTTTCGCTTGTTTATAGGCCCAAGTAGCTTGCTTAAGTTCAAAGGCTCCTCCTTGGCGAATACCACACTGAAATGCATTAGCAAAACCACCGGAATCTAACACCATGGTAGATAAACCTGGAGGGTTCAAACAGGCCATCGCTAATTGTGTGTGTGCAGCGTAAGATAACCCCATCGAGCCGATTTTTCCGTTACACCAAGGTTGCCCCATAATCCACTGTAATGTATCGAAGCCGTCTTCTGCCTCATTAATATATTTAGTGAATTTACCTTCAGACTCATAACGGCCTCGGCAGTCTTGATAGATAACAATAAAGCCTGCATTGGTGAAACAACGCGCCATCTCCTGACGCGTAATCTGGTGCCCTGCAACTGTCTTTTCAGAACGGGAAGGGGCGGTTTTATCATAAGGTGTGCGTTCAATAATCACGGGGCAAGGTGAGGCCTCTGCTTCCTGTGGAAAATAGACATCCGTTGAAAGGGTTATTCCATCACGCATAACAATGCGGAAATTCTTCATATCCATACGGCTAATATCCTATAGTGACTGCGATAGTCAGTAAGCCAATACCAACAGCCATAAAAATTAAAAATAGTGGGAAAATATATTTTGCCCATGTTGTCCAGCTGACACCTGCGGTGGCTAAAAAGATAAGCAACCCACTGGAGGTAGGAGTGATCATATTGGTCAGCCCATTACCCATTAAGAAAGCGAATACAGTTGTTTGTGGGGAAACGCCTGAAATTTCGCCCACAGGGCCTAAAATGGGCATGGTAACTGCGGCTTGCCCTGAAGTTGAAGGGATAGCGACATCTAGTAATAACTGGGAAATAAACATGCTGTATGAGGAAATATAAGCCCCATGATTGCCAACTAAACCAACCAGTTGGTGAATGATCGTATCGAGAATTTTCCCTTGGGAAAGAATGATTTCAACGGCGGTAGCTAGCCCGATAAGCACGCCCGCAATCAACACTTTTTTCATTCCGCTGACAAATGCATCTGCCGCCGCGCTGGCTGTTAGGCCACTGCAAAAAGTTAAAACCACGCTTAAAAATAAATAATAAGCGGATAAATCATTATTCTTCCAATGCCAGCGATTAGACGCATAGACTAAAAAAGCCACGCCAATGGCTAGCACGATTAACATTAACTTATGACGACTCGTCAGAGCGCTTGAATGGCTATTTTCTTCAACGACATAGCGGGTTAATGTCGTTTTACGGATACTGTAAAAGACGAATAATATCCCTAAGCTGATAAAAATAAAGTAGGCAGCAACACGCATGCTTAAACCGCTGAACACAGGTAGCCCAACCAGCGGCTGAGCGATGGATAAAGCATATGGGTTAGTAATTGATGCGAGGTAACCCACTTTAACGGCGATGGCAACAATCGCAAGGCCGATAAGTTCATTAAGCCCAACACGTTTCATCAACGCTATCACCATAGGGATCACCAAAAGGTACTCTTTGGCTAACCCCATAAAGGTGCTTCCCATGGAGAAAACTATCATCAAAAAAGGGATTAATAAGTAAATATTGCCCCGAGTAACATGCAATAGCCTTTCAAGTCCTGATTCGATTGCCCCAGTCTTATTGAGGATCCCAAACATCCCACCAATAAACAGCACCATATAAATGAGGGGCGACTGCTTAATGATCCCCTCTGGAATGGCTTTAAATAGCTGGATTAAACTGACGGGAGCCGCTTCATTTTCAGCGGGTTTTTCGGTTCCTAAGACTTGCTCAAAGTTCACTTCTTTGGAAATTGTTTGATAGGAGTCAGGAATGACTTTTTTACCGTCGCGTTCATATTGCCCAGACTCAACGAAATACGTCATTAAAAAGGCAATAATCACGATGGTTAACATCACTAAAACGGGGTTCATCTGCCAGCCTGGCGATGAACTTTGCTTAAGGGGTTGTGTTGTTTGCATGGTGCAGTCTCTTTTATTGGTTTAATTATTAGGGATAAAACCGAGTTGCCTCGAGATACGTAGTGCAGACTGAACAAGTTGCTCAGTCATTTCTTTTTCTTTTTCATCAGAAAAACGGCTAAGAGGTAGGCTGATACTAAGTGCGGCAATGCAATCCCCATTTTGCGTAAAAATCGGAGCTGCGATCGCACCAATTCCTGCTGTCAATTCCCCGCGTGTAATGGCAAAGCCTCGAGAATGTATATCTGTGAGTGTTTGGGAAAGAGAAGGGTTTTTTGTCGTAAAATGGGATTGCACATCTAAGGGGGAATAGGCGAGCAGGACTCTTCCTGATGCACCAGAACCGAGAGCACGACGATTACCTGCTTCACTGCGGACTTGCAGTGATTGCCCTGATGGCTTATGTAAAACTTGAAGTACTTCGTCATTATCACGAATACGCAGCTGAATGTTTTCATCGAAGCGTTGACGAAGCTGTTCCGCTTCAATTTCAGCCACTTGGATATAGTCAATTTGTTGACGTGCGCAATTACCTAAGCTTAATAATTGATGTCCTAAATGATAGGTAACAGGACTTTCATTTTTTTGTACAAAATGTCGGTTTTCTAATGTACAGAGTAAGCGGTAAACCTTCGATTTATTCATACCGGATAACCGAGCGAGTTCGCTTAACCCAAGGTTATTTTTTTCACCTAATAACATTAGGATCAAAAGGGCATCATCAACAGCCGTCACAATATTATCTTTCATGCTAACCTCAATCGGTTTATACAGTAAACCACTGGTTTATATAATAAAATTAGCATGGAGAATAACAAAAAATGATTCAAGGGAGTTGTTAATAAATTGTGAGGTGAGTTAGGGTTTTTAAAATGGAATTTGGTAGGTTATGGGACTAATAAAGTAATTATATTCAAATAAAACATATGGTTATTTTTTATTTGAATTAAAGGGCGATTTAATCGTAATTTGATAAAACCAAGGGTGGGTAATGGTCAAATCGCCCCAAAATACCCGTTATCTGGTTCGCCTAGTAAAATTGAGCATGGCACCCGCGATAATCAATGCGACACCAATTAATTGCAAATAGGCATTTTGGCTTTGTAATCCATTAACCATATCTATCACTAAGCTTGATATCATTTGGCCGCAAATGGCTAATACAGACGTTAACATCACCCCTAACAATGGCAAAACATAACTATTGATGACGACAAAAAATGCGCCAATTATCCCGCCAACAAAGGCAATTAACGGAATATCGTTAAGGTTAAATTGATATTGGTTTAGGGCTAATACCATGATCGTTAAAAATAAAAAGCCAATTACATGGTTAATTAGAGCGCTATAGAACGCATTGTGGTGCTGAGCGAGTTTGCCGTTGAGTGTTCGACTCGTCACGATGCACACACCATTGAATAACGCGATGAAAATATAGAGTGTCATTTTGATTATTTCCCAATAATTAACAAGCTACTACCACTAATTAATAACACACACATTAGAAGATCCTGCTGCGTAATTTTGCGCTTTGCCACACCAAACCAGCCAAAAGCATCCACCAATAAACTGAACAATATTTGCCCTGTGATCATTAAAATAATGCTGCCAGAGAGTGAAAGCGGGCTATTCACCGTAATTGCAGCAAGCAATACCGTAAAACCACCCGGGATCCCCCCGAGGTACCATAATATTTTCCCTTTTGTTATAGGAGTTTTGGGTTTCTGTTTTTTTACGTAAAACAGATAGATGATCAATGAAAATACTGAGCCAATAGCATGAGTGATCCATGAGGCAGTTAATGGCGTAGTAAAAAGTGATAAATAGCTATTTGCCATAATCATTAATGATAATAAAACGCCTGACGCTAGTGCCATTAATGACAAAATATACTTATTATTCATGATGATAAATCTTATAAAATTAATTTGTGTTTCTATGACGATAAGGTATTCTGTTTTTAGTTCTGCATCAAGAAAACACACTGTTTGCCTTTAGTTGACAATAAATGGATTTATCAATGGATAATATGAATGCATTCCCTATTTTAATTGCTGTGGCAGATGCTTTAAGCCTGACAAAAGCGGCAAATTCGTTGAACATGACCAAATCAGGAATTAGCAAGGCTATCAAAGAGGTTGAGGATGCATTAGGAATTAAATTGTTTCACCGCACCACCCGAACGGTGAGCTTAACGGAGGCAGGGGAAGCCTACATCGGCTATATTCGCCAGTCATACCAATTAGCCATAATGGCGAAGGATGTCGCATCACAATTTAGCAATAAAATAACGGGAACATTGCGAATTTCTGCACCGATGTCGTTTGGCACATTGCACCTCGCGAAAATGCTTCCTGCATTTATGCAGTTATACCCTGAACTTAATGTTGAACTGTTTTTTGATGATAAGGTGACGGATTTGATTGCTGATGGATATGATATCGCTGTACGTATTGGCGAACTACCTGATTCTTCCCTTGTTGCGCGTAAATTATCCCCTTGTACCAGCGGCTTATATGCATCAAAAGGCTATTTAGCGCGGTTTGGTACGCCAAACAAAGTGGCGGATTTACGTGACCACAATTGCTTGTCTTATTCATTTTATCAAGCAGGGCAAGAATGGGTGTTTTACCAAAAAGGTAAAAAATTTAGCCATATACCGAAAGGTTCATTTCGGGTAAACAATAGCCAAGCTTTAATTCAAGCCGTGAAAGCCGATATTGGGATAGCCCTGTTGCCGCATTTTATTACGGTTATTGATGATAATGAGTTGATTCCACTGCTAACGAATTACCAATTACCCGACCATAATATTTACGCAGTCTACCCCGAAAAAGAGTATTTACCCCGTAAAATCAATGTGTTTATTGATTTTTTACAGGCTCAGTTTGCAGAGGGTAGTGAATACCAGCAGCGAATTAAAAGTTAAACTGATGGAAAGTGAGTATTCATTGATTCTCTGCCCATGTATTGCTATTAATGGGCAAACAAATATTGGCTTTATTCGCGATAGGTAAAATAAATGAAACTTGCACTCGTTGGTTCAGGAAAAATAATTATGATGGCGCTTGATGCGCTAAAAACAATGCAAGGCATTGAATTAGTTGCAATATGCGTTAGGCCAGAAAGTGTCGAAAAAGGTGAAATACTGCGCCAGCAATTTGGTATTACTAAACTTTATACAGATTACCATGCCTTATTGCAGGATGACGGCATTGACACGGTTTATATCGGGCTGCCGAACCATTTACACTATCAGTATACAGAGCAAGCGCTGATGGCGGATAAGCATGTAATTTGTGAAAAGCCGTTTACGCCGCACTGGGAACAACTGCAAGAATTAATTTTATTATCACAGAAAAAACAACGCTTTTTATTTGAAGCGATTACCTCAATTCATACGCCAGAATTTGCGGTTATAAAACAAAATATCGGCAAAATAGGTGAAATAAAAGCCATTCAAGGCAATTATTCACAATATTCAAGCCGCTATAATGATTACTTGCAAGGGCGCATTCATGGCGCATTTGACCCAAAACAAGCAGGTGGGGCGCTGTATGATATTAATCTCTATAACATTTATTTATTAGCTGCATTAATGGGAAAACCAGATAGTAGCCAGTATATTTGCAATAAAGGGTTTAATGGCATTGATACGTCGGGGATATTCACTGCGCAGTATGCGACGGCAACAGCGTCTTGCGTGGGGGCAAAAGACTCCGCTAGTCCCGGTTTTTTCATTATTCAAGGAACAAAAGGGTATATTCAAGTTCAGGGAGCACCGAGCCTTTGCTTGAAAGTGGAAGTATGTATCAGTGGCGAAACATCAACAGTGATCCGCGATGAGTCTATCAACCATATGATTTATGAATTTGCTTATTTTCGTGATCAAATTGCCTCGCAAAATCGTCATCAAAGTGATGAATTATTGGCATTAGCATTAACGGTGTCTAAAGTGCTTACCCAATCGCGGGAAAATGTTGGGCTAGTGTTTGAATCATGAGTAAAAAATTGGCAGCTTAATGAAAAAAAGCTGCCAATCTTATCTGAAGACTAAAATGAATACAGTGAGCTCAAGGACTCACCTAGTTTTCTCGCCAACTCAGATGATGCATACCTGTCCATTACCACTTCAATATAAGCCGCATTATCAGAAGATTGCGCCGTGTTAATCGCAGCATCAAGTTCGTCACAACTGCTGACTCGCTGGCAATACCAATCTTCGCAACCTAATGCTTTAGGTAGTTGAGCATAATTCCATTGCGGTAAATTGTTGTAATAGGCTTCAGGATCTTTGCAAAGTATCCTCTCGATTAAATAGCCATCATTATTCAGCACAAAAATAATTGGTTTTAAATTAAAACGGGCAAATTGGCAGATCTCTTGTGCAGTCAGTTGATGTGAACCTTCTCCAGTGACCAGAATGACACGTCGATTAGGGGCTGCTAAGGCGGCGCCAAACGCGGCGGGTGTTGCCCAACCAATAGATCCCCATAAGGTTTGGTTATGAAACTGGGCATTTTTAGGCAGTAAAGCAAAACCTAAGCCCATTGATGCAGTACCTGTTTCAGCGATGATAATATCGTCCTCACGAAACAGGCCTTCAAGACGAGGATAAAGGTATTCGGCAGTAATTTTACCTTGCGCGTTTTGAATGGGTAAGCCTAACCCTTGGACTTGGATCCCTTTGTGGTTTAGTGCAGGAGCAAGTTTATTTAACTGGATAAGCACGTCTTTCATATAGACTTGCGGGTAAACTGCGGAGCCGATAAGAACGTGGTCTGATAGGATATTAATACGGTCTTCACTGCTTATTTTTGCGGTAAAACTACCCGAATTAAAGTCAGTTAATACCGCGCCAATGCCGATTAAACAGTCACAACTTTCAACAAATTTGGCGACTTTAGGGTTCATTAAGTGCCCATTATATAGCCCAATATAGGTTGGGTTGGATTCACTTAAAGTACCCTTGTCCATAAACATGGTAGTGTAAGGTAAACCTGTTTTATCAATCAAAGTTTGAACTTGCGATTTAAGGCCTAAACGCGCCGTTAATGCCCCAGGAACAAAGCACGCTTGAGTTGATGAGCTTAATTTCTCTAAGATAGCGCTTACAGCCGCAGATAATGATTCACTATTACTTTTAGGAATAACTGGCTTGTCAGTTTTTTTATCTGCTATAACGGGCATAATTGCATAATCAGAAGGAAAGCCGAAATAAACTGGGCGGCATTCTTGTAAGGCCGTTGCGATTAAGCGCTCCGTTTCCATAATGCAATTTTCAGGCGTGAAAATGGCGTGAGCACAGCTTAAATGCTGGCTCATTTGATAAAATACATTAAAATCGCCATTGCCCAATGTGTGGTGAACTAGTCGATGGTTTTTTTGCACACCACTGGCAGGCATGCCAACTAAATGAAAAATAGGCAAGTGTTCGGCATAAGCCCCCGCAATTCCATTTAAAGCACTTAATTCACCAACTCCAAATGTGGTGGAAAGTGCGGCTGCGCCTTTGATGCGAGCGTAGCCATCAGCGGCATAGGATGCATTGAGTTCATTGCAATTACCAATCCAGCGCATTGACTTATTTTCGCAGACAGCGTCTTCAATTGGGAAAGCGTAATCTCCTGCAACGCCAAAAACATCGTCGATACCGATTTCTTGTAGACGGCTCAAAACATATTCAATGACGGTCAAGTTCATTATATTGACTCCTATAAATCATATTAGATGATAATATTGCTGAACTTTATTTTTAGCGTGTATTTTTCTTAATTGGAAATCACTTATAATCATTCTAGCTATAATTAAAAATCATAGGTGGGGTATGGATATTCGTTCATTACGCTATTTTGTTAAGGTCATTCAGCACAATGGGTTTAGTCGTGCAGCAGAGCAATTGTTTGTCACCCAACCTGCCATTAGCCGTAGCATTAAAAAACTAGAGGATGAGCTGGGTTATACCTTGTTAATTCGAGAGAACGAAGGCGTCAGGTTAACGGATGAAGGGCGAATTTTGTTGGTTCATGCCAAGCAAATTTTGGCGCAATTTAACAGCATGGAACAGGCACTAAAAGAAAAATCCGGACCATTAACAGGCGTTTTACCTATTGGGTTACCCCCTGTGATTGCATCTACCTATTTTGCCGACATCATTATGGCATTTAGCCTACGTTACCCACTGGTTGAGCTAAAAATTCGCGAATTAGGAACGCGGAAAATGCG
Source organism: Providencia sp. R33 (assembly GCF_019343475.1). Lineage (NCBI taxonomy): Bacteria > Pseudomonadati > Pseudomonadota > Gammaproteobacteria > Enterobacterales > Morganellaceae > Providencia > Providencia sp. R33. Next base: position 1,843,500 of record NZ_CP072453.1, on the reverse strand, counting down.
CGATGCAATGCTAAATGGTGAGGTAGAAACCGCTGCTGTGATGCTCCCATTTGATGATGACCGTTTTGATTTGCATATTTTTTCAACCGACCGACTAATGCTATTAGTCAATGAGCAACATCCTTTAGCAAAGCGGGGGCAGGTGAAGTTTGTTGAGCTTGTCAAAGAGCCATTTATCTTTTTTTCTGATGATTTTCTTATTAATGAACTTGTTATAAGTGCTTGTGGAATTTATGGATATAAGCCGATTATTTCGGGGCGTAGTAGCCATTTGGATTTAGTGACGGCGATGGTGAAAGCGGGGGTAGGGATCTCTTTATTACCAGAGAGTATGTGGCGAACAACCAGCGCGGAAGGCTTATCAATCATTCCTGTTATAGAGCCAATACTGGCGTATGATCTCGCGTTAGCGACGTTAAAAAATCAGCAACAGAGCCGCCGCGCACAAGCGTGGCATGACCTTGCTGTGGAGATGTTGAAGGAAAGAGCTCCGTAACGCTATAGCAGGTCACACCTGATTGATTTCAGAGTTATCTGCGAGTTTTATACGCGTATTTTGCGTATAAAGTGCGCTTAGAATAACGTGTTAATTTATAAAGGGTTGGTAGATGGCGTATTGGAAAGCAGGCAGCGTACCCGAGCTAAAAGGCTTAGAAAGCAAAGAACAAAAACGGTTGTTTAAACAATGTTTGAAAGAAGGTAAAACCCGCCTTGGCGCAAAGTATTGGTACTTAAATGGCTTAGTCATACTCTTGTGTATTGCCCTTGGATTTATATTATTTGCGTTTGAATTATATATCGGTGGCTTTTTAGGTGGCATGATAATTGGCGGGGGAATTGGCTTGCTGTTTGTATTCATTGTGCAAACACCAACAGTTGAAGCAGGACGAGCTTGGTTGCAAGAGCAGGGTTATCCAAAAGCGGAACAGTAACCTTGTGTGAGAAAGAATGGGCTTTTAATGCAATAAAAGCCCAGAGAAATTACCGCAATAATGTATTTTGATTAGCCTTCTTGCGGATGGCGTAATAACGTATAGCGATAGAGTAGTTGCTTGAAATGATTATCAATCCGTTGGTATTCTGACTCTGCGACTGTCCCTTGGGCTTGCAATGCCTCCAAACGCCTTAACTCCTCTTCTAACGGCATGCCTTGGTTAAAATATTGCCGCGCATTAAAAATAATCGTTTTGAGCTCAGAGCCGGTAATGTAGCTACGGGGTTTGCCGTCTAAACTATCGAGGCGAATACTCAACTTATTGAGCTGTTCCATTCCTTGTGCCCATTGATTTAGCTGAGTTTGGGGTAAGGCATTAATCTGGATGGTTTGCTGCCATTTATCATTGAAAGAGCTGACGTTGGCTTGTTCACTGTATTGGTCAGCTAAATAATTCACCATATTTAGCCCATACTGTTGAGCCCAAATGGGGGAAAGCGCCCCTAACTCCACCAAATAGCTATCAATAACATTGAGTTTATCGTTGGTAACCTCGGGGCTCTGGGTAAAATTGGGGTGTAGCTGTTGATCTAATAAAGCGGCAATATCAGGGGTGAATTCTGCAAGTTTAGGGAAAACCTGCGCCATTTCCTGTGAATTGTTCCATGGTGATAATGTATAAAAAACCGCGGCAGATGAAACGCCTGTTATCAGCACGCCGACAAAAAAACCGATACCAATGCCACGGCGAAAAGAAGGGGGTGCCGATTGGTTCGTCGGTTCAACTTTCGAAGAGAAGGTGGCGTTTGCTTTGATAGCAATCGGCGCGGCTGCGGTGCGTGCGTGAAAGGTAGACGGCGCTGTTTTTGGGATATGTAACGGGGTAGAAGGGATAAAGCCGTTTTCAGGCGTATCCGTACTCTCTAAATTGCGGGCTTGGTTGGTGAGCAAATCGTGCAGTTTATCGAGTTGCGTGAGGTGTTTTAATTCTAATGCTTGTAGCTGTTGTTCAATCTTACTTAATGCAGACTCAGCGTGGTACAACGCAGGCAAATCCGCATAAACAGGGGTATTCCCCCGTAACCCAGCAACTAACTGTTGGCTTAAAACCGATAAAATTTCAACGCGTGCATGGGTTTGTAGTGGCCATAAGGTCTGCCAGTGCTGGGCAAGCAAGTGTTGTAATAGCGCTAACCCTTCACTGAGCCCAGCCATTCCAGATTGGTGCTGGCGGATCAGCGTAAACCATGCCGCAGTTTGTAGGTCGGCACCGTTTTGGCTAAATAACGACAGGCATAACCCATGGGCTCTTGCCCAATCAATATCGGGGCGAGCAGGGTGGAAACGCTTGTTTAATTCATCTTTTAAGGCGGAAAAATCGCTCAGTGTTCGCGGGTCTCCCCCCACATTTAAGGTAGTTAAATCAGAATTCATAGTCACCCCAAAATCAGTCTTCAAGAAAATTAAATTTGGCTAAATTGTTTTTTTAAGTGATGAAGCACAATACGGCCGTCAGGAACAAACTCAGTGCCATAACGTATTAGCCCCTGTTGATGCAGTTCTACATCAAGGGTGTAACGTAACGAGCCAAAGGTTTCTTGTGGTAGTAACACCAGTGAGAGCGTTTTAATGCGCGGTTCATATTTCAGGAGCGTAGTGGATAAAATGTCCATAATATTGTGCGCAGTGCCGGGGAGGCCTTGGATCATCTTACTCATATCAGGTAAGCCATAATCGGGTAAATGGCGAATACTGCCAGCACGTGAATTTAAAATGCGCCGAATATTCTCCATGACAGAAATAATAACTTGCTCATTTTCATCCACTGTATCAATAGGTAATCCCCCCGAAAAATACCCCGTCAGCATTTCGTACAGCGACGGTTGGTTCATAGTTTATAGTTTCCTAGTGGGTTTAAGGTCATGCTTTGCTCGGTGAGTACTAATCGGCGTGGGTCATCAGGTAATAGGCGTTTTTTCGGGATCACGACGCGCCAGTCATCGGTAATTTTATCTGGGTTATTAAACATGGCGGCGATGGCGACAAATTCGGCACCTTCTTCCATTGGCATATCGACGGCAATGGATTCACCGGGGCGAATACGAATGTCTTTTTGTGCTACAAGAGAACTCTTTAAGATTTCACTGTCTCTATCAAACAAGGTTTCGTAATCACTGTTATCGAAGCTATCCGCATTTTTTAGTTGGTAAATACGGATGACCGTAGATAGCGAAGCTCCATTATCGTCGGTATTTAGCGCATCACGCGCTACAAAATCCAAATGAACCACTTTGATTTGTTTATAAAAAATAGATTTTGCAACGTTACTTGTGCCATCACTGACCATTTGAGTTAGCCCACATCCCGTTAAGCCGAAAGAAGCCGCTAACAAAATTGAAATACCTGTAGAGGTTAAAAAGCGATTATTTTTCATTGAATTACTCTTATTATTGAAATCGATAATTGGCATATTCTTGATGCTGTTGGTGCGGGAAATGGGGTGGTAGGCGCTGATAAATCCCTAACCCGATGGTGACATCGGGGGCAGTACGTTGCGTTGATGCCTGTTTTCTCATAACCGCGGTACGCCCCAGCTGGGCACCTTGCTGTGGTTTTGCATTTAACGTTGCATCAGGTAACAAGTCGCGGGGCAGCGTTAAGCACAAACGGGCATTTACCCGTGCACCAAGGTAAACATGCAGTAACGCCATCAGGTCTTGGTAGAGGTTGCCATCGGGTAACCAATCCCGCACCTCATTAAGATCGCGGGTATAGAGTTGGATCAGTATTTGGCTATTCACATCAAAGGCATATTGGCCTAACACGGGTTTATTACGCAGTGAAATCGGCTGCTGGCAAGACAGTGAGGTGCTAGAGGCTAATTCAATTCTACGCGGGTCATGGGGCTTGATTTTCACCTGCGTATGGGGGGCGAGTAGCTGAACTAACGAAATCACACCTTCCGCTGTGCGGTTGGGTAAACGCATGGTGCCTAATAAGGCTAAAAAGCGCGATAATGGCGTTTGTACGTGTTCGGCGCAACCAGGGATCCCCAGCCCAATCAACCCATACAAATATTGTGACGTTTCATCTTTTCCGCCCGCTTCATAGGTTGCGGGGTAAGAGTATTTACGCCAAATTCGGTAAAACTGTGTAGTAAGACGATGGTTAAAAATATCTAAAAAATCAGTCAGCGCCTGAGTACCATCACGATGTTGGGCGATATCATCCAAATAAGCCGTGGGTAATGGCGAGGTCACGCCATACAACCCTAAAAAGGTGGTACGAATACTGGGGGTGTTGCTATTTCGGTAATTGTCATCCTTATCGACTCCCTTGATTTCTGTAACAGGGAAGCCCATACCACGGTGCGGTCGAAAGCGGATTGGGTCAGTTTTCGGATCTTGTGTACTGCCTAGTGTAGAGGGGGCAACCAGCTGGCAAAAACGATAAAAGTTGATAGCGGGCAGGTTCTCACCTAATGCCTCGATTACCGCAGCAGCTGAGGCGCTTGGTTTTCTGTCCATTGTAAGCGTTGTCCTGTCGGTAAAATGTGAAGAGTCAGTTGGTTAAATAAATGCACGTCGGTATACAACTCAAAGAAGCGATTGAGTAATTCACCAAATAAGTGAATATCACCTTCACCATTGAAACCATTGCTATCAAGAGTAATATTGATGGCAATCCCGCGTTGTAAAAACCCTTTTTTAAAGCGTTCGATAAGCTGATGTTCAACCTGAACAATAGCGTCCAATTGGCGCTTGTTCATGTCATCATCGTTCCAGTCATAAAGGGCAAGCGTGCCACGTAGCACTTCTGCGTTATCCATCATATTTAAAAAGCTTGCCCCAAGGTGGCTAAGCACTCGCCAATGAAAACGGTCTTCAACCGGGGGGTAGCAAGGTAATGTTGGTTTGCAAAGATTACGCACGCTAACGGGCACTTGTAGGTTTCCTTCGGTTCTATCCAATAATGTGCTTTGTAATGATTTACGTGGTAATTGGCCATTAGTACCGGTTATTTGCAGGGAAAGTGTTTGTTTTTCATGCAATTTTTTAACATCGTGATCTTCCCCGCCTAAAATTAACCATGTATTGTGCAACCCTGTGACGCCGCGCTTCACTCGGGTGTGAAAATAGTGCGTCGGGGCAGTGTGGCGCAGCATCCCGCCACGGTGACGGAAACTGGTGAAAGGCACATAATGGACGTCTTGACCGCTAAGAATACCCTGCACCGTATCAACAGAATAGATTTCGGTATAACCGTCCTGTAATCGCTTAGGTTGCAAAAGATATTCGCTTTCTAACCCATTGACGGTTAAGGGGTCGGCTTCCATATTAAATAAGTTGACCACCGGAACGCAGTTCATTTTGATATTGTCAGTGGTCAGAGTTAAATCGCTGTCCCATTTTGAGTTCAGCACGATATCTAGCTCGAACTCAAGAGTGCCCGCAGGGAGCGTCATCTCGTTAAGCCCATGTAAATCGACAAATAAAAATTTTTGGCGAAAGGTAAAATATTCCAATAACAGCTGATAGCCGCTAAACGTCGTACCGCCTTTGGGCCATAAATGGTCGTCTGTCGCAAACCCGCCAGGTGAAAACCATAATGGCAGGGTGATGCGGTCTGCGGATTGCGGAAGCTTCAAATACGTGGCATTGATTTGCTTGGTGAATGCAAGGTGCAAGGCATAAGCGGTAGGGATATCACCAGCGAGGTAAAATGACAGTGCGCTCAGGTCGATTTGACGCCAATCAACGAGTTTGCTGCATTCAAATTTTAAGTGGATCACCGACAGGCCATTCGGTTCAGTGCCTAAACTCACATTGGTTAAGCTAATAGGTGCTAATTTCAGCTCCCTTGTTGTACGGTAGCGGCACACGGTTTTTTGCGGGCCGATAGGGCGTGAAAGTACTTCAAAATGCGCAGGGATATGACTGTTCATACTGACGTTGTCGAGGGGCGGAGTCAGCTCAACAACGGAAAGTGACGGTACTGTTTTCAGGTAATGGGGCCACAATAAGCTGACCAGCCCTTCGGTGAGCTCAGGTAAGTCATCATCAATTTTTTGGCGTAGCTGCCCCATTGAAAAGGCAAAACCCTCAAATAACCGTTCCACAAACGGGTCAGGAGTGCCCACTTTGTCTAAATCGAGCATCGCCGCTCTGTCTGGGTGTGCTTGCGCAAATTCTTTAGCGGCTTCCCGTAAGTAGCGCATTTCTGCATCGTAATAACGCAGGGTCAAATCATCCATTCTTCAATCTCATTTTTATTAGGGGTACAAAACCAGTGCGCGAACAGGGTCAAGGCGGGTGAGCTCGGCTAATAATTGGTTCATTTGCTGGTTTAAGGCTGTTTTATCCGCGCTATTGCGTTGGGCTTTGCTGCGCAATAAGTGTAATTGGCGGGCTTTTATCTCAAAAATATACTGCGGCTCCCAATGGGCTAATGGCATGTGTTCGGCTTGTTGGTCGAGCTCTTGCAACACATTTAGGGCAAGCTCATGGCGGGAAAATTGCTCAGCTACCCGTGCCATCACTAATTGTAATAACCACTTTTGCCGAGGGGTACGAATATCCGAGCGGTTCATCAACCACCCTAAGGCCTTTTCGATACCTTGGTTATCGGCTTGGGTTAACGCTTCTTGCTCAAGGGCTAAAATGGACTCTTGGTCAGCTTGTGGCGCATGGTCGGTGGGCATGCTATGCAGCGAGTGGATGTTTTCTTCAAATACCTGCTGTTTAATCCAATTGAGGGTGACATCATCCGCAAAAGGGGTGCCATCTTCCCACGCAAGCGCTTCTAACCCGGGTAAGCGTGTTAAAAACAATTTAAGATCTGCCACAATCACGTCAGCCCAGCCATCCCAAGGCGCAGGGGATTTGCTTAAGGCTTGGTAAAGGTACCACTGCACATCTAACCAAAAATGGTTAACACCTTCAGTAAACAAACGGTCGGTTTGTTCCGCTAACTCAATCCAATTTTGTTGCAGATACAAGCGTTTTAATTGTGCTCTGGCCTCTGAGCGTGGGGGGGCTAAGCGGGTGCAGCCTTGCTGATTTTGCGGCGGGGCTTGGTGCAGAGTATCCCAACGAACCGCTTTCATTAAGCGATGCCCAGATAACCAACCATTGGGCTGGTTTCGCAGGTAAGTGGCCAATATTTTGGCTTGGTCGAGCAACTCGCGGCCTGATTGCACAGGGGCTAGAGCACTGCTCGATGCGTTGACTGTGGTGGTATGGGCACTGCGTGACTCGTCAGAGCTACGAATATTTTGCGGTACTACACTGTTTGCCCCCCCTGATTGGGCGAGCCGTTTTTCAAGGGCTTTTAACAATGAAGCCAATTGAGGTTGGCTTGCTTCATCCCATGTCGAAAACGCATTCACTAGCGCACTTAACAGGGCGATAATGCGCGTGAACTCTTGTTGGTCAACTTCGGGGTAAAGGGACAGACTATCCAGAACACGTTGCCCTGCTAGCCATTCAATTGCCGATTTACGGCTATTGGGGCGAGCAGGAAGCAAGCTTTCTTGGTAGCGAGAAACTAACCCCGCCATTAGCCCTAATGCATCGGCAAAGCCAGATTCCCCTTCTTTGTGTAAGCGTGCCCAAACATAATATGTGACAACGCGTAGGTCTTTACACTCGGTGGTCAACAGCTTTTCAGCGAGCGTACAAATCAGGTCGGTATCTACGCCAGAAAGTTTATTCACTTCCTCACGCATAATTTCAAAGTCGTCATTGTAGCCGGGGTCTTCCCCAACAGGGGCATCAGGGGTAATTGGCAGCAACCAACGCTCCCAAAGCGTAATTTGTTGTTGCTCTAGCTGTTTGGCCTTTTCGGGATCTTCCGCAAAGCAAACGGCACGTAACGAAGTGAGTAGTGGCATAATGTTTTCCTAAGCAACTAATCCAAAAAGATTTTTTCAGGCAGCACAAAATTACGCAGGGTTAGCAGCGCAAGGGGGCCTTCCCCCATTTCGGTGCGCAGCATAAAGGGCAGGGTATTGCCGTTCTTAGTCTGCCACGACACGGTGTAACTGCTGGTGGTGCCTGCATACGGAGCGACTTGGGCGCTTTCCAATAAACGGATCACTCCCCACACGCCGCGGTGGTCTGCCAGTAAACGGGTGCCTGACGTGGTGCTCATCCAGCGCAGTGAGGCACCGGAGGCAATAGTGTCCCCCGGCCACACAAAGCGTTGCCACTCGGGGAATTGGTTGTCGTAGGTCAGCGTCTGTTTATCAATCACCAAAATGGTTTGCATCACATCACGGCTGGTGGACGGGCGAATTTCAAAGTACAGGCGCGCTTCCCCGTTGGCGAACGCCACATCCCCCAAATGGCTTAAGGTATCTAACGCCTTGAGGAACTCCGGGTTAAAGCGCAGCCCTTGGGCGGTGGTGTTGTTGGGTACCCAGCGATTACCTTCTTTGCGTAACACCCCTTTAAGGCGGGTTTCTAAAAAGCGCTGAATGCGGCCATTATCGGGGCGTAAATATTGCGCCATCAACGGTAGTGAGATTTCGCTCTGGGTATTTTTTAGCGGGTAGCGCCCGCCAAACGCGGTGTTCCATTCGTTGACGATGGCATTTTGCCATTCGGCATTGATGCCCTCGGCGGTCGGGGTAAGCAGTTGCTCCCACGCTTGGTTCATCGGTTGCACTAACAGGGATTCGCCAAAGCCGCTCCACTCTTGCCCAAGGCTGGCAGCGATGAGGCTGCCATAGTCACGAGTTTCGGATAAATCGACGGTTTTGCCCTCAAAAATACTCTGGGCAAGGGCTTGGGACATGGCTTGCGGGTCAGGGGCATTGGCGATTTGTTGCAGCTTTAACCGCACGCGGGTGACGCGGGTGAGGTAAGCCTGCAAACTGAGGTTGTCGCTGTTGTTGCTGCTAGCCTGCGAGTCGGTCAAGTTCAACACGGGGCCAAAGGTGGCTTCCAGTGGGCCGCTAAATTCGGCTTTTTGGCTGATAACGGGCTTTTTGTCTTTGTTGAGCAACTCCTTGGTGGAGTTGATAAACGAGTCCGTCAGTTTTTCTTGCTGGCGCCCCGTTTTGCCTTGGTACGACAAGGTATTCATCAGAGCAATCACAGGGGATTGGCGCACATCCCCCATCAGGGTTAACTGGTCGATGGTATCGGACAAGTTTTCCGTGTGGCGCCATTGCAAGCTGTTCATCAAGTTCAGCCAGCTGCCCGCAAAATCGGCGAAATAGCGCTCGGTGAGGCGCTGCTTCAGTTGCTCTGGGGAGATATCACTGTCGACGGGCTGTTGGTTGTCGCTCAACACCCAGTCAATCTCGTCGCGGCGCGCTTCCACGGCACGGTTAATGGCGGGCTCGATGGTGGTTTCCCACGCACGGCGGGTAAATACGCCAGGGATAAACTCATCGGTGGTGAACAAGAAACTGACGTCAGTGCTCTCCGTCATGTCATCCAGCGTCATCTCCGCATAGCTGTTTTTGGCTTGCAGAAGGATTTTTTGATACAAAGCAGACTCACCATTGCGTTGGCCGATTTGGCGCACCAATAAATTACGGCTGCTGCTAATCAGTGCGCGGTTTTTATTAATAGCCCAATCCGCATGTTGCGGCAGTTGGTCGGCATAAAACGCCAACAATTCACGGCCTAATGTCTGCCATTCCCCATTATTCACTCCCTCAATGGGCGAGAGGCTCTCCAGCACGGTTTGGGTGAAAAATTCGGGCTCCATGCGCTCGGGGGAGCTCATCATTAAATAAGCTTTTAACAAGGCGTAAGTGGCAGGCGTGGCGTCGGCGCGAGCGGGGCTATCAGGGGGGAGCTCGGCATACTGCTGTAATTTGGCTTCCAATTGCTGGCGAGTATTGTCGCGCAATAGCGGCAAAATGGTTTGGGTGTAGGTGGGCCATAACTGGTCGAGCAGGGCGTCATTGTGGTTTAAGCCAAAGCGCTGCCACACGGGGGTAAAGTGGGTGGCACGGTGGTCGAGTTTCCCCAACATTTGTTGGAAATCAAACTGGGCATTTAGGCGCTCGGCGGCGCTGCGCTGGTTATCCACGGCAGCAAACGCCAGCTGCTGGCTGTCATTCATCAATTGGCGGTTGGCAAAATACGACACCGCCAACCCCACGCCCCAAACCGCCATGCCGGTAGCGACCGCGTATTGCATCACGCGCTGCGGGTTGATGCCTAAGTGTGACGGTTGCAATGACGGGGCGATATCGCCTTGCACGGCAAGCAGGCTTTTCCAGCGGTTATCTTCTTGCCACGTATGGGGGTGAAGGGCCTCACTCGGTTGGGTGACGGCGGTGCTAAATGCTAACCCTGCAAAGGGCAGGCGACGAATACCTGAGGTCAATGGGGCTAAACGAACGGCTAACTCTTCGCTACCGCTCCCCCGTAAAAACTGCGCCAAAATCAGCCAATAAGTGTGCGTTAGGTTGACAGACAGGGCTTGGGTGCCATGCACTGACAACAGCGGAACCAACTCACGCAGCGCGGGGGTGAGCTGCTCGGGCTGGCCATAAGGCTCGGTTAAACACAACACCGCGGGCGCATCGGCACTGCAAAGCTCGGGGTTATCGCTAACATTCCACACCCACACAGGGGCCTGCCACTTAAGCGCTTTAAACAGGCCATAAATAAAGCGGCTCGCCATATCAGACGTCGCGGTATTGAGGTGGTGAACGTTGAGGGTGCTGTGCATCAATTGGTCTATTACGGTGTTTTCAGTCACCCAAATCAGCGCATCTACTGGCCGACGGCGGCGCAATTGTTTGAGCATCAACACATTTTCGTCATTGACGGTGGCCGCAACCTCGCCCCCATAAATCAACACAGTGCCATTGCTTTCCTGCCAAATTTCGTGGGACAACCGCGGCGCCAGTTTATCAACGGCGGAAGGGGAGCCGATAAGCAGTTGGATGGAGACTTTTCTACGCCAAAAAAGGCCGTAGTGGGATTGGAGGTAGTCTTTTAATTCAGCGGAAATTGTTGTGCGGTTATCAATCACCTTAGTTGATTTATTAATTGGCTGATTCAGCGGTTTATAGCCAATTTGCTGTATCTTTTGCTTGAGTCTATTTAGGTTGGGATAAAACATAATACTCACTAAAGCCACGGCAAAGAAAACAGATAAAATAGTCAGAAAGTAATTAATATTAAAAGCGTAGGATTGATGAATTATAAATGCGATAACCAATATTAACGCCATAAAACCAAATAGGAGTAAAAATAATGTCCATCGTGATAAATGATTAGATGATTGTTCCATATTAAGACCTGTCGCTAATATAAACAGCATATCCCGTATTATCGGGGGTTATGTGGACTAAAACTTGATCAGTTTTTGTCTTCTGAGCAATGTCAGAGACAAGGGATAAATAGGTAAAAAAGGCATTAGGGTGTGATTTAGCATAAGATAAATTGATAGAGTTAATGGGGCGAGCCCTATTAAAATCAATTTGGTTTTCGGCATAATCCAGTAAAACTATTTCTGTTTGTGGCTGGCTTATATTAGAAAGCCAAGTCTGAAAAAAGTTTTTTCGTGATATTCCGCTGTAATTAACAAATTTATTAAATTCAGTACCAAAGGCGTTGCTATCGAAAGTCATGACACGTTCTATCGCGATAAGCTGATTTGCTGATTGGCATATTTTATTGTCTTGGCTAAATAACTGAGCAGAAATAAAATGGCTATATGCGTCATCTTGCTGAATAGTGATCACTAAAAATGTATTTCTATTCTCATTATCATAATTTAAAAAAAGAGGCTCAAATGAAGATAATAGAATAGGTTTTAGGTGCCATTGATTGAAAACTAAGACATCAGGTGAATTGATGCCAGAATGGCAGATTAAATAAATGACAGATAATGTATTTCGGTAATTCTTACACTGCTTTTCAATTTTTTGATGTATTTCACTAAATAACTCTTCATCTATTTCCTGTAATAAAGACCGGGGCTTTTCTGGAAACATAGGGATGTCTTCTGAATGTGTTAAAAAAACATCAGTACCTTGTTTGTCAGGTGTATAAATCACATTAGCAATCGACATAATAGAAGACTGGCTCCATGCTTGCCATTGTGATTTCGTGACATCCTTTTCATTTTCCCAATTATCATAGGTCATTAATGAATGTTGATAGCGTATATATAAAAAAGCGAGAAGAATAAAACCAATCAGTAAAATAGCGGGAACAGTCAATAAAAGTAAGCGTGTTTTTTGTTCTGCTGAAAGCGTTAAACTGTATGTATAAATACCCCCTATAAGAAGCGTGAATGCGGCAATAATTGGCTTATATTTAGGTGAGGTTAATTTTGTTTTATTTGGAATAACGGGGATTTCCCAGCGCATAGCGTAATAACCTTTGATAAGTTAGACAATATTGGCAGTGGGCTCTGAACTGATAACATGGCAACCACAGGCACAAAGGCACTGGTCAACAACAATTGCGATATTATTTTCAAACGCAGAATCAGACCCTTGTATAATGGTATTATTACCGTGCTTTGAGCATGATATTAAGTCACCAACCAATGCAACTTGTTTGCCGTTAATAAATAGGGTTGATGAAGCAGAAATAACGTAGCCACCATGTGTGTTTCTATCACCAAGACAGACCATTCCTTTCATAGTAAACCAACTTAAATTAAATAGTTATGATTAATAAATATAAATTAATGACTATTCTATAAGCATTAAAATAGTCATCAGATAATTTTAAAGCCCTTGTTCTTTACAATCATTATCTGTTAATAAAGATAAGCGAATAGAAATATCTTTATCAGCAATTTCAGGTATGACTAAAGGGTGCCCGTCTTTATCTAAACGGCCATAATAATCTTTACCTTCCGCAGTGATTTTATAGCATTGTCCTTCATTAGAGTCGCCAAAAGGGCTTGCTATCGTAATGTTTTTATTTCGCTCGGTGGTCGCTGTTTTTGTCGCACAACCTGAAATGGCGGCAATGCTGATAACTAAAGAGGACAGTGTAAATAACTTTAAATAATTGTGCATAATAGTTCCTTGAAATAAACTAAGAAATAATTAAGGTGGTTCTAATTGTTGCTCTAGCCATAAAGCAGAGCAGGGGTTAGCGATTTAAATTATGTAATATAAAAATTATATTATTAAAATGGCCGATATAATATATTAGTGAGTTGCAGTATGATTGCTTGGGTGATAACGGTCTAATTATTATGTGGTAAAGACTAAAATGCATTGGGTTTATAACGCAGCGACTCAATAATACGATCCCAAATTTCAACCATTTGTGCTTCGCTGTAGCTTGTTTGTCGATATTCACTATTTAATACAATATTTAACCATGGTCTCTGATATGCCGACGTAGCTTCGTTTGCATAAAAATCAAACTTATATACTTTCATTTTCACGCCATCATAATTTTGTTCGCCGCCAAATAACCACGTTTCTGCAGGAATACCATTCGGCGATAATTTTTGTTTCTGAAGAGATTTAAAATAAGTGTAATTAAGTGACTCATTTATCGCACTACTTCGATTGAAAAGTGTGTCATCTGAACCAACTATAGTATTATCTGACTGTAAGCCAATAATAAAATCTGAGATATTATAAGCAAACCCGACCTTTTCTGAATGTTTTTCTCCGTTATCGAGAATAAAACCATTAGGGATACAGACTCCTTTTTCAGTCGGAATTTCATGATTCAAACGCCCATTTAAACGTGAAATCAATGATCGCATGGCCGCTAATTTATACGGTTTTTCATTCATGTCAAAATCAGAAAATCCAGCTTTTTCATACGTTTTTTTTCGAGCAGAATATTTGTGGTTTGATAAATCTAATATATCAACTGTAATAATAAAAGTGATATGGCCAGTATACACATGAGCCTCAAGTATACGGCTAAGATCATCTTTTCCTGATATATTTCTATCGAAAATAACGCCTTTACCATCAGGTAATTGAATTATTTCTTTAAGTGCTGGCGAGTTTTCTTTACTCGATTTTTGGTTTCTGAGTGCTTCTTCGCGTAACTCAATCCGTTGCTTAAATGCCGGCGGATAAATAAACTGACTTTCAATTTTAAAATCACTAATATACACACTGTCATGTAGTCGATTACTGAATGAATCAGGAACATCAATAACATAACGCCCAATACATTGGGGTTTGGTTTTTTCAAATAAATTTTCTATCACCACTTTTTCCTTGTCAGTCAGTTGAATGCGGGCTTGCTGTTCTGTAAAAAGAATAAGCCCCACCAGTATCATTATTACGGTAAGTGTTATTGCACCCCAATAGAGGTTTTTTTTAGTTAGCTGCACGGATATTAACCTCTAACATTATTTGACAGACTGATGGAAATAGGGTGTTTAATGCATTCATGGTGTTGCATTTATTATTATTTAAAGTAACCACGTATTGAATAACCAATAATAGGTGGCGGTTGTGTAACTGACTGACTAACAACCACCTAATTATCGCCTTTGCATGGATTAAAATGCATTGGGTTTATAGCGCAGAGACCCGACAATGCGATCCCAAATTTCAACCATTTGAGCATCATTGTAAGTCGTTTTTTTATTGTCGTTAAATAAGGTGATGCTTAAAAAGGGTTTGGAAAATGAAGAGGTACCTTGGTTCGCTTTTAACAGAAAATAATAGTAGGAAAAACCTGACTCTACTTTATTTTCTTTTTCATTATAAACGTCTTGCCGGCCTGCCATTAACCATTCTTGAACTGGAACATCATTAGGCTTTAACTCCCCTTTTTTAAAGGTGTGCATATTATTTAATATCATTGATTTTTTTATCTCTGATGACCGACTTAATAGGGTATCATCAGCCGCTGTTACATGGTCTTCCATAATGGCGGATAAGCCAAAATCATTATTTTCATATAAAAAATATAATCTTTCGTTAGGTTGATTTTCATCATCAAGTATAAATCCATTGGGGATACAGACGCCTTTCCCTTTTGGGATTTCATGATCTAATCGCCCGCTCAGCCGTGAAGTAAGAGATAGCATAGCAGAGAGTTTTATTGGCCGAGTATTTGTTTCTATTTCGCTAAATCCTGAAACTTCTATATATGATTTTTTTTCATCTGCGTATTTAGGAGCAGATAAATCCAAAATATCAGTTTCAATGATAAAGGCAATGTGATTTATATATATGTGTGCTTCTAATGTACGATAAGCATCGATAGATCCAGATTGATTCCTATCAAAAATAACGCCTTTACCGTTTGGCAATTGAATGATGTTTTTAAGTGCAGGGGCATTTTCTTCACTTGGTTCCCATTCTCTTAATTCTTTTTCCCGTAATTCAATTCGTTGCCTAAATGCTGGCGGATAAATAAACTGACTTTCAATTTTAAAATCACCAATAAAGGTCTTGTTTTTAAGCTTATTGTTAAATGATTCAGGAACATCTATCACATAGCGTCCAATACATTGTGGTTTTGCGTTTTCAAATAATAAGTCGATCACAATTTTATCCTTATCAGTTAATGGAGTGGGTAAACTCTCACGAGTTAACCAAAAAAACGCCACAATAATTATCGCAATCAACCCGATTGCCATTTTTTGTGTTTTAGTTAACCGCACGGATATTAACCTCTAACATTATTTTACTGACTGACGGAAATAGGGTGTTTAATGCATTCATGGTGTTGCATATATTATTATTTAAAGTAACCACGTATTGAATAACCAATAATAGGTGGCGGTTGTGTAACTAACTGACTAACAACCACCTAATTATCACCTTTGCATGGATTAAAATGCATTGGGTTTATAACGCAGAGACCCAACAATACGATCCCAAATTTCAACCATTTGTGCTTCACTATATGAGGTGAATTTATTTCTGTTATTCATAAGAATATGTAATTTAGGGATAATCAAAGAACCCGTTGCTTCATTAGAATAAAACGTAAAGAAATAATACGGTAAATTAGTGATCCTTTTGTTTTCTGATTTTGAGTAAACGTCTTGTTCGCCTTTTACCAGCCATTGTTGTGATGGAATATCACTGGGGGATAAATTTCCTTTTTTAATTGTTTCTCTGTTTTGTTGGCGTATGGCTGCATTTATTTCAGTACTTCGACTAAGTAAGGTATCATCAGAGCCTGCAAAGCGGTTATCCGATTCAACCGAGAAAATAAATTCACCTGTATCGTAAACAAAAGAAACTTGCTGCTTAGTTTTTTCATTGTCATCTAAAATAAAACCATTTGGAATGCAAACGCCTTTTTCCATCGGAATTTCGTGATCTAAACGGCCACTTAACCGCGAAATTAATGAATGCATAGCGATTAGCTTAGATGGTTTTTCATTTGACTGAATCTCAGTGAATCCTCTAGATAAAAAAGCTAATTTCTTTTTTTCATATTTTTTATCAGAAAAATCTCTGATATTTGTAGTAATGATAAAAGCGATATGATTAACATAAACATGAGCCTCTAACATTCGATATGCATCATCTGATGTTGGTTTGTTTCTATCAAAAATAACCCCTTTGCCATTAGGTAACTGAATAACTTGTTTCAGCATAGGGGCATTTTCAGCGCTGGTTTTCCATTCCCGTAATTCTGTTTCACGCAACGCAATACGTTGTCGAAATGCTGGGGGATAAATAAACTGACTTTCAATTTTAAAATCACCAATATACACACTGTCATGTAGTCGATTATTGAATGAATCAGGAACATCAATAACATAACGGCCAATACATTGGGGTTTGGTTTTTTCAAATAAATTTTCTATCACCACTTTTTCCTTGTCAGTCAGTTGAATGCGGGCTTGCTGTTCTGTAAAAAGAATAAGCCCCACCAGTATCATTATTACGGTAAGTGTTATTGCACCCCAATAGAGGTTTTTTTTAGTTAGCTGCACGGATATCTACCTCTTGTACCATCTTTACGATAGCTCTTAATGTAAACTGGATAGCATATCGATTTTTAATATCATCAAGGTTATCTACGGCATAGGCATTTTGATGATCCACATCAGTGGCAAAACTACTTTTTACACAAGCACTTTTTGTTATATTAGCTAAGGATTCTATTGGCACAGTGCCATCGCCAGACCCTTTAGATGACTCCAAAATAAATTGCTTATATGACAGACCACTTTCAGCCCCCATGGTTAATGCATTATTTGAATCTATTTCACCATAACGTACCACATAGCGATTATTTTCCTTTGGTTCTGGAAAATAGGGGCGGCCAGAGTACGGGTTCATATAAGATTTCCCCTCAACTTCTTTTTTCCATGTAAGGAAATTGTCTGACGCAATTTCTGTACCGTAAAAAATATAAGTATTTGGATGATATTTTCCTTTCTCTTGATGCTCCATAAAGCTTTTAACTGAGTCTTCTATAATGTCATTATAAATAAGCCAGTTGTTATTTATTAATAATGGATCTTTATCAAGAATATCTGGCTCATATAATCTCCACCACACATCTTCACGTAAATAAATTTCATCAAAAGGGTTAAATTTTCCGGTGGTTAAATTGTCTTTTGTGGGATAACTACCTTCATCTTCAATGGTTAACCATGATGCTTTATATTTAGGGTAAGGAAGAAGTTGTAGAGGGGCGGGGGCAAATGCAAGGACAGACATCAGTTCTTTCGCAGTAGAACCTAAGACTGCACCCGCGATACCCTCCTGCGCAGCTCCAACCTTCATTCTTCTGTAGGCGGCAGGTGAGCCTAAGTCTGGAATAACACCATGTACAACACCTAATACTTTATCTTGGCACCCTTGAAATGAACCCTCTGGTGGGTTCATGGCATAACGTGCAATGAGTCCCCCCATTGAATGGGTCAAAATAATGACTTTTTCTATGGCTAAACCATATCCATGTTCCTTTCTATAAGTACCTAAAACCTCATCAACATAGATTGCCAGATTTTTAGCGGAAATCGCATTATCTTCAAGCCAGTTATAGCCAAAGACATGAACAGAAAATAAGAAGTGTTTAAAATGTTCCAGCTCTTCCTTTGTTAATACAGTTTCATTTGTTCCACCAATAGGGCAGTCAACGAGTTGGCTTAACACACCTTTAGTATTAAAGTAATTTCGTATTTTTTCAGCGTTATCATTTTTTACCATGTTTAATACATCTTTTTGCCAATCATCCATTAACGAAGATTGCAATACTTCAAGAAAAGAACCGTAACTTAAAAATAGCGCTTCTCCCCAACGTCGTTCTTCTCTTTTAGGTAACATCTTTCCATCATCACCAAAAGGTGTAGATACATTCAGCAGATATCGGCCACTATCATCAACAAGAGTAGACTCAACATTTAATAACTCCCTCCTTTTTTTTCCATCTAAATTGGTAAGGTAGAGCGTGTCCATCCCCATAAACATATCCGCTCGCCAAACCGGCTCTCCATTTTTTGTATCTTTAAGATTCGTCCCCATTATCCCCGGAATAAAAATCACGGGGATCACTTTTGTTGGGGGTTTAATACAGTGAGCTTCAGCATTAAGGGATTTATGTTGTGCGGTGGCATCATCCCAAATAACTTCGCCATTTTCTGTCCATTTGGGTAAATGGTAGGAAATATTTTGACATTCACCTTGAGGGGAGGTGCCATCAGAATTGTTATTCATCTCTATTCCTTTTAAATTATCACGCATTAAATAGGGTAATACCTGCTATTTACTTAAGCTTAATGAAAACGTTGTCAGGCCCTAAATTGTCTTGTGAGGGAATGTTTCCCGAGGTGTCAGATGTTTTGCGTTCAGTTGTTTCGTTGGTCGTCATATCAACTGAATGTGAATTTTGTGAAACGTCATCAGGGTAACAAGTAACAACTTTCGGCTTAATAGCAAACTCAGAGCTTTCCCATGATTGCATTGCGACATTCATACTTTGCCCTCCGAATTTCTGCCAGACGGCACTGCGCTGGATGATTTTATCGGGTGCCGCACACTCCACGGTGCCATCTGCAATGCGAATATAACCGCCGCCACTGGTTAAAATAATTTCTTTTTTGGCTTTAATAATCACTTTGCCATCATGGCTGCTAATGCTTAAATCCTTTAGCGCATCTAAGGACATTTCATCGTGCTGCGCTTCAATGGCGATTTTGCCTTGATTCGCAAAAATTTTGATCCCAAGCCTTTGGGCAAACAGGCTAATAATTTCCCCTGCGGCAACGGTGAATTTTTTGGCAATACTAAAATCTGCGCTATTACGGGCGGTATTGATGATATTTTCCCCTGCGGAGGTTTGAATACTCTTAGGGGAGGTGTGTGCAATGCCCTCAGGGGATGAAATCAGCAGGGCGGCTTGCTTAAGTTCGTTAAGCGTTTCAGATAAAAGGTCTTTTTGTGTTTGTAAATCAGCAAGCTCAGCCTTTGCAACGTTAGCGGCTTCTTTTAATGACTCGGTAAGTTGTTGGGCTTGTTTTAACTGGGCAATGGCCTCTTCCATCGCCAGCACATTACCGCTGGCTTTCTCTTGCTTATCGGTGGAGATAAACAGCCCTTTACCCGCCCGAATGGCGCCCCAGCTGTCGGTGCGCAGCTCAAAGCCATCGCCACGTTTTTTCCCTTCACTATCAACCAAATGCCCCAAATTGAGCTGGGTTTTACCGCCGTATTCGGTGCTGACTTTAATGTGCTCTTCCCCGCGGCGGTCTTCCATGCGCAGTTTGTTATTGGCGGGGGTGCGAATAACGTTACGGGTGCGGTTGAGCTCCGTGATGTGGTCGGGGTGGACGGAATCGTGCAGGGCGTGGGCGATATACGGCCTGTCGGGGTCACCCTCGTGGAAGGCAATCGCCACCTCGGTGCCTTGAATTAACGGAAAATGCATCCCATAAGTTCTGCCCGCGTAAGGCTTGGCAAGGCGCACGGGCATGCTCTCAAACCCCGCGGGCTTGTCGTCACGGTCGGCGTCAAACTTAACCCAATAATGGCCGTTTTCGTTTTGGCGGGCGTAGATGTCGCTCTCAATCGGGCTGGTGACACGGGCGGTTAAGGTGCCTGAAATCACCGGGCGGGGTTTTAGCTCAGGGCGCCAGCAGATGGCTTCGGTGTACGGCACGGCATCAAATGCCACGATGAGCGCATTGGCGCGGCTGGCAGCAAAGCGCAAGCGGGTTAATAACACGGGGGATTGAAATACCGTCGGCAGGGTGGAAATCGGCGAATTATCAGTGATTTCCAGCACCATCAACGGCACCACATCGGGGGCGGTGGTTTTCCCGTTTAGTAAAGTTTGGCACGCCAGAAAGCGCTCGAGGTCTAAGTGTGCCCAAAAGTTCGCAGTTTCAGGCTCGGGCTGATATTTGTCCCCGCGAGTGAGGTGGCGTGCTTTGTAGTGGTAGACGTCACCGTATCTCGGCGTCTCATTTTCCCCGTGGCTTCTATCCACCACTCTGGAAACCAGTGGGTCATCGGCAATCAGCGGGTTGTAATCTTTGGTAAAAACACTGTTTTCAACCACTTGGTGGCGCAATGCTAAGCCCCAAACACTGTCGGCGTGGTTATCACTGAGCCCCGATGGGCTGTTTAATGGCAGGGATTTGCCATAAATATAACCGCGCTGGCTGTCGGTAAAGTTAATTACCTCGGTTTGGGTATCAGGTTGCAAGGTAAAGTGATAAAAAATCCCCACTTCGCTGAGCAAACGCTCAATAAACTGCTTGTCATTTTCGTTGATTTGGTTGATTTGCAGGCGCTTGGGGTATTTTTGTTTCAGGGTAAATTCAAACTGCCAGCCTTTAAAGTTGTGGTCACGCAGGACTTGCTCCACCACTTGGGGTATTGATTGGTTGATAAAAAAGCGGTGGGTGCGAAATTGGTGGCGCAACAGGGCAAAAAACGGTTCGATAACCAGTTGGTAGCGCGCTTCGTCCGCAGAGCCCGATAAGCGCTGAAAATCCGTTACGGTGCCGTGTACCCGCTTGGTGACGGTGCGTGTTGGCACTCCCAACATGGTGGTGGCAGGGGCGTTAAAGGTCAACGTAGCATAGCGTCGCAGCAGTTGCTCGGGTTGCAGGTCTTTATCGGTGCTGGTAAAGGTGATTTCGTAGCGATAGGTGTCGCTGACGGCTTCATGCCCCGTGAAGTGCTCCACATCCAACAAGCCTTGGTAGCCTTGCACGTCAAGTTGGTAGCGGTTTTGCCCGGGTAACAGGGCTTTGGCGATTTCAGTTATACTCATAATGTGACTCCCTGATCGTCAAAACTCAGGGTTATACCTTCTTCTTCATCATAACCAAGAGTGATGGATTGAGCGTTCTGCTGCGTGGATTGGCGCATCAGTAACTGCTGGCTAAGGACGGGCAAAATTTGCTGGTTGAGTAGGCTGTCAATATTACGGGCGCCAGTATCGGGTAGCAGGCAGGCACTGACTAACGTGTCGTACAGCGCTTCTTCAACGTGCCCCGTTAAACCGTAATGCAGTTGCAGGCGTTTGATGACACTACCTAGCTTCATTTCAACAATGGTGCGCAGGGCAGTTGGCCCTAATGGGCGGTAAATCAGGGTTTGGAAACGGGCTAATAAGGCAGGTTGGAAATGGTCGCGCAGTGTGGGGCGCAGCAATTCATGCAACTCGCTGTCGCTGGACTCAGGGAATTCCTCAAGTTGTTGCATCAACAAATCACTGCCTAAATTGGCGGTCATTAAAATCACCGTATTGCGAAAATCGATTTCACGCCCTTCACCGTCACGCATAAAACCGCGGTCAAACACTTGATAGAACAGGTTGATCACGTCGCGGTGGGCTTTTTCCACTTCATCAAGTAATACCACGCTGTAAGGGCGCTTGCGGACGGCCTCGGTTAGCACGCCGCCTTGCCCGTAACCCACGTAACCTGGTGGGGAACCTTTAAGTTGGCTGACCGTGTGGGCTTCTTGGTATTCCGACATATTAATGGTGACGAGGGCTTTTTCACCGCCAAAGAGTTGGTCAGCCAGTGCTAACGCGGTTTCTGTTTTCCCAACACCGCTTGGGCCGACCAATAAGAACACGCCTTGTGGCCCGTTTTCAGAGGCTAAGCCTGTACGGGCGGCACGTAGCCGCTGCCCTAAGGCGATAAGGGCACTTTCTTGCCCCACCACACGCTGGGCTAAGTTATTTTCGAGTTCAAGTAAGCCCGTTTGTTCATCTTTGAGCAGGCTTGAAAGGGGCACGCCAGTCCAGTCTGCTATCACCGTTGCGACAGTGCGCACGTCCACATCAGGGCAAATCAACGGTTTACCTTGTTGCAAATGGTCTAATTGCCCTTGTACCTCAGTGACGTCTTTTTCTTCGCTTCGCAAGGTCATTAATTGGCTAATTAAGCTTTTTTCTTGCTCAAAACGGTGTTTGATATCCGCCAGTTGCTGTTCAATGTCTTGTTCTTCTGCGGCCAGTTTATCAAGGGCGGGTTGGCTGGCAGTGTTACCAATGGCGATATCGTCATTAATAGCTTGCTGCTCCAGTGATAGCGCTTGTTGGCGTGATGTTAAGCGGGTGAGTTCTTCGGGTAACGTGTCTAAACTCATGCGAATACGGGCACTGGCGGTATCCAGCAAATCGACGGCTTTATCGGGCAGTTGGCGGCCAGTGAGGTAGCGACGTGACAACGTCACGGCTGCTTTGACTGCATTATCCGTAATATGCACACCATGGTATTTGGCGTAGCGGGACTTTAGGCCACGCAACATTAGGCAGGCTTTTTCGTCGTCAGGCTCGTCCACTTTGACCACTTGAAAACGGCGTTCTAATGCGGCATCGCGCTCAAAATACTGTTTATACTCAGACCATGTTGTGGCGGCGATAGTGCGCAATTCGCCACGAGCTAAGGCTGGTTTAAGCAAGTTGGCTGCATCGGCACCACCTGCTTGGTTGCCTGCGCCAATGATGGTGTGGGCTTCATCAATAAACAGCAAAATAGGGGTTGGGGATTGCTGCACGGCTTCAATCACATTTTTAAGGCGCTGTTCAAATTCCCCTTTAACCCCTGCGCCCGCTTGCAATAAGCCTAAATCGAGGGTGCGCAATGCGGTAGTTTGCAGGCTAACAGGGACGTTACCCTGAGCAATACGCAAGGCCAGCCCTTCGACCAATGCGGTTTTCCCGACACCCGGTTCACCCACTAAAATAGGGTTGTTTTTACGACGGCGGGAGAGAATATCCACCATCTGGCGAATTTCGTCATCGCGACCAAACACGGGGTCGATGGCACCCTCACGGGCTTTTTCGGTCACATCAAGGGTAAATTTGTTTAAAACGGCAAGTAAGGCGTCATTGAGTGGTGTACCTGCCACGCCAGACGTAGCCTGCGTGTTGTTATCGGTTTGGTTAGCAGGCTCTGCATGGGTAGGGCTGTTATGCACCGCCAATTGCTGTACTTCAGGGCGTTCATCGGACTGCGCATCCAACAAAGGGCGTAATCGCTGTAATTGGGTGGCACTCAAGGTCATCAGTGGCCATAAGTTTTCGTTAGGTAACAACGCTGGCTGTTTGATGATTGCGGCTAATAAATGGACGCTGCGAATATGTTCTACATCTTCATCTAAAGAGGCATTAATCCACGCTTGTTGGATTAACGTTAATAAGGGCTTAGCAAGTTGTGGTCGGCTATGTACAGAGCGGGGGAGCTGCTCAATGCTATCCAATAAGCTTTGCCATAATGCGGTCATGTCCCACTCATAGCGACGTGCTAACACCATAATATCGCTTTCACCAAGTTCGAGGAGTTTAAGTAACCAATGCTCAATCGTTATTTCTGCATGCGCACGGGTTTGGCATAAGGAAGCCGCAGCTTCTAATGCGTTGGCACAAAAAGGGTTTAAACGACGTAACAGCATAACGGGGGAGTTTTCCATGTTCTCTTCTTCCTACAAATTGGCTATTTGATATTTACCGTGAAAAGGGGGGCCGAGGTACGCTACCGCCCTTTCCCTTTCGCATAGGGGCATAAGCATTTGTGTTATTGGGTTTGTATGTGGGAAAAATAAAAAAAGCAGGCGACAAGCACCTGCAATGCGAAAATTAAGCGGTTGATCTCTCATTCCAAGAATCAGAATGAATGATGTTGCCGTCTTTAAAGGTCCACGTAATTTTTTCATAACGCAGCTCGATTTCTTCGAGGTGGTTATGTTTTTCTTTACTTGGCTCTTTAACGTCGTGCATTTTTGGCGCGACTTTGACGACTTTGACGTTTTCAAGGGTGGTGTTGAAATATTCAACTTCTTGGCCTGCATCATCAATGCGGTACCATTTGAACTCGGCTTTTTTCAGCGTTTGGCCAGTGGTGACCGCTTTGTATAAGTAAGGCGTAGAGGAATCAATTTCTTTAACGAAAATGAAAGGCGTATGAATACGCGTGCCAGTTAACTTACCGGTGTTGTTATCCGTTGGGATATACAAGTTATGGTCTTGAGCCACGATTTCGATGCTGCCTTCACGGTCTTGTACATTGACAGAACCTTTGATGTCCGCACCGCCATCATCTTTAAGCCATAGGTAAATAGGAATAGCCATAAATTACATCTCCATAATAGTGAAATGTGTGTCACTGTCCTTCAGGGACACGTTTTTACTCATTCGATGCCTGACAAGCATCCACTTGGGGCATTAAACGAATTTCGACCCGGCGATTTTTCGCGCGTCCTTCTGCGGTGTTGTTGCTGGCAATAGGGTTAGCTTGCCCGTTGCCTTGTACCGCAAAACACGAAGGTGCGATGTCGCTGGTTTGTATCATCCAATCACGCACAGATTCGGCGCGTTGCAGTGATAGTTTTTGGTTGTTTACTGGGTTACCTGTGTTGTCGGTATAGCCCGAGACCACAATTAGCCAACCAGATTTTGCGCGGATATGGATCAGTGCATCGATTAACACTTTGGTTGCGCTCGGTTTTAATGTGTATTGGCCGACATCGAACAGCGATAGGCTGTCGAGGCTCACCATCTCAGAGGCCTCTTGCACAATGACGGGGGCAGGTGGGGCGGGAGGAGCCCAACTGCTCAGTAAAACGTGCAAGTGTGGTAATAAATAACTACCTTGGTATAAGGCCAGTGAATAGCCTGTAGGCACACCTTCTCGTTGCCAATGGGATAGCTGAACAGCATCGGTTTGAAGTTGTTGATAAGTCACTAGCTTTGGTGCTAGCGGCGTATCCGAAAGTTGAATAAACCGCGCGGTGTCTTCCCCTACATGGCGAACTAACTGGCGGTTATTGTGGTAACTGCCGCTTAAGGCGCCCACTAAAAACAGACCGCAGATAATCCCAACGGCACCCATTAAACGTTCATAGCGGTTCAGGCTGATATCGTGGTGTAAGCGTGTGAGTAAAATATCGGGCAGGGGCAAAAGTGGCACATTCTGCGTCGATGTTAGCGGTGCTAAGCCTGTTCTTCGCGTAATAAATTGCTGCCATGAATTATTTTCTACGCTGGTAATGGGAATGAATTGTATCGCCCAAGCGGAAGGCACTAGCTTACGCACACCGGCTTGTTCCACGGTTAATTGCGGGGTAAATACCTGTTGCAACCAATCCAGCAAATAATCAAAGCTCAACATGGTGTGGAGTTGTTGGTGCTCACTGGTAAAAAATTGCTGAACCCACTCAGATAGCGGTTGAACTAAACTGCCATTTTGCTCGACTTGAAATTCACGTTGGTGATTGAGTAATGTCAGCCAAGGGCGCTCTTCGTGTCGGTATTTTGCATAAGGGTCAGTCTGCTGAATGGGGGATAAATACAGCGAAACCCAAAATGGCAGATGAACGCCCGCTTTGCTGCGACTTTCGCTGATGGCACGTCGCCAATTAAGCATCTCTTGGGTCAATGTTTCTTGTAAAACCAGTTGCTCTGGTAATACAGCAAATAACACAGAAAGTTGCCCAAGCTGGACTGGCGCGGTTTCCACCACGGTTTGCGTCACATCAAGTAACATGGCGGGGGAGGTAATAGATACATACCACGCTTGGGACGTTTCGCGGTGGGTTAACCCGTTAGGAAACAAGGCCTCTGATTGCCCGCACACCAATACGATAGCTTGTTGGTATGAAGCAGGTGGTAACATCGTACTAACTTGTTTTTCAAGGATTTTGGAGTGTTGTTGCTGTTTAAAACGCCAATACCATGCAACGCCTGCGATAACAATAGCCAACGCGCTGAGAAACAGGGAAACAGTGTTTCCTAACGGCCAGAATCCCCAGACTAACCACAAAAAAAGCAGGGTTGCCAATAAGATGACCACGAATTTAATCGAGTTTTGCATCACTGTCCTTGGGGCATCCATTGTTGCAGTAAATGCTCGAGTGAGTTTGAGAAACCCCACCACATAGCGAAGATCACTACCGCCCCCGCCATCCAGCTAAGCCAATATAAGCGGCGGCGGCTAAAGCGCAGTTTCGGTTTTATGACCAAAGGCAGTTTAGATATGGACTGAAAGCGAGGGAGCAAGGCATTGAGCTGAACCACAATTTGCTCGCGCTCAGGGTGGTCGAGGCGGCGAAATTTCCCAACAAAACCTAAAGTTAAAATACGGTAAAAACAGGTCAGGGCGGCTTGGTTGGGCGCGGCTTCGGAGAGTAACCCTCGCAAGCGATCCCAAATTTGTTCACCTGCATCTAACGTATTGAAATAACGTGCTTGTAAAGGTGACTGAACCCATGCTTGGTAACCAAAATCATCTTTTTTGCGTTTCAAGACGCTTTCATCAAGTAAGGCGCATTGGGCATAGAGCATATGCTCTATGGTGCGCTCATCATACCCATGTTGAGTGAGCAATTGACGTGTATGATCAATAAGTTCACAAGCATGATGATAAAGATCATCACCGTTGTTGATCTGCACACCTTGCTGCAATTGGCACACCATTAGCCATGTATCGGCAAAAATATTGTCGAGGGTTTGTGTTGCTGTATTTTTACTCATGAATGAACCACCGCGAATAATTCAAGTTGGATATCCCCGAGCGTACTTGGGACATAAAACGAACAATTTCCTGACTCCAACATGGCAATACCCGCAGGGCTTGATAAATCAAGGGCGAAATATTGGTTTTCGAGTCGCAGTGGTAAGGCTGTCGGGACGTGGCTCAATGCACGCAGAGGAATACCATTTAGCGCAACATTCACCACATCGGCAACGTCATCAGCACTTCCAGCCTTACATAGCAATGGAAATTGTGTGGCTAACAAGTGTGTCGGTAGCGATGATCGAACAGACAAATAGAAATCCGCGCTATCTCGTAAACGACCATCATGCAGCTTGCCTTTCCAGAAAGGTTCTTGTTTGACAAGATCAATGGTGACAATGCGTGAGGGTAAGCTGGCCTCTAACAAGGTGTTGAGCAACATAAACAGCGGCGGAAAA
The DNA here is from genome assembly GCF_019343475.1 of Providencia sp. R33. Classification (NCBI taxonomy): domain Bacteria; kingdom Pseudomonadati; phylum Pseudomonadota; class Gammaproteobacteria; order Enterobacterales; family Morganellaceae; genus Providencia; species Providencia sp. R33. The sequence continues at coordinate 1,816,242 of NZ_CP072453.1, read as the reverse complement.
ACCGCTTCTGGTTTTGCATGTTGATATTCAGGAATGCTTTCAATGTGATGGTCGAGGGAAAATGTGAGTAACCCACCCGCCAAACGCACCAGTTCCCGATATAACATTTCAGGGTGGCGATTCAACGATGAACGTAGCTCATTAAGCACAGGCTCGGCGCTATTTAACGCATTGAGCAACCAAAACAGAGACACATCAGCCACCGCAAAATCTGCCATTTTTTCATTACTTTCACGGCGTAATGTCATTAAACGACGGCGTTTTGCCACTAAGCGATGCATAAACTCAGTGAGTAGGGCGACGAGTTCTTGGTTACCTTGGCAGCTTAACAGCGGCGGAATGAAGGTGGTGTCAAACACCCAACCACCTTGAGCATTGCGAACTAACCGTGCGACAGGGCAAGTGATGTAATGGCTGTTTTCATCATGCGCAAATCGTAGACTGACCGCATGGCGCAATACCGCAATATCGGTTTGCTCGTGGCCCACTAAATCCTGAACGTTGACCCACTCTTGTGCAAAACGACGCGGGCGATCTGCGTTCGCCTCGGATAATAAATTTCCGCCATTCGCTAGTAAAAGGGGAAGCGCGATAACAATATCTAACACTTGTTTATCAGCATGTTCACTGAGATCGACGACAGGCGGAAGGTTATCAGAAAGCGTGCTGTCAATCAGCGTACCATCTGGTAGGCGTACTACCATTTTCTGCGCACTGAGCCGTGAAATGGTTAACGCACTTTCGTCGAACTCGGTGCTGATCACCCCCCAAGGGGAGGCGATCGTCATACCGGCAACAACATCAGTAATGTGGCTATCCCAGCGGGCTTGCTGCTGAAATTGCTGAGGTGTCAAAAATGCACCATCAGTCCACAGAGGACGGTAGATTTTCACCAGACAGTCCTCTTACGCTTTTGCTTTTGGCATTTGTGAAACTAAAGAGAGATCAACATCCATGCCTTCAACTTGGAAGTGTGGAACGGCGTACAGTTTCACACGGAAGAAACCCGGGTTATCTTCAATATCTTCCACAACCACTTTGGCGTCACGCAGTGGGTGAGAGGCTTGTAAATCATCACTCGGGTCGGTCATTTCAGTGACTAGCCCACGAACCCAATTGTTTAACTCAAGCTCGAGTAAACGACGGTCTTTGGTGGTACCGATGTTTTCGCGCTGAATTAATTTTAAGTAATGGGCGATGCGTGATAACAAGAATATATACGGTAAGCGCGAGTTAATACGGCTGTTCGCGGTAGCATCGGCGGTATCGTAAAGCGCTGGTTTTTGCGTTGAGTTTGCGGAGAAAAAGCATGAGTAATCACGGTTTTTGTAGTAAGACAGCGGGATAAAACCGAGGTTAGAGAACTCAAACTCACGGGTCTCAGGGATCATTACCTCAGAGGGGATTTTTACCTGACTGCCAGTGCCTAAATCAAACAGATGAATAGGGAGGTCTTTAACCGCACCGCCTGCTTGTGGGCCACGGATCTGCACACACCAGCCATTGTTAACAAAGCTTTTGACCATATTTGCGGCAAAAGCAAAGGTTGCATTCGTCCACAAATATTTTTCGTGATCAGGGCCTTTGACTTCTTCAACATAGTTAAAACTGCGTACCGGTACAGTATCTGGGCCATAAGGTAGACGGCCTAACACGCGCGGCATGGTTAAGCCGATGTAACGCGCATCGTCAGAGTCACGGAACGCTTTCCATTTCAGGTATTCTGCACGGTCAAAATAGTTGCCAATATCTTTGATAGCCGCGACTTCTTCCATGGTGTCTTTTCCAAAGAATTTCGGGCCAACAGAGCCGATAAAAGGCATGTGGGCAGAGGCTGAAACTTTGGAAATACTGCGTAATAGGGCGATATCTTGCGCACTTCTGTCAAACTCATAGTTTGAAATCATCGCGGCGATTGGCTCACCACCTGGGGTGTCATATTCCGCAATGTAAGTGTGCTGATACAAACCGCTTTGAATGACCTCAGGGCTATCTTCAAAATCCTGACGTAAGTCGTCTTTTGAGACATCAAGGAGTTCAATTTTCACATTTTGGCGAAAATCGGTGCGGTCCACTAAGAATTTTAAGCCACGCCATGTGGATTCAACTTGTTGAAATTCAGTATGGTGCATGACTTCATCGAGTTGCTGGCTAATTTGTTTATCGAGCTCTGCAATATGGTGGTCGAGCAGGTTACGGTCTAAGCGCTCAACCTGTTGACCCGATGATTTTAAGCGGTCAAGAAACACTTGAACGGCAACTGTGACGCGCTCATCTGCGGTTGTATCAGCCAGTGCTGCGTTATCTTGGAACGCATTGATATCACTGATTTGTGTTACAGGGGTGAGGTTGATTTTTTCAAATAAAGAGGCGTAGATACCGTGGTTAGTTGTATCGTCCAGTACAGTTGTGGTGTTATTTGAGGTTGTTTCGTTATTCACTGACATCAGCATAATCCTGTGTTATATCCAAATTAGTCTTTTTTCGGGGCCAGTTGAGCCAGTTCTTCGCGTAATTCATCGCTTAACGTTGGGTCTTTAAGGATGTTTTCGAGTTCACGACGGAAAGTAACGTTATCGAGCAGATTGGATTTGAGGTCACGTAACAGGTTACGCATAGCCAACATGGCGCGAAGTTGAGGAATTTGGCGAGCCACTTGTTCAGGCTCAAAATCTTTCATATTTTTGAATGAGAGGGCGATACTTTCTTCTGTTCCATCCCCTGCAAGTGTATTTTTAACCGTGAGGTTGACGGTTGGATTATGTTCCGCTAATACGCTGTCAAAGTTATTTTTATTGATATTCACCTTTTCACGTTCAGATAAAGCGCGCGTATCTTGTCCGTGGCTATAATCGCCAACCGCTAATAACTTTAGCGGTAATTCAACTTTCTTTTGTGCTCCACCCGTGTGTAAATCTAATTTAATATTGACCCTTGCTTTTGGTACTTCATTTTGAAAACTGTCTGACATAAGAGAAATTCCTTTACTGATTCATGTATATTATCTGTTTAATATTGGTAAATTGTTGAGTTTAAATTATGTAAATTTGGCTTAGTTCGTTTTTATACTTATATGGCGATTGAAAATATAAATCAACTTTTCTTATCAATTTTCAGATAGTGATAAGAAAGGATTTTTTCGGATTAATAACGAAAGAGGGTGGATGAATGTCTTTATTTAACAAATGGTTGGTTGTATTTGTATATATAATATAATTGTCGAATAATTATTTTAATTAATTTGTAACATTAGATTTCAAGTGGTTTTAGAATAATAGATTAGAAAATTTACTCGTATAAAGGGTGTTTATAGGTTCCTTTATATGAAAAGAGAATGACTTAGCAAATATCTCTTATTAATTGTGAATCGATAAGTCTTTCGAGTAAGTAGAAAGGTAACAATACTCGGTATTATTTTTTAGTGTGAAAATTAAACAAAAGATAATATTAATTGTTTTGTTGTTTATTTTTTGCGCGGAAATATAAGGTGTAAAATTGGTCGTTACGCTTTATTGAAATATTTATAGATTTTTAATCTATAAATAATGTTATTTAAAATATAATTATTATGATTTTGGCGTAATAGTTGATGTTATTTATTTGCTCAGGCTAATACACTATTTATATATAAAAAACGATATAAAGTATATTTTAGATTTACCTATAGGTTTATTTATAGAGTGGTAGTAGATGGCTTTAATGGATACCCTGAAGATAAATTTTTGTCGGGGATCTTCGTTATATTTGGCATGGTTTTTCAAACTATCAATAAAAATGTCACTATTTTTACTGAAAAGTCTTACTTTCTTTGATAAGCGAATGAATAACTCGCTTGGTGAGTAAAAATGAATAGGTGTGCCGAATAGTAGAAATGAGGGATAGGCTTGAATGAGAAAAACATAAAGCTCACAGAGTGATGAGCTTTATGCTTGTTTTTGCGCTAAAAATCAGGCTTACACATTAAACCTTAATTGATGGCGTAATTGTTTGACTTATAATAATTTAATTCTAGGTTATTAGTTTTGTACTCATCGGTGTACTCATTTAGAACAAGGTGCCTGATAAAATAGTACGTATAAGATTATCAAAGTAAAACTACATTAGTATAAAATACTAATCTATTGCATAGAGTATAACATAATCTGACAGGCAGTTTGGTGCCATAAGCGGAAGTAGTTAACAAACATCAGTGTTGTTCAACGGGGAAAGGGTCACTTGATTTTTCTGCCCTCAGGAAATGAAAAAAGCGCGCCGGATCACGTCTGCTTCACGCGAGTGCGTTAATCCCGTAGCTGGGACGTTTTAACACCATTATGATGGCGGATATACTTGCTGTATGAAGGTTCCGCCAGTGATACCCGCCCAATAACTGCCTCGGGCGTTTCTTTTGTCAATTAGTGGTAATGAGTAGTGAATCGTTAACAGTTAAGCATTTGGACAATAGAGACATTAACGCCATCGTGAATCTAATTCGAGGATGGAAGGAGCCAAAACTGTCCTGGCCAGCAATTTGTGAGGAGGCAGAACCATTGGTCGGAAAGTTGCCGTCAAGACAGTCCCTTAATGCACATGAGGCAATAGTGACTGCCTATCAAACGAAAACAGAAGCGCTTAAAGGGCGGGGGGATCAAAAATCCGCGTCCAGCTAGTTTGAATATTGCTGCTGCCTGGATTGTCAATCTGGAAAGCGGAGTCGAAGAGCTTAAGGAAGAGAACCGGAGGTACAAACAGCAGTTTGCGATCTGGCAATACAATGCATACAAACATGGAATGACAGAACATCAACTTAATGGACAGCTGACAAAGATTGACCGTGAGCGTTCTGATGGAGAAAAAAGATAGTTATGGAGCGTGATGATCAAAATTATTTCTCTGCTAGTATGACGTGTCTATGCAAAGGTAATATAAATGAATCATTGTCATCAATTTATCACTATAGAACCGATGGTGAAAAACGTAAAGATAGATGGAAATGCAAACCGCATGAGTAGACTAGCTATTCATGACTTCTATATGGGTAAAACTTGAAACTAAGACCTAAAGCAGGGGGCGATAGAGGCTACAAGATTTGCAATCTATTCGAGAGTCAATAAAAATTAGGAAAAGCAGGCAGGAATAAGGTTTAAATGAGTATAGTAACCATGTGCAATTATAAGCGCGATAACTTTTTTCATAAGAGAGATATCTGTGGATAACAAAAATAAGAAAAAACTCAATAAGCAAAAAAATAGATTCCGTGGTTTAATTTCGGTTATTCGTTCTCGAAAATTTGAGAAAGCTGATGGAGTGGATAAATTAACTCTTTTTAGGAGAGGCGTTACCGAACATTACCTTGAGGTTCGTGAGGCGCTGGAACAATCTCAATATGAAGAGTATATAAATTGGGTTAACCATCAAATTAAGGAGAACCTCAAATCTTTCAATGATAAAGATATTGGGTTTACTGATCTTAAAGGTGTTTTTACTAAATCACCTAAAACAACCTTAATAAAAGAAGTGCAATGGATTACTGCTAGAGTTAAAGCGGCATCATCCGATATTAATTATTTTCGAATATTAGCAGATAGGATTGAAGATAAATTTATTAAAGGTGACTATGACTCATGCATTCTTATTCTGGATGATATAAATAAAAAAAATGGCTTTTCTTTATGGTCCATTCAGTTAAGAATAGCTCTTGAAAATTTAAGAGGAGGACTAGAAGCTCAAAAAAAATATACTTCAGAAGTTCGCTCTAAATTTAGACAAGGATTACTTAATTTTATTTCCTATCATACTAGTGTTCGTAATGAAGAGAAGACCACAACTCAAAAGTTTAAAGATGACATAATCAAAAGAATTGAGAATCATAAATATTTTGAAGGTTTTGTAAAAACTTATACTAAATATAAATTAACGTCAGAAATTCCATTGGATCATTCTTCACTTTCGGAAATACTGTGGGTATCTCAGAGCCATTCCCTTATAGATGTTTATGAGACGTTTATTGAAGTATTGCAGGCGTTGATAACGACTAATCTTTCCCATGAACTAAGAGAGGTTCTTTTTTCTGCGGTATCAAATTTAGATAATGTAATTGATTTTCGTCTTGATAAAATAAGGCTTCACCTAAATATAAAAGCTGGTTTTGAAGCATTAATACGGAGAGATACAAATTATCTTGATTTTCTGATAGATGAAAGACCAGATAATACAATAAGGAAATATATTAGAGCTGTATCTAAAGACAGTGAGTCAAAGTTGGATGTATGGGCTGTTATATATACAGCGGTAGCCTATGCGTGTTATGACAGTGAATTCCATTATAATGACAAAGATTTACTGCTACCAAGATTTTTAGGTAAGTTGCTTCAACGAGAATATAACTCAACAGAGGCATATCTTTTCCTCGAGAAGATGTCGATAAACATACTTGGCCTTCCAATAGGGCGAGGATTAAAGGATTTTATTAAGCAAATAAAAAGAAGTAAAATAGATCAACTATATCAACCTTGGATTATTGGTCTTAATAGCCAGTTCATAGGGTGTGAGGATTTCAAAGATAAGAGTTATTTTAACTTTTTTAGTGCTGAGCAGAATAATACATATATAGCATATTCATATCTTAATGGGGTATTACCAGAAAATAGTTCAAATAAAGTGGCTTTGAATTTTTTCAAAGCGATAAATAATGTTTCTTCAGGCAAATATGATACTGTGGAAGAGTATGTTAACTCTCTTAAATCTGGTGGATATATTAACTCTCTTGGTGCATTCACGTCCGCACTGGAGGTAAGCTATAGTCATCATATTGGCAATAAAAGAAAACTTATAGAGGTACTATCAAGAGAAGCTTGTAAATCTTCTTGTGCGAAAACATTATTACCAATTAGTGATGCAATATCTGGAATGAACTATGATGATTTTTCAGCATTAGATTATTCCATTTCTTCCGTAAATTGTTTGCATTTTCTTTGGCTTGAAGGATATAACGAAGAAAGAGAAGCTGAAGTTAGATTTGCTATTGAAATGTTATTAAAAAAATACGAGTGCGAGAAACCATCAAATCTAGTAGATATAGATTATAATTTTAATAAAGATGAGTTGGTTTATTTTTTAAAAGAAGTATGCAAGCCTTTCTTCATGGATAGCTTGAGGAGAGTGTTAAAAGACAATACAGAGGTGTTATCAGAACGACAAGAAATCTGTGCATCATTACGATTTATTGATGTAAGGAACTCTAGTATATATGCAGATGAAGTTATGGCCATAACTAATCAACAAGCAATGGAAGAAGGGCGATGGATAGTCGATACGTCTAGGATTTATGTAGATTTAGATGGATTAAATCGTTGGGCAAATGATGAGTTATCTGAAGATTATGCTCGCTTTAGAGATTTACTGGATGTCAATCTGGATATTGAAAAACACTTCGATGCGCTTTTAAATGATATTATTAATGACAACTCTTTTGGTAAGAATAATATATTATCTCAGGATGAGTCCGATGTAGTTTTACTTGATATATTTTCCCGGCTTTCTGATGAGTTCTTGAATAATCCAGTTTTTGGATTGGATTTTTATCTTAGTAAAAGGATCCGGCATCAGTCATTTATAGGTCTAATTAGAGGGCCTTTAGAGTTCTCACATGTTATTACTATGCAAGAGAATGATGTTTATCAAAATAATACATATTGGATGAGCAAGCTTTCATTCAATGATTATAAATCGCAACAAGAGGCATTAGCTTTATTTATTTCCTTCTCCGAAAATTTTGATAACTTACTTCTTAATGCAAAGGATAGAAAATTTCATATTCTTAGTAAAGAGTATCCTGAGGGATTGATTTACCCAACGTATAATGAAAATTTGTTCGAGATGATGAGGATAGTACCAAGGATAGAAGAGTCAGATCTATTAGATGATTTTCTTTTGTTAGCCTATCCTTTGCTGTGGGGTTCATTGGAACCTTCCCTTTTTAGTGCTAGAGCATATATCGATAGTGTGTTAAAAGATAATATATCTAGACTTATAGATGAACTAAAATATAAAATTCAGGAGTTAACTATAAGTAATGCTGAGCAGAGGGAGTTTATAGCTACTTTAAACTCTGCATCATCTGAAGTTCAATTATCTTTAGAGGAAGCTAAAAATTGGTTTAAAAGAAAAAATGATTCTGAGCTGACTAAGAAATTATTTGCACTCGAGCAAGTAGTTAAGATTGCCACAGAAAGTGCTTTGAAATGCCAGAAATCATTTGAACCAGTGATAGCAAATGATATTCATGATGGGGATGTATTGTTAACTGCTAGCGCGTTAGTTTTTGTTCATGATGTATTATTTGTAGCTTTGGATAATGCTAGAGCTCACTCTGGATTACAGAAACCTAAAGTAAAAATAGATGCACGCATAGAAGTGGACAATAAAAAATTAAGCCTTAAGATAGTAACTAGTACTGAGCGTTTTTCTAAACAAAGTAATCTAAAGAAAATTCAAGAAATTAAAACTGCAATAAATAATAATTCTTATGGTTCTAACTCCAAAAAAGAAGGCCGAAGTGGCTTTATTAAAATTGCAGCTGTAGTTAAGCAATCTAATAAGGGAAGTATAGATTTTTATTATGATGATAATTCGAATTTTGTACTAGAGGTGACATACTCCTTACTTGTAGAACGGGTACAAAAGGATGAGGTTGAATATGTGTAATAAGAAAATATTGATTGCTGAAGATGAAAAACCAAAAAAAGATCATGTGTCAAAATTTCTTACTGATAATTTTTACGCTGATCATTTATATTCATCGTCTGTAAACTCTACAATTATTGTTATCGAGGATGAAGAACCTGATTTTATTATATTGGATATGTCATTGCCAACTTTTGACCTTAGCGATAGGGCTAATGGAGGAAGACCACAAGGTTTTGGTGGTAAAGCAGTTCTAAGGCATATGAAATTAGCTAGAATAAAAATTCCAGTGATTATTTTGACTGGGTATGAAGTATTTAAATTAGATGAAGGCAATAAATTGGTGTCTGAGCATATGGATTTAGCGCAGCTTAAAGAAGAGTTGGTTTGTTTATTTCATGATAATTTTATCGATATAATACATTTTAGTTCAACTAATAATAATTGGCAAAAATCACTGCATTCAATGTTGAAAATTTATATACCAGAGGTTATTAAATGAAAATATTGATAGTAGATGATGCCTCATCACGTTATTCATTATTCATGGAGAAGGCTAAGGAGCTTGGTCTGGGGGATAATGATATTCATTTTTGCAGCTGTGTAAAGGATGCTAGAGAAAAGCTTGCTAAAGAATATTATGATCTATTAGTTTTAGACCTGCTTGTTCCTTATGAGTGTTATGAGATCGCTGATAACTCAAGGCATACTATTTCTTTATTAATGGCGTTGCAGCACGGCAGTGATTTAAAAAAACCAGGGCATATTATCGGAATCACATCTGATAAAGATGAAGCTATAAAGTCTGCTAGCCGTTTTGAGACTTATACATGGATGCTAATTGAATATTCACCTATAAACTTGTCATGGATGACAACTTTATTAAATTATATTCGCTATTTATTAGAAACTAGTAGCACAACTAACGTTCCATCGAAAGACAGTGTTGATGTAGTGATTGTATGTGCATTAAAATCACCTGAGTTTGAGGCGTTAATGCAATTGCCTTGGCATTGGGAAGAGTTCATGCCAATAAGTGAAGTTATTTTTATTAGACGTGGGTCTTTCTATTCTAACGGCCAAAAGATTACAGTAGCTGCCGCTCATGTAACTCGGATGGGGATGGTTTCGACAGCTATAACAGCATCTTATTTAATTAGCCATTTTCAACCTAAAATAATAGCTATGTGCGGTATTTGTGCGGGTGTTAAAGGGAAGGTAAATATTGGCGATATAGTATTTGCAGATCCTGCATGGGATTATCAAAGCGGTAAATTTATAAAGGAAGATGGAGCTGCTAAATTTTCCATCTCACCACATCAATTAGGACCGTCTCAAATGCTACGTTCATTTGCTGATGTTTTCTCGTCAGACAACGAGCTACTTATAAATTTGAAAAATAATATTGATGAATTAAATAACAGAGATGTCATACTTAAAATAGGTCCAATGGCCTCAGGTTCTGCAGTATTAGCAGATAGTGAAATTCTCGAAGCTATAAAATCTCAGCACAGGGATTTAGTAGCTGTTGAGATGGAGACTTATGGTCTCTTCTCTGCAGCATCATTTGCGATCCGTCCGCAGCCATTGTATTTTTCAATGAAATCGGTTTGCGATTTTGCGGATTCTGATAAAAATGATAATTTTCAATTTATTGCTGCGCGTACAAGTGCAAGGTGTCTCGGGCTTTTTCTTGAAAAATTTGGTAATAAAATATTAGGTGAGCATAATGCTTGATCAAGAATCACGTAATTTGGCTTTAGCTGAGGTAACTCATTTTTCATCCAAGGCAGATCATAATAAAAATGAGTCTTTGTTTTTTTTTAGCACTGCTTTATTCGGGTCATTATTAACTCCAATCTTTTTTACATTGGGTGATTCAGCTCTGTACTCTAAAATAATCCCTTCGTTGTTATCGGCGCTTTCAGCTTTTTCTATAAGTTGGTTGCAGTTACGGAAACCTCAACAACTGTGGTATTTATATAGGAGTTGTCAGAGAGATATTGAAAACCTTATTTTGAAATATGATTATGGAATAGTGCCATTTGATAATGCTGATTGCAAAAATGCCCAGAACTTTATTGCGCGATTAATTATCGTTAAAGAAAGGTCGCATACACACTGGTCTAAGTTAACTCCTTCTCTAGAATCAATAACCTCTAGTGATAATGGCGGAAAATAGTGGGCAATGTCTTAAGTCTCTTTAAGTGGAGCCTTAAGTTGATTAATGTTGACAATATTGAACTTAATCGGTGCAACGTAATTTAGCTCTGCGTTCTTGACTGTTCTCTCCATGATTTCTTCGTTTGTTTCCACAGAGATAACATGAACAATTGCATGGGGTATTATATATTTTCCCAACAACGCAGGGCGTTTTAATAAGTGCAGTCCGGTAGGATTTTCTCTTAATTTTCAATCGAACTATATGGTGACGTCGCCTGTCTCTATTTCTAACCATTTTATCTTTCTCCAGTTGTTGAACGCGGCGTCAAACCGCGCCTGTATCAATGAATGGAGATTGATTTCTGCTTTCTTCTTCATGTTCAATTCACGGTATCCATAAAATTAGCCCCTTGTCTCAAGTTTGGTGAACAGTTGAACTTTTCATAAACTCAAGATCAGCAGGTTTGTTCCTATATTTCTAATGCGACAGTGAGCTATATACTAACATCGTAGCTCTACCCGGATAAACCGTACTTTCGTTGATGCCGAAGCAGCTGAGCTGCTGCATCAGGCGTTCCTTGTTTCTAATCACCAGTTTTCTGACGTTCAGCGTACTTAGCCCCGTTTCTGGCAGGTTCACGTTTTCGCCAAATAAGAGGAACGCTCCAGACTGAGAGGAAATGCGGGCGTTGCTGAGCCTCCCTTTAACCAGAACGATTTTACTCAGATGTGCCGGATCGATAATGTTTTTGAAATAGGACTTCTCATCACGGATCAGATGAAGCAAATGCCCGCACTCTTCGGTGGCATTAAATTCCTGAGTCGCCAAGCTGGTATTCAGGTTGCTTTTGATACGTGATGGAAGCCGGGAAAGATTGGCTATACAACTTACGGTATCGGAGTCGAAAAACTTAATTTCACTTTTGGGTGCCGTTAATATAATGACGTTGCCATCAGTTTCATTTCCATCTTCATCTCATTTGATTTTGGAACACGCGAAATAGAGTGCGATAAGCGGGTTAGTTGAGACGTCAAGCAGGCGCGTGGGTAAGCCATAATGTTGCATGCGTACAAGCTTATCCAGCATATAGCGGTCATCTCTAAACTCAGCGGGTTGAACCGTCAGCAGCTCGGTAATCATATCCGATTCGTGATGTCGGTAGCGATAGTTACCCTGCGTATTTTTACGGAACAGCGAAGATTCTAACTGATAGCTGATGTCGGAGTGACCCCGGTAAAACACCTCTTCATTATTATCCTGAGGATGATTCAATATGATTTCCAGATATTGATTGATATCCGAAATTACCTCAAGGTCTTCATTATTGTCAGGTGCTTCAGTTTTAACCGAAGCGGAAGCTTCAGGGGCTAACACACTGAGACCTAATATACCGAAAAACTCTTTAACGTCTATATCCTTGACTGCTCAGAAATTTCTGCTCAGCCCGAAGCTGCCCAGCTCCAGCTTTCTGATGTATTCTTTTTCACTGGTTAAGAACTCTTTGCCGATGATACCGGTTAACTCATAGTTAAAAGCCAGAACTTTTTCCCGGTTTATAGTTGTTGCTCTGATGTTACTTATTCTTCCAATGCGGATATTGCTGTAATAACCGCCTGTATTGTCTTCCTCATCAACTTCAAACTCCGGCTCGTCATAAAAAAACCAGCAGTTCCTGAAAAAGCTGATAGGTTTTGCTGGTCAGGGGGGCAGTTTATTTCTGAGTGAGTCAGGGGTGGATTCAAAAAGCCGGGAAACCGGAAAAGACGCTTAACCGTTATTGTCAGAGAAAAAACTGTGATAATCGGGATTACCAACCACGATAAGATTCAACATGTATGTCATCCTTGCATGAATTACATTGCAATTTCATTATGCCAGAGCTGGTGGATTTTTAAACATTGCGTGACCTGTGCCCCGCTGGTTCACATAAAACGCTGTTAGCAATGTCTGCTTCTCGCTCAAACCAGACTGTCAGATTTAATTGTGCTAACAGCTTAACCGCTAGCACAATTCTGAATAACGTGAGGCTAAAGCTGGCTTTTACAATAAATCAAGTACCGCAAATAATCGCCACCATCCTCTTGTAGCCCATGGATCAACGGTTTCATGCTTTTATGGGGTAAATCAAGCTACTTGCCAATCCCTCTTGGCTGATGAATATTTTCCTCGTATAGGCTTTCCCATCCAGCCTCATTCGGCACCCATAAACCTTGCCATTCTTCTTGTGATATACGGGCAGCTTCCAACAAGGCTGATAACTAATTAGTCCATGTTGTCGTAGCACATCCAATGGGGTTTCAGGGAGAAGTGTGGCAAGAAAACGGTAAGAACTGGCGTTGTTGCGGAGTTTGTCCTGATAAATGTCATCGCTGTGGGTATCAATCAGGAATTAGAAAGGGGATACAAATTGGGTGTACCGCCCTTAATTCAAATTTTTTCTACCTAATATACCTAGACAAATAATATGCCACCATAAAATAGAAGCGAATATTATTGTTTATACACCCCATCCATAGCACCTTCCGCACCCATACCACATTGGCCTGAGCAGCCAAAATTTGTTTTAACTGTTATTTTGCCAACCTTATCCTTTGCAAATTCCATCTTACAATATTGCTCACCAAAATTACTATCCGTATTAACTAAAGCAGTTGCATTCCATGTATTTAAAGCACTATTCCTTTCCGTAATATAAGCCGTGCCTTCTGCTTCACAGGCATACATCTCAATACTGGCGTTAATATTAAAGTTGAATTTTGCCGCATCATTTTGGCTTGGTGTAATTTCTAACACGCCATGCTTACTATGATATTCGCTCGCAACTTGAAAGGGGGCATTAGCAGCATAGGCTGATGAGAGCGATATGACAGAAACGGTGATCAATAATGGGAATAATTTCATCAAATGTCCTTTTTATTCAAATGGTTTTGTTATCTGCTTGATAGATTATCAATTAAATGGAATTAAAACGTTGATCTTAATTCAGGATCAAAATATTGCTGTCGTCAGGTTGCTCCTGCAAAGGGTTGCATTCGCTAAATTAGCATTGGTTAATACCGCATTGTGTAAGTTTGCCTGCGATAAATTCGCGTTGCTGAGGTTGGTTCCCATTAAATTAGCTTCTGTGAAATTAGCGTGAGAAAGGTCAGCAGCAAACAAAATTGCACCCTGTAAATTAGCCCCTGTTAGATCGGCCTTCGTGAGGTTGCAGTGAGTTAAGTCTGCATAGCGTAAATCAGCATATTGCAATGTGGCATGTTTTAGGTTCGCGCCTGATAAACAGGCGTGTTGCAGTTGGGTATGTGACAAGTTAGCTTCCACAAAATCTGCAATACTCATGTTTGCATAATTTAAGGCGGCGTGGCTGAAATTAGCTTGCGAAGCCTTTGCTTTCCATAGGTTGGCATGAAATAGGTCACTATAAGATAGGTCAGTACGGAACAGGGTCGCTTGCCATAAATCGGCATGACGTAAAGTGTGTTGTGTCAGTACCGAATGAGACAAGTCACATTGACTAAAGTTTTTGGGTTTATGCAGGAAGTCACCAATTGCCGGTAGGTTTTCTTTCATTGGGTCACTGTACGGGAAAATAAAATCGTTGCCTTGAAGCGTAAGGGGCTGTTGAGGACGTTTTATTTCATGTTCCTGATGTGCTTTGACCTCATCAAGCTTTTGCACCTCCAGTAATGTTGAATAGAGTTGATAGAGTATTTCCCGTGAAGTCTGGGATAGCGGGGGCTTAAGTTGAAGGTAAAGTGCCTGAAAGTAGCACATTAAATCACTATCATCGAATTGGCTGCTGATAGCCAGAGGGGCATTTGGCACTGTCTTGTCCTCCATAAAAATTAAGAGTGGGGTTAATGAATATATCTCGTTTAGCCATTCAATTAACCCTGACAGTATATATCTCGTATCAGGAAATTAAAATCACTTCCCTTTGTTGCTCATGTACTCACTGACTTCTTTGAGAACCCAATTAAGCATATCTTGTTGCTTTTCTTCGGGAACGCTGAGATAAAGCTGCTTCCACAGATTATAGTGTTCTCCGTGTTCCGTTTGTTGAGGTTTCTCTTGCGTTGGCGCTTCAGGAAGTGGCTTATCTTTTAAACTGATGTGATAGAGAAAGCCCTTCCGCTGAGGGTTCTTCTTACTCAGTTCGGGATAACTTTGGGTCAAGCGTTGCAGTCGCATGCGTGCACCTCGCGCCGTGGTGGGAAAGTTATCACCTAGCTTCGCAAATTGCTCCGGCGTGAGCCATTCTTCATCGTACCCGCCATTTAGTTCTGAAAAGGGGGCTTGCGGGTTTATTGAAACGTCTTTTGACATGCTGTTATCCATCCTATTGAACAATAAAGTAAATAACAGAATGGTTAATAAATACTTACAACACCACAAAAGGAAGTTCTTGATAGTTCCTTTGTGTTGAGTTATAAGTATCACTGTCATGTGTTAACCAATGGAGTTATTACTTTGTCTAACCTTGTAGCATCTCAAAAAAAACGCCGAAAAGGAAGTGTCACTGATTGGCACCGTGCGGATATCGTGGCGGCTTTGCATAAGAAAGGTGTCACATTAGCACAATTATCTCGTGAGCATGGCCTTTCTTCTCGGACGCTAAATAATGCGCTAGAGCGAGCGTACCCAAGAGCTGAGCAAATTATTGCGGATGTGATTGGCACGACACCGGAAAAAATCTGGCCGAGCCGTTACCAACCGAAAAGAATCAGGTTATTAGGGGTGGAAAATGGCAACGACAATTAAAGATGTCATTGATACATTTGAATATTTTTTTCATTCGCTTTATCGGCAAGAATTTACCAAAACGCTTCCTCTAAATACATATAGTGAACGCGAATTATTGCCGTTAGTTCGTTGTTATTTATTAGGGTGCTTTGCTGATGATGTTTCTCCTGAAGTGCAAAGTGCATTACCCGGGACGTTGTCCGGTCAGGGGTACATTGACTTCGTTATTGATGATGTTGCCGTCGAATTTGCTGTCCGTAAGCCAACCGCCGCTCGCTCGAATGTCTCGGCAACAGTGAATACAACGGAAATAAAGAAGCTCATGAAGTTTCAAGGTAAAGCGCTGTTAGTGTTATTTGATTTTTCAGCAACACCTTATAACGAAGCACAAATAGACGCATTTAGGGCATGGCCTTCATTGGGGAGAGGAAATCATAAGAAATCTGCATTTAATGTTGCTTATTTTTATCTCTCACCAAAGAGGCCAAGAACAATTGAAAAAATTGTTAAAAACATTCGTATTTCATAATGGATAAATAGTAAGGTAATCACCATGTCTTCAGAAGAAGAAAAAATCAATCAAACTAAGCCGCTCACACAAGAAGAGCAAATTAACGATTACAAGAGAATGGTTAAGCATCGCTTGATGACGGGGTATTATGGATTAGCCAAAACCTTTTGGCTGTTTTGGTTTCTGCCTATTTTTTTGCTGAATATTTGGGAAGCGATGAGTAGCAGTACGGGCACAATATTACGTATTGATATAGCCACCTTAGTATGGAGTGCATTTTGTTTATTTTGTGCCAGCAAAACACAAGGTAGGCAGGTTTGGAAGGTAATAGCGTTGATTGTGATTGCGTGTGATGTCATCTTATCTGCACTTGCTTTGATAGCATTTTTCCTATAGGTAACCACAAGATGCTAAAACGAAGAGTTTTACCGATAACGTTGTGTATGCTGTTTGGTTTGCTGGTGGGATGTGACACGAAAACACCGAATTGCAGCAGCGAAGAAACGCGAGCACTTGTTCAGCAAGTTGCATTGAGGGAGTTAGCGAGAGTACCACAGGATAGCTTGGATTCATTGCAGATCCGTTTGAATGCAATACGGACTCAATCTCATGATCAAGAACAGGACAGTTACTCCTGTGCGGCAGACCTAACATTTACACGTTTTGATCGAATTTATTCAAAACCCATTGTCTATACTGTTCAGATGGTTGATAACGAGCAGCAATTTTATGTTCAGGTCTACGGGCTTTAATTCACCTAAATAAGCTTCAAAAGGGATAGGGGAGCACTCTCCTATCTCTTTCCTCGTTGCATCTTTCCACGTTATTGCATGTACATTCTCCTGTTATCGAATTCCATTACTGATTTAATGTAAGGCATTGATTAATAATGCATTGTTGTTGATTTTGTTCTGTTTTAAGTGTATAATGGTTACAGTGGCGAGCTAACCCCATTTTTAGCGACATTTGGCTCGATGATCACCATTCACTCTCCATATTCACTTATTTATCAAGGAATTATCATGACAATTATTCAGTCAGGGCTTCGCTTGCCCATTAATCCAGCATTAGTGACACTGTTATTACAGGAAATTCAGCAATCGCCTCCACCTAAACCCGTCTTCAATGCCATTGTTCTCAACTTTCGAGATCCCGGTTATTCACCGGAAAGTGGTGGGTTCCACCCAGTTGAAATCAGGCTCGTTCAACTCGATAATATTTGGCATTACGATTACATCACCGATTTTGCCTACATGGGGGCTATTTACCCTGAACTCGAAAAAGAGTTTGATGTGTGTTGGCCGCAAGGGTATCTCTACCATTTTGCGTTGGGCGATGTTGATGAGCAAGCCGGGGCTGAATTTTTCACTTTATGGCAGCGAAACTTTATTGAGTATTATCACATGGGTTGTTACAAGGTGAGCACCGAATGGCAACAAGACTGAAGCCTTTGAACTGAACGATACGTTTGATGCATTAACACACGAATAAACACCGAAATTTCTTCCACCAGCGCTGGTGTGTTTATTTATCATCACAAGTAACAACATTAAAGTGACGATGAGATATGACACAACCTGACCTCCTTCCTGCCAAGCAAGGCCAGCTCGATGGCTTATGTGGTATCTACAGCATTGTGAATGCCCTTAACTGGCTGTATGGCAAAGGCATACGCCGCCGCAGACTCTTTCGCTACCTACTTGAACAATATCACCAACATTGGTCTGTACTTGACTGTATCACTGACGGTATTTGTGAAATCGAGATGGATTACTTGCTGAGTACCGTGAAACGCTATAACACAAAAACAAAATCGTTGAATATCAGTATGCCCTTTCGTTATCAGCGAGGCCTTAGCAGTCACCGAATATTGCAGATCTGTCAGCAGTTTCTTGATGCACCGGCAAGTCAACGGTCGATTATTTTGTGTGACCCGCATCATTGGTCAGTCATTACCCACATGACGAATACTGAGGTGCATTACTTTGATAGCTGCGACCAACAGGCGGTAGCCCGTGACCAATTTATGGTAAAGGCACATGCACGGCGCACTCAATTAATCCCCTCGGCAATTTATTGGTTAGATAGTAGTGAACGATAAAAATAGGGGGCATGGGCTTGCCCCTAGAAAAATAAGTGATAATACTGGGAACCGACCTCTTTATTATGCTCGTAGGATAAGCAAACACACAAGTAGGTACCATACTTTTCATAGTTAAAGCCTATTACAATAATATTTATTTTTCCATTTTGTCTATTTTATCGATAACAGTTTTGGTATCCAATAAATTTAAAATATCTTTCGATGTCCACGTATTTTTATCTCTTTTATCAAAATAGTTATTTAATAAATATGCCGGAATAAGATGGTTTCTATTTGTCATTTTATTCGCAATTAAATCTAATTTTTTTTCTAATTTTTTTTTTATTTTCACCATCTTTGAGTGATTCAAAATCCTTTCTAAGAATAAATATTTTATTTTTGGAAACACACTCTTTCCAAACGGCTTTAAATGCTTTTATTAATAATTTTGTATTTTCTTTTTTAGGTGTAATGATCGCAGTAATATAATAATAATCAATTATATTCATAATTGTCTGGCTGAATATTCTTCCTGTTTTTTGTTCTCTTGTCATCATATCACTATGACCGAAATTAACGCTTATTTCTCTTAATCTATTTTTCACATAGTCATGCATATTAATACTAAATTCTTTACCGAGACTTTCTTCTTTATTAGCTCTACTCATTTGTTTGGGCGTTTTTTCTTTATGACCTTTAGTTGAAGCTATATTTGATGTTTTTTTGATACTAGTTTTAGTTGTTTTCATTTTCCCTCCTTATGACTGTCATAGGTTTTTTAACTATCATACCGCATAAAAAAATTAACTCAATTATGACCGTCATAAAATTCAATGAATACAGTTTTTTTGACAGTCATTGAAGGGGTGTTAACTATGACTGTCACTGTTTTACCAGTAACGTTTTCTTTGCTCTATGACTGTCATGTTGGGGTGTTTTTATAGTGTTGTAAATACTTTCCGCATCATGTGATGTGCAAACCATGAAGGAAAGCATAATGGAAAACAAACAATTTTTAACGCTGGCTGAAGTCTTAATAATTTGTTCAATTTCGCGGGCAACACTTTATCGTTGGATTAAATTAGGTGAATTTCCTGCTCAATACCTGTTAACCCCATCAGGACGCACAGCTAGGTGGAAAACTAGCGAAATAGAGCAATGGTGTGCTCTATGCATGAAGAAAGGGGGGCGTTAATCATGTCTTTCTATAAGCCTGCTACAACCCCTCCAAATGAGCCAATATGGGTACAGAACAATATAGCAATGATAAGTAATGGAGGTAGCTATGACTATCTCTAAAATACAATTGGATAATTTGAATAAATCCATTCTAGTCAGCAAGGTTAATGATAATTATCAGATGAAGCACAGGTTCGACAAGTTAAGTGTGGTCGGTAATATTCAAAGTAACGAATTGGCTATTTTTTATAATAGATTAAATCAATTAAAAAGTGATGAGGATTATATTATTAAACGGGATAAATCTAAAGGTGATGGTATAAAGAGCTTATATTCCCAGCAAGTTTCAATAAGAAGTCTGTATAATAAAAAACAGGTGTTAGTGATTAATTATATTCCCACAAAAATGGATTTAACAAAGACAGATGAATATAAAGGACGGGGGGCAATAAGAGTAGAGGTGAGTCCTCAACATTATTCAGCTGAGGACATGACTAAATTAATTGTTTATTTAGGGAAAAATAAACGACTTGGTAAATATGTTTATCAATTATTAAAGACAGCATGGGTGACCCGTATTGATTATGCATTAGATATCTATAATATGCGCCTCTCCGATTATCATATTGGTTTTCTGGCGGCACGTTCAGGTGAGCGTTATCCCAATGAGGGGGAGCTGCAGGGACAGAAATTGGGTAGTGATGAATCAGAACATCATTTGTCTTGTTATGAAAAGCTTGACGTAGGAGAAGACCTCGTTTCGTTAAACGCTTTACCTGATGATGAATTGCAGCTCAATGTCGCTAATTGGCGTGACATTCGGCATTATCGCCAATTCTTACGTCTAGAAGTTCGGTATAAGCCCAGAAAGAAAAAGCTTTTGTTACGGAACCTTCACAGTCTTCATAACCTACTGGAACGGGTACGGTTTTACAACAAGCCACTGCTTGCCAAGAACGGAGACTTAGAGTGGGAGGCATTGCTATCGGTCATGACATTGCCCGAGTTACGTAAATATATCAAGAAACTGTATCCTAAAAAAGAAGCAGATAGGCTAATTGACTGCTTTGTTGATAGTTTGGAAAGCAATCAGGTGGATATCTTCAATAAAGATGATCTTTGGTGCGATCTGCATTTATTGATTGATAAATTGGGTATTTTAGGTAAGCCGCAATATTGGCAGTTAAAGCATCGACAAAGGTGGCTTAAAAGTCAAAAAGTACGGGTTAGGCCAAGAATAAGGCGCAGACGCATAATCATGTAATCCACGGGCAGGGGCACTTCAGCACGACGGAGTGCCCTTTATTGTACCACTTGTTAGGGTGGGGCAGGATGAAAAACAACGTCAGATTGCAGTAGGTGTGGTTATTCCGTCAACCGATGGCAAGGTAACTCGTTTTGGCAAACAGATATGCAACGGTGCCTCGGTATAAGTATACACACATAGGTACATCTATATAGGTATACATTGAATATAGAATATGTACGAGCATCCTATGCTCAATGTGATGATAATGTAACGTTGGATGATGAGCATCATGTATATATAATGCTATGACCAGTTATAGCTATAGTGTTGGAAAAAAAGTTCCAGCCCGCTCCTGTAGTGGCTTGATAGGGACATCCTCATGTGTCTGATGACACGGCAACGTGTGTTTCTAGCCCTCAATCATCCCTTGAGATTGATGTAAATATTTGGGTGTAGCAGGCTAATCCCCACTTTTTGTACGGAAGTAATTCAGTTTAACCAACAATATGGAGAAACTGAATGAAATCGTATTGTACGAAAGATAATATTCTTGTAACCGCACAAACGCTGGAATGCTTCAAGCGCACTATCTTTTCTATCCCTTTTGATAAGACGGCAAATGGGTATCACAAACAACGGTACTACCGAAGCATTGCGCTGTTTATTCAACATCTCATCTGTTCGACCACTGTAAGCCGGAATAGCCAAAAGAAAGCGAAGTTTAAAGGGAGTAAAAAATGGACGTATTCGGTGCCATTTCCTTATCAGCTAGGTGAAAAAGTGTGTCCCGAGGTGTTTAAGGCATCTAAAGATCTCGGGTTTAAGCGGGCATTAGAGAAATTAATTGAAGCCAAGCTCATTAAAGTTGTTCCTTACAATCGGTATCAGCACCGATGTCGAGAATATGCCTTATCAAAAGCGTTTTTAACACAGCTTTTTCCAAAGGACAGAGCGGGCTACCTCAAACGAGATGACCGTTATACTTACTTAACCAATCTGTATGGCAAACGAAAAATCGAAGGCATACTAGAACAACTACTGAGTCAGCAGGTTAAGGGAGCAGCGAGTCCTAAGCATGCAACAACTAAGCGGAACATCCCATCAGAAGGGTTACGCAATGTCGTTCAGGCGGTCTATCGGCAACTAGAACCTTTACACATCAATATCGATAACTTAATGGCATATTGTCAACGGTATCCGACAATCAAGAATATGGGATACTACACGCGCTTTATTTCACACTTATGTGAGGTGGGTGTGGAGGTTAAATCGACTACACCGCTGGTGGTTACATACCGACAAGCCTACAAAGTTGCGAATATTGGCAGCCGTTCATTTGAAATCGGCACCGGATTTCAGTATTTACCGAGTCAAATGAAATGGGCATGCCTTGATCGCGGGTTTAACTATGATATTAAAGGGTGTCAATTAGAGATACTCAGGCAGGAATTTATACGCCATAAGATAAGTACAAAAGCATTGTCCGTACTTGAGACGGGTTATATTAAACGTAAGCTTAATATTGATGATGAGCTAGTGAAAACCGTCCGCTTTAGCACGATTTTCAATGCGGGTTCCGTAAGTTGCTCTCCTCGTAGTTCGTTATATAAAAAACTCACTAAGTTCTATCAAGATAAGCAGGTTAAATTTTTGCTTAAACGTTGGAAAAAGGCGACAAGAGTACTAAAAAGGAGCCTTGAAAAACTTGTAAAATGTTACTTGAATAGCGGTACGACTAATCGCCACGGAGTATGTGTTAGAAATTCAGTTGGGCAACCATTTAATACGACGAGGCGAAAATTACCAAGTGGTGAGTGGAAAATATGGGGGAGCGGTAGCAATGCGATGAAACGCAAATTGCTCGCCCATATGATCCAAGGATTGGAGAGCCGTGCAGTCTATGATTATGTAAGCTTGCACAGCGGTGTTTGTGCGCTAGAACATGATGGATTTGTGAGTTTGCATGAGCTACCTGATGGTGATTGGCAGCACCCATATTTGGATATAGTGTTGAAGCATAGCAGTTAGTAAAGTAGTAATATTATATGAGTTGATCTCACTATATTACAGTAGAGAATTATACATAATTTGTCAGTCAACTCAGGCCACATCAATATAATGTTGGATTAACATCAAATAAGTGTGAGTAATTATATTGGGCACTATCCTTCAGGGAAGGTGGTGATTATACCTGTGAGACTATAGTCATTAAACATGGAAGTTTAATGACGCTAAGTACTTGCAAAGTCGGTGATGTGTTAGTATGGATATTAGATTGTTAGTAGTTCTTATAACTAATTACTATCAGCTTTACCTCACCATGGATGGAGTAGATAAATATTTTATTCAATGATAAAACCAAGTTCTTTTAATGATTCAGCTTCATCAACTTTCAATTTTTTGACACACCAAATTAGTCGATATCTAGGTCTTGAGCTCGCGACATATGCAAATCTAGCCGATTCTGAATTAGGATCATTTATCCATTGCTTCCAATGTGAGCCATTATTTCCTGTATTTGAAGGAGATGATAGTAGAATTGTCACATCGTGGGTTTCACCTTTAATGCTATGAATTGTAGCATATTTATAATTTTCGTTATTCCTTTCATTTATTGTAGTGAATTCTGATACATTAAATTTGGCAAGTCCTGACGGTGATTTTATTGGTAAGGAAAATACGTCTTCAGCTATCGATTTTAATCCATCAATAATGAATGATTGCTGGTGAATAATGGGAAGAACTGTATTAGCATTTTTACACCATTTGCTCCATGTTACTGTAAAGTCATTGAGGTTATTCTCGATGAGATATTTTAATGTATTGAAAAGAAACATTCGCCATTGTACAGATGATTCTATTTCATTAGGGCAGTTATACGTAGATTCTTTTATTGGATGGTTTAATTTTGAGCGTATTACTGTCGAAAATAACTGTAAGGCATTTTTAATATTTTGAGTTCCTTGAAATGAGAAAAGATTTACTGCGTTAACAAGATTTTTTACTTGATTATTTTCAATGCCATTAAATGTAAACTTTTCCAAAATTGAATGTCCACGAGCTACTATTACGTTGTTGCTGTAACCGAGACATGATTTTTCAATCTTGTCGATTAGCTCTAATGGCGTTTCATTATATTGCAATACAATACATGGTGATTCCACAGAGCTAAACTGGCCACTGATACCACCATTTGATATTAATTTTGAACAAAGATTAATTATTTGCTGACAACTTCGATAATTGGTTTTTAGTGGCATTTTTTTAAAGTTGTTATCCGCAATGAATTTTATTGTATCAGCTGGATTTACAGCACGGAAACCATAAATAGATTGGTCTAAATCACCAACAAAATGAAGTGCAACACCTAAGTCATGAAGGCTTTGCAATATAAATAAGTGCTCGAATGCTAAATCTTGGCATTCATCAATAATTATAAGTGGGAATCTTTGTGAAAGTAATGACGCATATGTTTTATATTTCTGGTCACTAAAAATTTCTTCAGCTAGATATAACGAGTCATCATGATTCATGAACCCGGATTTAAATAGTCTGTATTTTGTGTCGATTAAATCGTCAAGTTGCCAGTCTTCTAATTTTATAGATTTTCTCATTCTATCAAGTTCAGAATTATTAGAGTTGAAACGTATACGATTATTTTTTCTATCGAAACTAAAATGATGTGCTTTAATCTTTCCTCGTTTATTGTATGCATATTTTGTTTGAATGAATAATGGCGATGTGGCTTCTATGATTTTTAATGTGTTGTTATTATCCTCACCCTCAAATTTCGTTAGGTCTTTAGCGTTAGGGCTAATTAAAAATTTAAATATAAAGCTATCAAAAGTCCCAATAAAATGCGGGAATCTACAGAAGGTTTCTGGAGAGTATTTTTGAACTCTTGAGATAAGTTCTTCTGTAGCGCTATTAGAAAAAGATAATAAGGCAAGACCTCCAGGGGAATGTCCCCAATTATGTATTTCTTTTGCCACTTTTGCTGCAATAATTTCAGTTTTCCCGCTGCCGGGACAAGCCTCGAGATAAATACTTGAGTTGATGGGGGATTCAAGATAATCTATTTGTTGGGAGTTAAAGTATTCCATTTTTATTCATCTCCCTCTTGACATGCCCAGAGAATAGCATTTTTAATATATTCTGGTGTCTCAAAAATAACTAGATTTGTAGATATTTTGTCTGACAAGCTTTGTGCGAAGTATCCTTTTCCTAACTCATTGTGCTCAATGTACTGTAGTAAATCATGCGCAACTACCGCCCGCTCTTTTGAATCTTTACTAGACCAATCGTCTTGTACATCTGCAATTATTTTTATTTTCTTTTTTATTTCCCCATTTGTTGGCCAAATGTCATAGAGTACAGCTGACATAACTGCAATATTATTTCCTTCCATTGCTAAATCGTATTCAAGCGTTTTGTATTTGCTTACATATAGTCTTGCATATTTTGAACAGTTTATCTCTTCTACGAGCTTGATTGCATGGTTGGTGCCTTCATACATATTGCCATCATGGGGAATAATTGTTTTTTCGATAAATTTATCTTCTCCAACACTCTCTGTTATTTTTTTTTGTGGATCAAGGTCTGTCAATCCTGCACACCTTACAGGAATGTTATCCCCATCATGCTTTGTTTTTTCGCTTGGAATAGTAAAGTTACAATATATTCCCATGAAGTGTCTGAAATAGATTCCGTTGAGATTTATAACAGAAACACCTAAATCTGATAAAGTATTCTTTCCTGCACCTCGATCCGCTAATATCCTATTTGCTAAAATAGGTAATAACATTTGCTCGGCTATGCCTTCAACAAGAATTACCCCACTTGCGAAAAGTAAGTTGGATTTAGTCACATCCATCCACCTATTAATGAACTCTTTACTTTTTTTTGCTAATCCACAGTCTTTTATACGTGTAGCTACTGGAGAAGTTGATCTGGATAAGTGAATTATAGAATCAACGTTGACTGACGATGCAAGAGTTGTTGAGTGTGTTGTAACAATTACTTGAACATTATTTTCTTTATCTTCAGATACTTTTTTTAAATGATCAAGTAATCTTATTTGAAGTTGAGGGTGTAGATGGGCTTCAGGTTCTTCTATTAATAATATTCTACAAGTAGATGAATCTTGTTCATTACCGAGAGTTAACTCGGCTAATATAGAGGCAATATAAAGAAGGTTGTTATAACCTAAACTGTTTTGCTCTAAGCTTCTGAAAAGTTTGGTATCTTTTTCATTTAAATTAGGGAAAAATATTAATCTTAAACTCTCTACAATTCTAGTAAAATCACTTTCTGCAAATTGAATGGCTGTATTTTGACCAAAATTAAATCCTATTGCATTTTGTAGATGGTTTTTAATTAATTGATTTGCGGTTTTTATACTATATAAATCACTGTTTGATAACTCATCATTAAAAGTATTTACTTTATCTACAAGAGGATGCACTTCTCCATTTCTTTTTAATACTTTTAGATCTTTTCTGTTTATGGCTTTTAAAAGCTTTGATAATCTGGATTGGCGGCCGTTGGTTAATTTTGATTCAGCATCTCTTAATGGAGGAAGATATATGCAATAGATTAGGTCTAATAATTCATAATCAAATTGAGAGCTTTGCGAATCACCGCCCCACAGTGATTTTTTATATCTACCTCTTATCTCCTTGTTCTCAATGTGTAAATTTAATTTAGCTACATCAGAGTTTCCCGTCCAAGGAAGTAAAGCAACTTTCTCTTTTACATCTAAATTAGAAAATTCCGCATTAATTGTAAATGAATCACTTACCTTGGGGGGATTGCTAAATGGGCTATGAAAATCATTCTCAGTTATATTGTATCGTTCTGATTCCGAATCGATAAATAACTGTCTTATTGAATTTATAATAGCAGATTTTCCTGCTCCATTCTCTCCTACAATAACACTAAGGCCTTCATTTAAAGAAATGTTAAATTCATCATCAAAACATCTGAAACCTTTAATTTTTAATTTACTTAGAAACATGTGAGTGTCCGTCCTGATAATATTCGAAAATTTCTTACGTCAAGTTAAAGCTTTAGATAAACGTTCTAACTAAAAACTAACATAGTTTCAATATATTAAAGAAAAAACTGAAGCCTCCTACCTTGATTTGTGGAAAAACTCTCATAAATAGGAGTGAAAATATTCGTTTTTCGAGTTTGAATATAGGTTTTATTTCTTTTTAGAGTATTATGACTTAAAGAGAACAGGAAAGCTGTATTGCCATATAAAATAACGGTGATAAAATGCACTATCGCCCGTTTGAAGTGAGACTACCATGAAAAAAAGTAAATTAATTCAAGCAACAAAACCAACGCGTACTCAACTTATTCGCTCGGTAGCAACCTCTACAGCGATTGAAACAGGGCAGGAGTCCCGTCGCCTTGAAGAAGAAATGAAAGCGAAACGTGAGAAGTTTGGACATTTGAAACTGGCGATTTAACTTTCTTTCAAGGCTTCATTAACCCAATATTTCATGGGTTCATAGTTAAGGTTTAACCCTGCGTGGATTGCTGCAATGTACTGCTCGGGGTGTTGAGTCCAACTTTCATAGTCTAACGGCTGGAAACCAGCTTGTACTGCCATCACATCTGCGAGTAAACGCGATAAGCGCCCATTTCCTTCCCTAAATGGATGTATCAGAATTAATTCCACATGTACTGTTGCTATAGCTTCTATGACTTGTTCTCGGCTCATATTGGTGCAGGGTGTGTACTTCGCTAGAAACTCTTTTTCAAATTGAGCAAGTAACTTTGCAATTCGACCCGCAGGGGCAAACATAAAGCCACCCTTGCTAATATTCACAGTACGTAACTGACCAGCCCACTCGTAAACATTCCCTAACCATTGGCGGTGCCAACGCTGAATAAGTGATACGGTAATTTGTTCAGTGGGAAATTGTTCTTCAAAAATGACTTGATACAGTTTTTCTAACAGGACAAGCTCTGCATCATTGATATCATCAACGTTTGAAAGCCCTAGCTTATTAGCTAGCACTTCTTCTTCAGAACTATCAGCAAATTTTCCTTCGCTGTTAAACACATCGTATTTATTCATATAAGCGTGTTCTTGTGGTGTGGGTATGAATTTTGTACGTTATAATGCTAAAAACATCAAATAAATAATAACTACCTATAAATCAACGGATTAATTAAGTGTAGGTTAAATTATAGGTTTTTCTGGAAAATTAATAAATATCGTTATATTTCAAAGCTAACACACCCATGCATCATGATTTTGATTCAAGGTTGGCCCGTTTTACCCAAATATCAAGTTTATCAGCCCAATCTTGCATCATGATTTTGCGCTCTTCAAGATAAGTTGCATGGTTATATGAACGTCTAACGCTATTTGAGTCCATATGGGCTAATTGTGCTTCTATAGCATCAGGTCTATATCCAAGCTCATTTAATCGTGTGCTGCCTGTTGTGCGTGTCGCATGAGGGCTATATATACCACACCAACCTCTCGTTTTAAGAAATTGCCTTAGTGAGTTAGTAGACATCGGTTTATGGCAAGAGTCACGACCGGGAAATAAATGTTTACGGTTACCAGTAAAGCCATAAAGAGATTTTAGAATCGCAATAGCTTGTGTTGGTAGAGGAACAATATGTTCTCTTCGTGCTTTCATACGCTCAGCTGGAATAGTCCAAAGTGCATTATCAAGATCAAATTCAGACCATTCCGCCTCAGCGACTTCAGATGGACGAGAAAGCGTCCACCACATTAACCACATACAATAGTTCAGTTGAAAGGTACCACGGCTATTATCAAAGTTGTTGAGTAATTGACCTATTTGATCCGTAGTGAGGGCTTTTTTATGTTGTGTTTTATTTGCAGGGAGAGCTTTTCTTATTGCCCATACAGGATCACTATCAGCTCTTAATGTAGCAACAGCAAATTCAAAAATTGAGGATATCGTCCGTTTAGCTTCAGCAGCAACCGTTGGAGCACCTCTTTGAACTTCACGCTGCAATATTTTTAGAATATGGTGAGATGCAATTTCTCTTATTGGTAATGTACCGATAGAAGGAAACACAATGCGCTCCAACATATCAAGGCGACGGTATTTTGTCACATTAGCCCAATCTTTCATTTGCAGCCATTCTTTTGCGATAATTTGAAATGTATTTGCAGATTCGTTCGCTTTTCTGATCTTATCTAGTTGCTTAGCTTGTGTTGGATTAATCCCTTCTGATACGAGTTTTCTGGCATCATCACATTTAGATCTGGCTTCAGCTAGTGTTACCAATGGGTAGCTACCCAATGCAAGCATGCTTGATTTTCCATTTATTTGAAAACGGAATCGCCATGCTTTTTTACCATTAGGTTTCACTTCAAGGTATAAACCGTTGAAGTCATTGATACGATAAAGTTTTTCTTTAGGTTTTGCAGTTCTGCATTTTGTATCAGTAAGCATAATAAGTTCAACTAGTTATGTAAGTTGATATTATTATACTCACTTAAAAAGGGAAGATAAATAAGTTGTACTCAGTCATATACTCATTTAGTCACGAGCTTTTATGAAACTGAATGAGACATAAAACAGCATAAAATCCAGTTAATATTATGAATTTTATGCTGTTTTATTATGAAGTGATACGTTGTGAAACAGTATGAGACTAGAGTATAAGTTTACACATTAAACAAGAAGTTCAGGACATCACCGTCTTTAACGATGTAGTCTTTTCCTTCTGCGCGCATTTTACCTGCCTCTTTTGCACCTTGTTCACCGCGGTACTGAATGAAATCAGCAAATGCGATGGTTTGAGCACGGATAAAGCCTTTTTCGAAGTCAGTATGGATTTTACCAGCCGCTTGTGGCGCAGTTGCACCGACAGGGATTGTCCATGCACGAACTTCTTTAACACCCGCGGTGAAGTAAGTTTGCAGGTTTAGTAATTCATAACCAGCACGAATAACGCGGTTTAAGCCAGGCTCTTCGATGCCTAAATCAGCCATAAATTCGTCGCGTTCTTCATCATCTAACTCAGCGATGTCGGACTCGATAGCGGCACACACAGGCACAACCACAGAACCTTCGGCTTGCGCAATTTCATACACTTTGTCTAAGAAAGGGTTATTTTCAAAACCATCTTCGTTGACGTTCGCGATATACATGGTTGGTTTTAACGTTAAAAAGCTTAAATAGCGGATTGCGGCTTTATCTTCAGTGGTTAAATCCAATGTACGCAGCATGCCTGCTTGCTCTAAATGTGGCAGGCATTTTTCTAACGCTTCTAATTCTGCTTTCGCGTCTTTATCGCCACCTTTAGCACGTTTTTGTACGCGGTGAATAGCACGTTCACAGGTATCAAGGTCAGCTAAAGCTAGTTCGGTATTGATAACATCAATATCTTCAGCGGGGTTAACTTGGCCAGCAACGTGGATAATATTGTCATCTTCAAAACAACGTACAACGTGGCCGATAGCTTCGGTTTCACGGATGTTAGTTAAGAATTGGTTACCGAGACCTTCACCTTTTGATGCGCCTTTAACCAAACCTGCAATATCCACGAATTCCATGGTGGTTGGTAAAATACGCTGTGGCTTCACGATTTCAGCTAATTGATCAAGACGTGGGTCTGGCATTGGCACAACACCCGTGTTTGGTTCAATTGTACAGAAAGGGAAGTTGGCTGCTTCGATGCCGGCTTTGGTCAATGCATTAAATAATGTGGATTTACCCACGTTTGGCAGACCAACGATACCGCATTTAAAACCCATATGTTTCTCACCTTAAATAGCGAGGGGCAGGCGAGTGCTGCACCCAATGTTTAGAAATTGGCGCTGATTATACACAAAAAGTCGATTTTGATGAAATGAACTCTTATGCAGTCGCTTTAAAGCTATGTAAACGGTTAATCGCTTTGTCCATTCCATCAGATAACAGAATGTCTGTGCACCTTACCGCTTCATCAATCGCGTCATCAATCAGTTTTTGCTCAGACATAGGTGGCTTACCTAAAACAAAACCGACAACCTTGTTTTTATCACCCGGATGGCCGATACCAATGCGTAAACGATAAAAATTTGGGTTATTGGCAAACTTGCTCTGAATGTCTTTTAACCCGTTATGGCCACCATTACTACCACCAAGCTTCATTTTTGCCACACCCGGCGGGATATCAAGCTCATCGTGGGCGACTAAAATTTCATCGAGGTTAATACGATAAAAATTTGCGATGGCCGCGACGGCTTTCCCACTGAGGTTCATAAAGGTGGTTGGTACTAATAAGCGAATATCATTACCACCAAGGTTAATGCGTGCGGTATAGCCGAAAAATTTCGGTTCTTCTTTTAAGGGTTGATTGTGGCGTTTAGCTAACAAGTCAACATACCATGCCCCTGCATTATGGCGGGTTTGCGCATATTCAGCTCCCGGATTTGCAAGGCCAACAATTAATTTAATTTTGCTCACGACGACTATTTCACTGTCAGTTTATGGAATTAATCGCCTAGTTTACCTTGTGATGTGGAGGATGTACAAAAATCCGATAAAAACATCATGCTAATTATAATTGCCATAGAAACTATTCGTTTTTTCTGCATTTTTGATAAAAAGCACTTTATGGGTAGATATTATGGATAACTTTGTACCTTGTGATGCCTATCGCAAAAAATTTTACTTAATGCACTATAATCCTTACATAAATATAAAGAATCACCGAATTTATTTACAGATGCTTGCTTATCAGTCCACTGATACTGGAGGTAGATATGAAACGGAAAAGTGCTCATTTAATTGGTAATGTTCTCATGGGATTAGGGATGGTCATGATGATTGGGAGCATTGGGGTTAACCTATTTGCCCATGTGATCAACTTTGGTTTATCTGAACTGGTTACCAACGGTTCACTCTTCGGAATTTTCGTGGGTGCAATGGTTTGGTTAGCAGGGGCGAGGGTTGGAGGACGTGAAAAAGTCGCGGATCGCTACTGGATGTTAAAACATTACGGTCGTAAAGATAATCACCGTTACCCATAATTATTTAGCGTATTAACAAGTCAGCGATAATTTTAGGTGATAGTTAGGTGATAGATTGCTGGGTGATAGTCGATGTTTTTAATGTCAAAGTCGCCTAGCTAAATAAGGTTTGTGTTTTTTAAACGACTCTTGCAAAGAAGTTGGTTATTTTTATGGCGTATAGGCTGTATGAATAGAAAACAGCCATAGAAATAGGTATCTGCAGTTTTATAACCCGCAAAAATCATAAAGCCCCTACAGATATCTGTAGGGGCTTAATTTTTGGCTGTGATTTGATTCCATCACCGTAAGAACAGGAATAACCCGAAGGGAAATTAGTGCTCGAACATTGCTGAGATTGACTCTTCGTTGCTAATGCGACGAATAGCTTCAGCCAGCATACCTGACAGCGTCAAGGTACGAACGTTAGGTAGCGCCTTGATTTCAGGAGACAGTGGAATAGTGTCACAAACAATGACTTCATCAATCACTGAATTTTTGATGTTGTCTACAGCATTGCCTGAGAAAATCGGGTGAGTTGCGTATGCGAACACACGTTTTGCACCACGTTCTTTCAGCGCTTCAGCCGCTTTACACAGGGTACCACCGGTATCAATCATATCGTCAACTAAGATGCAGTCACGACCTGAAACATCACCGATAATGTGCATAACTTGAGAAACGTTTGCGCGAGGGCGGCGTTTATCAATGATTGCCATGTCGGTGTCATTCAGGAGTTTTGCGATAGCTCTAGCACGTACCACGCCGCCGATGTCTGGAGATACAACGATTGGGTTTTCCAAGTTTTTCTGGAGCATATCTTCCAGAAGAATTGGGCTACCGAATACATTATCAACAGGAACATCAAAGAAGCCCTGGATCTGCTCTGCGTGAAGGTCAACAGTGAGAACACGGTCAACGCCAACACTGGACAGAAAATCGGCAACAACTTTAGCGGTGATTGGTACACGGGCAGAACGTACGCGACGATCCTGTCTTGCATAACCGAAGTAAGGGATAACAGCGGTAATACGACCAGCAGATGCACGGCGCAGGGCATCGACCATAACAACCAGTTCCATTAAGTTGTCATTAGTTGGTGCACAAGTTGACTGGATGATAAAAATATCACCACCGCGAACATTTTCATTAATTTGAACACTGACTTCGCCGTCGCTAAAACGACCAACAGCCGCGTCTCCAAGATTAGTGTAAAGGCGGTTAGCAACACGTTGTGCTAGTTCCGGTGTAGCGTTACCAGCAAAAAGCTTCATATCGGGCACGAGAAAAACCTCAGGCTTGCGTCCAGAGAGATATTGTTGACCAATAGCAATGAGTGTTGTTTCATTACTTATTGGTGCAATACACGGGTTATCCCAGCGCGGAAATTGTGCAGTGGGGATACGTTAACGCCTTGAGCGACGAACCCTTGCACCCACGATGGGGCTTTATTTAACACCTTAAGGGCATCCGCTTGTGTTTCAAATTCAGAAAAAACACACGCGCCTGTTCCTGTTAGGCGAGACAGAGCATATTCTAACAGCCAAGAAACAAGCTGTTCAACCTCACGAAAACGTTTTCTTGCGATCGGTTCGCAATCATTTGCGTACGGAGCCAGTAATAATGCGGCTAGGGAGCGTTTTGGAGAATTTCGATTTAATTGCGGATCTGTGAAGATAGTCGGGGTTGATATTTCAATTCCGGGGTGAGCAACCAAATACCATTTCTCTTTAGGGTAAGCTTTGGTTAATATTTCACCAATTCCTTCCGCGAACGCTGCATGGCCACGAACAAAGACGGGGACATCCGCGCCGAGACTTTTACCTAAATCTGCAAGGATCTCATCGGACACTTGTGTACCCCAGTGTTCATTAAGGGCAATCAATGTAGTTGCCGCATTAGACGAACCACCGCCAATACCGCCACCCATCGGGAGAATTTTATCAATCGAGATATCAGCACCAAGAGGCTGAGACCAGTTGAGCGTTTCATGGCAATAGCGTTGCAGCAATGTAGCAGCCCGCAAAATTAAGTTCTTTTCGGGAGGAACCCCTGCCATTTCAGTTACTAAATTCAGTTGGTCATCATGGCGTGTGGTAATCGTGATTTCATCGCCATAATCTAAAAACTGGAACAGTGTTTGTAATTCATGATAGCCATCAGGGCGCTGACCCGTGATATACAAGAATAAATTTAATTTAGCGGGGGAAGGCCAAGTTAAGGTCATTTTTTCAGTGTCCAGCTGTCCATTTTCAATTTAATTAATCGTTCGCCTTGGCGTAGTTTAAGGTAATTTGGCAGCATTGGCGAGGTTTTGGTGTCGTAGGAAATATAATCTAACACCCATTTTTCCCCGTTTTGTTCAAATGTCACGCTTTTTAATAAGTGGTTTTCATCTAAGGTGAAATCCGTCGCCCGTCCTGGAGAGCCAACTAACCAAGCTGTTAAATCATCCAGTGGAATTTCCATGCCAGTAAGTTGATAGATTAACTCGCTAGGGACATCACTCATATGAGTTTGTCCATCTTTGGTGGTTAAACGCGCCAAATCAGGCTCAACGGTGAGTTCTAATTCACGACTACCCAGCGGGTTTGTCAGCAATAAACGATACTTTTCAGGTGTATATTGCTGCCAAAAGAATTTTGCGTAAGTCTTGGTTTCGCCGCCATTATAAACGAAGGATCCACGTGTTTGATAATCACGCAGTTGATTCAATTCTTGCTGGTGGGCTTTCCATTGTGCGTCAGACGCTGAACCTGTGCCTTTGGTGGTATTTTGTGACGTAGTGACACAAGCGGTTAATAAAAGGCAGGAAAGAGGCAAAAGCCGCCAAAAGCCTTTTACAGGGTGAGTGAACGACAAAACTTGGGTTAATTGCATAGTCAATCTCAACGTTTTAGGGCACAGATAACATCATAAATTAAAGCGAATTACGCTAGGTTATACATAAGGTAGCGTATTGATGGGCAAAATTGTGCGCTAATCTGCTGATTGAATCAATCAGAATAGGGTTATTTACCTTAAAGTTAATTAAAGCAATAGGGCATCACCATTTGCTTTCTGTGCGAAATAATTGCATTCTTTATACATGTTATTGTAGTCGTTAGCGTTGTATTTAATAATTTGCTAACAATAAAATTAAAGGAACGATAGGTTTCAATCATGAAAAATAATCGTTAACACTTTTTTTTTCGTTTATTTTTTGGGATTGGTCATCTTTCTGAATGATAGAACCTTGCAAAGCATAGAAAGCGTCGCGAGGATCATCTACAATAGTCGAATATAAATAACAGTAATGTTCTATTCATTAATGAGCATAACGTTACTGAAAAAATAATTAGCAATGTGAGCAAAGTCGTAAAGCGCAATGACCTTATTAGCCTTAGGCATCAATCATAAAACAGCACCAGTCGCCCTGCGTGAGCGGGTAACTTTCGGTCCTGAAAAAATCGACCATGCACTTGAGGACCTTCTTAAACAACCTCAAGTGAATGGCGGCGTTGTGCTGTCTACGTGTAATAGAACGGAGCTGTATCTGAGCCTCGAGTCGCAAGACAAAGCGCAAGAACAGCTGATTAAATGGCTATGTGATTTTCACGGAATCACTCCAAAGGATTTGCAGCCTAGCCTGTATTGGCACCAAGATGACCACGCCGTTAGCCACTTAATGCGAGTGGCAAGTGGCCTCGACTCCTTGGTATTAGGGGAGCCGCAAATTTTAGGGCAGGTGAAAAAAGCATTTGCACTTTCACAAGATAGCCATTCGTTATCCAGTGAATTGGAGCGTTTATTCCAAAAATCATTTTCTGTCGCCAAACGCGTGCGAACAGAAACGGATATTGGCGCTAATGCAGTTTCTGTTGCGTTTGCTGCTTGTACTCTGGCTCGTCAAATCTTTGAGTCACTCAAACATTTGAATATTTTGTTAGTCGGAGCAGGGGAAACGATAGAGCTTGTTGCTCGCCATTTGCGTGAGCACGGCGTGCAAAAAATGATGATAGCGAACCGAACCCGTGAGCGTGCTGAACTGTTAGCCAATGAAGTTAACGCACAAGTGATTTCATTAGCGGATATCGATAGCCGCTTGGCTGAAGCTGACATTGTTATCAGCTCGACAGCCAGCCCTCTGCCAATTATTGGTAAAGGTATGGTTGAGCGTGCAATGAAAGCTCGCCGTAGTAAGCCAATGTTATTAATCGATATTGCTGTACCGCGGGATATTGAACAAGATGTTGAAAAACTTCGCGATGTGTATCTGTATACCGTTGATGACCTTGAGTCCATCATTGCGCAAAATTTAGCACAGCGTAAAGCAGCAGCGGTTGAAGCGGAGTTTATTGTTGAACAAGAAAGTAGCCATTTTATGGATTGGTTGCGTTCACAAGCCGCAGTGTCTACAATTCGCGATTACCGAGAGCACGCTGAGGTTATCCGAGCTAATATGGCCGAAAAAGCGTTAGCGGCTGTTCGACAAGGCGCTGACCCTGAGCAAGTGATTATGCAGTTATCGCAGCAACTTACCAACCGCCTTATTCACGCTCCGACCAAATCGCTGCAACAAGCAGCGGGAAATGGCGATGTTGAGCGTCTAAATCTACTTAGGGACAGCTTAGGGCTGGACCATCAATAACCACTTTTTAATCATAGGTCTTATATAACGAATGAAGCCTTCTATTGTCGCAAAACTAGAAGCATTACAAGAACGCTACGAAGAAATCGAAGCGCACCTTGCAGATGCAGGTGTGATTGCCGATCAAGACCGTTTTCGTGCTTTATCAAAAGAATATGCCCAATTATCAGATGTGGCGAAATGCTTTAGTGCATGGCGCACGGTTCAGGATGATATCGAAACAGCAGAAATGCTATTAGACGATCCTGAAATGAAAGAAATGGCTCAAGAAGAGTTAAAAGAAGCCAAAGCGCGTAATGAAGAGCTTGAACAACAATTACAATTATTGTTACTTCCTAAAGACCCCGATGATGAATATAACTGTTTCGTAGAAATTCGCGCAGGTGCAGGTGGTGATGAAGCTGCGATTTTTGCTGGTGACTTATTCCGTATGTACAGCCGTTATGCAGAAAATAACCGCTGGCGTGTTGAGTTAATGAGCACTAGCGATGGTGAGCATGGCGGCTACAAAGAAGTTATCGCAAAAATTTCCGGTGATAGCGTTTATGGGCGTTTAAAATTTGAATCCGGTGGGCACCGTGTGCAGCGTGTTCCTGAGACTGAATCTCAAGGCCGCATTCACACTTCTGCGTGTACTATCGCGATTTTGCCTGAATTGCCAGAAGCTGAGTTACCTGAAATTAGCCCTGCGGATTTACGTATTGATACTTTCCGTTCATCAGGGGCGGGTGGTCAGCACGTTAACACCACCGACTCGGCAATCCGTATTACTCACCTTCCTACAGGAATTGTGGTGGAATGCCAAGACGAGCGCTCGCAACATAAAAACAAAGCGAAAGCGATGTCAGTATTAGGTGCGCGTATTCGCCAAGCCGAAATGGACAAACGCCATGCGGCTGAAGCGTCAGAGCGTCGTAACTTGCTGGGTTCTGGGGATCGTTCAGACCGCATCCGTACTTATAACTTCCCGCAAGGTCGAGTCACGGATCACCGCATCAACTTGACGTTATACCGTTTGGATGAAGTGATGGAAGGAAAATTGGATGCATTAATCCAGCCTATCATCAACGAATACCAAGCAGACCAACTTTCTGCACTTTCTGAGCAGGAATAATGCAGTATAGCGAATGGCTAAAGCAGGCAGTCAGCAGACTGTCTGCAAGCGATAGCGCAAAGCGGGATGCAGAAATCCTGCTTGAACATGCCACGGGTCGCAGCCGTACCTACCTTTTTGCTTTTAGTGAGAATGAACTTAGCGCGTTAGAACAGCAGCAAGCTGAACAGCTATTGCAACGCCGAGAGAAAGGTGAGCCAATTGCCTATATTATCGGCGAGCGTGAGTTTTGGTCGTTACCACTTTATGTATCACCTGCCACATTAATTCCAAGGCCAGACACAGAATGTTTGGTCGAACAAGCATTAGCACGTTTAACAAATCAACCTTGTCATTTATTGGATTTAGGCACGGGGACGGGCGCGATTGCTTTGGCTGTAGCCTCCGAGTTGCCCAACAGCCTCGTTATTGGCATTGATTTCAATCCTGAAGCAGTAAAATTAGCGCAACGAAATCAACAACGTTTGAATATTGCTAACGTCCAATTTATACAAAGTGATTGGTTTACTTCCCTATCATTTCAACAATTTGATATGATTATGAGTAACCCGCCTTATATTGACGAAAATGATAATCATCTGAGTGAAGGTGACGTGCGTTTTGAGCCAGCAACCGCATTAATTGCAAAAAATGAAGGGCTAGCTGATTTAGCATATATCATTGATAAATCAAAAAACTATCTTAAAAATCAAGGCTGGTTGCTTCTTGAGCATGGCTGGACACAAGGTTCAGCCGTGCGTGATTTATTTGCAAAACATGGGTACACCCAAATTGAGACGTGTCTCGATTACGGTGGGCAAGAAAGAGTTTCACTCGGTCAATGGAATGGTTAAGTGGGCACAGTAGTGGGAATGTAATGAAGACCATAGCGAATATTGAATTTAATCAGCTCCCCTTAAGCGAAGGGATTATGACCGTTTCTCAATGTATCCGTCATGATTTCCCGTTGATGAAAGTCCAAGCTCAACTAGATAGCCTTGTTGTATCTGCAAAATCGACCATCGATTTACATGCAGATAATGAAACTAAAGTAGAGCAATTGATTTCATTGTTTTATCAACAATGGTCATTTGGCCCTGCTCAGGGCATCTATGCATTATCAGATATGCTTTGGCTTGATAAAGTATTAGCGTCCAAACAAGGTACACCTGTGACACTGGGTGCCATTTTGTTGTATATCGCTCAGCATTTAGATATTGATATCCGACCTGCCATTTTTCCAACTCAATTATTAATTATTACTGAAAAACGCGATGGAAAACCGTGGTTTATTAACCCAGCAAATGGTGAGTCACTATCACTGCATACATTGAATATGTGGCTAAAAGGTACTGTTGACCCTTTCTCAGAGTTTTTCCAAGATCAACTCGATGTAGCTGAAAATAGTATTATTGTTCGCAAGATTTTTGACACGCTAAAAGCGGCGTTGATGGAAGAGAAAAAAATGGAGGTAGCGTTGCGAGTGTGTGAAACACTGCTCACGCTAGACCCTGAAGACCCTTATGAAATTCGTGATCGCGGGTTAATACTGGCACATTTAGATTGCAATCATGTGGCGTTAAGTGACCTTAATTATTTTATTGAGCACTGCCCAGAAGACCCTGTATCTGAAATGATCAAAATTCAAATTTATTCATTGGATAACCATCCAATCGTATTACATTAATTAACGTAATGACAGGCAGCCTGTCTTAATTTTAAAGGTAAGAGTATGCAACAGAAAGTAGTCAATATTGGTGATATCAATGTCGCGAACAACTTGCCATTTGTGTTGTTTGGTGGAATGAACGTCCTTGAATCTCGCGATATGGCAATGAAAGTGTGTGAGCACTATGTTACTGTGACGCAAAAATTAGGCATTCCTTATGTGTTTAAAGCGTCATTTGATAAAGCGAATCGCTCATCTATCCACTCTTACCGTGGTCCAGGTCTTGAAGAAGGAATGAAAATTTTTCAAGAACTGAAACAAACCTTTGGTGTGAAAATTATCACCGATGTGCATGAACCTTCACAAGCTGCACCAGTTGCGGAAGTCGTTGATGTAATTCAACTTCCAGCATTTTTAGCACGCCAAACCGATCTTGTTGCTGCGATGGCAAAAACGGATGCTGTTATTAATATCAAAAAACCACAGTTTATTAGCCCGGGCCAGATGGGTAATATCGTTGAGAAGTTTATTGAAGGCGGTAATGACAAAATTATTCTGTGTGACCGTGGTGCAAACTTTGGTTATGATAATTTAGTCGTTGATATGCTTGGTTTTAATGTCATGGTGCAGTCGTCTAAAGGCTGCCCAGTGATTTTTGACGTGACCCACGCACTGCAATGCCGTGACCCATTTGGTGCAGCATCAGGTGGTCGCCGTGCTCAAGTTGCTGAATTGGCAAGAGCAGGTATGGCAGTGGGTATCGCTGGCTTATTCCTTGAAGCGCATCCAGACCCAGATAACGCACGTTGCGATGGCCCATCAGCATTACCTTTAGATAAACTGGAGCCATTCCTCAAGCAAATGAAAGCTATTGATGATGTGGTGAAAGGGTTCCCTGAGTTAGACACTAGCCGTTAAGCTTGGCGTAAATGCAACTCACTGAAGTCGTTTCCATGTTCGGCGCTGATCTCCAGCGCCGATATGGCGAGAAAATTTATAAAATTACCTTACACGGGGGCTTTAGCTGCCCAAACCGCGATGGCACCCTTGGCCGAGGGGGCTGTACCTTCTGTAATGTGGCCTCTTTTTCCGATGAGAGCCAATCCAGCCAAACCATTAGTGAACAAATATCAGACCAAATCTCCCGTATTTCCCGCGCTAAACGTTATCTTGCCTACTTTCAAGCCTATACCAGCACTTATGCAGAAGTACATTTACTCAAACAACTGTATGAAGAGGCGTTGCAACAAGCTGATATTATTGGTTTATGTGTTGGCACACGCCCTGATTGTGTGCCTGAATCAGTTTTATCGCTATTAAGTGAATATAAACAACAAGGTTATGAAATTTGGCTCGAACTTGGGTTACAAAGTGCACATGATAAAACATTGCATCGGATTAACCGCGGTCATGGGTTTGATGCTTATCAACAAACAACACAAAAGGCACGTCAACTGGGCTTAAAGGTATGTACGCACCTAATCTGTGGCTTACCTGGTGAGGATGCACAGATGAATATGCAAACCTTAGAAAAAGTACTTGAATGCGGTACAGATGGTATCAAGCTGCATCCTTTGCATATTGTTGAAGGCAGTGTGATGGCTAAAAGTTGGCGAGCAGGGCGTTTATCAACATTGTCGTTAGACGAGTACACCGCTATTGCGGGGGAAATAGTACGCCATACACCGAAAGACATTGTTTATCATCGCATTAGCGCCAGTGCAAGGAAGCCGACTTTACTCGCACCGCAATGGTGTGAAAACCACTGGGTTGGCATGAATAACTTATACCAATATTTTTTACAATATGGTGGACAGGGTTCTGCACTGTAGCCGATTAATTGAGAGTATCTATGAAATTTACCCTTAAAAAAACAATTATTACCCTTTCCTTATTTATGCCTCCTTTTCAAACGATTGCACAGCTAGACCTGACTCCTGAAGATAAGCAGCTTTTTTCGCAGACAAAGCAAAAAGCAGTGAATAACGATGCATCAGCACAATATCAGTTGGCTGAAATGTACTATTCAGGCTTGGGTGTTATGCAAAACTTAAATAGTGCACGTTTGTGGGCAAACGCAGCGGCAAAAAATGGTAACCCAGAAGGGTATACCTTATTAGCAGATATTAGCTTGCTAAGTGATAGCTATTTTAAGCAAGAATTTGTTGATGCGAGGAAATTTGCAACAAAAGCAGTTGAACAAGGTAGTGTAAAAGGCAAAATTAGTTTAGCGGAATCATTAATTAACCCAATTGCGGGTAAAACAGATTACCCTCAATCCATTAAATTGCTGGAAGAGGTAGTTGAACTTAATAACCAAGACTATTTTACTGCTCCAGTGCTGCTCGGGATCATTTATTTAGACGGGAAAGGTGTTCCAAAGGATGAGCAAAAAGCACAGCAATGGTTTGATAAAGCGGATGCGATGACATATGCAGGTTATGCAGAGTGGATGGCTGCTTTTAAGTTTGCAGAAGATAACACTGGTACAGTGACACTAGATCAACAAAAAGCTAAGAAATTAAGAGGCTTGGCCTGTGAAAAAGGCAGAAAAGAAGGTAATGAAATGTTTTGCTTGGGCGAACAATAAAGAAGAATAACGTATCCCCATTACCACGTTGCTTTGTGGTAGTGGGGATACAGTGCAATTATGCTGTTTCAGCATCATTGTAAGTATTTAGTTTCTTAGATTGCTCAATCGTTTTAACTGCTTCTAGTGCGTTATCCATGGAATTATGGAAGCTCAATACGCCATCAATTGGTGCAACTTTAGCGCGCGCCAAGGTTTTTAGTGGCTGGAATGGAATATCACACACCATCACATGAGTGTCTTTACGCACGGCATCAATGAATTTCTCAAAGGCTTCTAACCCCCCCGCATCCAGTACAGGTACCGCATCCCATTGCATGATAATGGTTTCATATCCTGCACTTTTTACGCGCAACTCATCGAAAATACGTTCTGCGGCGGCGAAAAAGAGTGGGCCATTAATACGCACGACTAATCGGCTATTTTCTTCATCCGTTTCAGCTAGTTGTGTTGAACGTGTCATATTCGCAATACGGCGCATAAATAACAGTGATGCCAACACGATACCTACAGTAATGGCAATGACCATGTCGAATAGAACGGTTAAAGACATACATAACACGAGAACGATGATGTCATCTTTAGGTGCGCGTTTGATGAGATAAACCACTTTCCCTGCTGCGCTCATATTCCATGCCACAATCAACAGTAATGCTGACATTGCCGCCAGTGGTAAGTATGAGAGCATTGGTGCCAGCACCAGTAAGGTCAGCAACACTAAAATTGAGTGAATAACCGCAGAAATAGGGGATGTGGCTCCCGCGCGGACGTTTGCTGCGGAGCGGGCAATTGCTGCTGTTGCGGTGATCCCACCAAAAAATGGCGCTGCAATATTACCAACGCCTTGGCCAATCAGCTCACTATTTGAATGGTGCTTTTTACCTGTCATATTATCAAGTACAACGGCACAAAGTAGTGATTCTATCGCGCCCAACACGGCCATCGAAAATGCCGCAGGCATAAGTGCGGTGATCATTGCCCAACTAATTGGCGCACTACCGGGCAGTTCCCACGGTAAAATAAATTGCGGTAAAATAGGGGGGATACCACTTCCTTCAGTGCCATCAGGCAGAAAATAACTAAATTCAGAGCCAATCGTGGCGACTTCCATCCCAAATAATGAAAGCACCCACATGACGAACGTGCCGACGATAAGTGCAGGCAAGTGCCCTGGGAATTTTAACTTTAACTTAGGCCAAAAGATTAAGACAAGCAGAGTGGATAAACCAATCAGCGTGTCACTGTATTGAAACGTTGAGAACGTATTACCAATGGCAATGAGTTTATCAACATAGTTCTCAGGAACATGTTCCATCTGCAAGCCAAAGAAATCCTTGATTTGCATGGTGGCAATAGTGATGGCAATACCTGAAGTAAAGCCCAAAGTCACCGACACAGGAATATACTCAATAAACTTACCAAAGCGAGCAAAACCCATCGCCAGTAAAATAACACCCGACATCAGCGTGGCAACTAATAAACCACTGAGGCCAAACTGTTGTGAAACAGGATATAAAATAACCACAAACGCAGCGGTAGGCCCTGAAACGCTATAACGAGAACCACCCGTAATAGCGATAATAATACCCGCAATCGCTGCGGTATAGAGGCCATACTGAGGAGGGACACCACTGGCAATTGCTAAGGCCATGGCTAATGGAATGGCAATAATCCCAACCGTAATACCCGCAATTAGGTCTTTTATAAACCGTGCTGCGGTATATTTTTCTTTCCAACATGAATCGATTAATGCGCTAAAAGGGCGCAACCTATTAATATTTTTTGTACTCATTATACCCTACCAAATAACAGGGTGAAAAATAAACGAAAATGTACCTATAAGGATACGCTTAGCTAAGCTCAAAAAATCTGTTATGTATCAATGAAACGCCAATTATCATAACGTTTTCAGTAACAAAAGTAAAAACCATCTAATGTATAGAGTAAATAAAACCAATAAATAATTATAAATATAAAAACTGATCTAAAATCTATTTGGTAAATAAATAATAAGTTAACGATATTAAAAGCTTATATTAAGACTAAATTATAGATTAAAAAAATAATATTAACCTAGCCTATTATAATGCTATTACAGTCACTAATAGCCATATCCAAAGGATAACAACAGACAAGAGAGCACGATTAAATAAGGTTTTTGTGCCTTGCCAACGCTGCTCCATTGTTCGGTTGGTGGGTTTGTTTGGTATCAAAAAATTTAATGCATAATCAAAGGGTTCAATCGTTCCTTGCTGATAAATCACTTTAAAAAAATGGTTATCAAGCCACAAACGATAAATATAATAGTGGCTAATAATAAATAAAATTATGCTGATAAATAAATAATACTTCCCGTTATTTATCCCTAAAAAA
This sequence comes from Providencia sp. R33, assembly GCF_019343475.1. Classification (NCBI taxonomy): domain Bacteria; kingdom Pseudomonadati; phylum Pseudomonadota; class Gammaproteobacteria; order Enterobacterales; family Morganellaceae; genus Providencia; species Providencia sp. R33. The sequence continues at coordinate 1,772,295 of NZ_CP072453.1, read as the reverse complement.
AGACTAAGTTGAAAAATTAAACTCAGAGCAGATCCAATCGCTAAATAGGACCAACTTCGCGTCAATACCCGAATGACTTCGCCGCAGTTTTTATCGGTAAGTTGGTTCATTTTTGCTTCCTATTTAAATGATAACGTGCAAACCAATTATTTAATTGTTCTTTAGTTGCTGGGTTTAAAATAACTTGTGGCCTCGCGTGTTCAACCATTTCAACCGCTTTATCTATTGTTTGAGCATCACCATGGTGAACTAACCACGCAACAGCAACCGTGGCACTGCGCGAATAGCCTAGTTTGCAATGAATATAGACTGCACCATGCTGGGCCAAGTCATCCATCGTGTGGACAGATTGCTCAATATCTTCTGCGCTTAGTGGTAACAGATCGATTTGTGGCTGGCTACAATATTTCAGCCCTTTGCTATAAGAATTGCGAGGCCATTCGCAAGTCATGTCTAAAACGGCTGCGGTTTGCAAAGGATAAAGCGGGCGGCCTCCCAAAACGATATGCTGGTTCACTATACTGGGTTGCCGACAATGCTTAGCAAAGTAATGATAGGTTCCCCAAGCAATGAGGCGATAAGGTAACAATAAAATTGCAGCGGACGGGGAAATCTTGCCATCGGGTGTTTTTTGAAAAACACTGGCGCCAGCGCCTAAGTAACCGAGGGTAATAAACAATAAAGCAATAGCGGGCCACAGCAACACCCAAGCTGTACCCTGAATTAAAAAAGCGAGAGCAAAGCAAGCTATTGAGCCGAGGCCGTAATTTTTGCTCATTTTAAAACTACGTGGCGACCCAGTGTAGTGCCATTGCCAGCGTGTATTAATAGGTAACAAATAACTGACAAGCAAACCCACCGCAAAGCCAGAAATAACATCAATAAAATGATGCTGCCATGTAGTGAGGACAGAAACTAAGATTAATACAGACCAACCGTGGAGTAACCAGCGCCATTGTGTTGGTGTATGAGCACGAAAACGTAACCATAGGAGCCATAACAAAATGATATGTAATGAAGGGGCTTGGTTAAATGGCAGGTCAAACAGTTCTAAGCTGTCAAACATCCATCCAAAAGCGCCATCCGTTGTGGGGCGAGGAAAACTAAATTTAAGTGGGAATAACAAGAAACCAACACAAGCACAGATAGAAGCGGCAATTAATCGTAGCCCATGGATTGTTTGCTCACGTCGTGTTGTACAGATAAATAATGATAACCCATAGAATAGGTCAATACTCCAATAGGGAATAATGGTCCAAGGAACAAATGGAATGTGTTTTTCCCATGAATACACAAAGGAAGGGACCTTGGTTAAGGTAGCCGTGTAGTTGTTGACTTGTCCATAAGTGAGAAAGAAAAATGGCGCTAAAAATATCAGCCACAATAGGCCAAACAACAAAATTTGTCGTTTAGATGATGGCTTAGTAGGTTGGCGAAGGGCTGTCATCGTCCTTTTCAATATTCCTTTGTGCTTTAGAAGTCATCTAAGGGGAAATCGTGAGTACTGCAATTACTTGTTTGTAGAAAGAAAATATCTATTTAACTAACAACATAGGGGCTTTGCCAAAAAGAAGCAATAGAGATAGCCAATACTAGCAAGCTTGAGGCTGGCTGCATTAACGGCAACCAACCTCAAATGGCAGGTTAAAAAAATCAACGGCGTCTTGCTATTGATACGCTGAATATACCCCAGTTATCAATAGACTGGTTTAGTTTTTCGAAACCCGCCTCGTCGACTAACGCATCCATTTCTCCTTGGCTGCGGCAGCGCATAACCCAAGCTTGCCCTCCTTGGTGGCTGGGTAAAACGCGGGCAATCATTTCCACTTGAGGGTGCCATGGTTGGCAAGTGTAAATGAGGAGTCCACCTGAAGGTATTGCTCTTGATAGTCCATCTAATGAAGCTTTAATTAATTGGTTGCTTGGAAATAACTCATATAAACCACTTACGACACCTAGCGTTGGAAATGGCGTCACGGAAGCTAAATCATCAGCGTCGAAGGCATTGCCTTCAACAAACTGGATTTTATCTTCGAGGAAGCGCTCTTTAATGTGTAAACGGCCTTGTTCTACGTTAATTGGGCTGTAATCACGTAAAAGAATAGATTCGACTTTGCCATAATCGTTAATTGCATCAAAGATATAGCGGCCTTGACCCGCGGCAATATCCATAATACGTACTGGCATATTGTTATCTGTTAAGTCGCGGATAGCTTGGCGTAAGGTATTCTCGATATTCACTTTTCGCTGGCGGATCCCTTGCCAGCCAATGCTATTGAGGTATTGCCTGTCAATTAAGCGTCCAAATAGGCCTTTGCCATCGGCTTTATCACGATAAACATAGTCTAAGGTTGAGCCTGAATCGAAGCCTTTATCGTAACCAATACGAACTCCTTCAGAAGCTTTTCCCAAAGTGCTCATTGAGTTGCTCATAACTTTGAAGGCGAGGTTTTTTGGGCACCATTTTGGTAGCGGAGTCGCCAGCTTACGGTAATTTTCTGCGCTAGTACTCCATGTATCTTCATACTGATAATCGTGTCGGTAAACAGGGAGACTAAATAATTTACCGATAAAATCACGTATTTTTTCGATAGGAATGTGCCGCTCTTTTTCACCTAACGTATCGTGATAAAAGCCCGGTAAAACATGTTTTTCTTTGATTGGTGTATTTAAGCGCTCAAAAAATTGATGTTGTGGGCGGTGATGAACAACATGGTCGCTGCCAGATATAAACAACTGAGTTGGCAGGGTAATTGCGCTGGCATCAGCAACGACTCTATCTGCCGTTTTATACAATTCAAGTAAGATATTAACGGCAATAGGGCGAGTGATCAGCGGGTCGCGGTTAAACGAATCAATACGCTGCTCATCATGGGTTAGATACTTCGCTTTTACATAAGAATTAACATAGAACAAGCCTCGCATTTTTTGCATCAATGCTAACCCTGTGCGGGCAAAAGGAACATATAGCTTAACTTTAAAAGCAGGTGAGGCTAAGACCATTCCGCGAATTTTTGGTGCATAGTCATGTACCCATGCTGAGACTAAAACGGCGCCTACGCTTTGCCCAATGACAATAATATTTTCTAAGGGGATTTGATATTGGGTGGATACATATCGAACAAATTCATCAACATCATGTATAGATGTGCCGAGGGAAGGGCTATAGCCTCTTGGGCCTTCATTTCGACCATGACCACGTGCATCCCAAGCGAACATGGCATAGTCAGGAAGATTTAACTCATCAACAAGGTGTGCTACACGGCCTGAATGCTCATGGCCTCGATGGAATAGAATAATGGCTTTATCCGTCGGCGCTTGCGTTGGCCAATGGCGATAAAAAAGCGCAGTGTGATCACTGGTCGTAAATTGCGACTCTAAAACAGGGCGTTGCGTCAGATAATCTGTCTGAGCGTTCATAATTATTCCTTAATTATTATCTGAAGGCGTGCGAAGTTCATCCAATGCACGGCGAATACGGTTATAGCAGGTATAAAGCAGCAACAAAGATAGAATAACAAAGAGATAGTTTACCCAGCCTGCAAGCAGTAGCTGCGGGAAAATGCTAATGAACAAACCGAGGGCGCCAAAAATAAAGGCGCGGTCGCTTTTCCCGATAGGGCCGTCATAGCGCCTAGAAGCGCCTATTGCTTGTGCGGTAACGCCAATAAACTCAGTGAGTAATGAGAGAAATAAAATAAGTAAAATTAGCCAAATCGCGTGAGGAAAAATAATGGCGAAAGGTAGGTATAACGCAACATCAGAAACAACATCACCCACCTCATTGAGTATCGCACCTAAGTGGCTTTTTTGGTGATGATCTCGCGCTAACATGCCATCTATTGCATTGAGCGCCATGCGAATAAACAACACAAACGGCAATAAAATAAACAGATGTGGGTTTGGGAAGAAAAACAAAACTAACCCGATAATCACAGAGAGTAATAGCGCAGCCAATGTCACCTGATTAGCCGTGACCCCAGCATTAAATAATTTACTGACTATCGGGCGAAGCAGATCTTGAAATTTTGGTTTCAGATCATAAATGGTCATTTTTTTTCCTTTTATATGCCATGCAAGAGCACTTTTCTTTGTGACATATCAATACGCTATTCATCAACAGCCGCAATAAGAGCTATCTTAAGTTAATATATTTCACGTAGGAATATAGCGAAGGTAAAAGGATGGTTTATTGATTAAGCTATTGAAATAATATGAAAAAGTCACATATCAACAAAACTTAAACCAAGTTTGTTTAATATGAAATAAAAATGGCAAATGGATAATAAGATACCCGATCACGCGATTATTTTTTTCTTATCAATCGACGAGCGCATGCGTTTAAACTGACTGGGCGTCATAGTGGTCATTTCTTTAAATTTTCGGCAAAAAGCACTGTGATCAGTATAAGCGCACTTAATCGAAATATCGGTAATTGAAAAGTCATCTTCTAATAACTCAATGGCGTGTTCGAGACGTTTTTTCTGGATATATTGTTGAGGGGTAATTAAAAAAATAGCTTTAAATTGACGATTTAATTGTGAAAGTGAAAGCCCTGAAATATCGGCAAGTTCCGTGATTTTAATTGCGGTATCAAAATGGTCACTAATATAGCGTTCGACTAGGCTAAGTTGATTATTCAGTTTTGGGCTAACAGACTTAATATCTTGTAAATCTACAGAAATTCCAGCCACACCAATCACTTGATTGCGCGTGTTAAATATCGGTACTTTCGTCGTTAAACACCAACCGAGCAATCCCGCTTTATAAAGATGCAGCTCAAGCTTATTTATTACACTGATTTTCTTTTCCATCACAAGGTAATCTTGCGAACTATAGCTTTGCCCTAATTCTGCGTGAAATAATTCTTCTGCACTTTTACCAATCACATCATTAATTCCCTTCATTTTACAGCGAATTGCCAGATTATCATTGGCAAGTAAATACCGTGCATTATGGTCTTTCACAAAAAAAGTAACATTGGGGAGCGTATTAATTAGTGGCATGACTAAACCGAGATGATTGAGCAAAACTTCAATGTTATCAACAGGAAAAAGCATGTTTTCCTGACTGATTAATAATAACTTATTTAAATTGATCATGCTGCGCTCCCAAATATTAAATTATTGTTAATAATTTTCTTAAATATTTTTAGATTGTGCAGAAAAACGCATAAGTTCGATGGAAAGATATCAAGATTGATTAACAAAAATCAAGCAATCTATTAACAAATTATAATTAATAGGGTGTTAATCAATGCAATCTAAATATTCTAAAATTGAAGTAATAGACTCCCATACCGCAGGGGAGCCAACACGCTTAGTGATTGATGGGTTCCCTCCGTTAGGTGATGAAAGCATGGCGGCACGCTTGGCAATACTGCGTGATAACCATGACGAATGGCGAAGAACTACCATTCTAGAGCCACGTGGTAATGACATTCTGGTGGGTGCACTGTTGTGTAAACCACAAAACCCACAAGCCGCGGCAGGGGTGATCTTTTTTAATAACGAAGGTTACCTTGGGATGTGCGGGCATGGAACGATAGGCTTAGTCGCTTCCTTGCATTTTCTTGGGGAAATTTCATACGGAAAGCATTTGATTGAAACCCCTGTAGGAGAGGTCACGGCGGAACTGCACAGGGATGGTAGCGTGAGCATCCAGAACGTGTATTCGTATCGTTATCGCAAAGGGGTGCAAGTTGATGTACCCGATGTCGGCATTATCACAGGCGACATCGCGTGGGGCGGCAATTGGTTTTTTCTTGTGGAAAACTCACCCGTTTCGATTGATTTCAAAGAGGTTAAATCGTTAACAGAAGTGAGCTTGAAAATTAAACAAGCACTTGTTGACCAAAAAATATTTGGTAAAGACGGGCAAGAAATTGATCACATCGAATTATTTGGCTCACACCCGATTGCAAATAGCCAAAGCTTTGTGTTATGCCCTGGTGGTGCTTATGACCGCTCGCCTTGCGGTACAGGTACCAGTGCCAAATTAGCCTGTTTGGCAGCGGATAAAAAACTTGCAGCGGGAGAAATTTGGCAACAAGCCAGTGTGATTGGCAGTGAGTTTCAAGGGAGTTTCCAGCCTGCGGATGAAAACGGCATTATCCCTACCATTCGCGGAAATGCCTATATTAGCGGGCAAAATACACTGCTTATTGATGAGCAAGACCCATTTCGTTTCGGTATTTCGGTTGCGTAAGGGGATGGCGATGAAGAGTCAATATTCAGTGATTGTTGTCGGCGGTGGAATTATTGGCCTAAGCATTGCGCTTACTGTACAAGCTAATGGTACCGACGTCCTGCTGGTGGATAGAAATGAAATTGGCTCAGGGGCGTCACTTGGTAACGCAGGGCATATTGCGACAGAGCAAGTTTTTCCCATTGCGGACCCTTCTGTTTTGAAATCGATTCCGAAAATGCTGCTCGACCCGCTTGGCCCATTACGTTTGGATTGGCGCTATTTATTACCGCTCACGCCATGGATGTTAAAGCTATTAGGTAACATGCGGCATAAGCCGTTTACTCATATTCATCAGACACTTATGACACTCAATAGTGCAGCTTTTGAATCATGGCAAGCTTTCATTCAAAAGTGGCAGCTTGATGGCCTTGTTAAAATGCAGGGGTCATTATTAGTGGCTGAAAAACAAAAAACACTCGAAAAGCTCCATCAGCATGGCGAGTATTTGCAAAAAATTAACGTACACAACTCAATAATCAATCAATCGGAGTTGCTTGAGCGCGAACCTGCACTTGCTATGAACCAACTTGGGGGGCTATTTTTTCCAAATACTGGGCATGTGGTTGATTTAGCAGAATTACACTCAAAACTTGCGCAATCATTTGTTGCGTTGGGTGGCGCTATACTGACCGGCTGTGAAGTCACTGCGATATCTTCGACATCAAATAAAGAAGCCATTATCACCACAGCTCAAGGGAAATTCACAGGGCAAAAAGTGGTTATCGCAGGCGGTGCATTTTCTAAGTCATTAGTCAAAATGGTCAGTCGCATTAATGTGCCGCTTGAAACAGAGCGAGGCTACCATTTAATGCTACCGCAAGAACAAGGGCGGCTGAGCATTCCTGTATCCAGTATGGACAGACGTTTCATAATGACACCGATGACAGGGGGATTGCGCCTTGCTGGTACGGTTGAATATGCTGGGTTAAAGCGCCCTGCAAATATGCAGCGAGCTCGTCACTTTTTGCCACTGGCAGCCCCCATGTTAAAGGCTCCACTAAATGATGGGCAATCGTCACAGTGGATGGGGTTTCGCCCATCAACATCTGATTCATTGCCTGTCATTGATAATAAAGGTCCGTATATTTTTGCCTTTGGTCACCAACACTTAGGTCTCACACAGGCAGCAATCACCGCTGACCTTGTAAATAGTTTTATTCACGAGCAGCCGACAGCTATCGACTGCACCCCTTTTTCTATTGAGCGATTTTTATAATTTTAAGGAGAATTCAAATGAATTTTCATGGCATTCTTGTCCCTTTAGTTACCCCTTTTCATGATGATTATTCTTTAAATATTAGTGCATTAGCTGATTTAACTGAAAAACTTATTGGCTGTGGCGTCACGGGGTTAGTCGTCTGCGGCACGACAGGGGAATATTACGCGTTAAATGAAGATGAGCGAAAAACCGTTTTATCAACCGTGAGCAAAATTGCGAAGGGGCGCGTAACGTTGATTGCAGGAATTAATGATTTATCAACGGAAGGTGCGATCGCCCGCGCAAAACAAGCAAAAGACCTTGGATATGAAGGTTTAATGTTATCACCACCACCGTATAGTTTGCCTGACCAACAAGGGGTGTACGGGCATTATAAAAAAGTCGCAGAGGCCACAACGTTACCGATCATTATGTATAACTTCCCTGCGCGTATTGGTATCGAAATTGAATATGAAACGGTGGTTAAGCTGGCGGAAATCGACAACATCGTTGCCATTAAAGAAAGTAGTGGGGATTTCAGCCGTGCTTTGCACCTATTGCAGACACCATTTAAAAACTTTGAAGTCATTTGTGGCTGTGATGACCAACCCGTTGATTTCTTCTTTTGGGGTTCAAAAAGCTGGATAGCAGGTGCGGGCAATGTGTTCCCTGCGGAGCAGGTCGCTATTTTTAAAGCAACACAAAAGGGCGATTGGCAAGAAGCGAAAAAAATCATGAATGAAATATACCCGGGAATTTATTCCATGGAATCTGGTGATTATAACCAAAAAGCTAAAGCGGGTTGTTTAAATGGCACATTTAACGCAGGTCCTGTGCGTTTGCCGTTAACCAACTTGGCTGCTGAAGCTAAAGACGAATTCGTCAGATTAATCAAACGGTAAGGGTATAATAATGAGACTAAACCAACAGCAGGTTTTTGACCTCGCTAAGCAAGGGAAGCTGTGGGCAGGTAATTTAATTGATGGGGTGAATGCTTCTCAGGCTAAATTAGAAAACCGCACACCAATCGATAATAGCCTTATCGGATACATCGCTGATGGTGAGGCGCAAGATATTGATGCAGCTGTGAAAGTGGCGCGAGATGCTTTTAAACGTGGCGAGTGGAGCGCACTTTCTCCCCAAGAACGCAAAGAGATAATGCTCAAGTGGGCAGATTTAATTTCTGAACACAGTGAAGAACTCGCTGCACTTGATTGTATTGATGCAGGAAAACCCATTACGGAATGTATCAATACAGATATGCCCGCAACGGTTGAGACATTTTATTGGTATGCCGAGGCGATTGATAAGCTGTTTGGCAAAATAGCGCCCACAAGCCAACAAGAGCTAGGATTGATTGTGAGGGAGCCGATTGGGGTTGTGGGGGCTGTTCTGCCATGGAATTTTCCTGCTCAAATGTTTGCATGGAAAGTTGCACCTGCCCTTGCTATTGGCAATTCAGTGATTGTTAAACCCGCCGAGCTAACCTCATTGAGCGCTTACCGAATGGTTGAGCTGGCGTATGAAGCAGGCGTGCCGAAGGGAGCATTAAGTTTAGTTTGCGGATTGGGCGAAAAAGTAGGTGAAGCACTGGGGCGCCATCCTGATGTGGATGTGGTGTCATTCACGGGGTCAACCGAAGTGGGGCGCTTATTTTTAAAATATTCAGCGGAAAGTAACTTAAAAGAAATTGTCCTCGAATGTGGCGGCAAAAGTCCGCAGGTTGTTTTTGAAGATGCCAACCTAGATGCCGCCGTTCCTCATATCATGGCTGCCGCCTTTTGGAATATGAGTGAAAACTGTAGCTGTGGTTCTCGCTTAATTGTGCATGAAAATATTAAACAGGCACTACTGGATAAACTGGCTGTTGCAGCAAAAGAATGGAAAGTAGGAGACCCGAGACAGTCAGATGTATCAATTGGGCCAATGGTCGAAAAAGCGCATTTTGATAAAGTGAAATCGTTTTTAGCCCTCACGCAGAAAGAGGGAGCAAAGGTTGTAACTGGCGGCAAAATTCACCATGAAATAGGCTCTGGCTGGTATATCGAACCCACTATTTTCGATAATGTGACGCCAGATATGACTTTGTTTCAACAGGAAGTCTTCGGCCCTATTTTAGCGGTGACGTCATTTAAAACGGAAGAAGAGGCTATTGCATTCGCCAATGATACACAGTATGGATTAGCCGCTTCGTTTTATAGTCAAAATATTCACCAAACCATGCGAATTGCTCGCCAAATCAATGCGGGAACAGTGTCAGTTAATGGCTTTAGTGAAGGCAATATCACCACGCCATTTGGTGGTTTTCGTCAATCTGGTTTTGGCGGGAAAGACAATGGGTTAGAGGCTTTTGAGCAGTATAGCCAAACCAAAGTTATCTGGTTTGTTCATCAGTAAAATCACGTTGACCTGAGCCTACAAAGCTCAGGTTTTTTTTACCCTGCAAACACACAATAAACAATTACAATAACGAAGGAGTACAAAATGGAAGCCATCGTTAATACCATCGTTGGTTACATCTGGGGTAATGCACTGGTGTTCTTATCACTGGGCGTAGGACTCTACTTCACTTTAGCGACACGCGGCGTGCAATTTCGCTATCTCATCAAAATGGTTTGTTTATTAAAGGAAAATAAAGCGTCAAAAGAGGGAATTTCATCCTTTCAAGCCTTCTGCTTAGCATTATCAGGGCGTGTTGGGGTTGGTAATATCGCGGGTGTTGCAACAGCGATTGCCGCTGGTGGCCCGGGAGCTATCTTTTGGATGGTAGTCATGGGGTTATTAGGCGGTGCGAGCGCCTTTATTGAATCTACGCTTGCCCAAATCTATAAACAACGTTCAGATGGACAATATCGCGGCGGTTCCCCTTATTATATTGAAAAAGGGTTAAAGCTTAAGCCGTTTGCCATTATTGTTGCTGCGGTGATTTGCTTATCTTATGGCGTCTTAGTGCCGGGTATTCAGGCTAACACGATTGCTGACTCGTTCCAAACTTCATTTAATCTCCCACCGATGGCGACTGGGGCAATTGTCACGGTATTGATGGCATGGCTTATTTTTGGTGGCGTAAAACGTATCGCGAGCGCCGCAGATAAAATTGTGCCTTTAATGGCGATAGCTTATCTGGTGATGATGGTGATCATTTTGGGTAGTCACTATGAAAAAGTGCCTGCAATGTTTAATTTAATCTTCCAAAGTGCATTAGGAATGGATGCGGTCTTTGGCGGAATTGTTGGAACTGCGGTATCGTGGGGTGTTCGCCGTGCAGTATTTTCCAATGTGGCAGGAGCGGGTGAGGCAACATTTAGTTCAGCAGCCGCAGAAGTGAGCCATCCTGTCAAACAAGGACTTATTCAAGCATTCTCAATCTATATTGATACTGTTGTTGTGTGCACAGCCTCAGGCTTAATGATCCTCGTCACCAATATGTACAACGTGTTCCCCGATGGCTCTGCAACCGCGCTGGTGGAATATGTACCAGGTGTTGCAGCGGGAACAGCGTGGACACAAATGGCGGTTTCTACCGTATTTACCTCGGCGGGTTCAGGGTTTGTGTCGATAGCTGTGTTCTTATTCGCATTCACCACATTAATGGCTTATTACTACATTGCTGAAACAACCATTGTTTACCTTGATCGCAAATTAGCTTACCCCATGCTAAAACTGGTGCTTAAATTTGTGTTCTTAATTATTGTCTTTATGGGTAGTGTGCAATCAGTGAGTTTGATGTGGAGTCTAGGTGACATAGGGTTTGGCAGTATGAGTTACCTAAATTTAATCGCGATAGTGTTTCTTTCTAAACCTGCACTAAGAGCACTGCGAGATTATGAAAGACAGGAAAGATTAGGTGTAGACCCAGTATTCGACCCGAAAGTGGCTGGCGTAGAAAATGCAGAGTTATGGGAAGATATTAGCCGCGAATATCATGAACAAGGTATTGGAATTAAACAGAAGAATGATCAAAACAATGGGAAGTTACAGATAAAGGGAGAGGAAAACTAGAAGAAAAAATGGCGGTGAGGGAGGGATTCGAACCCTCGATACGTTGCCGTATACACACTTTCCAGGCGTGCTCCTTCAGCCTCTCGGACACCTCACCGTTTTTTCTAAATCCGTTGCATACCAGAGATAAATCCTGCTGTGCAACGGGGCGCTACTATAGGGAAAATAGCGTCTTGCGTCAACTCCCTATTTATTCTTTTTCTTACTTTTATTACCGTTTAGCTAAATAAAAATCAATTTGATTAATATCTAATCTTAATTGTTGCTTGTTAAGGCAAATCATTTTTTTAATGTTAATAAGAACTGCAAGGGGTAAGCATAAAATTCGTTATCCAGTTAACAAAATCCTCAATGAATGTGATCTTGGTTGCGGTATGGACTTGAAAATAAACGCCATTGCGCACACTCTGTTAGAAACCTAAGAGGAGTTGCCATGAATATTTTATTTTACCATCCATTCTTTAATTCAGAACAATGGATTGAAGGCATGCGTGCTAGATTACCACAAGCTAATATTCGCCAATGGGAAAAAGGGGATAACCAAAGCGCAGATTACGCCATGGTGTGGCTGCCACCCTATGAATGCCTTGCAGGGCGCAATGATTTAAAAGGTATTTTTGCATTAGGTGCAGGTGTGGATGCTATCTTAAAGCAAGAGCAAGATAAATCAGGAACATTGCCGGCAGGTGTGCCTGTCATGCGCTTAGAAGACACAGGGATGGCGATTCAAATGGAAGAATATGCTTGTGCCAAAGTCCTTGCATACTTTCGTCGTATGGATGAATACCGCCAATTGCAGTCACAGCGCCAATGGAAGCAATTGCCAGCATATCAACACGAAGAGTTTGTGATTGGCGTGATGGGCGCAGGCGCTTTGGGGCAAGCCGTTGCAAAGCGCTTAGTCAGCTTTGGCTTTCATGTTAGAACATGGAGCCGCTCCGAGAAACAAATTCCTGACGTAAAAAGTTATTATGGTAATGATCAGCTGTCTACATTCCTTTCGGGGACTCGTGTGGTCATTAACTTATTGCCAAGCACACCCGAAACGGTGGGGATTTTAAATCATCAACTGTTCAGCCAATTGCAAAAAGGCGCTTATGTGATTAACTTAGCCCGCGGCGCGCACTTAATTGAGCAAGACTTACTTTCCGCGCTGGATGCAGGGCAAATCGCGGGTGCGGCGTTGGATGTATTTGCTAGCGAGCCTCTATCCCAAATGCATCCGTTCTGGACGCATCCGCGTATTGCAATTACGCCACATGTGGCTGCATTTACGCAACCCAAAGAGGCTATGGACATGATAGTCAGTAATATCAAACGTATTGAAGCGGGAGAAGCCCCTGCTGGTGTGGTTGATATGGAACGTGGTTATTAATCACATCTAAAATAATTGCAAGCTACCCGCTTTTTGTTAGCTTGCAATTCTCCTGTGTTTTTCTTCTCTAATACGTTTCCTGTTTTTTCGGTATACTTAGCTTAAGAGCTGAGTCGCAACTGAATATTAAATAGGAAAACCCATATGAACGAATTCTCAATCGTCTGCCGTATTTTAGGGACATTGTTCCAACGCAGCGCTAATGATGACCTCGTCAAACCCCTGATGGAATTGATAGCGCAGGATAAACTGAAAGCGTCTTGGCCACTGGAGCAAGATGAATTATGGGCACGTATGGCGAAAGGGATGGATATCAACGCGATCAGTGCTGACTACCAAGCCATGTTTGTCGGTGAAAACGCGACAGTATCTATGCTGGCCAATGATTATGACGAGGAAGTCACTGAAGCTGAAATTCGTGAGTTTTTAACGGTGAGAGGCATGACCTTGACAGATGCACCAGTGAGCACATTTGGTGCGTTATTACTGGCGGCTTCTTGGTTAGAAGACCAAGCCGCAGAAGATGAAACCGCGGCGCAAGAAGAATTATTTGATAGCTACATTCTTAGTTGGTATGGCGCATTTTTAGGGAAGGTTGAAGCCCATGCCACGACGGCATTTTATCGCACATTAGCCCAAATCGCCCGTGATGCGGTTATTGCACTGCGAGATGAATTAGATTCAGAAGCCGAATAATTTTGACGTTATCACGTTGGATTTGAGCAGGATACTAAACTGTATTGATTAATATTTCTGATTGAATTAAAAAGGCAACGGATTTCCCTGTTGCCTTTAATGCTTTTCTTAATCGAAAAAATTTATGGTGAAAATTAATCCACTAATGGAATGACTAGCTTGCCCGGTTTAATCTCTAGCCCTTTAGCCAGCTTTTTAGCGGTTGCTTCAGCGGCCCCGTTATCTGGATTAAGCACATACACCGGTTGTGTTTCGAAGAAAGTCTCAAGGGAGCTATTGAGATAAGGGATCACGGCTGACATCGCGGTGTCCATATTCTCTGGAGTGACTTTATAGTTGCTGATATTCAGCTCTTTTAAGTAAATAGACCCTGTTTTTGCGTCAAAAATAGGTCGAGCCGTTAAGGTTAAGCTAATTTGCGCTTCTGCTTTACCAATTAATGAGTCTAATTTAACCGTTGCATCCCCATTTAAGGCAATTTTTCCCGGTTCACTACGGCCAATTTCTGATTTTAAATTCGCCAGTTGGATATCGGCGTCAGCAAGCCCAGAGATCCCAACTTTGTGGTCATACTTCACTTTATTAGCAAGGTAACTATTGATTTGTGACTCACTGATACTGAATTCAGATAATTGACTACAGCCCGTTATTAGAGTGATAAAACCAATCATTGTGGCCAATAAAAACTTTTTCATAATGACTCCTTTTACAATAATACCGCTAGTTTAGCGCATTACTGCCCACTCAACATGACTGTTTCAATTTTTTTACGGTTAAATTGCTTATGTAATGCCCACAGCGTGATAAAACCGATGATCCCCAATAAAAACCACGGTAGTTGAGGCATATTCCACTGATGACCAATATCGTACATCCAGCCCCCACCGGTATAGCCGACTGCACCACCTAGGGCAAGGCCGAGACGGCTAAAACCCATATAACTGCCGCGTGCGCGAGGGTCGGCAAGTGACGCGCTCAGCGTTTCCCTTGCTGGGTCGGCCGTTACCGTGCCTAAATAGAATAAGCAAATTAGTCCAAATAACATATTCAGTGAAGTTGTCATTCCTATCGGGAACATGCTTAAACTCATTAAAAATAGACCCGCCATCAACCGTTGTTCAAGGCGAAAATGTTTTTCGCTCCAGCGCGCAATAGGGTAAAGCAAAGTGAGGGAAATGGCAGCTTCGATGGCATACATCCATTTCACCGCCGTTGGTGTTCCCGCTAACTCATTGACGACAATTGGGAACATCAACATCACTTGAACGGAAAGCATAAAGTAACCCGCTAATGTCACAACATAGGTGACAAAGCGTTTGTCCTTTAAGACGCGGTTCATGCCTTCTTTAATTGGCGTTCTCACTGTTGAGATCCGGTAAGCGGGGAGTAGCCATGCATTACAGATAGCGGCAATGATAAATACAGCGGCGCCAGCCCAGCAGACATAGTGGAAGTCATATTGCAGCAGCCAACTACCAATTAGGGCACCAATAACAGCACCAGCGCTGTCTTGCATCAATAAAAGTGAGTAGAAACGGCCACGTTCATAAGGGCGGGTAAGTTTGATAACTAGCGCCGTTCTGGGGGGATCAAATAGTGTGCCACCAAGAGCTGAAAGCACACAAGATAACCATAATACCCAAGGGTCGTAGGCAACCGCCATGACAGCAAAACCGCTTGCACGCAAAAGCATCCCAATAACAATCATAGGTTTAGCACCAAATCGGTCAGCAATAGCGCCACCAAAAATGCCTAAACCCTGTTGAACAAATTGCCGTAGGCCCAATGCGAAACCTACCACGACGGCGGCCCAACCAAGTTGGTCAACAAATCGGATTGAAATCAAAGGAAAAACGACAAAAAAGCCGAGGACAACCAACATGTTGTCGAGCAAAAGAAAATATTTACCAAGGCTTCTTGCCCGTGACACCTGCGCCATGACACACCATTAAAAAATCGCTAAGGGGGGAAATGTTCCATAATGTTACTTATCAATAATATCAGTATAATAGCGGTCAATAGATGATATTTTTTTATCGAGGGTATGCTTGATGATCGATGATTTATTTTTATCGATGCAATAGCCGTCATACTTTGCACCGCAGCGTTGTTGGCGACACTTAGCTACCCTAATCACATACTTTTTGTATGCTCATAGGGATAGCTGCGCTTGCCGCCTAGCTGCAATACAAACTATTTAGGCTATTGAATTATCTAAGTCGTCATACTTTGCATCGCAGCGTTGTTAGCGACACTTAGCTACCCTAATCACATACTTTTTGTATGCTCATAGGGATAACTGCGCTTGCCGCCTAGCTGCAATACAAACTATTTAGGCTATTGAATTATCTAAGTCGTCATACTTTGCACCGCAGCGTTGTTGGCGACACTTAGCTACCCTAATCACATACTTTTTGTATGCTCATAGGGATAGCTGCGCTTGCCGCCTAGCTGCAATACAAACTATTTAGGCTATTGAATTATCTAAGTCGTCATACTTTGCACCGCAGCGTTGTTGGCGACACTTAGCTGTCCTGCAAACTTGAATGACTGAAAATGAAAACAAGAAAATTCATCTAACTAAATAGCTGATTTTAGATGCTCATCAGTAATAGAGAGTGCTACACTTTACTGCCTAAGTAACGGATTAATATGCACGGCTAGGAAGCCTAGCTATCTTAAATTAATTAAGGGTTAACGATGTTTGGTTATCGCTCAAATGTACCCAAGGTACGCCTGCTCACTGATAGAATGATGATTCGTTTGACTTATGAGCGAGATAATTACCGCCTAGCTGACTATTACAGTTTGAATAAAGACTTTCTTATTCCTTGGGAACCAACTCGTGATAATTCCCATTATCAGCCCGCGGGTTGGCAAAATCGTTTGCAAGTGATGAATGAAATGCACCGCGAAGGTAGCGCTTATCATTTTCTTCTATTAGATAAAGAAGAAAACGAGGTGATGGGTGTGGCAAATTTCAGTAATGTCCTGCGTGGCTCTTTCCATGCGTGTTATTTAGGGTATTCACTGGGCGAAAAATGGCAAGGGCAAGGCTTAATGTTTGAAGCACTAACCCAAGCAACTCGCTATATGCAACAACATCAAAAAATGCACCGCATCATGGCGAATTATATGCCTCATAATATGCGTAGCGGAAATCTGTTGACCAAGCTTGGGTTTGAGCGCGAAGGTTACGCAAGGCAGTATCTGCAAATCAATGGCGAGTGGCGTGACCATGTATTAACTGCACTGACGGATAATTCTTGGGCAACGAATAAAGCGTAAACTCTTAATTTACTTTTCAATCGTAGTCAGTAGCAGCTCACACTGTTAAACTGGTGCGATTGTTTACTTTTAGTCTATCAATCATGAATTTATTAAAATCGCTGGCGGCAGTAAGCTCAATGACCATGATGTCTCGGGTATTGGGCTTTATTCGCGATGCCATCATTGCTCGGGTATTTGGTGCCGGCGCCGCTGCCGATGCCTTTTTTGTGGCGTTTAAACTGCCAAACTTGTTACGCCGAATTTTTGCAGAAGGGGCTTTTTCTCAAGCGTTTGTCCCCATATTAGCGGAATATAAAAACCAACAAGGTGAAGAAGCCACTCGCACGTTTGTTGCTTATATTGCGGGGATGCTAACCCTCGCTTTAGCAATAGTTACTGTGCTGGGTATGATTGCGGCCCCTTGGATTATCTATGTAACGGCTCCTGGCTTTACGGATGATGCAGATAAATTTGTCTTAACAACTGACCTTCTGCGAGTCACATTTCCTTATATTTTTCTGATCTCACTCGCTTCCCTTGCTGGGGCAATCCTCAATACGTGGAACCGTTTCTCAGTACCTGCGTTTGCTCCCACATTACTGAATGTGAGTATGATCATTTTTGCTGCCTTTGCAGCGCCGTACTTTGATCCGCCAATTATGTCACTGGCGTGGGCGGTGTTAGTGGGAGGCGTACTGCAATTGGTGTATCAGCTTCCTCATTTGAAGAAAATTGGTATGTTAGTGCTGCCGCGCCTTTCGTTTCGCGATAGCGGAGTTTGGCGCGTAATGAAAATGATGGGGCCTGCGATTATCGGGGTGTCAGTCGCACAAATCTCATTAATTATTAACACGATATTCGCTTCGTTCTTGCAATCAGGGTCTGTTTCGTGGATGTATTATGCGGATCGATTGATGGAGTTACCCTCTGGTGTGCTTGGCGTAGCCTTGGGAACGATTTTACTACCCTCCCTCGCAAAAAGTTTTACGAGCGGAAACCAGAATGAATATCGTCAATTAATGGATTGGGGATTACGTCTTTGTCTGTTATTAGCCTTACCGTGTGCCCTTGGTTTAGCCATTTTATCTGAAGCATTAACTGTTTCGTTATTTCAGTATGGTAACTTTACAGCTCATGACTCGCTAATGACACAATATGCATTGATTGCCTACTGCGTGGGTCTAACGGGTATGATTTTAGTGAAGATTTTAGCGCCAGGCTTCTATTCCCGCCAAGATATCCGTACACCGGTTAAAATTGCGATTGTGACCTTAATTTTGACGCAAATAATGAACTTAGTCTTTATCGGGCCTTTGCAGCACGCGGGCTTAGCATTATCTATTGGCCTAGCGGCCTGTTTTAATGCGGGTGTTCTGTATTGGCAATTACGTAAACAAGATATTTTTCAACCACTCACGGGTTGGAAAGGATTCCTATTTAAATTACTCATCGCGTTAGTGGTGATGGGAGCTGTGTTGTTTGGTTTGTTGTACTTTATGCCATCTTGGCAAGAGGGCAATATGCTGATGCGTATGCTGCGTTTAATTGGTGTGGTGGTGGTTGGTGCAGGAAGCTATTTTGTTGCTTTATATGTGCTGGGCTTCCGACCACGTGATTTTATGAAAAGAAGCATCGCGTAACATGCTGAAGGTACGTTAATTTAATGAAAGCCCATTAATTTGGGCTTTTTTGTCTCGAAATTCTACCGTTTTAAACCTCATTGTATTTTCTATCCATTTTCAATCTTTTCGTCTCTTTTAATAATGACTAAATAAATAATGTCATAATTATTTTATGATATATCAAGTAATTGTTTTCATTAATAAAAATGAAATTCATTGTTTGTTTTAGGGTATATTTAATGCGCGCTTGTTTTTTTATCAATAAAGCGTAGGAGGCCACTAGAAATCGGCACAAATAGAGTGTTGACTAGTGTCAACGTATGTGGTTATAGTGTATTTATCGGAGGGCGATGAAAAAACATCCGAATAAGCATATTCAAGCAGCCATTGAATATGCGATTGCTAATGGCTGGTTTTGGGTGAGTGCAGGGAGTTCATCACATACATTTTGTAAATTACGTTGTGGTAATGCTGTCGAGGAGCACAAAACACATATGATGAGCGTTTGGTCAACACCAAGAGTGATGGAAAACCATGCCAAGCAGATCATCCGGAAAGTGGATCACTGTATTGCACTTTTGAAATAATTATAGCGGCTTAGGCCGCTTATTAGATGAAGAAACAGAATAAGGAGCTTTGATGGCGCAACACACATTCACATTAACACTTTCTGGGGTAACGGTAGATACAGTGGGCTTAGAGGATGCCTTATTTGCAGCAGGTTGTGATGATGCCTTGGTTTGCTACTATGGTAAGTCTGTTTATTTAGAGTTTGATAGAGAGGCGAGTTCACTAGATGCGGCTATTGAAGCGGCAATTGCTGATATTGAGAGTGCAGAAATTCCAATGCAAGTGGCGTCAGTAGATAGTACGTTGGTTGGTTTAAGTGATATTGCAGAGTTAGCAGGTTTAACACGCCAAGCTGTTGCATTATTAAAAGATGGAACGAGAGGCAAAGGCAATTTTCCAGCTCCAGTGCAACGTTTAAGTGGCAACTCACCCTTGTGGGATTGGGCTCGGGTAGCAACGTGGCTAAAAGATAATAATCGTTTAGGGCATGCCCCTGAACTTTGTGAAAAAGCAAGAACATTGTGTAAGTGGAACTTAGTTTTACAAAATTGCGCAAATGAAAACGTTGAAGAAATACAGATTTTGACGCAAAAATTACTTGCACAGCGTAAAGAAAAACAGCCCGCCGAAGCGAGCTGTTAATTAAATAACGCGAGAATAATTACATTCTTTCGACAGTTTCGATACCTAAAGTATCTAAACCTGTTTTTAAGGTTCTTTGCGTTAATGCGGCTAATTTTAAGCGGCTTTGGCGTACGGCTTCATCTTCTGTCGATAAAATCGGGCAATGTTCGTAGAAACCGGAGAATAAACCTGCCAGCTCGTATAGATAAGCACACATAACATGTGGAGTTCCATCACGCGCAACAGTGAGAATGGTTTCTTCAAACTGCAATAAACGTGTTGCCAGCGCGATTTCACGTGGGTCTTGCAGTAAGATTGGTAACGTGAGATCTGCTTGCGTTAAGTTGGCTTTTTTGAAGATAGAGGCAACACGGGTATACGCATATTGCATATAAGGTGCGGTATTACCTTCGAAGGCTAACATGTTATCCCAATCAAAAATGTAGTCCGTGGTTCTGTTTTTTGATAGGTCTGCATATTTCACTGCGCCGATACCAACAACATTTGCCACATTCTGTAACTCATCTTCTGGCATGTCAGGGTTTTTCTCGCGGATCAGTGCTTGAGCACGTTCAACAGCTTCATCTAACAAATCAGATAGGCGAACAGTGCCACCAGTACGGGTTTTAAATGGCTTGCCATCTTTGCCTAACATCATGCCAAACATGTGGTGCTCAAGTGCCATAGACTCAGGGATGTAACCCGCTTTACGGACAATGGTCCAAGCTTGCATCAAGTGTTGGTGCTGACGTGAATCGATATAATACAATGAGCGATCAGCATGAAGTGTTTCATAACGGTATTTCGCACAAGCGATGTCAGTCGTGGTGTATAAGAAGCCGCCGTCTTTCTTCTGGACAATCACGCCCATCGGCTCGCCTTCTTTATTTTTAAATTCATCAAGGAAAACGACCGTAGCGCCTTCACTTTCAACAGCTAACCCTTTGGCTTTTAAATCCGCAACAATACCAGGTAACATGCTGTTATATAAGCTTTCACCCATGACATCATCTTCAGTTAATGTCACGTTTAGGCGTTGATAGGTTTCTTGGTTCTGCTTCATTGTGATATCAACGAGCTTGCGCCACATTGCACGGCAGTATTCATCACCGGATTGCAGTTTTACAACATAGCCACGCGCGCGCACTGCGAATTCTTCATCTTCGTCATAGTGTTTTTTGGCTTCGCGATAAAACTCTTCCAGATCAGCCAACGCCATATCATTGGCATTTTCATTTTGCACTTTTTCAAGATAGGCAATTAACATGCCGAACTGGGTTCCCCAGTCGCCAACATGGTTAGCGCGGATCACACGGTGACCGATAAACTCTTGAGTACGCGCTGCCGCGTCACCAATAATGGTTGAACGCAGGTGACCTACGTGCATCTGTTTTGCTACGTTAGGCGCGGAATAGTCGATAACGATAGTTTCGGCTTTCACGGGGGCAAGGCCTAAACGTTGTGATGCAAGGGCGTCTTCAACGTGTTTTTCAATCCAAGAAGGTTCAAGGAAGATATTAATAAAGCCAGGCCCTGCAATTTCGACTTTGCTGGCAATGCCGTCTAAATCTAAGTGAGTGAGGATTTGTTCAGCGAGTTGTCGTGGTGGCATCCCCAGTTTTTTAGCCGCGCCCATCACGCCATTGGCTTGATAATCACCAAACTGTGCTTTAGCGGATTGACGCACGAGCGCATCGCTGTCTGCTGGAGCACCCGCTGCAAGCATTGCAGCACTAATTTTATCTGAAAGAATCGCCTGAATATTCACTGAATTACCTTAAATTACCAACATAGTTACCACATTGTGCCATCACATGGGAAGAACTAAAAGGTGGAAGAGAAAAATCGGCAGGTTTTATACCATATTTTGGGGGAGTCATGCTACAGTCAGCGCCATTGTTTAGCGGATTAGTAGATAAAAAGAGGTTTTTGTTGTGCTGCCATTTTGTGAAGTTCCACAATTAAATGATTTATGGGAAGACTTACCTAAATTTGCCGACCAATTACAAGCAATGGCGCAACAGCTTGATTTGTCACTAACAGATTATGTTATTGACCATATTTCAATGCGTTGCCATCACCTTGAAACAGCCTTGCGTTGGCATGAGGGGTTGCTGCAATGTGGGCAGCTTATTTCCGATAATATTATTAATGGTAGGCCAATCCGCTTGTATGAGATTGATAAACCTCTGCAAATTGCAGGGCAGGATGTGTTTATCATCGAGCTACCATTCCCAAAAGACAAAAAATACCCACAAGAAAGCTGGGAACATATTGAAATGGTGATTGATGTACCGCCAATTGAACTGGAGAAAACCGCGCGAGCTTTGTTACCTAAGGAGCTACCGGTAGGTTTTAGCATAAAAGTAAGTCAACCTAAAGGTCAGCAAGAACGGTTGCCTAATCCAACATTGGCAGTATCAAATGGCAATATAACCGTTAAATACCATCCATTTTCGCTAAAAAAGATAATTGAAAGTGAAAAATAAGTGATGCAATTAACGTTATTGATCAATAATGCCAGTGTTTTTTTCGGGGTGTGATATCCATCCGATAACATTTTTTAATAAATGGCATTATTCGAAACGGAATCAACAATACATATTCTGCCCCTAACTATTTGTATTAGGGAAATTTAAAGCATGGGCTTTATTACCACAGTTGGAGGTAATCATGGCAAAACTGGAAATTTGCTGTTTCGGAATTGAATGTGCTCAAGTAGCGCAAGAATACGGAGCTGATCGTATCGAATTATGCTCTGGTGCCGCAGATGGCGGTTTAACACCAAGCTACGGCTATCTGAAATTAGCAAGGGAAAAGCTTCACATTCCAGTTCATCCTATTATTCGTCCTCGTGGTGGTGATTTTTGCTATAACGTCAGTGAGTTTGACGTTATTCGTGAAGATTTAATCATGATTAAGGAAATGGGGTTTCCGGGGGCTGTCATCGGTATTCTTGATAGCGAAGGGCGCATTGATATTAACCGTATGCATGGGTTGATGGAAATCGCTAAAGGAATGAATATCACTTTCCACCGCGCATTTGATATGTGCATTAACCCACTCCTTGCCTTAGAGCAACTAAATGAATTGGGTGTGGCACGAATTCTCACATCAGGCCAACAGCAAAGTGCTGAATTAGGTTTGCCGTTATTGAAAGAATTGCACGAAAAAAGCCAAGAAATCAACGGCCCGAAAATTATGGCGGGGGCTGGGGTTCGTTTAGCCAATTTAAGCAAATTTATGGAGATTGGGCTTGCAGAAGTCCATAGCTCAGCGGGCAAAACAGTACCTTCAACTATGAACTACCGCAAAGTTGGTGTAACGATGGCGTCTAACAGCGAAACGGATGAGTTCACACATTATTGTGTTGATGGGCCGACAGTGGAAGCCATGAAAGACTTTATTTCTATCACGGAAAAAGTCATAGCTTAAACTATTCACCTAGTTAACTGTGATGGCGGCGCGATTAAAATATGTGCCTACGGCTTACACCGATAGGCACATTATTTGTTATGGCTTACGTGCAACTAAAATGGCGCGTAATGGGGCAGGGTAGCCTTCAATGGTTTTAGTTTGATCGTTCGGGTCTAAAAATTCGGCGAGAGAGTCTGTTTTCATCCATGGCGTTCGGCGTTGTTCTTCTAACGAGGTTACCGCTTGGTCAACAATACGCACATCCACAAAACCGCATTTTTCTAACCACACTTTAAGCATTTTAGCGGAAGGAATAAAATAGACGTTACGCATTTGGGCGTAGCGGTCACCAGGGATAAGGCATTGAAATTCATCACCTTCAACCACTAAACTTTCGAGCACTAATTCACCTTCACTCACTAACTGGTTTTTCAATTGCCATAAGTGATCAAGTGGGGAACGACGGTGATACAGAACCCCCATGGAGAATACGGTATCAAAGGCTTTTAACTCAGGAAGTTGTTCAATACCAAGGGGTAATAAATGCGCCCGTTGGTCATCACCCAATAACTTTCTTACCGCTTCAAATTGGCATAAAAAAAGCTCTGTAGGGTCAATGCCGACAACAAATTTGGCTTCTTGCCCTAACATACGCCACATGTGGTAGCCACTACCACAGCCAACATCTAACACATATCGGTCTTTTAGTGATGAAATATGCGGTAAAACGCGATCCCATTTCCAATCGGAACGCCATTCGGTATCAATATTGACGCCATAAAGGGAAAATGGGCCTTTACGCCATGGCATTAATTGCTCAAGGATATTATTCAAACGGCGTGTTTCGCCAGAGGTAAGCTCAGGCTCGCGAGTTGCGGTCACGCTATTGACTAAGTCCAGCTGAGTTGGGTGCATGATAGGCAAATTATCGAGCATTTTTTCCCACGAGGAAAAACCACCGTGTAAACCTTGTTTTTTCCACTCAGTTAACTGCGCAGGTAATGTTTCTAACCAATGGCTTAATGGGCCAACGGCAATTTGTTGGTAAAAACGACCGAAATCAATCATCTTTAAGCCTCTTTAAGCGCTAACAGTGAGCCGAAATTAAAACATTGGAACCATACTTCGCAGTGGCTAAACCCAACCTGTTTTAGGCGTGCTTTGTGTGCTTCAACGGAGTCAGTCAACATCACGTTTTCTAACATGCTGCGTTTTTGGCTGATTTCGAGCTCGCTATAGCCATTTGCACGCTTGAAATCATGGTGCATATTGAACAGTAATTCACCAATTTCGTTATCTTCAAAATTAAATTTTTCGGAAAGCACTAAAATGCCACCAGGTTGTAACCCACGATAAATTTTTTCGAGTAATAACAGACGGTCATTTGGGTTGAGAAACTGCAAAGTAAAATTGAGCACAACCATTGATGCATTTTCAATATTTACATCACGAATATCCCCTTCGATAACCTCAACAGGGGTTTCTGCACGGTAGGCATCAATATGACGGCGGCATCGTTCCACCATTGCGGGGGAGTTATCGATAGCAATAATTTTACTATTTTCAACGGCAATATTGCGTCGAATTGAAAGCGTTGCCGCACCCAATGAGCATCCCAAATCATAGACGTGGCTATTTGGCTTCACAAAACGGCCAGCAAGCATACCAATCATGGTAATAATATTGGAATAACCCGGCACAGATCGCTGGATCATATCGGGGAAAACTTCGGCAACTTTTTCATCAAATTGCCAATCACCAAGGTTAGCAATCGGCGCGGAAAAAAGACTGTCTTTATGGTTAGGATCCTGACTTGACATAAGTTCTGTATTAATAAGCAAACAAAAGTAGTGGGGGATTGTACCAGAAAGGCGGCGTAGTGAAAATCAATCCATTGAGAATGAAATAATGAGGCGGCACATTAAGTTGTGCCGTAGAAAGCGGTTAAAGATTGAATGACACGATTTGAAGCCACGGTAGGTAATAAGTATTGGCGATAACCATTAATGCCATCGAAAGATAAGTGGCAACCATACCCGAGCGGCGATAAGAATAATCATGATTTTTTAAACCATAAGAATGAAGTAGTCGACCAGCAATCAAAATTATGCCACAAATGTGGATCATCCAAACTTGCGCACCGTTCATCTCCATTAAAAGCAATAAAATAAGGGAAATAGGAATGTATTCAATGGCATTACCATGAACACGGATTGCTGTTTGTAGTTCATAAAAACCGCCATCACCATAGGCTATACGGTACTGGTTACGTAGTTTCACAACATTTAAGGATAATCTAAGCAGCAGTAAGGCACCTAGTACAGCGTACAAAGAGCTGACCATTTTTTACTCCACCATAAAACGAATCAAATTATGAAAACACCTAAAAATATAAGTTATAGTAATGGGTATTAACGATATTTTCTAAATTGTAAATCCTAACATGCCGTTCGACAAATGAATTCACAACTTTTTTGAGTAATAACTTAGGGTTATTTGACTAAACCATCTTGTTTTAATTGGGATAGAACAGCGGCGGCGGTTGTGGAGCAGCGCGGCAAATCTTCACTGGTAAACCACGCTAGCTCAGCAATTTCAGCAGCGGGCTGTGGTTCTCCTTGGTAATTTGCAAAGTAACAACGAATACGCACTTGCGTCCCGTCTTGTTTTCCATCAGCTTGCCCCAAAAATTCACCATAAAAACGAATTGTGGCAGTATCTAATTGCAACGTTAATTCTTCTTCAGTCTCGCGATATAAAGCTTGCTCATCGCTTTCACCTTGCTCGCGTTTTCCGCCTGGGATGTAAAACAAGCTTTTATTGTGAGAGCGCACCATGGCAACTTTATTTTCAGACAAAGCAATCAACCCAAGTTTATCAATAATTTTATCACTCATAATTTCGCCACTCTTGTTATTTACGATGGTTATTTGAATCAATCTGGTTGACATAAAATAAAGTCATTAAGCATGTAATAGACCCACTTAATGACTATCAATAATTAAAATTTATTTCTTTTCAACAATCTTTACAAGTTCATAGCGGATGCTTGGCGCATCAGCCGGTGGGTTTGGTACATCAAATTGTTTAACTTGTAAGATATAAGAAAAGCCTGGCTGATATTCAAAACCTTGAATAGAACTGTAGAATAACTGCCAGTCATCATTCGGGTTTTCTTTGATTTTCATACATTTCATTGGGGCAACACCTACACAGTCTGCGAGTGTAGAATCAACATAAAATGTTTTATTGTTATCAATATCTGTGGTTTTCGTGGTTTGGCATCCAACCAGTAACATCAGCATAGATGAAGCAAGTAACAGTTTTTTCATGTGCAATCCTTAAGCGGCAGACGATGATTAATTAGGCTTATTACCTAGTTGACGGGATTATAGCAAACAGAAAAAGGTAACAATTCCTAAATCGACCCAATCATCGAAATGAATACGTTTTTTAGAATAAAAAATAGGGTGAATATCGTACGGCATAAGGTTCGTATTCTTTTTGTACAGCTACAAGTCAATATAGAAATAAACCTCTGTTGCAATATATACATGGCGACTTTAGTCCCTTAAAATCAACTTAACCATATTCTTCATCTGCCCTACTTAGGGGTGATAATTTCATTGAAATTGATTAACCATCGTAAAATTGATGAAAATATGATTAAAAACAAAATGGTTTAGGCGATAAGCGGTATTCGCAACTATTTGTCTAACAGAATTTCCTGTATAATGTCTGCCTTTTTGACATTCTGAATTTTCAGCCCGTGTTTAGCCAATAGGGTTCAGCAAAATGCCAAAATCCCGCAGCAAGCAAAAGCACAACAGCTGAGTAAAAGGATATTGTATGCGTACTAATTATTGTGGGCAGTTAAACATCGCTCACGAAGGCCAACAGGTCACTCTTTGTGGATGGGTAAACCGCCGTCGCGACTTAGGTGGTTTGATTTTTATCGATATGCGCGACCGTGAAGGCATCGTTCAGGTTTTCTTCGATCCAGATCGTAAAGACATATTTGAAAAAGCGTCAGAGCTGCGTAATGAGTTCTGTATCCAAATCACAGGGACAGTACGCGCGCGTCCAGATAGCCAGAAAAATAAAGATATGGCGACTGGGGAAATTGAAATTTTTGCGCAAGAGCTTCACGTGTTCAATAAATCAGAACCGTTGCCACTTGATAGCAACCAAACGAATACTGAAGAACGTCGCTTAAAATACCGCTATTTAGATTTACGTCGCCCAGAGATGTCTGAGCGCTTACGCACTCGTGCGAAAATCACCAGCTTTGTTCGTAATTTCATGGACACAGAAGGTTTCGTTGACGTTGAAACGCCAATGTTAACCAAAGCAACTCCTGAAGGCGCACGTGACTATTTAGTTCCAAGTCGTGTTCATAAAGGTAAATTTTACGCGCTGCCACAATCTCCACAACTGTTTAAACAGTTACTGATGATGTCAGGCTTTGACCGTTATTATCAAATCGTAAAATGCTTCCGTGATGAAGATTTACGTGCTGACCGTCAACCTGAATTTACCCAAATCGACGTTGAAACCTCATTTATGACCGCAGAGCAAGTGCGCGAAATCATGGAACGCATGATCCGCAACTTATGGTTAGATGTGAAAAACGTGGATTTAGGCGACTTCCCAATTATGACGTTCGCAGAAGCCATGCGCCGTTATGGTTCAGATAAACCAGACCTTCGTAACCCAATGGAGCTGGTGGATGTTGCTGATATCGTTAAAGATGTCGAGTTTGCAGTATTCTCTGGTCCTGCGAATGACCCGAAAGGCCGTATTGCAGCATTAAAAGTGCCAGGTGGCGCAGCAATGACTCGTAAACAAATTGACGAATATGGCCAATTTGTGGGTATCTATGGCGCTAAAGGCTTAGCGTGGATGAAAGTCAACGAGCGTGCTAAAGGGTTAGAAGGTATTCAAAGCCCAGTGGCGAAATTCCTCAGTGAAGATGTGATTAACCAACTGTTAGACCGTACTGGTGCAGCAGATGGTGACATCATTTTATTCGGCGCTGGTGCGAAAAATGTCGTTACCGACTCTATGGGCGCACTGCGCTTGAAAGTGGGTCGTGATTTCGAACTGACAAACTTAAATAGTTGGCAGCCACTGTGGGTTATCGACTTCCCAATGTTTGAAGAGGATGGAGAAGGTGGCTTAACAGCGATGCACCATCCATTCACATCACCGAAAGATTTCTCACCAGAAGAACTGGCAAGCAAACCTGAAGATGCGGTTGCTAATGCTTACGATATGGTGATCAATGGTTATGAAGTAGGTGGCGGCTCAGTGCGTATTCACCGCAATGAAATGCAACAAACCGTGTTTAGCATTTTAGGTATTAATGAAGAAGACCAACGTGAGAAATTTGGCTTCTTATTAGATGCACTGAAATACGGTACACCACCACATGCAGGTTTAGCATTTGGCCTTGACCGTTTAGTGATGTTGTTAACTGGAACAGATAACATCCGTGATGTTATTGCTTTCCCGAAAACAACCGCTGCGGCATGCTTAATGACCAATGCACCAAGCCATGCAAACCCAGACTCATTAACCGAGCTGGCGATTGCCGTTGTGGCGAAAGACGAAGAGTAAGACGGCGAATGACCGTATTTAAGCGCCCTGAATCGGTATTAGTCATCATTGTGGCTGAAACAAGCGGCCGGGTGCTTATGCTACGGCGTAAAGATGACCCAGACTTTTGGCAGTCCGTGACCGGAAGTCTGGAATCTAACGAAAAACCGTATGAAACTGCGTGTCGTGAAATCAAAGAAGAGACAGGTTTTGACGTCGAACAAAACGAGATACAGGACCTGTTCCATAGCACCATCTTTGAAATTTTTCCGCATTTCAGGCATCGTTATGCACCTGATGTAACACATTGCAAAGAGCATTGGTTTAAAATGGTGCTTGATGAAGAACACATGCCATTACTGACTGAACATACTGAATTTCGTTGGTTAAGCCCAAATGAAGCGGCGAAACTCACTAAATCATGGAGTAACAGTCAGGCTATTTTAGAATTTGCTAATTAATTATTGTATTGACGTTTTTGGAGATATTTCATGGCAGGTCATAGTAAATGGGCCAATACCAAACACCGTAAAGCAGCCCAAGATTCTAAGCGCGGTAAGATTTTCACAAAAATTATTCGTGAGCTCGTCACCGCTGCACGTTTAGGCGGTGGTGATACAGGCACTAACCCACGTTTACGTGCCGCAGTGGACAAAGCATTATCAAATAACATGACTCGCGACACCTTAAACCGTGCAATTGCACGCGGTGTGGGGAATGATGAAAATGATAATATGGAAACCATCATTTATGAAGGTTATGGCCCTGGCGGTACCGCTGTTATGGTTGAGTGCTTAAGTGACAACCGTAACCGTACCGTATCTGAGGTTCGCCATGCGTTCACTAAAACAGGCGGTAACTTAGGCACTGATGGTTCAGTATCTTATTTATTCACCAAACGTGGTGTTATTACTTATGCACCGGGTGTGGACGAAGATGCATTGATGGAAGCAGCGCTTGAAGCGGGCGCTGATGACGTTGAAACTTATGACGATGGTGCAATTGATGTTTACACCACGTTTGAAACGTTTGGTACCGTTAAAGATGCATTAGACGCTGCTGGTTTTACTAGCGAAGCGGCTGAAGTTTCGATGATCCCATCGATTACCGCAGAACTTGACGCAGAAACAGCTCCAAAATTAATGCGCCTTATCGACATGTTAGAGGACTCTGACGACGTTCAAGAAGTTTACCATAACGGTGATATTTCTGACGAAGTTGCAGCGACACTATAATTAGTGGCGTACTATTTTACATCTGTAATCTAGTCCCTCCGCGTAGAGAAAGCGGGCTGACGCAGCCTGTTTTCTCTAACGCCTTTGTTTTTTCTTCTTCTATACTTTTTGTATATCCTTTGCTTAACACGAAGAATCAAATAGCTATTTAATTGAAATAGATAGTATTATGCTGCTAAGTAATATTATGAATAACGAGCAATAAATATTAAGAGGCATAAATCGATTCTTTATGGCAATTATATTAGGAATTGACCCCGGTTCTCGCGTCACCGGTTATGGCGTCATTCGCCAACAAGGCAGACAACTACTGTATCTAGGCAGTGGCTGTATTCGCACACAAGTTGATGATTTACCAAGTCGTCTGCAACGCATTTATGCGGGTGTCTCGGAAATTATCACCCAATACCAGCCAGATGTTCTTTCAATCGAACAAGTTTTTATGGCAAAAAACCCAGATTCAGCGCTCAAATTAGGCCAAGCTCGCGGGGTGGCGATTGTCGCAGCAGCAAATTTAAGTATTCCTGTATTTGAATATGCGGCTCGCCAAGTGAAACAAACGGTTGTTGGCACTGGAGCGGCTGAAAAAAGCCAAGTACAACATATGGTTAAATCAATTCTTAAACTATCCGCTAACCCGCAGTCAGACGCTGCGGATGCATTGGCGATTGCGATTACTCATTGCCACTTCAATCAGAACTTATTAAAAGTGGGTGATCCACGTTTGGTCTTAACGCGTGGGCGGCTAAGGTAAAAGTTTGTCCGAAAGCGTAGGGTGTGAAAACAAATAGCTTGCAACTGGATATGCATCCAGCCTTTTTTGTGGTATAAACAGCACTATTAATAACGTTTGACTAAACAGATTTCGGCTTAGGCCATAATAGAGGAATTCAATGTGATTGGTCGTTTACGTGGCATCGTATTAGAAAAGCAACCACCAATAGTTTTATTAGAACTGCAAGGCGTAGGTTATGAAGTCCATATGCCTATGACGTGTTTCTATGAATTACCTGATATTGGCCAAGAAGCCATTGTTTTCACACATTTTGTTGTACGCGAAGATGCCCAATTACTGTATGGTTTTAACGATAAGCAAGAAAGAGCGCTGTTTAAAGAATTAATTAAAGTTAATGGTGTTGGGCCAAAGCTTGCATTAGCCATTTTGTCTGGTATGTCTGCTCAACAATTTGTCTCTGCTATCGAACAAGAAGCAATTGCCTCATTGGTTAAATTACCTGGGATCGGCAAAAAGACAGCTGAGCGCTTAGTTGTTGAAATGAAAGACCGTTTCAAAGGGTTGAATGGTGACTTATTCAATCAAACTAGCGATATCAACTTACCAGATGTTAATAGCAAAGTGCCTAGCACTGCTGATATTGAAGCAGAAGCGGCGGCTGCATTAATTGCATTGGGCTACAAGCCACAAGAAGCTAGCCGTATGGTGAGCAAAGTCGCGAAACCAGGCAGTGATTCGGAAACATTGATCCGTGATGCCTTACGTGCAGCACTCTGATTAAGAGGCCATTGAGATGATTGAAGCAGATCGCCTAATTACCGCTGAAGTTTTGCAGTCGGATGAAGAAGCCATTGATCGTGCGATCAGGCCGAAACTGCTTAGTGAATATATTGGGCAGCCGCAGGTAAAAGATCAAATGGAGATTTTTATTCAAGCAGCTAAAATGCGGGGTGATGCTCTCGACCATCTGTTGATTTTTGGCCCTCCAGGGTTGGGTAAAACCACGTTAGCTGGGATTGTTGCCAATGAATTAGGTGTAAATTTACGGACAACGTCAGGGCCAGTGCTGGAAAAAGCGGGTGATTTAGCTGCGATGCTAACCAACTTAGAGCCACACGATGTGCTCTTTATTGATGAAATTCACCGCCTCTCACCCGTTGTTGAAGAAATACTGTATCCCGCAATGGAAGACTATCAATTAGATATTATGATTGGTGAAGGGCCTGCTGCACGTTCTATCAAAATTGACCTCCCTCCATTTACCTTAATTGGTGCTACAACACGAGCAGGTTCGCTGACATCGCCATTGCGTGATAGATTCGGGATAGTACAGCGACTCGAGTTTTACCAAGTTGCGGATTTGCAATATATTGTCAAGCGCAGTGCCCAATATATGGGGCTTGATATTACGGAAGAAGGGGCGATGCAAGTCGCAATGCGTTCTCGTGGTACACCACGGATCACAAATCGTCTATTACGGCGTGTACGCGATTTTGCTCAAGTTAAAGGTGATGGTTCAATTGATGGGCTAATTGCAAATCAAGCGTTGGATATGCTCAATGTCGATGCTGCTGGCTTTGATTATCTAGACCGTAAATTACTTGTTGCGATTATCGATAAATTTATGGGTGGGCCTGTTGGTGTTGATAACTTAGCCGCTGCCATTGGCGAAGAACGTGAAACTATTGAAGATGTTTTAGAACCTTATTTAATCCAACAAGGTTTTATTCAGCGTACCCCTCGAGGGCGAATGGCAACAGCGCATGCTTATAACCATTTTGGTTTAACACCAAAAGAGGCTTAGTTGGTAACCCCACCGATTAAAGGTGGGGGAGCTTAAATGTTTAGTGCAAGATTTGGCGACTATCGGGAGTTTGGGTCAGTCGTAAAATCAATATCGATATCATTGCTGTCTTCTGGTATGCCAAAATCCAATATACTGTAGAGATTCAAGTTTGCTTGCGATTTGCACGCTTTTTTACTGATAATTTTATCACCTTTATAAACGATAACGCCCTGATAATACCAACCTTTGCCTTCCCCATCATACAATACATAATTATAGTCACCATTTTGGAAACGAATATAGACAGAGCTTGCACCGCCTATAAACATTCCTTGCCCGACAAAAATATTTTCTTTACCTTTGGCATTAGCGGGTAGGGTGATTTCAGTTTTACCTAATGTTCCATAGCGATAGACGGGCGTTTTACCTTTTTCTACAACAACGCTAACTAATTTGTTATTTTCTAATTGGCATGAATATTCTATTGCGCTTGCCGATGCTGAAAATAATCCGAGAGAGACTAAAAGCGTGAGGGCTTGCTTCATCTTACTATCCTGTAATTTGAATTATTAGTTTTGAGTATGAAAGATGAGCAAAGGAAAAGCTATTTATATTAATTAATTTAATATAAATAAAAATGCCGTTGTTCAAAACAAACAACGGCGTGAGATAAATTTTAGGGTTATCAATTAATTTTTTGCTTTAACTGTTAAGCTGAGTACAAACAGAACAGCAGAAACTAAAACAACAGATGGGCCTGCGGGGGTATCATAAAATGCAGAAAATGCTAACCCGCCCGTGACAGATATCATGCCAAACAATACTGCGATAAAAGCCATTTGCTCTGGTGTACGGGCAAAACGGCGAGCGGTAGCAGCTGGAATAATCAATAGCGAAGTAATAATCAGCGCACCCACAAATTTCATGGCAATACCAATGGTTAATGCAGTCACTAACATCAGTAATAAACGCAGGCGTTGAATATTGATGCCATCAACAAAAGCAAGCTCAGGGCTAACGGTAATAGATAAAAGCGCCCGCCAACGATAAAAAAGCAACCCGCAAACGATAATCACGCCAATAAATATCGTGATAATATCTTCATAGCTAACGGAAAGTAAGTCGCCAAACAAATATGCCATCAGGTCAACACGGACATTTGCCATTAAGCTGACAACCACTAGACCAAGTGATAGTGAGCTATGTGCCATAATTCCAAGTAATGTATCAACAGCGAGTTGTGGGCGTTTTTCGAGCCAAACTAAGATTAAGGCAAGTAAAAGTGTAACAGCAATAACGGCATAGAAAGGGTTGATATTCAGTAATAACCCAAAGGCAACGCCTAATAAAGACGCATGCGCTAAAGTATCGCCAAAATAGGACATGCGGCGCCAAACAACGAAAGAGCCTAAAGGCCCCGCGGCGATCGCAAGTAACATGCCTGCTATCCAGCCAGGTAATAATAACTCAATCATGCTTGCAGTCCTTGCTGTGTTGGTGGCCGTTAATAATATTACCTTCTAAATCATGCTGGTGGTTATGTTGATGGCGATAGACCCCAAGTTGTTGTGCACCACGGTAACCGAACATAGCAACAAATTCAGGGTGATTGGATACGACGTCTGGTGCGCCAGAACAGCAGATATGGCCATTAATACAAAGCACCTTATCTGTTTTTGCCATCACTAAATGCAAGTCGTGGGAAACCATAAGCACAGCGCAACCAAGCTCTGATCTTAATTGGTTAATTAAATCATATAGTGCAACTTGGCCTGTAATATCAACACCTTGTGCTGGTTCATCAAGCACTAAAAGATCTGGTTTATTGAGCAACGCACGTGCTAATAAGACACGCTGTGTTTCACCACCCGATAATTTTTGCATCGGTTGGTTTAGAAGGTGGGTTGCATTAACACGCTCAAGTGCAGGTAATAAATGTTCTTGGCGAACACCCAGTTTAAGTAGCATAAAACGCTTCACCGTTAGGGGGAGCGTGGTATCTAAATGCAGTTTTTGAGGAACATAACCAATAGCAAGTATCGAGGCTCGTTTAATAGAACCTGATGTCGGGGGAAGAAGCCCCAGAACAACACGTACTATGGTTGATTTTCCCGCACCATTTGGGCCTAAAAGCGTTACGATATCGCCTTTATTAAGTTCAAAGGAGACATCTTTGAGAACCTGTTTATCACCAAATGAAACAGAAATTTTATTTAAAGTCAGTAATGGTTGCATATGAAAAACATCTTGCAGAAATCATGTTGTGTTATATTATAACATTTCAAAATTAAAATCACGGAAAAAGACTGCTATGATACATAAATCGAAACACATTGCCCGCAAATTTCTTTTCGGGGCGGTGGCAACCTCCGTATTAAGCGCAACAATGGCATCAACAGCTAATGCAGATGTCGTCACATCAATTCGCCCACTGGCTTTTATTGCATCTGGTATTGCTGATGGCGTGACAGAGACGCAAGTTTTACTGCCAGACGGCTCATCACCCCATGATTACGCATTAAAACCTTCTGATTTGAAAAAAATTAAACAAGCAGACTTATTTGTGTGGGTTGGGCCTGATATGGAAATGTTTTTACAGAAGCCTATCAACACGTTACCTCAGAATAAACGTCTGGCACTAGCGGAACAAGCAAATATCAAATCACTACTTATGGCTGAATCTCATGAAGATGAACATGGCCACGAACACACTGATGAAGCTAATCATGATAAGGATCACGAACATCATCACCATGGTGAGTATAATATGCACATCTGGTTATCCCCAGAGATAGCAAATTTCGCTGCACAGGACATTCACGATCGTTTAGTAGCGCTTTATCCTGAGAAAAAAGATAAGCTAGACGTAAACCTTCGTAAATTCAGAGAAAATATGACGCAAAATGATCAGGAAATTGCTAATATTTTACAGCCAGCTAAAAACAAGGGTTATTTTGTTTTTCACGACGCTTATGGCTACTTTGAAAAACACTATCAGCTCGCCCCTTTAGGGCATTTTACGATAAACCCAGAAATACAGCCTGGTGCGCAGAAATTACATCAAATACGAACTCAATTGGTTGAGCACAAAGCACAATGTGTTTTTGCTGAGCCACAATTCAGGCCTGCTGTGATTGAAAGTGTAGCACGTAATACGGGAGTCAAAATGGGAACTCTCGACCCACTCGGAATTGGGCTGGCACTTGGACCAGATAGCTACATGAAGTTTTTGACACAATTGTCAGAACAATACGCCAGCTGCCTGAATTAAAAATAGAAGGAATTGTTTAAGTGCAGCAAATGGCCAAAGGTCTGGCTCAGGTATATGGTAGCCTGTCTAGAACTCACAAAATTGTATTAAGTACGCTCACAGTCGCTACCATGGCCGTCGCAATTTGGCGGCCAGTACATGTTCCAACCACTTCTGAATATGATGGTACGCCTGATACCATCATTCCTTTAGCTTTATTACCCTCCACTGATGCAACTGACGATATTATTCAAGATAGTAGCGAGCAGCTACCCGATGAAGGCCTTGCCGATACAGATGTAGACGCAGATGCAGACGGTGCAGGGGGAGAGACGGCTCCGCTAGCCCATGAATATGTTGTTGCAAGTGGTGATAACTTAACGACAATTTTAACTCAGTTTGGTATTGAAGCTGGGGATGTTGCAACACTTTCGAATCAACATAAATCACTCAGAAACCTAAAGATTGGTCAAACACTGAATTGGTCTTTGACAGAGCAAGGTGAATTAGAGTCGTTAACATGGGAAGTGAATCGCCGCGAAACACGGGTGTTTAACCGTGTCGGTGAAACTAATAAGTTTGAAGAAGTTAAGCAGATTCGTACAGGTGAATGGACTAACAGTGTCTTAAAAGGCACCGTTGACGGTTCTTTTGCACAAAGCACGAGTAAGGCGGGTTTAACACGTAATGAAGGCCGTGAGGTTATCAAGGCGCTGCAATGGCAAGTTGATTTTCGTAAACTGAAAAAAGGCGATAAATTCAGTGTATTAATGAGCCGTGAAATGCTTAATGGCCGCAGTGAGCAAAGTCAACTTGTTGGCGTACGTTTGCAAACTAATGGCAAAAGTTATTTTGCATTCCGTGCTGAAGATGGCAAATACTACGATAGCGAAGGAAATGGCTTAGAACGTGGTTTCTTGCGTTTCCCAACATCTAAACAATTTAGAGTTTCTTCCCAATTTAATCCTCGTCGTGTTAACCCAGTAACAGGTCGTGTTGCACCACATAAAGGCGTGGACTTTGCAATGCCTGTTGGCACGCCAGTTTTAGCTGTTGGTGATGGCGAAGTGATTGTATCGAAATACAGTGGTGCTGCGGGTAACTTTATTGCTATTCGTCATGGTCGACAATATACGACTCGATATATGCATTTACGTCAATTACTTGTTAAACCAGGTCAAAAGGTCAAACGCGGTGACCGCATCGCATTGTCAGGCAATACAGGGCGTTCGACTGGGCCGCACTTGCATTTTGAAATGTGGGTGAATCAACAAGCGGTTAACCCTTTAACTGCGAAACTACCAAGTTCAGGTGGGTTAACAGGTAAAGAGCGCAAAGAATACTTAGCGTTAGTTAAAGAAACAAAACCTCAACTAAAGCTGTAATACATTGTTCTTCTTCATAACTGGCAGGTACTTGTATCTGCCAGTTTTTTTTGAAATGCTTCCATAAATCATTATTTTAAGCTATAAAAAATATAGCCATTATTCACTTGAGCGTAGTATGAATAAAGATAAAGACACTGACAGTAAAAAAGGCTATGTGCCAACGTTTCACCGTTCTTATTTATTGCCAAAATATTGGGGCGTTTGGTTGGGAGCTGCTGTATTAGCAGGGCTTGCTTATACTCCAGTTAAAGTTCGTGACCCGATGCTGGCTAAAATAGGTAAGTGGGTTGGACGGATAGCGAAAAGTGCCCGTCGCCGTGCAAAAATCAATTTACTTTATTGCTTTCCTGAATATTCAGAGGAACAAAGGGAAGATTTACTTGACCGCATGTTTGAAACAGCACCACAGTCTTTTGTTATGCTTGCGGAGCTGTGCCTTCGTGGAGCCGATAAAACACTAGCACGTACACATTGGCATAATGAAGAAATCATCCAACGGTTAAAAGAGCAACAAAGTAATGTGATTTTTATGGTGCCACATGGCTGGGCGGTGGATGCTCCTGCCATGTTATTAGCAGCAAGAGGCCAGCAAATGGCTGCAATGTTTCATCATCAAAAGAACCCTGTTGCTGATTATCTTTGGAACAAAGCGCGTTATCATTTCGGTGGCCGTCTCCATTCGCGAGAAGCGGGAATTAAGCCATTTATCGCATCTGTCAGACAAGGTTACTGGGGATTTTATCTTCCTGATCAAGATCATGGTGAGGAACACAGTGAGTTTGTTGATTTTTTTGGCACATACAAAGCAACGCTTCCCGCTATTGGCCGCTTAATGAAAGTATGCAAAGCTAAAATCGTACCTTTGTTTCCTGTGTATGATCATAAAACGCATCAATTACACATTTATATCCGTGAGCCAATGGATGATATCGATGGGAAAGATGATGAATATATCGCACGTAGGATGAATGAAGAGCTTGAATAC
This sequence comes from Providencia sp. R33, assembly GCF_019343475.1. NCBI lineage: Bacteria > Pseudomonadati > Pseudomonadota > Gammaproteobacteria > Enterobacterales > Morganellaceae > Providencia > Providencia sp. R33. Next base: position 1,734,294 of record NZ_CP072453.1, on the reverse strand, counting down.
CTTGTTTCACCCAATATTGAACAATATACCTGGATCTTAAAGTTATTGAAAACCCGTAAAGAAGGGGAAATAGAGCCTTATCAACGTAAGGACCTGTATCGATAATTGTGTAAAATAGACGTACGCTAACCACCACTCTACGTGGTGGTCTTCTATTCCAAATAACGAAAATCTGTCACGTTATCTCCGAATTTCCTATCTATTAAATGAATTTAACCCTGTATAGTAATCCTTGTTGATAAATAATAATGAAGGTGTGAAAGGCAATGGCAATTGATCGCATGGATTGGCACTATGGTGGTGATTATCCAGAAGGACTTCCAACTGAAAATGGTGGAACACACATCGGTTTTTACCTTACGTGGATCATTCAAAATGATTTAGTGGGCGAGTTTCACCTTGAAGAGTCAGAGGATGAAATTGCGTTGGTTAAAGCGCGTAAATTGGATGGCCGCGAATTTTTAATTTCTATGTGTGATGAAAAATTTATCAGTGAAGATTTAAACGATGAAGGTAACGAATTCACTGAATTCTATTATGCGGCGGAAGAAGGTGGGTATTTCGATGATTATGAGCGCATTTTGCAAAGTACGCTCCCCACTACATATCATGTCGAAAATAATTGGGAAAATTACGATAAAATCGCTGCGGTGATCAGCGATGCTTATGCAAAATGGAAACAAGCGAAGTCTTGAAGACAGGTATATGATAAAGGCAGCGAATAACCGCTGCCTTTTATGTAACTACTTGTCTATGCCAGCATAAGGCCAAACGGGATAAAATAATGGCCTGCCATCATTGACTACGCCATCGTAACTAGCTAAAAAAACTTGAATTTCTTGACTTAATAAAAAATCGGCAAGTGCTTTAGCCCCTTGATAATTGACGTTCGGGTGACGAATGGGATTGGTTTCCATAACAATATACGGTCGGCGCATAGTCGGATCCTGGTCAACAAGAATAGCCATTTTATCGTTAGCTTTCCACTTTCCAACATAGACTGGCATTCGCCCAGTAATAATGTAAGCATTTCGGTCAGCGACCTGCTGCAGAAAATCTGGCCCACCGCGTAAATCATCCTTTAGCACCCAATCGCCAACAGGTTTTACGCCCGCTTTTCGCCATAAGTTATGTGCCATTTCACGAGGGCCGATTCCTTGAAAATCGATCCAAGGTGACTGAGTATTGGCAATTTTTGCTAAAGCTGCAGCGCCATCTGTCATGCCTCGAATACCCGCAGGATCAGAACTTGGCCCCCAAATAACAAGGTCGTTGCGTGTCCATGGACGCATGTTGACACCATGGCCATCAGCAACGAGATCTGTGGTAATATCACCTGAGTGCATAGTCAGTAAATCAACATTGCCAAGCTCAATTGCTTCTTTAAGTTCAGGGCGCTCTCCTGATATGACCACTTGAACTTCATAACCTGTTTTTTCCTCAAAACGCTGAGCAATTTCGCGCCATAAATCAGCGTAAACCATGCCTCCAATAACGGCCACTCGCACAATTTTTTCTTGTGTAGGCTGCGCAATGCTTTGCAATGGAGTTAAAAATATAAGCATTGCTAGCAATAATAATGAACGTCTAGTTTGTCTTAACATATGTATTTCCATCAAAATTCAGTTTTTACTTGGAAGAACCATTCTCTGCCTGGACGAGGGAAGTTCAGTGCTTGCTCGTAGTCTTTATCGAAAAGGTTTTTGACCGTAAATTGCCAAGTGACAGGTTTCCATGGTGAAATGCCAGACAAGCTGAAATCCACTAATTGATAATTATCTAATTTAACGGGTGTTTGCGTTTTACCTTGATATTGCACGCTATCCCAAAATGATTGCGCTTGGATAGAGGCATGCATATCGAGAGGCAAATCTGCGTTTAATCCAATGGCTACACTGTGTTTTGGGCGGCCTTGCAAAGCAGATTTTGAATTGTCATTTCCCTTATTTTTGGCTTTTAACCAAGAATAGCCCACAGTTACATCAATACCGTCGGTGATAAAGTAGCTCAAGTCTGTTTCGATACCTTGAAAGCGGTAGTGATCAAAGTTTTCATAACGTTCACCAGAGTCAGTCGTTGCTTTCTCGATATAATCATAAATATCGCTGGAATATAGGCTTAAATGCAGTTGTAGATCCGTCAAAATGAGTTGCTCTAAACCAATCTCATAATAGTTAGAAGTTTCCGGTTTTAAGGATGAGTTACCAAACTCAGTTTCATATAACTGGCGCAGATCAGGATAACGAATACGATGAGATGCAGAACTATATAAGCATGTATCTTCAGTCGGGTACCAAAAGGCAGAAATTTGCCCAGCATAATCAACACTGTGAGCGGGATTATTGTGGTAACCACCTCCACCAACCGCAATTCCATAGGTTTTTACGGGATGATATTGATACTCCACTACCCATTCTTGCTGGTCAATTGTGCGATGTTGGTTTTCAGTCCCGCATTCGCCGGTGCAACGCCAGTTGTCTTGGAAAATACGCAATCCATTAGTGACTGTATAATTTTCTTGTGAATAAACCCATTGCAGGTTACCACCATAGCTTTGACTAACAGTACGCTGATCACCAGGGAAAGCATAATGTTTATAATGGATATCTCGGGTTTCACGTGAGTACCATGTATATCCACGCAATGTATTTGTATCGGTTAATTGTGTATCAAATGTAGTTTGAATATTGTAGTGCTCAGAAGGGTTAACACGCTGATATTTATTATTTTGTTTAGTATTATTGTTGGTTGGTACTAAGGCGTTATGAACAACGTTATTTCCGCTGCCATTTCCGCCGCCATTTCCGCTGCCGTTTCCACCTCGATTTAATTTATCGGGTACACCCCAATTATCTCGATGAAAATCGATATTAAGCCCAAGTTGAGTGAGTTCAGTCGCTTGCCAATTTAACGAGGTCGATATTGCATGGCTTTTACTATCGCTATTTTCTCGTAATCCTTTGCCTTGGTGGTTTAAGGGGTCAAAATGACTAGACATAGGGAATCCATTACGACTATCGAAAACATAACTCGCGGTGTATCCAAGTGAATCGGTTATACCTGAAGTGCTACCACTTAAATTATAATGTTCACCATTACCCGCCCCCAAAGAAACGCGTGTTTTTGGGGTATATTGCCCATGAGTAATCACATTGATCACACCACCAAAACCGCCTGCACCATATAACAGTGAACCTGAACCTCCTTTGATGATATCGACGCGTTCAATTTGTTCTACTGGGATCAGTTGTGGGTCAAATTGGCTATTCCATGCATTATTTTGAGGAACGCCATTGACTAAAAATGTGATGTGGCGAGACTTATATCCCCGAATATCAAGTTGTGGGACACCTTGTCCACCGTAACGTAGTTGAATTCCAGGGGTGTTTTGTAAAACATCTGCTAGGTTCAAGCTGCCTTGTACTTCCATCATTTCTTTACTGATAGAAAGAGATGTGGATGTCATGGCCTGTTGGTTTGGCATCGTGGAGTTTACCACGATGACATCTGAGACATTACTTAAAGAAGCCAATGAAAAAGGGGAGAAGAGGAGTAGCGCCAATGAAGAATGACGGTGCATTGCTATGTTTCCTTTATTATTTTAATAAGTAAATATTGTCGCCATTACAGCGAAAAGAACGAGAGGGGTTGATGATACCGATCAAACTAGCGTTATATAAGATTTAATATATCGAATTTTGGCACAATGTTATGGTTTCATTATGACTTAAGGTCGAAAAAGGAAATTAAAAAAGGAGATAGGCAAAAGAACCCCGCTCGGTTGAGCGGGGTGGGAAGATTATTCGACTTCTAAGATACGACAAGTGTTAGTGCTTCCGACTGTACCCATTAAGTCACCTTGGGTCACGAGGACAATATCACCACTCATTAAATAGCCGTTATCACGTAAACGGGTAACAGCTTCCGCCGCAGCCTCGATGCCATCAGTGTGTGTGCTACAAAATACAGGGGTAACACCACGATACAGTGAACATTGGTTCAGTGTTTTTTCATGGCGCGACATAGCAAAAATAGGCAAACCAGAACTGATGCGGGACATCATACGTGCTGTACGGCCTGATTCAGTCATCGCAATAATCGCTTTGACGCCTTTCAGGTGGTTAGCAGCGTACATCGTTGACATCGCAATGGCTTCTTCTGGGCTACTAAATTCAGCATCTAAACGGTGTTTAGACACGTTTAAGCCTGGCATTTTTTCTGCACCAAAACAAACTTGTGCCATCGCGGCAACGGTTTCTGCTGGGTATTGCCCTGCGGCAGTTTCTGCAGATAACATCACCGCATCGGTACCATCTAACACCGCATTTGCCACGTCCATGACTTCTGCACGGGTTGGCATTGGGTTAGTTATCATCGATTCCATCATTTGGGTTGCAGTGATAACCACGCGGTTTAATTGACGTGAACGGCGGATCAGTTTTTTCTGAACAGCAACAAGTTCTGGGTCACCAATTTCTACACCTAAGTCACCACGCGCTACCATTACAACGTCAGATGCCATGATGACTTCATCCATCACTTGGTCGTTTGCCACGGCTTCTGCGCGCTCAACTTTCGCAACAATTTGGCATTCACAACCTGCATCGCGAGCTAAACGACGTGCGTAATCTAAATCTTCGCCAGAGCGTGGGAAGGAGACCGCTAAGTAATCGACGTTAATTTTAGCAGCAGTTATAATGTCTTCTTTGTCTTTGTCTGTTAACGCTTCAGCGGAAAGGCCACCGCCTAATTTATTGATACCTTTGTTATTTGATAATTGGCCACCCACAGTCACTTCAGTAAAGACTTGCAAACCTTGTACTTCACGGACTTTCAATTGAACGCGCCCGTCATCGAGCAGCAGGATATCGCCAGGAACAACGTCAGCGGGTAACCCTTTATAGTCAATACCGACTTTTTGCTGGTTACCTTCACCTTTACCTAAGTTGGCATCAAGAATGAATTTATCACCGATATTTAAGAAAACTTTACCGTCTTTAAACGTAGAAACACGGATCTTTGGACCTTGTAAATCACCGAGGATCGCAACATGGCGGCCTAAACGAGCGGCGATTTCACGCACTTTGTTAGCGCGTAATTGATGGTCTTCTGGAGTTCCGTGGGAGAAGTTAAGGCGAACAACGTTGGCACCTGCATTGATGATTTTTTCGAGGTTATTATCACGATCGGTAGCTGGACCAAGGGTTGTAACAATTTTAGTTCTTCTAAGCCGTCTAGACATGTATGACTCCGTTGACCTGTAATGGCGTTGATAAAAGGGTGAAACCATTTCACCCCATTTCGAAACCTGTTTACTGCAAATAGGGATGCTGACACGAACACAGCTATTATATACTGCGAATTTCTTAATGCTATCAGGTCTGTAAAACTATTAAAGCCCGATAAACATAGAAAGACACTTTATCCTGCCAGTTTTAGCTTTAGACGTTATCAAACCGCGAATCACGCAAGGCTTCTTTGACGCGCTTCAAGTTATCTCTAAATTTTTCACCTCTTCTTAACGTAAACCCAGTTGTTAAGACATCTATAACGGCAAGTTGTGCCATTCGAGAAACCATTGGCATGTACATATCTGTATCTTCAGGGACATCAATAATGATAGATAACGAAGCGGCTTGTGCTAGAGGGGCATTCTCTGAGGTGATAGCAATGACTGTCGCATCATTTTGCCGTGCCAATTGAGCCATCTCGACAAGGGCTTTGGTTCTTCCTGTGTGAGAAATTAACACAATCACATCCCCTTCAGTACTATTCATACAGCTCATGCGTTGCATGACAATATCATCAAAATACATGACAGGAATATTAAAACGAAAGAACTTATTCATCGCATCGTGAGCCACGGCAGCGGATGCGCCAAAGCCAAAGAAACTAATTTTTCGAGCTTGAGTGAGCAAGTCGACAGCACGGTTAACCGCGCTGATATCGAGGGTATGCTTCACATGGTCAAGGCCCGCCATTGCAGACTCAAAAATTTTGTGCGTGTAGGTGTTTACTGTATCCGTTTCTTCTATATGTCGATTAACGTAGGGCGTGCCATTAGCGAGGTTTTGGGCAAGGCGAAGTTTGAAGTCTGGAAAGCCTTTAGTTTCCATTTTACGGCAAAATCGGTTAACGGTAGGTTCACTGACATCAGCTAATTGTGCAAGAGCCGCAATACTGAGATGAATAGCGCGCTGTGGCATCCCTAAAATCACTTCAGCCACTTTTTTCTCCGATTTACTTAAAAAATCGAGGCTGGTTTTCATTTGTTCTAAAATATTCATATAGCAAAGCGCCTATTTCATCAAAAGGAGAAATTTTTCTGCCATCACGCTATGTTATGTTTGATTATAGCTTGCTGTCGTGAGGCAATCACTTAGAGTGAAAATATACTATGTAGGGTAAGTAGGCTATCTGAATGCGGGTGATCAATGGCAGCTTTTTTATGAAACTTTGAAGCGTATCTAATTTTCACCTCAGTAAGTTGAGCACTTTTTTTGTTATTTTATTACTAAAGCTGGCTCCTTTCAGTTTTTGAGCAAGATTTAAGGGTAGGATGGCATAAAGTGTATAATGACAGTTAAGAACAATGATATGCTGCTTTTTTCAGCATAAAAACTGTGATCAGTATCATGAAGATTTACTGAACACCAGCAACAGGGTACATTAGCGGAATTAGGGCTAATTTTAACAAAATTACAATAGGGCCTATCCTAGTTAGGTCTTAGATTCCGCAAATTGAGGAGAACCAATATGGCGGTACATAATGCTGCTCAAGCTTGTGACTTAATTATTTTCGGTACCAAGGGAGACCTCGCTCGTCGTAAGCTGCTTCCTTCTTTATATCAGTTGGAAAAGGCGGGTTACATCCACCCTGATACCCGAATCATCGGTGTAGGCCGTGCAGATTGGACACAAGCTGATTATGTCGAATTCGTTAAAGAAGCGTTAGACAAATTCTTAAAAGAAGAACTCGATTCAGCATTGTGGGAAAAACTCAGTGCCCGCTTAGATTTCTGTAATTTAGACGTTAACGAAACAGACAGTTTTGTGCGTTTAGCGGATATGCTAAAGCAAGACTCACATCCTGCTATTCATTACTTTGCTATGCCACCAAGTACATTTGGTGCAATGTGCCAAGGTCTTGGTCACGCAAAATTAAATAAAAAACCAAACCGTGTGGTGATGGAAAAACCATTAGGCACTGATTTGGAATCTTCCCAAGAAATCAATAACGAAGTGGCAAAATACTTTGACGAAAGCCAAGTTTACCGTATTGACCACTACCTGGGTAAAGAGACAGTTTTAAACCTATTAGCGCTGCGTTTTGCAAACTCGTTATTTATCAATAACTGGGATAACCGCACTATCGACCACGTGCAAATTACTGTTGCAGAAGAAGTTGGGATTGAAGGTCGTTGGGGTTATTTTGACCAAGCTGGTCAAATGCGTGACATGATCCAAAACCACTTACTGCAAATCCTAACAATGATTGCCATGTCCCCGCCTGCGGATTTAACCACTGACCGTATTCGTGATGAAAAAGTGAAAGTACTACGTTCATTACGTCGTATTGACCATACAAATGTACGTGAAAAAGCGGTTCGTGGGCAATATACGGCAGGTTTTGTTCAAGGTAAAAAAGTACCAGGTTATCTTGAAGAAGAGGGCGCTAACAAGCAGAGCATGACGGAGTCATTCGTTGCACTACGTGTGGATATCGACGATTGGCGTTGGGCGGGCGTACCTTTCTATTTACGTACAGGTAAACGCCTACCAGCAAAATGTTCAGAAGTAGTTGTTTACTTTAAAAAACCTGCGCTGAATATTTTCTCAGAAAGCTATCAAGATTTACCACAAAACAAACTGACTATTCGTTTGCAGCCAGATGAAGGGATTGATATCGAAATTATGAACAAGGCGCCGGGTCTTGATCATAAACACCGCTTACAAACCACAAAGCTGGACTTAAGTTTCTCTGAAACGTTCAACCAAACTCACTTGGCTGATGCCTATGAGCGCCTGCTGCTTGAAGCAATGCGTGGTATCCAAGCATTATTCGTTCGTCGTGATGAAGTCGAAGAAGCATGGAAATTTGTTGATTCCATCATGGATGCATGGGCGATGGACAACGAAGCACCAAAACCATACCAAGCAGGTACGTGGGGGCCAATTGCCTCTGTTGCAATGATTGCCCGCGATGGCCGTTCTTGGAATGAGTTTGAATAATCGATAACTAAACGCGATTTATTGATAAAAGCCAAACCTTCGAGTTTGGCTTTTTTATGGCGTATGGAAATGAATTAAAGCACTAACTCACTGCGACCCGTTGCCACCATATGGATGATCCCTTGCTCGATACGTAAACATGCCATTTTTGCAGCATCAGGGACGGATAGGCCAGCAAGGAGTTGTGCAGTCAGTTCTGCCCCAAATAAATCACCTGTTCCCTTTGGCGTGACAGGGTAACGTTTATGGCGGATCACGGCGACATCATTTTTTGTCACGCAGACCACTTCAATATTATCGTCATCAGGTTGGAAGGCACTGGTAATAATTACCCATTGCGTATGACCTTTTAATAAGCTGCGAGCGGCAATAATCGCTTCGTCTAAGTCATTAACCTGCTGCCCACTTAAGGTCATCAATTCGAATTTATTCGGGATAATACCTGTTGCTAATGGGATCACTTTGTCACGATAGACATCCGCAATTTCAGGTGGAATATAAAAACCGCTATCTTCATCCCCCATTACTGGGTCGACAATGACTGGTAATGTAGGGCGCTGTTCACGCACTTTTGCCAGCCAATCTGCTAAATCCCGCGCTTTGTCTGGTGAACCTAAATAACCCGTTAGAATTGATCTGACGGAGTCTAAGCTACCGCGTTCGACAAAACCGTTTAAATAACCACGAAACCATTCACCCGGTAATTCACCGCCATAACAGGTTGGATAGTGAGGGGTATTACTTAATACGACGGTTGGAATTGCAGCAACACGTAAACCTTGCTTGGTCAGTGCAGGAACGGCGATACTGTTTCCCACACTGCCATAAATCACTTGGGATTGAATAGATACGACATCATAAGGGAGTGGCGTTGCGTCTGCGGCATTTTGAAAGCTATTGGAGGTTAGGCTGAAGGTGTTCATGTCTCTCTCTTTGGTGTAACTCAATCATATGGTTACTATAAGAAGCTTGTTCCTTTAGCTTGTCAATGTGAAAGATCAAACAGCGCACGCATTGGGCTAGCAAAGTCAAAAAAGTGGTAAAAATAAATTTTTTTATTAAAAAACACTAAAAGAAAATGTCGAAATAGCGGTTGGATATTCGGTTGAAGCTTGATGGCTCTAGGGTTAGTTAGCATATTAATGAATAAGTATGCATATTTTTATGCAATATAAAAGGTGTTTGTATTCATTGACTTAATAAAAAAGGCATGCTAAAAATAAGCTGTAATCAACTATCAACATGAGGGTTCGGAGTAAATTGGGTGGATGTCCGCCTGATGAAAAGAATAAGATATCATGCTTAGCTCAACTAGCGGCAAGATCAGCAAGTCCCAAAAAAGAACGACACACAGGCTTTTCCTTTCAGCTATCCTTTCCAGTGAACACTACTGGTGTGGTGCATTATAGCGTCTCTCTCGATTATTCATTTCGCTGAATAAACTCAGCATCGTATTGTTTTTATTTGAATTTTCAACAACTGCGTTAACGCTTTCTGTTCGCATGATCTGTACAAAAAACAGGCTGTGACGCGGCTGTATATAGAGAGATATTATAATGATTTATTGGATATTTTTAATATTAGCTATCGTAACTGAAGTTATTGGTACCTTATCAATGAAACACGCCAGTGTGAGCGGCGATTTCACTGGTATGGTGGTCATGTACGTGATGATAGCCACTTCTTACATTCTTCTCGCGATTGCGGTAAAAAAAGTCGCATTAGGTGTTGCTTACGCACTTTGGGAAGGTATCGGTATTTTGTTTATTACTACCTTCAGCGTTATGTGGTTTGACGAAACCTTATCACCAATGAAAATAGGTGGATTAGTATTACTGATCACCGGTATTGGTCTGATTAAATCAGGAACCAAAAAAGCAACAGTTCGCGAGTCGGCTCAAAAAGTAAAACAAGCCACTCAACATGCGGTCAACGCAGCCAAATCAAGTGCTTTAGTTGGACGCGAAGCTAAGTCGGAGGCGTAATATGGCCAGTCATTTTGAATGGTGGCATGCTGCGTTTTTGATCCTAGCCGTTGTATTGGAAATCATTGCGAATATCTTGTTAAAAATGTCGAATGGCTTTAAACGATATTGGCTTGGTATCCTCTCGCTGGTGGCTGTGCTGGGGGCATTTAGCTCTCTCGCGCAAGCGGTAAAAGGCATTGAGCTATCCATCGCTTATGCGCTCTGGGGCGCATTCGGGATCATCGCAACAGTGGCAGCAGGGTGGATACTGTTTAACCAACGGCTGAATTATAAAGGCTGGGGTGGAATAGTGTTGCTGTTGTTAGGTATGGTGTTGATTAAGATGTCCTAATGCACGTCATGCGCGTTATATTTTGTGCTGTAGCGTTGTTGGCTGCACTTGCTAACCCAAGTCACATACTTATTATGCTCCTTGGGATTAGCGCGATTGCCGCCTAGCTACACCACAAACTATTTAGCGCATGAATGTGTTGTATATTGTGTCGTCAGGTTGTTGGCTGCACTTGCTAATCCAAGTCACATACTTATGTATGCTCCTTGGGATTAGCGCGATTGTCGCCTAGCGACACCACAAACAAAAAAGGGCTTACCAAAAACGGTAGCCCTTTTCTCTATGAAAAAACTGGCTTAATCAATTGCCGCAACAATTTTGATTTCAACTTTGTATTCAGGTTTCATCAGTAGGGCTTGAACTGTACAACGAACAGGTGCGCTACCAGCAACTACCCATGCATCCCATGCTTGGTTCATCCCCGCAAAGTCAGCTTTATCCGCAAGGAAAATGGTGGCATCAAGAATTTTACTCTTATCAGAACCGACACGCTCTAACATCACGTCAATAGCGGCTAATGTATTCGCTGTTTGAGCGACAATATCGGCATCCAAATTTTCGGGAACACTGGTGTAATAAATCACATTATTGTGAATAACAGCTTCAGACCAACGATTATCGGGGTCAATACGTTTAATAGTCATAATTATTCCTTCTTATTTATTCAGTTAAAGGATAGCAGCTTGCGGGCGGGATGAAAATCGCTTGATCAATGAAACCATAATTAGAACAGCACAGAGTAATAACTCATGGTAAAGTGAGCGTCTTATTTTTGCTGACAAATAGGTTTCTGTAGTGCACGACGACTTTTCTGCTGACGGCTTTTTGGCTAAAACAATTTCAGGTTTTCAACCGCGTGCCGCGCAGGTGACGATGTCTAATGCAGTCACAGAGGCCATTGAACAACAACATGTTTTAGTCGCAGAAGCGGGTACAGGAACAGGGAAAACCTACGCGTATTTAGTACCAGCGCTAAGAAGCGGTAAAAAAGTAATTGTTTCCACGGGGTCAAAAGCACTGCAAGACCAACTTTATCACCGTGACCTGCCAACGATTATTAATGCGATGAATTACACCGGGCGTACAGCTTTACTAAAAGGGCGCTCGAACTATTTGTGCTTAGAGCGGTTAGATCAGCAATCATTGGGTGGGGGGAGCTTAGAGCCTGAAATTTTATCCGCCGTGGTGCGATTGCGCAGCTGGTCTATTGAATCTGAGCTAGGTGATACCAGCACTTGCCATGACATTGCAGAAGATAGCCCTGTTTGGCCATTGGTGACTAGCACCAACGACAACTGCCTAGGCAGTGACTGCCCGCGTTACCAAGAGTGCTTTGTGTTAAAAGCGCGCCGAAAAGCGCTAGAAGCGGATGTCGTGGTGGTTAACCATCACTTGTTTATGGCGGATCGCGTTGTTAAAGACACCGGTTTTGGGGAATTGATCCCACAAGCCGATGTGATGATCTTCGATGAAGCCCACCAAATTCCTGATATTGCTAGCCAATATTTTGGTCAACAGCTAAGTAGCCGGCAATTGCTCGATCTTGCTCGCGATATGATAATGACCTATCGCACGGAATTAAAAGACCAAGTTCAACTGCAAAAAAGTGCTGATAGACTGACACAGAGCACTTTAGATTTTCGCTTGAATCTGGGGGAAAATAGCTTCCGTGGCAATTTGCGTGATTTATTAAAACTGAATGAAGTTCAGCGTGCCTTAACCTTGCTCGATGATTCCTTAGAACTTTGTTATGAGGTAATTAAAACGTCGTTAGGGCGTTCCCAAAGTTTAGACTCTATTTTTGAGCGCGTGACTATCTACCGTAACCGATTGAATCGCTTAAAAGATGTTACTATTCCTGGCTACAGTTATTGGTTCGAAAGTTATGGTCGTCACTTTTTACTCGCATTAACCCCCCTCACGGTTGCAGATAAATTTAGCGAAATGATAGCAGGTACACCAGCGAGCTGGGTGTTTACCTCTGCGACGCTTTCTGTGAATGAAAAATTGAGCCACTTTACGGATCGTTTAGGGCTCACTAAAGCGAAAACGTTGTTGTTAGCCAGCCCTTTTGATTACGAAAGCCAAACGATGCTGTGTGTTCCGCGTTTTTTACCTGAGCCAAACCAACGGGGTAGCGCGCAGAAGTTGGCAACCATGTTGCGGCCGTTGATTGAAAAAAATCAGGGGCGTTGTTTTTTTCTCTGTACGTCTCACTTAATGATGCGAGAGCTGGCTGAAGAGTTTAAAGCCTCGTTGACCCTGCCCGTGATGATGCAAGGGGAAAGCAGTAAAAATAAATTACTTGCCCAGTTTATTGCCGCAGGTAATGCGGTGTTAGTCGCGACGAGTAGCTTTTGGGAAGGCGTAGATGTGCGTGGTGATGAGTTAACCTGTGTGATCATCGATAAACTACCCTTTACCGCGCCCGATGACCCCCTATTAAGAGCACGTATTGAAGATTGTGAACTGCGTGGCGGTGATCCATTCGCGGATGTGCAATTACCCGATGCAGTGATCACCTTAAAACAAGGGGTGGGGCGTTTAATTCGTGATACCAGTGATTACGGGGTGATAGTGATTTGCGATAATCGCTTAGTCACGCGTCCTTATGGTGAAGTATTTTTACGCAGTTTGCCACCATCACCACGAACCCGCAGTTTAACCAAAGCGATAAATTTTCTTGCGAAAAAGAGGACACAGGCCGCTGCGAAATAACTGCGTGTTTTTCTGCAATCCTGTCGGCGGTTTATGTTACTATAAGCAGCATCTTTCAATTGAAATCTGTTAATTTGCCGGAGTTTAGGCATGTCGAGTCGTATTCTTGCTGTCGATACAGCAACTGAAGCCTGTTCTGTCGCACTATTATGTGGTGATGACATTATCTCACGTTTTGCTATTTCACCTCGCGAACACACGCAAAAAGTTTTACCAATGGTCGGGGAAGTACTAGCAGAGGCAGGTGTCACTTTAAATCAACTAGATGCACTCGCGTTCGGCCGCGGGCCGGGAAGTTTTACTGGTGTGCGTATTGGTGTGGGCATTGCTCAAGGCTTAGCACTCGGAGCTGATTTACCGATGATTGGCGTGTCATCGTTGATGACCTTGGCGCAAGGGGTATTTCGTACAACCAACCAATCAAACGTGCTGGTGGCGATAGATGCCCGTATGTCTGAAATCTATTGCGCACAATATTCACGTGCTGCTGACGGTGCTTGGCAGGGTGAAGAAACTGAAGCGGTCTTATTACCTGACGACTTTAAAACCAAATTTGCTGGTATTTCAGGGCAATGGAGTTATGCAGGAACAGGGTGGGAAGCATATCCATCATTACTAGACGGTTATGAATCTCTCAATAACAGCCAAATAACCCTACCTGCTGCACAAGATATGCTGCCTATTGCTGCGCAATTATGGCTTCAAGGTAAAACCGTTGCGGTTGAAAATGTGGAACCGACCTATTTACGTAATGAAGTGACGTGGAAAAAACTTCCAGGTCGCGAATAAGTCTAACGACAAAATCATCAAAATGAATAGGCTATTTTTCACAGATAGCCTTTTTTTGATGGATAAAAAAACACATCGAATCCTTCATAAATATAGGATATGATTAATAAGTATCCTATTTATATCTATCCGATTTAACATATTGTGTCTTCTTTGATACAGACTATTTTAAACCGTATGACCTAAATTTATACTGTTGCTAATCGGAGGTAGTCTATGAACATCGAATTGAACTGCCGTAATGCACTGAAAGGCCTTTTTGTTGCAAGCGTATTAGCACTAACTGGGTGCGTTTCAATACCCGCATCAATTCAAGGGTCAGTTCAGAATCCCGCAGATAGCTTAACATCTGTACAAAATGCACCTGAAATGTATATTGGTCAGGAAGCACGTTTTGGTGGTAAAGTTCTCGCAGTGGCGAATGAACCTACCCGGACACGTTTAGAAATTGCGGTGATGGCACTCAGTAAATACGACGCTGCGCCAGAACTTAATGCGCCATCTATTGGCCGTATTTATGCTTATATTAATGGTTTCCGTGAGCCAAGCGACTTTACCAATCGCTATGTGACTGTTGTAGGAAAAATTACCGGAGAACAACAGGGGAAAGTTGGGCAAGTCCCCTATAAATATGTCACTTTAGATGTGACAGGCTTCCAGCGTTGGAATGTCGCGCAAAGTGTGATGATCCCGCCGTCAGGCCCATGGGGCTACGGCTATTATGGCGACCCGTACTACTATAATCACCCTTGGGGTTATGGTTACGGTTATCCAGGAGGCCCTGCACAAGTCCATACCTACCTAACTGAATAATCATTAATCTCTTTCAAAGCTGGCATTCATGTACCGAATGTCAGCTTTGTGCTTTTTCATACCAAACTTCATCACGTTATCTAGCATTAGATAAATATACGTAAATAATGCTTTAAAAGGTGCTTTATCCCTCATTAACCTTTAATTCCCATGCTTACAAGTTGAATTGGTTACAGATTCTTCCGATAACATCTCCAAAATTAGTCTAGATCAGTGTATAATTAGGCATAACTTATGCAGATTTACATCTGATTAACGAAATTTAAGAAAACTGGGCGGCGTATGTCGCCCAGTTTTTTCTTGAAGGAACAAAATTTATTTAGTGATAGACCTCTCAACCTTGACATTGTCTGTTTTTCAAACTGGTACAATGAGTTAATAATTTGTTAATGAGACGTTGAGTATAATAACTTCACTAAATTCAGGAGCAACATTTTGGAAAAAATCTGGCTAAAAAATTACCCTGCTGATGTGCCGGAAGAAATCAATCCTGATCGCTTCGCTTCTTTAGCAGAGTTACTGGAAAACGCGGTTTCTCAATATGCCGATCAGCCTGCTTTCATTAATATGGGCGCAGTGATGACCTATCGGAAATTAGAAGAAAGAAGCCGCGCCTTTGCTGCCTACTTACAAAATGGACTGGGACTTAAAAAAGGTGACCGTGTTGCCTTAATGATGCCTAACTTATTGCAGTACCCAATTGCTTTATTTGGAATATTGCGAGCGGGAATGGTTGTTGTGAATGTGAATCCGCTCTATACCCCAAGGGAGTTAGAACATCAGCTTAATGATAGCGGCACAACTGCGATTGTGATTGTCTCAAACTTTGCCTCTACACTTGAAAAAATCGTCTATAACACCAAAGTTAAACACGTGATTTTAACCCGTATGGGGGATCAACTTTCGCGGCCTAAAGCGACGATTGTTGATTTTGTCGTTAAATACGTAAAACGCTTAGTACCAAAATACAATTTACCCGATGCCATCTCATTTCGCCGTGCTATGCATTATGGTTATCGGATGCAATACATTAAACCCAATATTTCAGGTGGTGATTTAGCCTTCTTGCAATATACAGGGGGAACTACTGGGGTGGCGAAAGGAGCGATGTTAACCCATCGCAACATGTTAGCTAACCTAGAACAAGCAAGAGCCGCATACGGCCCTGTATTGAAATTTGGTGCTGAATTTGTGGTGACCGCGTTGCCGTTGTACCATGTGTTTGCATTAACCGTAAATTGCTTACTTTTCATCAATGTGGGTGGCGTTAATTTACTTATCACTAACCCGCGGGATGTCCCTGATACCGTCAAACAACTGGGGCGTTATCCTATCACCTCAATTACTGGGGTTAACACGCTGTTTAATGCGTGGATCCACAATGCTGAGTTTCAAAAGTTGGATTTTTCACGCTTAAGGTTGTCAGTAGGCGGTGGGATGCCGGTGCAAAAAGCCGTGGCTGAAAAGTGGCAACAACTGACAGGCAAACATTTGCTTGAAGGTTATGGCCTAACAGAGTGTTCACCGCTGGTGACGGGGAACCCGTATAATCTCACGGCATATAGTGGTAGTATTGGTTTACCGGTTCCATCAACGGATGTGAAATTTCTTAATGATGAAGGCCAAGAAGTCCCTCTAGGTGAACCTGGTGAAATGTGGGTAAAAGGCCCGCAGGTGATGAAAGGGTATTGGAACCGTCCAGACTCCACCGCTGAAGCTATCGTTGATGGCTGGATAGCGACAGGGGATATCGCAGAAATCGACAGTGAGGGTTACATCCGCATTGTTGACCGTAAAAAAGACATGATCATTGTTTCAGGGTTTAACGTCTACCCTAATGAAATTGAAGATGTTATTGCAACTCACCCTGATGTCATTGAATGCGCGGCGATTGGCGTGCCAAGCGAAAGCACAGGGGAAGCCGTGAAAGTTTTTGTTGTCACGAAAAATGCGAATTTGACGGGGGATGAGCTAAAAACATTTTGCCGTCGTTCATTAACTGCGTATAAAGTGCCTAAAATATTTGAATTTCGCGAAGAATTACCTAAATCAAACGTTGGAAAAATCCTACGAAAAGACTTACGCGATGAAGAAAAATTGAAAAGAAATAAGTCACCCGCCTAAAAGTGATTTAGAATGTATAAATATAACGAATAGATGACGCCGGTTTATACCGGCGTCTCTGTACTGAAAATAGACAAAGAGAAACGTGTTTTGAATTATCGTTTAGTGACCACAGATAGCGAACTCGCCCAAATATGCCAAGAGGCCAGCGATGCACCTTGGCTTGCACTGGATACTGAGTTTGTTCGTACAAGAACATTTTATCCTCAATTAGGTTTGCTACAGCTGTATGATGGAAAGCAAGTTTCGTTGATTGACCCACTTTCAATATCGGATTTCAGCCCTTTTAAAGCGCTGCTGACGAATCCAAACCAGCTTAAATTTTTGCACGCAGGGAGTGAAGACCTTGAAGTGTTTATGCATGATTTTGATTGTGTACCGGAGCCTATGATTGATACTCAAATCGTTGCTGCTTTTCTGGGGTACCCAATTTCATGCGGCTTTGCATCATTGGTTGCAGAGCACCTAGGTATTGAGCTGGACAAAAGTGAATCACGGACAGATTGGCTAGCACGTCCGTTAAGTGCGAAACAATGTGACTATGCCACTGCGGATGTGTTGTATTTGTTGCCATTAGCTGAAATTCTCATGCAAAAGGTTACTGAAGCAGGCTATTTAGATGATGCTAAAGATGAATGTCTGCGTGTGGTTGCCCGTCGCCAAAAAGCCCTGAAACCAGAAAAAGCGTACTTAAATATCCACAATGCGTGGCAGTTACGTGATGAGCAACTCGCTTGCTTGCAACTACTTGCTGATTGGCGTTTGAACCAAGCCAAAGCACGGGACATGGCGATTAACTTTGTGGTGAAAGAAGAACATTTGTGGAAAGTTGCTCGTTTCTTACCGACTTCCCTTGGCGAGTTAGATAGCCTTGGTTTGACAGGGCAAGAGATCCGTTGCCATGGTAAGCGTTTGCTGAGCATTGTTGAGCAAGCTAAGAAGCTTGATGCAAGCCAATACCCAGCACCAGTGGCGAATATTACCGAACAAAGCCAATATAAAAATGTCTTTAAAGAAATTAAAGCGGTAGTTAAAGATATTGCTGAAAATGAAAAATTTAATGCTGAGTTATTAGCATCAAGGCGCCAAATAAATCAGTTGTTATCTATTCACTGGGGAATTAAATCTTCCAGCACACCACCTGAATTATTGGCAGGCTGGCGGGGTAAATTGCTTGCTGAGCCGCTCACTAAATTATTATCGAGCTTGTAATTAAAATTTAGTCTAAAAATGACATGCAAAAAAAGGAATAATTAAGGTTATTCCTTTTTTTATTTCTCCTTTTTATATGTTTTTTATTTTTAATGAAATTATTCTATTTTTTAAATTGAACTTAGTCCTAAAATCCCATCTATTTAAGTAAAATATTAACACTTAATTTTAATTTATACCCATTAATACAATATGGGCTATCAAATAATTTATTGAAATAAAAAGAAAATAAAACTCTATTTGAATTAATTATTTAAATTCAAATTATAATTATCTTATTTGTAAATGAAAATCATTTTCATATACTCAACCTCGCTTTAATGGAATGACTAAATAGGGTTAGTCATCAATATGAGGATAAACCTCGTTAATCATAGACAAGGGAATTCAAATGAAAAAATTAACATTAGTTGTATTAATGGCGTCATTATCAGGGGCTTCTACCAGTGTATTTGCAGAGGCAACATCACAGCAAAGCCAAAGTTATACTGACGGTGTTGTTGATATTCGTATCGATAAAACTGAGGCAATGGGGGGGCCTCATGGTGGAGTTGCGGGTACACCGGGTATCGGTTATCGCGGTACGCATAATGGTAAGACAATTGCATTTTCAGGTTTGAAGGGGATGGCTACGCAAAAACCTGATGATGTGTACCAGTTAGAAAGCAGCGGCGGCCGCCATGTCAATATGGGTAAATTTCAATTTAGCCAAGTTGCGGATGCTGAAATCTATTATGGGGATTGGTCACAAACTGGGGTAAATGGCGATAGCACACATACCGCTTATTTTTCAGGTAACAATGCGAGCACCGAAGTTCCCACCAATGGAAGCGCCGTATATAACATCGAGGGAGTTAACCAATTTGATGGTGAAGGTAAGTTAACAGGTACCTTTAATGTCGACTTTGGTCAGAAGTCGTATGTGGGCTTACTGGAGGGGAATGAATTAAAGCAGTCCATGGAAGGGGATGTTTTTGAAGATGGTAAATTTAAGGGAACAGCCGAAGCCATTTCCCATGATTCTCTTCTAGGGGATAGTATGGGGCAATTCTTTGGGGATAATGCGGAGCATGTCGCCGGTATCACCTCATTCAAAGATAACCATGAGTTAGACACCGCATTTGGTGGCAAAAAAGCGGACTAATTATTACTAAATAACCAATCTTAAATATGTAAGAGTAAAAAGTAGGCACAATGCGTTGCCTACTTTTTATTTTATAAAGGTAAACTATTTATGTTTAATACTATTAAAATTGGAATTAATTTTTTTATTGTTATTTTATTATCATGTTTGTCTTTTTTTGTTTCATCTCAAGCTGAAAAACAAAAACCTTTTGTTGATATTTTAAATAAAGCAAATAATCACAATCAACAACGCTCTTATTATTTAGAAGAAAATAATCAAAAAAATATCGACGAAATGGGTTTTCTCCTTTATGATTTCCTGCGTAAAAAAGAGCTAAAAAAAATTGATGCAATAATTAATGAATATATACGCTATCAACAGCATGATAAAAACTTGGTGAGATTTATTTTTGCCGAAAAAGAAATAATAAATCGAAATTATGATAAAGCGATTTTATATTACCAAGAAATATTAAGGGATAAACCAAATACACTCGCTGTTGAATTAAAACTAGCAAGGATTTTATTTGATATTAAACGCGACCAAGATGCGTTATCTGTATACCAAGGAATACGCCTTAGTTACAAAAATAAGTTACCGATAAGAATAAAAGAGTTTGTTAACCAGCAAATAACCTACTTACAAAATAAAAATAGTTGGCAAGGCGTCATCAAGCTTGGTTCCAGTTATAATTTGAATTTAAATGAGGCTTCAAATAAAAACAAACAACATTGTGCATATCGAATTTGTATGGGCAGTGGAAGTAAACCGATAGCGGGTGGAAAATGGCAGTATAGCGTTGACCTCTCCAAACGGTACCCAATATACCAACAGCACGCGGGGAAATGGCTGTTGAGTGGTTCAGGTATCGAACCCATGAAAGATATAACAAGCCGGAGAAATAGCTTATTTATTGGTGCGGGTTATCAGTTTGAGGATGACGTTAAAAAAGTTGAGTTATTCCCTGTGTTCAAAACACACTGGTGTGATAACCAATTTCGACATGCAAGTGTCGGTATTAAATCGGCAATAGGCTATTCGTTAGATGAACAAGTATCATTATCCGGTTATTTATCAGTCGATAAAAATTATCATATTGCTAATTATGATTTTAATGATGGCCTTGAAGTGTCTTATTTTCTCATGGGGCGACATATAATAACCCCAAGTACAGTATTATCATTAAGTTTTCATGGCGTGAATAGGGATAAAAAACTATCGAGTGATAGCTATCAACAGCAGGGCATTAAAGCTGATATTTTAAATTATTATGATTTGTTCGAACTATTAATAAGTACGGGGTATAAGAATACGCAGTTTAAGTCCTTTGACAGAAGTATTAATGTTAAAAGGGAAGACCATAATTGGTATTTAAATACACAGTTATCACTCAGAAATAAAAGTATCTTTAAATTTACTCCATCTATCTATTTTAATAATCAATTAAACAAAAGCACAGCGGATGTTATTTATTCTTTTAAGCAAAGTGAAGTCGGTGTCAATTTTATTAAGCGATTCTAATTTTCACCGGAAGGATTAATGAAAGTAAAGACAGTAATAGCAATCAATATTGCAACAGGGTTATCCCTATGCTGCATGCCAAGCGTATTATCTGCACAATTACGTGAAGATATTGGTGCCATTCAGGTTAATGACAAAGCCAATACGATCAAACAGCGGGATAAAAAAAAGGCGGATGAACAGTACGATAAAGATGAATCAAACATCTATATTGGTAAAGAGGAAGTGGAACGTTATAAAGGCACCAACCCCGCGGATACCATTAACCATGCAGTTGGTGTTTACAGCGGTGATGCACGTAACAGTGGCGCATTAGACCCGAATGTCCGAGGGATACAAGGGCAAGGGCGAGTTCCTGTAACTGTTGATGGTACAGAGCAAGCAATCACGGTTTGGCGGGGCTATAACGGAGCGAACAACCGTAATTATATCGACCCTAATATGATTAGCAGTATTTTGGTAATGAAAAGCGCAACATTAGACCGTGATGTGCGCACATCAACAGGGGGTGGCATTGCAATCAGTACAATAGGTATTGATGATGTGGTTAACCCTGATGACAAATTTGGTTTTGATATTAAATTAGAAACCAGCAGTAATACCACTAAGCCAAGGCTCGGCACATTAAACCATGGTATAGATTATCGCGACGATAAACGTTTATTTGACTCATTAAGTTATGACCGATTTTGTGCCATTTTTTTTCAAGATCAAGAGGTATTAATTAACCCACACGCTAAGGGCAGCGCCAATTTTTTTAATTTACAGGATAACGCAGCACGTATTGCCATCGGCACACGACAAGAAAAATTTAATGTAACGATGGCATACAGTGTTCGCCATCAAGGTAACTATTTTGCGGGAAGCCGTGGGGCGGAGCAATATGATGAAGAGATGATTACCTATGATGGCAATTATGGCAAAAAACAGATTGACCCTTACATTCCTTTCGCGGCTAAAGTTTATGGTCGAAATAAAGAGGTCGGAAATACTTCAGCGAAAATGTCGACATGGTTGACCAAGCTAAATTTTATGTTGCCGAACGGGCAAGATGTGTCCTTCGGTTATTACCGAACGGGCAGTCATTATGGCGAAATCATGCCATCCAAAATTCGTTATAATGATTTGGATGGCAAAGTGGTCCAATGGCCTTTAGCTAACCTCGCCTTAAATACGTTTTATGCAAATTATGCATTTAAGCCAGAGACGCATAATTGGGTGGATTTTCGTTTAAGTTATTGGCTAACTCGAACAGATTTAAATTCAAATACGGCAGGGGGGCAGCCGAGAGAACCCTTTGATAGAGATTGGCAGCATGAGTTTAAGCACCTGAACAAACCAAGAGACCTCAATATTGATGGGACACTAGTCGATGGCATTAAATTAAGTCAGCTGAATAACCGCCACGGTGTTTCACTTTCGAATAAATTCCAGCTTACCCCAGACTTTAGCTTAACATTGATGGGCAATTTAATTGATGAGCGTATAGATAGCCGAGTTGATGTTTATAGCTCACGCACTACCCCTAAATCAGGCATGTTTAGAGCCGTTCCACGGGAAGGTCAGCGCAGGGAATATAACGGCGCAGTTAGGTTGGATTGGCAGCCCACAGATAGGTTAAAGTTCAATGCAGGGGCGCAATACATCAGCTATTGGTCGAAAGATACTTTAAAAGAAAGGCGAGTGGCAGCCAAAGATGAACGGTTTGCCTTATATAGTGAAAAAACGGCAAGAAACTTCCAGTTATCCCGTGTACTGACACCTGAAGAGTACCAAAAAATCCAAAGCTATGTTGATAGAAAAGGGCAGACTTTTGAAGAACTAAGAAATGGGCGACCATATGAGCGAGAACGACTTGTTGAAGAAGCATTAGGCATGCCTGCTCGTTCTTTAGAATATGCAAAGTTTTGGCGTGGAAGGGGAGATAAAAAAGACTTGGAGTTTCGAATTTTAGAAACAAAGGGAATAGCTAAATGGCAGGCGGATGAAAATAAACGCTTTACCCGTAAAAATAACCCTTTTTATAACGGTGAAATAGATTTAAAAGAAACGGTTGTTGACCCCGTCACGCAGCTCACCACCGTAAAATATAGGGCAAGTGATGCGCAAAACCGCTGGGATGAAATTAAATTCAAAGGTGACGAACGGTTTAGACCACCAAAAAGAAAGGAAGATGCTGCGTGGGCACCTGCATTAGGGGCAACTATTTATGTGACAGAAAATGACCGTATTTTTGCACGTTATCTAGAAACGGTCAGAATGCCCAGTATTTTTGAAAGCACTGTCGGTTTTTCTGGTGGATCAGTGGATAACTATATTGCCCCCACATTTTTACCAGAGCGCAGCCACACCATAGAGCTGGGTTATGTGCGTAATTTCCAAGAGTTATTGAATGCACAAAACCACGCTGATTTACGAGTCAATTACTATAGTACCGTAGTGGCGAATGCCTTTGATAGGGATATGGACCTAAACTTTACCCAAGTTGATAAACACAACACGGCGGGGTTAGAGCTACTTGCCCGTTACGATAACGGGGCTGTTTTTGGTGATATTGGTATTGATTACCGCTTAAAAAATGAGGTGTGTGACCAAGTCAATTTTATGTTGATGGACCCTAAAAATGAATTTGGGGGTTCTGAATGCATAACCGCAGGTTTCCCCGGTGGTTATTTGCGCACTCAATTGCAGCCGAAATACAGTATTCATGCCAACTTAGGACTACGTTTCTTAGATGAAACATTAGAAGTTGGTAGCCGTATGCGTTATCACAGCACGGCCAAAAATGAAGACGAAGCGGAATTTATGGATAAATACCCGTATCAATTTATGCCATTAAATAACAGTCCAATGCGTTGGAATGCGGTGTTTACGACGGATGCTTACGCAAATTTCCATGTGAATAAAAATCTATCGTTGGAGTTTATTGCGACAAACCTTCTGGATGAATATTACATTGACCCACTGACACGTAGCATGATGCCAGCGCCAGGGCGGGCTTTCCGCTTTAGTGTCACCAGCAAATTCTAACTGTAAGCCCTTTGTACCTCGGTATAAGGGGCTTTTTATTGGAATGTAAAATGACGAATTCACGTTTTCTATTTGCCATAATTGGCTCTCTTGCATTGCATGGTGGGCTGGTGTATTACCACCTATTGAATCACAGTGATTCGAGCAAAATCATGATGCCAATAAATGCGCCGGTTATCGCCATCGCAGTGACCCAAGCAGTGATTGAGAAACACATCGTTAAAGTCGATGAGATTATTGATGACAGTGGTGGGGCAATTCATTCGCCTATTGAGGTCGATAAGGCTGCTATTGAAGTAGCAAAAGCGCGCAGCGAGAAAGCCAAAGATGGTCAGTCATCTAAAAAGCCAATTATCCCCACAAAGCCAGAGAAACCGCGCAAGATTGAGCCTAAAAAACGCATTGAAACGGAGAAAAAAACAAAAAAAGACCAAAGTGATGAAATCGAACAACAAGCAAAATTGGGGGAGAACCAAGCCGAATCTGTCGCCAGCGGTGAAGCGGGGACGCAGAAAAATTCAGTCGCAGGGGAGAATATTACGGACATTCGGCTCGCATATTTAGCCAAAGTGCGCAATGAATTAGAGCGCCATAAACAATATCCACGGCGAGCACGAGCGATGCAGATTCAAGGCGCTGTTGTGGTACATTTTCAAATTACGCAACAAGGTGATTTGGTGAATGCCACGATAGTTAAATCTGAGCGCAGTGAAATATTGGGAAAGGCGGTGCTTGATGCAACAAAACAGTATAAATCGGTAGGGGAAAGGCCTGCGGGTGTATCTCCGTTAGTAAGCTTAGTGATCCACTTTAATTTAGATAAATAAAACCAATAGGGAAACGTTGGCGCTTGGCACCAAAGAATGGGGGAATATTTAACGTAAAAGCAAGCCGCCATACAACATAGCGGCTTCTTTGCAAATTATTTTTCTGTTGTTGTAGTTTTAATTTCGTCACCTTCTGGTAGCGTGACGTTTAACTCAAGAACAGAAATATCATCGTCTTTTTGTTCAAATTGTACGGAGAGCATCTCAGGGTCAACTTGAACATATTTACAGATGACTTGCAAAATATCACGTTTCATATCAGCAAGATATGCGGGTTCGCTATCACCGCGGCGGCGTTCCGCAACGATGATTTGTAATCGCTCTTTTGCGATATTCGCTGTCGTCTTTTTTCTCGACAGAAAGAAATCCAATAAAGCCATTATTTACCCCCCAAATAGGCGTTTTAAGAAGCCTTTCTTCTCTTCTTCAATGAAACGGATAGGGCGATCTTCACCTAAAATGCGCGCGACACAGTCGTCGTAAGCTTGGCCTGCTTCAGACTCTTTATCTAAAATAACAGGTTCACCTTGGTTAGATGAGCGCAAGACAGATTGATCTTCTGGAATAACCCCAATTAATGGAATGCAAAGGATTTCCAGCACATCTTCCATACTTAACATATCACCGCGGGTAACACGCCCAGGGTTATAACGCGTCAATAGAAGGTGTTCTTTTATTGGGTCTTGGCCTTTTTCTGCACGGCGTGATTTAGAGGCTAGGATGCCTAAAATACGGTCAGAGTCACGAACTGAAGATACTTCTGGGTTGGTGGTAATAATCGCTTCGTCAGCAAAATACAGTGCCATCAATGCACCGCTTTCAATACCCGCAGGTGAATCGCAGACGATAAAATCAAAACCAAGGTTATCACCAAGCTCATCAAGGATTTTTTCAACACCTTCACGAGTTAGTGCGTCTTTATCGCGCGTTTGCGAAGCAGGTAAAATAAACAGGTTTTCGGTGCGTTTATCTTTAATTAAAGCCTGATTAAGCGTTGCATCACCTTGGATAACGTTGACGAAGTCATAGACAACCCGACGTTCACACCCCATGATGAGGTCAAGGTTACGTAGACCGATATCAAAATCGATTACGACGGTTTTTTTCCCTTTTTGTGCTAGGCCAGTTGCTATGGCCGCGCTTGAAGTGGTTTTACCAACACCACCTTTACCAGAAGTCACTACAATTATGCGTGCCATGAATAATTCCTTGTAAATAAGGTCTAATTTAAATATTCGATGTTAAGTTTATTATCAACTAAACGAAGTTTAGCTGCTTTGGCGAGAAATTCAGCAGGGATTTGATCGCTCAGCCAATATTCACCTGCAATAGAGACCAACTCTGCTTGCAAATGCGTACAATAAATCTGACTTTCAATATCACCAGAAGCACCTGCTAAGGCACGACCCCGCATCACACCATATATATGAATATTACCATCTGCTAACAGTTCTGCACCTGCACTCACGTTACTTGTGACGATAAGATCACTATTTGGCGCGTAAATGCGTTGCCCAGAACGAACAGGGGTATTGATAATTCGAGTCTTACGATAAACCGGCTCATTTTGTACTGCGGCAACACTTACCTCAGTATGAATTTCAACAGGTTTCTGGCTTTTACCTTCACTTAATATCGGTAAGCCAGCTTCATTGGCTTTTTGGCGCAATAAAGGGTCTGTACACCCACTAACTCCAACAATACGCAACCCCGCAGAAACTACAGATTTATGAATGCTGTATAAATCTGCCTGTGCAGTTAATTCTGCAATATTGATGACAACAGGGGCATTTTTAAAGAAATCAGGGGCTTGATTTACTTTATCTTGCAGCGCTTTTTTGATGAGTTTAGGCTCTTCACTGTGTAAGTGAATAACTGAAAGAGTAAAACTGCTGCCTTTAAGTTCTATTGGCGATTGTGGCATCTATCTAGACTCAGCAAATTAAAATTTCCGAAACAATCCTCGGGCGAAGATATTCTGTAAAACAATAGCATGTTATAGTTACTGTATTCTTCAAGCAAGCTAATGAACTAAGAAAAAGAGTTAAATATAATGATTTGTGCAATTTATAGAAGCCCTAAGCGTGAACAAACCTATCTTTATGTTGAAAAGAAAGATGATTTTTCACGCGTTCCTGAAGAGTTATTAGCCCAATTTGGAACACCTCAATTCGCCATGGTGATTGCGTTAGATAAGCGTGAAAAGCTTGCTAATGCTGATTTGGCGCGAGTTAAGGCCGACTTACAAGAAGTTGGTTATTATTTACAATTCCCGCCTCCAGTGGAGGATCTGCTTTCAGAACATAAAGAGCTTAATATTTAAAGCAATTTAAGAAAAACCTGAAAAACCCTTGTGTGTTCTGGAGGATACAAATGAAGCCAACGTTATTATATACATTAGTCGCTGGTTTGCTTTTAGCAAGTTGCTCAGTGAAACAACATGAAACAGTTACAGCTCAACCGATTACGGCAGAACAAAATGCCGCGATTGTCGAAGAAGTTGCTGCACTTGATAAAGCATTTCCTATTGAACAGCGTGAACCTTCGCAATTCCCTGCTTATGTGGAATTATTGAAAGAACATGCTATTGCGCAAGGGATCAAACCTGCCACGATCGAACGTGGTTTCGCTAACATTCACTTTATAGAACGAGTGGTAAAAGCGGATAAAGGACAGCCAGAAAAAAGAGCTACGGTTACATTAGCCAGCTACTTGAAAAATGTCCTCCCACAATCACGTATTAATGCGGGATATGACAAGTATATTGAAAACAAGGCACTGCTTGATTCAATTAGTCAAAAATATGGTGTTCCGCCGCAATTTATCGTTTCCCTATGGGGGCTTGAAAGCGGGTTTGGTCGCTCACAAGGCAAAGAAGACGTCATTTCAGCACTTGCCACATTATCTTTCGAAGGGCGTCGTGAAGCGCTTTTCAGCAAGCAATTACTGGCAGCACTTGAGATAATGGATAAAGGCTATATCCCTGAAGACCAACAATTAAAAGGCTCATGGGCTGGTGCGATGGGCCAAAGTCAGTTTATGCCAACATCCTATTTGTCCTATGCGGCAGATGGTGATGGCGATGGAAAGATGGATATTTGGAATAATAAAGCGGATGTTTTCGCGTCAATCGCCAATTATTTATCAACAGAAGGTTGGCAATCCCAATTACCCTGGGGTTACCAAGTCAATTTACCGGCGGACTTTAACCGAGCTTTAGAAGGCGTTAAAGCAGAGCAAGGCAAAACCGTCAGTGATTGGCAGCAATTAGGGGTTAAGTTACCTGCATTTGCACAATTATCGCCGGATGTAAAAACATGGGTTGTTATTCCGGATGATCCTGAAGGTAGAACATTTTTAGTGACTGAGAACTTTCGCACCATCATGCATTGGAATCGCTCATACTATTTTGCATTGAGTGTAAGTTTGATGGCCGACGGCATCGCTCAAAAAATACAATAACGATAATAGGAGTTACCCTTATGTATCAACATCGTGACTGGCAAGGTGCTTTACTTGATTTCCCAGCAAACAAAGTTGTTTGTGTAGGTAGTAACTATGCCAAGCATATCAAAGAGATGGGCTCAGCAATACCCGAAGAGCCTGTTATCTTTATCAAACCTGAAACCGCGCTTTGTGATATAACTCAATCAATTGTTATTCCAAAAGATTTAGGCGAGGTTCACCATGAAGTCGAAATGGCAATCTTGATTGGTATGCCATTAAAAAATGCAGATGAAGACCGTGTTTCCCGTGCAATTGCAGGTTATGCCGTTGCGTTGGACTTAACATTGCGTGATTTACAGGCAAAATTTAAGAAAGCGGGCCAGCCTTGGGAAAAAAGTAAAGCATTCGATGGCTCATGCCCAATTTCTGGGTTTATTCCTGTCAATAATCCAAGTGAGTTGCAGAATGTTCAGCTATCACTGGAAATTAATGGGGAAATTCGCCAAGAAGGCTCAACGCGTGATATGATCACACCGATTTTACCTCTTATTAGCTATATGTCCCGCTTCTTCACATTACGTGCAGGGGATGTCATTTTGACGGGGACCCCAGAAGGTGTTGGTCCATTGGCCTCTGGTGATATGTTAAAGCTATCGATTAATGATCACTCGCTGACTACTCGAGTTATTTAAGTATAGGATTAATAAGTATTATGTCGCAGTTCTGGCAGGTTAAGACACTAGATGAAATGACGGATGATGAATGGGAATCTTTGTGTGATGGATGTGGGCAATGCTGCTTACATAAACTAATGGATGAAGATACTGATGAAATCTATTTCACTAATGTGGCTTGCAACCAATTAAATTTAAAAACCTGCCAGTGCAAACACTATGAGAACCGCTTCGAATATGAAGCGGATTGCATCAAACTCAATCGTTATAATTTAGAAACCTTTGAGTGGCTACCAACGACGTGTGCTTATCGCTTATTACTTGAAGGAAAAACCTTACCCGCTTGGCACCCGTTAAAAACAGGTTCTAAAGCCGCAATGCACAATGAAAGAGTATCTGTGCGCCACATTGCTGTCAGGGAAATTGATGTGGTTGATTGGGAAGACCACATCATGAATAAGCCAAAGGGTAGGGGTTAGCCTATTGGTTTTATTCGATTAAATGGTTATCTATTTAACACCTGGGGCATGAGCGGGGCATTTTCTTCAAAACTTAGGTTTAGTAATGCTATCTGGCTATCACTTTTATCAGACATCCATTTTCCATATACAGCATAAATCACCTACACTGATATATGCCCTATCTGATTTGCAATAAAACTAGGGTTTGCTCCAGCACTTAGAGCCCAGCAAGTATATGTGTGCTTAGACTCATATGCTTTCCTGTGTCTGATGCCCGCCCATTTTTAATGTAGCCTTCCAAGTTGTCCCTATTGAGCCAACAGAAAGATATGTGCTTCACTGTTATTGCTAGATAGTATAGGGGAAGGCAACCCTGTTCTATCCTTGCTTACCTTACCGTGTATGTTTCGTGATCCAGGTCTAAAACAGTTATGTGGGCACTTCACATTGGTGGTTTTTATATTGCTAAAAATCACCAGTAGATTAGGATAGTTTTAGTTAAGTTTACAGGAGAATGGTATGCCTAGGCCCTCAACTAAGGATAGTTTATTGGAGCTAGCAGTAAAAAATTATAACGAGTTACTGAGTGTAATTGATTCACTTTCATTAGAAGATCAAAAAGGGATTTTTCCTTTTGAGGGAAGAGACCGTCAAATCCGTGATTGTTTAGTTCATCTATATGAGTGGCATAATTTATTTATTAAATGGGTTCAATCTAATTTGGGTGGTAATTTTATTCCATTTCTACCTGAGCCGTATAACTGGAAAAATTATCCTGAAATGAATATTAAATTTTGGGAAAAGCATCAAAGTACTTCATTAGATACGGCGAAAAACTTACTTACTACTACGTACGAGCAGTGTTTAGAATTGATTAATCAGTTTTCCAATGAAGAATTATTCATTAAAAAATATTTTAATTGGACAGGGACCACAAGCTTAGGGAGCTATGCTGTATCTGCAACATCTTCTCACTATGAGTGGGCCTTGAAAATAATCAAAAAATACAAAAAAACATTGAAAAATAACCAAGCATAAAACTAACCCACAAGCGCAGTTTTTTAAGCAGTGTCCTTTTAAATATTGAAGGTTAGCAACTAGGTGAGCTATAGATCCAAACTTTTCAGTTAAATCATTATTCCCCGTGTGATAGATGATCTTACCACCATATCTATGTATTTCACATGCAACCCCGCGAAGGTTTTCTTCACGTCTTGCGGTTAAACATACCGATGCCTCAGTAATAATCGCAACTAATCGCAACTTTTTTTTAATAATATTCTTATGCCCTCTCGTTTATATATATAAATTATAAGCTAAGGGGGACATCGCAATCTCTATTTCTTGTTTTATAATTTAATGATTGGGATTTAAATGTGTGGAAACGTATTAATAGGATTGTATTTGATAAATAGGTGTTAATAACATCCTTCAAATTTATTTGATGGTAATTTGGTTAAATGGGAAACTTAATATGATTGCTATTTTGGGCCTAACAGCGCTTATTGCAGTAGGTACGGTAGATCCTTTCTTGGTTTTTAAGCTATCACTGCTGGTCTTATAGTTCGTGTATAAGTGGATACTGAAGGAGAGGATGCGTGCCTATTTTTCTATTGGAGAAGATAGGCACGGGGTTGGTTAAAAATGTAGATAAATGAATTTATTCTTGCTGGTGTATTAAATATGGGAATAAATAATTCCAACACTTAGTGCTAGAATCGACCAAAAACCGATAAATAGAGTGTATTTAGTTAGCATGGAGTTTACTCCTTTTGTTTGGTGCTGGTATATATACTTAATTTATTTAAAGTTAAATATATAGTTAAACAAACTAACAAATTTTTACACTTATGACAATATTGTTTCAAATAAGATTTGCACTTCATTTTTATTAAGTATAAATACTTGTTTGGTTGTTATTATTCGCCAAATTTGCTAAGTTTCTTGTCCATTTTTTACGGTATAATGAAAAAATATGAAATTTATCTGCTCACTATTTTGTTTATGTGTTATCTCGTGCTGTTCTTCAGCGCCAACTTTTGAACCAAATAAGTCTACATGGCCAAAACAGCATAAAGACTCGCGTACATCGGAGCAAAAGCGCATAGATAGAGAAGCTGTTCATGAACAACAACGCGCAGTTATGAGGGGGGAAAGGCCAGATTATGGTGTTTTTGAGCGTTATTAAAGGTTTTTTTGAAAAACTCCCCTTGAGATTGAATAGTTTTATCGCTGTGAGTTGCTCTCCTATTATGTAAGGGGTAAATTTTAGTCATGTCTTCTGTAAGTGGTTTTTTATTGTGATTACAACTTTTTTCCGCATACTCTGCTTTTTAATCTTAGTACTTTTTGCATTTGTTCTGGGTGTATCATTGAATCTCAACCCTCAATTTGATGTGACTGCTCAGGCTAAACTGATGGTGACAAATTTTATGTATCAACCTAAAGCGACAGAATTCAGAAATGTGAAGCTGTATGCCGCCGCTGCAAATTCTCCTCATAATGTTGTCGGTAATGTGTGTGGTGAGGTATTTACTTTTAAAGATGAAGCCCCATACCAGTATGAAAAATTTATTATCCAAGTTGTAAAAGATCATAATGGAAAAAATATCTTATCGTTTCCTTTATTTGATTTTGAAGGGGAAATGATACCCGAAAAGGATTTCCAGAAAATCTGGCAACAACGCTGTGAAAATGAAATTTTGGTAATGGAACCATAGCATTAATATAAAGGTGTGGTCGTTTTAATCTTTAAATATATAGGTACTAAAGTGGAAGCATCTTTACCTGAACTTGATTTAATTATGTTATTAGATATTCTCTTTTCTACATCACAGTTCCCTGTATTAGAAAGATTTAGTCATTATACAACAATGATTAACTATGCTTTTTAATTAATCACTCATAGTTATTTTTAAAAAATCAGACTAATTTTTTGCTCATCAATCCTTCGTTAAAAAACCGAATGTGATACTGTTGGTTTTTCTCGCATTTTTTGTTAAATAATAAAAGATAAGAGCGAGCATAAGCTTTGCTTTTGTCTAGCTTGTTGGTTAACATATCCTAAATTAATGGGATTTAAGAGGAACAGGATGAAAACATTTGGTGTCGTTTTAACGATAGTTGGGCTCATTACTGCTTTTCTATCATATAATATGGATGTCAGCATTCCTATCGTCTACGGTGAGAATATAAAAGATGCTGGCCTTGCATTTGATAGGCAAAATTACATTATTGGGAGTTTTGTTGTTGCTTGCTTAGGAATTTTAATTGTTATTTTTGATAATCGTAAGAAGAAGTGATTTTATTAGCAGTTATTGGGGTAAAACGATAAATATAAAAAAATATTAGCAATAACAGGTATATACTTGTAAGCACTCTTATAAATCATTTAAGTATGTTAATTGTAGAAGTATTGGGAAGTTCACTCTAGTCATGTTACGACAAAAAATAGCCTATCGTGAAATGGGTTGAACTTACATGATTTGTTTTTCGTGCCTATCATCACCAATAATACAATGACATTCTGCAAGAAAGTGGTTCAATATCACTATTTTTTGTTATATTCCGTTTTTATAAAACACTCACACATCGTGAAATATTATTGTTATTTTCCGTAAAAACAAAACGTTATGGATTTCTTTGTTGTGTTGTTTTATCCATATCTTTCTTATACCTCTAAATAATATTTTTCACACAGGTTATTATAGTTGCAATAGAATAAACCGACTTAACTTAAATGGTATGCATATGAAAAAGCTTCTGGTATTTTCAGCTATACTTTTAGTTGTGGGGTGCACTGCAAAAGAAAGGAATGTGGTAAAGCCCATTGGAATGGCTAATCCAGCTTCAGTTTACTGTGAGAAACTAGGTGGGACATCTGAAATTACGGATACAGTACAAGGACAAGTAGGTATTTGTACATTACCTTCAGGTGAAAAAGTAGAAGAGTGGGCCTTATATCGTAGAGATCAACAATAAATTTTCTAGCCTTTCTCCTAAAGCAAAAGCCAGCTTGGTTTTTGCTTTATCTTTATTAAAAATAAATCATTTTTCACTCAAACTTTTTCTGTTATCGACCGATAACAATAGTGTCGATATCTAGTCGATCATTACCATAAATTAAGCATAAATATTTGTGGGTCACTTTAATCGCTCAGGCGGTGGTATTTTTATCGTTTCATATGGCTTTTGATATTATCGTTGATCAGACTATCGTAAATTACTGATGTAAAATATTTTTATGGTGTTTGGTCTCATTATGTTAAAAAAATAATACTAAAATATACTTAGCTACCTTATGTTATGTAATAGCACTGAAAACAGGCCTTATTGTACGAATTGAACATATATAAAAACGTTATGATGATGTTAAGAGTACGCATTTGTTTATTCTGCGGTCATTTTTTGATGTGTTTAAGGTGGTAGATCACACTCTTACACACCATATGCGTGAATTAGGAATATTCTTAATGCTAAAAATGAAGGTCACTATCCTAACTTTTCGTGTTGTTCGTTTTAAGAAATCATGATGATTTTCATATGGTTATAAAATGTGAAAATTGATGTGGAACAGTTTGTTTTTCATGCAAATTGACTGGGTTTTTTATTCTATATCAAAAACAATGATAATTTTTTTTTACATTGCCTCCATTGCTGATGTTCCTATTTTGATATTTTAGTTGTTTGTGCTGTTAAATGAATAAAGAATTTTATTGCGATTTTATTGTTATTTTCCCAATTACTTTTTTTCCAACATCCTTTTATATGTTTTTATTTGGATTTAATCAGATTTAAACCATTCCTTAACAATAATTCCATTGTTATTCTTTCAAGAAAAGCTAATTATTGATATAAATATCTTAGTATACTCTCTGTGTGTGTTTTTGAGGGGGTAAACATAATAATTCGCTATTATTATTTCTTTACTAGCTAAAAACTGACTCATTATTTGTACGAAAATTCATTAATAATGTTTATATATTGTGGTTTTTTCACTATTCAAAAAGTGATGTGTTAAATTGATATTTTGCGACAAAAAGTATCT
Source organism: Providencia sp. R33 (assembly GCF_019343475.1). Classification (NCBI taxonomy): domain Bacteria; kingdom Pseudomonadati; phylum Pseudomonadota; class Gammaproteobacteria; order Enterobacterales; family Morganellaceae; genus Providencia; species Providencia sp. R33. The sequence goes on along the minus strand of NZ_CP072453.1, from coordinate 1,699,954 downwards.
AAATGTAAGCTAAATGCCACTTTTACTCATAAGAACCAAAAAAACATGTTTTATTAAAATTCTAATAATCAAATATTTTTTATATAAAACGCCATTAAATTGCGATAAATCACTTTTATATCTAAAAATTGAACTTTTTACGTGTAAATCAGCGAAAATAACACATTAGATAACTCAATCAATAGATCATTTTCAATAGTTATCACCTATCAAATAATTTAATATGCGATGATAAAAACGATTTAATAAAATTTAAGTTATTATGTATCCTCTCTTCGAAATCATATAGAGCATATGATTATTGATTCTAAGTAGGACTCATTAAGAAACATCTTTATTTGTATTAATACAGAAGGTTTCAAAATGAAACATAAACCTTATCATTCGTATATTCATTATACGATAGGTCTTTTGTTTTCATTTTTTCCACTAAATAAAACAAAAACTTAATGAATTCTAGTTCTGTAAGCGTAAGAATAAAAATCTCATATTAGGAAATGAAAATGAAGAAAATACTACTGACTGCTGTTGCAACTACAATTATCGGTTTATCAACAGCTAATGCAGCTGGCTTAAACGTTGGCGGCGGCCAAGTTAACTTCCACGGTAAAGTAACTGACGTTTCTTGTACTGTTTCTGTTGACGGTCAAGGTAGCGATGCTAGCGTTTACTTAGCACCAGTTTCATTAACTGAAGTTCGTGCTGGTGGTGCAGATGCACTTCTGAAAGCAAAACCATTTGTTATTGATGTAACTAATTGTATTGCTGCAGATGTGAAAGATCCTAAAGGCACAGGCACTGCAATCGATAAAACGTTATTAAATGTTAACTGGACTGGCGGTAATTTACTGCAAGGCGCATCTGTTAAATCAGAAGGCTACTTAGCAAATACTGAAACTACTGGCGCTAGCAACATCCAATTAGCACTTTCAACGTCTGATAAAGCAGATTTATCAGACAAAATCATCCCTGGTAACCCAGCACAGAAAAAAGTTGTTGGTGATGTAGCGAAAGTTGAAAACGGTGCTCGTTTCCAATATTACGTTGGTTATGCAACTTCTACACCTACAGCTGTAACTACAGGTGAAGTTAAAAGTTATGCAACTTACGAAATCACTTATCAATAAGAGATCCGTAAGTTAATTATTTACTAGTGTTATACCTATGACATTATTTAAATATTAAGTAAATATTACTTTAATAAGCGGTGGGTATGCTGCCGCTTTTATTTTGAGGTTTAAATGAAAGCAATAGTATTTATATTCTGCTTCATTTTCAGTATGCATTCATTTGCTAATAATATTATCGTTAATGGCACACGGTTTATTTACCCTGGAAATGAAAAAGAAATTACCGTGCAATTAAACAACACCGCGGATCGTCCTGCAATTGCACAAGCATGGCTTGATACCGGTGATGCTTCAGAAACGCCAGACACGATAAAAACACCTTTTCAAATTACACCGCCAATTTCACGTGTAGAGGCCAAAGGTGGTCAAACATTACGAATCAAATTAATGGATAAAGGAAGTATTCCTCAGGATAGAGAAAGTCTATGGTGGTTAAATATTTTAGACATTCCTCCTGTAGCCAAAGGCAAGGATGGAGATAATCAGAATGTATTACAATTAGCGATCCGCTCTCGTTTTAAATTCTTTTATCGTCCAACTGGGCTAGGTAGCCGTGAATTAGCACCAGAACAACTTGTTATTAAATCTAGTGGAAAAAATATTATTATCGATAATCCAACCCCTTACTATATTACGGTTACAAAGATTTCAACAGATGGTGAATCTGGCTTAAATGATAAAACCGTTTTATTAGAACCAAAAAGTCAGACTACGGTTGAGTTAATACAAGCCGTAAGATCAGGAAGTAATATCGTAATAAATAATATTAATGATTATGGTTCAGATATTGCGGTGAAAACCACCGTTAAATAGGAATATATGATGAAACAGCGAGAGTTAATAAATAAATATAGCAATACGCTCTCTGTGACCTGCTTTGTTACTGCATGCATGGTACCTACATTTTATGCATGGGGTGAAGAAGATACAGCCTATGAGTTTAATAGTGGTTTTATTATAGGTAGTAAAGAAGAAGTTGACCTAGCACGTTTCAATTCTTCAGGGATCAGCCCTGGAAAATATTCAGTTGATGTTTACACAAATAACAACTGGAAAGGGCGTTATGACCTTAGTTTTGAGGAGCAGAAAGATGGTCAACTGGCAGTATGCTACACGCCAGCAATGCTTTCAGACTTTGGTATTAATATTGAAAAACTGAATCCGACAGTTAGCAAAGAGAGTGATAGCTGCTTACCTTTAAAAGATTGGAATAATGGAAAAGATGTAGTGGATACATTTCACTCATCGACATTACGTTTAGATATTTCTGTTCCACAAATTTATGAACAGCGTATTTCTCGTGGATATGTTGCCCCTCAGTTTTGGGAAACAGGGATCCCGGCATTGAATATAGGCTATATGGCTAACTATTATGATAATCATACTAGTGGCTCTATGGGAAATGATAACGCAAGTGCGTATCTTGGATTAAACACGGGCCTAAGCTATGACGGTTGGTTACTTAAACATATTGGTAATCTTAATTGGCAGCGCCATGAAGGTACGAATTGGAATAGTAATCAGACCTACCTGCAGAAGCCTATTGCAGGGTTAAAATCAAAAGCAACCGCAGGCCAGTTTTATACAGATGGCGATCTATTCGATAGTATCAGCTTACGCGGTGCAAAGCTGGCGACAGATGACAATATGTATCCTGATGGGATGTCAACATATGCACCTGAGATCAGAGGTATAGCGCAAAGTAATGCTTTAGTCACGGTTAGGCAAAATGATTCTATTATTTACCAAACAACCGTCTCTCCTGGTCCTTTTAGTTTAACGGATGTTTATCCATCAGGTTATGGAAATGACTTGGTTGTAACAGTAAAAGAAGCGGATGGTCATGAAACGACTTTCAGTGTGCCATATTCATCGTTAGCACAATTATTACGTCCAGGTTTTACCCGTTACCAAGTTGCTGGTGGTAAAGCGGATGCCGATGGTTTGAGAAATCGTCCTTTTATTATGCAAGGTGCTATTCAGCATGGTTTGAATAATACCTTTACACTTTATAGTGGTGTGACTGCATTTGATGATTATCAAGCTTATTTAGTTGGTACAGGTATCAATACTGGATTCGGTGCAGTTGCTGTGGACTTAACACAATCAAGAACAGCATTTAAGTATAAAACTGAGAATGGGCAAAGTTACCGTTTGACATTTAGCCGTTTATTTACACAAACAGATACGAACTTAGTGTTGGCTGCTTATCGGTATTCAACAAAAGATTATTACAATGTTAATAATGCATTGTATGCAATAGACAATGATAAACGTGGTATTGAAAATACACTGGGTCGTGAGAAAAATGGGTTTAGCTACACAATAAATCAAAACTTATCTGAAGGGTATGGTGGTATTTATTTTACTGGACGTATTTCTAATTACTGGGATAAATCAGGGACTGAAGAGCAGTATCAACTGAGTTATAACAATAGTTATGACCGACTTTCATATGGTATAGCACTGATGAGAGTTTATGCAGATAATACTAAAAATAATAAAAAAGATGATCGTATAAGTTTGAATCTGAGTTATCCCTTGTACTTTGGCGAAAGCCAGAGCGCAACACTGACCTCAAATACAATATTTAATAACGAAAAATTCGGTTCAACTCAAATTGGTGCGAGTGGCGCATTTGATAAAGAGAATAACTGGACTTACGGTGTTAATACTTCAGTTGCAAATGGTGGTGAGAAAAATATTGGTTTGAATACGGGATACCGTTCTTCGCTAGTAAATACCAGTGCTAACTATAGCCAAGGCCAGGGATACCGCCAGTTTGGACTGGGCGCTAATGGTTCTATGGTGGTGCACTCAGGCGGTGTGACATTGACACCGAATAGTTCAACGACATTAGCGTTAATTGAAGCTAAAGGTGCTGAAGGTGCATCCATTATGGGCGCACCAGGAACACGCATAGACAGTAATGGTTATGCTATTGCACCTTATGTAAGAGCTTATCGTATTAATAATGTGGAAATTGACCCTAAAGGGAGTCCAGAGGACATTGTTTTCGAGAATACAGCGATTCAAGTTGTGCCTTATGAAGGTAGCGTAATTAAAGTTAAATTTGGTACTAAAGTAGAAAAAAACATTGCATTTAATGTTATACGCCCTGACAACAGACCATTACCGTTCGGCGCTACAGTGACTAATAAAGATGACGAGCCAATTGGTATTGTTGGTCAAGGGGGAACAGTCTTTATTAGTAGTGAAACAGCAAGAGAAGCATTTATTAAATGGGAAAAAGGTCAATGTTCATTCTCTTTAGAAACAATAAATAATAAGGAAATTCTATGTCAATAAATAATAAATATCGTTGTTATATAGGATTCATCTTGCTATTTACTACTAGCTACGCGGTCGCTGGCTCTTGCACTCGAACTAGTGAACCAGCTTACCGAGTCGAAATGAAAATGGGGACAGTGGTTGTAGATCCAGATTTACCCGTTGGATCCATCATTAAGAAGCAAGATTTTGGGATGCAGACGAACGCAACGTACATAAGATGTACTGGTAATGTTCAAATAGATGCTGATGTTATTTTCCCAGGTTTAACCCCGATAGGTGGTAAAGTTTACCAGACAAATGTTCAAGGAATTGGTTTAAAATTTCATCGAGAGTCTGGTCCATATACAATGACGTATCCCGATTTCTTACCATTAAATGCGGGATTTGGAACAAACTATACACTTAATAATTCAGTATTCACATTAAGTATTATTAAAACAGCGGAAGTTACGGGTTCTGGTGTATTAGCAAGCGGTGATTACACAACATATGGTTATAAAAGTAATCATAATCCATATTTAGTAAGCTACTTGGATGCGAATGCAATTACAATTGTCTCACCATCCTGTCGGGTGGATGGCGAGAGAAACCAACAGGTTTATCTAGATCCTATTAAACGTACACAACTGACAGGGGTAGGGGCTACAGCAGGCGAAAAGGATTTTGATATAAAGTTGATATGTAGTGGAGGTGTAAGCCAATCCGGTTTTGCGAATATAAAAATGACATTTAGTGGTAATGAATACAAGACATTAGATAAGGGCGTATTAGAAAATACCAGCACGACAAATATTGCTCAAGGTATAGGTATTCAAGTTCTAGATAAAAATAACGGCAAAAAACCTCTAGAATTTGAGAAAAAATATAACGTTGGTAGGTTAGTTAATAAAGGTGATTATATTTTTAATATGAAGTATTCTGCCCGTTATTATCAGTATGAGTCGAAAACATCAGCTGGTGAAGTTAATTCAAAAATGATATTTAATATCACTTATGATTAAGTTAATATAATTTCATTGAATTAATCATTAAAATGTGAAATTAGTGATTAATAGAATCTTATCAACGTAAAATTAGCATTGTAAAAAGCCAATCGTTATATAACGGTTGGCTTTTTATCTTAAATACATAAAAATAACATGGTACTTGTGGTATCCATGTTATTTTTATAGTCACTGAGTTTTCTAATGAAAATTTTTGTTAGGGTCGGTTTTTTGTTGGGGCAATAACGCTCTCAGCTGCATATTTTAACTCTTGATTGGCTTCATTAGATAGTTTATTTTTATTTAATGTTGCACTATTTGCATAACCGTGAAAAAACCATTCGATAGGGCAATCTAGTACTTCAGCAATATCAACTAAATGATTAATTGGTATTTTATTTATGCCATTCTCATAACGAGATATTTGCTGCTGACTTAAATTTAATTTATTAGCTAAATCAGCGCCAGAAAGACCAAGTTCTTTTCTCCGGTTTTTTATTTTTATACCGATGATACTATGAATGTCCATATGACATCCTCAATTTACATGAAAGGTTATTATTTGATAATTGTTGTTAATTTACACATAGGATTATATTAAAAAATAACATAATTTAAAAGTTTTAATATTCATAATTATGATAAAAATCCCTATTTATAATAAAATGGCTAAAACCATTATTTTTAGTGTGGGATATGCATTGACATTAAAACTGGGTCCTAAAGTTTAATTGTTAACATAATCAAGAAAAATAATAATATGAGTGATATTAAGTTATTATATTTATAAATTAAACTGGATGTTTCAACATGAAATCATCTTGAAGTAACCCATTAAAAACCAATGTGTTATAGGTGTTTTAAATAATTAAAATTGACTACCTTTTAAAATAGGTTAATGCTTGGATAATTCATTGTTAATAATCTGATCATTAATATCTAATCTAGATAATTAAATATTGATTATATTTATTGGCAATAACATAATTAATAAATGTTCGGTAAGGCTAAATATAAAAACATCTTATATGATGATTTTTGCAAAGGGATCGTTACTAGGGTCTTGATTCCATAAATATTCCATCCTTAATGCAATGTTTTTAGCTATTTCAACATCATAAAAGTCACTTATGATTTGTAGAGACATATCAATACCCGCACTAATGCCTGATGATGTATAAAACTTACCATCATGAACCCAACGCGCTGACGGTTGCCATAGAACAGATTGATTTAAGGAAGTCACCCAATCATAAGCAAGTTTATTCGTTGTTGCTTGTAACCCATCTAATAACGGAGTTTTTGCGAGTAGAGCTGCCCCCGTACAGACAGAAATAGCCGTATCAGCATATTCAAACTGCATTTTTACCCACTGAATATAATTCGTATCCATAGAAAGAGGGCGTGTACCTTGGCCTCCAGGGATTAAAATATGTTGGTAAGTAGGAACCGATACTGCGCGAGTATTGAGGGTCACACCTTGAGAGCTGGTCATCGCTGCGCCATTAGGTGAAATGAAATCTATCTGGCAGTGTTCTAGTCGGCCAAATACTTCAACAGGCCCCATCACATCAAGGGTTTCAAACTGATCGAACAGAATAATAGCAATATTATTTATCGGCATAGTGGGTGCTTTCTTGTGTTTAAAATGATTATTTTGCCATAACCTTATTTTTTCGATTGGGATTTTGTGCACTAAATACTAATGTACTTAAAAACAAAAAAATAATCACAAAATATATGTATTAACATATACTATTATTAAGGTTCTACGGGTGTTTATCACTATTCGTGAGGTGAAAAATGAAACTATATATTTATGACCACTGTCCATTTTGCGTTAGGGCAAGAATGATTTTTGGCTTAAAAAATATGGAAGTAGAGCAAATCGTTTTATTGGATAATGACTATGAAACGCCCATTAGAATGATTGGTAAGAAAATGCTGCCGATCTTAGAAAAAGATGATGGTAGCTATTTACCCGAAAGCTTAGATATCGTGCATTATATTGACCAACTAAGTGAAATAAAATACGCAGCAGGTGTTTTATCACCACAAATTGAAACTTGGTCTAAAGCCGTCTCTAGTGTTGTTTATAAATTGGTGACACCTCGTTTTGTCGAAACTGATTTTCCTGAAATAAGCACAAATGAAGCAAGAGCTGCATATATTGAGAGAACATCGAAATCCTATGGCGACCTTGCTGAGTTTCGAAAAGAAACGCATACATTACTGGTCGAGCTTGCTCCTCAACTGTCATTATTAGATGTCTGGCTAGAAAACCGTAACGAAACTATTGATATAAATGATTTTTATATCTTTCCTACATTACGTAGCTTGAGTATTGTTGCTGGACTAGCATTTAGTAGTAATATTCATAATTATATGGATAAAATGTCACATATAACAAAAGTAGGTTTGTTATTTGATAAGGCAAAGTAGAATCGAATGAATGCATGTCTATGAAAACCGCACTCATTTTAAGCTATATTAATGAGTACGGTTTTGTATCTAGAGTATTAGGTTAATTGATGTAATCACGTAGGGAATACACTAATTTATAATGGCCTTGAATTAAGACCAATTGGTTATTTTTTAAATTAATAGTCGCACCTTCTGTAAGCATACGCTTTAACATCGAATCCCATTTAGACAAATCTTCATCAACACATTCAAGTTCGGTTTTATTTAAGTTTTTAACGGTAATTTTGGCGTTATTAATATTGCCCAATCCATTAAAGTCATTGCACATTGATGCAGAAACAAACATCTTTTCGCCAAAAGCGATGTAAGGAACTGTTTGCTTCGCTTTAATGGGTTTACCATCAACCTCAGTTAAAACATAACGATGGTGAACTAAAGCATCTTGAATTGCTGTGTCATCGTTCTTCGCATCAACTTGATGTGTTTGGCAAGCTGCTAATAATAAGCCCAAAAGGGTCAGTGGAATTAAACGTTTCATCAATCCGATGCCCAATCAAGCACTAACAATATTCGGGCAGGCTTTGCCATGGCTAACCTGGTCGATGTTGCTAAGTGTTGTTTGACTAATACTGGTTAAAGCTTCTTCAGTTAAAAATGCTTGGTGACCTGTAAATAACACATTGTGGCAAGATGAAAGGCGACGGAATACGTCATCTTGAATCACATCATTAGATTTATCTTCAAAAAATAAATCACGTTCATTTTCATAGACATCCATACCAAGTGAACCAATTTTTTGTGATTTTAATGCGTTAATTGCGGCGACAGAATCAACCAAGGCTCCCCGACTAGTGTTGATGATCATAACCCCTTTTTTCATCTTGTTAAATGCACCTTCATCGAGTAAATGATGGTTTTCAGGCGTTAAGGGACAATGAAGGGAGATAACATCTGATTGTTCATATAAAGTATCTAAGTCGACATACTCTGCGCCAAGGTCTAAAACGGCCTGATTAGGGTAGGGATCGTGCGCAAGTAAGCGCATACCAAAACCTTTTAAAATCCGCAAAGTTGCTTGCCCGATTTTGCCTGTTCCTATGATCCCTGCGGTACGATTATGCATGTTAAAGCCCGTTAAACCCTCGAGTGAAAAGTTTGCATCTCGGGTTCGTTGGTAAGCTCGGTGGATACGGCGGTTTAGGCATAACATCATTCCTACAGCATGTTCAGCAACCGCTTCTGGTGAATAAGCAGGAACACGAACAACGTGAATTCCAAGCTCTTTTGCGGCATCAAGATCAACATTGTTAAATCCAGCACAGCGCAAAGCTAAAATACGAATATTTAAAGCAGCAAGTTCTTCTAAAACATCACGATTCGCTTCATCATTGACAAAAATACAAACCGCATCTGCTCCTACGGCATTTTTGGCAGTTTGAACAGTTAATGGAAAATCAAAGTACTCAATACTAAAATTAAATTCTGAGCCTTGATTAACTTGCTCCATGTGCTTGCGGTCATACTGTTTGGTACTATAAGAAACAATTTTCATCGAAGAGACTCCAATTTTTAGGAACCAATAAAAATAGTAGGTAAAATGGTGTACCTACAAAAGATAAACTCAGAATAAGGCAATTAAGTTTGTAAATCACCTAGAAATTAAGAAAATAGGTATCTGCTTACGCCTGAATATGGTTTATGCTTTTTAGACAACGGGTTAATGTAAAAATTGAATTAAAATTCAACAATAATGATACAGAGCTAATCGAACAAGGATGCAGTTGATGCAGGTATTTAAAAGAGCAGGTAAAATTTTACTCTGGTTTTTCGGAGGAAGTGCTGTTCTCTTAGCTATATTATGGATAACAATTGCTCGCTGGCTACCTGTCGTAGCTTCTCACTATTTACCAAAACCACTCCAGTTATCTTTCTCAGACCCACGAATTACTGAAGGGCAATTGCATCTATCTGAACTCAGTTTAACCGCAAAGAATTGCAAACTTGTTGAGTTAAGTGATGCGCGTCTTTCCATTTTCCCACTTCATTTGAACATTGATAATGCGAATGTCTCTACTGAATGTGTGAGCGCACTTGAAACGGATCAAGATAATTCAAGTGAACCACTGAATATTGCTGAATTGATAGACAATATCCCGCTATTTTCGTTGGTGATAAAGAATATAAATATTCAACCATGGAATGCCTATCAGGGAAGTATTTGGTTGCGTCATACTGAAAAAAACACACCGCTACAGTTTGATTTTATAGGGGATAACTTAAGATTATCTTCGTTTATTACTAGCGATAAGCAGTTAGCCGTCAGCGAGTTTTCTGCGTATTTACCAGAACAACAGCAAACAATAACGTTATCAGGTGAAATCCAGCTCCCTATAGTTTCAAGCCAACTTCCACAAAATGGTGAGTTAACGGCATATTTCAAATTATTAGAATCAGAAAAGCATTTGCAAGCCAAACTTGAATGGATTGACGAAAATGGAACCTTAATTGTCACAGATACAGCTAAGCAAAAAGAGTTGCTTAACCTGCCTTGGGCATTATCTGCATCAATGTTTACCGTTTCACAGGGGCAGTGGCAATGGGAAGATGCGGGGATCCCGGTTGAAGGTGGTGTCAGCTTTCAAATTGAAAATTGGAATCAACCATTAGGGAATATGGTTTTTTCTGGTCGCTTGAATATGTTAACCCAAGCGAAGAAAGGTAAAGGAAATATCGTTTTAACACTACCAGAAACGCATCTCGACTTATTAAATACAGATGTCAATTTTAAGTTAAATGGGCAAGTTAAATATGACGATATGGTACTTGATATTAACTTGCCAGCAAAAATCTCAGGGCAATTAATATCGCCTAAAGTTTCTTTTTTATCTGGCTCATTATTGAGAGCTTATGGACGAGCGTCGTCAACAGTCTTGTTAAAAGAAATCCGGTTGCCTTTAGCGGGAACGTCATTAAGCGAAGAGGGAATATCTGGCAGGTTGCAAGCAATATTAAAAGTACAGGAGCAGTACTGGGGGGACTTTGATATTCACCTTGATGGTAAAGCCAATAAATTCACCTTAGATAATGGTAAATGGTTTTGGAATTACTGGGGAAATGCCAAGCTACCTGCGTTAGACGCTCGTTGGGATGTTAAGGGCAATGGCAGCTGGCAAGACACATTAATTACTTTAAATAACCTGACAACAGGCTTTGACCAAATTAAATATGGTTTGTTATCGATGAGTGCCCCGCGGCTAAAGCTCACAAAGCCATTACAGTGGCAAAGAGATAGGACAAAAGCCAGCTTTAATGGTGCATTGCAGTTAACGAGTAATCGAATGCAGTTTGGCGCTGAAAGCTATTTACCTAAAATAACAGTAAATGCGGATATTAAAGGGAAGTCACCTGCTGAATTTCAATTAAAAGGTGATTTAAGCACACAAAATGTGGGGCCTATTGTTATTTTTGGGCGTTGGGATGGTGAGCGGCTTAGGGGGGAAGCTCGTTGGCCCGAACAGTCAGTTACAGCTTTCCAAACGTTAATACCTGCTGATCTAGGGCTCGAATTAAAACAAGGCAAACTATTCTCACAGGCGGCATTTTCAATTACCCCAGAAGATGGGTTTATCGCCGGTGGGCACTGGCGTGTTGAAAATACCAGCCTTTGGCTAAAAGATGGTGAGCTAGCTGGTTTGAACTTTGTATTACCATGGCGTTTGAAACAAAGTATATGGACCTTTGGGGAAAAATCCCCCGTAGAGCTGCGAATTAAAAAACTCAATAATCTCTTTGAATTGACGGATATTAAAGCAGACTTAGTTGGAACCTACCCACCGACAGATGTGACACCACTGAAGCTAACGAATGTTGGATTTAAAATGTTGGGTGGTGATGTCTCTATGGACTTATTGCGTTGGCCGCAAACGGATGCATCAACGATACGCTTACATCAAATTGAACTGAGCCAATTATTTACCATACTGAAAGTGTCTCAATTCGCCGTTTCAGGCAAAGTAAATGGTGAACTTCCGTTTTATTTGAATAACCCAGAGTGGATTGTCAAACAAGGGTGGGTAGAGAACAGTGGTCCTTTGACATTACGATTAGATACACAATTTGTTGAATCTATTCAGAATGATAATATTTCAGCTGGCTCTGCCATTGGCTGGTTACAGTATTTGGAAATAAAACGTAGCCGTACTGATGTGAATATTACCAATTTAGGGCAACTGACGATGAAAACGATTTTGGAAGGATTCAATGCCCAAGAAAAGAAAAAACGCGAAGTGCATTTAAACTATCAACATGAAGAAAATATCTTTCAGTTGTGGCGTAGTTTACGATTTGGTAGTTCTTTAGAAGAATGGCTAGAAAAGAACCTATGAAGGTTCTAAGGAATAACGTGGGTACATTAAAAGCAAGCGCAGTGATCATCATGGCCTTTTTATTAGTGGCGTGTTTACGGGTGGAAGTCGCTACTCCCGATAAGCCAATTAATATTAATATGAATGTGAAAATAGAGCATGAAATACAAATAAAAGCCGATAGGCAAGTTGAAGAGTTACTCAAAGAGAACAGTGATTTATTCGGGGAGGTCAGTGATAAATGAACCGAATAATAAAAGCATTAGCCTTGTGTTCATTATTAAGTGTATTTTCTGCATTTGCACTTACGGTGGATGAAGCAAAAGAAAAGGGTGTTTTAGGTGAAACACTATCTGGGTATTTAGCAGTGGTAAAAACAGATAATACTGATGCAGTGAAATTGGCAGAAAAAATTAACGGTGAACGCGAAAAGAAATACAGCGAAATTGCATCTAAAAATAATCTTAAAACGAATGAAGTTGCTCGTATTGCAGGGCAAAAATTAGTTGAGAGAGCAGGCTCAGGGGAATATGTTAGGGGTATTAATGGCCAATGGCTTAAGAAAAAATAAAAATGCGCACTAAGAAAGTGCGCAAAGTATAACAAAGGTAGTTTAGGTTGTTTTGATGATTGATTTAGATAACAAGGTCATTAATGTGTTGTTGAGCGTGCTGATGGGCTTTTTCGACTGAATCAGTGCCTAAAGCTGTACCTTCAGCAAAAATAAACTCAACATCTTTAATGCCCAGAAAATTTAAAAATAAAGTCATGTAAGGCACCATGGTATCTGCTGGGGTATCTTTATAGATCCCACCACGGCTGGTTAAGACAAATGCACGTTTATTTTCCAGTAAACCAACAGAACCTTGTTCGGTATATTTAAATGTATGGCCAGATCTTGCAATAAAATCAAAGTAATGTTTTAAGTGTGATGGAATCGTAAAGTTGTACATTGGCGCAGCAATGACAATGACATCGTGTGCTTTTATTTCATCAATTAATGTATTAGACAGGTCCAAATGTGCTTGTTGTTGCTCAGTTTTCGTGTCACTAGGGCCAAAAGCTGCTAAAATTTCACCATCAATGGCTGGGATTGGCTCATTGACGAGATCTCGAACAGTCACTGTGTCCTCAGGGTTCTTTTCTTGCCATTGTTGAATAAAGTAATCGGCCATTTTATTGCTTTGAGAGTAGTCTGCCAGAATACTTGATTTCAATAGTAATACGTTACTCATTATGGTCCTTAAATTTATTGATATTGCTTTACGTATAATCATACGTGATACATAACTGATTGATAGAAAGAAAATTAGACTGCCTTCTTCAAAAAAACTGATGGTATTATTTATGTAATAACAACAACTAAAAACTAAAACGAAATATTGTTGCTAAACGACGAAGTAAAAGGCCGTCGTGTATTATAATTGATTAAAAATAAGGGTTTAAAGCGTGAAATCCATACTGACGGCATTAGATGCTGAAATAGGACAAACTTCACTGCGTGATCAGTGGTTATTGAGAAAAAGAATTCATGGTATTGCAAAAATTCGTGATGAAAAATCGCGTAGCGCTGTACTGGATGTTATTAAAGTAGATATCGAATCGGCAAAACAAAAAGTTGCGGTTAAAAAACTGAACCCACCTAAAATCGTTTATCCAGATAATCTCCCTGTTAGCCAAAAGAAAGATGCCATATTAGAAGCAATTAAAAAGCATCAAGTGGTAATTATTGCGGGTGAAACAGGGTCAGGGAAAACAACTCAAATCCCGAAAATTTGCCTCGAACTTGGCCGTGGTATCCAAGGTTTTATTGGTCATACACAGCCGAGACGATTGGCTGCGCGCTCAGTTGCGACGCGTCTTGCACACGAGTTAGAGTGCGAACTTGGTACAAATGTGGGTTATAAGGTGCGTTTTAGCGATCAAGTTAGCGAAACAACTCAAGTCAAACTCATGACCGACGGGATTTTGCTGGCGGAATTGCAAAATGACAAATTGCTCCTGCAATATGACACCATTATTATCGATGAGGCTCATGAAAGAAGTTTAAATATTGATTTCATCCTAGGTTACCTTCGCCAGTTATTGCCAAGACGGCCTGATTTAAAAGTTATCATTACTTCTGCAACCATTGATCCTGAACGTTTTTCTAAACACTTTAACCATGCGCCTATTGTTGAGGTTTCTGGGCGTACTTACCCAGTTGAAGTACGTTATCGACCAATCATGGGTGATGATAACGATAGTGAACGTGACCAAATTGATGGGATCATTGATGCAGTTAATGAGCTATCTATTGAAGGTAATGGCGATATTTTGATTTTTATGAGCGGTGAACGGGAAATTCGTGACACTGCAGATGCACTCTCCAAATTGTCATTACGCCATACTGAAATACTGCCTTTATTTGCCAGACTATCCAATAGCGAGCAGAACCGAATTTTCCACCCTCATGGTGGGCGCCGTATTATTTTATCGACTAACGTTGCAGAAACATCACTCACTGTTCCGGGTATCAAATATGTTATTGATACTGGCTATGCGCGAATTAGTCGTTATAGCTATCGAACCAAAGTTCAACGTTTACCGGTTGAAGCCATTTCACAGGCTTCAGCAAATCAGCGAAAAGGGCGTTGTGGACGTGTCTCGGACGGTATTTGTATCCGGTTATATTCAGAGGAAGACTTCCTTTCACGCTCTGAATTTACCGATCCTGAAATTCTAAGAACCAATTTAGCTTCTGTTATTTTGCAAATGACCTCGATAGGATTGGGGGATATTGCCGCATTTCCATTTGTTGAAGCGCCAGATAAGCGCAATATTCAAGATGGGGTGAAGTTGCTCGAAGAACTTGGTGGCATTAAACCACATAAACAAGTAGATAAAGGTTATCAACTCACAGATACAGGTCGACAATTAGCACAGTTACCTGTCGACCCCCGCTTGGCGCGTATGGTGATTGAGGCAAGAAAATACGGTGCAGTGCGCGAAACGATGGTTATTGTATCGGCGCTATCGATTCAAGACCCAAGAGAACGGCCATTAGATAAGCAGCAGGCTTCTGATGAGAAACACCGGCGCTTTCATGATAAGCAATCGGATTTTATGGCGTTTTTGAACCTTTGGGATTATCTCAAAGAGCAACAAACACAGCTTTCGAATGCGCAATTTCGCAAAATGTGCCGTCAAGATTTTCTAAATTACTTACGCATCCGTGAGTGGCAAGATCTTTATACTCAGCTTCGCCAAGTGGTGAAAGAGCAAGGTTTTGCAATTAATAGCGCTGAAGCTGATTTTCGTAGTATTCACGTTTCGTTATTGTCAGGCTTGCTCTCGCACATTGGGCAAAAAGATGCAGATAAACATGAGTTTACAGGGGTAAGGAATGCGCGTTTTACTATCTTCCCGGGCTCAGGTTTGTTTAAAAAGCCCCCTAAATGGACTATGGTTGCTGAACTGGTTGAAACATCAAAATTATGGGGGCGCATAGCGGCTTCTATTGATGTTGAGTGGATTGAACCACTCGCGGGTCATCTAACAAAACATAACTACAGTGAGCCACATTGGTCAAAATCGGAAGGCGCCGTGATGGCATCTGAAAAAGTGACGTTATATGGCTTGCCAATAGTCGCATCACGCCAAGTGAATTATGGCAATATTGACCCACTGCTGTGTCGTGAATTATTTATTCGCCATGCCTTAGTTGAAGGAGATTGGTCAACACGTCATGCATTCTTTAAAGAAAACCTGAAGTTACTATCAGAAGTTGAAGATTTAGAGCATAAATCTCGTCGCCGCGACATCCTTGTTGATGATGAAACCCTGTTTGCCTTTTATGACCAACGGATTCCAAACGATGTGATTTCATCCCGTCACTTTGATAACTGGTGGAAAACAGCGTCAAAACAGCAAGCTGATTTGCTGAATTTTGAAAAGAGTATGTTAATCAAGGAGGATGCAGGCAATGTTTCTGCGCTTGATTATCCGAATTATTGGTATCAAGGGGAACTGAAATTCCGCTTAAGTTACCAATTTGAACCAGGAACTGATGCCGATGGGGTGACGGTACATATTCCATTAGCAATTTTAAATCAGGTGCAAAATATTGGGTTTGATTGGCAGGTACCAGGTTTACGGCATGAGCTGATTGTCGCGCTAATAAAATCATTGCCTAAGCCTATCAGAAGGAACTTTGTCCCTGCGCCTAATTATGCATCAGCCTTTCTTGAGCGTGTATCTGAGCCTGAAGGAAATGTATTAGATAAACTGGAAAAAGAGCTGCGGCGGATGACGGGGGTTACGGTTGAGCGTGATGCGTGGCAACTTAACCAACTTCCTGTGCATTTAAAAATGACTTATCGCGTGATTGGAGAAAAAAATAAAACCATCGCGGAAGGGCAGGACCTTGATGTTTTGAAAAATAACTTAAAGGAAAAAGTACAAGAAACGCTTTCTGAAGTTGTTGACGATGGTATTGAGCAATCAGGCTTACACATCTGGAGTTTTGGTGAGCTGCCACAGCGCTATGAGCAAAAGCGGGGTGGTTATTCAGTGAAAGCCTATCCAGCGTTGGTTGATGAAAAAAACAGTGTGGGTATTCGGGTATTTGAAACAGAATTTGAGCAGCAACAGGCCATGTGGAGTGGTGTTCGTCGGTTATTATTGCTTAATATTCCTTCACCAATTAAATATTTACACGAAAAACTACCAAACAAATCTAAATTAGGTTTGTACTTTAATCCATATGGAAAAGTATTAGACCTCATTGATGATTGTATCGCTTGCGGTGTCGATCAACTGATTGCCAACTTTGGTGGTGCTGTATGGGATGAAGTACAATTCGAGAAACTTAAAGAGTTTGCCCGTGCTGAGTTAAATGATGTTGTCGTTAGTATTGCGAAGCAAGTTGAGCAAATCCTCAGTGCCGTATTTGCCATTAATAAGCGTTTAAAAGGGCGAGTTGATTTTTCCATGGCGTTAGCACTTTCTGATTTAAAAGCGCAAATGGGGAACTTAGTTTTTAAAGGCTTTGTTACTGCGCATGGCTGGAAGCGCTTACCTGATGTGCTGCGTTATTTAAATGGTATCGAACGCCGCCTTGAAAAATTGGCTATCGATCCAAACCGTGATCGCGCACAAATGAGTAAAGTTGAGCATGTACAAAACATGTGGCAACAATGGTTAGCCAAACTTTCACCCATTCAAAAAAATATGCCGGAAGTACAGGAAGTTCGCTGGATGATTGAAGAGTTACGCATAAGCTTATTTGCTCAACAATTAGGGACGCCATACCCAATTTCAGACAAACGTATCATTCAAACGATGGAAAGTTTGTCGCAAAAACTCTAGTATTTTTTGAAGTTAGATAAATAAAACCGCTTTGGGCTTAATAGCTTGAAGCGGTTTTATTATAGTTAATGGCATTAAATCGCCAATTTAGTTACAACATACTATGGTTTGGTAGAAATTATACGCATATGAGTCAATACAACAGTTATAGGTCACTAAGTGCAAATGGAAAATAGCGAGGGGGAATGGGTGGGAGATTTGAAGGAATAGAAGATTAGGATGGTATACGAGAGGTTTGTATTGAAAGGTGGTGAGTAAGGAGGGCTGAAACCCTCCTTTTACCTATCAAGCAACTAAATAATAAAGAGCAGGTAGTGCTGTGATCATAATAGCGAATGCCATGGTAGTCTCGATAACTTTTAATGGGGCTTTGTTAGACTGCTGCTGGCGTGCATAGAAAAAGACCAATATCCCCGGCGCATATAGTACAACAGACAACATGAGATTGATTAGCCCAGAGGCATATAACAACCATAGGCCATAACCACTTGCAATGAATCCAACCATTAATAAGGCTTTGCTGTGTCTTTCAAACGCAACTTTCATTAAGAATGCACCGACCAGGAAATATGGAACTAAAATCATCTCGGAGGCAATTGTTAACAATGTATTGTAATTGCTTCCGCTGAGCCAAATTAACACCAGTGACAGTTGTACAGCACCGTTTGTTAACCATAAAGATGAAGAAGGGGCATCATTTTTATTTAGCTTATTGAAGATTTTCGGGAAGGATTGATATTGCGCTGCGATATAAGGCACTTCAGCGGCCATAATAGTCCAACTCAGGTAGGCACCACAAACCGAGATAATTAACCCTGCGGCGATGATGATGTCACCGCTAGACCCTATCAAATTAACCATCAAAGTGGCCATTGATGGGTTTTTGATTTCAGCCAATTCGGCACGAGGCATAATACCTAGTGATAATAACGTGACAAGTATATAAATAATGAGGGCGGAGCTAACCGCAAATATGGTTGCTAATCCCACATCTCGACGGTTTCTGGCGCGAGCAGAAACGACAACTGCACCTTCAATACCAATAAATACCCAAAGGGTGATTAACATGGTGTCTTTAACTTGTTCCCAAACCGGCATTTTTAGCTCAATACCGCTAAAATCAGCATTAAAAACATCTATTTTAAATGCAAAAAAAGCCAAGACGATAAATAATCCAAGAGGGACTAATTTTGCCATGGTCGCTAATTTATTAATACCTGCGGCAGTTTGTACACCCCGTAGAACCAAATAATGAACAAACCATAACAGGATAGATTCACCAATCAATGCTTGCCATGTATTCCCATCACCAAAAATGATGTTATCAGGGGTATCAGTGAAAAAGCTGATCGCCGCAAAAACAATAACTAAGTAGGAGACGTTTGCCACAACAGCGCAGAGCCAGTACCCCCACGCAGAACAAAAACCAACAAGCTCACCGAAGCCAACTTTTGCATAGGTAAAAATTCCGCCATCCAAGTCAGGACGTATACGCGATAGCAGTAAAAGCGCAAAAGCAAGAAATAGGATACCAACGCCTGTAATAGACCAACCAATGATTAATGCGAGTGGGCTTGCCACTTCAGCCATATTCTGAGGAAGACTAAATACACCTGCACCTACCATTGAGCTAAGAACAAGGGCGGTTAATGCAGTAAGGCTTAACGTATTTTTCAAAGTAAATCCTGAATGTTTAGCAATCAAAAGTTAAAATGACGTTAAAACGCCACAGTAGCGATGAGTTTAACTGGCAGGTTTAAATAATCTAGTGACTTTGACTGCCATAATTTGAGTGGTGGATTCTACGAATGAAACGACAGATATGCAATGGAAAAATATGCATTTTATCAGGTGATTTATTCACTTTTGCGCTAATCTTAAAAAAGGACTGTAAGAAATGAGGTATAGAGGCGTGGCGCTGTAATCAGAGGCAAAAAAAACAGCCTAGTGATTTAGGCTGTTTTTTAGAAGAGTGTGCTATTTATTATTTAAATAGGTCGGCGCTAATTGTGACGCTTCCGCCATTAGACTGCCATTCTCTTGTAATATGGAAATATTTTGCACCTTTAGCTTCTGCACGTTTCGCAATTTGATAACGTACTTCAGGTGTATTGGTGTAGTAACCAGAGAATGTAATTGAGTCAAAAGGAACCATCTGCGCAGCAGCAGTTTTATTAACTTCTTCAATTACATAGCCACTTGGTAAAGTAACACTAGTACGACCCGGTTGGCTACTTGACGTTTCAAAGAAACGACCAACAGCTGTTGTTGGTTCTTCTGAGGAAGCAACACCAGGGATACGGACTTTTTTAGCAGCTTCGCCACCTTCAGCTAACAGAGCACGTCCTGCATCTGAATCGGCTGGCACAACAGCTTCTTCATTAAGAACTTGGCGTTTTGGCGCATCTTTCTTATAGATATAAGCGGTTGCTAATGTATTCCCACCATCATTCATTGCGATATTGCGAACGACATAAAATGAAGCAGCATTCTTTTCGAGTGCTTTTTTCGCTATGGCTTCGTATAAGTCTGGCTGGGAAGGGTAAAAACCACTTACAGTCACAGTATCGAATGGTTCGTACTGAACTGCATCGGTTTTAGACATTTCTTCAACACCACCGAATACACGGCGTTTTGGTTCATCGACACTTGATGCATCTTTGGCATAGACATCAGCCACAACACGCATGTTGCCACTATCACCTATATCATCAAGGCTTTGAATGTAAAAGGCATATGCCCCCATTTTATCAGCCCTACGGGAGACGGCATCGGATGCTTCATAGATAGCATTAAAGCGCCCTGTGACTGTTATACGCTCATAAGGTTTTAATTCAGTAGCCTGTTTTGGCGTCAACTCAACAGCCGCCTGAGTAGCAGTTATACTCGTTAATGATAACACCGCGGCTGCGATGACCGTAGTTTTCAGCTTCATACAAAATCCTTCCGCCTTGCGCAATTTATTATAATAAACGTGCTGAATCTTTGTTGTATCACATGTACGTGATTATTACACGTAACTGAACCTGTTGTCTCATGATTTTCTTTTTATAAGAAATAAATAATTATTGACTAGTCAAATTTACCAGAATTTTTAAAGTATCCAGTATTTTATTGACCTAAAACTAAGATTTTCATTGTGAATTCCATTTACTGTTTAAGAATCGCGATCAATTATGGATCAAGAAGCATATTTTCAGTAGGTTATTAGGACATTTAAAATCTGTTTATGCACAAAATAAGACTTTTCTCTGTGATGATGGTCATTATTTTAGCAAACACCCTATAAACAACATTACATTAGGCTTTAAAAAGGGAACATTATGCGTATTGGTATACCAAGAGAACGACTTGCCAATGAAGCGCGTGTTGCTGCTACACCGTCAACAGTCACCCAACTACTTAAGTTGGGTTTTTCTGTTTGTGTAGAACACAACGCTGGCCATTTAGCAAGTTTTGATGATATCGCCTACGAGCAAGCTGGGGCTGAGATTGTCGATCGTGACACAGCCTTTGCCGCGGATATTGTTTTTAAAGTCAACGCACCATTTGAAGATGAAATCCCGTTATTAAAAGAAGGGGCTACACTGGTGAGTTTCATCTGGCCAGCACAGAATGCTGAACTGATGGATGCTTTAAAAGCACGTAATATCAACGTGATGGCAATGGATGCTGTACCTCGTATTTCACGTGCTCAATCACTAGATGCGCTAAGCTCGATGGCAAATATTGCAGGGTATCGTGCCATCGTAGAAGCCGCTCATGAATTTGGTCGCTTCTTCACTGGGCAAATTACAGCTGCAGGTAAAGTTCCACCAGCGAAGGTGATGATCATCGGTGCTGGAGTTGCAGGGCTTGCTGCCATTGGCGCCGCAGGTAGCCTTGGTGCGATTGTACGTGCATTCGACACTCGCCCAGAGGTGAAAGAGCAAGTTCAAAGTATGGGTGCTGAGTTCCTTGAACTCGATTTCAAAGAGGAAGCTGGTAGCGGTGATGGTTATGCAAAAGTGATGTCTGAAGCCTTTATTAAGGCGGAGATGGAACTGTTTGCGGCTCAAGCAAAAGATGTTGATATCATTGTAACTACTGCGTTGATTCCGGGTAAACCAGCACCAAAATTGATCACTAAAGAGATGGTCGAGTCCATGAAGCCGGGCAGTGTTATCGTGGATCTAGCTGCACAAACGGGCGGTAACTGCGAATTAACACAAGCAGATAAATTAGTTGTTACTGACAATGGCGTCAAAATCATCGGTTATACCGATTTACCAAGTCGCCTGCCGACACAATCATCACAGTTATACGGTACCAACCTTGTTAACTTGATGAAACTCCTGTGCAAAGAAAAAGATGGCGAAATTAATATTGATTTTGACGATCTGGTTATTCGCGGTGTAACTGTCATCAAACAAGGTGAAATCACTTGGCCCGCGCCACCAATTCAGGTATCTGTACAGCCGCAGGCGAAACCGAAAGCGGTGGAGAAAGTTAAAGCGCCTGAGAAGAAAATGTCGCCAACGCTGAAATATGGTTTGATGGCATTAGCTATTATCCTTTTCGGCTGGTTCGCAAATTCTGCGCCAAAAGAGTTTTTATCACACTTTACCGTGTTCGCGCTTGCGTGTGTTGTCGGTTATTACGTGGTTTGGAATGTGACACACGCATTGCACACGCCATTGATGTCAGTCACCAATGCGATTTCAGGGATCATTGTTGTTGGTGCGTTACTGCAAATTGGCAGTGGCGGCTGGGTAAGCTTCTTATCCTTTATTGCCATATTGATCGCAAGTATCAATATTTTCGGTGGGTTCACAGTAACTCAACGCATGTTAAAAATGTTTCGTAAAGGGTAAGGGGTAACTTATGTTGTCGAGTGGAATTGTGACAGCGGCGTACATTGTTGCTGCTATCCTATTTATTTTCAGTCTTGCAGGGCTATCACGCCATGAAAGTTCTCAACGTGGGAACACATATGGTGTAGTAGGTATGGCTATTGCGCTTATCGCCACCATTTTGGGACCTCACAGTGCCAATGTAGGCTGGATGATCGTTGCGATGGTTATTGGTGCCGTGATTGGTATTCGTTTAGCGAAAAAAGTTGAAATGACTGAAATGCCTGAATTGGTTGCTATTTTGCATAGCTTCGTCGGTTTAGCGGCAGTGCTAGTCGGTTTTAACAGCTTTATCGCAAGTGAAGGCCATGCTGATGTTGTGATGGAAAACATTCATTTAACCGAAGTTTTCTTAGGTATCTTCATCGGTGCAGTAACCTTTACGGGTTCGGTTGTGGCTTACGGCAAGTTGTCAGGCAAAATGTCATCCAAACCGATGATGCTGCCAAATCGCCATAAACTTAACTTAGCAGCACTGGTCGTTTCATTTATCTTACTCGTGATTTTCGTTAAGACACAAAGCGTTGGTTTGCAAGTATTCTTAATGTTAATCATGACAGTGATTGCATTAGCCTTTGGCTGGCACTTAGTGGCTTCTATTGGCGGTGCAGATATGCCAGTGGTTGTTTCGATGCTGAATTCATATTCAGGTTGGGCAGCGGCGGCGGCAGGTTTCATGCTAAGCAATGACTTGCTGATTGTTACAGGGGCATTAGTTGGTTCATCTGGTGCTATCCTGTCTTACATTATGTGTAAGGCAATGAATCGTTCATTTTTCAGTGTGATAGCGGGGGGCTTTGGTACAGACGGCTCTTCAACAGGCGCGGAAGAAGAAATGGGTGAGTACCGTGAAAGCACTGCTGAAGAAGTCGCTGAAATGTTGAAAAACTCAACATCAGTGATCATCACCCCAGGCTACGGCATGGCAGTTGCTCAAGCACAGTACCCAGTTGCGGATATTACAACTAAACTGCGCGAGCGCGGTATTAACGTCCGTTTTGGTATTCACCCAGTTGCGGGGCGTTTGCCAGGTCACATGAACGTGTTATTGGCTGAAGCCAAAGTCCCTTATGATATCGTATTGGAAATGGATGAAATTAATGATGATTTCTCTAACACTGATACAGTATTAGTCATTGGGGCGAATGATACCGTTAACCCAGCGGCGCAAGAAGATCCAAATAGCCCAATTGCGGGTATGCCTGTTCTGGAAGTTTGGAAAGCGAATAATGTGATTGTATTTAAACGCTCAATGAATACTGGCTATGCCGGTGTGCAAAACCCATTGTTCTTTAAAGAAAATACACAAATGTTGTTTGGTGATGCGAAAGACAGTGTTGACGCTATCTTACGTGCATTGTAATCACTGAATAATTAGGTAGGTATTATGGGGTTATTGGCTGATGCCAGTAACCCCATTTTTTAATTATTTATTGGTACAAAATCGAGCGCAATTGGTTAAACCGCGTGCAAAAGTAAAGACCAGTAAGAATGCGAGTGACGCAATCATTAACATGCTAGCCATTAAGACACCGCCATCAAAATGATCCATCACATACCCACCCACTAAGCTACCGATAGTAATTAAAATCAAAAACATAAAGGTAATTAAAGCGGAACCTTTCTCTGTTAGCTCAGGAACATGGACATGCATCCACATATTGATTGTGGCAGGAACCATACCCGCCGCCACACCCCATGAGAAAACGAATATTACGCTAGTTGCCCAATTAAAATCTAAGGTAGATAACGCCAAAAATGCTAAGGCTAACAATAATGCGCTGATGGCAAAATTATAGCGAACGTTAAATTTCCCCACGTAACCCGCTAAAATATTGCCTACGACACTGGCGAGGCCAAAAAATAGTAATAATGCAGAAATTTGCCCTTCAACAAACCCTGCGGTTTGTTTGAAAAACACGGTAAAATAGTTATAAGCCGAAAAATGTGCTAGAAAAATTAGGGTAAATATAATCAAGCCCTTACGTGCAATTGGGTGTGAAGGCATGAGCAATAATTCCTTCCACTGCATTGATGATGACGGTTTCAACGAAGGTAACGAAAAATATTGCATTAATAGCGCTGCAATTCCCGCAACAACTAATGCGATGTAGGGCATTCTCCAACCATAGTTGTCAGATAACAATGCACCTAAAGGAACCCCAATGACGGTCACCAATGTTACCGCAGAAAAGAAAATGGTTACCGATGTTGTAATTGCCATATTTTTAGGTGCTAAACGGATCACAAGGCCAGCTGCAACACCCCAGAAACCGCCTAATGCGATGCCGAGAGCAAAACGGCCTAATAGAACCAAACTAAAGTTGGATGCGAATGCGGTAATGGCATTGGCAAATATCATCAGTGCAACTAAAAAGAGTAATACTTGGCGTCTATCGATATTTTTTGCATATATTGGGACGAACAGCGAAGAGACCATCCCAGCGATTGAGGTTACTGTTACCGTTAAGCCGGCAGTCCCTGTTGATATTTGAAAATCACGAGCGATATCATTTAGCACGCTTATGGCTAAAAATTCGCCTGTAACAATAATGAAGCAGGCAAACGTTGCAGATAATAGTGAAAGCCAGTTACCATTGTGCGAAGAAAGATTAATTGTTGTCATGTGCTTTCCATGGAAAATTGAATAAAGTGTAAAGATATAATTTTATAGTGACCGCTATAGAATTATTACGCTATTCTTTATACTTATTTAAACGCTGTCAATTATTATTATAGTGATCGTTATAAAATGTTTGTGCTACACTGTATCGATGACGGGTGAAGTGAGAATATGAAACCGATAAAACGTGGGCGGCCCAAAGGGTTTGACCAACAAGACGCATTAGAAAAGGCCATGTTATTATTTTGGCAAAATGGTTATGTGGCAACATCGATTAGTGATTTAACGCAAGCACTAGGTATTACTGCGCCCAGTCTTTACTGCGCTTTTGGTGATAAAGCATCACTGTTTAATCAATGTATTGAGTATTATTTAGCCAATGAAGCCTGCCCGATTTTATCTATCGTTAAGCAAGCGAAAACGGCGAAAGTGGCGATTGAGTTGTTGATGTATGAAAGTGCAAAAAAACTTATTCAACCCGGTAAACCCGCAGGTTGCATGTTAATTACTGCCACCATGAACGGCTCTAAGCAAATTGAAGACGTGCAATTGAATGTGCAAGAAAAACGCAAAAGTTACCAAGAAATTTTGTTGCAGCGCATGCAAAAAGGGATTGAAGATGGTGATGTCGCGCCTGATGCTCCCATTCATGCCATTGTGGATTTTTATATTACGGTGATTGATGGTTTTACCATTCAAGCTTGTGATGGTATTGAGTTAGAAAGGTTGAACCAAGTTATTTTTAATGCGATGCAGGCGTGGCCTATCTTCAATACAAACTTACAGTCACAAACATGACCTTTGAATAGAAAACCCCCAAATGAATGGGGGTTAAATTTTAGGGGATAGCTTAATCGTCATTATCAGTGGCATTAATCGGGCACACAAAACCATCTGGTTTTATTGCCAATAAGTCACATTTCAGTTTATCGATAACGTGTTCAGCAGTATTTCCTAAGAACGCAGCAGATAGGCCTGTACGACCTAAAATACCGAGCACAACAACGCCAGCTTGCAATTCCTCACACATTTCTGGAATAATTTTTTCTGGTAACCCTTCGCGAACATGAGTGTATTTCTCATCGATACTGAATTTCTGCCTTAATTCCTTCATGGCGATTAGGTGCTGGCCACGTAGCGCATTGTTATAAAGGCTTGGGTCAAAATCAGGCAGCTCAATTGCAATATTCATCGGCGCGACAGGGTAGGCGCTGACAAGATGAATTTCTTGTTCCTTAATGATTCGCGTCGCTAAATCACGCGTTTTTTCGACCAACTTAATATTTAAGTCATCGTGGTAGGATTCTTCATTGGATAAATTAACCGCAACCACTACTGAGCCGTGATCAGGCCAGACCTTATCTTTTACCATCCATACTGGAGATGGACATTTTCTGAGTAAGTGCCAATCTAAAGGTGTGAAGATAATGGATTCAAAATTATCGGTCTGGTGAGCCATTTTCAATAACAAGTCATGTTCGCCACTGATGACTTCTTGAATAATGGCTTCATAAGGCTTGTTATGCCAGATCACTTTAATTTCGATATCAATACCCGCTTCGAGGTAGAAGTGAGCTTGCTGTTTAATCCACGCCGCTTTTTGGCTAATGACACCTTTACGCATAGCATTACGCTCTTCAGGAGAAAGTAATGTCGTCATGTCATAAGATAAATCATAGATAGGTAAAAACGCTTTTATCCGTCCACCATTACGCTGCACGATGTAGACAGCACGTCTTAATGCAGGTTGATCATCCTGATTTGGGTCAATTGCAACTAGCAGGTTTTTATAGTTTGCCATATTGGAGTCCTCTCGATACACGGATATTTCCACATAGATAAACTAAGTTATTGGCGTTAAATAGGCAAGAAATCTGGAAAAAAAAACGAAAACGGACCACCATTAATGTGATCCGTTTGTGGAAGTTAGCTAGTAATTGCTGAAACTTTACCTGCAATATCAGTCAATTTAGTCATATCTTCGATAGTGATATACTTGCCTTTTACGCTAAGCATGCCACTTTTTTGGAAGCGACCTAATAGACGGCTAATTGTTTCAACGGTTAAACCGAGGTAATTACCGATGTCGCCACGGGTCATGGTTAATCTGAATTCTCTTGGTGAAAAACCACGTTCAGCGAAACGATGGGAGAGGTTAAGAATAAATGCAGCTAAACGCTCTTCCGCATTTTTCTTGGATAATAAAAGGATCATTTCTTGATCGCCTTTAATCTCACCACTCATTAAACGCATGATTTGTTGACGTAGATTTGGCATTTTACCAGATAAATCATCTAACGTTTCAAATGGAATTTCACAAACCATTGATGTTTCAAGCGCTTGTGCAAAACTTGGGTGCTGTGTATGAATAATGGCATCAAAACCAACGAGATCGCCCGCTAAATGGAAACCTGTGATTTGCTCATCACCTTCTTCAGTTATGGTGTAGCTTTTTATTGTGCCTGAGCGGATGGCATATAAAGAACGTAACTCATCCCCAGCCTTAAATAACGCTTGGCCTTTTTGAATAGGTTTTTTACGCTCAATGATATTATCAAGTTGATCCAGTTCATGTTCATTCAGTGTGAAAGGAATGCAAAGTTGACTAATACTGCAGTCCTGACAATGAATTGCACAACCACCAGACTGGATGCGACGAACAACTCTTTTTTCTGGGATCATATTAAATGCTCAATCAAGTTAAAATTATTGATATGAGTCAATTTTAACATAAGATAAGGCGGCTGGTAAGTAGTAATATATGACAGAATTGGCTAATTAAATAAAATAGCCAGATAAGTGAAGGGCATCAAGTTAGTAAAATTAGACGTTAATGCTAAATTAACGCAGATTACTAAATATTATGTTTGATATAGATTAAATATTAGCACCTAAACAATAAAAAGATGACTTACGTCACCATTAGAATTAATACTTAAAAATGCAAATTTAAAGCACGTTTTATTAAACTAATTAGCATTAATTTAACACAAAAATAAATTTAAAAATATCAATTTTTCAAATTAACATCAAAAAGGAGACCATGATGACTCATGTTCAACAGCCTTTACCAACTACAATGACCGTGGTGGATATTATAGAGCCAGGTGGCCCTGAAAAATTGCAATTAATTAAAAAACCGCTTCCAAGAATTTCTGCAGGATATTTACTTGTTAAGGTTGAAGCTGCGGGTGTTAATCGCCCTGATATTTTTCAACGCGAGGGTTCTTATCCACCACCTGCTGATGCATCTCCAATTATGGGATTGGAAATAGCGGGGACAGTTGTTGCGAAAGCAGATGATGTTGATAATTGGCAATTAGGTGACACACTTTTTGCGTTGGTGGCAGGAGGCGGTTATGCAGAATATTGCTTAGTGCATAAAGATATTGCATTGCCATTAGGTAATTTATCATTTATTGAAGGCGCTGCCATTCCTGAAAACTTTTTTACTGTCTGGGCGAATATGTGCCAGATTGGCCAACTAAAGAAAGATGAAACTGTGCTTATTCACGGGGGAACATCTGGTATTGGCAGTGTGGCTATCATGATAGCGAAAGCAATAGGGGCAACAGTGATCACGACTGTCGGTTCTGAAGAAAAAGCCAATGCTGCAAAAACATTAGGCGCAGATTGTATAATTAATTACCGAACTGATGATTTTGTCGACGCCACGCAAAACTTCACATTATCACGTGGCGTGAATATGGTTGTTGATATTATTGGTGGTGACTATGTGGCTAAAAACTATTTAGCTGCGGCAAAATTTGGTCGAATAATTCAAATTGGCATGATGAAAGGAAACCCAGAACGACTCAACATGATGCCGCTCATGGTGAAACGGTTAACGCATACAGGTTCAACTATGCGTTCACGTTCTATTGATGAAAAAGTGCAGATTGCAGCAGAGTTAAAAGTACACATTCTGCCAATGTTACAAAATGGTAAAATGAAACCAATAATTAACAAGGTATATACGTTATCACAAGTGAAAGAGGCTCATCAATATATGACGTCAGGTGATTTAATTGGTAAAATAGTGCTATTAAACAAATAATTATAAAATTAAATGTATAAAAAACGACTTTCTGTTACCTAATGGAAAGTCGCTACAGGTAATTTTTGATATAACAAATTATTTACATTATCAAGCTTTTTTAGCGTAAATAACTCTTTACAGCTGAATAATTTTTGATTTTTTGTGCCCGCCCACAATTCCAAACAAAATTCTGATTAGTTTGTTAATAATTAAATAAAAATGAATTATACCTATAAGTAAGTTGGCCATTAACGGTTTGTTTATCAATAAGTAACACTTAAATGATATTTTTAAATGTATATCATTAATATATTGATATCTTTTATATAAACACAGTCCGTTATGCACTTTCCAATGATATTAAGTGAATGAACTTAAGTACAATTAGATGAATGCTAATTGTAAGTTGAAGGTGTAGTGAAATGAATAATTTTAATAATTCGAAAATGAATGTGGATGCACTTTTTTTAGGTCCAAAATCTGAGAATGCTGTATTTTTCAAAGAGATGATGGAGTATTCGGTTACAGAACACATACATTGGCGTTCAAGTTACCACCCTGAAGACCCCGAGCATATTACCACTGTTGACCGTTATGATCCCGAATACAGGGACACATTGTACCGAACTGAGGGGATCCTCAATCAATTATCTTCAAAATTAAAAAGCACGTCTGTTCCTTGGTTTTCACCACGTTATATGGGGCACATGAATGCAGATACATTCATGGTTTCAAATCTCGCCTATGTAATGGCAATGATGTACAACCCAAATAATTGTACCCAAGAAGCATCCCCAACAACGACCGTACTTGAACTTGAGGCAGGGTTAGATCTGTGTGCTATGTTTGGGTATGACGTGAACACCGCATGGGGGCACATTACATCGGGCGGGACAGTGGCGAACTATGAAGGTGTATGGGTGGCTCGAAACCTGAAAAGTTTGCCATTAGCCATTGCTAAACATGAAAAGTCACAGCATCTATTGAGAGATAAATCAGAAAAGGAACTGCTCAATTTACCTGTAGGTACAGTGTTAGATCTTATCGATGAACTGAAGAAATTAAATATTTTTGAAGAGGTTAGAGAGCTAACAGTGCGTGGCGAAGGTGTGCCACAACATAAATTGGGCAAGTTATTAGTACCTCAATCTAAGCACTATTCATGGATGAAAGCGATGGATATCTTAGGGCTTGGCCAGCAAAATATCGTACAGCTACCTGTTGATGCAAGCTATCGTACTGATGTGCAGAAAATGCGTGAAACAGTATTTTCATTAATCGAGGCAGGAGAGCCTATTCTTGCCGTCGTTGCTGTTGTCGGCACGACAGAAACAGGCGCTATAGATAATGTAAAAGCTGTTATTGATTTGCGTCGTGAATGTGAAGAGCAATTTGGTGTGTCTTTTTATGTGCATATCGATGCCGCATATGCAGGTTATGCCTGTGCGATGTTCCGTGATGAAAACAATCAATTTATGGAATATGACGCACTTATACAGCGTTATCATCAGGATAGTATTTTCCCCAAGGATCTTACTTGGCCAAAAGCAGATGTTTATGAAAGCTTTAAAGCGTTAAATCAAGCGGATTCCATTACAGTTGACCCTCACAAAGTGGGGTTTATCCCCTATGCTGCAGGGGCTATTTGTATGAAAGATAAGCGCATTGTTGATTTAATTTCTTATCATGCAGCTTATGTCTTTGAAGAAGTTCAAGAAAAGCACCGTAAATTAGACAAACAGCAAAATGTTGTTTTAGGGTCATCAATAATGGAAGGTTCAAAGGCGGGAGCAACAGCAGCGGCGGTTTGGGCTGCACATAGGTTAGTTCCGTTGAATCTTTTAGGGTATGGCAAAGTGCTTGCTGCGGGTATCACAACTGCTAATTGGATGATAGAAAAAATCAATCAATGTGAGCCGTTTAATATTGATGGGCGCAAATTTACAATTCTTGCGATGCCAGACCCTGATTTTCATATGATTAACTTTATGTTCCGTGAATTAGGAAGTTCATCGTTAGAAAAGCAAAATCGCTTAAACAAACGGCTTTATGAACTGTGTTCTTATGCAGCTGGTCGCACCTATTCAAACGATTTTTTAACCTCATCAACATCACTCACCTATGAAGAATATGGTGATAACCCATTGAATTTATGTCGAGATGCTAATTTTACTGACAGCGAATGGCATAACGTTCAGTCGGTGTATGTTTTAAGAGCCGCTGTCATGACTCATTGCTTACGTGATAAGCAACATTTTGAAAATTATTGGGACGCACTAACTTCAACGTTTGAAGAAAAATTACAGCAACTCGTTGATGAAGAAAATAAAATAACGCATTCCAATTATAAAATAGCCTCTAATTAATTTGTTAGGATCTCAATATGAAAAATCGCACATTGGGTAGTGTTTTTATTGTTGCAGGTACGACGATTGGCGCTGGGATGTTAGCAATGCCAATAGCAGCTGCAGGTAATGGCTTTTTAGTTAGTTTAGGTATGTTATTGGCTCTGTGGGCTTTGATGTGCTACACCGCGCTTCTATTAGTGGAGGTTTACCAGCATGAATCCCATGAAACAGGAATTGGTAGTGTTGCTCAACGCTATTTAGGGTCTGGTGGCAAGTTTATTACTGGTTTTAGCATGATGTTCCTGATGTACGCGTTAACCGCGGCTTATGTGAGTGGTGCGGGTGAAATCATTACTTCAAATCTAAAAAGTAGTTTTGCGGTTGAAATGGCGGATTGGATGGGGATTGTCCTGTTTACGGTAATTGGTGGTGGGGTTGTCTGTTTTGGAACCTCATCAGTCGATTTTATTAACCGTATATTATTCACTGCAAAAATTATTTTCTTGGTCATTATCTTGGCGTTAATGATGCCACATGTAGAGCAGCAAAATTTGTTGGCTGCACCAACT
This sequence comes from Providencia sp. R33, assembly GCF_019343475.1. Classification (NCBI taxonomy): domain Bacteria; kingdom Pseudomonadati; phylum Pseudomonadota; class Gammaproteobacteria; order Enterobacterales; family Morganellaceae; genus Providencia; species Providencia sp. R33. The sequence goes on along the minus strand of NZ_CP072453.1, from coordinate 1,667,939 downwards.
GAGAAGGTTCTTATTTTATCTGCAATCCCCGTCTTTTTTACCTCATTTGGTTTTCACGGAAGCGTCCCAAGTATTGTGAAATACATGGGGGGAGATGTGAAAAAACTGCGAATTATCTTTATTATTGGTAGTGCTATTCCTCTTATCGCCTATATTTTATGGCAAATCGCGACATTAGGGAGTATTGGAACAACGACATTTGTGGGCATTTTAGCTGAAAATGCAGGGCTTAATGGCTTATTAGATGCGATTAAAGATGTCGCCCAATCAGGCCGTACTGAGTTAGTCGCACAAATGTTTATGAGTTTGGCATTGGCAACATCGTTCTTAGGTGTAGCGTTAGGGTTATTTGATTTCTTAGCCGATTTATTTAAGCGACAAGATAATGCAGCAGGGCGTATACAAACAGGTTTGTTGACGTTTGGGCCTCCTTTAGTATTTGCACTATTTTATCCGAAAGGGTTTGTGATGGCTCTGGGTTATGCTGCAATTGCTTTATCCATTCTTGCGTTATTATTACCAAGTGCAATGGCATTTAAATCACGCACATTAAATCAGCGCAGCTACCAAGTATTGGGCGGGCGAATTGGTTTGCTAGTCGTATTTTTATGCGGAATAGTTGTTATTGGTGTTCAACTGGGTATTGTATTTAAAGTTTTACCCGATATCGGTTAACCACCTATTTTAAAGATAAACCAGTCTGCGGGCTGGTTTTTTTATGCTCAAAAATAAGCGATTCAGATAATTTACAGCACAATAATGACTGTTTTACGGTATATCAATGCGTATAATCTAACTAAGAATGATTATCATTAGCACGTTATGCACAAAAACAGATATATCTAAAGCTGGCATTTTTCGTAGAAGTGACTATTATATTCGATATATCGGTTTTAGCATCAAAACAATCACTGAGAATTTGAATGGCTAACGAACAACAACTTGATCCTTGCTTATGTAATGGCAAGAGTGTGAGTCGGATGTTTAACCCTAAGCAGCTAAGAATATATATTCTACACTTACTGACTGGGGGGATAAACTACGGCTATGAGCTGATCAAAAAAATTTCAGAGGAAACGGCAGGGTTCTATTGCCCGAGCCCCGGAGTGATTTATCCGACTCTAACATTGTTAGAAGAATTAGGCTTTATTACTGCAGGCGTAGGTAAAGAGAATGATAAAGGGCGTAAGTGTTTTGTCATCACACCAGAAGGGCGGTGCTTTTTATTATTAAAAGCTGAACTTTTAGCAGAAGTTCAACTAAAGTTAAATTATGCACAAGAGCTTAAAGCGGGAAACCAGTTTGCCAATGAAATTGAATGTGCAGTGGATAAATTTAAATCACTCTTAAGGCATAAAATCGTCTTACAGCAATTAAGTAAAGATGAATCAGCCCAAGTTGTTGAAATTATTAACCGAGCGGTTGAACGGATAGAAGAGGTCAACGCGGTGTTAGTTAAGGAAGGGAAACTAAATGGCTAAAACTAATGACATAATTCAAGCAAAAGAGCACTTATATATGACAAATAATCGTAAAGAGACGCAGGATAACACTTCTCCACCGACTGAAGCTGATAAAAGCATAAAAAAAGAAGATAAATTTAAAGAAGTTATCTGCCCAAATGTGCCGACATCCTATTTTAAGCGTGCAAAAAAACAAAAAATTAAATATTAAGATGGATGGTTTACAAAATCTTTATTCAACAGCGGCTTGAATGAGTGGTTAGCTCTCGCTATATGAAGATAGGTCATATTAAAATAAAACCCCGAGCGGTTAATATGATTAAAAATTTTAATGATATTTATTGTGTAACTATTGGGTTAAATCAGGTAACCCGTTGTAATTATATAAAGTATATCGGTGGTGGATTGCTATGCATTGATTTTATCATAAAAAAAAATACTGGGTTTCGGGGTGTTTTCAATACTTTAAAAAGCCTCCCCAAAACCCCACCAAAACTCATCCCCAAAACAGCATGGAAAATGAGCTAATTAAATTACTACAATTTGCCATTCTTTTCCTCGGTCATCATTATATTTATCTGTCATTATTTGATTTTGGTGCCCAAGTAATTTTTGTGTATCTATACCTTGCTCTCTGTACAATCTCTCAGATAATGATCTAAGCTCATGGAATGATGGAGCAGTACCTTCTTTCCATTCCAGCCCACACTTATTTCGTGCGTTTTTAAACGATGTGGTCAGTGATGAGTTTGATACTTGCCCTCCGACTTTTGCATTTCCTGCTGTGTGTTTGTAATGTAGCAGGTAAGGACTAACAACAAGATCTCGACACATAGATACGACATCACCAAGTGTTAGATTTAATGCATTGCACCTTAGTGAAAGAGGTATCGCTAATTTTGTTCCTGTCTTCTCTTGCTGTACATGTAACATTCCATCCCAAATATCTGAGAATTTCATCTTTGTAATATCACCAAGTCGCTGACCTGTAATAACAGCCAATAACATTCCATGTCGTAAATAGCGCTGGTGGTTTGCGGATTGTTTATAGATTTCCTCCCATTCCTCAAAAGATAAACGTTCACGCTTGACTTTATTGCGTGGTTTTTTGGTGGCTTGTGCTGGATTATAGCCAGGTGGTACATGCCCCATGTGCTGTGCTTCTTTAAATACATCGATAAGAACAAATCGCACAACTTGAGCCATTCGATTGTGTCCAAGCGCTTTTACTTCATCGATGATCCTAACAATCTCTAATGCTGTGATATCTTTTAGTGACAATGTTCCACAATGCTGCTTGAATAAATTTAAGGGCTTTATTTTTTGTTTGTATGAATTTAATTTTAATTCACCTAAGTCAACACGTTCCTGCTGAATTTCTAGGTATCTATCAATCCAATTAGTAACACTAATACCTATTTTTTTATTTTTAATTGTAGATAAGCGCTCATTGACGCTGAGTATTTGCTTTGTTTGTTGCTCCGCGATAACGGTGTTTGCTTGAGATGCCACTAATGCAGCTTCCTCGGCATCCGTGCCAAGGCTATGAAAGGTTCCAGTTAATGGGTGCTTATATTGCCAATAGACTTTCCCATTCCGTTTATCAAGTTTTCGATATAGATTGGGAATTGTGATTTTATGAGAGCGTGGTCTTGCTGCCATCAGATAATATCCTTTTTAATTTGTCGCTGGCCCCATTCGGTAATTGCGGCTTTGAAACAATCCCAACCCATCGAGAATCACGATCTATTACCCATCTTTTACCCATTTTAAGGGCTGGCGGTACCATCATGTTCGCTTTTGCGTACTTTCTTAGCACTTGGGTGCTGGGAGCGCTTTCACCGAATTCTATTTTTGCCCACGCTTCTAGAGATACCATTCTAGACATAATCACCTCCACATCTGCCGCATACAGATTTAAAAATTAAATATTGTCGTTAACTGGTTTAATTAAATGCTGGTGGATAATAGACACATACTTAGCCTGATGGATTGCATCAGCTAACGCATTGTGTTGTTCACCCTCGAACTGAAGTGTTTTCTTTGGGTCGATGCCAGCGTTACGGCCTAGCTCTACAATCGTTCTCACGCAGCGATTATTCCAATGTTTCCAAAACGGCTCTAAATCAACGGCAATATAAGCATTACGAAGAATGACGTTATCGTAATCAACACCATTTCCCCACACTTGAACATCTTCAGTTAAAGAGTCCTCTGCAAAGCAGTTAAGATCATGTAATGCTCTACGTAAATTAACCCCGTCAGCAACGATGGCAGATCTAGCCTCACTACTTTGCTTCATCCACCAAATAACGGTATCAGCATCTATATGAAGCCCTGCACTTTGGCAGCTAGGTAAATCGACTACTTGATAAAATGTAGGGCCGATTTCACCAGTGGAAGGCTCAAAAGCTACAGCACCAATAGAAACAATGGCCGCATTGTTATGTGTGCTCATTCCTTCTAGATCTACCATCACATGGTTATATTTCATTGTTAGTCCTTATTTATTTAAGCGATATACTGGGATGTTATTTGCCCTGCTTTTTTCTTCATTAATATGCGTAAAGCCATGAATCCTGATCCACTTCTCGCCTTTTGATTCCATGTAACCAATGGGCTTTAGGTTATTTATGTGCTCCAATTCCTTCTGCATTTCAGTACATTTATCAGCTAACTTAACTACCAAACTAATCAAGGTTAAGTTTTCCTGCTCCCTTGCATCAAGTAACTTATGCCATTCAGCATCATCAGCGCAGAACGCTTCGATTAATTTAGTACTATCTTCATTGACCTTGTAAGCGTGTTCAATGTACTCACAGAGTTCAATTACCTGATGATAATTAGACAAAAGAATAAAGTATTCATATGGTGAGCCATGACTCCAGTCGTCTGTTAATTCATTTTTTAGCCAAATATGATCATATTTATTGACCTTCAACTTTATTGCCGCAGCTTTTAATTCCTTGACTAATTCAAGCACCTTATTATTCATAATCACACTCGCTTAAACTCAATAACCCACACCCACGGGTTACTATCCCATCCGTCAGTGCCGTTGATATTTTCCCAATCACGCCGAAATGCTCTTACTGGTTTTTCAAACCACCCAATTGAATTAGCGGCATCAGATTGTGAATTATCAAAGCCTTCTGCCTTTGCATCTTCTTCACTAATTGATTGCAAGCGCTCTACGCGAACATCAGTAATTTCTAATGTAATGCGTGAAGCCCAGCGAGGCATATTGCTTGATGGCTTCCAACCGTAGTGAATATTGCCATCTAAATCGCAAAACTCAGGACGGTACCCACCATCGGCTGCATACTCACAGAATTCACTGGTCTGGAATTTGTCTGCATCGGCGCGATAATTGTCGAGATGGTCTTCATCAACTAACGGGCCTTGCCATGTTTCACGAACCCAAAGGCGATCACCAACTTTACCAAGTGGACATTTTTTGTGTGCAAAATTACGATTAGTTTCTCGGTCATCACTACCGGCACCAAAAAGACCACCTTTCCACTTAAAGCCTGATTTTTGCGTTAGCTCTGGTTGTGGATTAATAATTCTACGAGTTTGAGTTTTACGGCCATCAAGGATGGCGCGTACCATTTCTGAGTTAAAAATAATTCCGCGCTCTTTCATATCAGCCACCTATACGTGTAGCAGTTCTAATGCGTTCATAAACCTCACTAGCTTGAATACGTTCATCACCAACATCACAGGCGCAGAAATATTCAAATGCAGCTTTTTCAGCCTCTTTATGTGCTCTGAGGAATTTTGCCTTTAGTTTTGCCACATCAGGCCTTAGCCATGAACAAACAGGACCATCTTCTGATTCAGAAATGCCACCGATAAACCAACCATCACCTTGAGGTTTGCTGGGCACCCACCCTGAGATATCACACTGGCCATCTTCAAAATAGAGCTTGAATGCTGGGTGGCTTTCATCAATATCGCCATCCATATAGACATTACAGATTTCAAGGCAGTTGTTATCAAACCATTGTTTTAAATATTCACCGTCTTCACTTACAGGAATTTGAGAGTGAGCCCAGTAGCCAAGTTCATCGCGTTCTACTAACTCAGGTTTAATAGACATATGCACCCCTACACAATAATTCTGTAAACTGAATTAACTGTTTGTATATAGCCATCAGTTAAATAAGTATCGATATTGATAACTCGTGATGTTTGAATAGGGTCACCATCTTGAAAGCGTTTTTTCTTATCTAAATAAATGTCACCCCAAGCGTATTCACCACGGATTGTGCTTAATCTTATATCTGCATCGAATTTAGGTATCGTTCCTGTTAGCTGGTTATAGCGATAAATAAACATTGCTCTTGCTTGTACAGGTGACAATGGGCTAACTGTAATTAAATCAGTTGCCGGAATACCGTCTAAAATTGGCCAGTAGTTATCACCGTCAACTTCTAAATCTCGACGTTCTGTTGCTAACATTGTTAAATCAGCATAATGCACAACATCACTTAAATTGGCTGGTAAGTTCCATTTGTCAGTTATTACCAGTTGTACTCTGCGCTCAATTTCCTTGTATTCTGGTAACAGCGCTTTTAATGGGCTAGGCAAGTCTTTGCAATATGCTTCCGATGCATCGTGCAGTAATGCTTCCAGCGCATATTCAGGCGGTACAATTTGACTCACATAAACAGAATGCTGAGCAACAGAATAAAACTGGTTAATTTGCCCGGCAAAGCGACATTCATTAGATAAACCCTGCGCAATATCATTGATATCGATATCATCCGCACTGATATTGATAAAATTAAAATGTTTGCCAGTAAAAGTTGAAATATAAGACATAATTAATACTCCACACAAAATTTAGATAATAAGAGTCCGTCTCTTAATAAAGAGAATTAATTCCTTGGTGTTGGCTAAATAGTTACTCTGATTCTTCTTTGTATTTTAATAATTCGATTAATAGCTCGATGGTATCTATCATATAAAACATAAATAAAGAATTTACATGTCGATGACGGAAAGCTCTATCTCCATCACAATAAACTTCACTAGTTGGTTTTATTCCCTTGAACTCGAAGTTATCACTTAATTTAAAGACAATATCAAGCGTTGCTAATTCCATTAGGCTGACACGAAATCCATTTGATAAACTCTCACTTAATTCGCGTTGAACATAGCACAGTTCAGCGTCGTATTTAACAGATTCTAATTTCTTCTCAACTTTTCTTTGCAGTAAGTAGAAATTACAAGGGTATAATCTCCCTCCAAAGCTGTCTGCTGGCGGTTCGTTGTTTATGTAGTTAATTAGGCGAGTTGTTATACCGTTCTTAGCATCATCAACATGGATTGTTTCTGTTTTTACTGAACCACAAACCTTAATTAAACATCTAACAAGCGCTTGGTGCTCTGGTTTGCGAGTGCTCGATACAATAAGAAAGCCTTTTTTAACGTGATAAAGGGCGGTGATGATTTTTGTTTTAGTTAAAGCAACTTTAAGCATTTCCTCTATAGCAATTCGCTTTACTTCCGCTTCATTTAAGTCATTAGCGCCTTGTTCTTTCAATTTTTCAATGCGTCTATTAACCTCAAAGGCGATAGCTGCTTTAGGAATTATCTTTTCATCAATACGAAAATTAATAATATAGCCACCTTCAATTGGTGTAACTAATTCACCAGTGATTTTATTAGGAATAAATCCGTAGCTAATAGAATGTGACTCTAAAATATCAACAAAGGGTAATTCTTTTAAATGATTTTCTAAAGCTTCGGCGTTGGGTAATTCAGCTTTAAAAATAACACAGCTAGTAATTGGAAAACGTTTCATTTGTTTTTTCCTCAAATATAATTAACTCCACACAATAAATAAGACCACTGACAATATATAAAGACATATTACCTAGTATGGACTGACATAAAGTCAGTGGCCTTATGTATTATGAAAAAGGGCGGTGCGATACCGCCAAAAACTACAAGGGTCAATCACTAGCAGTGGCAATACTGTTTTCAGCTAAGATACGCTGATAAATTTCTTCACGATGTACAGCAACATCCTTTGGAGCTTCAATACCAATCCGCACTTGGTTTCCATTGAGACCCAAAACAGTAACCTTAACATCATCACCAATCATTAAAGTTTCACCGACTCGGCGAGTTAAAATAAGTCTTCCCATACTAAGCACTCCACACAGTTTATAAGGTTGCCTGAACTAACTTATCCACATCAGGCGGCTGTGGTTCCTGCTATTCCCCAACAGAAGGAACTTTGATATATTTCCCTTACCTCAACAGAAAAAAAGGAAATATGAATGTCAACCTACGAAGAAAAACAGCTACCTAGAAAACCTGCACCAGCTCATAAACCTGATGGTCAAGTACCTAGGAAGCCAGCACCGGCACCAAAGCCACCCCAAAAATAAAGAGGTATTACCATGAGCCACCAAGATCCAATTTTTAACATTACTAGTTCTTACTACCTAAACGAAATGCAAAGTGTTCTTTTAGGTCGGATTGATAAATTTATATCAATCACACTTTTTGTTCTTGGCGGCTCCGTAATGCTATCTTTCTCAAGCCTGTTCATTGTTGGTGCCTTAATTTCTATTCTTTCAGCGCTCCAATTCTTTTTGCAGTTCGGTAAGCAATCAGACCTTGCAAATGAGCGATCAAAAAAATACCTATCTCTGCTGCACAACTCCGACATCATCCCAAAAGAAGAACTACACCGACAATTCGAAGAGCTATTAAAAACAGACATTCCCGTTTTTGGTGTTCTTTACAACCCAGCCTTCAAAAGGGCAGCAATAAAACTAGATCGTGTTGATGACACCACGCTAACCAAGTTTGAATCTGTTGTAGCTTGGCTAGCTGGAGATCTTCCTCGCTAATACCCCACACATTTAAAATTCAGTTAAGCACTAATAATGACTTGGCAGCGTTCAGATTGGTCGAAAATTTGCTCATCAAGCTTTTCTAGCTGCCGCTGCAGGTCGACTTGCTTAGCTTTAAGTGCCGCCAGCTTTTGAAGTTCAGCGGCTTTCTCCATAATCCATGCCGCAGCATCTTCTTGCGACATAGCAACGCTAAAAGTGACGATTGGTTCATTTGAATTAGTTTGCATTGAGCACCTCCTAAGTTGTCTTAGATATAAACTAATTCAACTTAGGATTTGTGTCAATATAAAATCTAAGAAAACTTAGATTAAAATTAAGGAGGGAGGTTATAGCTCGTATTGAACACCGCGAACGAGGCCGACTATTTCGCAGTTACCGTTGATTGGGATGTTGTTATATCGAGGGTTTAGTGGCATTAAAAACTTGTTGGGGCCATCAACAACATAACGTTTTACTGTAACTTCATCAGAGCCTTGCAATCTAGCGACAACAAATTTACCACTGACAACCTCAGCTTCAGGATCAACTATAACTGTTGACCCTTCTGGGATTGACGGTAAGCCATAAGGGTTTGTCATAGAATCGCCAATGACGCGCAGGGCGAATGATAGAGGTGATACTTTAAGGGTTGTCTCTATAAACTCTAAATCATCATCGTAGATCTGATTTGGTGCATAGTCAGTGAAGTTGCCAGCTTGGACATAAGATAAAATCGGCACTTTTTGGGCGTTCGTGATTATGTTGGATGCCTGCTTAGATGGAATACCATACAATATATACGCTTCAGTTGTATTGAAATATCTAGCTAATTTCAATAGAGCATCACTTCGCGGGGCATTTAGGTCTCTCTCCCAATATCCGACTGTAACATCAGACACGCCACAATACCGCCCAAGTTCTTTTTGGGTGGTTTTAGTGATGTCTCTCAAAGCTTTTATTCTGCTTCCGATGGTGTTTTCAGTTTTACTCATTCCTAAGTCCATTTCATACAAACCTAAGTTATCTTAGTTTTTATTGACCAAATATAAATTAACAATTAATATCTAACTTAACTTAGAAATCAGGAGGTGTTATGACTACAGAGCAGATCGAAAAATACTTCGGAACAACTAATAAAATTGCTGAGTTTTTTCGGATAAGCCCCGAAGCTTTTTACCAATGGAAAAAACGACCAAATCAACTAATTCCGAAAAATCGTGCCATGGAGGCTGATTACAGAACGAAAGGTGAATTGAGATTTAACCCAGAGCTTTACCAGAACAGTAGCAAAACCAACTAACCGAGTTAACTACCAACAAAACAACGGAATTGTAGATATGTGCAAACAAACATTAAAAGAAGTCGTGAAAGAGATGTGTAAGGCGTACCCCGGTGGTCGTTCAGCGATGGCTGGCGCATTGGGTATGACAGAAACCACGTTCAATAACAACTTGTATGAAAAAAACGGGTGTCGTTTTTTTGAGCGTGAAGAACTTGAGGCAATGGAGGATTTATCTAACACCTCATTTCTTGCTGGGTATTACGCAAACAGAAGAAATTTGCTGCTGGTGGAAAAGATAAGCCCAGAGGATTTAGACGAACCCGAATTATTTAAATTACAAACTCGAGCATCAACAACTCGCGGTGAGTTAGTTGTATTCATTGGTAAGGCATTGGAAGACGGTGTTGTTGATAGACATGAAGAAAAACAAATTCTGACCATGTTGGATAGGGCAATCGCAAGCACTAGAGGGGCTATCAATGCGCTCATTAAATTACATAAGAAAGGTTGACGCCCCAGATATGCGGTCCGAGGCGTCGGGTGCTAATAACAACTTGTGTGGAGTAACTAGCATGAGCAGTGTAACGAATTTATCGGGTAGAGCGCAAGTACGCGCTTCAATCCGTAATAACCGTTTCGTCTATGAGATTAAATTACCAAATGGTTACCAAGAAACCAACTACCCATTTATGCAGTGGTTGGTAGATGAATTTAATGCCAATTGCGGGAGAGGGGATCATGTCCAATGAAGACGCCAATAATCTCAATCGCATTTATCTGGATAAGCGGGGTATCCGTGTTCGTGTCATACGTTATGACCGAGTCAAGCAGTGGGTCATTTTCATGCGTGACGGTTATGAACATGAATGCTTCGCCCCTTTGTACAGATTTAAAGCTGAATATACACGAGTCGAATAGGTAACAGCATGAGCGTAAAACTATCAAGTTATGTATGGGATGGCTGCGCAAGTGCAGGTTTAAAAATAACCTCTGTTGCGATTATGGCCCGTCTTGCCGATTTTTCTAATGATGATGGAGTATGTTGGCCATCGGTACCGACAATTGCTCGGCAAATAGGCGCGGGTGAAAGTACAGTGCGTACGGCAATTAAAAACTTAGAGAAAGCGGGGTGGTTATCAAGCGAAAAGCGCCGTAAAGGTAACCGTAACGCAAGTAATATCTATCAATTGAATGTTGATAAATTAGCTTCAGCGGCAATGGCTGCACTTTCTCAACCATCAGCTTCTGATACGTCAAATCCTGACGCATCAAATTCTGTTGCATCAAAATCTGTCCCGTCAGAATCAAGCAAAAGTAACCGTTTTGACCCGCCAGAATCTGGGGGCGATCCGTCAGTAACTTCAATACATGATCCATCAGTAACTAACTCTTCGTCGCAGAATTCTAGCGAATCCAGCGACCAGTCAAAAATTGATTTTTTAAATCGTTACCCAGAGGCGGTGATTTACAGCGCTAACTTCCAGAAATGGGGCTCAAGCAATGACATCAAGTGCGCTGAATGGTTGTTTGACCGCAAATGCGAAGTTTTCAAAGACTTAGGGCTCAAAGCTCCTAAGGAGCCTAACTTCACCGATTGGGCTAACGAAGTTCGCCTGATGGTCAGTGTTGACGGGCATAGTCACAAAGAAATTTGCCAATTCTACAAGCGTGTTACCCAAGACGATTTCTGGAAGAAAAACGTTCAGTGCCCAAGAACACTGCGCAACCAATGGGATGACCTCGCATTGCGTTTATCTGGTGAGCAAAAAGTGAAAGTCGATGCAGTTGAGCGTGATGAAGCATTTACACGGATCATCGGTTCCCGTTCAAAACCTCAAAACCGCACTGAGGAAATCGCAAGTGAACTGGCGGGTAAATCAGGTGTTCGTCGCATGACTGATTTTGTAGGCCGTAAGGCATGGGCAGGCATTTGGCAGCAAGCGGCAGAGCAAGCAGCGAAAGAGGTGACAGCGTGATGCGTAGTGAATCTAAGGAAATTTACGGGGCTAACGTTTTTGGTTTAGTCGCCATGTTTCATCAATTGCGCCGCTGGTGGGCTATTCGTGAATTGCGTCGTCAGTGGAACCAAGATAGATATTTTTTAACGATATCTAGGAAATATAAGCACTTAAATTGCTTAGTTGATGGTTTCAGTGTTCAGCATCGCTATAAGCATGTTCGCTTATTCGCAGAGGTCTTCAAGCAAAAGGAGATTATCTAATGGCTGTTTATTCAAGTAATACCGCGCCCGAAGATAAAGATTGCTGGCAAACACCTCAGTGGCTATTTGAAGCTTTAACGCTTGAATTTGGTTTCTGGTTAGATGCTGCGGCAAATGAACAAAATGCCCTGTGTCCATACTTTCTCACCATAGAACAGAATGCATTGGAAATCGATTGGGTAAGTCGTGGCGCCATATGGTGTAACCCGCCTTATAGCAAGATTAAACCGTGGATCGCTAAAGCTGCGGAACAATGCACAAAGCAAAATCAGCCAATAGTTATGTTATTGCCAGCAGATAAATCAACATCCTGGTACTCATTGGCGCTAAAAAGTGTTGATGAAGTTCGAACTATTATCGATGGCCGTATTAATTTTGTTGATCCCAATACTGGAAAAGAGAAAAAGGGCAACAGTAAAGGATCAATTCTTCTTATCTGGCGTCCATTTGTAGAGCCAAAAGCAATTGGTACGCATGTCTCAAAAAATCGCTTAATGGAAATAGGCAAAGCAATTTTGGGGGTGGCAGCGTGAGAGTCGACACTTACCAACAGTGCATTGAAATAATTAAAGCGGGTCGTCAATTCGACACCTTTAGTACAAATCACCTCAAAAGCGTGTGTGGGTATCATAAATTATTATCCAGAAGAATGCTTGTCATCCTGATTGATCTTGGGTGCGTCAAATACCTTGGTGAAATGAAGAAGGAGGGTAAGGGGCAAGCAATGAGCCATTATCAAGTGACGCCATACACTATCACCAAACTAAAACAGTCAATTGAGAAAGAGAAACAAGAAAAAGAGCGCAAGCAGGCTATAAAAGCCAAGGCAAAGCTTAAATCGCAGCCACCAGCCGAGCCTAAAAAAGTGGATGAAATCAAGAAGTGCGAGCCTGAGTCTCAATTCGAGTGTGGGATTAAAGTTGTTGAAAAAGCTTACATAGGCGATATGGGAAACCAATCACTTAAACAGTTAGATCAGTTGCTGGCGGGGGTGAGGCCATGAGTGCAGATGACAATGTTATTCAATTCAAAGCGCCTAGTGATGCAATTCCCACTATCGACACGGAAGTAAAGGGAAGAAAAAGCAGACAGCAAATGTACTGTAAGCATCATTCACTAGTTATCGATGAAGAGAATAGAACAGTTGAATGCAACGATTGTGGCTGTGTTGTCGAGGCTTTCGATGTTCTGTTAGCTAGGGCGAATAATGCCGAGTCGGTAATCCGAGGTATGAGTGAATTACTTGATAAGCGTGACGAACTGCGCAAATCAGTCGATGGGCTTTTGAAGGAAGAAAAGAACACTAAAGCTAGATTACGTAGCGCAAGAACAGATTTAGCGTTTATTGAAAATAAAAAGCTTCAGCATGAGGGAAAGGTTGGATGAAAAATAAAATGCCAGAAATTCAGCCTTGCCGTTATTGCAATAGTTCTGACGCGACAGTTGAAAGTCATAGCTATAGAACATGGTTCTACGTTCGTTGCCATAGCTGCGGTGCTAAAGGTCCCGATGTTAATGATAAGCCAATGGCGGTGACTGTATGGAATAAGGGGGTAATTAGTGAGTAATTCAATTTCTCTAATTTTACCTTTTCCTCCCAGCGTTAACGCTTGCTGGCGGAACATTAATGGTAAAACGTTAATCAGTGCAAAGGGACGGGCGTTCCGGGCAAATGCAGCAGCAGCCATCTATGAGCAATTACGTAGAAGACCGAAAGCAATCACTGAGCATGTATCTGTCATTGTGAAGATGTATCCACCGTCAAAACGCAGAATGGATATTGATAATTACTTGAAAGCGCCTTTTGATGCATTAACGCATGCTGGCGTTTGGAGTGATGACGCTCAGGTTAGACGTGCAGTCATTGAGTGGCATGAAGTCGTAAAGGGCGGTCGATTTGAAATTGAGATAAGGCCACTCAATGCAGAAGTGGAGAAAGTATCATGAGCCACCAATGGATATTAACCCCAATAATAATCCCTGAGCTTAGCGCGGTGATATTCAGACCAGGAGCAAGCCTAAATTTGTTTAATGGCAGAATGCTGATCACGACATTACCTGATGAATTAAAGCATCAACCGTCAGGCCTTATCTCTTTTTCTGACCCATACCTCAGCGACGTAGTTAATGATGAACGGGTATCGGAAACTGTATTAAATTTAACCATCGACCCCGAGCCACCAGCAAGTCTAATGCTAAAGCCAAAGTTTAAACGCTGGACAAGCGACGAATATCTTAAGTGGGTTAAATCACAGCCCTGTTGTGTTTGTGGAGCCACAGCAGATGATGCTCACCATTTAATAGGTTACGGGCAAGGTGGAACAGGCACCAAAGCCCATGACTTGTTCACTATTCCATTATGTCGCATTCACCACAGCGAGTTACATAAAGATCCAAATGGGTGGGAGCGGGAGCACGGAAGCCAAATCATTTTGTTATTTAAATTTCTAGATCGGTCTATCGGTCTGGGCGTTTTTGGTTGATAGAGGCGGATATCATGAAATTAGAAAATGTACTTAAAAACTTTCACCCTAAGTCACCTACATTCGGCAATGTAGCTGGCTGCACATCCCCAGACCGTTTAACAGGTACCGATATTATGGCGGCTGTGGGCATGACTGAATCGCAAGCTGAATTCGGTATGGCGGCTTTTTTGGCGAAAAATGATATCAGCGAAGAGGATAAGTTTTCTACAGTGGAAGCCTTAACTCAATACGCTAAAAAAATCACACCAAAGCTGGTGGCTAAAGCTGCAGGTAAAAAATTAGGTTATTGCTTAATTGTTCTGGCCAGAATGGCATTTGAAGATTATGCCCGTTCAGCCGGTTCAGTTTTTCCATGTTCAGCATGTAGCGGTAAAGGTCTTATTTATAAGCGCAAGGACGTAGTCAAACATCCTGGTATAACGAGACTAGACGGAACAGTGGTTATTGAGCCATGGATTGAAAACGAAAAGGTGGATGAGTTATGTGTTTCTTGCAATGGAAAAGGGCAAATAGCGCACCGTTGCCGCTGCAAAGGGCGAGGTAAGGTATTAGATGACATTCAAACTAAGCTGCAGGGTGTTCCTGTATTTAAAGATTGTCCTCGTTGTGCTGGTAAGGGGTTCAACCGTGTACCGTCGTCTGTGGCATATAATGCAATAAGGCATTTAGTACCCGACCTTAACGAAAGAACATGGCGTAGAAACTGGAAGCCGTTCTATGAAAAATTAACAAGCAAGTGCTTTATTGAAGAAAGCATGGCGGAACAAGCATTTAGTAAAGTGATTAAGTGAGTTGTTCGAATAAATAGTAAAACTTGAATTTTGTCCGAAATTGGCTTATTATCTTCCAATAATGGACATTCTATACCTAGTCGCATTAAACCAATTCAAGGCCTCGCAATCGCGGGGCTTTTTTGTACCTAAAACAAACATAAGACTTGCTGTTACGTTTGGTCAGAGTTACATGTGTAGTTAATGAAATGTTACAATTATTAATTGCAAGTCAGATGGCTGTAGCATAACCTACGTGGCGCTATAGGTATCAAGGATGATTAGCAGGTCCCTATAGCGGAACCCGTCAGCAATGGCGGGTTTTTTATAGAGCGGATTAAGGATACTTTTATTGGCCAAGCTTTAATAATCTTTCTATTAACTATCATGCTAAAAATAATAAGAAAGGAATGGAGTATGGAATACTACGTAGACACTTTAATTGATGAATACGCTTATCATCGTGTGCATAAAGGGGGCTGCGGATATCTACCTGAGGGTAAGAGACGATTATTCCTAGGTAAATTTGATAATCATTTCTCAGCCACCTATGTTGCTCAAATGTATTTTTTCCCGAAAGTTAAAGCATGCCCTAATTGCTGCAATACTTGATTGTATATACTGAACGTGAGAAAACTAAAAAAGCCACCCCACGAGGTGGCATAAATTAGAAAAAATGACAAATTTAGTTAGCAATGTACGAAGAATCACCTTATCATTAATTTTACTTAAGGTAAATGAGTAAAAAGTATTCAGCTCACATAACAGCCACAACATATTAAATATAATTATCCGTCAAATATTTAATTGGTTGTTTGTTGATTTGATTGTCCGTACATCTCATTTTGCATGCATTTTGCGTGAGTTGGACCTCTCTCTGTTCCACACACTTTTAGTGCCTCATTATGCTTTTCACATAGAGCGGTATTAACAGTACTAGAACAGTCTAACAACCGAGGACCTCTTACTGTTGATCCTTGATTGATGTTTTGCATATTAACTCTATTTTGATTAAATGGGCGTTCATTAGCCGTATCTTGCCAACGAGGATTATTTGAGTTTTTCCATGGCCCTGGTTGTGCAATTGCAATTATAGGAACCAATAGAAGTAGAGGAAATAAAGCTTTCATAATCTGACTCCTTATATTTCTAATTAACAGGTAGGTGCTAGATTGCTTTTTTAGTTTACTTAAAAACCTTTTAAAAAGTATGGAGATATAATGAGATATATTTGAGGATTTTATGATGATAATTTATGTATGGGGTGCTTAGTATTACTTTGGCGTGTTTCTCATAATGAAAAGATAACTTCACGTGGTAGGCCCGCTGCTTTTGAAATCCACTCGTAAAGCTGGGAGTTACCTTTTCATTGTGGATAACGCGAGTGCTGAGTACCTACCCATATATTCTTTCAATTATTTACCTGCGTTAGATCTATTCATTGATACAAAGTTGTCTATTTGCTAGGTTGAAATAACAGGGAAAAGAATAAGGCAGGGCGTTATGGATTATTATTTAACAAAAAGCGATCGTGGTGGAGTGGTCATATTACACAAAAAAGCATGCCCGAAACTTGCTCAACACAGTGATGCTACTTATGTGGGTTACTACTTTGGTGAATATGGCGCAATACAGAAAGTTAAGAGTATGACCACGAGCACTGTTGTTAGTTGCCCTGAATGCATGAGTGATATGCAAGCTGAGAATAGCGTTTTTGAAAAAAAACGATAAATACTAGTTACTATCATTTTAAGTATAGGAAGTAATTCAACAACAAACTATTCCAAGGGCTACGCATCTACGCATTGCGTGGCCTTTTCTATTTAAGAGAGGTAGTTATGAGTCGAAATATCAAGAAAGCACGAATTGCCCGCATTTCTAAGGTAAAGGCAGACCGTAGTTTAGAAGAACGCGTAATAGCATTAGAAAAACAGCTCAATGACATGCAAGCGGCAATGAGCTGTGGGTCTAAAATGGTCAGAATAGCATCTGGAAACTTTGAACAATCAATAAAAGCAACCCTTTCTATGGGGTAAGTTGATTATTTCATATACATATTCATATACTTGATTTGCTTTTCTTGCAAAATCAAATCAGTGTGAGTTGAGCTTTTATTTTGCTTAGTCTTTTCATAGGAATTGACCACCATTTTCTTAATTAACTCTTTATCATCTTCAGTTAAATATTTTTGGATCAGTACATTCAATATAGTCCACTGCAAACCTGTTTGTGCAATTAGGTTTAGTATTACTTCATCAGTATCTGAAAATTGAACAGAATCAACATTGTTCGTTTCTGACATAACATTTCCTTTTTCGAAGTTAATCAGCCATCCCTTCGGTAAGTCACATAGGGCTGAACCTCTAACTTAACCTAAATATCAACAGAATTCATTAACCCACACTGGCTTCTGTAGCTGGTGGTTCTGGATTGTGAAAAATGTGAATATCGCTTAAGTATTGTTTTGTTGTTCCATGTATTATCTCCTAGCGTACGCAACAACTGGAGAATAAGTATGGATTACTATGTTCACATATTTAAAGATGCACAAGGTGACTACGAGGTACATCAGGATGGATGTCAGTATATGCCATTGCCGTCAAATAAATTGTATTTGGGGAATTTCTCAGTTGTCACTCAGCAGTATTGGCGGCAAAAAATCAAGGATACACTCCAGCCAATGGTTGTTATTGGTGTAGCAGGGGTTGTCATACATCTTAAGCTATCAAATATGAATTAACTTAAGGTCTCCATTTGGAGGCCTTTTTTATTACCTATGCACTAAGGAACGTAACTATGTACGCACTTAAATTAATAACTGAACGTGAAGGCCGTAAAGTTGAAGAGTCACATTATTTGGGAAATATGTACCGGTTGGAGTTTTATCCAGCGGTTGATAATCCCGATATTGCCGCTCGATTAGAATACACAACAAAAGACGGTGTACCTGCATTTGATATTAAGCGAACTGACCATGCTTACATTACTACGGTAACGGGCGATACAGTTCGGGTTATCTGCAGAGGTAAAACACCTTCTCATTAACAACGGGCACTTGGTTGTTTTATTTCTGAGAGTCACATATTAGATATATTTATCGTTATGCAGTATGGTCTATTGGCTGATTTTTCAGCTAAACAATTACTGCATGAGGTATATATGAAAGATGGGATTTACTACGTTACTTTTCGAAGTAATATGCAAGATTTTGGAAATGGCACGGTAGTCGTTCGAAATCACGAAGTTAATGGTGGCGATTTTGTGTATTCATACAAGGGTCGAGTGTTAGCAAATGATGTTATTTTGCAATTAGAACAACATGACAAGTCTGTAACTTCTGTGTTTGGTGATATTGGCAATTTTACTCTTGGTTTATTTACATTAACCACTCCCACTGGCTATATATTGAGAGGTGGCGTTCAAGGGATGCCAGAAACCATGATTGAAGTAGAAGCAAAGTTTATCGGGGATTTATATTAAGGCACCTCTATAAATGACAAGGTCACTTAGGTGGCCTTTTTTATTGGAGATAATATGAAAAATATATTTATTAATCTATGCATTAAATTGTCTGGTAAGACTAAAGAACAGTTAAGTTTAGCCTGGTCATTTCATTACTTTCTAACTCGCTCAAAATACAAAGCCTATTGGCGAGCTGTATTTCATTAATTTATCGAAAACCTCATGCAGAGAAATCGATATCTGCGCGTAAGGCGGAGTTGCGCCCGCCACCTATTCAGTTCTAGCTGCTATTGCTGGTGGCTTCCTATCAACTAAAAACAGGTGTCATTTATGCCACACACAGTAACAGCAGGTATCGCCGTCGGTGGTGCAGTAGGTGGTTCGCTTGGCGGTATGTTATTTGGCGCTGATTATGGCGTGGTATTAGGCGCTATTATTGGTGCTTCTGCTTCCGTGATAGCGTCGAAAGACAATAACCGACGAAAGATACTGCATTTTATTCTCGCTTTTTGTGCAGGAATACTCGTTGCTAAAGAAGCATCCGAGGTGATTGCTCAAGTTTGGACTTGGAATATCAGCCCTCGAATAATGGCTATTGTAGTTTCAGCCTTGCTAATCCCCGTTCTGGTACTTGCTGCAAACAAAGACAACCTTAGAAAGTTGTTTAGCCGTATTGCAGCATCAATAGACCGAAACTTCAGCAGTATCGTACAGGCCATTAAAGATTGGCGAAATAAAGGGGGTAACTGATGGACGCCTTCTTAACAGTTTTTACCACCGTGACGCGCTGGATAGATATCAATCCTCTAGGTTCCGCTGATATTTTATTTAAATCAGCCTCGGCAATCACCGTGTTTTTGTGTCGTTATGCTAAGCGCCGAGATTCGATTATCGGTACGGCCTTATTTATTTGCTGGGTTTATCAAATATACCAAACCGTTGCAGGCGACCGAATAGCAGCATCATCAGATGTATTGCTCAGCGGTATTTTGTTTATCGTCATATTCTCAGCGGGTGGCAACATCATGTCGGTTGTTGTCATCAGTAAACTAATGTCCCGAATCAAATCAATCTGGCTGCTAATTAAGCGGCCTTTTACTTTTATGGTGAAGAAATGAGTAACCAACAGCGAAAAATAGCACGCGGTGAGCGCAATAATAACCCGGGTAATATTGACTATAATCCTGCGAATAAATGGCAGGGTCAGATAGGTATTGAGATAGGTGTTGATAAACCTCGCTTCTGCCGCTTTGAAACGGTTGAATACGGCATTCGTGCCATCTATAAACTACTTCAAACTTATCAACGTAAATATGGGTTGAATTCTGTAGCCGCAATTATTAACAAGTATGCGCCACCGATTGAAAATAATACGTCTGGTTACATTAACCGCGCTGCTGCTTCAATTGGTGTAGGTATTAATGATCATATCGACACTAATAATAAAAAAGTGGGGATTGCATTAGCAACTGCAATTGTCAGCGTTGAATTAGGTTATCAACCCTATAGCGAGGCTACGTTCGAAAAAGCGTGGAGCTTGCTGTGAACAGCTTAAAATCATGGCTACCTGTTCTGTTGTGGGGTGGGTTGTGTATTGCTTTGTTCTTTTCGACTAAAGAAATTATTGAGCTTGGTAAAGAGAATAAAGACCTAAAGAAAGCAAACAGCTCCCTCGTTGCTGAAATGGCAGACTACGAAAAGCGTATTGAATCACTTCACGAACTCGATATCAAACACACAACGGAACTCACAAATGCAAAAGCTAAAATTGACCAGCTGCGTATTGCTGCTGAGCGCAATCCTGAGCGGGTGTACATCAGAGCCAGTTGTCCGAAAGGCGAAACCAATTCCACCTCCAGCTTGGATGATGGAACAGCCGCCAGACCTACTGACTCCGCTATCGGAAATTATTGGTTACTCAGGCAACGAATCGCAGAGTCCAAGCAAATGATACTTGGCTTGCAAGATTACATTAGAGCAGAGTGTTTAAGATAAAGCTAAAAATAACCTGAAAGCTTGCTTAAAGCTTTTATTGCTGAAATAGCGACATCTTTATTAGGGTCTTTACATAATTCAATCAGCCTAGAAATAGCTAAATGTTGCTCAATAGTGGCTTTATAGTCACCAAGCGCACTAACAGCTGCTATTTTAACGTCATCATTGCTTCTGCGAGTTAACTCAACAAGAGTGCCTATTATATTGTGTTCCATGTATTTATTAACCTATGTGTAGTTTTCTTTTGCCTAATTTTATATAAGTCTATATATAATTTTCATTTGTAAATTTTATATAAACCATATTAATCATTATTTTCACACCAACAGCGCTTGGTGACTAATTAGAATGATTAGTGATGATAATTTAAGAGATGCGCAAGAAAGCAATACGGGAAATTGAACAACAACGACATAACTAACGAGGTTTACATGTCAAATCCAATCATGAAGTATTTTGAATATCAACACTTACCCGCTCACCTGCAAGAGGTTAGCAAGCCAATTGGTGATCTAGCTAAGCAGATGGATGAGCAGTTACCAGATGGTGCTGAGAAGTCAGCGGGGCTTCGCAAGTTGCTTGAAGCTAAAGACTGCCTTGTCCGTGCGAAATTAGGTTAGTTGCAATAAAAAAGCCCCTCGTTGGCGCGGGGCAAATACTACACTTGGAATGATTATTACTAATTATATGAACAGCCCGAGTAGGGGTCGTTGATAGTACCAATATAAGTTAAATAATCTAGGGGTTAATTGTTACAAGATACGGAAAAGACTATTGATTGATGAGTTTGATAGCAAAAAAAGCCTACACAGCGGTAGGCTAAAGATGTTGCTTTATACAAATGAATATCAGCGTTAAGCCTAGCAGGTTATTTCAAATGCGCAATTATATTGGTGATTATCAAATGACATAAAAAAAAGCCCATCTATAGAAGGGCATATCTAATGGAAATGTAGCTTTATCATTATTGTTGTAGGACCAGTCATCCTTGACCAGCGGCGAGATATTATCACTACTTATTACTTAATCCAAATCGGAGTATCAATCAAATGGGTAAATTGTACTAACACCAGAACAAATTAAGTATCTTCATGAGTTCGCACAAGAAGAAGGGCAACCGTCTTACACCATTGAAGTGGGTAAGGTCTTTGATGGTTATGAAGTAGTTTATGAAGGGCTGTTGGCTTATTCAGGCTCAACCGAACACGGTGTTCTGCAGCTAGAGAACTAAAGATAAAAAAAATAGCCCATCAAGGATGAGCAAATAATGCAGTAATTTCACTATATCCTTGTCACGGGATAGTAAACAATGAGTTAGCATAAATCTTATTGTTATTCCCAATGACTCTGGGTGTACTGCATGAGGTCAATGACAGTACGTGTTTATTCAAACAATAGCCATCTTATATTTGTAAAGGTTCATAGCCATCAGCTAATCACTGGTGGCTTTTTCATTTGAGGAACAAGTCATGTCAGATAAAAAAGAAATAGCCACCCTATCTATAAAGATATCAGTCGATAGCACTGACTTAGATAAGCTGGAAGCACAATTAAAACGTATTGAAGGTCTAATGGTGAGCACTGGATTAAAACAGCCAGCTCAGCAAGGCTTCACAATGGATTTTGGTATATTCAACCCTAAAGGGTGTTTAGAACCTGTGTTTACAGTTTCTTCTGGCAGAGTGTTCATTAATGATGTGTTTATTGAGAATGGCACTATAGAGAAAATAGTACTGCCGCCAGTAAAAGAAGGTGCTAGAAAAGGCGCTGAGCAAGCGCGGTTTGAAATAACCACAGGCATTAATGATAACCGTGAGCAAGTATCTGCTGAGATGATCCTTAAATCTTCCGCTGAAATTAGCCGAACAAGTGAAGTTATTTCTCGTGAGCAGTCAAAATACGAAAAGCTTCAGCAACTGATTGAGGATAAGTTTAATTACTTGGAGTCTTCAATTACAGCCATTCAGCATACGCAAGCCAACTCAGAGATAGCGAGCTCGAATGCTATAGAGCAAGTTCGCGCTGAAATTCAACGTAAAGAACCACTTGATTTATAAAATTCTACAAACGTCATTCACTGAGTGGCGTTGATAGAGTTTTATATAGGTTTTTATAGTTTAACTTCACAACGGATCTTGAAGATATATCGATATGTCCAGTTAAATATTCTGATTGAGGAAATTATGAGTGATGAAGCATTTGCTAGGCCATATCCACCTCATGAGTTTATCGAATCATTTTCTCCACATATAAAAATAACGCCTGCTCCTGAGGTTAATGAGTGGGTACAGCAACACCTACTCAATGATGACGGTGATATTCATAATCCTGATCATATGCACTTAATTGATGCGGATATTTGTTTTATGTGGGCCTCAAACTCATTCAATAAGAAAGGTCGGTATGTGCTAGGTCAATGTGAAGAAGTCATGATGCGTGCTGGTGGCTGGCAGAAAGCCAGAATGGAACAACAAATGTATGAATGGTTTGGTCGTATACCTAAGTTTGTTATCACATTAGCTGCTGATTACTGCGCTCAATGTTCGGATGCCGAGTTTTGTGCATTGATTGAGCATGAGCTTTACCATATAGCACAAGACATGGATGAATTTGGCGCACCCAAGTTCACTCAGGACGGTATGCCTAAGCTGAAATTAAGAGGGCATGATGTAGAAGAATTTGTCGGCGTTGTTCGTCGATATGGCGCTAGTGAAGAGGTTCAAGCAATCATTGATGCCGCAAGCGAAAAACCAGAAGTGGCTAGGTTGAATATATCCAGAGCGTGCGGAACCTGTTTAATGAAACTGGCTTAAATTTTTGACTAGTTTTGACAGGTATTGATTATGGCAGCGTTAAAATCAGAGGTTAAAATTTATATTATTCAATCCCTTGCCTGCTATGACACCCCCTCTCAAGTGGTTGAGTCCGTCAAAAATGAATTTGGGTTAAAAGTGAGCCGCCAGCAAGTTGAATCTCATGACCCAACAAAGTCAAGTGGGCGTAAATTGGCGAAAAAGTGGGTAGAGCTTTTTAATGAAACCCGCGAACGATTCCAAACCGAAATAACAGACATCCCCATAGCGAATAAAGCCTACCGTTTGAGAATGTTAGACCGAATGGCGGTTAAAGCTGAGAACATGCGTAATTTTGCGTTAACGGCACAATTGGCTGAACAAGCAGCAAAAGAGTGTGGGGATGTTTATACCAACAGACACAAGGTAGAGCAGAAAGTTGAGACGACGCACAACATTATGCCTGTTCCTGCTTGTGACAGCGTGGATGATTGGGAGAAAGTCGCACAACAGCAACAGGGCGGGGTATTAGGTGAATGAATTACAACGTAGTTTGGAAGCCTTTGCCTGGTTCGCAGTCGTTATCCTTAAGTTGCCCATGCAATGAAATACTGTATGAAGGCACGCGAGGTCCTGGTAAAACAGCGGCACAGCTTGCCCGTTTTAGGCGCAATGTGGGTATTGGCTATGGTTCATTTTGGCGCGGTATCATATTTGACACGGAATACAAAAACCTTGCTGACATCATCACGCAATCAAAGCGTATGTATCGGTTGTTTAAAGATGGCGCTCGCTTTCTTGCTTCAGCCTCAGAATTGCGTTGGGTATGGCCGACAGGTGAAGAGTTACTATTTCGTTTTGGTAAAGAAGCGGATGATTATTGGGATTACCATGGGCAAGAGTTTCCCTTTATTGGTTTTAACGAGTTAACCAAGCAAAAATCAGCTGATTTCTATGAGGCAATGTTCTCTTGTCGACGTTCATCATTTAGGCCAAAAGATTACCCCCTTGAAAATGGCACATTACTAAAGCCTATTCCGCTTGAGGTTTTCAGTACGACCAACCCGTTTGGTATTGGTCATACATGGGTGAAAAAGCGTTTTATCGAACCAAAGCCACGAGGAACCGTTATTCGGGAAACACAGAAAGTGTTTAACCCTCAAACTGAGCGTGACGAAGAAATCACATTAACTCGCGTCGCTATCCACGGTTCATTTAAAGAAAATCCGTACTTAGATCCCCAATACATCGCCACGCTCATGAGCATTAAAGATCCAAACCGTAAAAAGGCGTGGGTGGAAGGCTCTTGGGATGTGACAAGCGGGGGGCGTTTTGACCATCTTTGGAATGCAACACACCATGTTATTAAGCCGTTTCAGATCCCCGACAGTTGGATTGTTGACCGCTCCCATGACTGGGGGGAGTCAAAGCCATTTTCTAACTTATGGTGGGCGCAATCGGATGGTACCGAAGCCACCTTACCCGATGGTCGTAAGTTTTGCCCACCAGCAGGGACGTTAATTTTGATTGGTGAGTGGTATGGGTGCCCGCCTGATGAGCTCAACAAGGGGCTGAATATGTCATCAACCAATGTTGCTAAAGGCATTAAGTGGATTGATGAGCGCTTAGCTGGCTTAGATAGCGTTATCCCTAGTGAAATAGTTCAAGACGGTATTACACAGGGGCAAATGAATATTATGCCAAATATCTGTAAAAAGGTGATTCAAGGTCCTGCAGATAATTCTATCTATACCCCTAACGATGATGAGGACTCTATCGCACAAAAAATGGAGGCTCAAGGTGTCGAATGGATGAAAGCGAATAAAAACCCCGGCTCCCGTATTAACGGTGCATCACTTTTTGCCGATATGCTCGAGGCCGTGATTGAAGGTAAGAAAAAAGAGTCAGGCATACCAGAAAAAGCGGCATTTTATGTCTTTGACTATTGCCGAGGCTGGATCAGTCGAGTTCCTGTTTTAGTTCGAGACTCTAAAAACCCTGATGATGTAGATACCGAGCAAGAAGATCATGACTGGGATAGTACACGCTATCGTGTTCTCCATAAACCGAGTCGTCCAGCCTTTGGCATTAATTTAGGAACAACCTTCTAATGAGTACAAACAACGTTGATTTTACTCGCCCTGAATACAAAGCGGCTGCACCTCAATGGAAGTTAGTCCGTGATGTATGTCGAGGTGGCGAGGATATAAACACTTATTTGCCAGAACTTGTCGAGCAGGATGATGCCCGTAAAAAGAAACGTAACAAAGACTATCAAGACAGGGCCGTGTTTTACCCCATAACGGGCAATACCCGAAACGGTATGATAGGCATGGCGTTTAAAAAAGACCCCTTAGTTGCCGTTATCGAAAAGCTATCGTGTTTAAAAGACGATGCTGACGGGGCAGGTTCAAGTATCTATCAATTGGCTCAGTCTTCACTTGAGTCAGTATTAGAAGTCGGTCGGCATGGTCTGTATGTGGATTACAACAGCGATTCGAAACTCCCGTACATATTCCAATATCGTGCTGAAGACATCATTAACTGGCGTACAGCGCGTATTAATGGGCGCACGATGTTAACGCTGGTGGTATTGCGTGAAACGGTAGAAGAAGAGGACGGGTTTGGTTTTAAGGATGAGGTTCAATACCGTGTATTAGCCATTGAAGACGGTCATTTCATTTGCCGTGTTTATCGTAAGGCGGCAGGGCAAAGTGTATTTCAAATCGATTCTGAGTACATGCCTGAGCGTGCAGGCAATGGTGTGTGGGATGAAATCCCGTTTACGTTTATTGGGGCGCAGAATAATGACCACACGATAGACGAGGCACCCTTATTGGGGCTGGCAAAGATTAACCTAGGGCATTATCGAAATTCGGCCGATTATGAGGACTCTGTTTTCTTTTGTGGCCAAGTTCAGCCATACCTTGGTGGGTTAGATACCACGTGGCGAGATCATTTAGAGAAAACAGGGGTTATTGTGGGCTCTCGTTCACCTGTTATGCTGCCTAAAGACGGCTTTTTTGGTTACGCTCAAGCACAACCTAACATGTTGGCTAAAGAGGCGATGGACAGTAAGCGTGATTATATGGTTGCGTTGGGTGCTCAATTGGTCTCTGCGGATAGCAAGGTCAAAACGGTTATTCAGTCTGTCGGTGAACAGAATGCCCAAACTTCCATTTTGAGTATTTGCTGTTCAAACGTTTCCGATGCATTTAGTAAAGCGCTAATGTGGTGTGCTGAATACTTAGGTTTAGATACTGCAGACATTTCGTTTGAGATTAACAAAGACCTTGTTAACCACATCGCAGACAGTGCGATGATCCGCGAAATAGTTTCAGCATGGCAATCCAGTGCAATACGTAAGTCTGACTTAGTCCGTAGTTTGCAAAAATACGATGTTATCGACCCTGCAGATGATATTGAGGTGGTGGTGGATGAACTGAATACCCAGCAGCCCACGATGGTAGGTGAAACGTGATATCCGTGAATACGCAGTTAATGGATGAGTTAATGGCTCATTCGCTCTTTTCGGGTCGCTATTCCACCAGCGTCGCTAAACGTATGGTCAAGGTATTGAATGAGTTCGATGCTGAGCTCACGGCAACATTAATTACTGTACTGGATGATGCTGACATTGATATCAATAGCTTTACGGTTAGGCGGTTGGAGTCATTATTGTCCAGCGTCGAACGGATTAATGGTCAAGCAATAGAGCGGGCATTTGCGTTTTTATCAAATGAAATGAAGGCGTATGCTTTTCATGAAGTCAGTTTTTATCCTTCCTTGTTCAATGCGCTGCTGCCTGATGCAGTATTACGCCATTATCCCTTTATGGGGATCAGCGAGGAGATGTTATACGCCTCAGCGATGTCTCGACCTTTCCAAGGGAAGTTATTGTCTGAGTGGGCATCAGGGCTAGAAAAAGACCGTATGACCCGTATCAGCAATACCGTGCGTAATGGTTATCTCAATGGGGATAGCGCCGTTCAAATCGGGCGAAAAATTCGTGGTCATGCGAAGCAGAATTATAAAGACGGCGCATTACAGATGAGCCGTGCAAATGCCACCACGCTAGCCAAAACAGCTATCAATCATGTGCAAGCCACTGCACGTGAACATTTAGTGGACGCCAATAAAGACATCATTGATTGCAAACAGTGGCTCTCAACGCTGGATAACAAAACCTCTCATGATTGTATTGTGCGTGACAGGCTGAAATATACTTTAAGCGGTCATCCGATTGGTCATAAGGTTCCCTATAAACGCGGCCCCGGCAAAATCCATTGGGGATGCCGCTCAACGGAAACACTCATTCTTAAATCGTGGCGTGATTTAGGCATTGATGTGGATGAAATGGACAATGAAACTCGTGCTTCGATGGATGGGCAAGTTCCCGCTAAAACGACGTATTTAGAGTGGATCCAAAGGCAACCAGAATGGCGACAGCGCCAAGTGTATGGTGAAGTGCGGTTTAGATTGATGAAAGAGGGCGGCATGGCCCCTTCTGAGTTTTATACCGATAAAGGCGAATTTATTCTGTTGTCCGAATTAAAAGCGCTGGATGAACGGGCATTTAAAGAGGCGGGCTATCAGTGACAGAGGGTAATTATGGTGAATAAAACGAGTCAATTTCTCACGTTAGAATATGAAGGCATTGAGTATGTCATTAATAAAGACTCAATATGTCATATGTATGAAAAAGAAGGCTATCACGGTATTGAGGGGCATTTGGTGTTAAAAAGCGGCAAGGAGTTTATTTACAGTATGCCGCTTAGCGAATTGCGTAAGGCGATCGAAGATAAGTTTCTAATGGTTAAAATATAGATCCTTTGGTAGCGGCTCAGTTTCTTTTCTTTTTTGCTTATCAGCAGCTTCATAGCACTCTGGGTAAAGCGCCTCAATTTCAGCCATCAATTGATCAGGCGTTTTAATTGAACTTTGCTTAGCGGCTAATGCTAAAGCCATATCAAAAGCGACCCTCTCTACTGGGTTATGATCGGTAATAACCTTTTTAGACATTGATTTAGTCCTTTTTATCACTGGGGAAGCCAAAGTATATCTGATTTATTACTGGGGAGTAATAGACCACCTCGCCTGATGTGGTTAAACGCAGGCATCGTTAACTCATTCAAGTATTCAATATTAGACCTCTAGTAGGTCTTTTTTTATGGCTTAAATTCAGCTGAGGGCTGAACTAACTCAACGCGCTAGGCGCATTCAATCCCAAGGGGAATCACATGTTATTTATGAATATCGAACGCAAATACTATTCACAGGCTGGTGGCGAGGATAAAGGGGGCGGTGCTGGTGGTGCTCCCGAAATCACACCTGAAATTCAAACCCTTATCGACCAGCAAGTGTCTGGACTAAAAGCCAAGAACACCGAGTTACTCGGCAAAATCAAAGAGCAAGGCGATAACCTGAAGCGCTTTGATGGTATTGACCCTGACACGGTGAAAGGGATGCTTAAACGCTTTGAAAATGACGAAGAAGCCAAACTCATTGCAGATGGCAAGATTGATGAAGTCATTAATAAGCGTACCGAGCGCATGCGTGGCGATACAGATAAGCAGTTAAAAGAGGCTAATGCCCGCGTGGAGAAAGCGGAAGCTTTTGCCAATAAATTCCGCGCACGTGTGTTGGGCGATGAAATTCGTTCAGCGGCGGGTAAAGCGGGCGCATTAAGCAGTGCGCAAGAAGATTTAATTCTACGTGCCAAAGGCATTTTTCAAATCAACGACGAAGGTCAGGCCGTCGCTGTTGATGAAGATGGGGATCCAATCATGGGCAAAGATGGCCGAACACAGTTATCCCCTATTGAATGGATTGAATCCCTGAAAGAAAGCGCACCGCACTTATTTCCTGCCGCATCGGGTACAGACGCGGGGAAACATAAGCAAGGTGGTGCACACCTTAAACGTTCTCAAATGTCCGCCAGCGAAAAGGCTGAATATATTCGCCGCTATGGCCGTGACACCTATTTAAGACTTCCAAAAGAGTAAGGAAATATAAGTAATGGCTACGACAACTAATAGTGATTTAGTAATTTATAATGATTTGGCACAAACCGCGTTCTTAGAGCGTCGCCAAGATAATTTAGCGGTATTCAACCAAGCATCGAATGGTGCAATTGTACTGGATAACCTATTTATTGAAGGTGATTTCCGTAAACGTGCTTTCTATCAAATCGGCGGATCTATTGAGCACCGTGACGTTGATTCAACAAAAGCCGTTGAGAGTAAAAAAATCGGTGCAGGAGAATCGGTTGATGTCAAAGCGCCGTGGAAATATGGCCCATACGCAACAACCGAAGAGGCATTTAAACGCCGTGGTCGCGATGTGTCTGAATTCTCTGAGCTGGTGGGTACGGATGCAGCAGATGCTTCGTTAGAGGGGTATATTAAATACTCTTTGGCTGCATTAGGTGCAGCGATCGGCAATAACAAAGAGATGGTTGTCACGGCGGATATTGCGACCGATGGCAAGAAAACACTGACCAAAGGTTTACGCAAATACGGTGATAAATTCAACCGTGTTAATTTATTTGTCATGCATTCAACGACCTATTTTGACATTGTTGATCAGGCTATTGATAACAAAGTGTATGAAGAGGCGGGTGTTGTTATCTATGGCGGTCAGCCCGGTACGCTGGGTAAACCTGTGTTAGTCACAGATACCGCGCCAGTGGATGCTATCTTTGGTCTTGTTCCTGGTGCTGTCACTATCACTGAATCCCAAGAGCCGACTTTCCGCTCGTTTGAAATCAACGACAAAGAGAACTTGGAAATTGGTTATCGTGGTGAAGGCGTGGTTAACGTGGGGGTTCTTGGCTATAGCTGGGATGAAGCAAAAGGCAAAAACCCTGACTTAACCAAGCTGGGTACAGCGGGTAACTGGAAAAAACACTTTAAGAGCGACAAGTTAACAGCGGGCGTCATGATCAAGCTGACCGATGCAGGTGCAGACGTGGGAAAGTAACTGAGCCAAAAGTAGTGGAGACTGAGAACGCTACTGATGGTAAATGATAATAGGGGCACTTTGCCCCTTTATTTTTGAGGGGCTTATGATTGATTCAGATAAAACCTCCCTGACCTTTAACAGCTATGCTAGCGTAACGGATTTAAAGGCCTATGCTTCAGCAAGGCAGTTAACGCTCCCTAATGAGGGATTAGAAGGATTGCTCATTGTGGCCATGGACTATCTCGAATCCCAAAAGTGGTTAGGCAAGCGAACCGATGTTCATCAGCTGCTCTCTTTTCCTCGTACGGGATTAATTCGTGATGGTATTGCGGTTTCAAGTGAGATTATTCCTCAGCAAGTTATCCAAGCCCAATGCCGCTTAGCCATTGAATCTCAAGAGAACGACCTGCAACCCACTTTAGGCGGGGAAATCATTGCAGAACGTATTGAGGGCGCAATTGATTTGAAATACGCGGAAGGCACCAATACAGGCGCTCCGAATTTTGCTTGGTTAAAAGGCTTATTATCGGGCTTGATTGATATCTCTGAGGGGTTCGCCATTAATACGTTTGCAATGAGGTAGCCATGAATATCTATCAGCGTGGTCACCACACAGCGTTGCGAATGCTGAAGAAATACGGTGCTTCATACCCAGTTAAACGGGATGGCAAACATTGGGTTGATGATGAGACGGGAAAAGAGCACCACGCGCCTGAAACCGAGTTTCTCGCCACAGGGGTTAAGGTGCAATACAAACCTCATGATATTGACGGGACGCTTATTCTAGCGACAGATATCAAAATGGTCTTTTCACCTGACACGGTTATTCAGAAAGGGGATCGGGTATTCGTTGACGGGGTGTGGTTGCGTGTACAAGAGCCTAACCCAATTAAACCTGCTGAACTCGTAATTTGCTATCAATCTCAATTGAGGGCGTGACATGTCACAATCATTTATGCGTTCAATTAACCTGTTTGTTGATAATGCCCAAACAGACATGGAAACGGTTGTTAAGAAAACGGGGTTTAAAATTTTGGCTCAGTTGGTTCAAATGTCACCTGTCGGTAATCCTGAACTCTGGGAAGTCAACCAGACGGCAGTCAGTTATAACCAAGCAGTATTTGAACACAATGAAGAACTTAGAAAAGACCCTAATAACCTTACTCCGAAGAAACGCCAGTTAAAAAAGCGCGTGCGTATCAATGACTCCATGGATATCAAAGCCCCTTCGGGTTATACCGGTGGGCGTTTTCGGGGTAACTGGCAAGTGACGTTTGATACACCTGCAGACGGTGAGACAGGACGAATTGATAAATCAGGCCGCATGACCGTCTCTATGGGAAATTACGTCATTAAGCACTTCAAGGTAGGCATGAGTGCTATCTACTTTACCAATAATGTGCCCTATGCTTACCCGTTAGAAATGGGCCATTCAAAGCAAGCCCCGAATGGCATGGTGGCTATCACTGCACAGAACGTGAGTCAGTTCTTTAGAGAGGCCATGGCTGAGGTGAAATCATGAAGCAATCCGAAATTAATCAGTCAATACGTGCGCTGGTGGCTCAGATTGCGAAGCAAGAGGGGTTAAAGGTGGCATGGCCTAATATGGCTTTTGATGAAATTAACTCCCCTTATTTGCAAATGCATATTTTGCCAGCGGCAACGGAGAATATGGGGCTAGCGCTCGATATGCCGATTTTAAAAGGGGTCATTCAAATTAATCTTGTAGGCAAGGTGGGGAGCGGTGACGAACACTTAAGCCTGATTGCGGATAACATTAAAGCTCAGCTTGAGAATGGACTCACACTGACCAAAACCCTTTATCTCAATAGTGAGCCAAATCAATTACCCCCTCTCGTGGGGGATACCCACTACACCATTCCCATACGCACATCCTATCGATGTGATTCAGTTCGATAACACCGCCAGCTGGCGGTTTTTTTATGCATAAATAAAGAGGTTCATTATGGCGGAATATAGCATTCCTAATGGTTCTACTGTTTCGGTGTCCAGTGGATATGGTGAAGCAATCGCGATTACTGCTGCATCGAATGCCAGTGAGGTTGTTCTTACTGTTGCAAGCGCGGGCGATATTAAAGCGGGTGATGTTGTGATCATCAGTGACAGCTGGAGTAATTTAAATGGCCCTAAACGGGTTAAAACGGTTGCAGCCAGCAATATCACCATTGAAGGCTTTGACAGTACGGATAAATCTAAATATCCAGCAGAAGAAGCAATGGGCACTATCAAGAAGGTCACGGGTTGGACGCAAATCAAGCGTGTGACGACGGTGGGCATTGAAGGGGGCGACCAGCAGTCCACCAGCATTCAGTTTCTTGAGGATGATCAGGCAATCAGCATTGACACCTTTAAGAACCCGTACATCATTACTTACACATTAGCCTATAACGCCGATGCTAAACATCATGCTTTATTGCTGGGTTATGATGAAAGTAAGTCGCTGGTGGCTGTGCGTTTTTATAATAAACGTGCCGAACAAGATCGCTATTATTTGGCATCGACCTCGTATAAAGAAATTCCTGATACGGCGGTGAACGAAATTGAAACAACGACCGTTCGCTTCTCTTTGCGTTCTAAACAGTCTGTCTACGCCCACGCAAAGTAATCCCGGTATCTGAGCTCACAATTGATAAACCGATTGCCACAGGTGTTGTGGGAGAGGCGATTTTACTCAACCTCACCTTAACACCTGCTAATGCATCCAATCAGAATGCGACATGGAAGAGCTCTGATACCGCAAAAGCGACTGTGAATACCGCAGGTAAAGTCACACTGAAAGCCGCGGGCAAAGTGACTATCACTGCCACGGTTGACGATGTGACAGTCAATTCAGTTATTACAATTAATGAAAAGGCGAATAATGGCTAAGTTAACTTATAACCCAACACCAACATTTGAACATACTGTCAAAATTACAACACCTGACGGTAAGCAAGGTGATTTACCGTTTGTATTCGTTCACAAGAAAATGAGTGAACTGGATGAGATGGGGAAAGCTGACGATCTAACCGATACAGGATTTTTGCTTCAAATTGCGAAAGGGTGGGGATTTAAAGATCGCGAGTTTAACCACGATAATGTGGCAGAATTTTTCGATAACTACCCAGGGGCAGCTTTCGAAATTTTTACGTCCTATCGCCAAGCGCTCTTAGGTATTCGGGAAAAAAACTCCTAGCGGTTGCGCAGGCACTTTACAGTAAGCCACTGTCAGCGATTGAATTAGATTTGCTGGGGGATCTTGATGACAATGATGTTGAGGTTACCCCAGATATTGAAGCTTCAGTCACGCTATTCCAAGCGCTATCAACACAATGGCGGGTCAGTATGGACGGTCCTACTGGGATTGATTATACCGTTATCCCCATGCTGGCCAGTGCTTACGGTATTTGTGATCTGGCAACCGTGATTAAAGATATTCAACTGATGGAATCAAAAGCGTTAGAATTGCTCCATAAAAAATAGGGCTTACAATGCCCTAAATAATCAAATCTGTTTATTTATACAGTTTTTTGTGCAGCGATATTTAACGTTTAGATTTGCATTGAACAATAGCTTTCTATTGCAGCACAAAGTGGAACGTGGCAATCTCGCGGGGCGCGAATTATACGTATGACAATGTAAAATACAAGCAACGCTATTGACTTAATGTAACTTAACTTACATTATAACCACAGGTAATACGGATCGTATACCTAGATGTAATTTATAACTCATTGGTTTATAACGAGGTTAATATGGGTCACGCACTGCAAAAGCCTAATCGCTTAAATATACCTGCTCGTGACAAAAGTAAAATTGCAGCACCAAGAGCTGCCATGAGCGAGCAAGGAAATCATGATAATCAAGTCAAGAATGCTTTTGACTTTGGTTTCACTCGCTATGAAAAAGCCATGGAAAAATTAGCTAAGGTATAGTGAGTGATAAATATCACAGGGGAGTTTGTTGAAGGAATTAACTATCTATCTACCGATGATCTAATAAACATCAATAGAATATTGATAGAGCTGCAAACTCCCAATGAGCCAATCGAAGTATTGAACTTCAATAACCTTAGCTCATCCCAATCAAGACCAAGCCAAGTGAAATATTATGAGCAGACAGATGACATGTTTGTTCTTACTGCCGTATTAATTGAAAGTCTGATACAAAACCACCCTTTTGCCAATGCGAACAAACGAACTGCCATGATGGCGGGATACGTTTTTTTATTGCTTAATGGCTATGAGCTAACAGCACCAGAGGATGAAGTGGTAGAAATGGCTCGCGGATTAGCAACCAAAGAATATTCGCTTGATGAATTGGACAGTTGGTTGTGTAATTGGTCAAGAGATTTTGATTCAAGGCAACTCTGCAAAGAGCGAATAGGTATTGAATACTGTTCGATATTCAGAGTTAAATCAGACTAGCCCACTTCGGTGGGTTTTTTATTGCTCTGATTTTCGTTTCCACCAGCTGGTGGGGTGTAATTTAGATCACATTACCAGTCTCATAATCGAAGGTTTCTGTATTTGTTTGATAACATCCGTAAGTAAAAATAAAGCTTATCGGAGAGTACTATGAAATCTAAATCATTAGGATTAGATCCATTGTATTGGCAAGTTGTTGATTTTGTTATTAATGAAAAATCGGTATCTGAACTAACATTACAAAGCATGTTTGGCATCACACCGCAAAGGGTTGAAAGGTTGATGTTAGAACTTGAGGAGACTGGTGTTGTTTCTAAGGAAACGCCTAGGATTGTTTATGGATTTCCTTACAAGCTTGAATGGCGAGAGGTTAGCCCGAACGCCCATAATGGCAATATAAGCACAGATAAATATACAAATGTATTGAAATTAGATAAAGGAAAATCAGTAATTTACCAAGAGTCGTACAATAGAGGGTTTTCGGGTAAGCCTGAGTTTATTATTGATATCCATAGCGACATAAGTTCATATGGCATTATAGAAACAGGATCGGTAGATGAGCGACTGAAACATGTGTTTTTATCAACATATTGGTCGAGAGAGACTATTGTAGCATTTCACTATGACTCTGAACTTAGAACTTTATTTATAGATGTGGACTTACCAGAAATTGAAGACACGCCAGTATCTAATGGTGAGCGGCTAAAAACAGCCGAAGAATATTACTATGATTATGCAAGGCATGTACATTCTGTGGCTCTAAGAGTTGCTGGGGTAGCATTTAGAGTATGTAACGAAATAGATTTCGTTATTGTTGCGGGTTATTCTCAAATATTTAATCATGATACAGGCGAAGAAGAAGACAGATATCTGATTAATGTAAAATTAAACCGATATAGGTTTGAATGGTTGCCAATAAAAAATATCTCACAGTGCGACCCTATACAATTTTTATCTGGGTTTGATGCAATAGTGAACATGGCGAATAATTATAAAATGAATATGATTAATTTGAGGTGGTAACTGGATGAAAAAACTATTATTAGGATTTTTACTTTGTTCGATTGGGTTTGGGGCTGTTGCTGACTGGAAGTATTCTGAGAAAGTTGATGAAATGCGAGGAACTACTCAGTACTTTGCAAGCTTAGCACCAGAGAAGGATAATGAAGGTGTAGCAATAACGTTAATAGCGGAAGGCTATAATAACAAAGAAGCATATAACTTTCACTTTTCCCTAAATGGCGCTGAATTTGATTGCAAAGTAGGGGATATCTGTTCTGGACTAATGAAAGCTGATAGCGGCGAAATTAAAGAATTATTATTTGAACTCGATAAAAAAAATCAGTTTTTGGGATTTGTTATTGGAATGCGTAATTTTTCAACAGAATTATCTGGCGCAAAAATCCTATATATAGAGCTTCCTATTTTAGGCAAAGGCATGATGCAATTTAAGTACGAGCCCAATAAACTAAAATGGTCGATGTAATAATCATTAATAGTCACACATAACCACCTTCGGGTGGTTTTTTTGTACCCGAGGAAAGTTATGACACAAGAAATAGCCAGTATTTCATTTAAGGTCAGCACTAGCGAACTCGAAAAAGGTTCTAAAGCGCTAAATGATTTACAACAAGCCGCCAGCAGGACAGATCAATCCGTTGATGAGTTAAATAGTACGTTTAAACAGTCTGAGCCAGCACACAAGGCAGTAGCCCATTCTATTTCTGAGTTAACCAAAATACAAAGAGAAACGGTTATCTCTGTTGATAACATGAATGCGAAGTTCAAGGAAAATGCCTCATCACTGCGAGACCAAATTCTATCCATAAAGAAAGCGGGTGATGCGAGCAATCAATTTGCAGAAATTCTGAAAAAACTGAATGGGCAGTATGAAAGTGGAAGAATTAGTGGTGTGCATTTTGCCATACTGGAAAATCAGATTAAAAAAGCGGTAAGAGAGACGGAATCAGGTAATACAAAAGTTGCTGACTCGTTCGCGAGGCAAATTGAAAGTATTGAAAAAGTATCGGGTTCAACAGCAAAACTGACCGCAATCAGAGAGAATCTGACCCAAGTATACCAAAAAGGCAATATTGATACTGAGCGGTATCAGGCATTACTTGAAGATATCACCAATCGTACCAGTGGATTATCTGTCGCTGAAAAAGAGCTTTCTGTTTTAAAGGATTCCTTTCTACGAAAAATGCATGAGCAAGTTTTTCTGTATGGTGCCAGTAAAACAGAAATGTTGTCGTACAAAGCTGCTCAGATGGGGATTTCAAAAGAAGCTGCTCCCATCATTACCCAGATGAAAAAGCAGGAAGAACGCACGGCAAGGCTGGCTTCCGAGCAAAAACAAGCAGCTCAAGCGGCAAGAGAGTTAGCCAGAGAGCAACAAATAGCAGCGGCCACAGAAGCGAGGGAGGCTCAAGCCAAAGAAAGCTTTATTCAAGCGTTAAAAAATGAAGCGGACGCAATAGGTAAAACAAAATCTGAATTGCTGCAAATGAAAGCGGCTCAATTAGGTGTGAGCCAACAGGCAGAACCGTATTTAGCGAAGTTAAAGCAGCAAGATCAGGCCTACCGCAATGGCGCTATTACATTAGGGCAGTATCGTAATGCTATGCGTCAATTGCCAATGCAAATGACCGATATTGTGACCTCGTTGGCTTCAGGTATGCCTATTTGGTTGGTCATGGTTCAGCAAGGTGGGCAAATAAAAGATTCCTTTGGTGGCGTTGGAAATTCATTCAAAGCGGTGTTGTCATTAATTACACCAATGCGCATTGCGATGTTTGGGCTGGTGGGCACTGCAGGCGCACTGGCGATAGCTACCTATAAAGGATCCCAAGAATTCACTGAGTACAATAAGCAACTTATTTTAACGGGGAGCTATGCAGGAAAAACAGCTTCGCAACTTGATTCATTGGCTAAGCAGCTTTCTGGTAATGGCATTACGCAATATCGTATGGCCGATGCGTTAGCGAAAGTGGTGGGTTCTGGTGCATTCTCAGGCAATCAAGTCGGTATTGTTGCTGATATTTCTGCAAAGATGGAAAAAGCAATCGGGCAGGATATCGATAAAACGATTGAGCACTTTAAACGTCTTAAAGATGATCCAGTTAAAGCGGTAACAGAGTTAAATAACTCGTTGCATTTTTTAACCGCTAAGCAGTATGAGCAAATTGCGGCAGCAGAAGCGCAAGGCCGCACGGAAAAAGCGGCTGAACTTGCAACTAAAGCCTATGCCGAGGCAATGAATCAGCGCTCAATGTCTATCGTGGATAACCTTGGTACTTTAGAGCGTGCGTGGAATTGGATTGAGAACGCAGCGACTAAAGGCTGGGATGCTATGCTAGGTGTGGGTAGAAACCCTGGTCTTGCATTGGAAAGGCAGACAGCATTTACTGAACTTCAGCAAGCTCAAAAACAGTATAATCAATTACAGAAAACTCTCGGTTATTCTAAAGGGTATGAGGGAAACAATGTAAATACAAAACAAGATGCCGAACGTTTAGCTAATGCTGAGCGTGATGTTGAGCTAAAAACACAAGCCTATGAACTTATTGATAAGTCTTGGGCGGCAGAGGGATTAAGAATCGAACAAGGGCGGTTAGCTCGACAAGATGAAGAAAGGGCTATTAAGAACCAAGAGACCTTTAACGCTGGCGTCAAACGGGGGCAGACAGCAGCTGAGAGGAGAAGCGAGGAGTACAAAAAGCTTAATAAATTAATTCAAGAAAATAAGCTAGATGCTAAAGAGGGTCGCAAAGCGCTTTTTACACAGGAACAAATTGAATCCTATAAAAGGGGAATTGAGGAACAGTTCAAGGATAAGCGTGTTCCAAAAGGTAAGGAATACCGCCCTGATTATGGTACCCGCCACGATGAAGATCTCCAAAAACAGCTTTTAGCACTCGAGGCGCAAACAAAAGTGGCTCGTGATTTCTCACAAACAGGTGACCGCATTGTGAGTAACGAACGTAAGCAACTTATGCTTACTGAGGCCCAATTCACTATCTTGGATAGGATCGTTAAAAAAGGTGAGCGTCAATTAACGGCTGATGAAAAATCACTGTTAATGAGACGTGAGTCTATTTTGTCTGGGCAGCGTGAACTTGCAGTTAAAGGTGATGCTTTGGAAAAGCAAAACCGTGAAAACAAGCTGCTTGAGGAAAGAGCTAAACGTATTAAAGAGATTGAAAATCGTATTCAGGCTTTAAAAGGCAGCGCAGGATTAACCGATAGACAATACCAGCGTAATATCGCATTAGAAAAGGCGGATTCACCTGAGCAAAAAGCCAAGTTAGAAGAGTTTTACCGTGAGGAAGATGAACTTCGGGGAAACTGGCGTGACGGTATCAAGAAGGGTTTTGCGGAGTTTGAAGAAGACGCAACCAACACTTATGGAAAAGTCGCTCAAGCCTCGCAGTTTGCTTTTGTTGGGATGACTAATTCTCTCACGGATTGGGCTATGACAGGCAAGGCTAATTTTGGTGATTTTGGGCGTTCGTTTGCTCGGATGGTTACCGATATGCTGATAAAGGCTGCAGCACTAAAGGCGATGACAGCAGCATTTGGTGGTACTAGCTTTGGTAACTTCTTAGGTATTAAGCCGGGCTTTGCGCGTGGTGGTTTTACGGGGTCAGGTGACAAGTACGAACCAGCAGGCGTTGTCCATAAAGGTGAGTTTGTTTTCACAAAAGAAGCCACAAGTCGTTTAGGTATTACCTCGCTAATGTCATTAATGAAAAGTGCCGAAAAGGGTTATGCTTCTGGTGGGTACGTTGGAAACAATCATCCTATGGCGAATGTACCTGTTCAGCGTATGTATGGAATGCAACCTGCTGGCGGACCTCAAGTCCATATTAGTATGGGGGACTTTAATTTTGGTAACTCTCAGCAGCAAGCCTCATCAAGTCAAATCAGTAATGGTGCCGTGGCGCGCGAATTCGAACAAATGGTAGAAACGGGTGTTAATAAACTGCTTCGCAATCCCGCATCAAATTTATATCGAAAGATAAACGGTAAATAACAGCCACCAGCAGGTGGCTTTTTTATAGGTAAAACCATGGCTGAAGTATTTAAATGGCGCACTCAAATACAGGAGACGCCAACAGGCGAGTTTCGCCACCGAATAAAAGAAGTTGAGTTTGGTGATGGTTACAAACAGGTTTCTGGCGATGGCATTAACACTGAGTCTCAGTCATGGCCATTTACTTATACGGGGCAAAAAACAGAAGTTATGCCCATTTTTGCTTTTATTCGGCGGCACGCGACAAAATCATTTATATGGACGCCCCCTTTTGGGGAGAAGGGGCTGTATCGAGTAAAGGCTGACTCCATCACATTGAAACCTATTGGTGGCAGCATGATCACTATCACAGCAACATTTGAACAGGCATTTAGCGCATGAATATAACCTCAGACATTCAAAAACTAGAGCCAGGTAATAAAGTCCAATTAATAGAAGTTGATGGTAGTGAATTTGATGCACCTATTCTTCGCTTTCATGCCTACAATATCCCTCATACACCAGAAGAAATTGATGCCGCTGGGGATAACATAAAACCCAAGCCAATTTGGTGGCAAGGTAACGAATATGGTGCATGGCCTTATGAATTAGATGGGATGGCAAAAAATAGTGATGGGAGCCCCGCAAGACCAACACTGAGAGTGTCTAATATTGATGGATTAATTTCATCTCTGTGTTTGCGTTTTGACGATATGGCACAAGCGAAAGTCACTATTTATGAAACTTTTTCGCATTACCTTGATGCAAAAAACTTTCCAGACGGGAACGCCATGGCTAATGCTGATGAGTTCTTTTCTCAAGTTTATTACATTGACCAAAAAATTAGTGAAGTTGCTGGTGGATCCGTTGGGTTTGAGCTATCGAGCCCATTCGATTTGCAAGGGATGATGATACCCGTTCGCCAGATACATAACCTGTGTTACTGGTGTATGAAAGGCGATTATCGGAGCGGTCGAGGGTGTAACTATACGGGCAATAAGTACTTCAATGAACGGGGTGAGCCTGTCGATGATCCATCGTTAGATAAATGTGGTGGGCTTATCAGTGATTGTAAAAAACGTTTTGGTGATAATGAGCCTTTGGACTTTGGAGGGTTCCCTGCAGCAGGATTAATACGATGATCACAAAGAAATTAACCGAGGCGATATTTCAGCATGTACAAGCGGAATATCCCAAAGAGGCCTGCGGTGTTATTTGCCAAAAAAGCCGAGTCAAAAAATACTTCCCCTGCAGTAACCTTTCCGATAACCCCAACGAACATTTTGAACTTTCTCCAGAGGACTATGCTGTTGCCGAAGATTGGGGGGATCCTATTGCGATTGTGCACAGTCATTGTGGTGATGGTGTGACGACTCAACCCTCTGAAATCGATAAGTTACAGTGTGATGCTACGGGGTTACCGTGGATTATCGCATCATGGCCAGAAGGTGATATTCGACTCATTCAGCCTCGAGCAGGGCGAGAATTAGAAGGGCGTCCCTTTGTGCTTGGGCATGCAGATTGTTGGTCTTTAATTATGGACTACTACCGACAAAAACACGGTATTGAGCTGCATAACTACAGCGTCGATAGGCACTGGTGGGAAGAAGGCGAAAACCTGTATATGGATAATTACCAGAAAGCGGGTTTTGTCGACGCCACTGGTGAGCCTAAAGAAGGTGACATGGTGATTATGCAAGTGCAAGCCGATGTTCCCAACCATGCAGGGGTGATAGTTGACGGCATGTTACTTCATCACCTATATGGCCAACTGAGTCGACTTGTTCCCTACAGCGATTATTGGCGTGATCGGACGGTTAAAATTGTTCGGAGGAAAGAGTTAGCATGACTGAACTTAAAACAATACGCCTTTATGGCCAACTCGGTACCCAGTTTGGGCGAGAGCATAAATTAGCGATTGACTCCCCTCGTGAAGCTATAAAAGCATTGACTGTGCTCTATGAAGGTTTTGAGCAGTTTCTTGCTAATGCACATCTTAAAGGGCTCGAATTTGCCGTATTTAAAGGTAAGCGCAATATTACCGAGGATGAGCTACATCTTGATACCTGCGAAGATATTCGCATCGTACTCGTGATTAAAGGGAGTAAACGAGGTGGATTTTTCCAAACTATTTTAGGTGTGGCCATGATTGGTGCTGCTATGATGATGGGGCCTGCTGGTTGGGCAGCATTTGGTGCTAGCGGTTTTGCGGGGGGCGCACTCGCTCTGGCTGGGGCGGCAACAGCGATTGGTGGCGTAATGCAAATGTTGTCACCTCAGCCAAGCGGAATATCAATACGTCAAGATGCGGATAATAAACCATCGTATGCTTTTGGTGGTACAGTCAATACCACAGCTCAAGGCAATCCAGTACCACTACTTTATGGGCTCGGTCGCCGTGAAATCGGCGGCGCAATTATCTCCGCAGGAATATACACGGAGGATCAGCAATGACATTCATTGTTCGCAGTCGAGTTGATTTCGCTGCTGAAGGTTGTGATTGGGAAAAACCACACTGGGATAAGCGTGAAAAAGTTCACTGTTGGCGAAACTATGCACCACTTGAATTGCAGCAAATGTGGCACACATTCACGGATGAACAAAAGAAAACGATATTCTATGCTCTTAATTTAGTTGCGGGCGATGAGCACTGGGAATAACACAACAGTAATTCAACTTAACCACCTACGGGTGGTTTTTTTATGGGTGAAATATGAGAATTCAAGGCGCGAAAGGTGGGAGTTCCAAACCTCGGACACCCGTAGAGCAAAAAGACAGCCTATTAGCAGAATCAACGGCAAAGTTACTGCTTGCTATTTCTGAAGGGGAAATAGCTGGTGGATTAGATGATACGTGTATTTTTCTTGATGATACCCCAATCGGTAATGCTGATGGTTCTAAAAACTTTGACGGTGTGACGTGGGAATTTCGTGCCGGTAGTGAACATCAGGAATATATTCAAGGTATCCCCTCCGTTGATAATGAAATTGCGGTGGGGATGGAGTTAAAAGACGACCAGCCATATGTAAGAACGGTCAATAACACCCAGTTATCGGCAATCCGCATTCGTTTGTCTGCGCCTCAATTTCTCCAGCAACACGATAACGGTGATACCACAGGTTATCGTGTCGATTATGTCATTGAGCTTTCCACGGATGGGGCTGGCTATAAAGACGTGGTTAAATCCGCCTTTGACGGTAAGACCACCAGCGAGTACCCAAGAACGCACCGCATTGATTTACCCAAGGCTTCTACAGGTTGGCAAGTTCGTGTTCGCCGTTTAACGAAAAACCAGAATAATGCACGTATTGCGGATCGAATTAATA
Source organism: Providencia sp. R33 (assembly GCF_019343475.1). NCBI lineage: Bacteria > Pseudomonadati > Pseudomonadota > Gammaproteobacteria > Enterobacterales > Morganellaceae > Providencia > Providencia sp. R33. The sequence goes on along the minus strand of NZ_CP072453.1, from coordinate 1,624,881 downwards.
TCGCCGCGATTGCGGAAGTGATTGACGCCAAATTGCGGTACCCAAATACGGCTCTGTTATTCATTACTTTTAATGCCCGTCAATTTAATAACCGTATTCCTAAAGTCAGTGTGCGCCCACAAGGGGGCTTGTTGATTAAGGTACCAACAAATTATGATCCCATTAATCGGACCTATTCGGGTGTGTGGGATGGAACGTTTAAACTGGCTGCAACGAATAACCCAGCATGGGTATTTTATGACTTGGTACTCAATAACCGTTACGGCTGTGGTGACCGTATCAAGGCGTCACAAATTGATAAATGGGATTTGTATAAAATTGCACAATATTGTGACGAATTAGTCCCAGATGGACATGGCGGTGATGGTAAAGAGCCCCGCTTCTTGTGTGATGTGTATATTCAATCGCAAGAGTCGGCTTATACCGTCCTGCGTGATATTGCGGCGATTTTCCGTGGCATGACGTTCTGGGCGGACAATAAAGTGAATGCTATCGCTGATATGCCAGCGACTATTTTCCGTACATTCACCAATGCGAATATCGTCGGTGGTAAGCCGTCATATTCAGGCGGCAGTATTCAGAATCGCTATACTCAGGCCTTGGTTTCTTTTACGAATATCGATAACCACAGCAATGATGATGTAGAGCCTATTGCAGACTTAAAGCTTCAGCGGCGCTATGGTGTTCGAAAATTGGAGTTATCGGCTATTGGGTGCACTCGTCGAACTGAAGCCAATCGTCGTGGACGCTGGGCATTATTAACCAATGCCAATGACCGCATGATTTCCTTTGCGACAGGGTTAGAGGGGGCAATACCTTCTCCTGGTCATATTATCGCAGTTGCTGATTCATCACTAGCGGGGCGCAATACGGGTGGTCGTATTTCATCAGTCGAAGGCCGTAAAATTACCCTCGACAGAACGACCTCAATTAAAGCGGGTGATCGCTTAATTGTGAATTTACCGAGCGGTGGCTCTGAGGGGCGAACAGTTACGGCCATAAATAAAAAGGTTGTGACGGTTTCTGTTGAATATTCACAAGTACCCCAAAAGGAAGCTGTGTGGGTGGTGGATTCTGACGACTTAGCCGTTCAACTGTATCGAGTGATTAACATCAGTGACAATGGTGATAATACTTACACTATTAACGGTACCATTCATAACCCTGACAATTATGGTCACATCGACTCAGGTGCGCGTATTGATGAACGGCCTATTACAGTTATTCCACCCAATGTGCAGCCAGCACCGAAAAACGTGCGCATTTCCTCCTATTCACAAGTAGACCAAGGTATTGCATTCACCACATTGCGTGTTGATTGGGAAGCCGCTGAGAGTGCGATTGCGTATGAAGCCGAATGGCGTCGAGATAATGGTAACTGGATAAATGCGCCACGTACATCGACACTGGGCTTTGAGGTCAATGGTATTTATGCCGGGCGTTATCAAGTTCGCGTACGCGCAATTAATGCATCTGAAATTTCTAGCGTGTGGGCTAGTGCGGAAGAAACCCAACTCAACGGTAAAGAAGGTAATCCACCGAAGCCACTTAATCTACGTGCGACCTCAGAGGTTTGGGGTATTACATTGGATTGGGGCTTTGATGTAAATACCAGCGATTCTCTTAAAACAGAGCTACAGTATTCCCTCGAAAACACCGCGGATTCTATGCAGTTGCTGGCGGATGTGCCTTATCCACTCAAATCCTATCGTATGTCAGGACTCAAAGCGGGTGTACGGTTCTATTTTCGTGCAAGGCTGGTGGATAAAAGCGGGAACGAGTCAGAGTGGACAAGCCTTGTCTTAGGTGAATCATCAACAGATGTTGAGGGTATTCTGGAAGCGGTTGGCGATAAGTTTCTCAGCACTGAAGCGGGTCAGGAGCTACAAAAGCAAATCGACTTTAACAAAGACCATATTGAGGATCTAACGTTAGAACAACTCGAAATTAAGCATGACCTTGTTGATATCGATAGCAAGACAATTGACTTAAATAACAAAGTTGTTCAAATCAATACCGATGTTGAGATTGTGAGTGAAGCGGTCATGCAGAACACACAACTCACAACACAAGTTAGCTTTAAACTCAGTGAAGAAGTTGCGGATCGCAAAGCTGAAATATTCAGGCTTGAACAAGTTCGAGTGACAGATTTAGATGTCCTAGCGCGTTGGCAAGAGCAAATTAGCGTTACGGTTGGTTCTAATACGTCATCAATCCTTGAAGTCAAAGAAGCGCAAGCGACTTATGAAAAGGCCTCAGCGCAGCAAATCAGTCAAGTTAAAGCCGATGTTGATGGAGTAACGGGTCGTGTAACTGAAGTTGAAACTGCAACGGCAACGCTAACAGAAGCTCAAGCGAAGTTTGAACGTAGCACAATTGCGCAGTTTGAAGAGCATAAGGGCTATATTACTAATATTGAGACAACCGTCTCAAATATAGACTTCACTGTTTCAGAAGCATTGATGCAGTTGAGCGCAGCGCATAACTCATTGAATGATAAACAGCTTAAATCCGAAGCAAAAATCACAAAAAATGAGAAAGCGATTGCAACAGAGACAGAAGCCCGAGCAACGATGGGTGTTCAGTTAGAAGCGCGTATTGCTGGTAATGAAAGCGGAATAACTGAAATTAAAGAAACTGTCGCGGAGCAGGGCAAAACCATTGCATCAACCACTGAGCAATTACGTGCTGAAATTAAAACGGGTGACGACAAGCTGCAGGAGGGGATTGATAATCAGGGCCGTGAATTATCGAAAGTCAGCAGCAGCGTTGATGAGCAAAAAACAGCTATTGCGGATCTCAATAAAACACAAACTGAAATCAAGCAAACTCAGAAGAGTAATTATGAAGAAACACAGGCATCAATTGCAAATTTAACGCAAACCCAAGCGTCAGATGTTGAAGCATTATCTGAATCAATTATTCAAAATACGGCGAGTATCAACAAGCAAGGGACTGAATTAACCAAAACCAATGCGGAGGTGAGCCGTATATCAAAAGCGGTTGCTGATACGGATAAATCGCAAGCTGAGCTATCAGAAAAAGTCGATGCACAGCACAAAGATAATCAGGCCACTTTTGTTGATATTCGCAAGTCGCAAGCTGAGGATAAAAAAGCGGCTTCTGAGCACACGGAGCAAGTGCGCGCAGAACTTGGAAAAGATATTGCTGAGAATAAAGGCGAGTTATCGAAAATCAATGCAGTCGTTACGGAACACTCTAAATCTATTGCGACACTTGAAGAAACGACAACTCAAATTCAGCAATCACAGCAAAGTCAGCATGAAGATACTCAAGCAAGTATCGACGCGCTGAAACAGACCACAGCGAATACCAGCGAAGCACTAACGCAGGCAAAAGAGGAGGCTAAATCCCACTTTGAAGATAACGATGCATCGATTGCCAACATTCAAAACACGCATGCGGATGCGGAATCATCATTAGCTGAAATCGGTATGCAATTAACCGCCCAGCAGAATATGCAGGGGACTGAACTTCTACGCGCTAAAGCATCTATTGAGCGCGTTGATAAAGTGGTTGCCAACGATAAGCTTGCTTATGCGCAATCATTTGAAAAGATTGAGGCTCAGTTTGACAATCTCAATTCAAGCATTACCACTCTTAAGAAAACAGTTTCTGATAATGAGAAATCACAAGCGGAGGTTAATGAACTCATTAAATCGGAAATTAGTGATAACAAGGCGGCAATTGAGTTGCGGGGGCAAACTGTTTTCGATCACAAGGGAAATGGCTCTGCTATCTATACAATTAAGACCGGCATTAATTGGAATGGCCAATATTATGATGCTAAGTTCATGATGGGCGCTAGTGTTAAAAACGGTAAAGTTGAGACACAGATTGGTTTCAGCGCTGATACATTTGCTATTTTAAATAATGCCAATGGTCAATTTGTTACCCCCTTTGCAGTTGTTAATAACCAAGTCTTTATTGGTGCGGGTTTCATTCAAGATGGCTCAATTACGAATGCTAAAATCGGTAATATCATTCAGTCTAATGATTACAAGGAAGGTGAAAAAGGCTGGCAGATACCTAAAAACGGCAATCCAGAATTTAATGACGGGATATTCAGGGGGAAGATTTATGCAACGGATGGGGATTTTAAAGGCACTGTTCATGCAGAAAAATTTATAGGTGATGTCGCAACAGGTACAATCTATGAATCAGTTTCACAGCAGTTTTATAAAAATAAAGATATCTCAGTTGAAACGTCAACAACTTATGTAGGGGGACTGCCTTACGACGTCGATTTAATCATGCCGACAATGCACTTCTCATCTGAGTATATGGAACACGCATTGCAGGGTGATTTTTTTATAGATGTATTTGCAAATGGGGTTAAGCAAACTGTCACAGTCACAACTACAGGTGTAACTCAAACTAATGGATTTTATAACAGGTCATGGTCTGCTATAGCATCTTGCTACGTTAGAATCCCGAAAATGCAAAAAAACACAAAAATCACAATACGATTATCTGCGCGAAGCGGAGGTGGTGATAATTCATACCTCACACTAAGAGCGAGTCAATCTCTTGTTTTAGCATGTAAAGCAAACCCATCTTCATTTTCATGATCTAACAAATAACTAAATCACAAACAAAGCCGCTTAATTGCGGTTTTTTTGTATCTAAATTTCGGAGAATCAATATGTATAACATCGGCACAGTCACAATAACTGCAAACAGTAATAAGCTGGTGGGCACCGGTACAAAGTGGAAAGAGAATATTAATGGCATTCAGCCCCAGCAGGTTATTCAAATTGTTGTAGGTGGCATTGTCTATAACAGTAGTATTCAATCAATTGAATCGGACACGGCACTCACGCTTAATTTCCCGTTCCATGCGGCTGTTAAAGATGCGAAATACGTTATTTTAACAACGATGGTTAATTCAGTATCTTCAGCAACAAACTATATGGTCGCACTGAATACCTCGAATATGCAGGCAAGGGATGTTGCGAATGCATTTATGACCCTTGAGGGCACCGTTTCAATGACTGCCCCAGATGGAACAAAAGTCAATTTACGCACTGCAAAAGAAATGGATAAGCAGCTAGATGGGAAGTTTGATAAAGCGGGCGGGGATGTAAACGGAGCAATAAAAGCAACAGGGGCAATACAAACAAATCAAGGTGAAATAACAGCCTATAAGGATGGCGGATCCGGTGTGCAAATAAGCGGCAGTGGAAATGAAGCTGTAATTAAAAGTAGAAACATGGGCGGAGCGTGGCAAACACATATTATTCCAAATTCAGCTGGCACATTAATGCAAGTTGGTGATTTTGGGCTTGGCAGTATTGCTGTTCAAATAACACAAGGTGCAGACCTACAGGAGTTCTTTAAAACTGTAAGCACAGGATTTTACCGTGGGGGCGCTAGCGAAATTAACAAACCAGCAGGCGTTTCCTATGCTGATTACGTGTATATAAAACATGGGGCACAGGGAAAACTAATCTGCTATGGCAATACAAATATTACATATGAAAAATATTTTGATGGCACAAGCTGGTCTAATTGGGCAACAAGCTACTCGACAGCCAATACCACAAAAGATGCTAATGGTAACTTAAAAGCAGCATCACCGATTGTGAAACTCTTTGCTGATGACATTGAGTTAAACGACGAATCTGAGGGCGTTGAAATGGAACATCTTGGTGTTGGTCATTACCTCATTAAAGGTGTTGTGGGTTTTAATGCCGATGGTGCATGGGGTATCAATAACGGCTTTGTCATTCCTCAGGACCACAACGGTAAAAATATGGTCCTCATTGATTATGAGGTGAGACCCGACGGCGATATTGAAGTTTTTGTTTTTCACCAACAGAACGCGGACATGCCAGAACGTTTCCAGAACAAGCGCATTAAGCACTTTGATGAAGAAGGCGTGCCTGTTTACTTCGAAAACTACGAGGCGTGTGACGTACCCGAATCCCGTTGGATAGACATGCGTGTCGAAATGCCACCTAACTCACTCTACAATCAAAAGCAAGCTGAAGCTGAGAGACTCGCTAAGATAGAAGCAGAGCGATTAGCACAAGAAGAAGTTAAACGTATTGCTGAAGAAGCAGAAAGAGCAGACCAGAAAGTCGAATAAATTTAGCAATATTATATTCGATTGTATAATACCTGATAATAGAGTTAAAAAGATAATATCTCCTTAAAGTAAATATTGAAACGTATCATTGTGCGGTGAATAAAAATACCCCTTTTAATATACTTATTAAAGGGAGCATTAAACCGATCTTGCTTACAGCAAGAGCATTATTTGAATGGAGCCGCATGAATGATTGCTAAAAATACATATACGGTATTAATTGGGAAAAAAATTAAAGAGTTAAGACTAGGATCTGGTTATAAGCTTTTTCAATTTGCTCAGCTCATAGATTGCAAGAGCGAGCAACAATTGTACCGCTATGAGAGAGGGATAAATAAAATTGATATAGATACACTGATATTAGCGTTAAAAGTATTAAACGTTGATGTTAGAGAATTTTTTGAACAGTTAGATGAAGAATTTATTCAAGAATCAACAGATAGCAATATGAATATATAGTTGTTATCAAATTAAAGCCACATTATTGTGGCTTCATTTACTATATGCATTTATTATTTCTTGAGGGCTCACATCAAGAACATCAGCTATTATGAGTAAGTCATTGAGGTATACGGATACCTCACCACTTTCATACCGTAGATACTTTGCTTCAGAGGCAATTAAGTGTTTCGCCATCTCTTTAGTTGAAATATTTTTAGCTAACCGTTTATTTTTTATAAGGTTACCAACAGATTTATTTCTCATATTCCTCTCAATCAGTCCAGTTGCAAAGTTAGTTAGGGTGAGAGGGTATTTTACAAAAAATCATACAGGCTTCAAACGAAACAAGACTAAGCAAGTAGTTTATAGACAGAGCAGTAATAAAAACTAATGCGCGAGCTCGAGTAGTTGGCGCACCTAGATCACTTATCAAAATATTCCACTTCGGCTTCTTGGGTTTCAGGAAGCCAATCACCATCGATAAATATCTCTTCCAGTGTTTCTTCAATATAAGTTTTCTTCTCATTCTTCCCAAGACCATCAATAGAGACATTATCTTGAGTGCTCCAGTTTATATCGATATTTAGATCGGGGTATTTGGCACTTAATCTTTTGGTTATTTCATTTCTTAATGCTTCAAAAGTACCTGTAGGTAATTTACCTTTTTTATTGCTATTAAAGCGGATCTTGATGGTAACCATAAAACACTCCTTCGCAGATTAAATTGACAGGGTTTTTATACAGTGAAACATAACTGTAATTATATACAGTAAAGTTAGGGTGTGAATCAAGAAGTTTGATTAATCTGACTCTATGAATGTTTAAAAGTAGTTCCCCAAAACTATTTAAATAGTTTCGATCTATCATGAGGTTAAATGAATCGTTTAGAAGCATTAATTCTGGTGTGTTTTGGCTATGTTTTTCTTTAATATTAAACTGTTACATGTATTTTAATGGTGTGAAGATAGGTCATATTAAAAATAAATCTATTTTTGCTGTCTGAAATGAATTGCATGGTTTTAACTAAAAATATAATTATTTTGTAAACTTTGCATATCCTCTGCTTGATTAAAAACCCCTGACTACAAGAGTAATCAGGGGTTAAATTTATAATCCTAATTGGGCCTGTATCTGCGCTATTTCATCAATCCATTGTTGCTGGAGTTGTGGCTTTTGGTGACTTAATTTACGTTGCTTATCAGCGTGTAATTTTTCCTCTAAAACCAATAAGTTCTCTAACAATTCATCCTCATGAGAAATAACCTTTGGGTGAACATTTACTGCATTACTGTATTCAACATCGTCAGGATGATTATGCGGTAACAATTGCGCTTGTTGCTCGATTTTATGATAAATATCTTCAATATTCAGGTATTCCACTAACTGATGTTCATCAATAAACCAAAAACGTTGGCAACTATTTTCAATCAGCCATCTGTCGTGGCTGACGACCAGTAATGCCCCTGAAAATTGGCTAATTTCTTCACTCAGATCCTCTTTTCCTTCAAGGTCAAGGTGGTTGGTTGGCTCATCCAATAAAATAAGTTCATACTGGGCCAAACTTAAACCAATAAAAAGCAGCCTTGCACGCTCACCGCCACTGAGTGTTGCCACGGTTTGTTGGTGGCGCGAATAGGCAAATCCAGCACCAATAAGCGCCATTTTGCGCTGTTCATCCGTAATAGAGGCAAAAGGACGTAGTGCGTCCAATAGGCTATCGTCATCATTCAATTGTTCTAATTGCTGGTCATAATATCCAGCGCGAATAGTTGGATGAAACTTCAGGTGTTTGGTATAGCGTAAATCTTGTTGATAATGCTGCCAAAGTAGGCGCAACAGTGTCGATTTACCACAACCATTTGCCCCCATAATCGCGATACGGTCACCGCTTTTTACCTGATGAAACGCAGTTTTAAACAAATTTTCACCCGTCGGCGTTGAAACCTCAGTGCCTTCGAGCTCTAAAACACGGTCGGCAGGAATCGATTTACCATTTAATGCCAACTTCCATTGATAACCTTCAGTGAGCTCTGTTTGAGTCTCTTTAAGCCTATCAATGTGTTTCTCCATTTGTTTCGCTTTGCGAGATAGCCCTTCGTTATCATATACATGGCCCCAAATTGCCAAACGTTTGGCACTGGAGGCGATACGGTCAATCTCTTTTTGTTCCGCTTGATTACGTCTTTCATCGGTAATGTCTTTTTCGGCCAGGGCAAGGCGTGCCTCACTGCATGGTAACCGATAGAAATGTAATGATTTATCACGTAAAACCCACGTACAGTTAGTGACCTTATCAAGTAAAGCTTGGTCGTGAGAAACCAGTACAAAGCTTCCTTTCCAAGACTGAAGGAAATTCCCTAACCAAATCAGGGTAGGTAAGTCTAAGTGGTTACTCGGTTCATCTAGCAATAATAAATCAGGCTGTTCAATCAATGCGCGGCCTAGCAAAAGGCGCGTATGTTGCCCTCCACTAATTTCATTAGCTTTTTGTTCCCATTGTTGGGTAGTAAAACCTAATTCAGACAGTAATACTTCAGCCCGCCAACGTTCAGCGATTTTGTCTTGTTCTGGAATTTTTTGAACAAGCGCATCGATGAGTGTCATATGGGCAACATCATCGGGTAAATGTTGTTCGATATACGCCGTGACACAGTGGTTTGCGTAGATAATGCTACCACTGTTGGGGGATAACTGGTGGGTAAGTAGTTTTAATAGGGTACTTTTGCCACTGCCATTGTGCCCAATTAACCCGATGCGGTCGCCTTGCTGCAAGGTGAATGAAACATCATTTAACAGTGTGTTGGTAGAAATGTCGTAATTTAATGATTTTACAGATAATAATGTGCTCATAGCTTACTCAAATTTTAGGCACGCCAATGCCTTGGATAGTCATAACGACAACCCAGTAAGCTGAGGGAAGATCTCTTTGCGGCTTCGCTCAGGCAGGGTTATCGCAGTATAAAACTGTGAAAGCCTGAGCTCTGGCGATTACCAAAGAAGTGTGAGTATTCGATAAGATCACACAACAGCATAAATTAGCCTCCTTATTTTTCGTTAGGTTGAACAATGCGCGCATCATAACAAACTGAGTGGGGAGATCAAAACCCAGAAATGCGTTCTTTCATAATTCTTATCGTTATAAGTAAGAAAACAGGTATAAACCTCGCTTATATCACGTGGGGTTATATGAATTAAATTGCTAACTGTTGGGCGTTCGAGGCGTAAGGCATAAAATTGCCGCTCAAATAACAAGAGAGTCGCAAATGAACGTAGAAATAAAGCCAGCAACAGTGAAAGACGCTAAATTGATTTTAGAGATGATCATTGAATTAGCAGAGTATGAAAAAGCCCGCCATGAAGTTAAGGCCAGTGTTGCTGATATCGAAAATTCACTCTTTGGTGCAGATTCTAAAACAGAAGCCCTTATTTGTTATGTGGATGATAAACCCGCAGGGTATGCGGTTTTCTTTACTAGCTATTCAACTTGGTTAGGGAATAACGGTATTTATTTAGAAGATTTATATGTATCTCCCGATTTTCGCGGTGCAGGTGCAGGGAAAAAACTGCTAAAACATATCGCTGTATTAGCCGTAGAAAGAAAATGCCAACGTCTTGAATGGAGTGTTTTAGACTGGAATCAGCCCGCTATCGATTTTTATAAAAGCATCGGTGCACAGCCACAAGATGAGTGGGTACGTTACCGTATGGATGAAAAAACCATCGCAGAGTTTGCACGCTAATTGCAAATACAACGAATAGTTAAACGAATATAAATCTTGTATGAACAAAGCCAGTAATAAACTTACTGGCTTTGTTTTTATATTTTTTAATCTAAAGTTGTACAATTAATGCCTTCTGATGAAATTTGTTAATTTATTCTGTTTTTTTGTGATGCAAGGCAACCCTACTTAATCTAAATTTTGATAAACTTTCGTTAAATTAGATAGATAGCTGATGGTTGAACAGCAATGACACTGATTTAGCTTATTTTAAAAATATAATTTTCTTTTTTTGTATTTAGCCGTATTTATTTCGCATATTAACAGTTATATGCCTTTATTAATTTCACCAGGTTAATAAAAATAATTGTTGTTCATTGTTTTCTCATTTAATGGAAAAGGGATGGTATGAAAATAAATAAGCAGAAAATATCTTTTTACATCGTTTTAATATTCATTATTGCTGCTGGTGGTTTTTATTATTGGAGCGTTAATTCCAGTGGGTTACCCGCTGGTTTTGCGCAAAGTAATGGGCGCATAGAAGCGACAGAGATTGATATTGCAACGAAAACTGCTGGTCGGATTGAAACCATTAACGTAAGAGAAGGGGATTTTGTCAAAGAAGGGCAAGAACTCGCTCGTATGGATACTCGGGCGCTCCAAGAACAACTCCATGAAGTACAAGCTCAATTACGCCAAGCCATTAGTGCTGTAACTACTGCAGAGTCTGGGCTTGCTCAACGCAAAAGTGAAAAAGTGGCAGCTCAAGCAGTGGTTCGCCAACGCGAAGCGGAGCTTGATGCTGCGCAAAAACGCCTTAATCGTTCAAGAGCATTGGTAAGAACTAAAGCTGTATCTCAACAACAGGTTGATGATGATACTGCGCAAATGCAGGGCTCTCGTGCTGCATTAGAAGCCTCAAAAGCACAAGTTGCAGCGGCAACATCTGCGATTGACTCTGCAAGAGCGGGTATTGTCCAAGCTAAAAACCGAGTTGATGCCGCGACGGCGACAGAACGCCGTATTATGGCTGATTTAGATGACAGTATTTTAAAAGCCCCTCGCAATGGGCGCATTCAATACCGTGTCGCAGAGCCAGGGGAAGTCCTTGGAGCGGGTGGTCGCGTATTGAATATGGTGGATTTAAGTGATGTATATATGACTTTCTTCCTACCAACTGAAGATGCTGGGAAAGTGGCGCTGGGAAGTGATGTACATATTATTCTTGATGCCGCCCCCAATATTGTTATTCCCGCAAAAACCACGTTTGTTGCTAGCGTTGCCCAGTTCACACCCAAAACTGTTGAAACACAAAATGAACGCTTAAAACTAATGTTCCGCGTTCGTGCGCGTATCTCCCCTGAATTACTTGAGCAGCACCTTGAATATGTGAAAACTGGTCTACCGGGTAAAGCTTATGTGCGTTTAGACCCCAATGAATCTTGGCCCGCTGAACTTGAGGTGAGATTACCACAATGACCAATAAACTGATGGATGATGTGATCATTGATATACAGCATGTCAGCCAGCATTATGGTGAAAATTGTGCATTGGATGACATTGTGCTTTCGATTCCAGCTCGCAAGATGGTGGGGTTGATAGGGCCAGATGGCGTGGGGAAATCCAGCTTAATTTCATTAATAGCGGGAGCGCGGGCTATTCAGCAAGGGAATGTGATTGTACTTGATGGTGATATGAATGATGTTGATCACCGTCGTGCAGTATGCCCACGCATTGCCTACATGCCGCAAGGGCTCGGTAAAAACCTCTACCATACGTTATCGGTTTATGAAAACGTGGACTTTTTTGGGCGCTTATTTGGGCAATCAAAGGCAGAAAGGGAGTACCGCATTCAGGATTTGCTCGAAAGCACGGGTTTAGCACCATTTAAAGACCGACCTGCAGGCAAGTTATCTGGTGGGATGAAACAAAAACTCGGGCTATGTTGTGCATTAATCCATGATCCTGATTTATTAATTCTTGATGAGCCGACCACAGGGGTTGACCCGCTATCCCGCGCCCAATTTTGGGACTTAATTGATCGTATTCGCCTGCGTCAAACTAATATGAGCGTATTAGTAGCAACTGCCTACATGGAAGAAGCGGAGCGGTTTGATTGGCTAGTGGCGATGGATGATGGAAAAGTGCTAGCTACAGGCCATGCTTCGGAGTTAAAAGCCCAAACACAATGTGATGATCTCGAAGCGGCCTTTATCGAGTTACTGCCAGAAGAAAAACGCAGTGGTCACAAAAAAGTCATCATCCCGCCGAGAGACACCTCGAAAGATGACGTTATCGCGATTGAAGCGCAGGATTTAACCATGCGCTTTGGTAACTTCGTTGCTGTTGATCACGTGAATTTTAAAATTCCAAAAGGGGAGATTTTTGGTTTCTTAGGTTCAAATGGATGTGGTAAATCAACAACCATGAAGATGCTGACCGGGTTGTTGCAGGCCAGTGAAGGTCAGGCGTGGCTATTTGGGCAGGAGATTGACCCGAAGGATATCGAAACACGTAAACGTGTTGGGTATATGTCACAAGCGTTTTCCCTGTACAGCGAACTGAGTGTGGAGCAAAACCTGGTGCTACACGCAAAACTGTTCCATATTCCAGAAGACAAAATTGCGCGTCGTGTTGATGACATGTGCCAACGGTTTGAGCTTGATGAAGTCAGGGATACTATGCCTGATGATTTACCATTAGGTATACGTCAGCGCTTATCCTTAGCGGTTGCCGTAATCCACGAACCAGAAATGTTAATACTGGATGAGCCTACATCAGGAGTTGACCCTGTTGCCAGAGACATGTTTTGGAATTTGATGGTGGATTTATCGAGACGTGACGGTGTCACAATTTTTATCTCCACGCACTTTATGAACGAAGCAGAGCGTTGTGACCGTATATCGCTAATGCACGCAGGTAAAGTGCTTGATTGCGATACCCCTGCAAACCTCACCAAAAAGCGAGGTTTGGCGACACTTGAAGAAACGTTCATTGCTTATTTACAAGATGCAGTCGGTGATGCAGGGCAAGGAACAGAAACTGCACCTGAGTTCCATGTTGACCCTGAACTCAAAGAACAAGCCACGGAAGCATTGAAAAAACGCTTTAGTTTACGTCGCTTATTCAGCTATTCCATTCGTGAAGGGATGGAATTACGGCGCGACCCCGTTCGTTCGACGCTTGCTTTACTTGGTACGGTGATCCTGATGTTCATTATGGGCTACGGGATCAGTATGGATGTTGAAAATTTACGTTTTTCTGTGTTAGACCGTGACCAGACAGGCCTAAGCCAAGGTTATACGTTAAACCTTGCAGGTTCCCGTTATTTTATTGAACAGCCTCCTCTTCAAGATTATGACGCACTCGAAGAGGGCATGCGCAGCGGGCAAATTACGGTTGCGATTGAAATACCACCGAATTTTGCTCGAGATATTGCCCGTGGTAATAATGTAAAAATCGGTGTTTGGATAGATGGCGCGATGCCAAACCGCGCAGAGACAGTTCGTGGTTATGTACAAGCGATGCACCTCGCATGGTTGAGTACCATGGCAGCACGCCAACCTGTAGGCGTAGCAGGTATGCCTGCTATCGATATAGAAACACGGTACCGTTATAATCCAGATGTACGCAGCTTACCCGCGATTGTACCTGCTGTTATCCCATTGTTATTAATGATGATCCCAGCCATGTTAAGTGCACTAAGCGTGGTACGTGAAAAAGAGCTCGGTTCAATCATTAACCTTTATGTCACCCCGATCACCAAATTAGAGTTTTTACTGGGTAAACAGCTCCCCTATATTCTATTAGGGATGTTTAACTTCGTACTGCTTTGTATTTTGTCGGTGTATATTTTTGGTGTGGAATTTAAAGGCAGCTTTTTAACGCTAACCTTGGCTGCATTTTTGTACGTTAGTATTGCGACAGGGATTGGCTTGTTGATTTCTTGCTTTATGAAAAGCCAGATTGCAGCCATTTTTGGTACATCGATCATCACATTAATCCCCGCAACTCAGTTTTCTGGAATGATTGACCCAGTGTCTTCATTAGAGGGAATGGGGCGTTGGGTGGGTATGGTTTATCCAACCTCACATTTTCTCACTATTACGCGAGGGACTTTCTCCAAAGGCCTTAACTTGTTTGATTTACAGGCATCATTTATCCCGTTGTTGATTACGGTTCCTCTCGTCATCGGGCTGAGCGTGTTGTTCCTGAAAAAACAGGAGTCCTAATGATGATACGTAAAATCCAAAATATCTTTAATTTAGGTGTCAAAGAGTTACGGAGTCTAGGGCGTGATAAAGCGATGCTGGCGTTGATTGTTTTCGCCTTTACTGTTTCGATTTACTCATCTGCAACGGTAACGCCAGGCTCATTGCACAATGCGCCGATTGCTATTGCAGACCAAGATAAATCACAGTTATCTAACCGTATTATCAATAGCTTTTATGCCCCTTACTTTTTACCACCTGCGGATATCACACCTGACCAAATCGATGGCTTGCTCAATCGAGGGTCATATACTTTCGCCTTAGATATTCCGCCCAATTTTCAACGTGATGTTTTGGCAGGGAGGAGCCCTGAAATTCAAGTGAATATTGACGCAACTCGTATGAGCCAAGCGTTTTTAGGGAACAGCTATATTCAAAATATTACCCTTGGTGAGGTTAATGAGTTCTTAGCAAAATATCGCAGTAATGCGAGCCTACCCGTTGATTTGGAAGTGCGGATGCGTTTTAACCCTAATCTAACTCAATCGTGGTTTGGTTCAGTGATGGCAATTATCAATAATATCACCATGTTATCGATTGTTTTAACGGGGGCAGCGTTGATCCGTGAACGAGAGCATGGCACGGTTGAGCACCTAATGGTGATGCCATTGACGCCTTTTGAGATCATGATGTCTAAAATATGGTCAATGGGATTGGTGGTGCTGATTGCTTCAGGAGTTTCATTGATGCTGGTGGTGAAAACACTGTTGCAAGTCCCTATCGAAGGCTCGATTTTGCTCTTTATGTGTGGTGTTGCATTAAGTCTTTTTGCGACAACATCTATAGGTATTTTTATGGGGACAATCGCCCGTTCAATGCCACAGTTTGGGTTATTAATGATTTTAGTATTATTGCCATTGAATATGCTTTCTGGTGGGATGACGGCGCGGGAAAGTATGCCGCAATTAGTGCAAGATATTATGTTAACGATGCCGACAACCCATTTTGTGAGCCTTGCACAGGCTATTTTGTATCGCGGAGCAGGTTTCCAGATTGTTTGGTCCCAGTTTGCAATTTTACTGGTCATCGGAAGCGTGTTCTTTACACTCGCCTTAATTCGTTTTCGCAAAACCATTGCCACAATGGCTTAATACCTTCCTAAATTGCACTCTTAAAAATAAAACGCTTGCTGAATATCTCAGTAAGCGTTTTAATGCATCACCTATCAATTATTAATAAATGATTAGATTGTACCTATCAAATCGATAGCGCGTACTGATTGGATTAAGTCACTGCAAAACAGTAACTTAATAGGCAACCAAACAGGAGAACATCATATGTCATTAATTAATACTCAAATCAAACCATTTACTAACCAAGCATTTAAAGACGGCAAATTCATCGAAGTTTCTGAAAAAGACGTTGCAGGTAAATGGAGTGTTTTCTTCTTCTATCCAGCTGACTTTACGTTTGTTTGCCCAACTGAACTGGGTGACGTTGCAGACCATTACGAAGAATTCCAAAAATTAGGTGTTGAAATTTTTTCTGTTTCTACCGACACACATTTTACCCATAAAGCATGGCACGCAAGCTCAGACACTATCGGTAAAATTAAATATGCAATGATCGGTGACCCAACAGGCGCATTAACACGTAACTTTGAAAATATGCGTGAAGCTGAAGGTTTAGCAGACCGTGGTACATTCGTCGTTGACCCACAAGGTATCATCCAAGCGATTGAAATCACTGCTGAAGGTATCGGCCGTGATGCAGCAGATTTACTGCGTAAAGTGAAAGCTGCTCAATACGTTGCAAGCCACCCAGGTGAAGTTTGCCCAGCTAAATGGAAAGAAGGTGATGCAACATTGTCTCCATCTTTAGATTTAGTCGGCAAAATCTAATTAATCTTTTGATTGATTATTAGATGACTCGAGTTACAGGCGTTTAGTGCAATGATGCCTTGCCTGTAACTTGCAGTATGACGGGTATATGTACCCGATTTTATGATTAAAATTAAAGGGGATTACATGCTCGACAACAATTTACAGGCCCAATTAAAAGCCTATTTAGAACGTTTAACTAAACCCGTTGAATTAGTTGCCAATTTAGACGACAGCCAAAAATCAAACGAAATTAAGCAATTGCTCGACCAAATTGCATCGCTGTCTGACAAAGTGAGTGTGCGTGAAGAACGCAATAGTGCGATAAGAACGCCATCATTTTTAATTACTAACCCAGGTGTTGATAGCGGCTTGCGTTTTGCAGGGTCGCCACTGGGACACGAATTTACCTCTTTGGTGCTGGCATTATTACAAATTGGTGGTCACCCATCAAAAGAAGCGCAAGAGTTACTGGATCAAGTAAAAGGCCTCGAAGGCGAGTTCCAGTTCGAAACGTATTATTCATTATCTTGCCATAACTGCCCGGATGTTGTTCAGGCATTAAACTTAATGGCAGTTTTAAACCCTAATGTCAGCCATACTGCAATTGACGGCGCGCTTTTCCAACATGAAATTGATGAGCGTAATGTGATGGGGGTTCCTGCGGTTTACTTAAATGGTAAAGAATTTGGCCAAGGCCGCATGACATTAAGTGAAATTGTCAGCAAGGTTGATACCAATGCCGATGCGCGTGCTGCTAAGTCATTGACGGAGCGCGAACCTTTTGAAGTATTAGTCATTGGTAGTGGACCTGCGGGGGCATCCGCAGCAATTTACACTGCACGTAAAGGTATCCGCACTGGTGTTATCGGTGAACGCTTTGGCGGCCAAGTGATGGATACGGTTGATATTGAAAACTATATTTCTGTTATCAAAACGGAAGGTGCCATTTTTGCGGGCGCGTTGAAAAACCACGTTGATAGCTATGATGTTGATGTTATTGATGGTCAATCAGTGGCGAAACTGATCCCTGCTGCTGAAGTCGGTGGTTTACACCAAATCGAAACCGTTTCTGGTGGTATTTTAAAATCCCGCAGTATTATCATTTCGACAGGTGCGCGCTGGAGAAACATGGGCGTTCCGGGCGAACAAGAGTATCGTACCAAAGGGGTGACATTCTGCCCACACTGTGACGGCCCATTATTTAAAGGCAAACGCGTTGCGGTTATTGGTGGTGGTAACTCAGGTATTGAAGCCGCGATTGATTTAGCGGGTGTGGTTGACCATGTAACGGTACTTGAATTTGCTCCAGAGCTAAAAGCCGATTCTGTGTTACAGCAAAAAGCACGTAGCCTGAAAAATGTCGATATTATTGTGAATGCACAAACCCTTGAAGTTAAAGGTGATGGTAGCAAAATGACTAGCCTTGAATATAAAGATCGTACAGATGAAAGTGTGCATTCTTTAGAGGTTGCAGGTGCATTCGTACAAATCGGTTTATTGCCAAATACCAATTGGTTAGGTGACACTGTCGCAAGAAACCGCATGGGCGAAATTGAAATTGATGCACGTAATGAAACCAGCGTAAAAGGCATTTTTGCCGCAGGTGACTGCACAACAGTCCCTTACAAGCAAATTATCATTTCAGCCGGAGAAGGGGCCAAAGCCGCACTTAGCGCCTTTGATTACCTAATCCGCACAAGTACCAGAACCGCTGAATAGGTGTAATTTACTTTATATTCAGTGAGTTGTAGTCAAAAGGCACTCGGGGCGAGTGCCTTTTTTTAAAAGAAATTTGCGGTGAGCCTGATTCTGGTAAAAGTACGTTGATTGAGTTTTTATGGCGCGCTATGGCTGAAATGCTCGGCGCGATAGCCACCATTAAAAATGGCAGTCTGTTATTTATTTTGCCTAATCAGGGAGTCACGCAAAGCGGCAAGCCATTGTCCGTCATTACCCTCATGCGGGAAAGTGGGGATAGGCATTATTTCCGATTGGCTGACCGGCAAGCGTACACTGGCGTACAAGCCTATTGGCTAGATTTGAACTACGGCAAACAAAAGAAAACCAATCTTAAACGCCAGCAAAAACCTAAAAAAGAGAAGTCGAGCAAAAAAGAGGGCGATTACATCGAGGGCGTAGAGGGGAATGTTTTTGTGATGCGACAAACCTTTAAAAACGAGCAATCAGCCAAGCGAGCCGCCGCGGCCAAATGGTCAAAATTACAAAGGGGCGTAGCAGAATTTAATATCACCTTAGCCGAGGGGCGCGCAGACCTTTATCCTGAAATGCCCGTCACGGTAACTGGTTTTAAACCGACCATTGATAGTCACCAGTGGGTGATAAGTATAGTTGTTCATACGGTTGATGGCGGCGGGTTTATTACCCATTTAGAACTTGAGATAAAAATCAAAGATATTGAGATGACGGATGACGAGCAAAACGAAACATAATTGATTATAATAACGTCAGGCATACCCATAATCCAAGGCTATAAAATGGCGTTCAATTGTCCAAAGTGTGGCGCTGTGACTTATACCAAAACCAGTAAATCCCTGAGCAGTGAAACCCGTAGAAGCTATCACCAATGCCAAAATTTGCTGTGCGGCTGTTCTTTTACGACAATAACCTCAGTGGAGATTTATCTCACAAAAACTATCCCCCAAGAACTGCCAGAAGGCTTTGAAATCCCGATGGATGAGTTACCTAGATCACATCGGGGTGAGAAACAGGTGGAGATGTTTTGATGGAGTTTAATAATATTGTGATTTTTTAGACTGTGACTGTTAATAATTTTGAGTATTATTAGTAGTATATCTCAATTTATAAATTCTAGTTGAATCTAAATTTTACTTATTTGCATTAGATTTGTAACCTACGAATTTGTTCATCAAAAGTTATTAAGCTTATGAATTCACTTATTATATTGACAGTTTTAATTTCTCAATATATATTAAGCTTTGTCAAACCCCCAGTAGCTCAGTCGTAGAGCACCTCTATTTACGTAGGGGAGGTCGTAGGTGCAATCCCTACCTGGGTAAAAGTATTTTTCTAGTGCTTTTACCCAGTGGATTGTTTAAATTATGCGGCAAAGGTTGAATTTGTGCATATTCATATCTTTTAATGTTATTACCATCACAATTTTCAAATCTTTCATTTACCCACCTAATATTATTAATTTTTTCATGTGGGTCAACTTCCATTCCATATAAATATCGCTTACCGTCATTGATTACTCCGTGAGCTATCGCACCGTGTTTATTAAATAAGCCCGCTAGTTGGATAGATCCACCAGTCCTAGGATCGTGGCCCGAATTAATATGGCTGTACAGGGAAATGTAATAGGAACGACTATATCCCCCAATATCAGAGTTCATATAAACACCATTATAATGCTGGGTATAATGGGTAGAACCTGAGCCGAAGCAACCAATTAAACCTGTTTTAGAGGGTAATTGTAGTTTTCTGTTACTCCATCGTTGATTGGTTGGTTTTGTTTTACTCCATTCAACAACATAAACATGAAACTCTCCCTTTTTTTCTCTGGTTCCATATAAAATTTGAAAACTCTCTAAAGCAAAAATAGTTGGGTAATGACCAAAACTTCGCTTGATTAAATTATAAACAAGTTCGAATCTAGAATCACTTCCTGTATTATCTTTGAATATATCGCAAGTATCTATATATGAAACAACTTGGGAAATTACTTGAGAGCAAAATACAACGTCTCCACAAAACCCAAAAATATCGGGATATTTATTAGAGAGATACACTTTTCGTCCAGAATCCCAATAAGTAGATTCATTCCAACTAAATCTACTATCACTTGCTATGTATAAGGATGCTGGGCTATTTTGATCGTAAGTAATCCAACTAATTAATGTTGTCATATATAATGTTCATCTTGATATATTATGTTAACTAAATAATATCATAGAATATACTATTGTTAATCTAGTTATATTTTTAATGATAATTGATTTTTTGATGGTATCGAATACGAATTATCAAGAGGCAGCGACATAGTTAGAGACGGTATGTATCTTGAATTAACCGTAGCAAATACTAGCCCTGCATTACAACTTGCAGAGGTTTTTTACTCTGATGTTACTCATCAATTTACACTAACTTGTTTTGAACCGAACATTCCTCTTACGGTTATTGAAACCTTAATTGAACAGGCTAAAAAACTCCTCCCACCCATTGAAAAACAAACAAAATAAAAGCCTCTTATTAAGAGAGGCTTTATAAGTGTGGTCAATATGTGGACATTGACTATTGACTAAACCCATTTAAATCAATTGTTTAAATCACTTTTAGAACGCCGCACTTAGCGCCTTTGATTACCTCATCCGCACAAGTACCAGAACCGCTGAATAGGTGTAATTTACTTTATATTCAGTGAGTTGTAGTCAAAAGGCACTCGGGGCGAGTGCCTTTTTTTTGTGCATAAAATCTGAATACCGAAATATCAAACTAGACTTCTTTGACTCTAATCCTGACCAATAATTATGTTTAGCTAATCTTTTTGGCTTATACCTTTTTAATCTAAATTATGTGATACAGGTCTAAATACTGCACAAAATCAGTCATACCAACGATCATGAATTTCATTCATGTTGTAGTGAAATTAAGTCGCTTTCACTCACTCAACAGCTCTGGCATAAATTAGATAACGCTAACAAATTAACTTATTTACAACATAAAGATTGATGAATGAGAAACAAAAACTTCTAAAAAATCAAGAAGTCAATTTGGTTTCCATCTTGGAACTTAGGGTGCGACAAGACGATGAACAAAAATTTTACATTTACGATTAAAAGTAGTCTTTTTGACGAAAATTATAATCCTTCTGAAAATACACGTATCACAACGAACTTTGCTAATTTAGCCAGAGGGAAAAATCGCCAAGAAAATTTGCGTAATACGCTTGTCATGATGAACAACCGTTTTAATACGTTAGCCTATTGGGATAACCCGAAAAGTGACCGTTACTCAATCGAGTTGGAAATTATTTCTGTGGAAATGAGTGTTGAAAATAAAGCCAATACGTTCCCTGTGATTGAAATATTAAAAACGAACATTGTTGATAACAAAACGGGACAACGCACAGAGGGGATTGTCGGAAATAACTTTTCTTCTTATGTCCGTGACTATGATTTCAGTGTTTTATTGCTCGACCATAATAAAGACCAAGCAAACTTTAGTATTCCTGAAAAATTTGGCGATTTGCATGGGAATATCTTTAAATATTTTGTTAACTCGAACGAATACAAAGCGCACTTTAATAAGCCGCCAGTTATTTGTTTAAGTGTCTCAAATAAAGATGTTTATCATCGTACGGGTAATCAGCACCCAGTATTAGGTATCGAATATCAGCAAAATGGGGCTTCGTTAACGGATCAGTATTTTAAAAAGATGGGGTTACAGGTTCGTTACTTTATGCCGCAAAATAGTGTTGCACCATTGGCCTTTTATTTTACAGGTGATTTACTGAGCGATTACAGCAATCTTGAACTGATTAGCACGATCAGTACGATGGAAACATTCCAAAAGATTTATCGCCCAGAAATTTATAATGCGAATTCTATTGCAGGGCAATGTTATCAACCAAGCTTAACGAACCAAGACTATTCGTTAACCAAAATTGTTTATGACCGCGAAGAACGTAGCCGATTGGCTATTGAGCAGGGAAAATATACAGAAGAGCATTTTATTGAACCCTATAAATATATTCTAGAGCAATGGTCTGCTAGCTACGCACTCTAATTAATTATAAAAATTTAAGGTCAATTATTATGAAAACATTATTACCAACATCTACCGCTGGCAGTTTACCAAAGCCTTCTTGGCTAGCACAACCTGAGACTCTTTGGTCTCCTTGGAAGCTGCAAAATGAAGAATTAATTGAGGGAAAACAAGATGCACTGCGCTTATCCCTCGAAGATCAGCTACGTGCTGGGATTGATATCGTGAGTGACGGTGAGCAAACCCGTCAGCATTTTGTGACTACATTTATTGAACACCTCAGTGGTGTTGATTTTGAAAAACGTGAAGTGGTTAAAATCCGCGATCGTTATGATGCGAGTGTCCCGACAGTGGTTGGGGCTGTTGAGCGCCAACGACCTGTTTTTGTTGAAGATGCTAAATTTTTACGTAAGTTAACGAAGCAGCCGATTAAATGGGCATTACCTGGCCCAATGACCATGATTGATACGTTGTATGATAACCATTATAAAAGCCGTGAAAAACTGGCATGGGAATTTGCTAAGATTTTGAATCAAGAAGCAAAAGAGCTTGAAGCAGCTGGTGTTGATATCATTCAGTTCGATGAGCCTGCTTTTAATGTGTTTTTTGATGAAGTGAACGATTGGGGTATAGCGGCTCTGGAAAGAGCCATTGAAGGTCTGAAATGTGAAACGGCAGTGCATATCTGTTATGGATACGGCATTAAGGCCAATACAGACTGGAAGAAGACGCTGGGTTCTGAGTGGCGCCAATATGAAGAGGCGTTCCCGAAACTGCGAACGTCGAATATCGATATTATTTCACTGGAGTGCCATAACTCCCATGTTCCAATGGATTTGATTGAGCTTATTCGCGGTAAAAAAGTGATGGTTGGGGCAATTGATGTGGCAAGCAATATCATCGAAACACCAGAAGAGGTCGCTAATACGCTGCGTAAAGCACTTCAATTTGTGGATGCAGATAAGCTTTATCCATCGACAAACTGTGGAATGGCGCCATTGTCGCGCCAAGTTGCGACGGGCAAGCTCAATGCTTTAAGTGCAGGGGCTGAAATTATCCGCCAAGAGCTGTTAAATAAGTAATATATTCAAATATTGGTTAATTAAGAGAAACCCAGAGTCAATATCTGGGTTTTTTGTTGCCTTGGATTTCTTATTTCATTCTAATTTGAGGTATATTAGGTGAATTATCATTAAATTACTTTTTTGAAATAGGAATGTCGGCAATGGCTCTGATCCCTAAAAACTATGCGCGTTTAGAAAGCGGCTATCGTGAGAAAGCCCTCAAAATTTACCCGTGGGTCTGCGGGCGTTGCACTCGTGAGTTTGTGTATTCAAATTTACGCGAGTTAACCGTTCACCATATCGATCATGATCATACCAATAATCCCGAAGATGGTAGCAATTGGGAACTATTATGTTTATTTTGCCATGATCATGAACACTCAAAATACACAGAAGCAGATATGTATGGTACTAATGTAGTGGCAGGGGAAGATGCACAAGATGATATCGAAGCGGCAACTTATAACCCGTTTGCTGATTTGAAATCGATGTTAAACAAGAAAAAGTAATCACAACGTTAGCTTATTGAGAAAGAAGCTGAAGGTTTGTTATTTACCCAATTTTATCCTATCTGCTGATAACACAAAGCAGGAAAAACCACGCTTTTATCCTGCGTTGTCAACAACCTCAAGCCTCTGATAAAGAGGCTTTTGTGTTTTTAGGCTAGCCACGTTTAACGGATTAAAACCGTTCACGATTTAATTTCATCTCAAAATAAAATTGAGTCATTAGCACAAAATGGTCAAGCAAGGGTTTGACTTTATCTCTCAATACAAACTATATTTAATTCATTCAAATGAATTAAATATTAATAAGAGAGGTAATTTATGAGTAATTTAACAATACCAAGCCCATTTTCGTTTGAAGAACGTGACAGAAGGTGGGGAATAGCGCGGAAAATCATGAAAATGCATGATCTTGAAGTCCTTATGGTCTACGGGGATAGAGAATCAGCGGCACCTGCACCGTTTTGTATTGACCACTATTTTACCAACGACCGTTTAGGATCTGTTGTGATCTTCCATCAAGATAAAGCCCCGCTGGTGGTCACATTCGCCCCCATGATGGTGGCTGACCATATGCAAGCACAAATGCGAGGTGATAGACAGTGGATATCACCAGAGCAAATAGTGGTAGGAAAAACTGGGCGTAATATTGCGCAGGTGTTTATTGATTTAGGGGTGTCGGAAAATGCGAATATTGGTGTGGTGGGGTTAGAGCCTTATCCGCCATTTTATTTCGATGGTGCAATGCCGTATAACACGTTAACAGGTATAAAAGCCCGTTTACCACAGTTAAATTTTGTTCCTGTTTACCGCTCGTTTTTTCAACTTGCATCCATAAAAAGCGCAGAAGAGCTGGAACATGTGAAATATGCTGCGATGATAGGTGAGGCAATGAGTGAAGCGATGCGTGCTACAGCGATTGTTGGTAATTCAGAGGCAGATATTGCGGCGGCAGTTACCGCGAAATGTTTGTCGATGGGGGGATTCACTGCAGAAATTTTGATGGGTTCAGGGCCTGAATATATTGGGTGGGGGCAGCCAGCGTGGCAATACCGCTCGCAAGCGCCACGAAAGATACAGCAAGGAGATATTGTTTTAACCGAGATATTTGCTCTGTATGGCATGTATGAAACACAGCACCAAGCCGCGGTTGCAGTAGGTAAAATTCATCCCAATATTGAAAAAGCTGCTGTTGTTGCAAGGGAATGTTATGAAATTGGCGTTGAGCACCTTAAAGAAGGTGTCACATTCGGTGAAGTTGTGGATGAAATGGAAAAACCGCTGTTAAAATCGAAAGGGTGGCACGTGCATCCATTGATCCACAGTATTAATCCTTATGGGCCTATTGGATTTGGTACCGCGCCGGGTATTGAGTCATTACCAATTGCCCAAAAATACCGTCAATTGGAACGTTTACCAAATCCAGGGCGTGAATTAGTTTTGCAGGAAGGAATGACGTTTGCCTTTGAACCTAACTGTGCATTTGGTTATCATTTGTGTAATCTTGGTGGCACAGTGGTTGTCGGTAAAGATCGGGGTATTGAACTAAACAATAATTCCACTTATCTTATGCGCGCAGATATATAATTTTAGGAATAACAGCAAGATATGAATGACACAAATAAAAACATACTTTCATCAGAATTAACAAAAGAAAAGTTAATTAATGAAGGAATTAAACAATTTGCGATTCATGGTATCAATGGCGTTCGAACGCGCCAACTGGCTGAAAGCGCAGGTGTTAATCAGTCTGCAATCCCATATCATTTGGGGGGGAAGCTAGGTGTCTATTGTGCTGTTATTCAAAAAATTGCGACAGATTTATCAATGGAAAGTAATGTTCAGGCGTTTGATGTACAGTTTAAATTAGCGATGCAACAAACGCCTATTGAGCAAACACAGGCAAATCAACTCATCAGTTTATTGATAACAGGGTTAGGAAATGCACTGTTATTACCAAAGCATGAATATTATTCCGTGCTTATTCTTCGTGAACAACTTGAGCCTACGGAAAATTATGATGTTATTTATCGGGATTTCATCGAACCTTTCCATACGCGTTTGTCAGGTCTAATCCAAGCGGTTAATCACATTGATAAACAAACTGCGATTATCAGAGCCCATGTCTTGATAGGCCAAGTGTTAGGTTTTGTTGTTGCGAGAAAACCTTTTCTTAAGCAAATCAATGCACTACAAATAGATGAACACCTATTGAATGAGATATTGCAGCAAATTTGTTTAATGGCAACCCACGCTTTAGTCATCGAGAAATAGAGACTCAATACACTAAGCCACTTTTAGGTTTCGTAGATGGCTTAGTGAATATCCTATTTATCACTTAGTGAATGTCTTCGTGGCTGCGGTAAATTAACGATAGCTCAGGGTGGTTCCAGAGACTGGCGGGTGTTACCGTGGTACGTTCCCAAGGAATTTGACCGATAAACCAGAGCTTCCAAAAATTTAATTTTGCATTCGGATTTTTTGTTAATAATTTTTCAAACGTTTCAATTTCGCCAATTTGTACTGATAAGGCAGATTGGTAGATATCAAAGACAAATTTAGAACAAAATTGCCTTGGCGAATCATAATTAAAGCCGGTATGGTAAAACTTATTTAAACGCGCAGGGACTTGTGCGACTAAGGCGTTTTTTTGATCTTGCGTTAATGTGTGCGCAAAACGGCGCACGCTATAACGTTTATCTGAAGAGCGAGCGATGAAACGTGAAAGTGTGGTGGTTGTCGATAAGGGTACACGGCTTTCGGCGATTAAATAGTCCTCACCATCGTGCCCAATAATCATGCCGACATGGTTACTCCAACATAAAGAAGCTGAAGCAATTTGGCGAAATAACTCGGTGCCAATACTGGTAAAAACAATATCACCCACTTCATATTCATAGGGGTAGTTTGTTTGCATCATTAAAATACCTCAACATAAATAAAAGAATGTCATTAAGGTATAGTTATAAAGCTTAGTAAAAATCTGACCATCAGATAAAAGCGCAAAATCTTCTTTGTTTAGCTTGGGTATATCTTGTTTATTTGCTCACTCAGTAATTTTACATTCTGCACAATATCGATTTCAGTATGAGCGGCATAACCAAATAAAATGGCATTTTGCTTGGTGCTGTTAATGCAATATCGAGATAAAGGCTGCGCGCCAAAACCTAGTAAGCGGCATTGCTCAAGTATAAGATTAATATCGTATCCAGCTTTTATCCAACATACCGTGTGTATTCCCGAATCTGTCATTTGCACCTCAAATAAATGAGGAAGATACAGATTAACGGCATTGAAAAAAGCGTTCTGCCTATCATGACATATTTTTCGAATTTTCCGCACATGGCGAGCATAATGGCCTTCTTGAATAAATTGCGCCAAAGAAGCTTGCTCTAAATATCCACAATGGCTATCACTGTAGTATTTCATCATGGTAAATGCTTCACTCAGAATTTCTGGCACAATTAAGAAACCTAAGCGAAATCCTGGGTACATCATTTTTGAAAATGTGCCTGCATAAATGACACGTTGGTGATTATCTAAGCCCTGTAATGCTTGAATTGGCTTAGATAAAAAACGAAATTCGCTGTTATAGTCATCTTCAAAAATCCATGCATTATTTTGTTGCGCCCAGTCAAGCAACGCTAAGCGGCGCGAAAGGCTTAAGGTTGTGCCAAGTGGAAATTGGTGAGACGGCGCAGTATAAACTAATTTGGCATCTCCATGGTGTTTCGCACCATAGGCGATATCCATGCCTTCATGGTCAGAAGGAATTGGGGAAATGTCGGCTCCTGCGGCGGTTAAAATAGCACGAGCGCTGTCATAGCCCGGGTCATCCAGCCAAACTTTATCTCCTTGTTGCAACAGCACCTTCGCTGCTAAGTTAATTGCCTGTTGGGTTCCATTAACAATAATAATTTGTTTTTCTTTGCAGTGAACGCCGCGGGTGGAGTGCACATAATCCACTAGTAATTTTTTTAGGGGCGTAAAACCATCAGGGTGGTTGAAATAAGGAATAGTTTGTTTCGATTTACGCCAAACCCGACCTAATAATCTTCCCCAAAGTTCATGGGGGAACTGATCAACACAACCAATACCAATATTAAACATTTGGTGTGATTGTGTTTTTGGTCGTGATTGATCCCACAACCTCGTCAATGTTGCGACCTTGGGGTTAAGATTAAGTGCAGAATATTCAGGCTGCTCAGCGGACTGTAGTGGGCTGGTTGTGCGAACTAATTCATCAGGGATATTGGCTGATACATAAGTACCAGAGCCTTTTTTTGAATACAGATATCCCTCATCAATTAACCTATCAAAGCCTGCAATAACTGAGTTACGCGAAATAGACATCATTTCAGCTAATGCCCGTGAAGAGGGTAGTTTGACGCCTGATGCAATACGTCCATCTAAGATTGCATTGCGAATAGTATGATAAACATTTTCTTTTATATACCCCTCATCGAGTAGGAGCAGTGGAAACTGAGCCTGTTGTTTACGTCGCATAAGTGGATCCTAAATAAATAACAAAAGTGTATCTTATACAGCACCAGATAGGACTGTACTATAACCTCATTATATAATATGTCTACAAATGGAAGGGTTATTATGAATAAAGCTACATTACCAGTTACGGTTGAATTTGTTGCATCAGAACATTATCCAGAATGGCTAGTTTATTGGTTGGAATACCAAAAATTTTATCAAGTTGAATTAAGTGAAGATGTGACACTAAAAGCTTGGGAGCGTTTTTTTGACGACAATGAGCCTATGCATTGCGCCGTTGCACTTGAAGATGGCAAAGTAGTTGGTTTCGTCAATTATTTATTCCACCGTTCAACATGGGCAAAAAATGATTTTTGCTATTTAGAAGACCTGTATGTCACACCAGAAATGAGAGGGCGCCACGTAGGGAAGCAGCTTATTGAGTTTGTACAAGCGCAGGCACAAGATAAACAATGCGGCCGTTTATATTGGCATACACAAGAAACCAATTTACGTGGACAAAAATTGTATAACTGGGTGGCAGAAAAACCAGGGGTGATTGAATATAGAATGCCGTTGTAATAAATGCAGTAGCCTATCCTACATTTCAGTGAATGATTGGCTGGCCCGTTGTTTGGCAACAACGGGTTTTTAGTGAAATAAGATTAAATGCAAAAATACTTTTAACTTGCTAACTGGGTACGAACTTCCATTAACGCAAAACCTAAAAGGTTTAATCCTTTCCATGTAAGTGGGTTTTCGATGTTTTCAGCCTCTTCAGCGAGGCCAATGCCCCATATTTTATCGACTGGGCTGGCTTCAACTAATACGCGTTCATTGGTAGAAAGCAAAAAGGCTTTCAGTGACTCATTTTGGCTAAATTTGGCCATATTCGCGGCAACAACAATCTCGAAACGGTTATCGTCCCAAATATCTTGCTTAAACCCTCGTACTTCTCGACCAAAGGCTTTCGCCGCTCCTGGGTTAGGCGCGTGAATAATTTTGTCTAATATTTCGAAATCACCAAATAAACGCGCTTTTTCTGCCATCATAAAATGTTCTGCGCTTGCAAATCGGTGCCCATCGACAACAAATGGTGCAGGGTACCACTGGCTAAAGCAGCTTTTAGTGACTTGATGCTGTTTGGTTTGATGCCCCCAGAAAAAAATATATTTGAATTTTTTCCCTGAACGGTATTGTTTACAAAGGCTTTTAATATCCATAGGTTAAGCTTAATTAAATAATAATATTCTTAGCATACGGATAAATAAGAAATGGAGCTATCAGAAAAGCCTGCTTATGGTGATAAGCAGGCGGGTAATTAGAGAACCTTACTTAAAAACTCCGCAGTACGAGGGTTTTTAGGGGCAGTAAACAGCTGCTCAGGCGTACCTTCTTCTTGAATAATACCTTGGTCTATAAACATAACACGATCAGCAACTTCACGGGCAAAACCCATTTCATGGGTTACGATAACCATCGTCATACCTTCAGTGGCTAATGTTTTCATAACAGATAATACTTCGCCAACTAATTCAGGATCCAATGCTGAAGTAGGTTCATCAAATAATAAGATGGAAGGCTGCATTGCCAGTGCTCGGGCAATGGCAACTCGTTGCTGCTGACCACCTGAAAGGCTGGCGGGCCAAGCATCTATTTTATCTAATAAACCAACCTTGGTTAATAGTTGTTCAGCTTGTTTTAAGGCGTGTTCTTTTTTTAATCCTTTAACTAAAGTAGGTGCCATCATTAAATTTTCAAGCACAGTCATATGCGGAAATAAATTAAAACGTTGAAAAACCATGCCGACATTTTCACGCATTTTATTTAAATCAGTTTTAGGGTCATGGACATCGAACCCGTTGACTTTGATTTCGCCGCCATCGGGGCGTTCGAGTGCATTTAAGCAGCGTAAAAACGTACTTTTACCTGAGCCAGAAGGGCCAATAACACAGATAACCTCTTGTGGATGAATTTCGCAAGAAATACCACGTAAAACATGAGTTTCACCAAATTTTTTTTGTAAATCATTAACGTAAATCACTTCTGCCCAACCTTCTTTCCATATATTGTACTAACTGAGCGAGTATAAATGTCAGCATCCAATAGATAATTGATATTGTTAAGTAGGGTTCCCAATATGTGGCATAGGCCCCTGAAACGGTACGAGCAGCATAGGCGAGGTCGGCTAATCCAATAGCGGAGGCAAGTGATGAATCTTTAACAATCGCAATCGCGTTATTCCCCAAAGGAGGTAAGATTCGACGGAAAGCTTGAGGAAGGATCACTTTACGCATGGTTTTTGCCCAGCTCATACCGAGTGCACGAGAGGCTTCCATTTGCCCTTTATCAATCGATTGAATACCAGCACGGAAAATTTCAGAAACATAAGCGCCTGAATTCAAAGTAATAGCAATGACGCAAGATAAAAAGGCACCATAGTCAGAGCGTAGCATTTTAGCGGTATCAACGGACATCAACCCAGAAGTCACGAATAGGCCATCTCGCGGGTTAATAAATAAAGGCACTAATGCAAAGTGGACTACCATTATTTGAACAAATAAAGGCGTTCCACGAAAGGCGCTGACGTAAAAACGCACTGGCCATTGCACGAAATAGTGTAAAATAGGTTTCCACACTCCTTGTTCCGCTTTGGCTGTTCTCCCCAGCCCGAGCGTAAGCCCCCATAAAGAGCCTAAAATCACGCAAATAATGGTGGCCTTGATGGTCATCAATGCACCTTCAGCGAATAATGGGGCATATTCTTCAATTATTTCCCAACGAAAAGCAGACATCGTAATTTCACCCTGATTTAAAACGAGAAAAAGCCATCAAAAGATGGCTTTAAAGTAAATAAAACTATTGTTTTGGTAATTGAGGAACGTTCGCATCAAACCATTTTTGATAAATTTGGTTATAAGTTCCGTTTTCAACAATGGTATTTAAACCATTATTGATTTTTTGTTGTAACTCACTATTACCTTTAGCAACCGCAATACCAAAATATTGTTTTTCAAAATGATTGTCGTAAATTAATTTAAATTTTTTCTCTGG
The DNA here is from genome assembly GCF_019343475.1 of Providencia sp. R33. Lineage (NCBI taxonomy): Bacteria > Pseudomonadati > Pseudomonadota > Gammaproteobacteria > Enterobacterales > Morganellaceae > Providencia > Providencia sp. R33. Next base: position 1,593,661 of record NZ_CP072453.1, on the reverse strand, counting down.
ATGAGTTTTGATGTAGTACTTAATGACGCCTACGTCACCGACAGCAGCATCAATACCATCTTCATATAGTTCTTGTAACAGCAACGGTGTATTGTCGAAACGTTTAATGGAAGTGCTGTTTTTACCAATGACATCGGAGACTACAATATCCCCTGTGCTGGAATTCACAACACCAACGTTTAAATCTTTTAAGCTATTTAAATCAGTGACTTTGGATGACTCACTGATCACGATAGCTTGTTCTGCAGGAAAATAAGGGTTTGAAAAATCGACCATATTTTTACGTTTATCGGTGATCGTGATACCTGAAATTAGAATATCTCTATCCCCAGAGGATAAAGTGGCAAAAATACCTTCCCACGGCGTGTTGACCAGTTTTACGTCAAATCCTTCAGCATCAGCAATCGCTTTGATAATATCAATATCAAAACCTTCAAGTTGTTTTTGGCTATTTTCAAATTCAAATGGACGGTATGTCCCACCAGCACCTACGGTATAACTATCTTTTGCGTAAACACTCCCTGAAAAAGCTGCCAGTGTTAAACAACCAGCAAAAACAAGTTTCTTTAACATTTTAAACCTCTTTAATTATGCATTTATAGTGAATAAAAATACATAAAATTAATCATGCAAGCAAATGATATTTTGAAATTGAGGTTAGATAATCTAACTTGCTAGCTTAACAGGCCAGTACCGTCGCAAAATTGATGAAAGTACAAGTAGAAAAAGTGTGGATAATTTTGTTGAGGCAAATTTTTGTTAAACTAATCATAAAATTGGGAAAATATTGACATTGAGAGCTTTTTTTACCTATCCGCTACAAAAAATTAACGTTAGACTCGTGATTATCAATATCTAATACACTGATAAAAATAGATTAAATTTTCATGGATAAAATTCTACTGGCTCTATGGCCATTATTTGCTCTGATTACGATGGGTTTTGTGTTGCGGCGAACTTCATTATTTTCAGCTGATTTTTGGCCGGGTGCGGAAAAACTAAACTACTTTATATTATTTCCTGCATTATTAATTAATAGCTTAGCTAGTGCGCCTTTAGATAATCCAAAATTACTCTATCTTGGCAGTGCGATATTCTGCATTTTAGCAGTAAGTTCATTGTTGGTGCTGCTAAGTAAATATTTATTCAAAATAACCATCCCCCGTTTTGGTGCATATATTCAAGGTATCACTCGCTTTAATACTTATTTAGGTTTGGCGATTGTGGCGGACTTGTTCGGTAAAGAGGGGGTTGCTGTTGCGGCAGTCATAATGGCGATTTTAGTACCGAGCTGTAATGTCATTGCAGTGCTAGCGTTATCTTCAGGAAATAAAGTTTCGATAAAACAGCTATTGCTACCAATCATTAAAAACCCATTGATTATTTCATGTGTTATCGGAATTTTATTAAACATATTACCCGTTGGCCTGCCTTTTGGTTCTGAGCAATTATTAAAATTATTAGCAGCAGCAAGTTTACCATTAGGGTTGATTTGTATCGGTGGCGCATTGCAAACAGCGACATTACGTAAAGAATTTAAGCCCATTATGGTGTCTACAATTTTGCGTTTACTTGCTATGCCTCTATTAGCTGTCCTCATCGCTAAGTTATTTTCTTTACCTAATTTAGAAACAGTTTTATTAGTCATATTTTTTGCAATACCTACTGCGCCAACCGCCTATATTTTGACTCGTCAACTGAATGGTGACAGTCAATTAATGGCAGGTATTATCACATTACAAACCATTATTGCTGTGGTCACATTGCCCTTGGTATTGTCATTCGTCATGCATTAATAGTGATATGTTTTGCAACTGTCACATTGATACTCTATGTTATCGAGAGATTACTTCATTTGATGAGGAGTTGTGCGTGTCTTTGGAAAAATGCCAGAAGAATGAAAATTTATCTATTGAAGACGTATTGGATAAACTGTCGTCTTTATATTCAAATGCTATTCAATCATTAAGAGATGCAATTGCTGTTTATGTCACAGAAGGGCGTATACCAAATTCAGCCGAAAGAGAAAGTGGGTTATTTGCTTATCCTGAACTTTGTGTCACGTGGGAAGGCAAAATCGATCACTGCGAAAAAACACGAGCTTATGCACGGTTTGTAAAGAAAGGAAGCTATTCCATCACAGTGACTCAACCCGAGTTATTTCGCAGTTATTTAACGGAACAACTTTCTATTTTACAACAAGACTATGACGTATTTTTTGCCGTTCGTCCGTCTAAAACTGAAATTCCGTACCCGTTTGTCATTGATGGCTCTGATTTAGTGCTTGATAGAAGTATGAGTAGCAGCCTTGCCGCGCATTTTCCGATAACGGATTTAGCTCATATTAGTGATGATATTACCGATGGTCTATATACGGTTTCTGACGAAATGCCGTTGTCGCATTTTGATGCTTTACGCGTAGATTTTTCACTTGCACGCCTGAAACATTATACCGGCACGCCACCTGAGCATGTACAGCCTTATATTTTATTTACCAACTATAACCGCTATGTGGATGAGTTTGTCAGCTGGGCTTGTGAACAAATTCGTGACCCAGATAGCCGTTATATCGCATTATCTTGTGTTGGTTATAATTACCTCACTGATGAAAATGCGGACCCACAAATTGCCATTTCAGATATGACATGGAAAAAATTCCAAATGCCTGCATATCACCTGATTGCGCGAGATGGTTCAGGAATAACATTGGTGAATATTGGTGTAGGTCCATCCAATGCAAAAAATATTTGTGATCATTTAGCGGTATTAAGGCCACATGCATGGTTAATGATTGGCCATTGTGGGGGATTAAGGGAAAGCCAAAATATTGGTGATTATGTACTTGCTCATGCATATTTACGTGATGATCATATTTTGGATGATGTATTACCGCCAGATATTCCTATTCCAAGTATCGCAGAGGTTCAACGAGCGCTTTATGATGCGACTAAGCAAGTCAGTAATATGCCTGGGGAATTGGTGAAGCAACGTTTACGCACGGGAACTGTCGTAACAACGGATGATAGAAACTGGGAGCTGCGTTTCTTTGCCACAGCAAGACGCTTTAGTCTAAGTCGTGCCGTTGCTGTTGATATGGAAAGCGCGACCATCGCTGCACAGGGTTATCGTTTTAGAGTGCCTTATGGCACACTTCTGTGTGTATCAGATAAGCCATTGCATGGGGAAATTAAATTACCGGGCCAGGCTAATAGTTTTTATGAGGGCGCTATCTCAGAACACCTACAAATAGGTATTCGTGCTATTGATTTATTACATCAAGAAGGGGATAAGTTACACTCTCGGAAGTTAAGAACTTTTGATGAACCCCCATTTAGATAGCAAGGAGAGGCAATCTATGGCTTTAATACCTGAAATAGAAACAGAAAGATTGATTTTATCGAAACATCAAGTAAGTGATTTTCCTGCGCTGGCAAAACTGTGGGCGACAGAATCAATGGTACGCCATATTGGTGGTATGCCATCAACAGAGCGTGAATCATGGATGAGAATGCTAGCTTATGGTGGGCTCTGGCCACTGTTAGGCTTTGGTTATTGGGCAGTAAGGGAAAAAGCGACAGGACAGTATGTTGGTGACCTTGGGTTTGCGGATTTTCATCGAATGGTTGAGCCCCAAGTGAAAGGAGTTCCTGAGGCGGGTTGGGTTATCGCACCAGAATTCCAAGGCAAAGGCTATGCAACCGAGGCAATGCAAGCGGCGCTAAGTTGGCTAAAAGCGCAAAATGAGCATCAACAAACTATTTGTTTTATTGAACCGAGAAACTTACCGTCATTACGCGTTGCTGAAAAGTTAGGTTATGTTGTTGATCGTGAAATATTTATGAATGGTAATATTACTGTTCTATTACGGCAGAAATTAACGCCAGTGGCACTATAATATCAACGGGTTATCGCTCTATGCATGATGAATTAGATATTTCGCAAGTGAGTCAACTGTCAGGTTTAGCCGCCTCAACACTTCGTTATTATGAAGAAAAGGGATTAATTAAACCGATTGGTAGAAAAGGCTTAAAGCGTATTTATCATGGTAAAGATGTGATAACCCGTTTGTCGTTGATAAGCCTAGGGCAGCAGGCTAAGTTTACACTCGATGAAATTGCGAAAATGCTCAATCATCAAGATGGCCCAAATATTGAGCGCACCAGCTTGATGGCAAAAGCAGATGAAATTGAGCACACGATTCAAAATTTATTGGCGCTAAAAGAGGGTATTGTTCATATTGCCAATTGCCCAGAAGAGAACCATTTTTTGTGTCCGAACTTCCAAAAAATCATGAATAACAGTCTAAAATTAAACCGCATCAAGAATAAATAACCTATTAATTATCCCATATTTGATATTAATGAATCCCATACTCAATCGTAGAATGGGATAGATTAACCCTTTACACTCTTAAAATCGTGTGAATGATTTTAAGGTCTGTATGTCTACTCATTTTTTAGCTTTTGAAAAACCAATTGTTGAACTTAATGACAAAATTGAGGCGCTGGTTGCTTTCAAGCAGCAGGGGCACCCGAGTGAAATTAAGCTCGAAGAAGAAATCAAACTGTTAGAAAAAAAGTCCCACTCATTGACGAAATCGATTTTTTCCTCTCTTGGTGCGTGGGAAATTGTACAATTAGCAAGGCACCCATTAAGGCCATATCCCCTTGATTATATTCCCTTAATATTTACGGAATTTCAGGAATTGGCGGGAGACCGCGCATTTGCAGATGATAAAGCGCTGGTAGGTGGCTTAGCGCGTATCGCAGGGCGCCCAGTCATGGTGTTAGGGCAACAAAAAGGGCGAACAACCAAAGAGAAGGTGATGCGTAATTTTGGTATGCCATCACCTGAGGGTTATCGCAAAGCGTTACGCTTAATGCAAATGGCGGAACGTTTTAAATTACCTGTCATCACATTGATTGACTCAGCAGGTGCCTACCCAGGCGTGGGCGCTGAAGAGCGTGGACAGGCTGAAGCTATCGCGAAGAATATATTAGAAATGACCCGCCTAAAAACGCCGATTATTTGTGTTGTTACTGGGGAGGGCTGCTCTGGAGGCGCGTTGGGGATCGGCGTCGGTGACCGAATTAATATGCTTGAGTACAGTACTTATGCCGCCATTTCACCCGAAGGCTGTGCGTCAATTCTGTGGAAAGATGCGCAAAAAGCGCAAATTGCTTCTGAAGTGATGGGGATGACAGCCCCCCGATTAAAAGAATTGGGCATTATTGATACAATTATTCCTGAGCCATTAGGGGGAGCACACCGAAATTATCAGTTGGCGGCTGAACATTTAAAACAACAATTGATAACAGACTTGGCTGCGCTAACTCAACTGGATACGGATGCTTTATTATCAAAGCGTTACCAAAAAATCATGGCATTTGGTTACTGCTAATGTTATTAGTTTAGGTCACTCATGTTGAATGAAAAGGAAGTACGCACGGTGGTTGACCTAAATTTATTAAAGGTTTTTATTGCGGTTGCAACGCAAGGTAACTTTATTAATGCTGCAAAGCAGCTTTCGATGCCATCATCCAATGTGAGTCGACAAATCAAGCAATTAGAAGAACAGCTAAATTGCCGTTTAATCGAACGAACAACAAGACAGATGCGATTAACAGAAGCAGGTAATATTCTGTTTGAGCAAAGCCAAAAATTAGTCAGTGAATTAGACAATATTGTTCAACAAATCAGCTATCCTCGTGGGGTGACTGGTACGTTACGCCTTACCATCCCAAGTGAAGCGGGTAGCGTATTATTAGCCAATTTATTGGCAAAATTTGCATTGATGCACCCACAACTTAATATCCATTGTGACACACAATTAATGCCCCGTGATGTTATCAGCGATGAAATTGATTTATTGCTGACTTTTCATCGTGGAGAACTTGAGGATAGCAGCTACCACTCAAGATTGGTGAAATCATGGCAAAGTGTGGTAGTCGCATCTCCTGAACTTATCAGTAAATTCGGCAAGCCGAAAACCATGACTGATTTAGCGAAGTTACCTTGTATTTCAAGCCTCAGTGCTTTACAAGGCCAGCCGTGGATTTTTATTGATGCTCAGGGTAAGCAGCGTACTGTGATGATAAATAGTCCATATCGAGTGAATAGTGGGGTACTCGCCCATGCAGCAGCGGTGAGTGGCGTTGGTTTTGCTATTTTATCGTTAGAGGCTTGCCGTGCACAGATTAAATCAGGCCAATTAACGATTATTCAATTGGATGAGGTAAACCCGGCCCCCATAGAGCTAAGAGCGGTCTATGCAAGCCGAAGTGCATTATCCCCAAAAATCGATTTATTTTTAAATTACTTGCTGGAAAATATTTAATCTGAACGTTATAGATGATGGCGTTAATAGGGCGAGACTATCTGGCATTCGCCAATTATATTTTAGGCAAATACCAGAACGGCGTAAGATATGTATTATTTATCGCCACGTAAGCGTGTAGTTAGGCCTTTTAGGAAATAACGCAGAAGCTGATCTCCACATTCGCGGTAGTTTTTATGCCCTGGCTTACGGAAAACGGCATTGAGTTCAGGTTTTGATACACGAAAATCCGCCAATTGGAAAACATCAAGCATATCGGTATCTTTTAATTCGAAAGCAACACGTAATTTTTTAAGGATAATATTGTTATTGAGGCGGCTTTCGATTTCGGGTGCAGGGCGATCTTCATCTTTACCACGACGATGATAAATTAAGCCGTTCAAAAAGTGCGCGGTTACGTTATCGTTACATTCCACATATTCAGGCTCACTATCTTTTTTTAGCCAGCACACCATCTCTTCTTTCGTCACATCTAAATCTGCAAGTTTTACGATTTTGACCATTTGAGCATCGCTCAAGTCCAACATGTAGCGAACACTGCGTAAAACATAATTATTAAGCATGGTTGTGTATTATCCATTATTTATAAAATTAATTGGCGCAATTGAAAGCCAATAGATCACTGACTTTCATAAAGAAAGGGAGTAATTGAATAGGGTCGTATTGCGACGAAGTAGGCTATTATGCGGGATTAGAGGGATAAAGCAAAGTGTTGCGACCTTACTTTATCCTTATTAATGGGTATCACCCCATGAAATAAATCAATGAATAGAAAAATACGAGGGTCAGACCTACGGTTAATAGCATGTTTTTAAGCAACGATGCGACGATGACACAGAATAAAGCACCCCACAAATACGGGTTATCAGGAAAATTTCTAAGCTCATGATTTTCTAATAAAATAACAGGTGCATAAATTGCTGTTAATAAGCAAGGGGCGGAGTAACCTAATGCTTGGCGAACAATCAAAGGCAGCCTAATCGGTAATTGTGGGATGAGAAATACATAGCGCAGTGTAAAAATAACCGCGGTTAGCGTGATAATCAAAAGCCAGATCATTTTTCCTCCTTTAATATGCGCGCAACGATGACCGAGACAAACATTCCACCGACACCTGCAATGACAATCGCGCTACTGATGGAGTACATAGATAAGGTTATGGCTACGACGAGAGAGAAAATGACGCCACATAACGTGCTGATTTTTTTCGTCAAAGGTACAACAATCGCGAGAAGTGTTGCCACTACTGAGAAATCAAGGTGTAAGCGGCTTAAGTCGCCAACAATATTCGCCATCGCAATGCCACAAAGGCTGGTGATTAGCCAAACAAGATAAAAACTAAACCCTGCGCCAAATAGGTAGGGAAAACTCAAACTTTGACGTTTCGCCGCGCTGATAGCGAACAATTCATCGGTGAGAAGAAAACCAATACTGAGCCTCTGAGGGGTTGTGAAATCTTTCACTTGAGGGCGTAGCGTTAGCCCATACAGCAAATGTTGGGATGTAATAAAGAATACTGAAATCACAATCGTGATAAAGCCAGTACCTGAATTGAGTAGTCCGAGAGTAACTAGCTGAGCTGCACCTGCAAAAACCATCGCTGACATTGCTACACTTTGCCAAAAATCTAACCCTGTCTCTACAGCCATTGAGCCCGCGAGTACGCCCCACGGGATCACGGCAAGGTTAAGAGGTGCGGAATGAGCGGCGCCATCCATCATGGTTTTTTGCCAGCTGCGGTTTTGCTTTGAATTCATGTTAACTAATACCTATTGAAATCATGAGTCTGTAACGTGTCATTCATATTAAGGATATGAATTGGTCGCAGATAGAATAAAATTGCTCTTTTTACGTTATTAGATGACGTACAAAATTACCCGGAGTGACGCCTAATGATTGTTTAAAGTGGCGTGTAAAATGGCTTTGATCAGAAAAACCACATAAATTCGAAACATCAGCAGGGGAGTCTCCTGCTAATAATAGTTTTTTAGCTTTATGCAGACGAGCTTGAACCAAAAAAACATGAGGCGTTGTGCCTGTTTGCAGTTTAAATTGTCTTAGAAAGTGCCATTGACTGAAGCCCGCTATTTGGGCTAATTCCGTTAAAGAATGTTCTTGCTCACAGGTATTTATCATCAACTCGCAAATTTGTTTTATACGCTGTTTTGCAGGGGTAATTTTAGTTAATTCGGTTTTAGTCTGGTTATAGCGTAGCGTTAACCAACTTAACGTAGAGAGCAGTAAGGTTTCTTTAAACAGTATGTTTCCAGGTTGCAATAACAAGCTGAAAAGTAACCGTAACTGAGTTGCTAATCCTGTATCTTGCACGACCGCACTAGGAAACCAAGGTACGAATCCTTGATTTTCAATTTTTAAATCGGTGGTGAGCTGAGAAAACATGTCAGGGGTAGGGTAAATCGCCTGATATGACCAACCATTTTCCATTGCAGACGAACCCGTGTGAATTTCATCGGCATTGACCAAAATGATATCGCCTTTTGGTGCATAGTGGTTTTCACCCGTACGAAAGAATTGCTGAGCACCATCTTCAATAACGCCAATACAGAAACCTTCGTGGCTATGACGAGAAAATTTTTGTCGGTGATATCGAGCATTTATCATTTCAAGGCCATTGAGCTCTTGTAAATGAAAGTAGTTAGCGCTTTCCATGAGATCCCTAAAAACTGATAAATATAAAGTACTTTCTATTTTAATTATCTGAGATTTGTTAATTAAATGTGAGCTGAATATTTTTATTAAAATGGTTAAAAAAATCTAAGCTAAATCATTATTGTTATTTGTAACCCTATTTAGGGCATTAATAAGCTCTTATGTTATAACGCGAAATGAGAATCAAATCACCATCAACATTTCCAAGCAAAAACTTCCACATAATGCTTATTTTTGTGTTTTTATTGGAGTATAACTCTGTTGGATGAGGTGTTTTTAGTTTGCTTCTAACTTAATGGTTTTGGTTGAACTATAACTCTAAAACCAGCACTGAAAACGATTCATATAATCCATAATATAAAACAATATTGAAATATTAAGCTATATATTGGTGTATTATGTAGTGATATCTTTTATAAAAAAATAAAACCTGTATCATAATCACTATCAGGAATTAATGTGAATTTTTTGTTATAACTTTTATTGAGTTAGCAGGTTCCCTATGCTTGAAAATCTCGGTATTACAAACTTATGGACTTATCTTATCGGTGTGATTTTTATTACACTGGTACCAGGCCCTAATTCTTTATTTGTTTTAACAAGCAGTGCAAAATATGGTGTAAAAAATGGTTATAAAGCTGCATTAGGGGTGTTTACAGGTGATGCAATACTGATTTTCCTGTCCTTTCTAGGTGTTGCTTCATTAGTCAAAACATCACCAATCTTTTTTAGTGTAATTAAATACGCAGGTGCGGCTTATTTATTTTATTTAGGAATAAAAACGTTGTATAGCGTGTTGCACAAAAAAGAAGGGGCGCATGATGTTGATAGTATTATTTTAGAGACGAAAGGGACTTATAAAAAAGCGGTTTTTTTGAGTCTTCTAAACCCTAAAATGATCATTTTTTATGTATCGTTTTTTATACAGTTTATTGACCCTGCATACCCAAGCGCAGGCGTGCCATTCTTTATCCTTGGCGTGATTTTAGAGACGTGTAGCATGATTTATTTATCATTGTTGATTTTCGGCGCAGTGGCCGTGACGAACATGGTAAAACATAATAAGAAACTGTCGAAATTCTCTAATAGCTGTATCGGGGCGGTGTTTTTAATGTTTGGAGCTAAATTAGCATTAACTGCCTAAAAAAGTGTACTGAAATATTAAATAGCCAGTGAATAACTGGCTATTTTTGATCTTAATGAACAAGACCATGTTAACGCTTCATTACTGTAACTTTTTATCGCGATCGCGCTTTGTGTGCCTGATTTGCCCTTTAATTCTAGCGGGCGAATTTTTTTGAGGCGGCAACACAAAAAATAACGCCACACGTGGATGCAATCATAAAGGCATTAACGGTTTCATTGAGCAACCAAGCTGAAAGTAGCAAAGCAATAAATGGTTGTAATAGCTGCAATTGACCTACACCTGCAATACCCCCTTCTGAGAGCCCCCGATACCAAAAAAAGAACCCAATTAACATACTAAAGAACGAAACATACACTAAGCCTAACCATGCTTTTGTTGGTACGTCGGTGAGGTTGTCAGGCCATAAGAACGCACACAGTATTAGCATAATGGGTAATGAGATCACTAAGGCCCAGCAAATAACCTGCCAACTACCTAATTTCTTTGATAAAACGGCGCCTTCCGCATAACCAAGCCCACACAGTAATATTGCGGCTATCATATATAAATCGCCAACAAGTGTGCTTTTCCCACCTTGAAACAATGCGAAGCCGATTACAAATAAACTTCCTATTACTGAAAAAAACCAAAACAATTTGCGAGGCCGCTCGCGAGCACGTAAAACAGCAAAAAATGCAGTTGCAAGGGGAAGCAATCCTATGAATACAATGGAATGCGCGGAACTGACATATTGCAAAGCAAGGGCCGATAGGAGTGGAAAACCAATCACTCCGCCAACGGCGACAATGAGCAATGGGGTAAAATACGTTTTATTCGGTATCTTTTGGCGTAAAAAAATAAAAATAATTAACGAAAGAATACCAGCAATTGTGGCACGGGCAGCGGTTAAAAAATCAGGTGAAAACCCTTCAATGGCAATTTTTGTTGCGGGTAATGAACCGCTAAAGATGACAACACCAATAAAGCCATTGGCCCACCCTCGTGTTGTATTAGGCAGTGTTGTAATTGTTTGTTCCATAGCTTTCCTTAAAGTAGATAAATAAGCGCCTTGAGTAAGAGAAAATTAATGTAGATAATCATGACAATCAAAAAATTGTCATAGGTACAATTTCATGTCACAGCCTCGTTACCAAAAGTATGTTGATAAAATTGCTGAAAAAATTATCAGTGGTGAGCTAAAACCTGGTAGCCGCTTAGAGCCACATAGGACTTTTGCTAAGCAAGAGGGGATTTCCTTAGTCACGGCATCTCGGGTTTACCGTGAATTAATTGATAAAGGTTTAGTGAGTGGAGAAACCGGCCGAGGGACGTTTGTTCGGGACATTCAATTATTGCCCACGTTAAGTATTCAACATGATGTTGTGCCTGAAATGTTAGATTTGAACTTTAGTTATCCTATTGCCAAGGAACAAACAAAATTACTGCGAGAATCATTAAGGGAGCTGGCAGTTGGGGGGGATTTAGAGGGGATCCTCTATTACCAGCAGCATACAGGTAGGCACCATGAGCGGGTAATAGCAGCTAACTATTTAATGCAGCAAGGGTTTAGCAATGTATCCGCTGAAACACTCACTTTTGTGAGTGGTGCACAGCATGGTTTGGCAACGATTGTTTTAGGTATGTTTAGCCCAGGTGATATTGTGGCGGTAGATGCCTTAACCTACCCAGGGTTTAAAGCATTAGCAAAAATGTATCATATTGAACTAGTGGCTATTCCAGCATTAAATGACGGGCCTGATCTTAAAGCGTTAGATTTACTTTGCCAGAATCGAAAAGTGAGAGCTTATTACACCATGCCGACTCTGCATAACCCGTTAGGCTGGGTCATGCCATTATCATCGCGAAAAATGCTGGTAGCCATGGCCAAAAAACATGATTTTTTGCTAATTGAAGATGGTTCGTATGCATTTTTACACCGCCCAGTCATTACGCCATTAGCCATGTTAGCCCCAGAAAGAACCTTTTACATTGCGGGTTTTTCCAAAAATGTCGTGACAGGCTTACGAGTAGGAATTGTTTTATCACCTAAGCAATACATTGATAATATTGAGAAAATAATACGTATAACTACATGGAATACACCAGCGTTAACAACAGCAATTATTTGTGATTGGCTAGTGAAAGGCGAAGTTGCAAAAATTGAACGCAATAAACGGCAAGATGCGAAAAATAGGCAAAAAATTGTCCAACAAGTATTTGGCGATTTTCCCTATATTGCGCATCCTAATAGCTATTTTATTTGGGTGCCATTGCCTGAGGGATTACGCTCTGAATCGGTCATTAGTCAGCTCAGCAAACGCAATATTGCTGTAAGTAGTGCGGGATCCTATTCCACATCAATAGCCGTTCCTCAAGCAATACGTATTGCTGTAAGCACAGTGACTTACGATGAGCTAGCCGCTGCGTTAGACACTATCAAATCAGTGATATTGTATATGGTTGACTTAGAGTAGCGCACAAAAAAATTAATAGTTTTTATTATGTTAGCGTTTAATTAGGTTGTTCAATTAACATGAAAAGAGGGTAATTATGTTAAAACATCTCGTTGATATTGCGAAACAATATGCAAAGCCAGCGACATTTAATGGCTACATAGAAAGCGGCCATGTTGCTGCAGCGTTAGAAACTGATGACGGCAAAATTTATAGCGGTGTGAGTATCGATTCCGCATGCTCGTTGGGGTTTTGTGCAGAGCATGCGGCGGTTGCTGACATGCTAAAAGAAGGGCGTTCAGTCATCAAGGCGATTGTCGCTGTTGACGCTTCGGGTTGCATTGTTCCACCTTGTGGGCGTTGTCGTGAGCTACTGAGCCAGTTATCAGAGCAAAATAAAAAAACGGTCGTTGGTGTAGATGAGAATACCCAAGTGACACTTGCTGAGCTGATGCCATATGACTGGAAAGCATCGCGTTGTTAAATACTGAAAAGAGTTATTATTGTATGAGTCATGAGATAAAACACTTTACGGCTACAGCAATGATCCGTAATGAAAAAGGTGAGTTTCTGCTCCATGAACATCCTAAACTAGGTTTTTGGTTACCACCGGGTGGGCATATTGAAGAAAATGAAGAACCACAAGATGCGTTATACCGTGAAGTATTAGAAGAAACTGGGTTATCTTGCAAAATTCTTAGCTGTGGTTACCCCTTTAAGGCCTTAGTTGCTAATTCGTCTCATACTCAATCATTACCATTGCCCATGGCTATCCTCAAAGAGTTCATTGCGGATAAGAAAAAAGGTGACCATTGGCATATTGATATGGTTTATTTGTGTGAATTAACCTCACCAGAACAGCCACCTTTTTCGCCATTTAGTTGGGTGCCTTTTCAACAACTGACTCACTTAAATATTCCAAAGGATGTGATTGAATTGGCACAAATGGTAAATGAATATTATCAGGTCATTGATAAGGCCTAACTCACATTGAAGAATAATAGGGATAATCCCAATACTATAAGTAATATACCGATAATTTTATCCATTATGGCTTGATAAATCAGTACCTTATTGCGTACTGAGGGAGTGGCAAAAAATAACGCAATTAAGCTAAACCAAACTAAGTGCACCAATGAGATGAATACCCCATAGCCAAGGTTGAGCCAAATCGGATTACCTGCTTGAATAACTTGGCTATAGACAGAAACAACGAAAAACATCGTCTTTGGGTTAAGCGCATTGGTTAAAAAGCCTGTTTTGAATGCGTTAAAATGTGAAATTGGCTGCGAAGTTGTGCTATCAGTGCCTAGTTTTGTTTTATTAATAAATGACTTAATACCGATATAAACTAAATAAAAAACCCCCATTAACTTAACCGCTAAAAACAATGTACTTGAGCTCATAATTATTAGCGTGATACCAAAAATGGTGTAGAACACATGCACTTGGACGCCAATTGCAATGCCTAAAGCGCATAATAAACCCGTTTTTATGCCATAGGTGTAGCTTTGCCGAGTCACCATCGCAAAGTCAGGCCCTGGGCTAATTACGGCAAGGATTGTAATCGTTGCTACCGCAAGAATTTCATTCATTTAAGTATCCTAAAGAGTTATAAAAACTTACAGTAATGATCATGGTTATGATTATTTTTTGCTAATTAATGTTTTTATTATCAATAGATTGAATAAAGTTAAAAAGCGATTTATCCTGACTTAAATCTGTTACTTTTCGTTACCTATATGAAACTACCTCCGTTATCGACTTTACGCTTTTTTGATATTGCGGCTAAAGCGGGCAGCTTTGTTAAAGCCGCACAAGAATTGAACGTCACGCACAGTGCAATCAGCCGGCAAATTCGCCTATTGGAAGAGCACCTTGGTGTGGAATTGTTTGAGCGGCGAAATCGTGCCGTTTTTTTAACGCCAGAAGGCCAACTACTTCTACAGACGACCCGTGGGATGTTTGAGCAATTAAGTGCAGCGGTTGAGCAGATAAAAACAAACTCAACACCCGATGTGGTGAGCTTGTCTTGTGAGCCAACGATTGCCATGAAGTGGTTAATTCCGCGTTTAACCGACTTTTATCAACGATATCCCCACATTACAGTTCATCTTGTTGCTGCTGGTGGAGCCATTGATTTTGCGAAGACACACGTTGATCTCGCATTAAGGCGTAATGATTTTTCATGGGGCGGGCAAATACATGCCATGAAGGTATGTTCAGAGCAAATGGGGGCAGTATCACTGCGTTCAGGTGGTTCGATGATGCTACCACTATTGGTAAGTGTATCGCGTCCTGATGCATGGAAGACATGGCAGCAGAAAAGTGGAGTGGATTTAACAGGCTGCAAATATGTGACTTATGAACACTTCTATTTATGTATTCAAGCGGCATTGGCGGGGCAAGGCACTGCGTTAGCATCATTTCTTATGGTTATCGATGAAATTCAATCTGGGCAGCTTCAGTCATCGGATGGTTTTATTCCAGATGGTTCTGCTTATTATTTACTTTCGCCAAAGCCCCTGGATTCACATCATGCAGCGGCAATTTTTGCGAACTGGCTGATTGAGCAAATCAATATCAGTATTGATTACATTAATAATAGGTAGAGTTTTCATCAAAAATCTAATGATTGTTCATTAATACAGCGAACTTCACTGTAATATAAAGATTTTATGACATAACTTTCCCCGTGCGTGCTATATTTCTCTGCTAGGTATGGTGTCTTACGTTGGAGCAGATAATGAGCAAAGTACGGGTAGGTGTAATTTTTGGTGGGAAATCGACAGAGCATGAAGTTTCTCTGCAATCAGCTAAAAATATTATTAATGGCCTAGATCGCCATAAGTTTGATGTATGCCTTTTGGGTATCAATAAAGAAGGTCAATGGCACGAGTATAATGAAGCCGATTTTCTGATACATGGGGACGACCCATCCCGCATCGCACTCAATACACCCAAACGTAGTATTGCACTTGTTCCGGGAAGAACCCACGAACAATTTATCTCCCTAGAAGATGCAAAACCATTGCCACAAATTGATGTTATTTTCCCTATTGTTCACGGTAACTTAGGTGAAGACGGCTCGTTGCAAGGTTTATTGCGTATGGCGAATTTACCGTTTGTGGGTCCGGGTGTTTTAGGTTCGTCTGCTTGTATGGACAAAGACGTAACTAAACGATTACTCAGAGACGCAGGCTTAAATATTGCCCCATTTATTACCGTACTCAAAAATCAACGTGCGACAACAGAATATGAAGCAACAGTAGCGCTCCTAGGCTTACCACTGTTTATTAAACCTGCTAACCAAGGCTCGTCGGTTGGGATCAGCAAAGTTAATAATGCATCAGAATTTGAAGCTGCATTAGATTTTGCTTTCTTATTCGATATTAAAGTTCTGATTGAAAGCGCAGTAAAAGGGCGTGAAATTGAGTGTGCGGTATTGGGTAATGATGAACCGCTTGCCAGCCCGTGTGGTGAAATCGTTTTACATGATAGCTTTTATGCCTATCACACCAAGTATATTGATGAAAATGGTGCTTCTGTTGTGGCACCTGCGCAGTTAGATGAAGCTGTTAGCGATAAAATTCGTGAGATTGCATTATCTGCATACCGCGCATTAAATTGTAGCGGTATGTCTCGTGTTGATGTTTTCTTAACAGAAGATAATGACGTTGTTATTAACGAAATCAATACATTGCCTGGCTTTACGAACATTAGTATGTATCCAAAACTGTGGCAACAAGGCGGCATGACGTATCAGCAGCTAATCAGCCGCTTAATTGAATTAGGGATTGAAAAATACCAACAAACCGCCATGCTGAAAACTGCATGTAATGAAATTTAGTGACTAAGTTATTGTATCTCGGTAGCCTTTATGGCTACTGAGATTATCTCTCACCACCATAAATAAACTTATCCTTTAGCCGCAACCTGCGCTTCCATCTGCTGTAAAAATAAACGTGTTTCTTTTGGGGATGTAAGCCGAACAAATTGAATATGGCGTAAATTAATATTCGCCATGTGTTTTAGGTTTCTTTCCTTATTTGGGTAGTAAGTCTTCAGTAACCACAAAATAATCGAATTACGACTGAAAAAGGAATTTTTCCAGCTTTCTTTATTACCCGTATTTTCCCACAGCTCTTGCCCTGAACGAATGCGAGACACCGTACGCACAACAGATTGGTATAAGGTCCGAGGTAACGAATAATCTAACCAAATAACCATATCGACATCTTTCCATTTGATGGGTTGTGTTCGGGTGTAGTTGCCATCAAGCACCCACCCTGATGCAGCGCCAGTTAATACGGTGTTGAGTTTTTGGTTAAGCGCATCATCAGAGGAACCTTGCCAATTTGCTAACCAATATAGGCTATCCAGCTCAATAGCTGGCACATTTAGCATCAATGCAAGTTGTCGGCAGAGGGTACTTTTACCACTGCCGCTGGTGCCAATAATATTAATTTTCATATATTAAGTATCAGATATATTTGTGATAAATACGCAGAGAAGGCTGGCTTAATGGTACCGATAATTGCCATCCACAGCGGATGAGTAAATTATCAGCAACGGCAGTCGCACAGAAAATATGCGGGTATTGCCGTTTATCAATAATCAATTCGAGTTGTTCAAATAAATATTGTCCAAGACCTTGATTGCGTTTCTCAGGAATAACAAAAGCGGCACCAACCCACGGAAATGCGGGGTTATTTGGTAAAAAATGTTCACTTTTCAGCGCAATAAAACCACAGGGTTTATTATTTTCAAAGGCGACGATCCCCATACCGACCCCTTCACGATGGCGATATGCAGCGATATCTTGCCAAACATCGCCATTACCTGCACTACCATAGTGTGAAGGCCATTCCTGTAGGAACCATTGTGCAATTAATGGTTCCAATTCAGGGATATCGTGCAAATAACGCCAGTGACGTAAATTATTTACACCAGACATAATTGATATAACGGAATAGGGGCTCAAAACCAAATTTTTTATACAAATCAAATCCAGCTTCAGACGCATCGAGGAAACAGTGCTCGACACCTTGCTGGCGGCAAAATGCTAGAGCATAATCAATGAGTTGCGAAGCATAGCCATTACCTTGGTGACGAGGCTCAGTACCAATATCATCAAAGCGGGCAAGGGATCCTTCAATCGTAACTGTCATGGAAGTTGCGGGTTCACCATTAACGAGTAATACAAGGTGAAATTGCGGAGCGCCTTCTTGCAGTGCATCTTCATGATAACGGACATATTCCTGAATAACCTGATCGTGCTCTTCTGACAGGTAAAATGCAGAAACCAGTGGCTTTGCCCACAACGACAAGTCATGGTTAGCTAAAACAATATCCACTTGGTTATCAGGTAGTTTAACTTCATTTTGCTTCGCTAGGGTTAATGCCATAGCAGTTGTGACACTGTCACGTTTATACCCTAAGGATTCAGCCTTATTAACCACCTGAGGGAGCATTTCTTCAGGGATCACTAACGTATGATTTTTCTTCTGCGAAACAAACAGGTTGTGAGCCTGCATAAATGCGTGGCTGGTAGAGTCAGGTTGCAAATAGATGAAGTTAAACGCCGGCGAGTTAAGTGGCGTTAAATAACAAATTGTATGTTGTGCAATCTGGATACTATGTTCACAAATAGATGTCCAAAACGTTTTTTCAATCGATTGATAATGTCTTAAATAGTACAACGGAATATTCATTTGTCAGTTACCTGATGCAAAACGAGTTAATCGATATGGGCTAAGTGTAGCTTGTTCTATTCCATGCAAAATTTCATCTTGAGCCAATTGGCATATCAATGGCGCTAGTGTAATCGCAGCGTGCATACTGATAATATATAAACCTTCGAAATCAGCAACTTTTCCGACAATTGGCATCTCATCTTTTGGCATAGGTCTCATTCCGATGAAAGCTTTTTCAAGATTGAGTTTATCACTACCTATAAATGAATTTTTGATAACGGTAAGGGCGTTTTGTGCGATACAGTTTGCACTGTGTTCCGGTTTATCACTAATGTAATCTTCAGCACACAGTATTTTGCTTACAGAAACAGGACGCAGCTCCATTTCTGGGGTTGATATGATGTGTTGTACCAATTGCTCGTTGCTTGGATCATTAATGTGCACAATAATGGACGGTGATGCGCTAACAGGGAGCTCGACACCGACTGAACCGATGAGCGCAGTGGCATCAACGCCAGCGGTAATCACTGTTTGATCGGCTAAAAATGTGCTGTGATTGGTCATGACACCTAAAATACAGCTATCTTCTTGAATAAGGGAAAGCACTTCATGCTCTGGCAAATAGGTGATGCCTTGCTCAATAGCCAGTTTCAGCAGCATTTGTGTGGCATAAACAGGATCTATACTCCCCTCATCAGGGCAAAAAGCAGCAAGGGTTGGTAGCGAACGCAAATTTGGCTCCATTTCCTGTAATGCATCTTTATCTAAAGCCTTGACATTAAAATTATTTTTCTTATGGTCATCAATAAATAATGCTGTTGCTGTTTCGTTATCTTGCCAGCTAATTGCACCAGACCACTGGATATTTAGCTGGCCCTGTGTGTGCTCGTCTAGAGAACGCCATTCGGCGAGTGCTTGTTTACGAAGCTGGCTATATGCATCAGGGCGGCCGTAAGATACGTTTAGCCAAGCAAATGCGTGTTGGGTAACACCTTGGCCAGCATGGTTTTTGTCTAATAAAATAACGCGTTGATTTGTATGCTTGGATAAATACCACGCTAATGTGGTGCCTACAAAGCCAGCGCCCACGATAATAATCGTTTTTTTAGTTGTCAAATCCATGGGTTACCTGTATCTGAGTATCAATTACAATGGCTATCTTAATGTGTTATGGCATTTATATACACAAACATTATTGGTTAGCGCATTATTATTCCCATAGTAAATATATGAAGTCACAATTTAGAGGGAAAAATGAAGTATATTTTTGAACAAGTGAATGTTTTTTCGGCAACAAAATTAGATGGCAACCCACTGGCTGTTGTCGTTGGGGCTGATAACCTGACGGATGCTCAAATGAGTAAATTCGCAAAGTGGACTAATTTAAGCGAAACCGTTTTTCTACTACAACCAACAACACCAGATGCTGACTACCGTGTGAGAATTTTTACGGTAGAAGGTGAGTTACCTTTTGCAGGACACCCAACATTGGGGAGTTGTTTTGTGTGGCAACAAACTTACGGGCAGCAGCAGAAAACATCGATAGTTCAAGAATGTAAAGCAGGGTTAATTGCGATTAAAAAGGTGAATGGCCGATTGGCATTTAAGGCACCGCCTCTTATTCGTAGTGGTGAAATTGAGCAAAGTGACAAAATAAAGGTATTTAAAGGGCTGGGGATCACGGAAGACGATGTTGTTGACAGTAATTGGGTCGCTAATGGCCCTAATTGGATGGGGATCCAACTTAAATCGGTCGATAAGTTATTGAGTATTAAACCCGACTATTTTCAACTTAAGGGCTATGATATTGGCCTGTGCGCAATTTACCCAGAAGGTAAAGATAAGCAGCTTGAAGTAAGGGTTTTTTGTGGCACAAGTGCCGTTGAAGACCCTGTGACAGGGAGCTTTAACGCAGGTGCAGCACAGTGGTTGATCCCTCAAGGGAAGTTGCCAAAGCAATATATTGTTGGCCAAGGGCAATGTGTATATGGCGAAGGACGCGTGTATGTGAGTGCAGATGATGAGGGTATTTGGATAGCGGGAGATGTGATCAACTGCATTAGTGGGACAATTGAACTATAGTTATTCGATAATCATAAGGTTGCTAATAAAATGCAACCTTATGATGTTGAAGAAATTAAACTCGAATAAAACGGGTAACGAATGCAATAAACACTAATAATACGGAAATCATTAAAAGTGCAGTCGCTAACGTTAATTGGAAAGCCACAAAGCCAATGACCGCAGGTCCCGCTAAGATCCCTAAGTAACCCAACGTTGAAATCGCGGGCACTGCCAAGGCTTCTGGCATTGTGTTCTGTTTGCCAACCGCAGAAAACATCACGGGAACGATATTCGATGAACCCGCACCCACTAACGCGAAACCAACAATGGCAAGGACTAGATAAGGGGAAAGAACCGCGATTACAAAACCAAGGCAAGCCAGTAAAGCGCCTAAAAACACTACGCGTGATGAGCCTACTCGCATCACAATTTTGTCGCCAAGTAACCGGCCTATAGTCATCGTTGTCGCGAAGGCTGCAAAGCCAAGACCACCCAGAGTTTCTTTGAGGCCGTGGTGCTCGATTAAGAATACGGCCCCCCAATCCAACACTGCACCTTCTGCAAGGAATACAGCAAAACAGACAATACCAATCACCAAAACAATCCCTTTGGGAATGGCAATCAGTGGGCCTGTTGGGGCATTTGCATAAGTAATTAAACCGTTATAGCAGATGGCTAATAAAACTAACGCAATAACGGACACAAAAATAGACGCTAAAGTGGCTGATACCCCTAACAGCAGAACTAAGCTCATTGTGCCTGCACCCGCAATTCCCCCCACACTGTAGAACCCATGAAAACCTGACATAATGGGCTTGTCTGAGGATTTTTCTACAATCACGGCTTGCACATTCATTGCACAGTCAGTCAGGCCAATAAAAATACCGAACAACAATAAGCCTGCAATCAAAAAACTGATGCTAGAAAGTGACGATAAAACAGGAAAAAGCAAGCAAAAACCAATGGTTGCAATAACCATCAAGCGGCGACAACCATACTTGGCGGCTAACGCACCTGTCACTGGCATGGCAACAAGTGCACCACCACCAAAGCAAAGTAGCAACATGCCAAGTGTTGCATCATTCGCCCCTGTATTGACTTTGACATAGGGAACAATGGCAGCCCAAGCTGCGGTAACGAAACCGGCAATAAAAAAGATAATGCGTGTGGAAACTTGCTCTCTTTTTGCAGGCGCTAAGTGAACATTCGCATTGAGTTGTTGAGTAGATTGCATTTTTTATAATACTTTTTTAAATGATAAATTAACTACCTGAATTTAAGATAGTCAGAACGCGCTCATGAAGGATTGGGCAACCTGTTGCGATGACAGCCCCACCAGATTCTGCGCGCTTTCCTTCAAGTGTGGTGACCATTCCACCCGCTTGCTCTATAATAGGGATTAATGGAACAATATCATAAGGTTCCAGTGCGAATTCGACACAAATATCAATTCTTCCTGCTGCGAGCATGGCCATTCCATAACATTCCCCCCCATAACGAGTCATTAAAACACGTTCATCAAGTGCCTTAAAGTGAATATCAGGCCGAGCGGATATTGGCTCTGGAGATGTCGTATGTAATATAGCGTGTTCTAATTTAACGTTTTTTCGAGTAGCTAAACGAGAATGTCCGTGCGGGCTACTCGTCCAACTGCCATGCTGATCTGCCCAAAAGCGTTCCCCAATAAAGGGTTGGCTCATCATACCCATCACCGCTTTTCCATGCTCCGTTAGACCGATTAAGTTAGCCCAAAGAGGAATACCGCAGAGAAAAGGGCGAGTGCCATCTATCGGGTCGAGCACCCACTGAATATCGCCTTCCCCAGTAATACCATACTCTTCACCCATAATAGAGTGAGTTGGATAGGTTTGGGTGATGTGTTCGCGCATTGCTTTCTCAGCCAGCTTGTCTGCTTGCGTGACGGGGTCAAAACGATAATTAGCCTTTGGCTTGTTTTCAACCACACTGAGCTCATTAGTGCGGTAATAATCGAGAGAGATTTTCCCCGCAATATTTGCGAGTTCATGTAAAAAGAAGCTGTCAGGTAGCGGTAAGTTGTTCATATCTTCTTCCTTATTACGTTATAACGAGGGTATTGACATAATATTGTGCTCGATTATGATCATTTAAAAATAATTACGAGGTACTATATGCTCGATTATGCCGTTTTTCCAGAGCAAAGACAAAATAAAATTCGCCAATTGCTACGTGAGCAAGGGCGAGTGATTTGCACCATTCTTGCCCGTGACTTGCAGGTTTCTGAACATACAATTCGTAGGGATTTGAATGAATTAGCCCAAGAAGGCGTTTGCCGCCGAGTTCATGGCGGGGCGGTGAGTATGTTAGATGAACTTGGCTCGTTCGAGCAAAGAATCGAGCAAAATCAAGCTGAAAAAATCAAAATCGCACAGGCCTGTAGTTTATTAATTAAACAAGGCGCCTGTGTGTTTATTGATACAGGTTCGACGAATTTAGAAATTGCGCGCAATTTACCCGCACATATTGGGTTTACGGTGGTGACAAATTCGCCTTCCATTGCGATTGAATCCATGAAGAGGCCCCTTTGCGAAGTAATTTTAATTGGTGGAAAGTTGAATCGTGAAATTGGTGCCAGTATTGATACGTCCGCTGCTAATCAAATTAACCATATTCATTTTGACCAATGTTTTATTGGCGGCTGCGCCATAGATCCGCAAATGGGCGTGACTATCTTTGATTATGAAGAAGCGGAGTTTAAAAAAGTGCTTATTCAGCGCAGTAACCAAGTCATTATGGGCGTTACCGCAGATAAGTTACCTGGTGTTGCCCGTTACACAATTGCAAGCTGCGATCAGATATCTATTTTGGTGATGGATAAAAGTTTGAATCCAAATATCGTTGAATTATTTGCAGATACTCCGCTAAAGATAGTAATGGCCAGCTAGCAAGTGAAGCATTATAAGCACCAACTTAATCACCTTGTTTAATATAATGGCGAATAAAAACAACTCATGGTTTCCCCTATGACAATTAAACTGACCGCACTTTTAATTTCTTTGTGTTCATTTGGTGTACTCGCTGAATCTACCCCATATAAAAAACAAACTCTGCTCAATGACGGTAAAGAAATTGATTATTATGTCATTCAAAAAGGTGAGAAAAAATCGCAGGATTTACTGGTCTTATTGCAGGGCTCAGATTGCAAAAGTGTGGTCAATAACCCCAACATGGTGAAAAACTTTGGGGCAGTTTTTCCCAATAACGATATTTTATTGGTTGAAAAAACAGGGCTAAATAGCGAAGTTGGCGCAGACGGTGAAGAAGCGTCAGAGGAAGAATGCCCTGTGGCATATATGTCACAAGATTCCCCAATTGAGCGAGCTGACAATTATGCTGCGGTTTTAAAACAACTCAAAAAAGATTACCAACATATTGTCTTATTAGGCGGCAGTGAAGGGGCATTAGTCACCCATTTAATTGCGGCCAAAGGTGATTTTATTTCTGCATCTATTGCGTTGAATGTGGGGGGGCAATATTTTATTGATGATGTACTTTATAGCATCAAAAATAATACCCCAACGGACGAAGTCACTAATTCATTAGAGGGCTTTAACCAATTTGCACAAGCTGCGAAACAAAAACAATTAAAGGATGATCAGTTTGTTAGCGGACATGGGCCACGTTGGTGGTATGAAATGCTGACGATTGATAATTTGAAGTTAGTACGGGCAATTAAAACACCTCATTTGGTTATTCAAACGATGGCTGATACGAATGTTGATGCTTACAGTACAGAAAGAATGATGAGCCAAACGAATAACCCATCAGTGAGTTTTAAAAAATATGAAAACCTAGATCATTTCTTTAAGGATAATCAAGGGCAATTGCATACTGAGATGATTGTGAAAGATATTCAAAACTGGTACAGCAATGTGGAATTAAAATAGATAACTGAATATAAGGTTTGTGCCTGTGGATATACTGGGTTTTATGGTGACATTACTTCCAATCATTGTTTCCCCAGGGGCAAGCTTTGCTATCGCACTGAATAGTACGTTAACTCAAGGATTGAAAGGGCTAATTATCCCAATTGTTGGGACTGGGTTAGGGATAATGACGCATGGTTTATTCGTTGGCATTGGTCTGACAAAAATTCTTGCCTCTTACCCATGGGTAATGCGTTCAATCGGTATCTTAGGAACGTTATATTTAGTCTATTTGTCTATCACATTAATTAATACAGGGCTAAAAGCGGGTAAAAGTACAGCAAATAACATAATTAGGGCTGTTACGGTTAAAGATGCGTATTTAGCCAATTTGTTAAACCCTAAAGCAATTGTTTTATATTTAGTGGTGGTATCTAACTTTGTTGGTAAAGGCCCTTCTTTAATGAGCTTTCTTATTTTATCCAGCATTCATGTATTAATGATGGCGGCTTGGTTGGCTATATCATGTGGAAGCCTTGTCTTTTTTTCCTCATCAATTCAAATTAACACACTGAGAAAATATATTAATATTGGTGGTGGTATATTGCTGCTGATAATTACACTTGCGCCTTACTTATTTTAAATGGCGTGTACCTTATGGCTTAGGTACTCGCTAAATATTTATTCAGCAATAAAACTAAAGTAGCTAAAAATAGGTTCAAACCCCAGTTTTTTGTAGATTGAAAGCCCATCGGATGAGGCTTCTAATACACATTGTTCAATACCTTGCTGATTGCAAACACCTAATGCGTGTTTGATAAGTTTTGTCGCAAATCCTTTTTTCTGAAAGCGAATATCAGTGCCAATATCATCCAGCCGTGCAGTTCTATTATTTATTGTTAAGGTTAAGGTAGATACAGGTTGTTCACCAGAAAATAAGACAAAATGCATCATATTGACGTGTTTATCCAAAGCACTTTGATGGTAACGAACATATTCATTAATGACGGTGTTGTCTTCTTCCTCAACATCTGAATTTACAGGAAATGCGCTAATCAATGGTTGCGCCCAATCATTCAATTGTTTATCACATTGTTTAATTTGATAGCCAACTTCAGGTGACAATGGTTCTTTAAATAAAGATAGTGCAGGGGTTGGTAAAATCATGGCTGTTGATTTACCGTCCGCAATTAAACCGCGTTTCTCGATTTCGTGTTCAAATTGGCTTAGTTCGTGTTGATGAACAACTAATACATAAGGCTTAGATTGCTGCTTAAATGCATTTTCAGCTTGTGCAAATTCGCTAAAACTAGCGCCCTGATGAAGATAAATAAAATTGAAAATAGGTAAGTCGAGTTCAGAAAAATAGGCGATGGTATTTTCACTAACCTTTAAAACATCTGAACAAATAGCAGACCAAAAGTGGCCTTCTTGTTGATAAAATAGGGCTTCGTTATTATTCATTATTGATATCCAATTTGTTTTTAACCATATTCAATCCTGATTGTATAGAAAAATTTTGTACAACAGTAGAATAGCGATAAATGACAGCACGAAAACAACCATTTGGTTGCATTTTGACGATGTTATAAGAAAATGTGTTTATAAATAGACGTTTTAATAAAAGTAGGGACAAATTATGAACGATGCACCAGAAACGATTACGTTTTTTGAGCGGTTACTGCCATTAGTGGTATCAGGAAAAAAAGTGATCACAATTCGTGATAAAAGCGAAAGCCACTACGTACCAGGTACAATTGTTAAGGTCTATGCTCTTGAGACAGGGAAATATTACACTGAAATTGAAATACTTTCAGTGGAGCCTATTTTTTATGATGATATTTCTGAGTATCACGCAGAACAAGAAGCAATGACATTAGATACATTGAAAAAATTAATCAAAGAAATTTACCCGACAGAACAATCTTTATATGTGATTACTTATCGGTTGGTAAATTAACCATACATTTTTTAGCAATTTTAATAAATGCCTTTGTGGCAGGTGACAGCTGGCTTTCATCATTAACAGCAAAGGCAATATTTCTTTTCACAGGGGGATTTAGCGGTTTGACCACAATATTTTGAATGTAATCAGGAATAGCCAGTTGCGCGACAATTGAAACAGCATCACCTCGAGCGACTAAAGCAAAGGTACTCAGTAATTGCCGTGTTTTAAACTGTATTTTGGGAGTCAGCTTTTGTGCATGGAATAAATCTAACACTAATTTTCCTGATCCAGCCTGCGTTAAATTAAACGGGTATTCACATAATTCTTTCAATGAAATACTTGGCTGATTTGCCAATGGATGATCCAGAGGGAGAATTGCCACCATTTGGTCATCTTTCACTTTAAAGGTATCAAACCGCTCATCAGGTAACACAACCACACCAATATCAATACGTTTTTCTTGTAACCACTGAGTCACCGTTTCGTCATCGCCCTCATCAACCACAATATTAATCAACGGATATTTTTCACGAAATTGAGCTAAAAGGGGGGGCAACAAATTTAAAGATGACCCTGGGCCAAAAGAACCAATTCTTAAAATACCCGCTTTTAATCCATTCGATGCCAGAGCCTCTTGTTTCATAGATTCTTGGATATTCAACATATGGTGTGAACGCAACAGCAATGTTTTGCCTATTTCAGTTAAGGTTGTTTGATTTTGTTCACGAGTAAATAACATGACGTTGAGGTCTTTTTCTAATGATTTTATTGCATGAGAAACCGCTGACTGGGAAATATTCAATTTCATCGCCGCTAATGTAAAACTTTTTAATTCAGCCACGGTGGTAAAGACTTCAAGTTGTGTGAGTGTCATGAGTAAAAGCTCATTAGCATATGATATTAAATTAGGTTTAGCTTATCAGTGAGACAAGAATTAACAAAACTTTTATCTTCAACACTGAGAAAAAAATGCAAAACACAGTAACAATAACCAAAAAAAGACCACTGAATATGATCGTCATTCAAATGGTGTTTGTTTCCGTTATTTGGGGCGGTACATTTATTGCGGGCAGGGTCATTCAATCTGAAATTCCCCCCTTATTGTCAGCGACATTACGCTTTCTTTTTGCCAGCTTCTCATTAATTTTAGTGCTGTTTTTGGGGCGTATTGGCTGGAAACGTATTTCAATGAAGCAGTTTTGCCAAATTATGGTATTAGGTGGGAGTGGGGTATTTATTTATCAAATTTTATTTTTCTATGGTTTACAAATCATACCTGCGTCACGCGCAGCTTTATTAGTCGCAATCAACCCTGCGATGATTGCCTTAATTTCATTTATTTTATGGAAAGAGAAAATTTCAATTAAAAAAGGCATTGGGATAAGTTTATGTGTGATAGGTGCGGTCATTTTGCTATCAGATAAAGTACCAAATACAGGTAACATTATGATCAACAAAGGGGATCTGGCTATTCTAGGCTGCGTGATTAGCTGGGGGATATATACGGTCGCAGGTAAAAAGGTGATCCAAGAAATAGGGGCATTACATACTGTGACGTATGCGGTTTTATTTGGCACTGTATTATTAATTCTCACTTCCATTTGTACACAAGAAATCAATTTTGGAAAACTGTCTTTATTATCGGTGGGTGACTTAGTCAGTTTAAGTTATTTAGGTATCTTAGGGTCGGCTATTGCTTATGTATGGTATTACCAAGGTGTCTCGCAGTTAGGTGCTGCGGGAGCTGGGTCATTTATTGCACTTAATCCGTTAAGTGCTGTTATTATTGGAACGATTTTTCTGAATGAAAAAATGAGCTCAATGATCATTTTGGGAGGGGTACTTATTATCCTAGGGATCATGTTAACGAATAAGAAAAAGACACAGCAAAATAGCGCTTAGTGATATATTATTTTATAAGCCACCCTAAAGGGTTTTGTACATAATGTATTCAAGGGTTTGTTGTGACTCGGTTTTAAATAAAATTTCCTTGAGGATTTTTAACCCATTAGATTGGTACAACTGGATAGCTCGCGAATTGCTGGCGAGCACGTCCAACCAGAGTATATCTGAGCTTTTATTTATGGCGATGTCTTCAATCAGTTTAAGGATTAACTTCCCATAACCTTTTCCTGTCGCTGCGGGCAAGAAATAGAGCTTATTTAACAATGTTCCAGCCATCTGAGTATCGGGTATCTTTTCTTGGTGTGTCAATTTCACTAACCCGATAGGGAACTCTGATTCAATCACATACCACTCTACGTTTGGCTGACTTATATCATGGATGATTTTATCGGTACTATATTCCTGATTTAGGTATTCAAATAATTCATCTTTATTATTCCAAAGTGCAGCAAAGTGGTGCATATAACTCTGCATACCAATTTCATAAAGTGCTAATGCATCTTGTTCACGGGCTAATCTGAGAGTGATTGGTATTGATATCATTTTGTTATCTTCCATTTGTGCCAGTGCATCGATTCGGTGAATTGGCATCCATAGTATAAAAAGTACAGGTCAGAGAATTTTTTATACAACAAATATAATGAAAATAGTTGGCAAAAGAAAAGGGCAAAAATGCCCTTTATAGAAGATAAACTGAGTTGATTACATTGTTTGGCTAATATCTGAATAAGCAAATAAGGCTTGTGCACCGCCAGTATGAATAAATAGCACTGGCGTTTTTTCAACTGAGTTTTCTAAATAGTCGATTAAGCCTGCCATTGCTTTTCCTGTATAAACGGGATCCAGTAAAATACCTTCTTGCTGAGCAAGTAGTTTTATGGCTGCAAGGCCTTGTTGGTTAGGCATGCCATACATAGGAGCAAAAAAGTTATCCCATAATATGACGTCAGGCACTTGATGCAATTTTAATAATTGGGCTAATTCATTCTGTAATTTTTCAACTTTAGGGGCTTGGTCTTGTTGTTTTCGTGAGACGGTTACGCCAATGAGCTGGCTTTGTGGTAACAACGCTTGCAAACCAATAGCAAGACCTGCATGAGTGCCTGCACTACCAGAAGCAACAATAATCTTATCAAATTCAATATGCTCTGGTTTTTGCTCAGCAATTTCTACCGCGCATTGGATATAACCCAATGCCCCTAAAGCATTTGAACCTCCCACAGGGACGATATAGGCATCATGTAGTGACAGCGACTCGATCAGCGCTTCCATTTGGGCTTGCGGATCGGTTAGTTCTTCACACATGACACAGCGTGCGCCAAATAGATCCGTCAGTAATTTATTACCATTATGCAGAAAATTTGAGTCATTGCTTTGGATTGGATTTTCTAATAAAGCAACACATTCTAAGCCATACATGGCAGCAACGGCTGCAGTTTGCCTAACATGGTTTGACTGGATTGCGCCAGCTGTAACAATAATCTTTGCATTTTTTGCTAATGCATCAGCCATTAGAAATTCAAGTTTACGTAACTTATTCCCACCCATTGCCAGAGGTGTCATATCATCGCGCTTAATATAAATTTCGCGGCCAAATTTTTTTGACAAGTTATTAAGCCGGTGAAGTGGTGTTGAGGTTTTTAATAAATCAACTTTTTCGAATTGGCGTAATGTTTGTTGAATTGACATCTAAACTCTCTTCTTATTAATAGGTAAAACCAAGATACAGGTAAATAGCAAGCACCACACTGGCGGTTACGAGTGCATAAGGCATTTGCGTGCGAATATGTTCAATATGCTCACAATCGGTTGCCATTGAGGCCACAATAGCATCGGCAGATATAGGAGAGGTCATATCACCAAATATTGAGCCCGATATTGCAGCACCAATCATATACTCTACAGGCATTCCTACCGATAAACCTAATTGCACACCAATGGGGATCATAATTGCAAATGTTCCCCACGATGTACCCGTTGCTAAAGACATAATAGCGCTAATAATAAAGATAAAACCAATAGAAAAGCCAGGAGCCATAACGCCTTGAGTGACTTCAGCAATATAAGCACCGGTATTGAGCTCAGCAGAAACATCGCCCATTAAAAACGCCAAAATCATAATAGAGCTTATTTTCAGCATATTGGCATAGCCGATAAACAACTCTTTAAAAAAGCTATCGATATTCAATAGGCGGCGACCAATAAACCAACAAAATGATACAGCTGTACCAAACATAACCCCCCAGTAAACAGAGGTTGAGCCGCTGCCTTTACTAAAATCACCGTCGCCAGTGATATAGAGTGCAACAGGGACCATTAAAACGGTAGATAAAATAGGAATAAAGAAGTTTAACGAAGAATGTGCATTTGGATGGTCTATGATCTCTTCTTCATTGTCTTGAGTGTTTGATGTAGAAATATTTCCAGCAATAAACGCTTGTTGATATTTTTCTTCCGCTTTTTTCATCGGCCCCCATGAAAAATTTGTGAAGACGTAAATTAAAATCGTACCAAGGGATAACCAAGCCATCAGGTTGTAACCAATAGAGGTAATTAAAATATCAAAAGGTTCACCAGTAATTAACCCTTGGGATATTTGTACACCAATTAACCCCATGATAACGGCTCCCCAGCCATTAATAATGGCGGAAGAACAAACCGAAACACATGCTGTTTGAATTAAGTAGGACATTTTTTCAGGTGCGACGCCATATTGACGTGCTAAATTTTTGGTAGAAGCACCTGCAACTAATTGGTTAATAGAGCTTTCAATAAAAATAAGTGAGGTAATAACGATAGCCAATAATTGTGTCGCTGTGCGGTTTTTAATTAACCGAGTTTTATTCGTTAATAATTGAACGAGAGCTCGAACCCCTCCAGTTACAACAACTAACCGCATAATTCCGCCGATCATCACCATAAAAACAATTGTGCGGGTATTTCCAGCAGATGAGAATGTATTAATAACACCATCAACGGTGCCTTTAACACCTAATAGAACATTGTGATCATTAATAACCGTAAAACCTACAAGTATTCCTAACATGAGAGAAAGCATTACTTGGCGGGTGAGTATTGCCAATATAATCGTCACAATAGGGGTGATTATTGTCCAAATACCATAGTCGTGCATGTGTTTACCTGTTAATCCTATATAAAATTTTGATTTTTTGACTTTATAATTATCAAAAAATCATAGCATTAATTGGTAAATGGTAGAATATGTTTGTTCGCTTAGAAATGTGTTGTGACAATAAAATGATTAAGACCATCAATGAGATAGCCTTAATTTTCCTCAGAATTACTGTAATGAAAGCCATTCTTGCTTTGTGAGTCGGCTTATTTCTTCTGTTTTTGTCTCACCTATTAACTCAATGAATTGAGGTTCCAAAGTTTTGTAATATTTAAAACCACACTTTTCTTGTGCAATTTTTGATTGTTCATTACCTTGAAAATAGCCACACCATAAATTATCTAATTTTAGGTCTGCGAACCCATGGCGAATAATTTCTTTAATGGATTCAGGTATTAATCCTTTGCCCCAAAATGGTACGCCTATCCAATAACTGACTTCAGCATCATTATCGCCGATCGGGAAGTTACTTTCGTGACATAAAGATAGCCCGATTAGGCCAATTGCGCGGTTGTCTTCTTTTAAAGTAACGGCATAAACTTCGTCGCGCATGAAAATCTCTTTAATAATCGTATGACTTTCTTCAACGCTTTGGTGAGCAGGCCAGCCAGCAACCGGACCGATTCTTTCGTCTTTCGCATAAAAATACAAACTCTCAGCATCCGTTTCTTGCCATGGGCGTAAAATCAAACGCTCTGTATAAAGTACCATCAGTTTTTCCTCTTAATGATGGGAGTGGATATTGCGTGTATTTTAGGTATTAATGAGTAATATTTAAGAGGTAAAATTGTCTATTTTAGGTACTTATAGCAACTATGATAGACTAGGAGGTGTTTACTAAGAGGAAAATACGTGATGTTAAGCATACAAACACATTTGGTTGATATCTCAGAGGCTATCCGTATTGGTGTAACCAATATGGATAAAATGCAGAAAAAAACATTATCTTCATCATACGTAACGGTTTGTATTTGTTTGCAAGGTTGTGCGATTTTTAATATTAATTTTAGGCAGTATCGTGTACGAAAAAATGACCTGATTGTTTTATATGATGATACCTTTGCCATGTTGCAAGCAAAATCCCGGTGTTTTAACCTCGAATACTTATTGATTGATAAAAAACTCGCCACCTCTATTGCTTATTCACTACCTCAACAATTATTTGCCTTTTTTAATGACTATCCCGTTATTCAAATCCCTGTAGGAAAACATGATTTATTTAATTATTGGAAAAAAATCATGCTCTCAATAGCAACTGAACGTGGGGAACATTGGCAGTTACAATTGAAAAACCATTTGCAAAATTTGTTTTTAGAAATCAGTAATGACGCTAAAACGATTTTAGCTAAACCTGAAAAACGCAACCGACAAGAGCAACTTTGCTGGCGCTTTTGGGACTTGATCACTCGGCATTGTAAACAGCATAAAGAGGTAAGATTTTATGCTGAAAAATTATCGATAACCCCATTTTACTTATCAAAAATCAGCCAAAGTTTCTTTAATGATCCCCCAAAAGTATTGATAGATAGGCAGGTTATTTTAGAAATAAAAGCATTACTTGAGGTTGGTAAATTATCAATAAAGGAAATAGCTGATGAAGTTAATTTCGACGATACCTCATATTTATGCCGTTATTTTAAACGGCATACGGGAATAACGCTGACAGAATTTAAAAAGGGAGCAAAATTAAAATCAGGGAAAAGCTAGAGAGGCTCTATTTTGGTTGAATATTTTCTTATAAAATCGATAAAACACCGTAAGCGAGGTGATACCGCTTGGTTTCGGTAATAAACAGCATTAATGGGTTGACGAATCACGATAGTTTCTTTTTCTAAAACCTGCACTAACTGACCACTTGCAAATGCATCCATGGTGACAAAATCAGCAGAGCATAAAATTCCAGCGCCTTGTACAGCGAGGTGGAATAAGACTTCACCACTTGCCCCTGTAATATTGGGTTTGATTTTAAGCAAATCGTCACTCGCATTTTTTACTGGCCAAATATTTAGCGAATCTGGTTGAGTAAAACCCAGTAAACAATGCTTTTTTAATTCGTTAGTATTTTGTGGGACACCGTATTTAGCTAAGTAAGCGGGGCTAGCTACTAATCGTTTTTGACTAAAACCTAATAAGGTGGCATTGAGTGATGAGTCTTTAAGTACGCCAATGCGAAAAGCCACATCAATTCTATTTTCTAATAAACTTGTTACACCTTCATAATTATAAATTTCAAGTTCAACTTGCGGATAACGTTCATGAAATAACGGGATCAGAGGGGCAATAACGTGTGTCAAAAATGGGGTTGATGCATCAATACGCAGCTTGCCAGAAGGAATGGCTTGGCGGGCAGATAGCATTTCTTCTGCTTCGTGAGCAAGATCAACAATCTCTCGCGCTTTTTGCAAAAATGCAGCACCTTCATCACTGAGCTTGATTGAACGTGTTGTTCGGTAAAGCAGTGTGGTGTCCATTTTTTCCTCAAGCCGAAGTAGTGCACGGCTTACCGTTGAAATGGTCATGTTGAGTTGCTCTGCGGCTGAAGTAATAGAACCGCAGTCAACGACACTGATAAAAGCTTGAAGTTCTTCAAAAGTTATTTTCATTATTGCATTTCCAGCAAAAGTTATTTTCACCTTAACGTCTTTTTCATTGGCGTTCAATGTGGAAAAATTCAGGGCATTAATAAATGTTAATAATTTATTTCAATAAGGCTGAAAAAATGAGAATTAACACTGCACTACTGGCATTAGCGATAGGGGCTTTCGCCATTGGAGCAACTGAATTTTCCCCAATGGGAATGTTACCGTATATTGCTGATAATATTCAGGTTGATATTCCATCGGCGGGGTCAATAGTTGTTATTTATGCTCTTGGTGTGATGATTGGGGCACCGATCATGACATTATTACTGGTGAAGAGAAAGCCGAAGGTGGCATTGGTATTTTTAATGTCTATTTTTACGGTAGGAAATTTACTTTCAGCGATGTCACCTGATTTGGTGACCTTATCCATTTCACGTTTTATTACCAGTTTAAACCATGGTGCATTTTTCGGTTTAGGTGCCATTGTGGCTGCCAGTGTTGTGCCACCAGGTAAACAAGCAAGTGCAATTGCAGCCATGTTTATGGGATTAACCATTGCCAATATTGGTGGTGTTCCACTTATGACCAAATTAACTCAAGTAATGGGATGGCGTGAGGCATTTTATTTAATAGCCGCACTTGGATTATTAACCATTGCGAGTTTAATTTGGGCGTTACCTAATAACCTGCAAGGCCGAGACGTTAATGTTAAAAACGAATTGCGTATTTTACGCCGACCACAGGTCATGTTAGGAATGTTATCAACAGTATTAGGGGCAAGTGCCATGTTCACCCTATATACCTATATTACGCCAATGTTGATGAATTTTATCAATGCATCTGATCAAATGATTACCGTCATGTTAGTGATTATTGGTGTTGGTTTCACTATTGGTAACTATCTTGGTGGCTTATTTGCGGATAAATCATTATTTGGCACGTTAATTATCTTTTTCTTAATGTTAGCGTTAAGTATGGCAATATTCCCATTCATAGGGACTAATGCAGTTGGTGCAGGATTGGGTTTATTATTCTGGAGTATTTTTAGCTTTGGTATTGTTCCGCCAATACAAATTTTAGTGATGAATGCAGCAACAGGCGCACAAGCACTAGCTTCTTCCGTTAATATTGGTGCTTTCAACTTAGGTAATGCTATTGGTGCGGCTATTGGTGGTGGAGTGTTATCTTATGGTTATAGTTATTCAATGATTAGCTTTATGGGAACGCTCGTTGCTGTTTTAGGTATTGCTGTCATTCTTGTTATTTTTCGCAAAAAATCTGATGCGAAAGTAGAGACTGAAATTGTTTGTGGTTAATTGAAAAGCAATAAACGGAAAGTTAAAAGATAAGGCCTTTCTTTAATGTAGAAGGAAATCTTCAACAGGTAAGAAAGGCCTTATATGAATTCAGGTAAAATTTTTAGTAAAGTTGCTTATTCAAATTTATTTGCTCAAATGTCGGAGCAAATTGCTCTAGCAGTAACACCTCTCGTCGCTGTATTGATACTCAATGCTTCTGCCAGTGATACAGCTTGGTTGCAAATGTTGCAGACTTTGCCTTTTCTTATTGTGTCACCATTTATTGGGATTGTTGCGGATAGATATAGTGCACGTAACCTAATGATATACTCTGAAGCAATACGTATTGCCGTTTTAGGTATAATTTTTGCACTATTGTTTGCAAAATTACTTTCATTCGGATTATTAATTTTATTTGGATTTGTTGGTGCTGTTGGCACTGTAATTTACAGTGTTGCAACTTCAACCTATATTCCCGCTGTGATCTCCCGCGACCAATTAGTTAATGCAAATCGATGGATTGAACTAGCTCGAAGTTTGTCTTATACGGCAGGACCTGCATTAGGTGGTATATTGGTTGGCTATATTGGTGCGTCCTTTGCTTATAATTTCGCCATTATTTTATCGATCATTGCTTTAGTTTTAATTTTTCAATTGCCCAAAGAGCAAAAGGGAACGCTAGTTTCCACATCTATATTAAAACAATTGAAAGAAGGGGCTGACTATATTTTTCACAACCCGTATTTAAAACCTATTCTATTGACCGCATTATTTTTTAATACAGCATGGTTTATTATTCAGGGTGTTTTTACGGCATATGCGGTGACAGTGTTACAACTTTCAGCGCAGCAAATAGGTATTTCGATTTCAGTTTATGGTATAGGAATGATTGTTGGCGCACTTGGTCTGCGTTACTTATCTTTGCAGTTTAACTATGGGATTTTAGTGATATTTGGGCCTGTTTGTGGTTTATTAGGTTCGATAACGTTACTATTTACTATCTGGAATTCATCTTTTTATTTGATTTTTTTAGCCTATTTTTTATTTGGTGCAGGGCCAATTATTTGGACTATCTCCACAGTTTCATTACGCCAGTCGGTGACACCTAATTTACTGATTGGTCGTGTTTCCGCGCTAATGTTAACAACATCCTTTGGTGCTAGGCCATTAGGCTCAGCCATAGCCGCAATTATTGCTGCATTATGTGGTGTAGAATATTGTTTATGGGCCGCCGTTTTTTTCTTTGCTATTCAATTAGGGATTATTATCCAGTCACCCATCCGGGCATTAAAAGCGATGCCGACAATAAGCGGTTGAGGCCATAATTAAAAAGCAATCTGCGGAGATTCTTTACGTAACATATTCGCGATAATGACGTTATTAAATTAAAAAAGGGCAATATCATGACGACGAAAAACGTATGGAAAACAGCAGAGCAGCGCTGGCAAGCTGTCGTTGAAAGAAATAAAACGGCGGATGGTCATTTTGTTTATGGTGTAAAAACCTCACGCATTTATAACCACCCATCAACTGCTGGTCGCTTACCTAAACGTGAAAATATTGAATTTTTTGATAATGAGGCTCAAGCGATTGCACAAGGTTATCGTCAAGGAAAGCGACATCGCACAGAGGCGACTCAGTTAACGCAATTTTATAAACAAAAAATAGAAAAAGCTTGCCGTTATATTGAGCAAAATAACCAAGTACCAACGCTGGCTGAATTGGCAGATCATGTTGGGATCAGCCGTTATCATTTTCATCGCTTATTTAAATCGCAAACGGGTTTAACGCCAAAAGTGTATGCTGATGCTTTTCGTCATAAAAAATTGCAGACACAATTACAAGAGCAAGAACGTATTACAGATGCAATTTATGATGCGGGGTATCAATCGAATAGCCGTTTTTACGAAACATCAACACAACGATTGGGAATGACACCTAGAGCTTGGAAATCAGGTGGAAATGGCAGCAAAATTTATTTCGCACTTGCTTTGTGCTCGTTAGGAACAGTATTAGTTGCACAAAGTCCTATAGGAGTATGTGCAATTTTACTTGGGGACGACCCTGAAAAATTACTCAATGATTTGCAAGATAAATTTCCAAATGCTGAATTGATTGGTGGAGATGTTCATTTTGAACAACTCATTGCTGATGTCGTTGGTTTTATTGAGGCACCTGAGATTGGCTTTAATTTACCGCTCGATATTCAAGGAACTGCGTTTCAACAGCGAGTGTGGCAAGCCTTGCGTGATATTCCTGTCGGAAAAACCGTGAGTTATCGTGAAATAGCAGAAAAAATAGGTAATCCTAAAGCGGTTAGAGCGGTAGCTAGTGCGTGTGGTGCAAATATGCTAGCGGTGGCTATCCCTTGCCACCGAGTAGTGAGAAATAATGGTGAGCTGTCTGGTTATCGCTGGGGTATAGATCGTAAGCAGGCTTTATTATTAAAAGAGGCACAAGGCTGCTTAGCCAAGCTTAGCGAGTAACTAGATTAAGATGTAAAACTATTAAGTGAATTTATTAAGGGACACCTTAATAAATTATTAATAAATATTTTTTACTGGTTTTGGATGTTAAGTTTTACTTACTCATCTCATATAGTTGTTCATCAACGATATAAAAATAAATAATAGTTAAATAAAGTCTTTATTTATTAATATGTGAGCTACCCATTATATATCCTTTAAAAATCAATAAAATAATCAATTTTTTCACATAATTAATGGTTGAGCTAGATTTTTTGCCCTTTATATTTTTCATATCGTTTCTTTTTGATAAGTATATTGAGTTTTTTAAATAACCACAATATTGGCTGTACGAAGATAAATTTGGGGTATGGCTTACCCCTCACGTTTTTTTCATATTCCATAAGTAATCCTAATGTCATGCTCATTTTCATTAAGAATTACATGAGTGGAAAATATAAAAAAGTGACAGATATGAATTTTTGCAAAATACAGATCAAAAGCGCTAATTTTTGTATTACATTACTTGTACGGGGAAAATGAAAAGGGTTTTATTGTGTTACTGTACAAACAAATTGCGCAAATGCTGCAAGAAAAAATTAAGCATGGAGAGTTTCTTAACGGTGAAAAGTTGCCATCAGTGAGGGATATTGGAAGAGCTCATGATGTCAGTATCACCACAGCGCAGCTTGCTTATCGCGAACTTGAAAGGTTACAGCTCATTTATGCAGTACCTAAATCAGGGTACTTTGTCATCCCCGAAAAAACGGAAGCTTTATTACCGAAAGTCGCGAATTATATTCAAAAACCCGTTCAGGTAGCACAATGGAATCCGACTATGGATTTCTTGCGTGTTGCAGAGCGAGAAGGTGTAACATCTTTATCTTGCGCTGTGCCAAATATTGAAGACAAAAGCTTAGAACCATTATGGCAAGAAATGACAATGGTAACGCGTAGAAAACAATCATTGACACTTGAATATGATAGTTTACAAGGGCTTGCATCACTTCGAGACCAAATTCATTTAATTTCGGATGATCGCCATCTTTTTACGCCGGATGATATTGTTACAACAACAAGTGGCCATCAATCGCTCTCTATTGCTTTGCAAGCTTGTACACAAGGAAATGATGTTGTCGCGGTAGAGTCACCCACTTTTCCAGGCCTATTACAGACGCTATATGGTTTAGGAAGAAAAATAATTGAAATTCCCATTGATCCTGAAACAGGTATAAATCTTGAAAGGCTTGAAGAGGCTTTTGAATGTTGGAATGTGAAAGCGGTGGTAGTGACTCCAACCTGCAATAATCCGATGGGTTGCATTATGCCAGATAATAATAAGCAACGTTTACTCGAAATTGTTGAAAAATATCAAGGAACGGTCATCGAAAATGATTGCTTAGCAAGCTTGGCATATCAGTATCCACGACCATCGACAATCCAATCATTGGATCGAAATGGGCGTGTAATTTTATGCAGTTCATTTTCCAAAACGGTTGCTCCAGGTACACGTACTGGATGGATAATTCCAGGGAAATATAAAGAAAAGGTTTTGCACTTAAAATACTTATCGCATTGCTCTGGTGAAATTTTCATGCAGCAAGTAATGGCTAATTTTTTAAAGGAAGGGCATTATTTTTTGCATTTACGCCGAATGCGTCAACATTATAGCGAACTTCAATGCCAATATAAGGAATTAGTGGAAACACACTTTCCAGTAAATACTCGAATATCTAGGCCACAAGGTGGTTTTTCTCTTTGGGTAGAGCATTTACCTGTGGACAACCGTAAATTACGAGATATTTTGCATCGCAATAAAGTGACAGTATTAACAGGGGAACATTTTTCTACAGGTGACTGTTTTTCTAACCATTTGAGGGTGAACTATGCGTTACCTTTAATTGCAAGAAGGCGAAATGCAATTAAAATTTTGGGAGAGGCATTAAAGGTCACAAGTGTATAATTAGGCGTTCCCCCTATGACTTAAATTTCTGTGCAATAGGGGGAGCAAACATGATTAATTAGCTGGCAGCTTGTGCTCTACGATTTTTAGCGATTAACATATAAATCAGATATAAAAGCGTAAAACCAGCTGTATATCCTGTAAAGATTATCCAGAACGTTTTCCAATCGACAACGCCATTAATAGTATTAAGCTCAATAACCCAACCACATAAGATCGCACCCAAGAATGTACCAAACCCATTAACTAATGTTGTGAAAACGCCCTGAGCTGTAGAGCGAAACTCTGGGGCAATTTCTTTTTCCAAAAATAATGCGCCAGCGATGTTAAAGAAATCAAATGCACAACCATACACGATCATAGATAAAAATAGGGCCAGGGTACCTATTGCAGTGAAATCACCATAGGCAAACAAACCTAATCGTAAAATCCAGGCAATCATACTAAGAAATAAGATAGTTTCGATTTTGAATCTTTTTAATAAAATAGGTAGCAATAAGATAAAGATAATTTCAGAAAATTGTGAGATAGATAAGAAGATAGTGGGGTATTCAGAAAAAATTGAGCCTTTGGCTTCTGGGGCTAATGCCATATCTTGTAAGAAAGGAACGCCAAAAGTATTGGTTATTTGTAATACAGAACCTAATAACATTGCAAAGAACAAAAATACAGCCACTCTTCCTTTTCTAAAAAGTAGAATAATATTATGGCAGTTAAAGTTGGATTTCGCAGATTTTGTAATTTTTATACTATTTGTAGTAATGAAGAATATAGAAAATAGCCCCAGAACAACGGAGGCGGCTGCCCCTACGTATAACTGGTAATAACTCATTTCTAGTTTTAATAAACTAATTGTCCACATTGCGACAATAAAACCCACCGTTCCATAAACCCTAATTTTAGGGAAATGAATCTCGGAATCTAATTTCTGTGCACCTAACATCTCAAATACAATACTATTACAGATTGAAATGGTGGGCATGTAAAACATTAAGTGAATTAATGTAGCAATAAATAAAAGAGTGATTGAATCACTATGAGCCATGACGATTAAAAAAATCGCAGAAAGGAAATGTGTAGAAACATAAACTAACTTTCTATTGTTAATCTTATCTGCAATAAACCCGATGATAATGGGAGAACATAATGCGGATATTCCTAACGTACTGAATATTAATCCAATTTCCCCTCCTTTGAAGTGGAGGGTATTAAAAAGATATGAGGCAAAAGTGACTAGCCATGAGCCCCAGATAAAGAATTGTAAGAAAGAAACTATTTTTAATCGAGTTGTAATACTCATGTCTGCACACCTTGATTTAACTTAAACTTACTTAAATATAATTATTAATTTTACTGGCTGATGTTGATTGTTTAATAATTAACCATGAAAGCGCTTAGTGCCTATCTTGTTATTGTTTTTGCATTATAAGGTAGTAAATAGCTCGCTTTATTGATGTGAAGATGGCTATTCGTAAATTAGTTAAACTAATGATTGTTTTTTAATCGATATTAATACTTGAATTATCACGTTTAAGCTAATTAGTGGCATTTATAAAAGATAACGAAAATGTAGAAAAATAGTTAGTTTATGTTTAAGTTTTAATATTTAGTTGTAACAGTATTCATTTTAGTGTCTAATTGATAAGTATTTTTGTGGTTTTCTATTTTAGCTATTCATCTACATATCCACCTAATTTCCTTCCATACCCAAATATCTTTTGTTGAACAATCAGATTCTTAAATTTTTCTTCGTTCATTTGATAACTACCAAATAATTTTTCAATGGCTCGACTCAGGAGTCTTATTTAATACTTAACTAAAAACCTTAAAGGAGTGTTATGACTTCATATCGTTTTTTACTTTTTGTACTCGCAATGGCAGTATATCTTGTTGGTGCAACTGAATTTATGCTCTCAGCAATCATGCATCTATTAGCGAATGTGTTTAATGTACAAACGTCACAAATATCATGGCTAATATCGGTTTATGCATTATCGTATGCATTGGCAGCACCTATTATCGGATTTTTTTCGGATAAAATGGACAAGCGAAAAATGTTACTCGTAGCAATGTTATTTATTTCAATTGATAGCATAGCAATAACATTTGCGCCTAGCTTATTGATAGCACTTGTTTTGCGAGTGTTTGGTGGGGTTGCTTCCGCAGCTTTAGTTCCGATTACGTTTGCGCTTATTTCAGATGTAATAGATGAAAATAAACAGGCGATTGCAATGGGCTATGTCATGCTAGGAATGACACTGGGTATCATCACGGGGCCTATTATAGCAGGGGGAATGGCACAGTATTTTTCATGGAAAATGCCATTTATCTTTATGGCGATAGGCGGCTTTTTGGTGTTATTTATATCAATGAAGGTTTTACCATCTTCTAAGTCATCAATAGTAAAACAAGGTTCATTTAATATTTATAAGCAAAAAGCGCTGTGCCAATTTATTATTGCTAAAGGGATTTGGAATGGTATTACCGTCTGTGTATTTTTATTAGCAGGTGAAATTTTACGAAGTAGGTATCAACTTAATAGCGCAACTCTCGGCAGTTTGATGGGGCTTTTCGGCGTAGGATTAATATTAGGTAATAGTGCTGTTTCGAGAGTTGTTTCATATACGGTTTCTGAGTTATCACTGGTATTAGCTATACTCGCGTTTTTGTTTATTACTATCATTTTGTTTATTAGCGGTTGGTTAACATTAATAGGTGATTGTTTTAGTTTATTTGGATTTGGCGTGTGGTTAGGTCTAATTTCACCTATCAGTACTTCATTGCTTGCCAGATTAAATGTTAACAATAAGGGGTTGG
Source organism: Providencia sp. R33 (assembly GCF_019343475.1). Lineage (NCBI taxonomy): Bacteria > Pseudomonadati > Pseudomonadota > Gammaproteobacteria > Enterobacterales > Morganellaceae > Providencia > Providencia sp. R33. The sequence continues at coordinate 1,551,299 of NZ_CP072453.1, read as the reverse complement.
TACTATCAATCTCAGAAAGTTTTAATAATTTAGTACTGTTATTGGCAATCCCACTTTTTTCTTGGTTGATCTCTAGTGGACGAGTTTTAACCTCCGCAATATTGATTGGCCTATTATTTAGCATTGCGATGCTGTTTATAAAAAGACAAAAGCAGCAATAACAATACACATGCTGATAAGATTTAGGGATATTGTCAAAGGGTTACTCCTGCACAACTAACTGATTTTGACGTAATCTCATCCCATTTAACATGGATAACCAAGCTAAAAACGTAATCATCATCAAAATGATAAATATATAATAAGCAGGTAATTCAGTTAAAATCACGCCAGTCATCATTGGGTTAAAAGCCCCCCCTAATAAACCTAAAGATTGAGCTGAAAAATAACTCGCTTTCATGCCTTCTGGTGCAATGCTATCAATCAACATATATTCACCAGGAGCATAAATAAGCTCTCCAAGCGTAAAAAGAAAAGCACCAAATGCCCATATATAGAGGTTTTCAGCGGCAAACATAAAGGTGGCTAAACCGAGTAAGAAAAATAAGCTACCCAATGTCATTAGCTTTTTCAAATTATCTGGAGTGATCCGTTTGCCAACTGCGTATTGCAACGTTACAACTACAACAGCGTTTACTGGGAGTATCACGCCGATGACGACTTGTGCAAAATCACTGTTTGCTACAGTAATAACATATTGAGAAATCCAGGTTGTAAAGGTACCAAAAACCAATGACCCTAAGAATGTCGATAAAATAAACCAAGCCAGCACTCGGTCTCGTAGCATTACAACTGGGTTCCAAGGGCGCTTGCTACCATTCAGATGTTGTGCAGGTTTTATACTTTGTACAAACCTTTGGATAAAGTATATTGGAAAAGCAGCAGAAATAGCAGCCAAATAAAATGGCAGATTAATACTATACATTAACAGCCAAGTACCAATAGGCGGCCCAATTGTCCACCCTATATTGATAAAAGTGTAATTTAAGGAAAACACTTTTGCTTTTAACGATAAGGTAAGAGTATCTGCAAAGTAAGCTTTTAGCACGGTAGAGAAAACTGAATAAGAGCAATTGATCAAAGAGAAAAATATAATTACTAAGATGGCATTAGTGGAAAGAGGAATGGCAATAAAGCCACCAATAAAGGCTGTCACAGCAAGCAACATACACCTTTTTTTATCTACTCTATCAGCGAGCATGCCAAAAACCATGCTAAATAGCACCCCAACAACCATCGCCAATGACATTGCAATACCAACAGTATCAATTGCCATTTGGTACTCTCGAGTGAGATAAATGGCCATGAAAGGCAGTGTTGCTCCACGACCAATGGTCAAGAGTAATGACGATGCAAGTAACGCACTGTTAGATACACTAAATTTCGCTGACATAACTCATAACCTAAGATTTTTATTATTGTTAACTGTTTGTTTCAACTAAACGATATTGTAATAAAATACATAAATTTAGCGTGGTGATAAATGGGTAAAAATGCGCTAAATCGAAAACAATATTTTGCGCAGTTCAATCCGCCATTATCGATTGAATATATGGCAATATGAAAGCAGTTCAACAGTATTAAATGTTATATGCTGAGAATAAATAACAAATGAATATTGGTGGATACATAAATTAGTATTTACTGTTTTTAAATAGAAAGATGTATTACTACACCTCTCTATTTAATTAAAGATAATTGAATTTATAAAGCAGCAGTATAGACACGGCGGCTTACATCAAGTGTGATGTCTCGATGTTCACCTAACTTGACCATATTATGGGCTTCAAGGCTTTTTATGAGAGGTTCAATAACATCAGTTGAAAGCTGGTAATCACTGAAATGCGTACCTACATTCATACTTTCGAAAAACTCACGGGTTAGCTCAATTGCTTTTATTGATTTTTCCTGTTCATTGCCAACTTCTATTCCCCATACTCGTTCCGCATATTGCGCCAATTTTGCTTGTTTTTGCGGTAGTTTCTCAAGCAACATTGATGGCAGTACTATTGCTAATGTTTGTGCGTGATCTAAACCATAAAGTACAGTAATTTCATGGCCTAGCATGTGGGTAGACCAATCTTGTGGAACACCTACGCCAATTAAGCCATTTAGCGCTAACGTTGCGGTCCACATTAAACTTGCGCGAATGTCATAATCTTTAGGTGTTTCAAGTGCTTTAGGGCCAATTTCAATAAGAGTTTTTAATAAGCCTTCTGCAAAAGCATCTTGAACATAAGCATTAACTGGGTAAGTTAAGTATTGTTCAATAACATGAACGAAAGCATCAACGACACCATTGCTGATCTGACGAGGTGGGAGAGTATAAGTTTTAACTGGGTCAAGAATCGAAAACTGAGGGAACACTTTGTCACTCATAAATGCAAGTTTAGAGTGTATTTCTTCGCGTGTAATGACTGAGCCCTTGTTCATTTCTGAACCTGTTGCGGGTAAGGTTAACACAGCCCCAAAAGGTAATGCAGTTTGAATTGTTGTGCCGCCCTTGGTAACAACTTCCCATTTGTCACCAGGGTAATTAACAGCAGCGGCAACAAATTTAACGCCATCAATAACGGAGCCACCACCAACAGCCAGTAAAAAATCGAAGCCTTCTTTTTCTATTTTATCAACTGCTTTGATCAGTGTTTCATAACGTGGATTGGCTTCTATTCCGCCAAAAAGTGAAAATTGTCGTGAACCTAAAGCTTGTTCGACTTCATCTAGCGTGCCGGTTTTACGTGCGCTTTCACCGCCAAATAAGATAAGTACTTTCGCATTTTCAGGGATCAATCGGTCAAGCTCACTAATTTTACCATCACCAAAAACAATACGTGTCGGGTTATAGAACTCAAAATTATTCATATATAGACCTTTGTTGAAATGAAAAATACCGTGGACTAGATGGCATAGTACTACTCTGGCTGATAGCTTCAATATGAAATAGTGCAATTTTAACATTTATAAATTTTAAAGCTTTAGTATTTTAACTCTTTGTTATAGAAGATGAATGAATTCATTAAGAAAAATAAAAAAGTAATTATTTTTAATTAAATGATTTTCCATCAATCAACTCACTCCTAAAATAAAAGGCAAAGTGCTTAAGTGAATTATTGTCTGTTATATTTAAGCTTGTCAAATAAAACCAAAAGGAATCAAAGTGATAACTAATAATACAAGTGTTAATGAATTTAATAGCAAAGATTTTTTTATTCTGGAGTATATTTTAGGTGCTAAACCCCTTGCAGGAGAGAAATCAGAAACAACAAAGAACATTAACCATTGGGTTAACCCAATAGATTTGTTTGATTTATTAAAGAAAGTAAATAGTGAATGGGTGAAAGTTGAAAATAAATCTCAATATGATTTTAATGTTATTATTCAATTAGGGGAGGATAAAACAGTTGCAACTTCAATTGCTAAGCTTATTTCAAAATATAATAAAACTATCGTAATGCAACTTGAACTAAGTAGTCATCAATGGAAAGTCCTTCATGGTGATATTAATGTCAAGCCCGAAGGGAAAATACGTTGGATTGCAGTTGGTCATGGTAAGTATTTAGGTAAAAACCAAGAGACACTTTTTGAAGGTTATAATTCTAAGATATTTGTTGATGCTCTAAAACATATAAAAAATAATATATTAAAAAATCATCAACCAGATAAAATTGTATTGGCAGGATGTGAATTGGGTCGTGGTGGGCCCAGTGAAAATTTTACGTTTCGTACGGGGGTTGAATTAGCTAAGCACGGGATATACTTGCCTATTGTTGGCTATAGCCGAGAAATTTCCATAACGAAAATGGGTAAGAAAAAAATTAGTACATCTGGTTTTTCCAGTGAGGTGTTTTCAACAAAACCGTATCGACTAGAAATATGGATAAACCCAGATGAGCAACAAGTTTTTATTAATGAAAAAATCGCAGCTTTGTATTTTATCGATGAGTTAAAAAATGGCGAATTAGATATATGGCAGCTGATGAAAGATAGTAATTCAACAGCGTTAGATGTATTGAGAGACAACATGGATGATATTGATATTGAGCTAGTGAAAACAATTGCATACAATGAGAGGGCATATGAAATTTTCAAGTCAAAACTTGTTGGTGACCTAACTAATTTTAGAAAGGAGCTTATAGCAGACTTTAGTAATTTGGGTATTAGAGAAGCACCATTATGGCCAATGATAAATGTTAATCCAATCAATGATGGAAGCAATCGGAAATTTGAAGATTTAACAGTTATTTTTCGGTCAGGAAATGGGATAACGGGAAAAATATATGCTGAAAAATTAGCATCATCAGACCCAAATAATACCGTGGCATTTCAGATAGACCCAAATACAATGCAGTTTTTTATTGAATATGGGGATATAGGAAATCTTGATACATTATCATCTCAACAATGGGTTATCATTGATAATATTCGTTCTGAACCTTCTTTTATACAGAATTTAGCTAATTCTATTGATGTTGCTAAGAATAGGTACCTACTTAGGAAACCTGAAAATATCTCAGTTTATTTAACAGATAAAAAATCATTTTTAGATTTAGAGGATAAGTTTGAATTTACACAACAACTGGCTATAAGATTAAAAGAAAAAGGAATAAATTCAAATGTTAATTTGGAAATATACTTTGATGATGAACGAAAACTTATGTTTTTATTGGAAAATATAGCAATAAATAATATCAAAAAAGAAGATATTAATATAAATCGCTATGCTTATTTAAAGGGTTATTTTACATTAGAAGATGGCAACGTTGATTATGAAAAAATTAATATTGCAATTTATGACCCAATAGTGAGTAAGAAAGTAAATCAATATTTTAGAGAGTCAACTGGACAGGAGGGTTTTGAAAGGTGGAATGCTAATTTTGAAGATGAACCGAATGTTAGTCTTAAACAGCAAGCCATAGAGTTAAAAGAAGTTTTAAAATTCATAAGCTTACAACCAGAAAGGATCAATTATTTAAGCAAGCCTTCTGTTAATCGTTTGTCTGAATTATTCCCTGCTGAAGGTGGATTTAACTACTCAGATGTTCTTAAATTAATTAATGACCCAGTAAAATTAGATGACTATAATAAAGACATAGAAAATTTCTTAATAAGCTATATTGAAATAAAAATACCATTCGGCGATAAAAAATCACTAGGCGAAGAATTCAAATATGTTTTTGATTTGAAAGGCAAACAGAACATTAAATTCTCGGCACTATTGAAAATATTGAATAAAAATAGCTTGAAAGCTACAGTGAGAAAAGTGGAATCACCTATTTTTTATGATGATAGTATTAATTTTTTATATATTCTAAGTGATTGTGATTCATTGCAGGAAGAGGAAGGTAGTGTTAAAAAACATTTAAATTCATTAAAACATTTAATGCGAAGAGATGCTCTAAATGAAGTGACATTAGACGAGAAATTTATACTTGACCAATATCGGGAGTTATACGAAAAAAAGAGTGTTATTTTAGAATCGATGACGGAAAACATTGATAGTCAAACACATACTGCAATGATAAATAATATAAAAAACGATCAGTTCATTTATTTTCAGGCTGATAGTGAAATTTATACGATAGTAAGTTATAACCGTGATGGAATATTTTATATTTCACTATCTGATACTGCTGGTGTTGAAATTACAGTTAGCGATGCTGATTTAGTCGTCGCGAAGGGAAGGTTATTAGATATATTTACACGATTTATTAACAATGAGGTAGATTTGGATAATGAAAAATCTATTACAAGGGGAGATGGTGTAGAGTTTAACCGTAAAGTAGGCGAGCATCTCTATGGTGAAGTACAAATTATAAATACTAAAAGCGCGTCTTTTAAAAATGTACGAGATGCAATAACCGTAGAGCTAGACTCCCTATTTGAGCCGGTTGAAATTTCAGTTATTGATGATTTTGAAATTATATTTGGTGAGCAGCAAACAACACTAAAAAAACTTAGAGATATAGGGGCGAATATAAATGGTGAACCATTAAATTCAAAACATACCCAACAACAAAATTGGAAAGAGCATATTAATTTTGATGAGCAAAAACTTACTGCTAAGCTCGCAATGATAAAAAACGAGACTGAAGGTATTGAATTAGCATCAATATTAATGAATAGTTTGAGCGAATCAGATTATGAAAATTATATTTCAAGTGGAACGACAATACAAAATCAAGCGCTATTGAAAGAGCAACTTTCGATTATTTACAGTTCAAAAGTTAATGAATCTACTATTTCTAAGGAGACGATTCATAAACTACAAAAAACGGGAATGAAGTTGCCTATTTACAATAGAGTTGCTAACTCTGTTGGTCAAGGTATTGGAGGTATAGGAATATTTCTTACTATTAATAATGTATATCAACTAATCGATGAATTAGATAATCCGAATCTGACAGAGCAGGAAAGGGCTGAATTACAAAAAAACCTTGATTTGGCTTGTGCAAATGCTTTCTTTAATTATGGTGATATGGTGATATGGTGTTACAGCCAATCTTACTTAAGTTAGCTTATCAGCAGGCAGGGTCATTTAATGTATCAAGTAAAATTACAGCACGTATTACATTAATATTTAGCCTAATTGGTATGGGATTGGATGTTTACCAAGCTTGCGAAGCATTTAAACAAATTGACAATATAACTAACTCAAAGGATCGGCAAGATCTTATTGTGAATGGCTCGTTATCTATTGCAAACATTGTTGTTGGTGGCATTACAGTGCTGGGAATATTGATAGGTTCATCTACACTGCCTGTTGTTGGGTTAATTGTTGCGGGGGCATTACTCATAGGAGGAATGGTTTATACAGGCATACGAGCTGTTGAAAAAATAGAAGAGGAATTGGGTGCGTCACTTAAATGGAATGAAAAAGCGCGGGAAGGAATACGAGCCGCTCTAGGCTTCAAACCCTCAGATGAAATTCTGAACCGTTTTAGTTATAAACAGCATATTGAATTTTATAAAAATGCGGCTTGGCTACGGGATTTGGGGCTTTTTAAAGGTGAATTATTACACCTAGATTTCGAGGAGCATTTACAGCTTATTTCAGTACCCGTTCTAGATGTTAATGATAAATACTATATTAAATATTGGGCGAGTAAAAATGTCATTCAGTCTCAAGTTTTTTTCGGAGATAGTCCAGATTCAATACTCAGTAACATTGATGTTGATGAAGTCGGCCCATGTTATACGATAGAACAGATAAACTATATTCGAGACAACTTTTTCTATGACGGAGTAAATAAAAAGTGGGTTAAATCAATATTATCTAAAGAAATTAATTATCATAACTTTAACTGGCGATTTAGTTTGATTGATAAAGAAGCCCCATTTTCGTATAAAGAAGTTGGTAAAATAGAAACTGATGATATTCTCATATTGAATGAAAATTATGTTAGTGATTTTTTTGACTTTTTTTTAATAAATGAAAATATGCAAAATCATTATGATTCACATAAGGAGACCAGTATATTTGAGCAGCTAAAACTTTTATCTAATGGAGATTTGCGTTTCTTCCGTAGTAGGAATCAATATTCAAATACATTTCATCCGGATTTTTCCCCTGATGAAGAGGTACGAAATATTGGAGTTGAATATACTAACTCACCTGATGAAATATTTAAGGAGATTAGTAAAAACAATAAATAAATAGTTTTTGAGGGAATGCATAATATTGGATATAGCTTTGAATCTATAGAAAGAAGAAAAAATATAAGTCTAAATCTTGGCCGGGGAAAAGATATCATAATAGGAAAGGAGAACGCAAAGAATGCCTTTATTTTTCATGGTGGAGTGAAATTTTTTGCAGGAGGAGATAAGGACGATATTGTCAGTGTGTATTTTAATAATGAGAAATCTAATAATTCAAAAAATAAAATATACTTTGATGGTGGTAAAGGAGAGAATGGCATAATTATTAATGACATCCCTGAGTATAGTCAGATTGAAATCGATCTTAAAATAAACAATGGGAGCATTTATACTAATGAAGGAGGGGTAGATGAACTCTATTTGAAAAATGTAAATAACGTAACATTAAATGGACAATATAATTCTATCTTTTCATTATACGGCAATGGGGAGAATAATATTCTTGATGTAAGAAGTGGTGAGTGTTTTGTGAGTGGAGGTGCTGGCTATGATAGAATATATTTTGAATCAGGTATTGTAAATGGAGATGAAGGGGATGATACATACTTCTTAAGGCGCTATGGCCAATCAGTAAATAAAACTATTTCAAATGAAGATGAACCCGATATTTTTCTTTCCGCGACAATAATTGAGAATAAAAAAGGTAAGAGTACGGTTTATTTAGGCTATTCATTAAAGGAAATTAAAAATATTTCTGTTGTTAATAATGATATAGTAGTGACTATAAAAATAGATGATGAACAAGAAAAACAGGAGATTCAATTTAATCTAACGCTTAAAAATGCCTATGAAGAAAAAATTAAAAATAGAATTAAATTTCATGATTATCAATTGATTACACGTGATGGCTTTGTGTTGACTAGTCAACTTAATGATATAAATGATAGTGAGCTAATGATATTAGATCATGGAATTTATACTGTTAATTATCAACGGAAGCTTGATTTATCAAATAAAAAACGTAAAGCCATAGTTAATGTCAATACTAATGAGAATGTTATTGCTATAGATAATGATAGCTACTTGATAGATAATTGGGCGAGCATGGGTTTTATAGAAAACAGTTCTGGGCTGATCTATCATGGTAGTAATAAAAATGAAAAGATCATTTTGTCCAATTTGAATAATAAAGTCATAGTTAGCAAAGGTGCTGATGTTTATCAAGTTATAACAGATGAGTTTCATCCCGGTAAATTAGTTTTCGACTACTCTGAAGTACAGGGAGTTTACGAAAAAAATGATAGCATATCGATAAAATTTACCACACTAAGTGGTTACGACCTTAAAATAGACAATAAAGTTATTTACTTGGAAAATAAGTTTGGTGATAGAAGCTTAGAAATTGAATTTATCAATTATAATTCGATAAATTTTGACCAAATAAAAATAATTGATGAAAGAAATAAATTATTTAAATTAGGCCTTGATGGTGATAGTGTAATCATAGAAACTAGCAAAGATATAATTCCCACTGATGGCTCCGACTACATTCACTTTCAGCCTCGTTATAAGTTTTCATCTAGGGTAGTGGATTCTCTCGCGGGTAATGATGTTATATTCGATGAAAGCGGGCTGGGTAATATTATTAATGGCGGAAATGGTAATGATAAGATTGTCGTCGAAAATGGCGAAAATACCCTATATGGTGGTGATGGTAATGATATTTTATACGGAGGTGCTAAAAGTGACTTGTTACTTTCAGATTTAGGTGATGATATATTGGATGGAATGGAAGGCGATGATTATTATATTATTGATGGGCGTAAAAATGTTGGGGAAACCATAATTTGTGACAGCCAAGGTGTCAGTAATATTTATTTAATTGACTTTCAACAGAACTATGAAATTAGAATAATGAAAAATGGGTTGTATCATATTTATACATCTAATTCGAATAAGCGTATTGTTAAAATAAAAGTTCCTAAAGAAGAAATAATGAGCTCCATTAAAATATATCATCATGAACAACTTCCAAACCATATGCCAAATTATGTTAATGAAAATATGAGCCATCTAGTTCGTTATCTTGCAGAGCAAAAAAGTTATGTAAAACAAATGAGTCCGTTAACGCCATATCATCCTTTTGATGAGTTTAAATCTAAATTTACTCACAGTTTACCAGAAAAGCTTTCTTTAACTGAAACATCAATACGTATTTCACCACAATCTAACCCACGCCATCACGTTATTCATACCAGAGGGGCAGAACAAAAAGTCTGGGACTCAAGTGGACATGGACGAGTATTTAAAGCAGAAGCTAAAAAAGGGGGGATATCCATACCTAATGGGAGTTTAGCCAATAATGTTTTATATGCAGCACAGGGTGAAACCAATTTATCTGGTGGTGATGGTGATGACGTGTTTATCGCAAATGGGGTTAGCGGTTTAATAACCGATGAAAGCGGTAAAAATTTATTTGTTATTAATGGTGATCTGCCAGGCTGGAATTCACTCTATAGTTTAGGTGGGGAGAATACGATTTATTTGGTGAATTTTAAACGTAATGTGACCAGAGAATCACCTGACCATATCAGTAACGCCACTCGCTATATTTATGAATCAGAAAACGGAAGAACAGTTAAAATATTTCAATACCCGAATACACAGGCCCCTACAATAGTTCATCAACGATGGGATATTGAAGAACATACAGATAATGTTTCACAAAAATTAGCGTATTTAGTGAACACATTAGCGTCGTTACGTATGCAAGATGAAATGCAAAATGTTGCTAACAACAATCATGATGGTATTTCAGTGAAATGGGAGCCCGTAAAATTGGTTAAAGGCTACCTAAATCATATGGGGTAATTTGCAAACTTAGAATCTACATGAACTATTGTACTAACCGTGAATATCCGCAATAAACATTTTACGGTTTTTGAAGATATTGTTTGGTTTAAATCATCTTTATAGACAGCAAGTTGCAGTAAACTTACTGTCTATTTAATGCTAAAATTTCCCATGAATTTAGTGCATGCATTTTTACGATCATTGTTTGCCATGTAAGGAGGGCTAAGTGATGAAACGTTTTATGAGTCTAGAGCTTCCTCCTGAACCCATAATTAATAGCAGTTGTGTGAGAAAGCGTCTTAAAAACAGTATTTGTGATAACTGTGCGGACAGTTGCCCAGTAAATGCTATCTCCTTTAGTCACATGGACGCCAAAATTGATAATGAACTTTGTTTCCAATGTGGCAACTGTCTTTTTTCTTGCCCTGTTGATGCAATTGAAAATATATCGCCTCACGAACGCACCTATCAACAGAATTACTTAGTGGTTCACCATGATGAACCTGTTGCAACGACGGAAGAACTTATTGTTTGGCATAAACAATATCAAATTCGAGGTATTCAAATTGCGGAGCCATTGGTTGATAAATGGCTACCCACCTTAGCGGCACTTAACCTCAAATTAAAAACACTGCAAGAGCCTGTCTGGCAGCTGCGGATCGAACAACCTCCTGCGGTTGATAGTGGGCGCCGCATGATGCTATTTCGCCAAAAGTTAGATCAAAAACCACTGGATAAAGGGCAGGTAAAAACAGGGCTTAATGCTCGGAAACAATTCTACCCAGAAGACAGTTGGTTTCGGATTGCACTCGATAGCGAAAGCTGTATTTTGTGTGGAGCATGCGCGAAAGTATGTGATGAAAATGCGATACAAATTGGTGATAATCAGTTTGTTTTAGATGAAAAGCGTTGTACGGGGTGCATGAGTTGCCAAGTAGTGTGTTTTCCAGAATCAATTCAAGTTCATGCGCACACAGCCAAACATAGTGAACCGACAGTATTTCACTACTATGATGCAAAATGCCACACCTGCCATTTACCGTTTTTTTCTTGGAAAGAGAACGTGCAAACCTGCCCAATATGCTCACAGCATAAAAAACAAGGGTGGTTATAGAAAAAAAGGTGCTATCAAGAGCACCTTTTTCAGTTAGTTACTGACTGAATTTAAATTTTCAATCACTAATTTTGCAACCTGCGGGTTAATGGCAGGGGGCGTTTCATGTCCCATTCCTTCGATAATGGCTATTTTTGCGTTTGAGATACTATTTGCAATATCTTGGCCCGCTTCAACAGGGAATAACGGGTCAATTGAGCCATGAATAACCAATGTTGGAACATTAATTTGACTCAGATATGGTCGCATATCCCCAGTCACCGCAACCGCTACAATTTGGCGTTTGGTGCCTTCTGGTGAATAATTTCGCGAAAGCGCTTGCTGTACATAATCGCGGTAATAGGCTTCATCAAATGGGCAACAACTTGAGCTAATACGGCGATAAAACGCAAGTTGCCCAGCCAAATAACCCTCGAAATCTTCATTGGGATTTGCACCTGAACTCATCAACATTTGCATTACATCAGGGGCACTTTGCGGTAAATTTGGGTTTCCTGTTGAAGACATAATTGGGCACAGTGTTAATGTGTGTTCAGGGTATTTCGCAGCAAATAATTGGGCAATCATTCCGCCCATTGAACGGCCAATAATATGTGTCTTATCAATTGATAAGCTCTCTAATAAACGCACAATGTCATCTACCATATCGAATAAGGTATATGCAATATCGAATGGTTGGCCTGTTTGCATTTTTTGAATCAATTCCCCTAGGTTAATTGGCGGAAAATGATCCATATGAGGAGATAGACCTGCATCACGGTTATCAATCCGAATGATATAAAAACCCTCATCGGCGATTTGTTGGCAAAAATCGGTTGTCCAACTAATGTTGTGACCGCCCAGGCCGGGGACTAATACAACGGCAGGGTTCTCTGGAGTACCAAATGAATCATAAAAAAGTGAAATAGGTTGCTTGGTTGTCATTTTTTTTCCATTGAATTGAGTGTTGTGCTATTTATGCCGCCACAGTGTAGCAAATACGAGCCCCAAAAATGCGTAAAGGTTGCCAAGAAAAAATTTTAGCGACATAGCTATTATTCTACAGAAAATAACACAGTTTATTATCTAGCCGGTATAAATCGGCTAAATACCAGCACGATAAGTGAAAAAGTCAGCAAAACCAAGGCAATAAGTAAACTCATATTGAGTGAATAGGCAAAAACAATAAGGCTGCCCAAGGCTGATCCTAACGCTATTCCGCCATTGAAGAATGCGATATATAAGGCGCTTGTTATCTCAATTTGTGAAATGCTATATCCGATCATCCAATTCATTAATGAAACAGATACTCCGCCGTACGCCACGCCCCAAAGTGTGATGACAAAATAGCCCCCAAAAATGTTTAATGGCAAATATGCGAATAAGACTAGACTAATGATAATTAAGCTAATTATCCAAAAAATGGAAAGTTTGATATTTCGGCTAGAGGCCATTCCAAAGATAAAATTACCTAGAATCCCTGCAATGCCATAAATAAGCAGGGCAAAACTGATTTGATTACTGTCTAAATTAAAATGTGCAATTAATAATGGGCGAATATAGGTGAACACCATAAAGTGACCAGAGACTAATAACAGCGTGATTAGCAGGTTAGCGGTGATAATCGGGCGTTTTAGTTGTTGCGTAAAGGCTGCTTTTACTGCTGCTGAATTTGTGGGGAGTTTAGGTAAATAAATAGCCATTAATAAAATTAAAATAAATGATAAAACCCCCATAAAGATAAATGCGCTACGCCAGTTCCATATACCACCCATAAAAACGCCGAGTGGGACCCCCATAACGGATGCGGCCGCGACACCACCAAAAATCAGTGACGTGGCAAAACTAATATGCTGTTTGTTCACTAAACGAGGGGCAATCCCACCAGCAATAACCCAAATAATACCAATACAGACTCCAACAAGTACTCGACTGGCAAATAGTAACCAAAAATAGGGTGTAGCAGCGGCTACAAAATTACACACCATCAGTAAGCTAGCGCCAAAGATGAGCAGAAACTTTCGGTCTATCTGCTTAGCAAACAAAATAATGAAAGGGGAGCTGAGCGCAGCGACGATCGCGGGTAAAGCCATTAATAAACCGCTTAACCCTACGGAAACAGAGAACTGTTCTGAAATTGGTGTCAGCAAGCCGACAGGGAGCATTTCCGTAGTGACAACAATAAAGGTTGCTAGGGCAAGGGAAATAACGGCCATCCATGAGCGAAGTGGATGAACCGATGATGCATTTTCAACAGAATTAAGTGACATGGTGTTCCTACCGATAAAATAATGAGTTGAAAAAGCTTATAGGGGACGATATATAAGATAAACAACCTATTTGGATTAACATTGGGGATTGAACGTGGTTAATAAAACGTCATCATCAATAGATAACTTGCTTGATTTAAAAGTATTTGTTGATGTTGTGGAAACCTGTAGCTTTACACAATCGGCAGAACGGCTCGCGTTATCGCGCTCTGCGGTTGGCAAATGTATTGCTCGCTTAGAAAGTCGTTTACAGACGCGTTTATTTAATAGAACAACGAGAAGTATTCATTTAAGTGATGATGGGCAGCTTGTTTATGGATCTGCACTAAAAATCTTACAAGAAATTGAAAATGTCGAAAACATTCTCAGCCAAGGGCAGCAACAGCCGAGAGGTTTATTAAGAATTACGGTTCCTGTGGTTTTTGGTAAACGCTTCATTATGCCTCTTGTGCATGATTATTTAGCACGTTGGCCAGAGGTTGAGGTCGACGTTGATTTTTCTGATGATTACTGCGATATCGTCAAAGACGGTTTTGATATTGCTATTCGTATCGGCGGTAATGATGATAATCGCTTGGTTCGCAAAGTGCTCGCACCACACCGTTTCATTACTTGCGCTTCACGACAATATCTTCAGAAATTTGGTTACCCAACAACGTTGCAAGCGCTGGAGCAACACAATACATTGATTTTTCGCCACCGCGGTTTGAATGTGCCTTGGCAATTTAAATCGGGCTCAGCGGTACAAAATTATATGCCAAAAGGGCGGCTTGTGCTGAATGATACTGAAGCTATTTTAAATGCGGTATTACAGGGGCATGGTATTTGCCAGTTGGGTGCATTCTTGGTGGGGGAGCACATCGCACAAGAAAATTTGATCCCCATTTTAACTGAGTTTTCGAAGCTAGAGGCACCAATCTGTGCGTTATACCCAACAAAACGTTATTTGCCACCGAAAGTGCGCCAATTCTTACAGCTTTTTGATGAACATTGGCAAGGGTGTGCTATTTGGGATGAAAATAAGAGCCAATAAGGTGATTTTTCAGCCTATTCCGTAAAGCAATTAAAAATCATTGGGATATGATAGCTATCAAGCAATTCGTTGCTTAAATATATTTTTTAACAAGAGATTTTTAGGTTTTATATGATTTACTTTATTTCAGATACCCATTTTTGCCATTCTAACATTATCAACCTCTGTGATCGCCCGTTTAAAAGTACCAGCCATATGAATGATACACTTATCCATAATTGGAATGCTTATGTGACAGACCATGATGAAATCTACATCTTGGGGGATTTTTTATATAAAGGTAATGGCTCAGATGCGAATAAAATTTTGCGCAGGTTATCAGGCAAAAAATACCTTATTCGTGGTAACCATGACAAGTTTTTAGATGATCCTGAGTTTGATGCATCACTGTTTGAATGGGTAAGAAGCTATTATGAATTGGATTACCAAAAGCAAAAAATTGTTTTATTTCATTATCCTATTTTAGAATGGCAAGGTTTTTTTCGTGATGCGATACACTTATATGGCCATGTACATAATTCAGGTAAAGACCCAGAGCAACGTAAGCGTCTAGATATTTTAGGGCCTCGTGCGATTAATGTTGGCGTTGATGTGAATGATTTTTTCCCAATTAGTATTAAAACCATTTTAAAACGCGCAAATAGTTAACTTACGAACAATAAATAACTTTATTTTTTGGCATACAGATACACAGAAGCACGTGATACACCGAGGTGTTGTGCAACAGTTTCCATTGATTTTTTTACGTCAAGTAAGCCTTCGCTACGTAAAATTTCAATGAGGTTTTTTCTCTCATCTGCTTTTAGTGTCCGCGGAGTTGCAGCGAGTGTCGCGGCATATTGATCGATTCTATGGCGAATAGCTTCAGACCCGTTGGGCTCAATATGCTCTTTAATTGGGCTATTTCCAACCTCGGTAAATTGCGACAACACACTTTGCATGCCCCGAAATAAAGTCATATCTAAATTTAGGCACAAGGCAGCAACATATTCACCACTGTCATTTTTGATCCCAATAGATGTGCTTTTTACTGGGCGACCATCAGAAAATTGATTGGTATAGTTAGCAACAATACTTGGAAAATCAGCAGATTCAATACGCGCTAAGCCCAACTCAGTTGTCGGCTCACCCACTTGGCGACCAGACAAATTATTATGAATCGATAAAATTGAATGCTCAGGGTTTTTTAAGTCATGAACAACAACTTCACAAAATGGCGCAAAAGTTTCGCTGAGCCCTTTCGCTATTGTGTCGATTTGCGCCAGTAATGTGTTTTCATTGGTGTCGGACATAAACCCCCCCTTATCTAAAAGCGTTAATCTATTAATTTTAACCTATTTTTTACCTCGCTAATAGATAAAGGACGGAGAGTTACTGTGAAACTAATTCAGCAAACCGATTAATGTCAACATTACCACCACTGACGATTATACCGACGCGTTTTCCCTGAAACTGTGCTTTTTGCGCGAGTGCTGCCGCGAAAGAGAGGCAACCTGTTGGTTCAACAACCATCTTCATGCGCTCTGCGTAAAATTTCATTCTGTCAATGAGCTGCTCATCGGTAACAGTGAAAATATCATCAACATTATTTTTAATGATTTCAAATGTGTATTGCCCCAAATGTTGCGTCTGCGCACCATCAGCGATAGTTTTAGGGGTATCGATATGGACAATTTTACCTTGGCGGAAAGATTGCTGAGCATCATTACCTGCCAATGGCTCAACACCGTAGACTTTACAGTTAGGGGAGAGCTGGCGAGCTGCAAGTGCACAGCCAGAGGTCAAGCCACCACCGCCTAAGCAAACAAATAAGGCATCCAATTCACCCACCTCTTGGAACAGTTCCATGGCAGAGGTACCTTGCCCTGTAATGATATGAGGGTGGTCATAAGGTGGAATAAGGGTTAACCCCTGTTGTTCTGCGAGTTGCTTGCATAACGCTTCCCGGTCTTGTGTATATCTATCAAAACGGACAACAGTCGCTCCATAACCCTGTGTTGCTGCAACTTTGACAGCTGGGGCATCATTTGGCATTAAAATGGTTGCAGGAATATTCAGTAGTTGCGCTGCAAGTGCAACCCCTTGAGCGTGGTTGCCCGAAGAAAAGGCGATGACTCCCGCTTTTTTTTGCTCTGGTGTAAATTGGGACAGGGCATTGAAAGCACCGCGAAATTTAAATGCGCCCATACGTTGGAAGTTTTCACATTTGAAAAATAGCTCACCACCGAATTCTTTGTTGGCCGTTGTTGAGGTGAGTACTGGGGTTTTGTGTGCAAAACCCGCAATGCGCTTAGCTGCTGCTTCAACATCTTGATAAGTGGGTAAAGTTAAACCTGTCATGTTTATACCTCTTTTGAATTTTTTAAATTAGCCTAAAACCGCAGTTGCTTCAATTTCGAGCGCGGCATTAAAATGAAGCTCTGAAACACCTGCAACAGCGCGAGCAGGGCGAAAATCGCCTATCCATGCTGCATAAATTTGATTAAATTCCTGCCAATCATTCATATCTGCTATATAAACACGCACTTGAACTAAGTTTGCTTTTGTCAGATTGGCGGCTGACAAGCAAGCATCAAGGTTTTTTAATACTAATTCAGCCTGAACGTTAAAGGGGGCGTCAGTGATTGCTTGCCCTGAAGCATTGACGGGTAATTGACCCGAAATAAACACAAATCCATTAGCGTTAACACAATGAGAATAGTGGCCTCGTGGCGGGATCAGTGTAGGGGCATTGATATATTGAATTGATTGGCTCATAGCAACCTCTAATTTTACAAAAACGCATTTATTAGATTTTTAGTCTAATATTATACTATATGTATAGTCAATCTGTTTTTGAAGAAAAAAACATCAATATATTGGGGGGAATATGAGAAAAAATGCAGAACAATTTGCAGTTAAGGTTTTGTGGATTGTTAGCTGTGATGTTGAACACTAATATTTTTTCTTTGTAATTTCCCACGTATTTATTTAATAAAAGCGAATTTTTCAGTGAAAGAAATTGTAAAAATTGGAATGAATGAAATTAAAAGTTATACATAATTAAAGGGAGTTATCTTAAATAAAAATGATTAAGAATAATCGAATTGTGACGATAAAAATAAAATGGTAAGAATTTGTTATATAAAAACTTTTAGGGATGTGACATGGCGAAGTTTACGTTTGATATACTTTCTATTTTTGGGAAAAAAAGCAGTAAAGTGGCTGAACAGTATGTTCAAGAAGCTGTTTTACCGTTATCCGTCTTGGATGATTCATTGCCCAAAATGGTGGTTGAATATGTACTGGAAGGAACATCGCCAGAAGTATTGGTCAAGTTAAGCCAATTAGACACCGAAAAAGCGGTTATTTTATTAGATAAACCGGGCACTGTGGATTGGTGGTGGGGCGGTAATAATTTTAATACGGGCCAATATAATAAAGTGATCCGCCAAGGGATTAATGCACGCCATAAACTTTATTCCAAAGTCGGTGATGGAGTGAGCGCAGAGCAAGTTGCGCGTTTTGGCAAAGTTTTAGCAGCTGCATGCCAAGATATTAATATTAAAGTGCTGACCTCAGAGTTACCGTCGTGGGTCAGTTATTTAGTTGGCGATGTATTTTCCAAAACTTTCGATAATTCTCGTGATGAAAAATTAGAACATCGTAAGCATTGGAATATGGAATTGCTAGCTGAGATTATTGGTAAAGAAACCGATAAGCCAGCTAATTCAGTTTTATATGTTATTTTTGATAGACAGCATTTGTCTGATTACCACTATGAGAACTTAAATCGCTTATTTGTTCTCCCTGGGTTTAAAGAGTATTTAATTGCGCAGCAAGATTTTATTAAGCAGATATTGATTGGTAATTTGTCTGCCGCTGGGCAAGTGCAGCTAATTAATTCCCTGAAAAAAGATGAAGCACTCTATTCGACGTTTGCGGATTGCTTAGTAACCTTTGCAACCAGCTCATTAAAAACGGTACGCAGTGCAGCAGAACCCATTTTATCTATTCTGCCTGATGAATCAGTCAAAACCTATTTGACCAAAGTATTGACTGAAGGAACGCCAAAACAGCGTACGCAAGCTGCGGATTTATTTGCGCGGATTGGTAAAGATAGGGAAGTTCTCGAGGCTGCTTTACAAACGGAAACTAACAAAACGGTACTAAAAAGTATCGAAAGTGCCATTTCACGTTTTTCGGTGATGGATACGGCGAGTGAAATTGAAGAAACTGCACTGCCAGCGCTTGTTGAGTTGGAAGATACGCCTTTACCTGAAAGTGCAAAAGATATTTTAATCAGTAATTTCAATGAAATGCTGCAAAAAGCCAAAGAAAATGCAAAAAATGAAATTGAAGAGAATAAAAAGCAGAAGCATACATACAATTGGGCACAGCGCCATTATAAAGAGTTCCAAAAGCTGGATGCGAAAACCTGTGCAAAAATTATTGATAAACTGAATTCAGGTAAAGAGGTTATCACCGACCACGAATACAGCGTGGTGAAATTCAAAGAGTGTATTAATAACCTCCCTGAATTTACGCTATTTCATGCATTACGTCTGATAAGCCATAACCGTACAGGAATGGATCATTTCTCCCATTATTACCTGACCCGTGAAGTGCCACCGCGTATTATTGGCCAAATTGAATTACGCCAATTAGAACAAGTTTTAACCCATTGCCATTACCAACAAGCGAACCGCTTAATCGCCGATTTCTGCTTGCGTTCATACAATGACGGTTTAAAACTGTTTAATCAGCCTGAGCAAGTATGGCCATTCTTTACGCAATATCCTGATTTTATTGCAGAGGCATTAGGGTTAATTCCGCAACAAGCAAAACAGCGTTATTACCAAGAATATGATGCCTCAAGTGGTATCGAAGTATTGGCGATGTTACCAACCATTCCTGCTCGTTTTATTCCACGTATTATGGAATTAGCATTGGGTGAAAGTAAAACGGATCGCTTAAGTGCACAACAATTACTTGAAACATTGCCTAATATTCATATTAATGCCGCAGAAGGGTTAGATTCAGGTAAACAAGAAATTCGTGTTACAGCCATTGAGTGGTTGGCGCGTCTAAAACACCCAGATTCTTTAAAGCCACTGTATGCGTTATTGAAAAAAGAAAAACGTGAAATTGTGCGCGCTGCATTATTAACGGCGTTAGAGCAATTTGGCGAAGATATTTCCAGTTATTTATCGCCAAAAGTCTTATTAGCGGAAGCACAAAAAGGGCTTAAAGGTAAAGCCCCTGCGAGTATGTCTTGGTTTAATTTAGACACATTACCAGCACTGACTTGGCAAAATAATAAGCCCGTGGATGGGGATATTATTCGCTGGTGGGTTATTTTAGCGGTGAAATTAAAAATGCCCGCAGGGAACGGTTTATTACAGCGTTATATCAGTTTGTTGTCTGTGGATAGCCAGCGCAAGCTTGGCAGCTTTATTCTAAATAGCTTTATTGCCCAAGATACTGCGGGCCCATCACTCGAAATGGCGATGGCAGAAGCAGAACGTGATGCGCCACAGCGTTTAACCAACTACCAAGATTGGGTGAAACGTTGGCCAGAATATTACAGTCAATATGAAAACTACACCCTTGAGCAGTGCATCAATGATATTAAAAATGAAGTGCTTCGTCGTTATTTAGGTTCAGCGATTACGGATAAAGGCATGTTAGCGCTTATTTGTGGTATTGAAGGGCACATTGCAGTCACTGCGTTACGTAATTATATGCGTGATCATTATCAGCGCCGTGCGCAAATTGAAGCCATGATTGATGCAGTTGCAACTAGCAATGACCCGTTAATTATTCAGTTGTTGCTCTCGCTATCACGCCGTTACCGTACCGCATCCGTGCAAGAAAAGGCCCGTGGTTTAGTGGCTCAAATTGCTGAGCGTAATGGCTGGAGCGCCGATGAACTTGCTGACCGAACAATTCCGACGGCAGGCATGGATGAATCGGGGGTACTTGCCCTTGAGTATGGTGACAGAACCTTTACTGCTAAGCTGGACGCCCAGCAAAAACTGGTGTTGTTTAACCCAGAAGGTAAAGAAATCAAAGCATTACCCGCAGCACGTAAAACGGATAATGAAGAGCTGATTAAAGAATCGAAAAAATTATTGAGTTCCAGTAAGAAAGAACTTAAGCAAGTGATTGACTTACAAACTGCACGCTTATACGAAGCGATGTGTGCAGAACGTTTGTGGACGACTCAAGACTGGCAAGAATATATTCAAGCTCACCCAATTATGCGTGGTTTGATTGAAAGACTGGTCTGGATGGAAGTTGATAATGATAAGGTTATCAATGTATTCCGTCCTTCTGATGATGGCAGTTTGCTGAACCTTGAAGATGATGAAATCGAGCTAAGCGCAGGGTCATCAATTAAATTGGCCCATGCTGCGTTGGTTTCTGAAGAAGAAAGAAAAGGTTGGATAGCCCATTTTAAAGATTACAAAGTGAAATTTTTGTTCTCGCAAATGGAGCATAAAATCCCTGAGTTAGACCTTGCACTCACTGAAATTGAAGACCGTAAAGGTTGGTTAACAGATACCTATACGTTACGTGGGGTACTTACCAAAATGGGTTATCAGCGTGGCCAAGCTGAGGATGGCGGTAGCTTTATGCATTACTCCAAACACTATGCTAGCCTAGGTTTCTACGTTTACATTGAGTTCAGCGGAAGCTATGTGCCAGAAGAAAATATTCCTGCGGTCTTGTACTCCTTAAGCTTCGAAAGCGGGCAGCAAAGTTCGTGGAACCGCAATTACATAGAGCTAAAAGATATCCCGCCAATTTTATTAGCTGAAAGCTATGCAGACTACTTAAAAGTAGCTGACGCGTGTGCGGGATTTGACCCTGAGTGGGAAAAGAAAACGCCTTGGTAATTAGGGGTAAATAGGACAACTCAATGAGTAACAAAGAAACAAAAAATGGGCATGTTCTGCGCGAAAGCGCAGAAATTCGCTTTGCTGATGAACTAGAAAAGCTCACTCAAGCCGATAGCCATAACCCAAAACCACAAGGCTGGTTGCGTTCACCACGCGCTGTTCGCCAGTTTATCTTAGGTGATGAAGCATTGGGTATTACGCCGAAGTTTTTTGGTGATGATGCCTTAGTTGACCGTGCAATAGTGACCCTGTTAGGTAAACAGGGTCTGATGTTAGTCGGTGAACCTGGGACAGCCAAATCGATGCTATCTGAATTATTAGCCGCTGCAATTAGTGGGGACTCGGGCTTAACCATTCAAGGAACTGCGGGAACAACTGAGGACCATATTAAATATTCATGGAACTATGCGTTGTTATTGGCAGAAGGGCCAACGGAAAAAGCATTAGTGAGCTCGCCACTTTACCAAGGCATGATGGAAGGGAAAATTGTGCGTTTTGAAGAGATAACCCGCTGCCCACCAGAAATACAGGATGTGCTGGTCAGCTTAATGTCTGAAAAACAGATGATGATCCCTGAAATGAAAGACAATGCGAGGATCAGCGCCAAGCAAGGTTTTAACTTAATCGGCACAGCCAACTTACGTGACCGTGGCGTTCATGAAATGTCGTCAGCATTAAAACGCCGCTTTAACTTTGAAACAGTTAGGCCGATCCAAGACCCTGCCTTTGAAATCGAGCTAATCAATAAACAGCTGACTAACGAATTAGGTGAGCTGAATGGCTTGGTAACGGTGCCTGCGAATGTGATTGAATTATTAGTGACGACATTCCAAGAGTTACGTTCAGGTAATACCAAAGACGGCGGCAATATCAAAACCCCCGATGCAGTGATGTCGACGGCAGAAGCGGTGAATATCGCTTATGCGTGTGCATTAGAAGCGCATTATTTGGGTGACGGAACATTGAGTGCAGGTGCGGTTGCTCGCCAGTTAATTGGCGTTGTACTCAAAGATAATGCGGATGATATCAAGCGGATGCGTTATTACATTGATAATGTCGCACGAGAAAGAGCCAAACAGAGCCCAGAGTGGAAAGCGTTTTTTGACGCTTCTCGCCAGTTCTGGCAATAGGCTCGATGGTGTGTAGTGCAATGGCGAGGCTTTCGGCTTCGCCCATTTTTATCAATCAGGGAATATCACGGTGAGTTTGCCTTCCATACCTTTACCAGAACGGCTTGAAAAAGCATTGGTTAGCTGGCAACAGCTTGAATCAGAAAACATTTATTTTGCCCCTGTTCGCCATCACAGCCCAGCTTGCGCCTACGGGACGCTTTCGTTAATCGAACAAATTAATCCTGATTATGTATTGATTGAAGGGCCTGATAGTTTTAATGGGTTAATTGCGGGGCTACTGCATCAAGATACACAGCCTCCCGTCGCGATTATGGCACAAACGGAAATTAAAGCTGAATCATTGAATGGTGAAAGTGACAGCGTCACTCGATCGGCTTATTTTCCATTTTGTGAATATTCCCCTGAATGGCAAGCACTCAAGCAAGGTTCATTGCATAAAGCCCAATTACAGTTTATTGATTTGCCATGGGCTGCGCAGGTTAATATTGATGAGGCGGATGTTGGGCAAAACCAAAGCTTGCAAAAAGAGCGTTATTTAGCGCACAGCTTGTTTATTGCGCAATTAGCAAAAAAGAGTGGTTGCCGTGACCATGATGAGCTTTGGGAGCAACTATTTGAATTACGCACGCTTGAGCAGCTCATTGATTGGTCAACATTTTTTAAAGACAGTTTCATCTGGTGCGGGTTAGCACGTTTAGATTATGAGCCTAAAGTCCTTGAATCTGAAGGCTCAACACAGCGTGAAGCCCATATGCAGGCGCACATCCAAACCATTAAAGCACAACAACCAAATGCCAAAATTGTTGTTGTAACAGGTGGGTTCCATACCTTAGCGTTAATTGAAGGCTTGTCTGAATGCATTTCGGCAAAATTTGCATTAACCGCGACAGCGCAAAAACAGTTTATAAAACTACAAAAAACGGCTGAAAACGATAACGCATGGCTGATCCGCTACAGTGACGATAAGCTCGATGCATTAAACGGCTATGCCTCAGGTATGCCATCACCTGCGTTTTACCAAAAGGTATGGGAAACGCTATTGCAGCAACGCCAAGACCATGAAAATGGCCTCATGCGGCCGACTCAAGCATATCGAAATGAATTAGGCGTTGCGTATCTGGCAAAGGTTGCGACTATTTTGCGCGAAAAGCAATTTGATGCGGCACCAGGTTTTTTATCGGTAAAACTAGCTGCGGAACAAAGCATTCGCTTAGCGGCCTTTCGTGGGCATGCAGGGACAGGACGCTATGATTTATTAGATGGGCTACAAAGTGCATTTATCAAAGGTAGCTTGGATGAGAGCCAAGATGAACTTTGGCATGAAATTAAAACCTGTTTTTCAGGTTTTCGCCTAGGCCAAATCCCCAAAGGGACAACAACGCCGCCGTTGGTAGCACAAACCTATGAGATGGCGAAAGCGTTTCGCTTTAAGCTTGATGACACATTAAGCAAAATCAGCCGGTTAGATGTTTACCGCAATAAGCAACACCGCCTACGTAGTCGTTTCCTACATTTATTAGCTTTTTTAGATATCCATTTTGCCAAACACCTTTCTGGCCCCAATTTTATGTCAGGAAACCAAATGGATGTACTATTTGAAGAGTGGCAATATGCGTGGACGCCAAATGTGGAAGGCGAACTGATCGCGTTATCTGAAAAAGGCACCCAGCTTAAAGGAATTGCATTAAACCGCTTATTTGAAATGGAAAAAAGCCTTGAGCAACAAGGTGTCAGCCGTTCAAGCCAAAGTGCAGTGACATTGCTAATGCAGGCCGCGCTTATTGGCTTACACCAGCGCATTCCTGCTTTATTTTCATTACTCGACAACTATATTCAACAAGATGCTAAATTCGAATCGTTAGTTGCTTGTGGCCATAAGTTAGTGCATCTATGGCGTGGTCGACAATTCTTTGATATCGAAGAAAATTTTGCGATCGAAGTCCGTCTGGATACCTTATTACAACAAGTTTTTTATTGCTTTGAACAAATCACGCTGGGGGATGAACAGCAACAAGAAATGCATTTTAATGCGCTGCTATCATGCCGTGAATTAATCACCTTTATGCCAGAAATTAATAAAGCCCATGATTATTCGAACGACTTTTATCACCAGTTATCGCGTTGTGAAGGCAAACTAAACCATGTTCCTTTATTAAAAGGGGCGGTGGATGCGCTGCGTTATTTAGGTGCCAAAACCGATGAAAATACGTTAGTCAATGAGATCCAAAAGGCGTTTAGTGCAGGAAGTGACCCAGAAATTGCGATTGGTTATTTTATTGGCGTAATGCGAGCTGCACCTGAGTTAATTTTACGTATCCCACTCTTAATCGAATTATTGAATGATTTGCTCAGTGAATGGGATGAACGCCGATTTATTCAAGTATTGCCTGATTTGCGCTTTGCATTTAGCCAATTGACGCCAAAGCAAAATGCGCAAATGGCACAGCATGTCGCGCAAAACTTATCAATAGAAGCCCAAGATTTAACACTGCACCAAACTGAGTTTAATGAGAAACAAATGCTGCAGGCGTTGCAATTAGAGCAACGGCTACAAAACCAACTTACTGAGCTTGGGCTACAAAGCTGGTTCACACACACGTCGGAGGCGAAATAACTATGAGTAAAAAAGAGACGCCATTGACGCCAGAGCAGCTACAACTTGCTAAACGTTGGCGCTTGGTATTAGGCCAATATGCCGATAACGCGTTGGGGCAAGCCGCTTTCAGTGCGCAAGAGCTAAAAATTGAACGCTCACTGGATTTTTTATATCGCCGTGAATACCAACGACGTGGCTTACGGCAAGAAAGTGGCCGTCATGGCTCGTTAGATGCCTCGCAACTTACCGCGGTCAATTGGTTAAACCAAGCTCGGAAATTATTCCCGAACAGTACGTTTGAGCGCATGCAATCACAGGCACTTGAACGTTATGAAATCAGTAGTTTGCTGAAAAACCCCGATGCATTAAATGCTATGGAGCCCACGAAAGCATTAGCAAAAACGTTAATGAGCTTGCGCGGGAAAATGAACGAAGATACGCGTGATGCGGTGAAAAATATTATTCGCAAAGTGGTGGATGATATTCTCAGTCAAATGCGTAATCAGTTCCGCCAAGCATTAACAGGGCGCAAAAACCGTTTTCGTCGTTCGTTAATACCCAATAGTCGTAATTTCGATTGGCGCGCGACTATCGCCGCAAATTTAAAAAACTATGATGTACAACATCAACGGCTAGTCATTAAAACGCCGTATTTCAACTCACGCCAGCAGCAGCATCTACCGTGGGATGTGATTTTGTGTGTTGACCAAAGTGGCTCAATGGCAAGTTCAATTATGTATGCGGCGGTCTGCGCCAGTATTTTAGCAGCGTTGCCAACGGTACGGGTTTCATTAGTGGTTTTTGACACACAAGTGGTTGATTTAAGCCATTTAGCTCATGACCCTGTTGAGGTTTTAATGACGGTGCAATTAGGTGGTGGAACCGATATCGCCAAAGCGATGCAATACTGCGAAAGCTTAATTCGCAACCCTAAAAGAACAGTGATCAGCTTGATCAGTGACTTTGAGGAAGGCGGTGCGTTAAATCATCTGCTTAACTGCACACAGCGCCTGAACAGTCAGCAAGTGAAACTTTTAGGTTTAGCTGCGTTAGACGATGATGCATTACCTGTTTATGACCCTGAAATTGCCCAAAAATTGGCAGATAGGGGCATGCATGTCGCGGCCTTAACACCAGAGCATTTTGCACAGTGGCTGGCGGAGGTGATGCAATGAGTTGGCAAACCATTTATTACCAATATGACGATGATGCATTAACCGTATTTGCCAACGCAGGGTTATTACGCCGAGCACGTAAAGATATAGAAAATCAAAAAGTTAACCCTATAGATCTTGCGGTGGGGCAATTTGACAGTGATGGGCAAACGGTACAGTTAGATGCGCAAGGCGTGCAAAGAGCAACGTGTAATTGCAGCGCATCAGGTTGTTGTAAGCATATTTTAGCGGCTGTACTTTGGGTTCAGAATAATGTGGCGAATGAAAGCACTCAGGAAATTGGCAGCGAAACTGAGCTTAGTGAACCTGAGCCACTACTGCCTGAATTGCTCGCATTAGAACCGATGTTATTAATTAAACTTTCTTCTAAACCCGATTGCCGCTTAGCTATCCGCTTGTTAGATGAGTGGCAAGGGCGTGAGCTGACTTTTGATGACCAATACAACCAATTAAGAGTGACATTAACCGAATATGATGAGCCAATCATTTATCTGAAAGGCAGTGGTTTTCAAGGGATGATCTCCTCAGTACCTGAAAAACAGAAAAAAGCCGTTCACCTTGCGGTGATTGCTAAGCTGTTGATGCAAAATGGTGTGGTTTGGCAATGGCCTGATGATTTAGCCCCTGTGCCTGATACTGCTCTGTCGTTAACTGATGATGATAAAACCGTTATCGCAACAATTGGGCAATTTATCCAAGATTTGTTGCGCCAAGGTTTGTCGCACATTAGCCAAAGCAGCGCCACGCAATTGCACTTGTTGAATATGTCGGCGAAAGCAGAAGGTTTACCTCGGTTAGCTAATTATTTGAAAAGGCTCAGTCAACAAGTGAAATTACTTGCTGATAAGCACTTTACCATGGATGAAGGGCAAGTTTTGCGGCTAATCGCCGAAATTGCCGCCTATTTACAGCAACTTTCAACAGCAGATGCAACACAGCTTGCAGTGCTTAAAGGTTTACAACGTCGGCAATATACCAGCCAAGCGTCAGTGCTTGATTTAACACCGATTGATGCGAATTGGTGGCAAACGCAAAGTGGCGCAATTGGCGCAACATTTAGTTTTTGGGATAACCAAGAGAAAAAAATTATTCAATGTACGCAAGGGCGTGCAAACCGACTTGACCCGATGTTTGGTCGGCAAAACGTTTGGCAAACGTTATCTATTTGGAAGCAAACTGCCGATAATTTGATGCGAACACCGTTTAAATTGCATGATCCACGGCTTTCGGATGAAGGTAAATTATCGGCCAGTGGCGACAGTTTTGCCGTAAAAGATAGTCAAAAACTGTTAGCAAATGAGGATTACCAAACGCTTCAAGGGGAATTGGGCTTTACTCACTGGCACGAGGCTTGCGAGTTCCTTTCGAACCTATCCAACGAAAATGTTTATCAACCAGTTATCTTGCATATTGCTGATTACGAACAGTTGCATTGGGACGAAGCAGAACAGTGCATTTTATGGGCGGTATCCGATAGCGAAAAAAATAGAGCGTTTTTGCGGTTAAACTGGGAAGGGAATGAAAATCATAAAATCGAAGAATTACGCTTTATCACCAAGGAAAAATGGCCTATCGCCGCAGTGAGTGTTCTGGTCAATCAAACAACACAAGGTATTCAACTGGTGCCCAAAACCGTGTGGCTAAAGAAAGAACTCGGTATTGAGCTATTTTACCTTGATTTTGAATCTATTCCCCGTAAGAAACAGCGTTCAGGTTTTTTCAATAAAATCATCGAATACATGGAGAAAAAGCAACAAAAGCGCAATACATTTGTACCTGAAATAACACTCGCAAGCCAATTGGTTCGTCCAATTTTATCCGTACTGGAAACCCAAGCTTGCACGGGAAGGCAAAAACTTTCGTCATCTCAACACGCTGAAATTGGCGATGTAATACGTGTTCTGGAAGATTTGGGAACAATATGGTTAGCCAATCAGGTCAAATTGTTAACAGCTTCAGGGGAGATCCCCCCCGAAAACGTATTACGATTAGTGTACTTATGCGATAAATTTGAGCGTTTGCAAATGCCGTTACCGTTTCAGTTTACTTAAGGTTCAAACGTTGCGAGAAATGTCCGTAATAGTTGGTTGAGCGCCTGTTGCTCTTCCAACGTCAACTTTGCCACTAACCGTGCTTGGTTTTTTGTATGAGCCTCAATGACTTGATTAATTAAGGTTAGCCCTTCATCAGTCAGTGAAACTAAAAAACCTCGACCATCATCTGGGTTGGTGTGGCGGGAGACTAACCCCGCTTTTTCCAGTTGATCAATGCGGTTTGTCATAGTTCCCGACGTTACCATTAGTGTCGCAAGCATATCCCCCGGGCTCAGGGTGTAAGGTTTACCAGAGCGCCGTAAAGTCGCCAGCACATCAAAACTTGACCGATTAAGGCCAAATTCAGCGAAGACTTTTTCCATTTCACGGGTGAGATGATAGGCAATATTGCCTAACCGACCAATTAACCCCATTGGGCTAATATCGAGATCTGGGCGCTCACGCTCCCATTGTTGAGTGATTTTATCGATTCTATCCATAGGTAAATAATGGGCTTTATTTATCTTGACGTCAAGGTAAATAAAAACTATCTTGACATCAAGATAAATATTGAAGGTCAAACTATGAATCGCTATGTTGTTTTATGTTTTACTGCATTAGCCCCCATTGTGTGGGGAAGCACCTATTTGGTGACGACTGAAATGCTGCCCTCGGGTTTACCATTAACATTGGCTGTTTTACGTGCATTGCCTGCGGGGTTGTTGTTGATGCTACTTTTACGCCAACTACCTTCAGGGATTTGGTGGTTGCGAGTGGCTATTTTAGGGGCGTTGAACTTTTCACTGTTTTGGTGGTTATTGTTTATTGCAGCTTACCGTCTACCCGGTGGTGTTGCCGCAACGGTGGGGGCTGTACAGC
The DNA here is from genome assembly GCF_019343475.1 of Providencia sp. R33. NCBI lineage: Bacteria > Pseudomonadati > Pseudomonadota > Gammaproteobacteria > Enterobacterales > Morganellaceae > Providencia > Providencia sp. R33. Next base: position 1,521,754 of record NZ_CP072453.1, on the reverse strand, counting down.
CACTAATTGTACTGTTTTTAAGTCGTTGGTTATTGAATAACCGTTTGTCCAGTGTTTCAGTAATCGCTTCGCTTAGCGGAATTGTTGGTGTGGCGATTTTGCTGTTAACACCTACAGCTGCGCTAGATTGGGTTGGCGTGATAGCTGGCTTGGCTGGGGCATTTTCAATGGCCGCGGGCACGGTTATGAGCCGTCGTTGGCAACCTCCCGTTAGCGCATTAACTTTTACATCGTGGCAATTAACTGCGGGCGGTTTGATTTTACTCCCATTTGCCTTCATTTTTGAGCCAGCATTGCCGACGTTAACATCCGTGAATATCATTGGGCTTAGTTATTTAACCTTAATTGGTGGGGCATTAACCTATGCACTATGGTTCCGCGGGTTGGCGTTGTTAGGGCCGAGTTCAGTGGCATCGTTAGGTTTTCTTAGCCCGGTTAGCGCCGTGGTTTTAGGGTGGTTTTACCTTAATCAACAGCTTAGTACCTTGCAATTTATTGGCATGATAGTGATTTTAGGCAGTGTTTGGGTGAGCCAGCGCGCAGAAGCACTCAAAGCACGGTGAAGCGATGTTTAACTGCGTATTATGAGTGACTACGGTTAAATTAATGAGATAATCGAATATGTTATTTTCTGATGATGAAAACACCATTGAGATAGCACCAAATGCTTTCTTGCTAAAAGGTTTTTTACTGGGCAATAGTCAGGCGTTATTACAATCATTAAATGACATTATTTTGCTATCTCCATTAAGAAATATGGAAACCCCGGGAGGGTACCGCATGTCAGTTGCGATGAGCAATTGCGGTGATTGGGGGTGGGTGACTGATAAAACAGGGTATCGCTATACAAATAGTGACCCTGTCACTAATCAACCTTGGCAACCCATGCCAATAATATTGCGCCAATTAGCCCAAGAAGCAGCAGAAAGAGCGGGTTTTCTGGGGTTTGAACCAGATGCCTGTTTGATTAACCGATATGCTGTGGGGACTAAGCTATCACTTCATCAAGATAAAGACGAAGCGGATTTTTTACAGCCGATTGTTTCATTTTCATTAGGGTTACCCTGCATATTTGATTTTGGCGGTGTTACACGTGAAGCGCCCAAAATAGCCCTGACACTGGAACATGGGGATGTGCTGGTTTGGGGTGGAAAATCCCGTTTAAATTACCATGGTGTTCGAACCATAAAGGCGAGTGAGCACCCATTGCTGGGGCCATACCGCTTTAATCTCACATTTCGCCGTTCACAAAAGTAACGGTTTATAAGCGTTGGTTTTGTTTACAAATTTCGTTGGTAGCTGTTATTTTTGTGTACCTATAAAATTGTATCAGTGAACGATAAAAAAGATCGTTGAATAATAAATTAGTTATCTCTATAACTATTAGCTAATTATTTACATAACAGGGTATTAGTGGGTGAATTAATGTACAGCTTTACAAATGATTATAACGAAATTGCGCATCCTAACGTGATGGAAGCATTGAACAACTTAGCTGGGAAACGTTTTACAGGTTATGGTACAGACGGTCTGTGCAAGCAAGTTGCTGAGCAAGTTAAACACCGTATTGGTCAGCCTAATGCGGATATCCATTTCTTTAACGGCGGAACGATCACCAATTTAACGACGATTTCCCATATTTTACGTCCACACCAAGCGGTGATCTCCGTTGTTGGTGGTCATATTGATGTTCACGAAACAGGGGCGATTGAAGCATCTGGGCATAAAGTTATCACAGTAGAATCTGGCTCTGGGAAACTGACACCAGCGCATATTGAAAAAGTATTGTCTGAACATCCCGATGAGCATTCAGTTCAACCAAAAGTTGTTTATATCAGTAACTCCACTGAAATTGGTACGGTGTATCGCAAAGCGGAGCTAGTTGCTCTGCGTAAAATTTGCGACGAAAATGGTTTGTTCCTATTTATGGACGGAGCACGTCTAGCATCGGGTTTGATGTCCCCAGTCAGTGATTTAACCATTGAAGATATCGCACAACTCACGGATGTTTTCTACATCGGTGGAACAAAAATTGGGGCATTGACTGGTGAGATTTTAGTGATTTTAAACCCCGCGATAAAATCTGATTTTCGTTATAGCATTAAGCAAAAAGGCGGGTTACAAGCTAAAGGCTGGTTATTAGCTGCGCAGTTTGAAGCACTATTTAATGACGACCTTTATTTTAAGTTAGGTCAGCAAATCAACGATGCTGCAAGTGAACTTGCCAATTTCTTTAGCGAAAAAGGGTTCGGCTTTTTAGCACCTGTAGAATCAAACCAAGTTTTTGTGATTTTACCTAGCTCGCTAAGTGATAAAGTGTTGGCTCACTATGTCGTCAGTAAAGTTTGCCAGCCAACAGCAGACACAACCTGCCTACGTTTTTGTACCTCTTGGTCAACGACGGCACAAGATATTGAAAAGTTGAAACAAACTTTCAATTCGCTCATCTAGTTTACCTTAGCTTTATAGCCCACATGAATTTGTGGGCAAATTTTTCCGATTTCTCGTATATCGTTTTTACAAATAAAACGGCACTATCCTGATATTTATTCAATTGCGTTGGTCGCGAGTATGCCTTGGACGTTTTCCCATCCCGCTGTCGTTTTTCCCATTAAACAGGCCAAATATTTCCGTTGGTTAAGTTTGCCTGCACTTATTTTAGGTAGCTTGAGCCCAGACTTATTCTATTCGCTAACGTGGTACAAAGCCGCATCAATGGCCCATGATTCTATTGGTTGGTTTTATGCAGGGTTGCCACTGTGTTTATTAGTTTATTGGTTAACGCAAAAAATGGCGCCCGTGTTGAATAGAATGAGCCCTTTTACTATTCATACTATGAATAAACTCACTATTCGACAAACGTTAGTTGTCTTTATTTCACTGTATATCGGGGCATTAACACATATTATGTGGGATAGTTTTACACATGAATCAGGGGCATTTGTACGGGAAATTTCATTTTTGCAAATGAAGCTGTTTGCGATGTCTGATAGCCAAGAAATTGCGTTTTATAAATTATTACAGCACCTTAGTTCTGCGGGGGGATTAGCCTATCTGTGTTATCAATATTTTCAATTCCATCGTATGCAGCCCAATGAAATTAAAAGTGAAAACAAGAAAAAGTTAAAGCGATTAATTGTGATTGGTGGGCTTGCATGCGTATCGACGTTGCCTTTAGCTTATTGGCTAACGCCGAAAGTAAATGGTTTTAATTTCAATCGGTTCGTTTATTTAGAGTTAACGCTAACGGTACCTGTATTTTTGCTAATCGTATTATTATTCGCCTATAGGCTCAATACCTTATATAAACAAAATAGGGTAGCTAACGATTAGTTTTCGCGTAACCCATCAATGATTTTATCAATAGCTTGAATACTTTGCTGTAAACGTTCTTGGCTATTGGCCTGAGAAATCCAATAGGCAGATTCAGCAAGCCCGCCATTGATTAAAAAGGCAAGGGCGCGGGTATTAACATTGCCAATAATCTGTTTGCTCATTAATTCCTGTAGCAAGATATCGACTTGTTCAGTGCATTTAAGATTTGATTTTGCAAGATCTTCAGCCACAACAGATTTGGCATCTCGTAAGATAATCTGTTGATAATCAGGCTCTAATGCCATTTCTAAATAGGCATGGCAGCGTAGACGGAAGTTGTTCCACAGGTTAGTGGAATTGGTAGAGATTTTTTGCAACCGACCATTCATTTCGTTATCAATCTGTTCAACAACAGCGGTAAATAAACCTTTTTTATCACCAAAATGATGGTAAAGAGCACCTCGAGTTAAATCAACGCTTGCCGCAATTTCATCCATGGAGGTTGCTGCAAAACCCAAACGGCTAAAGTGTTCTCGTGCAGTGGTTAATAAAAGCTCGCGGGTTTCTTCCATTTGAGCTTGCGTTCTTCTTGCCATAAAACCTCTTATAAACACGGAGTCTCGTTATTTACATTCACCGTGTATGATTATATCATTATTATACATACGTGTTGTATGTATAATGAATTTATCATAGGGAGCTTACATGCTAAGTCGCTATCAAGAACTCTTCCAAGCTAAAGGAAGCCAGCGCTTTGTTATCGCAGGGTTACTTGCTCGCCTCGCGTTACCGATGATGGGCATCGGTATCATCACTATGCTGGCACAATTAAAGGGAAGTTATACGTTAGCGGGGTTAGTTTCAGCAACATTTGTGCTTACCTACGCATTGCTGTCGCCACAAATTTCCCGATTAGTTGATAAATTGGGTCAGTATCGAGTGTTACCCGTAGTCACGCTTATCAGCTTATTGGGAGTTATGTTGCTCGTTACGACAACGTGGCTGGCATTACCTAATGCAGGGTTATTTATTGGCGCGTTTTTAGCCGGTGCGATGCCCAGTATGTCGGCTATGATAAGAGCACGGTGGACGGCATTGTATAAAGGGCAACCTATCCTACAAACGGCTTATTCACTTGAAACTGTTTTTGATGATGCGACGTTTATTGCAGGGCCGCCGTTGTCAGTTGGGTTGACTGTTGCTTTATTTCCGCAAGCGGGCTTGTTGGTTGCCGCTGTTTTATTGCTGATGGGTGTGATGCTCCTTGTGCAACAACGCAGTACAGAACCCCATGTTGTCACTTTGGAAATGTTAACACCAAAGCAAAAATCGATTTTGTCGATGACAAGCTTACAATTGCTGATCGCATTAATGATTGCATTAGGGGTTATTGTTGGTTCGGTGGATATATTAAGTGTCACACTCGCACAATTACAACAGCAACCCGCTGCGGCAAGTTTAGTTTTATCCGCTTACGCGATAGGTTCTTGTGCGATGGGCTTGGTTTTCGGGGCGCTCAATTTAAAAACACCATTACCACGCTTATTATTCATTAGTGGGGTTATGACATTCTTATCTATTGTGCCAATGTGGTGGGTAGGTGGCGTTTATTCCCTCGCGCTTGTAGTGTTTATTTCGGGGCTTTTCTTTGCACCAACCATGATTATTGCAATGTCATTAGTGGAAAATATCGTTCCGCAAAATCGGTTAACAGAAGGAATGACGTGGTTACTCGCAGGGTTAAATATTGGTGTGGCTATCGGTGCAATGATGACGGGAAAAATGGTTGATACTTATGGGTTGTATGCTGCTTTTCTTGTGGCGATCATTGGAGGCGTATTTGTTCTATTGTCCACGGCATTAAGTTATTTACAACTCAATGCGCTGCAAAAAATGACGAAAACGTGCGAAAATAGTTGCCCATAGTTTGGAAAATAAAATAAGTACAAATAAAGAATAAGAGGTTATTAAATGCAACCCCCCGTATTTAGACAAGCGACATTACATGATGTCGAAACGTGTTTTGCCATTGAAATAGAGTCATATGAAGGGGATGAGGCAGCAACCAAAGAAAAAATCGCAACGCGAATAGCGCAGTACCCACAAGGTTTTTTATGCATGGAGGTGGCAGGTGAAATCGTTGGCTTCATTAATGCAGGCTGTGCGTGGGATGTGGTGATGTCCGATGAAGAATTCAAAGAGCTCATCGGCCATGATGCACAAGCGCCAAATGTGGTTATTATGTCGGTTGTGATCCACCCAAATCACCAAGGAAAAGGCTATTCATCGTTATTGATGAAAGAATTCATTGCTTTAATGCGAAAAAATAACAAAGAAACTATTCATCTAATGTGCAAAGAACGCCACGTTGATTTGTATAAACATTTTGGTTACCAATATGTCAAACCCTCTGAGTCAGATCATGGTGGAATGACATGGCATGAAATGGTCATGGTGCTTTAGTTTATCAATTATCACCAAGTTTATTTCAGATTAATTGCTAATATTATCAGTGATAAACTTGGTCGACATAACGTTTAATTAAACACTACTCAAATCACATCGGTACTTTTTCTTGCTGTGATCGTGTTATGATATCCCCATAATATACCGCTAAGTTTTGGATAAAATAATGGAAATATGGGTTGATGCGGATGCGTGTCCTAAAGTTATCAAAGAAGTTTTATATCGCGCAGCTGACAGAGAAAATGTGCAAATTACATTTGTTGCCAACCAACGCTTGTCGGTTCCGCCATCTCGTTTTTTAAAAACCTTACAAGTTCCCGCAGGCTTTGATGTCGCAGATAATGAAATCGTTCTTCGTGCGCAAAAAGGGGATTTAGTGATCACTGCAGATATTCCTCTAGCCGCAGAAGTGATGGAAAAGGGCGCGTCCGCCTTGAACCCTAGAGGTGAACGATACAGTGATGCAACTATTCGTGAGCGTCTGAATATCCGTGATTTTATGGATACGATGCGGGCAAGTGGCGTGCAAACTGGAGGCCCTGCAAGTTTAAACCAACGGGATCGCCAGCAATTTGCAAATGAATTAGATAAATGGTTATTACAACGAAAAAAAATGTTAAGCCAATAATACAACTTGTCGGATAATCACCCTGATTTTGTGCAGTAAATCTGCATTTTGAAATAGAGTTGATAATAATTTCGTGCCTATAATGGAAAACCCTAAATTTTCGAAGACAAAATTATGGATCCGTTACATAGCATTATTATCACTCTATTTTTATTTATACTGACGTTTTTTAATCCTGGCGCCAATTTATTTATTGTTGTCCAAACCACGCTTAGTTCAGGGAAAAAAGCGGGGCTGACCTGCGGTTATGGCGTTGTTTTAGGTAATGCCATTTATTCTGGCCTTGGGTTATTTGGTCTTGTAACCTTAATGTCAGAGTTTGGTGCGTTGTTTTCGTTAATTAAAGTACTAGGCGGATTGTATTTGTTGTATTACGCGATTAGCGTTTTTAAAAATAAAACCCAACTCAATTTATCCACCGAGAATATTACTGAACATTTCCCGAAAGGTGTGTATTTTCGCCGTGGTTTAATTTCCGATCTTTCAAATCCGCAAACCGTGCTGTTTTTCATGAGTATTTTCTCAACCACTATCTCTCCCTCAACGCCATTATGGACAAAACTGGTGATTTGGCTTGGGATCGTGTTGGCTTCATTGATATGGCGAATTATTCTCTGCCAAACATTTTCTCTTTCATCGGTTAGACGGAGCTATTCCCGTATCCATAAAGTGGTGGGGAAAGTGGTCGGGTTGATTTTAGGAACATTGGCGACAAGGCTTATCTACCAAGGTGTTACTGAGCTTGTTATTAAAAAATAATGGCGTTAGGCTTCATTTGACTTCATCTTATAATTGCAACTACAATCATTGCAATTGCAATTATAAAGTAAGGTGGAGCGCTAATGTTTATCCAATCAATGAAAATGCCGGCAGCAACGGCACAAACCCAAGCTGCAGCTAATTTGTGTTTACAACAAATTAATCAGGTAGCTTATGACAACGCCAACCTGCCAAGCTCTCCGACAAGTTTGCTTCATAAAGCGATTAAACATATTGGCGACACTAAGCATAAGGACGCTTCGATTTGGGTTATTAATCAAAATGGTGCTGCTGGTCAGCAAGAAACGGCGTGGCCAATTTGGTTTAATAGCCAAGAAACGTATGAAAAACCCCTGTTTTACTTTGTGAATACACCTTTAATTGAGCAGTTAAGTGCACTAGAGACTGAAACAAACCATAAAGGGATTTTCCTCAATTGTATTGATACGAGTGAAAGCTATTTACCTAAAGGGGTCTATCCGTGGTTTCCATTAAAGCTTACGTCGATGGAAAATTGGCTAGCTTATGATATAGCGAATGCGCAAGAAGCCGCGGCTATCGCCCAACAAGCATTGACACATTTGTATTTAAATGGCGATAAGTTATTGGTCTATATGGCATTACACAGTGTTAATCAAGTAAATGAGCCTTTACCTGAAGAAGCAGCGATAGCGGCGTTTAAAGGCATGTACCAGTTATCACGTAGTGCACCAAAGATTGATATTCAATTGTGTGGGGCAGGAAAATCACTCGAAAGGGTTAAGCAAGCTGCCCAATTATTGAAAAAGCAATGGGGTATTGAGTCTGAAGTGTGGAGTTGCCCAAGTTATACGCGACTCGCGTTTGATGCGAAACAGCAGTTTGTGTCTTCTCACCTTAACCTCTGTTTAGGTAATACCAAGGTACCCATCATTGCGGTAACGGATTACTCACACCATATCGCTAAGCAAATAAAACCATTTATACCTCGAGGGTTTATGGCATTAGGTTCTGATTCTATTGATAAAAACGGGATTATTTACCCATCAGTAAATTGGATAGCCTTGTGTGCATTGAAGCAACTTTATGAGGAAAATCAGCTTTCTGTCGCTGTTTATGAAGACGCAATTGAAAGGCTAACTCGCTAGGGTGTGACGGTATCGTCGGTGGTACCGTCTCACTTTATTTAGTCTTTTGCACTCAATGCGGCTTTATCAAGGGCATTGGCAAAATCATTGATTTCAGCTTCGCTAAATTGACTGAGAAAATGTGTTTTAACCACTTCTCGGTAGATTTCCCACATCTGTTTGCGAAGCTGTTTGCCTTTTTCCGTAATTGTGGCAAAAGATGCTCTTCTGTCATCGTCCGAACGAGAGCGAATGACGAGTCCTTCCTTTTCTAAGCGGTCAATTAAACGCGTTAAGTTATAGCGTTCAATCACCACGACATCCGCTAATTCATGCATTCGCCGCGTTCCGTTTTCGCCACTTTCCAAGCCCCATAAAACATCATACCACGCATAAATAGGCAATTTTGCTTCGGAAAGTTTAGTTTCGATTTTTCTGATGATGATCCGATGTGCGCGGACAAAGGAAAACCACAAATCCGCTTGTTTAGTTTTCATATGGCCTTTCTTGATTAAAGGGAGTTAGTTGCAATTGCAATTATAAAAGGATAAAGTCTTTTTTACCATTATTGCATATGCAACTATACCGTTAGGTATGATAGTAATCGCAACTATAGCAATTGCAATTCAAGGTCAATGATCCGGTTTGAGACGTAAACCTGCCCTGACGGGAAAGTAGATTTGGGAGAAAGTATGAACCACACAACAATAGAAAAAGATGTCGATCCTCAGGAAACCGCGGAATGGCTTGAGTCTTATGAAGGCGTTACCGAAGTTGATGGCCGTGAGCGCGCACATTTTTTACTTAACAAAATGGCGCAAGCGGATCAACGAAAATACGGTGATTTTCAAAGCATTGTAACCACACCGTATATCAATAGTATTCCCGTCCATAACCAACCTGAATACCCGGGTAATTTGGCAACGGAAGGGCGATTAAACGCCTATATTCGTTGGAATGCGATGGCGATGGTACTCCGCGCGGGGAAACACTCTAATGTGGGGGGGCATATTGCAACCTACCAATCCGCGGCAGTGTTATACGATATTGGTTTTACACACTTTTTCAGGGGGAGAACGGATGATTTTGCTGGGGATATGGTGTATATCCAAGGGCACTCAGCACCGGGAATTTATGGTCGAGCTTATTTAGAAGGGCGAATTGACGAAGAGCAACTCGATAATTTTCGCCGTGAATCTGTCCGCCGTGGCTTGTCATCTTATCCTCACCCACGCTTAATGCCTGATTTTTGGCAGTACCCGACAGTGTCGATGGGGCTCGGGCCATTAACTGCTGCGTATCAAGCGCGTTATATGCGTTACCTTGAGTATCGTAACCTCAAGCCACATCAAGGCCGTAAAGTTTGGGCATTCCTTGGTGATGGGGAGATGGATCAGCCTGAATCAATCGCGGCAATCTCCTTAGGTGGGCGAGAAAAACTGGACAATCTCGTATTTGTCGTCAACTGCAATTTACAACGACTCGATGGTCCAGTCCGTGGTAATAGTAAAATTATTCAAGAGCTTGAGTCTGTATTTAAAGCGGCTGGTTGGAATGTTATTAAGGTTATTTGGGGAAGTGCTTGGGATAAATTACTGGAAAAAGACACTTCTGGCTTATTGATGCAGCGAATGATGGAGTGTGTAGATGGTGATTACCAAACTTTCAAATCGCAAAGTGGTGCATATGTCCGTGAGCATTTTTTTGGTAAATACCCTGAGCTGCTCGCACTTGTGGCGGATATGAGTGATGACGACATTTGGAATTTACACCGTGGGGGACACGACCCTGAAAAAGTCTACGCTGCTTATCACCAAGCGGTAAATACCAAAGGCAAGCCATCCGTCATTTTAGCTAAAACTGTGAAAGGTTTTGGAATGGGGGAAGCGGGTGAAGGGCAAAACATCAATCATCAACTAAAAAAAATGAGCCAAGACGCGGTTCGCGCTTTTCGTGACAAACTCAATTTGCCTGTGGTAGATGAGCAATTAGACGAAATTCCGTATCTCAAACCTGAAGTTGATAGCGCAGAAGCCCTGTATATTAAAAGCACGCGCCAAGTGCTGGGAGGCTATATTCCAGCACGTTTTGGCCAAACAAGCCCTGTGGCTATACCGCCATTAGCCAGTTTTGCCAATTTATTCAAAGGCAGTGGGGAGCGAAATATGTCCACCACGATGGCATTTGTGAACATTTTGAATGTGTTACTTAAAGATGCCGAAGTTGGCAAGCTGGTGGTGCCAATTGTACCTGATGAATCAAGAACCTTTGGAATGGAAGGGCTATTCCGTCAAATAGGCATTCACTCCTATTTAGGCCAGCTTTATACCCCACAAGATGCAGGGCAATTAAGCTACTATAAAGAGGCAAAAGACGGGCAAATTCTGCAAGAGGGGATCAACGAATCAGGGGCCATTTCTACATGGATAGCTGCGGGTACGGCATACAGTAACCATGATGTGCCAACCATTCCTTTCTATATTTTCTATTCTATGTTTGGTTTGCAGCGCGTAGGTGACCTTGCTTGGGCTGCGGCAGATGCGCGTACCAAAGGTTTTTTACTGGGGGCAACGTCTGGGCGAACCACCTTAATGGGTGAAGGCTTACAGCATGACGATGGTCACAGCCATGTTTTATCTTCCGTGATCCCAAGCTGCGTTTCATATGACCCAGCCTATGCCTATGAGTTAGCTGTAATTATTCAAAATGGCATGCAACGCATGTTCGTTGATAATGAAGACATTTACTATTACATCACTCTACTCAATGAGGGCTACCCGCAACCCGCCATGCCTGAAGGGGTAGAAGACGGCATTCTAAAAGGCGCTTATTTATTTAAATCCTACGATAATGTGCCTGAAAATTCCCCGCGTGTTCAGTTGATGTCTAGTGGTTCGATTATGCGTGAAACCCTTGCGGCGGCAGAGCTTTTAGCAAATGACTTTGGGGTGAATAGCGACATTTGGAGTGCGACCAGCTTAAATGAATTACGGCGCGAAGCGATGAAGGTAGAGCGTTGGAATATGTTGCATCCTGAAGATGAGCCTAAAAAACCATATGTGCAGCAAATGATTGAGCCATACAAAGGGCCATTGGTGGTTGCGACGGACTACATGAAAATCGTAGGTGACCAAATTAAACCCTATGTATCAGATAGAAAATTCATCTCATTAGGTACGGACGGGTTTGGGCGTTCAGACACTCGTGAGGCATTACGTGAATTCTTCGAGGTCAACCGTCATTTTATTGTGGTGGCTGCACTGAAATTATTAGCGGATGAAGGTTTGATTGCTCGCTCAGAAGTTAACCGAGCGCTACAACTTTATGAGATAAATGTGGATAAACCTGCACCTGATTCGATAAACTAGCCTTATAAATGAATGTGTATAGCGCAGCGGGGTATTATCCCCGTTGCTGCTATATTCAGACAAACAAGGGCTTAACATGAGCAACATCGCATTATATCTCGGTTCGTTCTGTACATTTATCGCTGCATTACTGCATTTTGCGTGCTTGTTTCTCGGTGCAAAAGGGTATCGTTTTTTAGGTGCAGGGAACTCTATCGTAGAAAAAGCGCAAAAAGGCCATTGGTATCCGCATGTTACAGCCATTGTTGTCGGAACTATCCTGCTTATATGCTCTGCTTATGCGTTGACAACAGCGCTAGGGCAGCCAATTTTACCGTTTCACCAGCCTATTTTGTTCGCTATTGCGACCGTATTTTTACTTCGAGCCGCTTTATTTCCATTGATAAAAGCGCGTTTTGCAGGAAACAGTGATTTATTTTGGTATGTGAGCTCGTCCGTGTGTTTTGTGATGGGGATGCTGTATTTAGTTGGTGTGGTTTTTATCTAATCGAGAAAGACAAAAAAGAGGCCTAAGCCTCTTTTTGCTAACACTGGAGTATATTGCCATTTTCTATGGCAACGTGGTATTCCGCCAATGCAGCCGCTTCTTTAGGTTCATGAGTGACTAATAAAATAGTGACACCATCTTGTTTTAATTGATTCACTTGCGACCAAAGTTGCTCCCTTGTTTGCCAATCTAAGCTGGAAAACGGTTCATCCAATAAGAGCAAAGATGGCGATGAAATCATCGCGCGGGCAAGAGCAACTCGTTGTTGTTCTCCGCCTGAGATTTCATAGGGGTAACGGTTGGCCAAGTGAGCAATATTCATTTTATCTAACAAAGCGATAATGTGTTGCTTATCTCTGGGGATTTTAGCTGCATACTGGGCTAAACGGAGATTGTTCATTACATTCAACCACGGAAATAAATACAAACGCTGGTTAAGATAGCGGCAAGGGCGCTGCCAAATGGGCAATTTATTCAATAAGTTACCTTGGTAATAAATATCGCCTTGATAACGTTGATAGCCTGCTATGCAATTGAGCAACGTGGTTTTCCCACTACCAGAGGGGCCACAAATCGCGGTACAATAGCCCTCTTAAAGTGACAGTGTCACTTTTTTTAAAATTCCCGCGTGAATATTCTCAAGGTTTAGCATGGGTTTTCCGCCTTTTTAAACGGTGAAGTGCAAGCAACAGCACAACCGCTAATGCCATTAAAATCAGAGCACACCCAAGTGCGAGTGAAAAATCCCCGCTGGCAATATTCAAATAAATTGCCATGGGCAAAGTTTCTGTTTTAAAGCGAGTTGCCCCAGCCAACATTAAGGTGGCTCCGAATTCCCCCAATGCCCGTGAGTAGGCTAATATACCGCCGCTCATTAAACCTTGCCAACAAAGCGGGATCTCAACCAAAATTAATGTTTTCGCGGGAGATAACCCCAAATTTAACCCTGTTCTGACAAATGCAGGGTCAATGGCGGCAAATGCCCCTTGTGCAGAGCGATAAAGCACTGCACTTGCTACATAGGTTTGCGCAATAATCACACCGAGAGGGGAAAATAACCAACGGCTGAGTTCTGGGAAAATCACGGAAAATGGCCCTTGGCTACCTAAAAGTAGCAATAAGCCTATCCCAATGACTAACGGTGGGGTGACGAGGGGCAAGTCAAACAGCGCATCCACTGCACGTTTGCCGAAAAATTCGCTGCGTGTCATCACCCAAGCTGCAGGAATAGCTATTAAGAATGCGAAAAATAATGACGTCAAGGACGTAGCAAGGGACATTAAAATCGCGAAATGGAACTCAGGCTCAGCAATTAATTGTGAAAGCAGTGACGGCGTGAGCTGAAACAGCAACGCCGTCAATGACCCGACAATCAAGAGTAATAAGAGCAATAGGGGCACAAGTGCCCACTTCATGATGGGGTACATATGGGAATTATTTTTTAGTGGTAACAGGTAAAAAACCGTAGTCTGTAAAGGCTTTGATACCTTCAGGCGCAGCAAAATACTCAGCCAATAATTTGGCCTCTTTTGGCGCAGCGCTGGTGCTTAATACTGCAATGGTGGCAATTTCTTCAGGGCTACCTTCTGGGGAAGGTAATACAAGTAATTTGTCCTGATTTTTCATTGCATCGGCACAGCCAATAATTGCTGCATCCACTTCGCCATTGAGCAAATACATGGACAGGTGTTTAATTGTTGCGGCGCGCACTATCACTTTATCGCGTAATTGATCGCCATAACCGCTTGCATCGAGTAACAGTTCACCACTGCGGCCTAGAGCGATAGCTTTCGGGTCGCCCATACCTAGACGCAAATTGCTTTTGGCGAGATCTTCAATAGTGGCTATTCCTTGTGATTTGTCTTTTCGCACAGCAACAACAGGAATATGGCGAACGATAGGGTAAGCGTCAGTGGCCAGTGATTTGGCTTGTAGCTTTTCCACATAATCTTCAGAGCCTGGGAAAAATAAATCCCCTTGTTGAGTTAACTCAAAGCGCGTCAAAATTTGCCCCGAACCGCCATACTCAACAGTGACAGTGTTGCCTGTTTCTTTTTCGAATTTTTCGATTACTTTTTCAATCGGCGGGCGCAAACCTGCTCCAGCGTACATATGAAGCTGAGCAGCCATAGCTTGGGGAAATGTAAAACAGACAAATAATGAAGAGAGTAAAAGACGACGCATGAGTACCTCGTTATCGTTATATAAAAAAACATATAATGAGGAATCAAGCTAAGTTAAGCAAGGCACAACTGCGTAAGTTTTGATATTCATTAAGCTATTTGAGAATTCAATGATTAGTTGGCTTATCAGTCGAATGAACCTAAAGCCAAATCTGATTTTTCGGTAATTATTGATTGAGCCACTGCTCAACTTCGCCATAAGTGCCTTGAAAAATAATTCGCGCTTGTTTTTGGCTTAATTGATAACGATACATAGGGTCATAATATTCATTCAACAATGGGCATAGCCAAGAAAAATGTGATTGTGTTTCACCCGTAATTTGCTGATGTTTTAGTGCTGTATCTAATAAATGTGTTAATTCAGTGGTGCGTTGAGAACCTAAACGTTTACGGATTGCAAACAAACCGTGGTGGAGGTATTCACTGTAATATTGCCATCCAATTTCTTCACCATATGCATCAATAAAGTCGTGGGTCATTCGGTCAAAATATTCATGTTTGAGCCGTTCAAGGCGTAACTCAAATGGGTCATCAATAACGGCAATGGTCGCTTTTTCCATTTGTTCCCGTAATATAATAGGGAGACTGTTTGCACCAATTGCTCTACCTTCGTCTTCAAGCACCCATCGTGTATGGTTAGATGATTTTTTGAGCATTTCAACAGCGAGGTGGTTTTCGAAAGTAGCTTGTGAAAATTGTGCTTGCAATGTACGGCCAAAAGATGACCCTCGGTGGTGAGCAATACCTTCTAAATCAATACCATCAGGCTGGTTATGAACTAGCGTTGTTTTACCATTTCCCGTACATCCACCGATTAAAATAGTCGTCCGTATTGATAACTCATTAATGGCATCAATGGTTGTTTGACGAAGTGCTTTATAACCACCGTTTATGAGGGGGTAATCAATGCCATTATCTTTAAGCCATGCTTGTACAATATGAGAACGCATACCTCCCCGAGCACAACAAATAAAGCCATTGGGAAATTGTTGGCAAGCCGCTAGCCATGCGGCGATACGGCCAGCTTTGATTTCACCACGGACTAATTGATGACCAAGTTCTACGGCTTTATGTGACCCATGTTGTTTATAACAAGTGCCAACTGCAGCGCGTTCTTCATCATTCATTAATGGAATATTTATCGCGGTGGGTATTGCACCTTGTTGAAACTCAATGGGGGCACGAACATCAATAATAGGAGTGTCAGAGGCAAGTATCTGGCGAATGTTTTGGGGGGAAGGGGCTAATTCCATAATAATAAAAATACGCTTATCCAAGTAGCAATGCTCGATACTATACGCCTAATTCCACATTTTTTACAGCTCTTGCCGAATCAAAAAAAAGCCTATTAAGGTATAATGAGTACAGTTTTTCATATTATGGCTTTCGAAATAGTGTTATATTGCCAATTGGAATTTGAACATGAGTAAGGGGCTGTACAATGAAAATGTTAACTATCCAGGAAATGACAGAAACGCAAAAAAATCGAGTACGAACACGATTAGCACAAGAACGTAAGAAATTAGAACGTGAATTAACAAACTCGGAGCAAGCGAAAGCTAAAAAAGAAATTATTGCGGAAATTTCTAAAGAAGTTGATAAAGAAGCTCGAAAAATTAGAGCCCAACAGAAAAAAGATAAACTAGTGCCGAGTGATGCCACATACAGTTGGTCATCCAGTAATCATAAACGAGGTTATCGCTAACTTAAATGAATTAATAATGTAGTTTATTTAATTGTTAGTGTAATAGTTTATAAAAAAATCGCGTATGTCATTAAACATGAGATACGCGATTTTTTTATATTTTAAATATTAATATAGTTTACGAATCAAGCCTTGAAACATCACAAATTATTTTTTCCTTTAATGCTTCGATCAAGTAAGAAGAGAACGATAACGAGGTATAGCCCTCATTTTTGATACTCTCAAAAGCATCTATATATATCATTGGGACTTGTATTAATTTTGCTTTTTTTAAATCAGGCTTAGTCATTTTTCCTGTTTTTTGATTCAGCGTAGATTCATGATTAGAGGTAAAAGATGTACCTGAAAAAACTAATTTAGAATATGCCATATTATTAATCTCATATCAGAGCTACTTGCCACATAGACTATTGAGGCTATAGCGATATTATTTAGTAAAAGTAGTAGTTCGACTAAAAATTATTTCACTGTATTAAACTAATTTAATAAAGTGCATTTACAAGGCACCAATTACCCAGAATAAGAGTGTTTAGTCGAATATTGAGTAAAATATATTAATATTACTTATTTGTATATGCTTATAGTGATTGAATTGAAATAAATAATGTAAGGGAATATTTCTTTTGATTTAAATGACATTAGGAATAATCCTAATCGGATTTTTTATAGATACGATTTTATTATTTAATATATATGCCTTTAATATAGTCAGTGTATGTAATATTAAGGGGAAGTTAATTAATTTCACAATAAATTCACCATTGAAAATTTTCATTAAATAAAACTTTATTGACGGGGAGATAATTTAAACTAATAATTATTGCAATGATAGGAAGTTAGAAGGAAATTAATTAGTAATAAAAGTAATTAGTTTAATTAATATAGTCTTTATCAGTAATATAAACATTGAAATTAATAAACCAAATTAAATTAGATTAAATTCTTAAGGAATACCTATGTTTAAAGTCTATCAACAGACACAGAGCTTAAAAATGAAACTACTTAAAAAAGCACAAAAAAAGAATGAAGCTAAAAAACAAAGGGGTATGACGCTATTAGAAATTATTATTGTATTAGGAATTATAGGAACAATTGCTGCTGGTGTTGTGGTATTAGCACAGCGTGCGTTTGATAGCCGTGCTATTTCTGAGGTTGTTAGTAATACCAATACAGTCAGAGTCGCCATGAAAGACGCTTATCAGCGAGCGGCTGGCTACACAGTATCAACGGGTGCAGCAACGACGTATACAGTCGATACAATTAAAGACACTGCCAATGGAGAACCCATTGCACGCCTTGTTCAATTAGGTAAGTTATCTATTGATGAAGCGCGTAATAGTATCTCGAACGATTTTCTGAATATCGGTGGAGCAAAAACATCAGCGGCACAAGGAGATTTAGGTCTTAAAGGCTTTGTGATTGAGCTTAATGGATTAAACCAAGACCAATGCCGTAATATTATTTCCCAAGTTGGTAATCAGTGGGATTATGTTGCAGTAGATTCAGCAGCAGCGGGCACATATAGCGTAACATCAGCAGTTGATATGTCTGTTGTACCTGCAACGAATATTTTACGTACATTAAATGCAGACGGTAATGTTAATATTACACCAGACCAAGTTGCTAGCGTATGTACTGATAGCCCTGAAAATGCGGTAATTTTAGGTAGCCGTTAATCAATAGGCAATAATAACTTGCTAAAGAACCTCCCTAATAATAGGGAGGTTCGAGAGACAAAATATGAGAAATAATAGAATAGCTGGTTATTCATTACTCGAGGTTATTGTCGTTCTTGGAATTATTGGAGTAATAATGATCCCACTGAGTCGTTTCATTATTAATCGAATTGAAGATAATCATAGACAGCATATTTCAGATGCTGTTGTTGATGAGCTATATCGGTTTATCGATTTCATTAATAATGATGAGTTAGAAAAAGAAGATAATAATTTTGTTCGTAATCCTTTATTTCAAAAAGAGCAAAAAAACATAGTTTATAGTAAGCGAACGAGTAATTATAAGCTCGAAGATGCAATCACGACAGATGGTAAATATTTTAATTGGGGGCAGACGGTAAACAGTGATAGGAATCTATTTACTGATGAAATATGCAAGGGGAGTTTATTAGGAATATCATTAAAAAAAGAGTTTTTAAAATGCACGATGGATACATTGCTCGTTGACAACCCTGCATTCTCTATTGAAAGAGTTGACCTTGTAGGCGATGAATTAAAAAAAACAATTGAACGTGTAGATTTTATCGTTTTATACCATCCTATTGAGGACGAACAGGGATTATATATTGAGTCGTACTACAGTAATTTTAATGATGCATTTAAAAATAAATTCATGTACTTAACACAAGCAAGCTTTGTTAAAAAAAATAAATCTACAGCTAATTCGGGGTGGGAGCTTATAAAAGTAAATAATGAAAATCTACAATTTGGCGATTTGGCATCCCATGCAGAGCTCGTCAACAATCCAAGTTTTGTTTATGGGCTTCGGTTTAGTTTTAATGTTAAGGCAGGAAAATTTTTAAGAGCAGATGGTTCCGTTAATGCAGATAAATTATGTTGGAATACAAGTACAAGTCAATATGGGCCGTGTATAAAGGCAAAAGATGAAAACTCACTGGTATTAACGAGTGGCGATCCAGACAATGAAAAAAAAGCGCCTGCACTTTGCTGGGATAGAGAAAATAAAACAAAAACGACTTGCTTGGCATTAAAAAAACAGGATCCAACATTTACGATAACAGATGCACAGTACCTTCCTGAAAGTAATTTTATGCTGACGGACACTGATAGCAAAGGGAACGAAGTCACAGGTACATTAGTTGCAAATATTATTATCGAAGATAGTCATTATGATGGTAATAATTTAGTAAAAGAATACCGGACTGTTCCTGAAGTGAGTTATCACAATTTCAGCAATAATGACAGCCAAATGATTAAGGATGAGGACTATATAGGAGATGACAGCAAGGAGAATGGTACAATTATCATTCCTCGAAAAATATGCCCAGTCGTGCAAAATAGGCGACTATGGCCAAGATTGACTGTTGCAGTTTCATCTATGATGCCCGTTGTATACGACGATAGTAAAAAATTAGATATCGATCTTAGTCAGGAATATAGCACACGGAAAAATAAAATCACGAATGTGGGACTCGCCGCTGGCGTTGTTTTACAACCTCGTAATACTTTTATTGGTGGTAAAAATGTTTGGATAATTAGCGCTTCTTTAGGTGTTAATCATCCAGCTGAAGGAAAATCAAAAACATATATTAACCCAAAGTCGCTTTCCATTATGGCAGTCGAATGGTACAGCTCAATCAAAGGGGATTATTGAGCAGCTTATGATTAAAAAGGTATAAGTATGAAGAAATATAATTATTTGATTATGTTATGCGGTTTTACGCTAAACAGTTTTGCAAACACAGATATAGAAGTGCAAGAGTGGATTAATTTAAAACCCATGAAAGAAATAAAAGCCATTACGAATACGCCTCAACTTAATACACAACTAAACCAGGAAAAAATTGAAGGAAAATCGCCAAACCAAATTGATTTTTTGAGTGAATTGGTATTAAAAAAGAATGAGCTTTTAAGCCAAAGTGTTGAAGAGTGGGCTAAATATAATGGGATAGATTTTATATGGAATAGTCCAAAAGATATTGTCGTTTTTAACGAAATTAAAATTGAAGGTAAGAATAAAATTGAGGTTATGGAAAAGCTGGGTAAGCAGTTATCTTACCAAAAGGCAGGTTTTTACCTCAAATTTTATGAAAAAAACAATGTTCTTGTTATAGACAATTAATAAGTAGAAACAGCAATGAAACTAAATAAAATCATTTTGTTATTAATTCCTTTTTTTGTTCAAGGATGCAGCAGCTTTTTTGAAGAAAAATATGATGAAAAAGAACTGTTCGACCGTGTAACGGGGTTACAGGACATCAATGATAGTAAGCAAAATGCGTTTATGTCATTAGACTCACCTTATTTGGGTAAGGAAGTTGACTACGATCGCCAGCAAAAGAAAATATTGGATAAGGAAATATCATTAACCTCTTATTCACCGATTAATATTTATACAGTAATGGAAATGCTTGGCGAACAGATGGAAATTACGTATAAAATCGATGCTAACACATCAGGTGAAGCTGAAAACCAAGTTGCAGGAGAGGAGATACTAAAGAATACGGTTTATACAATTAACTTCAATGGTGATTTAAAAGAATTCATTAGTTATCTATCTAATTTATATGATGTAAATATACAACTTAAGAAAAATAATCTACTCGAGGTGAATTTATACAGTAATTATGCAATCAGCTTAGATTATTATGGCAAGGACAACAATTATGAGGCAAGTTTAGATATCTCAAATAATGATGCTGCGACTGCAAGCGGGCTGAAAGGTAAATCGACAACATCTTTTAAATCTTCCTTTTGGGAGGATGTAAAAGACATGATGGACAAGTATATTTCATCGGGTGTTTATAATATCTTCCAAGATTCATCAATTTTGACATTTGTGGGTCGTCAATCTGAATATGAGCATGTAAGTAAAGTATTAGAGCAGTATAAACAAGCCAATAACCGTCAATTTGTTGTTAGTTATAAAATTTATATTATAGACAAGGGAAAATCAAAAAATCTCGAAGCTGAATTAGGATTTTCTTATAATAGTGGTGGTACGCAAATCGGTTTTAATCAGCATTTACTGACAAAACTTACTGGTAAATTAAATGCGAATTCTAATTTCCATGGTGGAGAAGACGCCAAATTTCGCTTAGCGAGTCAGTTGGATGCGGTCTATAAGTTAACGGGTAGCAAAATATTGCAAAGTGGATCATTTATTACGCGCAATAATATGCCAATACCGTTGAACCTAACAAAAACACATCACTATGTCTCGGGTGTGACGAGCACCAAAAATGCGAATATGGATATTACCGAAAGCCAGTTGACGACAGATCAAATTGTCACTGGGAGCAGTTTTATTATCACACCAAGAGCATTATCTGACGGTAAAATCGAGGTAGCAAGCGGCTTTACACGTAAAAACTTAATCAGTATTGATAAATTTGATAGCGTGCAGTTACCGAATTTTACGACAACTGAAATGTTTAATACTTCTACAATTAAACCTGGCGACCTGCTTATCGTTGGTAAATATGATGAAGATAGTGATTCCGATATGCAACAAGCTGGAATTTTCTCAGGAATATTAAATGGCGAGGATGCAAACTCAACGGTAATCATGATTGTTGGAATAGACAATTATTTTTCAATTAATGAGTAAGTTATGACATTAAATGAATTATTAAAAAACAAACTGACAATTAACGGTATATGGATTGATTCTTATAAAGTTGATGAGCATCGCCATCGGTTCTGGTTAGAATCAACGAAGAAGAGATATAAAAAATACGTTACCAAACACAAAGTGGAATGAAGGAAGTTTTATTTCCAAGGCATGTTAAGGTTCATGAAATTTTAGCATTGTATATAAAAGGATTGTATGGTGACGGTTTTTTTTATGCACCAGTTACTGAAAATGGCATAACGAATTACTATTTAATTTGTATTAAAGATGATTGTGTTATATCTCCTTCAGATACCATCATCACTGAGAGTATGTTAGCTTACTTGCTAAGTGAAAAAGAAAACTCTGAATACGGGTCATTAAACATTACAGTAATAAATAATGAAATTTTTAATGCTATCTATGAAGAATATAAAAATCAGGGGAAAAAGTATCGTGTAAAATCATTAAAAATATACACGGCAATATCAGTTTCTGTTTTTTTATTTACTATGTTTATTTTTGTATTTTTTCTATACTAAGGCTATTGATATGAAAGATATTCTTTCTGGCTGGCGTGAGCATGGTCTGCTTAAATCTAAAAGTATGTTTATTTCTATAATTTTGATGATGATTTTTATCATGATATCTGTTGGAGCTTACTATATATATCAAAAAAAAATTGAGGAAGAAAAACGAGAATATCAAAAACAGCAATTAGTTATAAATGAAAAGAAAAAAATATCCGATTTTTATACTAATCAATCACATGGGTATCAATTTCATGGTTTAATCAACATACTTGAACAAATTATGGTAAGTCGCTATGCTTTTACTCTCAGCGGTTATTCCGAAGATATGTTTAATTGTGATACTAATGGATGTAATTTTTTATATAAGTTAAAGCCTGGTGCGATATTTAATGTTCAAGAAAAAACATTTTTTAATGAGAATTATGATGGAACAATAAGCTCTGATAGCATTGAATTTTCTGGATTAAATATTAACCACAAAGATGATCAAATCATAGATAATATTATCAATAAGGTTGATTATAATGTTCCTTTATGTAATGACTATATTAATTACATATATGCATTTAATTCATCTAAACACTATGTTAATGATAGAATAACGCTTGTTGAACTTCCATCTTCATCAGTAGTTAATTTAGAACAAAAATACCCAAACTTTGAAAATAGCCACAATCTTCTATTTTCAAAGTTTGAGATGGTCTTACCAGAAAACCCATTGAAAATAGAAAAAATCCTTGAAAGACAACCCTATATTAATTTTTACATTTTCAAGTCGATAGAAAAACTAGATAGCAACAATATTAAAGTAACAGGAGTTTTCACATGTACAAGATAGTTTTTTCATTTATTATCCTTATTATAAGTAGCCAAAGTGTTTTTGCAGAAGAGCAGGCTGAAAATTTAGGAGTAACAGAATCAGAAACACCTGCGCTCTCTATTGAACAAAAAAATATTATTGACTTAATGCAAAATAACCTTAAGTTTGAATCTGAAAAACTAAATATTGAAAATCAAATCACATTGGCAAAATTAAAAAAAGAGCTTAAAGAAGTTAATGAATTGCTCAATGAACCTGTTATTCAAAATAAACCAGTCATGAATGAACCTGAAAACGAAGCTTATGAACAAAAAATCACTGAGCTAATGGATGCACCAATTAAACCTACAGAAAAGCCTAAAGTGATTATGATCTCTCATGTCGCAGGCGTGAAAAAAATAGGTGTCTTAAATCCTGAAAATAGGCAAGTAACTTTTACGACAGAAAATATGCCATTTAGAATGAATGGGATGCGTTATCGTGTTGTCCTAAAAAATCAACAATATAGAGTTATTGAATGAAATGAATTTACCTGTTGACTTTATTTGTTTAAATAACATAGAAAATGGTATAAAGGCGATAGAAAAATGTCAATTCAACATATTAGAAAAAGACTTAGTTACGGTTAATTATAATAATAAAAAATATCTTATTATTAATAAGTTTGATATTAACAGTCTAGCAAACCATTATATGGACTTGCATTATGCAATGTCTGTATATAAAAAGAAAATTAACGGGTTTATGCTAAGCAGTGAAGCTCAGTATTATCAAATAATCGAAAATGTCACGCGTGCAACAAGTAATAATATTTTACTTGAAACAAGCCACGTGCAAAAAGAACTCGAAAGCTTATTACAAATAGCAGTAGATACGGGAGCGAGTGATTTGCATATCACTCGGGGAGATGTTATTTCTAAAATTGAATTTAGAGTCAATGGCTCTTTAATTCTCTATTCGCAAATGACATCAGCAAGTTGTGATGAACTCGTCTTTGTATTGTATAACGTTGAGGCGACTACTAAAGAAACAACATGGAATCGTCAACAACCACAAAGTGCAAATATCCTTTATGATTTACAAGGTAAAAAATACCGTTTTAGATATGCACATTTTCCAATTTTTGGCGAAAGCAGTGATTGTTATCACTGTGTTCTGCGGATAATTCCTGCATCTATTGATACTAATCCAAACCCTAGACTTGAAAACACAGGGCTGTCAGAAATTGAAATCGATGATATTAAAACAATTTTGAGTAACCCCTACGGTGCATATTTTATTGCTGGTACAACAGGTTCAGGAAAATCGACAACACTTAAAACAGTGATGGAATGGCTACAAATAAACCGCTTTAATAATAAAGGTTGCTTTTTAACGGTCGAAGATCCTGTTGAATATTATATCTATGGAACAAAGCAAAGCTCAGTATTAGATGTCGACGGAGGGGGGTTTCACTCAGCGATAAAGTCTGCATTACGACGTGACCCTGATGTTCTAATGATAGGGGAAATTCGTGACAAAATTTCAGCTAATGCGTTATCCGGCGCCGTTGAAAGTGGCCACTATTGTTTCACAACAGTACATGCGGGAAGTATTGTCACTTTATTACAACGGTTATCTGCTTTAGGGATCGCTGGTGATAAACTTTGTACGCCTGGTTTTATAGCTGGGTTACAATGCCAAAAATTAATGCCTCTTTTATGTTCTCATTGTAAAAAAACGGAAACTGTGGTTTTGGGTAAATATCAAAAAGATGTTTCCGTTATTAATCGTGATGGCTGCAAGCATTGTAATAATACAGGCATTAGCGGGCGAAAATTAGTGATTGAATATATGCGTCCTTCAATTGATGAGTTATCCGCCATTGCTAAAAATAATTGGCTTGAAGCATACGTATATTGGCGAAAAAAACGCTTTATAGGAAAGGGAATTGGTGAGGGTTTTCAAATAAAAGAGAAAACAATGCTATTGGTTATTGATAATAAAGTTTGTTACCACTGGTTTACTCATGAATTTGGTGTTGTCCCACCCGAAGATCTGGAGATAATTTTTGAAAAAATTCACTAAGTCTCAGCGATTATATTTATATCAATTTTGTGCAGATATGATTAATTCTAATCTTCCACTATATGACTCGATTATAAAATTAAAAAAAGAAGGAGGAACGGTCATTGGAAAAGGGTTTTTGAAAAAATTGAACTTCCTATTAGATAAAATGGCAAATAAGGAATCTATCGCTTCCGTTTTTGATGGTATGGTGCCTAAAAATGAATTGAGTTTAATTTATGCCGCAGAAAAAAGTGGAGCATTGGCAAATGGCTTTACGAGTATTATTGACGTTATCAAATATAAAGATCAATTAATGGCCAAAGTCATTAAATCGATGACATTTCCAATGATTATGCTTGTTTTATCATTGATTGTTATTGCAGGGTATTCATTGAAAGTTTTCCCAGCTTTTGAGCGTGTTTTGCCCGTAAGTCGTTGGCCTGCAGTCACTAGCTCTCTGTATAAGTTTGGATTAGCATTATATGATGGATTATGGATATATATGCTTATTTTTTTAATCATAGTGACCGTGATTGTTCGTATCATCATGGCGAATTTAACAGGTTTAATTCGTGATAAATTTGTTGATAAGATCATCCCATTTTCAACATTTAAACAACTAAATGCTTCCATTGTTTTGAATAGTCTATCTGGCATGCTTAAAAACAAAATACCGATTAATGATGCTTTAACTATATTGAGTTTAAATGCAAATCGGTGGTTAAAGTTTCATATTAAAATTATGCAAATCAATATGGCTAAAGGAATGAATTATGGAGATGCGCTCAATACAGGATTATTAAATGTTCACGAATTATTAAATATTAGTTTATATTCAGCACTACCTTCATTTCATGAGGTTTTAACATCAGTATCAGAAAAATCTAAAGTCAATATTAATGATAAGATGGATAAGTTAGCGGCACTTTTGAAGTCATTATCAACATTAATATTGGGTGGTTGCGTCATTTGGATCTTTATTGCTTTATTTTCGCTATCCGATCAACTATCAAAAATGTCGCAAATGTAATAGGTATATAAGATGAAATTTAAAAAATTATATTTAACTATGTTATTACTTCCGTCGATTGCGATTGGTGCATCAACAAAAGGCATTAAATATATCGATGGCTCTGGGCCAACCAACCCGGCGGCTATGGTCTGTGCAAACTCTTCAACACCATTACCTATCGTAATTTCGACACTCAGAGATTTTGGTATAACATCAATATACAAGAATCGAGTTTTAGTGACAATCGAAGCTATTTATTGGACAGAAAAAGAAAGAGGGGTGCCCTTAAAATTTGCAAGCTTTTTTGGCGACACTGAAGTTAATTGGCCAGGAAAACCTAGCTTTGGTGATGGGTCATCAGGCCATTCTGTTTCACAATTTCCACTAAGTGCTCGATTTATGAATGGAATGAGTGTTGCGGATGCTGGATTAGGAGGTACTAGTAAATTAGATCATAAAAGGAAATTTGAGCCTTATTATAGCCAAGTAGAATATCTAAAATCACGTTACTTTTATATTATTAAGTATAGACCAGGCGTACAATTCGGAGAGTACGGCGTGAGGCAACCGGATGAAATTATTTGGTTGCCAACGCGTTCTATAAAAAGTTTGAAGATAAAAGTTGAGGATAAAAACTCACCGCCTAGACCTGAAATCTCAAATATAACTGCTTTTGTTGCATTTACTTGGACTGCTAAATCTGGCTACAATCCGAAATCAATGGATCCACCGATATTAGAGCTCAGTAACGTAGAAATGTCTGGTTGGGATAAAGAAAATGGTGGAAATTATTCTACCGCTGTTGACCCTGATCTGCATGTTCAGTATTTAGCAAACCTAAGTGCAAAAGTAAGTATGTCTTTAGGTGAAAAATATACATTAGCAGCAAATTGGAGTCGGATCCCAGACATTAGGAATCTTGTCGAAAATACCAATTACTCTAAACAATATCGAGTTGCTAGAGATGCCTTTGGGGCTTTAAATGTCAACTTTCCAAGTCTATTTCATGGTATCGAAAGAGGTGAGAAATTTCCGGGTTATGACCTTAATCTAAGAAAAGTCGATTTTATTTATGCGAACCTTGATTTGATTGAAAATAATCTTCACGAATTTGGTTATAAAAATTATGTACAGACTTACTTTAGAGGTAGTATCAATGCGTATAATAATGTTTATATCGATGAAGATCAGTATAGACGGGATGGCTCTGTTTTAGATATATGTAATTAGTATGTATAATTTTATTCATTATTTTTATACTATTTTGGCCCTTATGGTAGGGTGCTGTGTGGGTAGTTTTATTAATGTCGTCATTTATCGTTTACCCGTCATGGTTTTTAATTGTGGTGAGAGTGAAACCATGACACTAAGTTTTCCTTCGTCACATTGCCCTCATTGTAAAAACAAGGTTTATAAACGTGACAATATACCTATTATTAGTTGGTTTATTTTAAGTGGAAAGTGCAGGCATTGTTACAACAAAATATCAAAAGTATATCCATTCTCTGAGTTTATTTTTGGTGTTATTTTTTCGGGTCTTATTTGGGCTTTTTATCCAAGCTGTGCACTCATGCCGTTAATTTTGTTCTTAGGACTATTTAGTATTTGTTATGCTATCATTTTTATTGACTTAAAGTGGTATATTATTCCCGACGAACTTAATTATTTGTTGATTTGGCTGGGTTTACTTGGCTCAGTTATGAATTGGACAAGCGTTTCTCCAACCCATGCAGTTTTAGGCTGCATTATTATTTGGCTATTGATTAAAAGTGTCATGAAATTATTTAAGTGGGCAACTGGCAAAGAGGGAATGGGAGATGGGGATGCTAAATTATTTTCTGCATGTGCATCATTTATAGGTGTTGTACAAATACATTGGTTAATTTTGTTTTCTGCACTATTTGGATTATTGATATTTTTTACAGTTAAATGTTTTAATTATGTACCTGATAGAGGAAAGTACGCAGTCTATTATAAAATAGATGAGAAATATCATATACCTTTCGGCCCAGCTATCTGCTTGGCTGTTTTGTTACTGTATTTTTACAATGAAATAATTTAGTTTAAGTATCTGATTTTTATTGATTATAATTACTTCCAACTTATATTAATGTGCTAAGAGGTGAGATTTATATATTATCTATATTGAATCAATATATTTAATTGTGTTTTTGATTGTTGATTATGTTGTTCTACTTGATAATTATATTTTTATGATTGTTTATTAAATTGTTTTGAGTTATATTTTCATTGTAAGTAATATTTACTTTCATTTTCATGATTCGCTATTTAAGGGGGTGTTAGTCACCCCCTATTTTTTTGGATTATTTATATTGAAATAATATACATTGCTATTCTATTTAATATGTATGTGCATTAAAAAAAATAATTTATTATTTTCCTTATGAAATTAAATTAGAAGTAATTTAATAGATCATAAGAGTGTTACCTACTTGGTGGTTATTAAAGTAGTGTCTTATTGATTTTCTATATATTGAGACTATGAAACCGTACTGAGTAAGGAGCGTTTAATGCCATCATTTGAGATGATTTCAAATAAAGTTAATAAAATATGTCCGGAGTCCTTGTCATTAGCAGAGATAATGCTAATGTCCCAAGAGCAGTTACATGAGCAATTCAGCCATATTTTAAATAGAAATGAGATCGTAAAATTATATGAGCTAGCACAGAAAAAATATAATGAAAACAGGCTATTTGAGTCACAACTATTATCACGTATTAACCCTCAAACATCCGCTTTGTTATCATTGAATGCAAACTCAATCATTGAAAAATACAGTTATATTGATACATTTCCTGAGCGGTCTAGTAATTTTGTTTCTGAGGGCTCTGTTTCTTCTATATTTTCTCCCGCAGCTTATTTAACTGAGCTTTATCGTGAAGCGCTGCCCATTCATGATATAGAGTCCGTGTACAGTTTGGGGAACAGGCGGCCAGATATAAGTAATATATTGTTATCTCAAGATAATATGGACATTGAAACTTCTACACTCGTGTATGCAAATGAAATACTGGTTCATGCAATTTCATGTATTATGGTTGAACCACCTGATAAAATTGAAGAAAAATTATCATCTTGTCGGCAAGGAGGAGATTTACCTTATCACCACGCTTATAATACTGTTCGCCTAGGAATACTTCAGCAAGATCCCCATTTAAAAGCAATCAAAAGTTCCCCATTTTTAAATCAGCTATTAACAGCGCAAAAATTAACTGCCCTTAGTTTAAATCTTCCTCCAGAAGGTTTTGCCATTTTGACTGAAGAAATCACTGAAGACGAAAAAGAAATTATTGCTCTTTACGATAACAATTTTGAGGGCATCAGTGAGTCTGATTTGTCATCTATTGCTCAGTTGTCTCGCTATTATCAAGCCTCCACAGATGAAATTGCAGCCTTAATAGACATGACGCGTCTAAGCTGTGGTTTTTCTGAAAT
This sequence comes from Providencia sp. R33, assembly GCF_019343475.1. Taxonomy (NCBI): domain Bacteria; kingdom Pseudomonadati; phylum Pseudomonadota; class Gammaproteobacteria; order Enterobacterales; family Morganellaceae; genus Providencia; species Providencia sp. R33. The sequence goes on along the minus strand of NZ_CP072453.1, from coordinate 1,492,556 downwards.
AGGTGATGATGGTAACTATACTGCATTATTTCTTCTCTATTTAAATAAAATGGTTAGGTTATTTAGGGCGACAGAATTAACGCTACAAGACATGGCAATCTTGGTTCTTAATACAGATTTACCCATTGATAGACTAACTCCCAATATTATTTACCAAATTGCGAATGCCAAAATATTTTTGCTGCAAAATACTTTAACACTGTCAGAAGCCTTAATTTTGACGAATGCGATGATTGGCGTAAATTCAACCTCATTGCAAACTAGTCAGTTTGATCTTTTATTTAATACGCCATTACTTGATGGGAAACGATTTGAACTTGATGGGCAATTAATGACAGTCCATCCAGATAAGCTATTCCATAGCGAAAGCTTTCATCGGTCAGTATTAAAACGCAGTTTTAAAGTTGATGATGCGGGCTTATGGTTACTTCATCAAATGGGGAGTAGAGATGGCTCTGATGCGTTTAGTAATACCAGGGAAAATCTATCAGACTTATACCGAATCGTGTTGCTTGCACGTGCTCATTCATTAACGATTAATGAACTCGAGATTGTATTGCAGTTATCTGCTTATCGGGAAGTGCCACTCTATGCGCTCGACAATGAGCAATTACATGAAATTATACAATATGTATCGAAAATCACGTTATGGCTAGCGGGGCAAAATTGGAACGTTTATCAGTTATTTATTATGGTAGGCGATACCACGAGTACAGTTTGGACTCCCGCTCTCGATGATTTACAGCAAACCTTATTAAATGGCATTGGTGCTGCACCTAATTTACAGGGGGAGGCGCTTGTCATATGGATGGCACCATTTTTTGTCTCAACATTATCTTTAAGTTCTAATTATATTTCCGAATTATGCTTGCACTGGGTTAACCAGATAAAGCCCAATGGACAAACAACAGATAAATTCTGGCAATTAATTCAAAAACAATACCTGACAGATGCTGAGCGGGTTGATGTTATTGCATTTACACAAACGTTAGCGCAGTTGGCCATTATTATTAATCAGATTTACATAAGTGAAGAAGAGTTAGAGTTGGTTATTAAAAAACCATCATTATTGATATCGAATTTGTCAGAATTAGGGCTAACGGCCGAAATACTATTACAATTAACACAGTTTCATCAATGGGTTAACGGTTCTGATAAGTTCTCAAATGATGTGCTTACCGCATTAAATCATCAACAATTATCCGCTGAGATCTTAGCGAATAGTTTACAAGAGGATGTGGCAAAAGTTGGGCAAGCAATGATGCTCGCTAGGCAGGTTGGAGTTCGACACAGTGAGGATGCCACTTTAGCATTACAAGAACGAACCTATTTGGGGCACTGGGATCAAGTTTCAATAGCGATACAATTACTTAATGTATCAAAACAACTCAATATCACACCTGATGGTTTAGTTCAGCTTCTCGAATTATCTTATGATCCTAATAAAGACTACTCTACTTGGTCTGTACAACGCTACCTTATTCAAGGTGCTTTGAATCAATTCGATAATGAAACGGTTTATCATCAATTAGATGAACAGTGGGGAAGTGCATTAAGCACATATTATCGTTTAAAAGTGGCTCCAATTTCGTTACTAACTCGTGATGATGTTTATTATTACTTATTAATTGATAATCAAGTTTCAGCTACAGTGACAACATCGAGAATTGCAGAAACGATTGCATCGTTACAATTGTATATCTATCGGGCACTCAATGGTCTAGAGGGAAAAACGGAAAGTGGTGTAATAGGCCAACCATTTTTTATAAATTGGGACAAATATAATGCGAGATACAGTACTTGGGCGGGGTGCTCTCAATTACTGTATTACCCTGAAAACTACCTAGATCCAACAATGCGAATTGGTCAAACGCAGATGATGGATGGCATGCTACAAGATATTAGCCAGAGCAATTTGACCCCCGATACGCTAGAAACCGCGTTTAACTCTTATCTGAGCCAATTTGAACAAATCGCGAATTTAAATATTGTCAGCGGTTACCACGATAATATTAATTTCGATAATGGGCTTACTTATCTTATCGGAAATTCCCCCGATTCTAGTGAGTTTTATTGGCGCAGTGTTGACCAAGGCCAGTTTAAGGATGATGGTAAATTTCCAGCAAATGCTTGGAGTGAATGGAAACTCATTCAGATGGGGGTCAATGCTGTCCAAGACTGGGTACGGCCGTTTATTTTTAATTCTAGGTTGCACATCGCTTGGGTAGAAAAAGAGAAGCAAACTAACAGTAATAATCAACCAATAGATAGCTATGTATTAAAAATCAGTAAGTTAAATTATAATGGGACATGGGGTGGAATTAACACCTTTAATATTGATAGTGCAATAAATACTTTTTTAGCAGAAAATTTATATCATGTTGGCTTCTATTGCTCTTTGTATAGCAATACCGTTGACGAGCTAGAACAAGACACAATAACTGTTCTTTTTTATGAAAAAAAAGAATTTTACACAGCAGAAATACTCCCCCTTGCTTCAGGTTTATTTATTTACCCGAATATGGCAACTAAGCAGATGAGTAGCCAAGATTTAAAAAATATCTCCCTCAGAGTTTATAATGACTTCGATACTTTAAAAAGCCAACGATTGATAAAAAAAACAACACAAAACAATTATCTATATGACAAATTGGAACTTAATCAAACTTATAATAAATATGGCTACGATGATTTAACGATGTTGGATGGCGGGGGACTGAGTAATGTCAGTATTGTTGAGGCTGAAATTGGCTCAATTATGCTGACTTTAGATGCTCACTTACGTATCACTTATCGAGGGGTTGGGGCTCGCCAATACGAACAATGTAATATGATGAAAAAATATTACAATCATACCCCAAGTGAATTTGTTATTTTTTATCAGCATACTTTAGCGGGTAAGCCACTTTATAACGTGGTCCATTTTGCAAAAGATAAAGCTGAGTTCACGCAAAAAATTTTACTTAATAACCCAAGTGCTGCCAACTCTTACAATTATTCAACGGGGATAGCAGGGGCTAATTTATCAATTCCACCCTATGAAGAGCACTACAGATTAGATTATTTTTTAAATGATACAACAACCATTTCTTCCCTCCTTGTTTCTGATTCTGCAAATAATAAATCGATAACAAAGGGGTGCTATGAAATTAATACTCAGATAAACCCTCGAAATGTTTATATTATTATTACGGTGGGAACAATCAGAAAACGTTTCGAAGCAATTGATTATGTAGATGATTTTCCAAATTTTAGCCTTGAAGAAATGCTATATCATTTTAATGGTTTGAACATCGAGATCCCAACTTCAGAATTTATTAATAATACACTGACTGTTAATATTGAGTTTCGTGCTTTAGCTATTGAAGGCCGTTTATTAGGTGTTCAGTATTTTAATTTTAAAGTTCAGCGGCAAGGCATTGAGCTTGATGTTATCAGCCTATGTAAAACGGAAAGTTCTTCCCAATATTTACAGCGTGATGTACACCGAATTCGAATCAATACGTTATTTGCACAGCAATTAATTACAAAAGCGAATAAGGGCATCGATCAGATTTTAACGATGGACACGCAGTATTTGCCTGAACCACAAATGGGGAATGGAGATTACGTTCGTGTCACCGTACCTAAATACGACGCTAAACTGCATGGAAATTCACGAGCCGCTAAATTACTTATTGGGTCAGGTGCTTCTTCTATGACATTGTTTTGGCAGGGAAAATTGAACGATATTGATACAAATGTTGTCCTCTTTGTCCCTCTGAGCCAAAAATCATCACCATTCAATGATATTATTGATTTTCCAAGTAATCCCGAATTAACCTTGCAATTGCATTTCCAAAGCCAGAGTGGCATTTCGCTCATTGGTGTATTTGCGGTTTCTGCCGTAAATAACCGCCTGTCTCTTGCTCGCTATACGCCAGATGAAAACGAATCGATTCAAGTTGAATTACTAAAAAATCACTTCGAGCCAATGGATTTTGATGGCGCTAATTCCTTGTATTTTTGGGAGATGTTCTACTACTTACCTGCCATGGTTTGTTCCCGATTGTTGCAAGAAAACCAATTTGACCAATCGCTTGTCTGGCTCAAATATATTTGGAACCCAATGGGGTACCAGACATGGCAAGGAAACAAAGCACCTTATCATTGGAATTGCCGACCACTTGAAGAAAGTATTGTCTGGAGCGCATCAGCTGTTGACACCACGGATCCTGATGCAATCGCACTGAATGACCCAATGCATTATAAAATAACCACATTTATGAAAATGCTTGATCTGTTGATTGCGCGTGGGGATACCGCTTATCGGCAACTGGAAAGAGATACACTGAATGAAGCTAAAATGTGGTATACCAATGCGCTCAGTTTACTTGGGGACAAGCCTTATGTTCCGCATAAAGCGGATAAATGGGTGGATATTAGTTTAGGCGCAGCCGCAGAACAGCAACGCATTAAAAATTATCATGATGATCTCATTCAAATTCAGCAAAATGGTATATCGCGTCGATTACCAGAAAGCGTAGGTCGGCAGACGGCATGTTTCTATCCACAGGTTAATACTAAGCTCGAAGGTTATTGGAAGTTATTAGAATTACGGTTATATAACTTACGGCATAATCTTTCAATTGATGGGCAGCCATTGTATTTACCTCTGTATGCAGAACCTATTTCCCCGGATGTATTAAAAAGTGCCAATATTGCCTCATCACATGGTGGTGGAACATTACCGAAAGCACAGTTACCCCTACAACGTTTTTCTGTCACATTAAATAACGCTCGCGGATTAGTCAGTCAATTGGTTCAATTTGGCAGCATGCTGCAGGGGATTATTGAACGACAGGATAGTGAAGCACTTGCCGAAATGTTGCAACTACAAGCACGTGATCTTTCGCAAATTTCGATTGCATTACAAGAATCGACTATAGCCGAAATTGAAGCTGATGAAAAAGTCCTACAAGCCAATCGTCAAGGGGCGCTACAACGTTTCAATAGTTACACCGAGCTTTATGATGAAAATGTGAATGTGGGTGAGCAATTGGCAATGGATCTTTTTTTATCATCATCCATTACGGCCGTCAGTTGCGAAGCATTGCGTATGGCGGCGGCGATGATGAATATGATCCCCAATATTTATGGCTTAGCAGTTGGCGGTGGTGAAAGTGGCGCTATTTTCAATGCATTAGCCATTAGTACCGAAATGAGTTCACATGCTACGCGAATTTCAGCGGAACGCCTTAGTTATAATGAAAATTATCGACGAAGACGCCAAGAATGGGAGATCCATAAAGATAATGCAGAGAACGAGCTACGGCAAATAGATGCACAGCTTGATATGTTGGGGATCCGACACAAATCGGCAATGTTACAAAAACACTATTTAGAAATGCAAAGGGGACATACGCAAGCTCAACTTGAATTTATACAACGTAAATTTAGCAATAAAGCAATGTATAATTGGCTACGTGGTTGTTTATCTTCAATTTATTACCAATTTTATGACTTAACCTTGTCGCGTTGCTTAATGGCGCAAGAGGCTTTTCGTTGGGAAAGTAACCAAAGAGATGCTTCATTTATCAAACCTGGCGCATGGAATAGCAATTATGCGGGGTTACTCGCAGGCGAAAATCTTGCCTTAAATTTGACTCAAATGGATGAGGCATACATCAAACAAGAAAGTCGCCCAATGGAGGTGACGCGCACAATTTCGTTGGCTCAATGGTATTCCTCACAACCTGATGGTAACAACTTCATCTTAGCCGATGAAGTAAAAAACCTCTTGATAAAGGGAGAAGGATGGGTGGGGACTCGAGAAAATGGATTAACCCTCGAGCGTAATGGTATTTTAATGAGTGCGTTTAAACTTGCTGATTTTAATATAAAAAATGATTACCCAGATAACCTAGGTAATATTCGTCGAATTAAACAAATCAGCGTGTCCCTTCCAATGTTAATGGGGCCTTACCAAGATATTCAAGCAGTGCTGAATTACAGTAGTAGCCTTATCGTACCAAGAGGCTGTAATACTATCGCGCTTTCCCACGGTATCAATGATAGTGGTCAATTCCAACTCAACTTTGATGATCCCCAATTTCTACCTTTCGAAGGTATTCCTATTGATGATAGCGGGATTTTCACTCTCAGTTTTCCCAATGCAACAGGAAAGCAAAAACTATTACTTTTGAGCTTAAGTAATATTATTTTGCATTTTCACTACGGCATACGTCATTAATCTCATGGAAGCACAGGCAGGAAACTGCCTGTCAGGAAAATACTATGGAAAAACAATCTGGTGTTAATATCGCGCCATTATCACTTCCGAAAGGGGGTGGAAGCAGTCAAGGTATGGGGGAAAATATTGCCAATGCGGGGCCAAGTGGCATGTCATCAATGTCAATTCCACTTCCTTTATCTTCGGGGCGTACCTATTCACCTTCTATATCATTGTCCTACAGTAGCGGCGCAGGAAATGGTGCCTTTGGCTTAGGCTGGCAAGTGGGGTTGTTCACTATTAGCCTCAGAACACAACACGGTGTTCCCCGTTATGCAGGTAAAGACCAATTTTTGTCTCCATCAGGTGAATTACTGGTGATAGCGCTCAACACATTGGGGGCTGCCGATATACAACGGCGCACAGAATTACAAGGCGTGCCTCTATCATCAACACATTTAGTCACCACCTATCAACCGAGAGTGATTGAAGATAATAGCCGCTTAGAATATTGGCAACCGAGTCGTGAAGTCGATGAAAAACCATTCTGGGTTGTTTATACACCCGATGGAAATATTCATTTTCTCGGTAAGACGAAACAGGCGCGTATTCACTCTTCTGAAAATACGAATCAGATTGCACAATGGCTTATTGAGGAAACAATTACGCCTACTGGGGAACATGTTTATTATCAATATAAAACCGAAAACCTCGCTAATTGTGATGAACAAGAGCAGGTGCGGGCCCCTGGGGCTATCGGTGCACAACGTTACTTGTGGCAAGTGTCTTATGGCAACATTCAAGTCGATAAAACGCCGTTTATTCTGAGAGATGCTCCTATTCAAGCCAATAGTTGGCTGTTTCATGCGGTCTTTGATTATGGTGAGCGCAGTATCATTGCTACGGATAAGCCAGATTATCATGAGCAATCACTTTGGTTTTGTCGGCCTGATTGTTTTTCACGGTTTGAATATGGCTTTGAAATAAGGACTCGTCGACTTTGCCACCAAGTCTTTATGTTTCATCGGGTCGATTTGTTATCAGGGGCCACTGCTTCTGAACAACCGCCTGAATTAGTCGCCCGTGTGGTATTTGAATATGATTTACAACCAACATTCGCCACGCTGGTGGCTGTAAAACAAATCGGGCATGAAATCGACGGGACAATTATTACGAGGGCACCATTAGAGTTTGATTATCAACATCAAGAGCCCCCTAAAGCCGATAAATGGACAGAATTTACGGCATTACGTTATTTCAATTCACAGCAGCCTTATCAGCTAGTTGATTTACTTGGCGAGGGAATTTCAGGTATTTTATACCAAACGCTTGAAGCTTGGTGGTATCGCTCTCCTGAACGGGACGCTATCACTGGGGAAAATGCAGTGAGTTATACAGAACCCACAGCATTAGTACAAACACCATCGTTAAAACAAAATGCTGTCTTGATGGATTTCACGGGGGATGGTCAATTAGATTGGGTGGTTGCTCAACCTGGTCTTGAAGGTTATTACAGCCAAAAACCTGATGGTCATTGGACTCAATTTATTCCAATATCTGCATTTCCGACAGAATACTTTCATGCTAACTCACAACTAATTGATTTAACAGGTGATGGTATTACCGATCTTGTTTTAATTGGTCCTAAAAGTGTGCGTATTTATCCCAATACACGCGGGGGATTTGCGGCTGGTGAACTCACAATACAACCCGCGGGCATTATTTTACCCATTGCCAATACAGAAACATTAGTCGGATTTAGCGATCTTTTAGGGTCGGGACAACAACATTTGGTTGCCATTAATGCAGAAGGAGTCACTTGTTGGGCTAACTTAGGTTATGGGCAGTTTAGCTCGCCTCGCAAGCTCAATGGCTTTCATATGCCAAAAGCTGAATTTAACCCGAATTTTATCTATCTTGTTGATATCGATGGTTCTGGTTATGTGGATTTGATTTATGTACAACCGACTCAAATTTTAGTTTATTGCAATGAAGGTGGTAATCGCTTTAGCGAACCTTATACGCTCGCGCTACCAAATGGCGTGCAATTTGATAATACGTGCATGTTGCAAGCCGCTGATGTGACTGGCATGGGGGTCGTTAGCTTAATCTTAACGGTTCCTCATCAAGCTCCTTACCACTGGAAATTGGATTTTGCTTCAGAAAAAGCGTGGCTATTAAACACAATCAATAACAATATGGGCGCTGAAACTACCCTAAGATATCGAAGTTCAGCACAATTTTGGCTTGATGAAAAAGCCAAGCTACGGCAAATGAATTTACCTGTAACATCACATCTTCCATTTCCTATTCATATTTTATGGCAGACGCAAAGTGTAGATGAAATCACACAAAACAGCCTGATCAGTAGTGTACGTTATGAGCAAGGGGTTTGGGACCGTGTTGAGCGTGAGTTTCGAGGTTTTGGTTATTTAGAAACCCTTGATACTGATGAACGCGCCCAAGGTAATGCACCTGAGCGTACAGCGCCAATACTGACAAAAAGTTGGTTTCTAACGGGAAAAAAAGTCGTTGATCAACAACAATACTCGTATTTCTGGAAAGGGGATCCCCACGCATTTGGCCATTTATACCCACGTTATACGCAATGGGTCGATGATAAAGATATATTGCTAGATGCTTACCCTAATGGGAGCGAATATTGGCTTTCCCGAAGCTTGAAAGGGATGCCACTTCGTACAGAAGTGTTTGGTTTGGATGGTAGCGAAAAACAAGATATTCCCTACAATATCGCTGAATTTCGATTACAATCGCGTTTAATTCCCACCACATCATCCCAATATGTCACTCAAGTTTCGCAAATAGAAGAAAGAACCTATACTTACGAACGGATGACTTCTGACCCACAATGTGCCCAATCGATTATTGTCGAACAAGACTTATTTGGCTCACCCCTTAAAGACATCACAATTGCCTATCCTCGTAGGCCAAAACCAATAAATGACCCATATCCGACAACACTCCCCACAACAACAGTGGGGAGCAGCTATGATGAACAACAAGCTATTTTACGTTTAGTCATAAAACAATCACGATGGCATCAATTAATCTCCTCAGATACCTATGTTTTAGGCATTGTGGATTGTCAACGTAGCGATGCATTTGAGTTTGATGCAACCGAAGTACCAAAAGAAGGCATTACGCTAGAAACGCTAATCGCTGACAATGGTCTACTTGGAAAACATCATTCTTCAGCATATTTGGGCCAACAACGAATTGTTTATACCGATGGTAAACAAGAATTTGTTGAGCCTGTTTTTCCTGTTCTCGTGGCTTACACTGAAACTGCGGTATTAGATGAGCATGCATTAAAAGCATTTGATGGACATATTGGCAAAGAGGAGCTTATTCAATATCTACATAAGGGTGGCTATGTACAAAAACCACAATTATTAGGCAATTCTACTGAATTGGTTTGGTGCGCTCGTCAAGGGTATACCGATTATGGGGATGCAAAGGAATTTTGGCGGCCATTGGCCACTCGAAGCACGTTGTTGACAGGCAAAACACATTATCGTTGGAGCCAACATTACTGCGTGATCATTGCGACGGAAGATGCTGCGGGTATGACAACATATGCACAGTATGATTATCGGTTTATGTCGCCAATTCAAATTCAAGATATCAATAGTAACCAGAGCTATGTTGCATTGGATGCTCTAGGGCGAGTCACTTCTACGCGTTTTTGGGGAACAGAAAATGGCTTACCTTGTGGCTACAGCCCTCCTTCAGATAAACCGTTTAAGGCACCATTAACGGTTGAAGACATTCTAAGCTTACCGAAAGGCACTCCTGTTTCCCAAGCAATTGTTTACCAAGACGATAGTTGGATGTATCAGATTGATAAAACACATGGTCTACCCCCAGAATTTAAAATATCAATTGCGAAAAAAATAGGTGTTTTAGCATTGCGTCGGTTGAGAAAGTATTGCGCTTTAAAGCAAAGCACGTTTACGCCTTTGACTACAGGTACTCGCATCCCCCCTCATTTCTGTACGATTACGACTGACCGTTATGATAATGATCCTGAACAACAGCTGCGCCAACAAGTTGTCTTTTTTGACGGGTTTGGGCGTGAATTACAAACTGCTGTACGCCATGAAGCTGGAAATGCCTATGTGCGTAATCATTTAGGCGCTCTAGATTGTGACTCTCAGGGGAAATTAATCGAGCGTTTTACACCAACTCGCTGGGCGGTAACAGGAAAAACGGAATACAACAACAAAGGCCTTGCTGTCAGAACTTATCAACCTTATTTCCTTAATGACTGGCGTTATGTCAGCGACGCTAGTAGTCGTAGTGATCTGTATGCCGATACCGTCTATTACGACCCTTTGGGAAGAGCCAGCCAAGTGCTGACGGCTAAAAATTATTTACGACGTACGCAAATTTTCCCATGGTTTACGGTTGAAGAAGATGAAAATGACACGTTAGAAGGCTAAGCGGGGAAGCGATGAAAACAAGCGTAAACCTGTCCTTTCATGCAGGTACACCAACAATACAAGTTGTGGATAATCGAGGGTTGGTTATTCGCCATTTACAGTACTATCGGGAACCTGATCTACCTGATGAACTTGACGAACGAGCCACATTACAGGAATTAAACATACAAGGGTATTTAGTCAGTTTAGCGGATCCCCGACTCGCGTTGAGTAAGATAAGCAATATGGATTGCCTCTATAATTTAAATGGGGAAACTCTTCGCACTCATGGGGTAGATGTCGGTATCAGTGTTGCATTAAACGATATTGAGGGGCGTCTATTATTCAGTATTGATGCAAATGAAACACGCCGTACATGTCAATATGAGGCAAACACGACGTTGGGTCGCCCTGTCAGTATCATGGAAAAAACAAAGAATGGCATTCCATATACCAGTGAGTACTTTATCTACGCAGGCTTTTCTACAACTGAACAGCAAGCTAATTTAGCAGGAGCTTGTGTGCATCACTATGATCCTGCAGGATTATTGATCCTAAGTCAGGTTTCCCTTCAAGGAAAACCACTTTTAACAACTCGCCAGTTTATCCAGCAAATTGAAGAAAAAGAAACCCTTGCAAATTGGGAGAATTATGAACAAAAAGAAAAGCTTGAAACAGAAGAGTATCATCATCAAATACAGGTTGATGCAACAGGGAGTCCGTTGCAGTCTATTGATGGGAAAGGCCACCAGCAGCGCTATGCATACAATATTACGGGGCAGCTTAAACAGCATTGGTTAACTATCAATGGTCAAAAAGAGCAACCGGCAATTAAATCGATTGAATACTTGGCAACTAGCCAAAAACAGCAGGAAGAGCATGGTAATGGCGTATTGACATATTATGAATATGAGCCACAAACGCAGCGTTTACTGCGTGTTAAAACCCAGCGGCCCAACACCCATCCGTTAGGCTTCAAACTTTTTCAAGATGTCTATTATGAATATGACCCAGTGGGAAATAGGGTGAGTATGCGTAATGAAGCAGAAAAAACATATTTTTGGCGCAATCAGAAAATCATTCCGGAACAGCGATATCAATATGACTCATTATATCAACTGGTTAGTGCAACAGGGAGAGAAATGGCGAATATTGGTCAACAGGATCATCAAATAGCAAACTATGTCCCTTTTGATAATGCAACTTATACCCAATACATTCGGCGCTATGTTTATGATCGTGGCGGTAATTTAACTCGAATTCATCACCGTTCACCTGCCACAAATCAAAGCTACGTAACACAAATGACGGTAAGTCAAAAAAGTAACCGTGCGGTTATTGCACCATTAACCATAGAACCGAGCCAAACCGATGATTTTTTTACCTTAGGGGGGCAGCAAAAGCAGCTTCTGCAAGGACAGCATCTCCATTGGACACCTCGCCAAGAGCTACAATATGTTTCTAGTTCAAGTTTGTATGAACACTACCGCTATGACAGTGCAAGTCAACGTGTTTTCAAAATTAGTCACCAAGCCCATTGTTGTAAACAAACACGGTATTTAACTGGATTGGATATAAAAAGTATCCAAAGGAATGGTATTACAAAAGAATGCTTACAAGTCGTTAGTGTGGGAGAAAACGGTAATACGCAAGTCACAGTCTTACACTGGGAGAGCTGTATTCCTGAAGGTATCAAGAATAATTTATGGCGCTTTCATTTTGATTTTTTAGCGGGTAATGGTGGTTTAGAATTAGATGAAGAGGGGCATATTCTCACGCAAGAAGAGTTTTACCCCTATGGTGGTACGGCTGTTTGGTTGGCACGTAATCAAGTAGAGGCTGATTACAAAACACGGCGTTATTCAGGGAAAGAGCGTGATGCGACAGGGTTGTATTATTACGGTTACCGCTATTACCAACCTTGGGCAGGACGTTGGTTAAGCGCTGATCCAGCGGGAACGGCGGATGGGCTTAACTTTTACCGAATGTCCCGCAATAATCCGATTAATTATATTGATCCTGATGGTTTATTTCCGTTCCATTTATTAAACCCTCTTCATTGGGTTAGTGCGATATCTCGAAGAAGAGAAGAAAGAAAAGCAGCTGAAAATGCAGATTATAGCTACATTTTCATGGCCAATGGCCGTTATTGGAACAACCGTTTTCATGATAAAGCGAGCTTTGATCGAGTCACGCGCACAAATATTGAGTACTTACGCAAAGTTACTTCACCATTGAATGAGATGGAATTAAGTTTTGTTGAACGATTTACCAAATTGAATTTTACATTACTTCATGCGTCAAAAACGGATTTTAGGGTCAATAGTGAAGTCACATTTAAATCACGCGTTAAGTTAAGAAGTACAGACATAATTGATTATGCGCATGATCATACTAGCTATTCAGATGAAATGAATTTACAAACAAAGGAATTTGCTTTTTTTTCACTTGGCATTGAAGGGGCTGAAGGAAAAAATATTAGCCGATTTGGCGATAAATTATATAGCACTCCGTTGAACAGCGTTGAAAACGAACGATACATACCGTATTCACATGTTTCGATTAATGACACGTTACGCTGCAGCACTCGGCAATTCTCGGCACGATTAGGGCGCTTATTTGGTCGTGATGATGGCAATCTCCTTAAGGAGGAAGTCATTGCAGGAGAAGCAAGCGAAACAGTATATGCCTACAGCAATTTTAAAGAAGCGATAGCGTTAAGAATGCTTAATTCTGCAAGGCTAATTTCTCAGGGGGGATACAATCGAATAATCAATACTCAGAGTAATCAAGAGTTTGATACGTTAATGTCATTACTGTTTCGCCCCCAGCTTCTTGTTCCGAGAGAATTAAAATCAAAAAATACCACAATAAGAACAATTAAGCATAAGCCTGAACTGATGGGGACATGTTAGAAGTCTATTAATTTCTTTGTGGAATAAGGGGGAATATGGCTTTTTCATTATCAACAAGAACGCCAACAATAAGTGTTTTTGATAATAGAGGACTAAATATACGAACGTTCGAATATTACCGACATCCTAATGCACAGGATATTACTGATGAACGAATTTCATACCAGCAGTTTAATATAAAAGGACATCTGCACAAAAGTTCAGACCCGCGTTTACCGATTCAAACACAAGCTAACTTCAATTATCACTATGATTTATTAGGCGAATTAGTTTGTTCTAGTGGTGTTGATAATGGTGCGGTGCGGTTGCTTAATGATATTGAGGGGCGTTTGTTAGTGAGTATTGATGCTAATCATATTTGGCGGATGTGTGATTACGAAGAAAAAACGACTTTAGGGAGATTAATTCGTCGCCTAGAACGTGACGTTGTCACTACTGTGAGCGATTATTTTGTTTATGCAGGACATTCACCCGTGGAGCAAGCAAGCAATTTAGCGGGACATTGTATTTCCCATTACGACACGGCAGGACTGTTGCAGTTGAACCAAGTTTCTCTCACTGGAATGCCTCTTTCGACTGCACGGCGCTTTATTCAAGATGCCGAAAATGCTGAAGTAATAATAAATTGGCAACAGGATGAAATGGATAATGCACTTGCTCAAGCAAAGTTTGTTAATCAGAAAAAATGCGATGCGACAGGTTCTATATTGCTGGCGCTGGATGCGAAAGGCCATCAACAGCGCTTAGCGTATGATATTGCTGGGCAGTGTATAAGTCAGTGGCTCACGGTCTTTGAAGAGACTGAACAAACTCTAGTTCAATCTATCGATTACACGGCAGGCGGGTATGTTGAGCGAGAAGTTCTGGGGAATGGAGTGGTTTCATGGTATGAGTATGAACCCCAGACTCAGCGCTTGATCCGTAATCGAACAACGCGACCAGCGACTCATTCTCATGGTTTTAAACGCCTACAAGATTTGCGTTACCAATATGACCCTGTGGGTAATATTGTTTGTATTTATAATGATGCTGAGCCCATTCGTTTTTGGCGCAATCAAAAAATAAAACCAGATCAATGCTTTGCCTATGACACTTTATATCAATTGGTCAGTGCGTCTGGCCGCGAGATGGCGAATAATGTCGCGAAAAACACCCTAGCGTCAGTGCATTGTTCATTCGATAATGTGACGGCTACTCAATATTTTCGCACCTATCAGTATGACCGCAGTGGTAATTTAACGCAGATCCACCACCGAAGCCCTGCCACAAACCAACACTATACTCTATCAATGACGGTAAGTGCGCGCAGTAACCGCGCTGTACTTGACTCAATAACACTTGATGAGCACCAAGTTGATCATTTTTTCACACCGAGCGGGCAGCAAACACAGTTATTACAGGGGCAGCGTCTTGAATGGACGCCTCGCCAAGAATTACGGCAAGTTTATGGTACAGAGGTTAATGAGCATTATCGTTATGATGCAGATAACCAACGTGTTTTGAAAGTCAGTCAACAGCAATCAAATATTCACCAAAGCTATTATTTAGACGGTTTAGAGCTGCGATATAAGCAAATTCACGGAAAAAAACCAGAACAACAACATGTTATTGTTGCACAGGACGCGGCAGGTGTATCTATTAGAATTTCGCACAAATTATGTGGAGGGTCACTACAAAAAATCAAAAATTCAATACGTTATCGTACTAACTCTTTAGCGGGAAGTGGTGATTTAGAGCTTGACCAATCAGGGAAATTGATGAGTTATGAAGAATATTATCCCTATGGTGGAACAGCAATATGGACAGTACGCTGTAGGCTAGAAGGAAGTGATAAAACACACCGTTATTCAGGTAAAGAACGTGATGCAACGGGGCTTTATTATTACGGTTATCGTTATTATCAACCATGGTGTGGACGTTGGTTAAGTGCAGACCCTGGTGGAACGGTTGATGGTTCAAATTTGTTCCGAATGACAAGAAATAATCCATTAAAATATAAAGATAACAATGGATTGGCCCCTTGCAACCCTATGGTTGAATATTATCATCGTCGTACCGAAAGAAGCGCTGAAGCAACAGCCAATAGTATCTATCAAACGATGTCAAGGGGACTATTTTGGTCTGATTTTTATAACATGGAAAAACCATTCACAGATCTCAATACGTTTAATGCCATGACACAAAGTAACTTAGAAAATCTACGCAATGACACGGGGGAACTTAGCGGGCCGACACTGGATTTTTTTGAAAATTTCATGGCGTTAAAATTTGATTTAATTCACTTCAGTGATAGACAGCTTTCAAATTGGGGAAGCCATACTGTATTTCGCTCAAGGGAAGACTTATTGACCAAAAAACGAATTACAAAAGATCATATCAATACTCCTGACCTTGATATTGAGAGTTTGCAAACAACCAATTTTGCTTTTTTTTCTTTAGGTGTGGAGGGCGTAACTGGGAAAACAAATAGTAGCTTTGGGAGTTTCAAACATATTACCCCAACGGAATCTGTTAGTAATTATAAGTATTTGAAATATAGTCATATGGCAATTAATGACACGATGCATTTTAAAGAAAGGCTGACAGCGCAAAATAGGTTGGTAAAGCTATTTCCAGGTGATTTAATTGCGGCGGTATCATTAAGCCATGAAAAAGTTGCGCAGTATGCCAAAGAGACGCTTTATTCATACCATGATTTTAAAGAAGCCTTAGCATTACGAATTATGAAATCATCACAAATATTATCACATAGAGCACAGCAGCTTGTTTTCTCAACAGATTCAGATGAAAAATTTGATAATTTAATCTCGGTTTTCTTCCGCCCTCAAATCTTAGTGCCCAAAAAATTATATTCGAAATCTACCCGAGTCGTACAAGTTTAAATAAGCAATATGAAACAGTATGTTAATACTAAGGAGAAAACATGACTCCAGCTTTATTTGCATTGACGCCTCTGGTTGAGGTTGTAGATAACCGAGGGAATATTATCCGAGAAGTAACTGAAAACCTAAATGAACATTATCGTTATTATCAACCTTGGGCTGGGCGCTGGCTAAGTGTAGTCCCCTATGACGAGTCTAAAAAATCGCGTTTTTAAGGAGGAAAAATGGTTGAGTTTTCATCAAGAAAAACCCCTTCAATAACGGTTATGGATAATCGAGGCTTAAATATTCGTCAAATTGAATATTGTCGTCACCCAGATACGCCTGAACTGACTGATGAAAGGGTAACTTATCAACAAGTAGATAGCCGCGGATTCTTGGTTAGCATGACAGACCCTCGTTTATATAAAAAAGGATTATTTAATTTTTATTTTGTATCTGACCTCGCTGGATTAGCATTATTAACAATAGGGGTAGATAACGGTTATTCCCTTATTATCAATGATATAGAGGGGCGTGTATTGATTAGCATTGATGCCAATGATGTACAACATACCTATAAATATGAAGGAGTGCGGTCTTTAGGGCGGCTAATCCGTGTTTGGGAAAAAACGGCAGATAGCAAAGTTCGTACGACAGAATACTTTGAATACGCAGCAAAAACACCGAGTTTTCAAAATGCCAATTTATGCGGCCAATGTATTCGTCATTATGATACAGCAGGGTTGTTACAACTAAACCAAGTGTCCATTTTGGGGCACTCCATTTCACAAACGCGACGTCTAATTCAGTATGCCGATGATATCGAGTTCGACATTGACTGGCAAAATAGTGAACGGGACAAACAGCTTGCTTTAACGCCGTATGTCAACCAATTAACCACTGATGCAACGGGGGCGAATTTAGTCAGCATTGACGCAAAAGGCCACCAACAGCGCGTTGTTTATGATATCGCAGGGCAGATAAAAATTGGCTGGTTGAAGGTCAATAATGAACGAGAAATGAAAGTGTTGGATGATATTGTGTATTTGTCCACGGGGCAAAAATCACGAGAAACATTTGGCAATGGGGTGATCAGCCATTATGAATATGAAGTGCAAACGCAGCGGTTAATTAGGGTAAAAACCGAACGGCCTACTGAACACACATTAGGGTTTAAACTGATCCAAGACTTGCACTACCAGTATGACCCCGTGGGAAATTTGTTATCCCTGTATAACTTCGCCGAACCTACTCGCTTTTGGCGAAACCAAAAAATCGAGGCGAAGCAAGTTTTTGATTACGACACGCTTTACCAGTTGGTCAGTGCTTCGGGGCGTGAAATGGCCAATCAACATCCAAAAAATACGTTAAATTCCATGTTCACTACCTTTGATAGTGCCACCTATACGCGGTATGTTCGCACCTATCACTACGATGAAAGTGGTAATTTAACCCATATTCACCATCGCGCACCGGCAACAAATCAGTGTTACTCAACGAATATTACGGTGAGCCACCACAGTAATCATGGGGTATTAGACCCTTTGGTGAAAAACGTAGAGCAAGTTGAAAGGTTCTTTACCCCAGCGGGCGGGCAAAAGTTGCTGTTGCAAGGGCAAACACTCGATTGGACAGCCTATCAAGAACTACGGTCGGTAAGGAGTTCAAAGGTAAACGAACATTATCGTTATGACAGTCAACGCCAGCGCATATTAAAAGTGACTGAGAGTGCTGAACAAAAATCATCCGTCACATATTTAGCCAATTTAGAGTTAAGACGCCATCCGCGCCAAGGGAAATTGCAGGTTATTTCCCTTGATGAGTTGGTAGGTATTGCGCTTCAAGTGTTCCACAGGGACGAAACCGAGCCAAAAGAAATCAACAATAACGCCATGCGCTATACTTTAACATCATTAATTGGCAGTCGGGGAACAGAACTTGATGGAAATGGCAGAATTGTTAGCCAAGAAGAGTATTACCCGTTTGGTGGCACTGCCAGTTGGCTTGCGGACAGTGAGGTAACAGCGGGTTATAAAACTCGGCATTATGGGGGTAAAGAACGAGATATTACCGGGTTATATTATTATGGTAGTCGCTATTATCAGCCATGGATTGGGCGCTGGCTAAGTGCCGACCCTATGGGGGCGATTGATGGAAACAACTTATACCGCATGGTGCGCAATAACCCGATGACTTACCATGACGAGCAGGGGCAATACCCTAAAATTGCACATTATATTTGGTTAGGTAATAAAGATATTCCTACCGAAGGTATTAGTAATATCGCGATTTTTAAAAATCAAAATCCTCAGTACAAAATTAATTTGTGGAGTGATAACCCTAATAGATTGAAAAACTCGTTGATAGAGAGGGGTTATAGCCAAGCGATATTTAATGTTATTCATGTTAGAAAACCAGCCCCATTCGATTACCAATATCAAGCGGCAATTAATCGGGAATCAACAAATACAGCGTATGCAAATTATGCAGCAGCATCAGACATGTTGAGAATAGGAATACTTAAGCGCTTTGGCGGTTTGTATATGGATATTGATGTGATGGTCGACGGCCCAATTGGAAATATTAGACCGCTTTTAGATAATCAAGATGAACGTCCAGATCTTTTAATCCACCAAGGGCGGGACTATAGGGGTAAAACAGTTTTAGGGAATGCCGTTGTTGTCGCGAATAGGAATGCTTTTAGTTTACATAGCTTGATGCGATATATTCGCCATATTTATTCGCAAAATAATGTGGAGCCCTTTATCAGTATTGATCCTCAAAGTAAGTTCGATACTTTAACGGCTAAGAAAAACTATTATTATCCTAGTTTTTCATGGAAATATCTTATGTGGCAAGGGAAGCGCTCAATTCCTCATATCCGCCGTAATATTACAGTTGATGGTACAGGGCCGGGTATGTTTGTCAGTTGGATCCGTTCAAGCTCTCCATTTGATAAGCGTTTACGGGCTAGAAAACTTATTTATCAGTCTGGCTTTTTTGGTCATAGAACACCATTGATGAGCTGGGCTTATGGTCTTAACGCGGATGGGAGGACATGGTATAAGACACCCAAAATTCGGCGGGCTTCTATCTGAAAATCTATGCCTCAATCTCTAATAAGAGATTGAGGCATTTTTTTATTTAGGGAGCTTTAATCGAATGATTTCAGAAAAAAACTCGGCACCAGTAAGCAAAATGTCATCATTAAAATTATACAAAGCATTATGCAGTGGTATATGACCAACACCGTCTTCCTCATCTCCATTACCAATAAAGACGAAGCAGCCTGGTATTTTTTGTAAGAATGCACCAAAATCCTCTGAGGTCATCATGGCTTGTACATTGCTATCTACATTTTGCGCACCGACTGTATTATTTGCAGCTTCTATCGCAACATCGACACATTCTGCCCAGTTAACTGTTGGCGCAAATTCATGGGTGTATTCAAACTCACATTCAGCATCATTCATCGCACAAATATGCTCGCAAATTGAACGCATACGAGTTTCAATTAACTTTTGAGCTTGTGGGTCATAACTGCGTGTATCTCCCTTGATTTCAACATGGGTAGGGATAGCATTACGAATACCATCTGTGTGAATTTCTGTGCAAGAAATCACGATAGGGATGCTAGGGTCAATATTGCGTGACACGATAGTTTGTAAGCAAAGAATAATTTCGGCGGCGATGACTAGTGGATCTTTCCCCATATGAGGGCGGGATGCGTGGCTACCAAAGCCTTTGATACGAATAACAAAGTTATCTTCACTTCCCATTATGCCACCAACACGGGTCGCTATTTGGCCTTTTCGAATGCCCGGCATATTGTGCATGCCGTAAATTTCTTTGATGTTAAAACGTTCAATTACGCCGTCATCAATCATAGCTTTTGCACCCCAACCAGGTTCTTCCGCAGGTTGGAAAACAAAACAGACGGTTCCATTAAAATCTTTTCGTTCTGCTAAAAGTCGTGCAGTGCCTAACATGACGGAAGTGTGCCCATCATGGCCGCACGCATGCATTCTATTAAGGGTTTGCGAGGCATAAGGTAGACCAGTTTTTTCCGTTAATTGGATGCAGTCCATATCCGCACGCAAGCCAATCACGTCCGTGCCATCACCGCACTTTAATAGGGCGACTAAGCCTGTTTTGCCTATATTCCGATGAACCTCTAACCCCATTTGAGTTAATTGTTCAGCAACAAAATCAGCGGTATGCGTTTCTTCAAATGCACTTTCTGGGTGCTGATGTAAATGGTGACGCCATTTAATCATTTGCTGTTTTAATTGATTTTTATCCATTTTATTTGTCCTCTGAATGGGGGCGTTGGGCTCTAGGCAAAACAACATTGAGAAGAATATTGGCTCCACGGGCTAAATCTTCAGGTTCACTAAATTCATTGATGTTATGGCTTATCCCTCCAGCACAAGGGACAAAAATCATGCCAGATGGGCAAATGCTTGCCATAAATTGGGCATCATGCCCCGCACCACTTGGCATTTTCCGGTAACTAAGGCTTTGCTGTTTCACTTCCTGTTCAATTGCGTCAATGATCGTATCTGAGAAAACAACTGGGTCAAAGCGTGCTAATGTTCGGCTGCTAAGTAGGACGCCTTCTTCTGCGGCAATTTTCTGCGCATAGTCTTGCATCATTTTTTCCGCTTTTTTGAGTTGATTATTGTCAGTGTTACGCAGATCGATAGTGAGGATTGCTTGATTAGGGATCACATTGATCAGATTAGGTTTGAAAGAGATAAAACCTGCCGTTGCGACTTGATTATCACCTAATGTTTGGGTGATTTCCCTCACAAACGCGCCCATTTTAAATGCAACTAGACCTGCATCATGACGCATCGACATTGGTGTCGTACCCGCATGGTTTGAAACGCCTTCAATTGTGTATTCTGTCCATGAAATACCTTGAACACCTGTAACAATACCAATGTTAATATTTTCTTTATCTAAAATAGGGCCTTGTTCGATATGCAGTTCGAAATAGCTGTCGACAGGGAAGCTGCCAATTTTGGCTTCGCCTTTATATCCCATATCAACTAAGGCTTGTTCAACGCAGATCCCATCAAGATCTTTTGCTGCTAGGGCATCATCCAATGGATATTGCTCAGCAAAAACAACACTTCCCATCATATCGGGTTGAAAACGTACACCTTCTTCATTTGTGAAAAAAGTTACAGCAACAGGGCGGTATGGCTGAATATTGGCGTCTTTTAGTGTATTAATCACCTCAAGCCCAGCTAAGACCCCATAATTACCATCATATAACCCACCAGTGCCAACTGTATCAATATGAGATCCCATCATGACAGGGGGTAAATCATGGAGACCTGAATAAATGCCTGTTACATTACCAATCTCATCTATTCGGATTTTTAGCCCCAAAGATTGCATTTTCGCAACCACGAAATCCCGACCGAGTTTATCTTGTGGTGTACCTGCGATACGGCAGCATCCCCCTTCGGGTAATGCCCCTAGTTTTCCTAGTTCAAAGAGAGAGCTCATTAGGCGCTCTGAGTTGATGTAGAGTTTATTTTTCATTTTAGTTCCTTGTTTTTAATCTTTATTTTACTTATTTATTTTTAATTCGTGTTTTAACATCGCTTGCGTAATCCCACATCGGATCGCTGATACCGTTGTTTTTTTGCTGTATGTAGTCTCGTAGGACAAAAATGACATATTTTGAAAGGAGTAAGAGTGCTGGTACGTTGAAAATAATCAGCATGGCCGCCGCAAAATCCACTAATTCCCAAATAGTTGATACTGGGATCATGCCGCAGAACACCACTAACGCACAGCACAGCAAGCGATAGAATTGTGTGATCATTTTATTATCAATAATCCAACGCAGGTTAACTTCCCCATAGTAGATGTCGGCAATGACGGATTTAAAGCCAAATAGCACCATCGCGACAAATACGACATGTTTACCCCAATCACCAACGCCCAATGTGAAAGCATGCTGGGTAAGTTCAACACCTGTGTGACCACTGCCAAGGGCTCCAGTTAACAAAATGGTAAAAGCGGTACAGCTACAGACGATAATTGTCGTAAAGAAGGTACCGAACATTGCGGTAAAACCTTGCGTCACAGGGTGGTTTACCGTTGCGGTGGCGTGCATACTCGGTGTTGTCCCATTCCCTGCATCATTAGAGAATAAACCGCGAGCAACGCCATAACGAAAGGCCATATAGATGGTATAGCCTGCTGCGCCACCTGCTGCGGAGTCAAAATTAAATGCAGATTTGATAATGAGCGAGAGAATGGCGGGCAGCTCAGTGACATTCAGTGCAATGATGAAAAGTGATAAAAGGATATAACCAATGGATAAAAATGGGACAAAAAACGAAGCAAAATCACTGATCCGTTTTACACCACCAAAGATAATAATGGAGACTAACAGCACTAAGATAAGGCCGATTAAAGCAGGGTGGATATCAATAACGCCTGTTGTGGCTAAGATAACCGAATTACCTTGTACCATGGTGTAGAAAAAGCCCATACCGATGATCATACTGATCGAGAAAGCAATCGCTAATGGCTTACAGTTTAGGCCTTTTGAAATATAGTAAGCGGGTCCGCCTCGATAGGTTCCATCCCCATTACTTTCGCGAAACAATATAGCTAAAATTGCCTCGCTAAAGCTGATCCCCATGCCTAAGATAGCAGTAACCCACATCCAAAAAATTGCCCCAGGCCCACCAGATGCTAGCGCTGTAGCAACACCGACTAAACTTCCTGTACCCACTTGGCTGCTTAAGGCTGCACAAAGCGCACCAAAACCAGAGACGCCTTTTTCGTTGGTAGATTTCTTATTATTTTTAAAAACATTAAATAGCTGAGTAAAGTAACGGATTTGAGGAAAGGAAAATCGGAAAGCAAAAAAAATGCCTGTGCCTAATAGCAAACCGGCAACGAGCCATCCCCAGAAGATATTATTTATTGATTGTAAAAATTCCATGGTGAGCCTCTTACAGTGTTTATTCCCTGCATTGCTGTTACCTCGACGCATTGCGCCAATGATGTAGGGTCATGGGTAACAGCAATACGGTCTGTTTTTTTAATTATTCATTTCTGCCTAACCAAACGATGTCTTCGTAAATATCGGGTGAAGTATCTCCTTCAGTGCTGATAAGTAATATGCGTGAGTGGTCATCAAGCTTGAGCTGTTGGCACAAAGTATGATGGGTTGGGTTTTTGGTGAGTTCGTACAAAAGGCCGAGGCCAATAGCACCTGACTCCCCTGAAATAAAAGGTGTATCGGTATCCGGACGGGGAGCTGCTGCAATGCGAACGCCGTTTGCGGCAAGGCTGTCATGTGCGGAGATGAAAATATCACTATAGTCACGTAACACAGGCCAACTGATAGTATTTGGTACGCCACATGCTAAGCCAGCCATTACGGTATTCATGGCACCACCGACACTATGTGGCAAGCTGTCGTTAGCCACGGCGGATTGGTATAGGCAATTCGCTTTATGGGGCTCGACAACAATCAAAACTGGCGGATTGTCTTTCATTAACCCAACAAAATAACCCATGATGGCTGCGGCGAATGAACCTACACCTGCTTGTAAAATGAGGTGTGTTGGCGGTTGTTTTAATTGTTCAACCGCTTCCAAGGCAAGTGTCATATACCCTTGCATGATCCAAGTTGGAATTTCTTCATATCCATCCCAAGCGGTATCTTGTAGTAAGATCCAGTTGTTCTGAACCGCCATTTGGCTGGCTAGTTGCACAGTGTCGTCATAGTTTAATTCGGTAATTGTGCATTGAGCGCCGTGATTGCGAATGTTCTGTGCGCGGATTTCTGATGAACCCTTGGGCATATAAACAACTGCTTTCATTCCTAGCTGCTCGGTGGCCCATGCAACGCCACGACCATGGTTGCCATCAGTTGCAGTCACAAAAGTGATATCACCAATTTGTGCTTTTATTGCAGGAGATGACAGCATTTCAAAGCTTAATGTATTGATATCTCGGTTTAATTTTTTCGCTAAAAATTTACCAATCGCATAAGAGCCACCAAGCCCTTTGAAGGCATTTAAGCCAAAGCGCTTTGATTCATCTTTAACATGGATAGCACCTAAGCCAAGTGTGTGGCTTAAGTGGGATAATTCCCTAAGTGGTGTTGGCTGGTAATCGTGAAACTTACTGTGGAAATGCCTAACTTCATCTCCGACAAGTTGATTTAAAAACGACAAATCCGCGGCTTGTTGGCGTGGTTTTTTTTGTAAATTAAATTGATAGGCAATTTTCTCTAACATAAAAAATCCTTGTTAATTAATACAATATAATCGCTACATGGCAATAAGCATGACCATCCCAATTAATGATGAATTAATCATATTGATAACCAGCGCTAATAATTGGCTTTTTTTTGCAGGAAAAATGCAAAAATAGCGTTAATATTGAAAAAATACGCAACAATGTTGCATTTTTTCTGCTAATAAAAGGATGTAATAATGAAGTTAGATGCATTTGATAAGAAAATTCTGACTATATTACAAAGAGATAATAGAATTTCGCAGCGGGAATTATCGTCTGAAATTAGTTTGTCAGCCTCGGCGATTAATCGGCGTATTGCTGCAATGGAAAAAGCTGGGGTCATCAAAAATAGTGTGACCGTAGTGAATGCCCATAAAGTTGGCAGGCCTATTACGATTATTACTCAGGTTAGCTTGATCAATGAGCGTTTAGATTTGTTAGAAAAGCTCAAAAAGAATTTTACGAATTGCCCTCAAGTTCAACAAGTTTACTATGTTACAGGGGATTTTGATTTCTTATTAATTATTAATGTCGCGGATATGGAAGAGTATGAACGTCTAACGCATGAGCTTTTTTTCAATTCTGAAAATATACAGAGCTTTAGAACGATTGTGTCTATGCAAAATGCCAAACAAGAGCTGACGGTTATACTGAACTGACTTTATAGGTAAAAGTTACTAACTCACTGTTTATCAGAGTGTTCCACTGGAAAATTTAACTTATTCACCGTAATTTGATGCAATTCAATATTTACCAAAGATGCTTTTACGATGAAAAAATGTATTTTATTGCTGATTTTGTTTACCAGCTTTGGCTACGCAAAGTCCAATTACCACGGTAATTCCTCACGTCATGACACTCAAGTTGTGCATATTTGTGCATTATCCCCATTTTCTGAATTTTATGCAGAAGCCGCTTTTTCTGAGCAAAATGCACGGCAAAAAGTCTCTCGCCGCTGTGAGTTAGGCCAAGGAAACGGGAGTATTTTTTGTAAAGCCAAAGATGCGAAATGCAGCACCAGTAAAATATCGTTCAATGGCGATTACATCGAAGAGAGTATGGTTGTCTACACAAAAACATGGCAAAAAGGGGAGTATCTAGAAATTGAGGAAAATACCCCTAACTTATCCCGCTATAATTTTGCTGATAAAATCGCCTCTTTCAGTATTCCTGATGGCTGGACGGTGCGTTTTTATGAAGGATTTAACTACACAGGAAAGTACCACACGGAATCTGGCGGTGCACATAACGCGTTAGGTTATGGCGATAAAATACGTTCCATTAAAATTATGCGTCGTTAATTATTTTCGTGAATAAGGTCAGGAAAGCCCGACCTTATTTCTGACTTAATGCTCTGCAGTCACAGCATGAACATGGGGAAGGTTGCACTTTCACCATTAACAAACAGATTTTATCTCAGACTATTAATGGTGACGTCTAAGGTACAATTAATTGCCAATCCTGCTCAGCCATTATTTTTCCATTGATTTGTAATTGTATTTGCTGCTTTCCTGCATAGTATTGCCGAGTGGTGATGGGTTTAACCGCATGTTTCTTTTCTAGGGTAAGGGCTTCATGGGCACCTAATGTCATAGTGCGTAGCTTAAATACTTTGGGGGTGATTTTCCCATTTGCTTTCATAAAACCAATAATATAATCGATCACCAAATTTTGCGGTTTATCACTGTGTGAACGTATGCAAAGGTTAAGCGTTAAATATTCCCCCAGTGTAATATTTGGAGTGGCACTAAACTGCTCAATAGAAACCTTTGCTTCATGCTCTACACCTATGAGTGCTAAGGCGTTGGGATCCCCTTGCTTAATTAATGTTCTTAGCGCTTGCTTAATAATCCACGTGATGTATTGCTGTTCTTGCGGTGTATTCGCCTGTTGTTTCCATTTTGCGAGTAATTGTATCACGTAATCAGGGTGGTCTTTCGAAATATCATTAAGGTGATTTGCCACGCTTTTACGGACATATAGCTCACCATCAAACTTAAGTGCCTCCAAAATAGGGCGAGTTGCGATAGGGTCTTGAATAAATACCTGTAATTGTTCTCCCCAAGGCAGACGGGGGCGAGAGCCTTCTGATGAAAAACGGCGTACATGCACATTCTCATCACTGGCACACTTAGCTAAAAATACCATAGTTTCATCAGGGTATTGTTTGATAAAAGGGCGAATGGCCCATTCTGACGTAAAATAGGTAGTCAGCAATTTCAGGGCATCGAATGAGATTTTGTGGTGGGCTAGGCCTTGGGATTGAATAAATTCAGCGAGCGGCCAAACGGCAAATCCTTGTAACTTATTTTGTTTTAGCACTGAAACAATAATTTTAAGTGCTGCAGGGTAATCAGCGGGTAGTTCTTTTATTAACACATCTCGGATAGCACGAACACGCGCTTTCATTTCAAGTTGAGGAAACTCAAGCGTTAAATTATACAATGCGTTAGCGTTAAATTCTGGATATTCAGGACTAATGAGTTCAGCAAGTTGCTGCAACAGTTTTTCATTAAAAAGATGCTTAAATGCCTTTTCGTTTTGTTCTTCAGCTACACTCGCCATGTTTATTCCTTTATCGCTATTTTACGTTGTTATATTGCCTTAAATTACTTTGGCAGAATATGCCATTTTTGAATCGTGAAAGAAAAAACTTGTACTAGACCAATCAGTCCAGTACAGTAACCTCATGAACAAACATGCTGAACACGATACACGTGAACATCTTTTAGCAACCGGTGAACGCCTTTGTCTGCATCTCGGTTTTACTGGGATGGGGCTTAGTGAGCTACTAAAAACCGCACAAGTGCCTAAAGGGTCGTTTTACCATTATTTTCGCTCCAAAGAAGCGTTTGGTGTTGCGATGCTAGAGCGTTATTACGCTGACTACTTGCAACGGCTAACAACGCACTTTGAACAAGGGGCGGGGAGCTATGGTGACCGCTTTTTAGCGTATTATGGTGAAATGTTTCAACAGGTATGCCATCTCAGCCAAACTAATGGTTGTCTCACGGTAAAGTTGTCTGCTGAAGTGTGTGATTTATCTGAAGATATGAACAAAGCGATGGATGAGGGTGTTCGGCAAATTATTGGTTTGCTTGCGGATACTTTAGAAAAAGGTCGTCAAGAAAAGTCGCTTTATTTTACGGGTGATCCTTTATCGAAGGCTCAAGTTTTCTATGCACTTTGGTTAGGTGCAAATTTACAATCAAAAATTACACGCAGCACAGTTCCATTGGAAAAAGCCTTGGAACATGTAAAAAATATACTGTGTACGCCAAATAATTAATTGGCGTTTTTATTTACTCAGTTAATAGTCGACTGGTCTAATACGGAGCCATTATGTCGCAACAAAAATTATTCACACCGCTCAAAGTCGGTGCTTTTACAGCAAAAAATAGAGTATTCATGGCACCACTGACTCGTTTGCGTAGCATTGAGCCGGGTGATATTCCCACTGCATTAATGGGGGAATATTATCGTCAGCGTGCGAGTGCAGGGCTTATCATCTCTGAAGCGACACAAATTTCAGCGCAAGCCAAAGGCTATGCAGGAGCTCCGGGGTTGCATAGCCCTGAGCAAATTGCCGCATGGAAACAGATCACCGCGGGAGTACATGAAGCGGGTGGGCATATTGCCGTTCAATTGTGGCATACCGGGCGAATTTCCCATGAAACATTACAGCCTGAGGGGCAGGCTCCTGTTGCACCTTCAGCTTTAAACGCCAATACACGGACATCACTGCGTGGCGATGATGGGCAAGCAATCCGGGTGGATACCACCACACCAAGAGCATTGGGGCAGCAAGAGATCCCCAAAATTGTTGATGATTTTCGTCAAGCGGTAGAAAACGCACGCCAAGCAGGTTTTGATATGGTGGAATTGCATGGTGCTCACGGGTATTTGTTGCACCAATTTTTATCGCCTGATGCGAATCATCGTGATGACCAATATGGTGGTAGCATTGAAAATCGCGCACGTTTTCTGTTAGAAGTGATTGATGCGGTGTGCGCGCAATGGGCACCCGAGCGTATTGGTATTCGTTTATCGCCAATTGGTAGTTTCCAAAATACAGGAAATGGGCCTGATGAAGAAGCGGATGCGTTGTATGTCATTGATGCATTAAACCAGCGTGGTATTGGTTATTTGCATCTCTCTGAACCTGATTGGGCTGGTGGCGAGCCTTATACCGAAGCATTTCGCCAGAAAGTTCGCCAATGTTTTGACGGTGTGATTATTGGTGCAGGTGCTTATACCCCTGAAAAAGCGGAAGACTTAATCGAAAAAGGGTTGATTGATGCAGTGGCTTTTGGCCGTGATTTTATAGCCAATCCTGATTTAGTCGCCCGTTTGCAGCAAGGTGCGCTACTGAACCCTCAACGACCTGAAACATTTTATGGTGGTGGTGCTGAAGGTTATACTGATTATCCCTTTATGAAGTAGCAATATAATAATAGGCACAATCAATCGAAAACAATAAAGACTGACTGTGCCTATATTGTAATGTATACATTACAATTCTCTGCTTTTTTCTATCTTTTGTAATTTAAACGTTACCAACTTAACCGAAGTGTGCTCCAAACACTCTCCCGCAGTGCAGCGGGTACACCATGGTGTTCAGCAAGTTCTCGCCACGTTGAAACCACCGCAATTGTCTCATCAATAATCTTTTGCGCTTTATTACGACGAAGGTGGGTAATTTGCTCGGTAATTGATAACAAATCATCATGGGTAAAATTATCACGCTTACCAGCTAAGGATAATTGGTGTGACTGTACCCATTCTGAGTCTTTTTTATAACTCCATGCGAGGTCATAAGCTGGCGCTAGTTGCCACTCATATTCGTCATTTACCATAAAGGACCAATTTTTAGTGTGGTCATCATGGTTACGGGCGATGATATTAAACACCATTCGGCGATAAATTTGCTCTTGCTCTTTATTCGACAAACCCAATTGCCGTGCGGTTAACAGCAACTCTTCGTAACTGAATGCGCCAGGTTTGCGAAAATCAGCATGCGCCAAGCCGCACAAACTTAACACGTGATATTTTAAGTTGCCCACACGATCAAAGCGTTTGGTCATAAAATGGGCGCGACCACTTTGTGACTCTCGTAATAACTCACATTCGGACATTTCAATACCCACTTGCGTGGCCATCAGGTAATAAACATACTCCATGACACCAAACCCTTTTGGGTCACCAAAGGTTTCTTTATTGGTTTGGTGTTCAACCACACCATCAAATTTAAGTAAGTAATGTTCAAAACCTTCAGGGACGGTGACTTGGCCTGAACGTATTTCTGTTCGATCTTTATTGACGGCGACTACGGCTTTAGCACGTGCACCACCTGCGGAAGTACCGATTTGCAACAGCTTAGACATCGAGGATTCTTCACTATCGGTCAAGTGCAAATCATCTCGCGCATCCAGCACTTTTTGGGCGATATTCACCAATTCTTCAATCAAGATGGGGGCATTTTCTTCAGCATTTGGGTAATTCGTTGGTTGGTACTCAAGTGCGCCCATGCCCCGAGTTCCGGTATAGAGTAATCGGTCTAAAGCTAAAAATTGTGATTTATCTTTACCTTGGCGTGCAAGCCATGCATTGATCAAAGCATTCCCAAAATCATCAGGTAATGAATCTGCAAATACAGCAGGTAAGCCGCGATAGGTATCAACCGGCAAACTGCGAAATGTATAGGTTTGTGAACTTAATGGTAAGTGAAGCGGGGAGAGACTAAAACCGTCTTTTTGCCACTCCTTGGTGTATTCGAAGGTCGCAAACCCGCTATCATCGGTGTAGGCTAAATAGCCAGTTGGGATATTATCAAAAAAGACGGTGCAAGATTTGGCTATCATATTGAACCTTTATTTTTTCGGTTAGCTAACATTTCTTTGACGGAGAGCTTGGTCTGTATTTGGTTACGTCTAACATTTTGTTGTTTAACGATTTCTGAAGGGCGCAAAGACGGTGGGGGCACTAAGGTATCGAACCCTTCCAGTAAATTAAGTTCGCGTAATACACTGATAAATGTACCAAGACTGCAAGTTCCTTTCTGTATCCGTGCATAGGTCGGGCGGCTAATCCCTAAATTTTCAACAAGTTCTTCCTGTGATAAGCCCCTTGATTGTCTATAATATTCAAGGCGGTTATAAAGTTCTTGTGTGATTGCTAAGTCAGACATTGCCATTGAAATTTTCATATTAGCCTCGAATGTAATGTATGTATTACAAGATAGCGTTTGTTTGACTATTTTGCAATGTATACGTTACAATTCACCCTTTATCTATTAGCTTTAAAGAATCGAAAAAATGCCAAAAAGAAAACAAATTATTCCTAAATCAATGGAAAAATTAGCCCAGCGAGCAGGTTATGCCCCTGCGGTACTCGTTGGCGATACACTATATTGTGCAGGGCAAGTGGGGCGTACCGCAGATTTACAAGTTATTGACGATCCTGAAGCTCAATTTCAAGCCTGTTGGGAAAATTTACGTCTAGTTCTCAATGAGGCAGGCTTTACTTTCCACGATATCGTTGAAATGACAACCTTTCATGTGGAGATGAAAAAGCATATGGATATTTTTCGCCGCGTCAAAGATGCTGTTTTTCCCCGAGGTGAGTGTGCTTGGACCTGTATTGGCGTCTCTGAATTGGCCCACCCAGGATTGCTTGTGGAAATTAAATGTATTGCTGTAAAAACAGTTAATGAATAAGACAATTCGCTCTTTTCTTTTGCTGAAAAAACCTCGTACAGTAAAGGTCTATTTATTCTCATTGAGTTGCTTATGAAACGCATTCTTTCATTAATGACAGCGGGCTTTCTCTCATTATGCAGTATGACAAGTGCGCATGCGGGTGACCCCGGTCCGTACCGTTTAGTGTTTCTCGATATATCCCAAGCCCCGTATAACGATGGGCAAAAATTATTGATTGAGCTGCGGGAAATGAGCGCACTTCCTGACGAGCAAAATCGGCAATGTTTTATTTGTGACAATAATGATGATAGCTATTCTGTTGAAGTACTTTATGTCTACTCTGCACCAGTGGGGCTATTAACGGAAGACCTCCGCAAAGCCGTGGAGGGCGATAAGCAAGCAAAAACCCGTATGCAAACGGTACTAACTGAGTTTCATGATAAGCAAGGTGAGGGTGTTGATGGCTTATTGTTATATGAGCATGTGGCAGGCAGAGTGAATATCTATACGATGGATAAAAAAATTGGGTCTAAACTGGAGGTTGAAAGTAAAGCGGTGAAAAACCGTTTACTGCACTCCAGCTTAGATAACCTATTAGAAAAAGCGGCAAATAAAATAGATAGGCCTGTTTGATTAACAACGCCCCTGATACTAAGGGGTTTCAAATTGCGTTAAGGCGGTTGAAAACTTCTCAATCAGCCGCTTAAAATCACCAATCTCATCATCATTCCATAGATTAAACATTTGTTGATAAAACTGGTAGCGGGTTTGGTCAATTTTAGCGGTCATCTCTTTTCCCTGAGGGCTTATCAGAGCGTTATGAATGCGCTTATCTTGGCTATCTTGCTGGCGGATGACCAGTTGTAATGCCACTAATTTTCCCACTTGGCGGCTGACCGTGGTGTAATCCCGCCCAACCATATTGGCTAACTCAACAATGCCTACAGGCCCAAACCTGTCTATGCCAATCAGTAAAGGGAACAATGCTTTATCTAAATTAATGCCTGCGGCTTTAATGAGAATGTCATCGCGATTAGGATCATTAAATTGGAAAACAATCCGCAGCAATGCGCTATGGAGTTCATCTATTTGCCGTAAATTAGGTGTATTTTGCATATTATTTCTTGGTGTTTAATTTATCTTCATTTAATATGTGCATTATACACCTATATGAAAGGAATAAAAATGAAAGCAGCTATCGTGAAAAATAAAGGGGAGACCCCCGTTTATGATGATGTTGATGCACCTATCGAACAAGAAGGGTACTTTCTCATTAACGTGGAAGCGAGTGCATTAAGCCAGTTGGCAAGAGTGCGTGCGGCAGGAACCCATTATAGCTCCCCTAAACAATACCCATTTATTGCAGGGATTGATGGCGTAGGGAGACTCGAAAATGGCCAGCGTGTCTATTTTTTATTACCTGAAGCGCCATGGGGCGGAATGTCAGAACAAACGTCGGTGCCAATAACACATTGTATTAATGTACCTGAAAGTCTCGACGCAGCACTGGCTGCGGCAATTGCCAACCCCGGCTTTTCATCTTGGGCTGCATTAACTCGCCAAGCGAAAATTCAAGTAGGGGATACTGTTTTAATTAACGGTGCTACGGGGACATCGGGCACGCTTGCCGTCCCCATTGCGAAACACCTTGGGGCATCAAAGGTGATCGTCACAGGGCGTAATCTTGAAAAACTTGAACAGTTACGCCAACAAGGTGCTGATGAAGTCATTCCACTGGATAAACTTGCAGAAGAATTACCTCGCTTATTTAATGAAGGCATTGATATTGTTCTTGATTATTTATGGGGGGAAAGTGCAACGGTCATCCTTAATGGCGCGATAAATGTGGAAAGTGACCCGATCCGCTTTGTGCAAATAGGGTCAATTAGTGGCGATGCTATCCAATTAAGCAGCAAAATATTACGTTCTTCGAGCCTGATATTAATCGGCAGTGGGTTAGGAAGCGTTTCCCTTGAGGATCTAGTGACTTGTGTTGGGGAGCTATTATTCGCTACCGCAGAGAAAGGGTTTAACTTGCCTTACCAAACAGTTCCATTAAGCCAGTTAGCGCATGTATGGCACGATGGCGGCAGCGATATACGCACTGTGTTTTTGGTTTCTTAAATTTTCACGAAGGGTAATAGCGGAGGAAATTCTCCACTATTACCTTTATCGAATAAATGTTGATACAGGTAACCCAAATCGAGATGCCAGTTTTTTCATGTGATCCAAGGTTAGGTTGCGTTCACCATTAAGAATTCGGCTAACATAAGAACGAGAACCTAACTCGTTTTTAAAATCGGTGGTATTTAATTTGTACTGATCCATTAATGTTCTTAAAACAGCAACGGCGTCATCGCAACTGTTTAGCCTTGCATTAAAGGCTTTAAATTCAGGTGCATTTTCTTCATAAAGATCAATTTTAGCGCAAATCATATCAATCAAAGGGTTGTCTGGGTCATGTTCAACTAAATATTCAACCAGCTTAATGGCTTCATCATAGTCTTTTCGTGAATGGCTGCCACCTAATAATGGGACGATATTGATAAGGCTGTTTGCCGCTTTAACTGCATCGTTAATTATCATTCTTTTGTTCTCCGATAATGGTCTACCAACTTGTTATATTCAGCATGTGTTGATATATGCTTTACGAAGATTTTTTCTCTTTCAAAATCAGCAAAAAATAAGATCCGTAATGTGTTGCCACCAATATCAATTACCCAACATTTTTCTCTGTATTTCATTCTATCAAGGCTAGGAAAAGCCTGTTTTAATTCATCAGGTGAACGGTATGCATCCCGTTTCAATGTCCTGTATGCATCTATAATTGCTTGAGCATTCTTAGGAAAACGTACTGATGCGAGCTCAAAGGGTTCTCTGGATATCACGTGCATTGCACCTCCTTGTATCAATACTGTTCATTGTATCATCCCTCATTAACGTTGCCAAATAGGCAACATTATCCATATCATTCGCTTGTTACGATTTATCACAGAAATATCATGTGTTGCATTTCATTTAGTGACACACATCATATGTTAATCATTTGTGACTTTTAAGTTATCAATAATTACTTTATATATAAACTATATCTAAACGGTAAAGTTAATAGATAAAGCATGGGAGTTGTTGATGACGAAATATTTTACCAAACCCCACAAGATCCATTTCTCTGAGTGTGATCCCGCGGGGATCGTGTTCTACCCGCAATATTTCGTGATGTTCAATAACCTCCTTGAGCGTTGGGTCGATACGCTGATCCCCCAAGGGTTTGCAGGCTACATCCTCGAACAACGTTTTGGGTTACCCACCGTGCACTTGGAGGCAGAGTTTAAAGCCATTAGTCGCATGGGGGATGACGTCATGTTAGAGCTGGTGGTTGAGCGGATTGGGCGTAAATCACTCACACTGTGCCAACGCTGTGTCAGTGTGGCGGGCGAACTGTGTATGCAAGTGACACAAACTTACGTCACCACGTCGCTCGTTACGCACCAAGCCATTCCTATTCCAGAGGCCTTACATCAGGCACTCACGGCTCAGCCAGCGGTATAAGCAAAGGGGAATTTTCATGAATATTGTGTGTATTGGCGGGGGACCCGCTGGGCTGTACTTTGGGTTACTGATGAAGCTGCAAAACCCACAAAACCGCGTGGTGGTGGTTGAGCGTAATCGCCCGTTTGATACCTTCGGTTGGGGCGTGGTGTTCTCGGATGCGACACTCAACAATTTGCGCCAAGCTGACCCGGTGTCTGCCCAGACCATTTCCGCCGAGTTTAGCCATTGGGACGATATCGACATTCACTTTAACGGCGTCTGCAACCGCAGTGGTGGGCACGGCTTTATCGGCATTGGGCGTAAAAAGCTGCTCAATATCTTGCAAGACCGCTGCCTTGAGCTGGGGGTGGAGTTGGTGTTTGAAACCCAAGTCACCGACGACCAAGCCATTGCCCGCGAGTACAACGCGGACTTACTGATTGCCTCTGACGGCATTAACAGCGCCGTGCGTACCCGCTATGAAACCGTTTTTAAACCCGACATTGACCCGCGTCGTTGCCGCTTTGTTTGGCTAGGCACCAAAAAGATTTTCGACGCCTTTACCTTCCTGTTTGCCGAAAATGAGCACGGTTGGTTCCAAGTTCACGCTTACCAATTCCAAGAGGGTTTATCGACTTTTATCGTCGAAACCACCGAGGAAACGTGGCTCAAAGCCGGCATTGACCAAATGTCCCAAGAAGACGGTATTGCCTACTGTGAAAACCTGTTTGCCCCGTGGTTGGACGGGGAGAAACTGATTGCCAATGCGGCGCACTTACGTGGCGCGGCGATTTGGATACGTTTCCCGCGGGTGATTTGCGATAACTGGGTGCATTGGACACAGCCTTCGGCAGGCAAAGACGTGCCCGTGGTATTGATGGGGGATGCGGCGCACACCGCCCACTTCTCCATTGGTTCAGGCACCAAGCTGGCGTTGGAAGATGCGATTGAGCTGTGTGAAAGCTTAAACACCACAGGCGGCGATTTGCGCAAAGGGCTCGAACATTACCAAGCGGTGCGCAGTGTGGAAGTGCTGAAAATTCAAAATGCGGCACGTAACTCAACCGAATGGTTTGAAAATGTCAGCCGCTATGAAAATTTAGCGCCTGAGCAGTTTGCTTATTCATTACTCACGCGTTCTCAGCGCATTTCCCATGAAAATCTACGGGTTCGCGATACGGCGTGGTTGGATAACTACGAGCAGTGGTTTGCCGCACAAGCGGGGGCGCCGAGCAAGGTACCACCGATGCTGACGCCGTTTAACGTGCGAAATATCACCTTGAATAACCGTGTGGTGGCCTCGCCGACACTGTTATACAGCGCCACTGACGGCGTGGTGGGGGATTTTCACACGGTACACTTGGGTAGCCGTGCCTTGGGTGGCGTCGGGCTTGTGATGACCGAAATGACCGCCATTGCCCCAGATGCGCGTGCAACATTAGGTTGCCCAGGCATTTGGAATGATGAACAGATGGCGGCGTGGCAGCGTGTAACGCAGTTTGTCCACCAAAACAGTGCCGCCAAAATCGGCATTCAATTGGGGCATGCAGGGCGCCGTGGTTCAACCCAGCGGGGGTGGGAGCAGGAAAACCACCCGTTACCGAGTGGGAATTGGCCGCTTGTCTCGGCCTCCGCGTTAGCGTATTTACCGAACGTGTCGCAAATGCCAGCGGCTTTAACGGAAGCGCAAATGGCGACCGTGATTGACCAATTTGTGGCGGCGGCAAAACGGGCTGACAGAGCAGGCTTTGATTGGCTAGAGCTGCAAGCGGGTCACGGCTATTTATTGTCGAGCTTCTTATCGCCGCTCACCAATGTGCGCACCGATAACTTTGGCGGTAGCCTTGAAAACCGCCTGCGTTTTCCGCTGGCCGTCATTCAGGCGGTACGCCAAGTATGGTCAAAACCGTTGGCGGTGCGTATCTCCACCACCGATTGGGTGGAGGGGGGCACCACGGTGGATGAAGCGGTGTTGATGGCCGAGGCGATGAAACAAGCAGGGGCAGACCTGATTGATTGTTCCTCTGGGGAAGTCTCCTCTGAGCAAAAACCGGTGTACGGGCGCATGTTCCAAACGCCAATGGCTGACCGCGTGCGCAATGAAGCGGGTATCCCCGTTATCGCCGTGGGGGCCATCACCGATGCGGACCAAGTGAACAGCATTATTGCCGCGGGGCGTGCGGACTTGTGCGCCTTATCGCGTCCATTACTCGCTGACCCTGCGTGGCTGTTGCACGAGTGTGCCCGCCATGGCTGGGACGTGACATGGCCTGCGCCATATGAATATGGGCGTCAACAACTGTTACAGCAAGTCAAATCCAACGGGCGCTAGTCGCCCTGTGAATGAGGAGAACGAGCCGATGAACCTGAAATCCCATGACCAATACCGCGAAAGTATTGCAGGTCGCGCGGATGTGGCAGACACCCCTGAGCTTGTGGCGTATTACCAAGAGCTCGCGGATTTGAAAACCGGGGCGCTGTGGACGGTAGCCAACAAGATTGAGCCGTGGCAGCCGCAGTCGTCTTCGGTGCCAGTGTTATGGCGCTACCGTGACTTGCGTGAACACGTACTACGTTCGGTCGAGCTGGTCACCCCCGAAAAAGCGGGGCGCCGTGTGGTGTATCTCAATAACCCCGGTCGCCAAGACGTGGCGGCGGCCGTGGGTTGGCTGTACTCGGGCTTGCAAGTGATGCACCCGGGGGAAGCCGCCTCCGCCCATGCGCACTCATCGTCAGCCCTGCGTTTTATTATGGAAGGGCGTGGGGCCTACACCATCGTGGAAGGGCAAAAAATGATGCTCGAAGCGAATGATTTTGTGTTAACCCCGAATGGTACGTGGCATGAGCACGGTGTGGCAGAAGATGGCTTACCGTGCATTTGGCAGGATGGGTTAGATATCCCGTTGGTCAATGCGCTGGAAGCGGGGTTCTACAAAGTCCACCCCGACTTACACCAAGCCCACACTCGCCCCATTGATTACCCTGTTGGGATGTGGGGCGGCACGGCGCTGCGCCCGCACGATATCGGTTGGGATAAACCCTATTCGCCGCTGTTTAAATACCAGTGGGGGCCAACGTATGAGGCACTGTGCCGCGCTGCAAAGGTGGCCGATGGCTCGGTGTTTGATGATGTGCTGATGCACTACACCAACCCAATCACTGGCGGGCACGTGATGCCCACTATCGGCGCGAGCATGCAATTGCTACGTCCGGGGTTTGTGGGCAAAGCCCATCGTCACACAGGCAGCTTTATTTACCAAGTGGCAAAAGGCCACGGGTATTCGATTATCAACGGGCAACGTTTTGATTGGCAAGAGCGCGACATTTTCTGTGTGCCATCGTGGATGTTCCATGAGCACGTGAACACATCGCAAACGGACGATGCGTGCTTGTTCTGCTTTAACGACTTACCGGTGATGCAGTCACTGGGGCTGTATTACGAAGAGGCCTTGGTGGACAACGACGGGCACCAAACCGTGACCAGCTAGAAGATGAAATCAGGGTGCAAGAGGCGTGCCAGACACCCTCGATAACCTTGCTCTACCGAATTGATTTTATGTGTTTATTTGACTTTTTATTGATTTCGATTAACCGATTTTACGTGAAACAGGCTGACAGCGAGACGCTGCGAGCCGAGGAGAAAACACCATGCGCTTGATTACTTACCGTTCTGATGTGACCGCCGCTGCCCGTTTGGGCGCCATTGTTGACCACCAAGTGGTGGACTTGGCTCGTCTTGCCGAAGAGCAGGGGCAATACCTGCCAGACAATATGTTGGATTTCATCGATTTAGGGCCACAAGGGGTGCGCGCGGGGACTGAACTGCTCAATGGCTACGACGGGCAATTTCCCGCAGGGACTGCATGGCCAGTACAAAATGTGAAAATCTTGGCGCCAATTCCGCGCCCGCGTAAAAACATCTTTGGTATTGGGTTGAACTACGTTGAACACGTGGCGGAATCGAGCCGCACCTTGGACACGTCTAAAGAGCTGCCGAAAGAGCCCGTTATTTTCTCTAAACCACCGACCACGGTGATTGGCCCAGGGGATGCGATTGAACATAATGCCCAAATTACCCAGCAGTTGGATTGGGAAGTGGAACTGGCGGTGATTATGGGCACGCGTGCTAAAGGGGTGGCGGCGAAAGACGCGTTAAATTACGTCTTTGGCTACAGTTTGATGATTGACATGAGTGCCCGTGACTGCCGTCGTGCGGGGCAATGGATTTACTCCAAAGGGCAAGATACCTATGCGCCGTTTGGCCCGTGCATTGTTACCGCGGATGAAATTCCCGACCCGCACACGTTGGATTTAAGCTTGAAGGTCAACGGGGTTACCAAGCAATCGTCCAACACCCGCCACATGCTGTTTAACGTCAATGTGTTGATTGAAGACATCAGCAAAGGTATCACCCTTGAGCCGGGGGATATCATTGCCACGGGGACGCCAGAAGGGGTCGGTGCTGGGCGTTCACCACAAGAGTGGGTGTGGCCGGGGGATGTGATTGAGGCATACGTGCAAGGCATTGGTGAACTGCGTCACCCCGTGGTTGCAGTGTAAACAAGGAGCAAGGCCATGTTGAACTTAGCGCAATTTAAAGCGGCGGCCGTGCAAGCGGCGCCCGTGTTTCTCGATACCGACGCCACGGTTGATAAAGTGTGCCGCCTGATAGAAGAAGCGGCAGACAACGGCGCGAAATTGGTGGCGTTCCCAGAAGTGTTTGTGTCGGGTTACCCGTATTGGAGTTGGGTGATGAACCCAATTGACGGTAGCCCGTGGTTTGAAAAGCTGTGCAAATCGGCCATAGAAGTGCCGGGGCCAGAAATCCAAAAAATCGCCCACGCGGCAGCACGTCACCGCATCAATGTGGTGATTGGGGTCAATGAGCGCAATCCACACGGTATTGCCACCTTGTATAACACCTTGGTGACCATTTCCGACGAAGGCACCCTTCTCGGGCGTCACCGCAAATTGGTGCCAACGTGGGCAGAAAAGCTGACGTGGGCCAACGGGGATGCGTCCTCGTTAAAAGTACACCAAACCAGCGTGGGGCCATTAGGTGCCTTAGCCTGTGGGGAAAACACTAACACCTTGGCGCGCTTTGCGTTACTGGCGCAAGGGGAGCTCGTGCATATTGCCAGCTACATCGCCTTGCCTGTGGCACCCAAAGATTACGATATGGCGGAAGCGATTCGTTTAAGGGCATCCGCACATTGCTTTGAAGGTAAGGTTTTCACGATTGTTTCGTGTTCGACGGTGTCGGAAGAGATTATCGAGGCAATGTCCGCGAGCCACCCTGAGGCGCGTGAGCTGTTAGCGCGCCCAAACAGTGCCTTTTCGGGCATTATCGGCCCTGACGGTCGTGTGGTTGGCGAACCGCTGATTGATAAAGAAGGGATTGTGTATGGCGATATCGATTTAAACCGCTGTATTCAACCACGACAAATGCACGATATCACTGGGCACTATAACCGCTTTGATATCTTTGATTTACAGGTGAACCGCCGTCCGCTGAGTGCCGCCCGTTTTTACGGCGAAGGGCAAAGCGTGGAGGAATTAAACCCGACTGAGAGCGATGTACCGTTTGGGGAGAAAAAAGGATGAGTCTGGCACGCACATTTCGGATTGGGCAGATTGTCCCGTCCTCGAACACCACCATGGAAACCGAAATTCCCGCTATTTTGCGAGCACGGGAAGCGCAGTTTGCAGAGCGTTTTACCTTTCATTCCAGTCGCATGCGGATGAAAAAGGTGACCAAAGAAGAGCTGGCGAAGATGGATTCCGACAGCGACCGTTGTGCCCTTGAGCTTTCGGATGCGGCGGTGGATGTGCTCGGTTATGCCTGCTTGGTCGCTATCATGAGCATGGGGAAAGGGTATCACCGTGTGTCTGAAAGCCGTTTACACCAATGTACCGTGGATAACGGGCACCCTGCGCCGATTGTCACCAGTGCAGGGGCATTAGTGGATGGGCTGCATGCCATAGGGGCGAAAAAAGTGTCTATTTTGACGCCGTACATGAAGCCACTAACGCAATTGGTGATTGAGTATATTGAAAGCGAAGGC
The DNA here is from genome assembly GCF_019343475.1 of Providencia sp. R33. NCBI lineage: Bacteria > Pseudomonadati > Pseudomonadota > Gammaproteobacteria > Enterobacterales > Morganellaceae > Providencia > Providencia sp. R33. The sequence goes on along the minus strand of NZ_CP072453.1, from coordinate 1,451,544 downwards.
ATTGAAGTGGTGGATAGCATTTCGTTGGAAATCCCCGATAACTTAGCGGTTGGCAGGCAAGACCCGCTGGCGCCTGTGGAAATCACCAAGCGGCTGAACACCAATGTGGATGCGATAGTGGCATCAGCGTGTGTACAAATGCCGTCATTACCCTCGGTGCAATTGATTGAAAACCGCGTGGGCTTGCCCGTGTTGTCTTCTTCGGTGGCCACCACTTACATGATGTTGAAAAAGCTGGGTTTAGAGACACGTGTTGACGGGTTTGGGTCGTTACTAAGTGGAAAGTACTAAAATAACATTTAATTCATGAGGTACTGAAAATGCTAGGTTCAACCGTTCATATTGATACCTTTACACGTGATAATTTACCACCACAAACCTTGTGGCCAACGTTTTTATTGGTAGGAGATGAATACCCTGAATATATCAATGCTGCGGTTGAATTAACCGATAAAATGGTTGAACAAGGGTATGGTGATAAACTCGCATTGATTGGTGATGGTTATCAATTTACCTATAAAAAACTCACTGAATTAACAAACCAGATCGCTCAAAGTTTAATTGAAGATTATGGTGTCGTGCCAGGCAACCGCATTTTGATCCGTTCTGCCAATAGCCCGATGATGGTTGCGTGTTGGCTTGCTGCGACTAAAGCTGGTGCGGTTGTTATCAATACTGACCCTATGCTGAGAAGCCTTGAGCTCAATAAAGTCGTGAATAAAGCAGAAGTTTGTTTTTCCCTGTGTGAAAAACGCTTATTGAATGAAATTGAAAATTGCCAAAAAGAGAATCAATTCCTAAAAACAATTATTCCTTTTGATGGTAGTGCAGAAAATGTCGGTGAATTAAACCAAGCCGCTGAAACAAAATCTGTGAATTTTCAGGCAGTGCTTACGGGGCGCGATGACGTCGCTTTATTAGGGTTTACCTCTGGTTCCACGGGAGAGCCTAAAGCCACAATGCATTTTCATCGCGATATCTTAGCGATAGCCGACCACTATGCAAAAAATACCCTTAAGATAAACAGCAAAGATATTATCTTGGGTGCATCGCCACTTGCCTTTACTTTCGGGTTAGGGGGCTTAGCAATTTTCCCGTTACGCTTTGGTGCAACGTCAATATTAATGGGGCCACTTACACCAATTCAGTTCTTGGAATATATTGAAAAATATAAAGTTACCATTTGCTTTACTGTTCCAACGGCATACAAAGTGATGATTGATGAAATTAAAGACCGAAATTCATTATCCTCATTAAGGGTTGCAGTTTCCGCAGGGGAAACATTGCATGGTGTGCTTTATGATGCGTGGATTAATAAAACGCAGATCCCTATTTTGGACGGAATTGGTTGCACTGAAATGCTGCATATCTTTATTTCAAACAGTATTGATAACCACCGCCGAGCTTCAACAGGGCGAGTATTAGACGGCTATCAAGTTAAGATTGTTGATAATAATATGGATGAAGTGCCTTATGGTGAACCTGGTTGGTTAGCCGTAAAAGGGCCAACGGGCTGCCGTTATTTAGCCGATGAAAGACAAAAAAACTATGTACGCCAAGGGTGGAATATTACGGGGGATATTTTCAAACAAGATGAGGATGGTTTTTTCTATTTCTCAGATAGGTCAGACGGCATTATTGTAAGCTCAGGGTACAATATTTCTGGAACCGAGTTAGAATCCGTATTATTAACCCATCAGGCGGTAAAGGAATGTGTGGTTATTGGGGTTCCTGATGAAGCGAGAGGTAAAATTGCCAGTGCATTCATTGTATTAAATGATTGGATAACACCAGAAGATAGCTTAGTTAAAGAGTTACAGGATTATGTGAAGTCTAAAATTGCACCTTATAAATACCCAAGAGCTGTAAAATTTGTCGATGAATTACCTAAAACTTCAACAGGTAAACTTCAACGCTTTAAATTACTCGAATAAATATCAAAGCCGAAATAATCGTACATAGATTATTTCGGCTAAGTCTTATTTCAAAATAGGATGTTGATGAACAATATCATTCACTTTTGACTTGGTACTGGATAATAAACTGCTTAAAATTTCTTTATCTTCTGATTTAATACCCGCCAACAATTCATTAATCCATGCTTGATGCTGAGTTTTCATTTCATAAAATAAGTCTAAGCCTGTTTGGGTTATTTTAATAATACTCGCGCGACGATCATCAGGGTCAGGGAGGCGAACAATTAGTCCATCTTTCTCAAGGCGTGTTGCAAGCCCTGTGATGTTTCCTGCAGTTACGATAATCAGCTCAGAAAGTAGCCCCATGCGGATACCTTCGGGATTACGTTCCAATTGCGATAAAATATCAAACCGAGATAATGAGCTATTAAAGTTATTGCGCATTCGTAACTGTAATTCAGATTCGATAATTTTTACTGTGGACAATAAATATAACCATAGCCTGATGTTTTTTTTGTTTTCATCCATCGTTTTTACTCTCGATAATACGCAGGTTAATTGCAGTGCTTGTATATTATTTGGTCACTTTGTTATTATGCCAATAAATAACGCCATTGGGAATCTAATATTAAATTAATGGTATCACTTATACCATTAATAAATAAAATAAAGTGTAAAGATTAGAACGTATTTTATGAAGCGGAAGAGAGCGATGTCGCGAAAGACAAACCCGTATCTATTGCAACTGTTAGCGAAGAATTCACCAAGACTATGTGTGGCAACGACTTCTATAAAAAATATAAAAGTTAGCCCTAACTAAAATAAATCAAAAAGATAGGACTAAATTGATTAATCCTATCTTTTACTTCATTAGAATTGGTAAACCAAACCTAAGCCTAATACGTTGTCAGTATTAATGCCATAATCACGTGTGAAACCATTTTCATTAAGTAGGTTGATTTTATAATCGATCACCGCAGACATATTGTTATTAAAGTCATAAGCTGCACCTACAGCAATGTATTTCACTAAATCTTTATTACCATTTGAGCCTAAGTTTTTACCTTTAGATTGGTTGTACCCTATGGATGGGGTAAGCCCAAAATCAAAAGAATATAGTGCAACAACTTCTAAATTTTCTGTTTTATTAGCAATAGATTCATCATCAGAACCAAATCTTGTGGTATTTAAAGCTTGGCCGTACATTGCAGCTAAATAAAACTCATCAAGCTCCAATTTACTGCCAATATTCCATGCTTCAGCACGTTTGCCGGTTGCGCCAGTCACAATATTATTTTGAGCAGATGTACGTTTCGAGTTTGAATAACCACCTCCAAACGTGACGCCGTAACCTAATTCATATGCCGCTGAGAAACCATAACCATCACCATTGTTACTCAAAACATCATTACTAGACGATAAGTTTTGGTCACCATTTTTGCCTTGATACTGAAGTGCGAAGTTTAGTCCTTCTATATAACCAAATCCATTATTGTTTCGATAGGTCAGTAGGTTACGGTTACGACTAGTCATGAACGTATCTTCCTGATCCATTGTGTCTGCTCCCCATAAAGGAAGAACATCCGTCCAGGCATTGGTATCATAAATAACACCATAGTTACGGCCATAATCAAAGGAGCCAAAATCCCCCAATTTTAGCCCTGCATAGGCCAAACGGTTTTGGTTATTGTTAGCGTTTTCAGACTCATTCGTCGCCGTTTCCCACTCAAAACGGCCAAAACCAATAAGCTGATCTGTAATTTGCGTATCACCTTTTAGCCCTAAACGAACTCTTGAATCATCACCATCTTCACCACTTTTAGACTTAGCAATATGATGACGGACATCAATTTGCCCATAAACATCCATTTTATTACCTTGATGGTTATAAACTTCAGCGCTGTAAGCTGTTCCCGTCACAATTAACATCGTGCTGTATATCGCTAACTTATTGAGTTGCATTGGAAGTCTTCCTTAAGTTTATTAATTTGGAATACATCATTAGTACTTATAACAAGTAACTGTTAGGTATTATCAACTATAAAAAATACTTTAAGCAATTCTTAATCAGTAAGAAAAGATGTCATTTAGGCAGATATAGGGCAGAACACACTATTATTTCCTTATTAATAAGTATGTTATTGCAAAAACAAAATAGAATAATATTTTTAAGGAAAAATAAATCATTCAGGATGATTTTAATATCGCGATCGATATCCCAAAAATAGCAATTATTACTTAACCTAAATTTAAGTATTCTCATAATGGATAACACTATGATTTCTACGAAAAACCAATTTTCATCTCGATGAATAGAGAAGTGGAAAAGGGATGCCCTAGTGTAGGCATTATTTCCACGATGAAATGGAAATTCACTGTCTGCACAGCATTAAGCCAATCCAGTATGGTGTCAGAGTAGTGGTTAGATATCGCGCACATCATCAATATGATGCGATTTTATTAATGGCTTAATTTAGGTGCTTATTATGTCAACGAAATTATCGTATTGGGCATTATCCTTAATGTTTGCTAGCTCGTCGTTATTTGCTGAATCACAGTTTGCATGGGTAGGGACTTATAGCCCAAATGGGGAGGGTGTTTATCGTTTTGATATCAACGAACAAACAGGGCAGTTAACCAACAAAACACTCGCAGCCCCACTTACCAATGCCGCGCAATTGGTACTCTCTAAAAATGGTAAGATATTATATGCTGGTAGTGAAACTGAAAAAGGCACTATTCATGCTTGGCGGGTCAAAGATACGGGTGAACTTGAGGCTATTAATAATGTTCTTTCAGGAGGCGATGGCCCAGTCTACTTGTCATTGACCCCAGATGAACGCTTTTTATTAGTGGCAAATTACCATAGTGGTTCGGTTGCGGTTTTACCTATACGTGAGGACGGCGGGTTAAATATCGCGAGTGAAATGATACAAAATCAAGGCCCTGCGGGCGCACCTCGACCAGAAGCCGCCGTTGAAGGCAGCTTTGCTATTAGCGACCATAATGGCCCTCATGCACACATGATAGGAACCGACCCATCTGGAAAGTTTGTGTTTGTCACTGACCTCGGTTTAGACCGTATTTATCAATATAAATTTGAGGATAAAAATGGAAAACTCATACCGAATAATCCACCGTTTATTATGTCATCTTCAAAAGGCTCCGGACCACGTCATTTTGTTTTTTCAAAAGATGGGGATAATGTGTGGTTAGTTAACGAAGAAGCGTCAACACTCACTCAATACCATTTTGATAAGCAAAAAGGGACGTTAAAAGAAGGGCACACAACCTCAACATTGCCTAAAAACTACAAAGGGACCAGTTTTATTTCAGGTATTGTTGAAAGCAAAGATGGTAAGCAACTATATGCTGCGAACCGATTGCATAATTCAATTGCTCATTTTAATGTTAATGCCGACGGTACTTTGGGGGATGCAGCATACACATGGACTCGCGGTGATTATCCAAGAACATTAACACTTTCGCCTAATGGCCAATATCTATACGCATTAAATCAACGTAGTGACAATATCACACGTTTTAAAGTTGCACCAAACACAGGTGAGTTAACCTTTGTTGATGAATTTGTGGCAGTAGGTGCACCATCACAAATGGTTATCGGGAATAAGTAATTGGGAAAGACGGTATGTGAGAAACATACTGTCTTATTAAAAACCGTCTTACTCTATTTCTGATGGCGTTAATCCTTCGTTAACGTCCCGTTATCTTGGACTCGCCTTAGAAGCTACTTATGAGTCGTTTTTAAGGGAGTAAAGCCCACTCGTAGCGAGCAATCAAAATAACGCCTATTAGATTGATTCGAGGTGTTCTGCAGCTAGCATCTGTTTTAATTGGTTAATATTGGAAACGGGTACGCCTGCCATTTGAAATACTGTTGTTGTGAAACTTACCGGCGCTGAGCCCGAACTGGTAATAATTCCGTCGGAAACCACGGCAACAGCACTATTACAATAGTAATGATTGCCTGTATAACCGTCAGCATTTTCTAACAAGAAGCTGGGGTTATTTGATGTATGAGTTATGTTATTAAGCAAGCCCGCCCGTGCAAGCGCAAGCGTTCCACCGCAGATACCAGCTATGGCAGCATGAGACTCATTATTACACGTATGAAGAAACTGCCGTAAATCAGGTGCGTTTTTTGTTTCCCAAATGGTTCCCCCAATTATCACTACCACATCTGGCAGCCACATTAAACATTGCTGCAAAGTTCCATCAACCGTGACAGATAACCCACCTTGTGAGTGAAATACGCCCGGTGTTGGCGAATAAAATTGTACATCAACACCGTAATAGGTACTCGTTCCAGCAATCAGTGAGTATTCCCAGTCAGCAAAGCCAGGGGTTAATATTAACGCAACTTTTTTCATAACGTGGTAACCTTATCTTCCGCATCATTAAGATATATTTCTACCCGCTCTTTCCCTTTGCCGATATTTACTCTTTTTAATCGAATGGTGCCAATCTCCGCTGTGGACCTGACGTGTGTGCCACCACAAGGGACTTTAGAAAACCCTTCAATTTTCCAGTATCTACGTTCATTAGGTTCATCATCAAACCCCGTCTGAATTTGATGGTCTTCAAGTATAATTTCATTGGCCTTTGTTGCTAAATCAGGAAGGATGTGTGTGATACTTTCTGGCCAGAAAAAATCAATTCGAGACTTGTCTTGGCTGATATGCGCACCAATTTTTGTGATGTCCCCGTACGTTTTATAAAATAGTTCAAGCACAAGCTCTGCGGCAAAATGAAGACGCATAAGACGTTGACGTCTTTCTCCATTAATCAGCACATCTACCGATTGTCCCACTTCTAGCTGATGTCCTTCAGGTAGTGTATAGGTGATATTTAATGCTGTTTTTTTAGCCGCTATCACAGGGTAACCACCTATAGAACCTTCATCACTTTCTTGCCCGCCAGAAAAAGCGAAGAAAATTGTTGAATTTAATTCAATGTCATTGCCAACGACATTTTTAACTTGTGTGGTATGTGATGTTGCATAGGGATCTACCCAAAATGATTTAATTGTCATCGGGATTACTCTTGCTTCTTTGAAAAAAGGGCATTGAATATGATTCAGACCCATGAATAGAAATAGGTAACAAAAAACTTAGTCTGATTTACTACCTAGTCCAATGTAATGAATCTCAAGAAAACTGTCTAGAATTTGAACTCAGTATCGCACTAATACTACATTATTTTGATAGGCTTTCCCCAGAGACGGGTTAGTGACTTTCTTGTAACGAGAGATAAGACATTATCATCTTCATCATTTCTTTTTTTATAATCGGTGACATAAGTTCATTCCGACGAGAGGCTGAATGGATAATGCCTTCCAACGCATCTGCAAGAATACGTGCTACGACTAAGTAGTCAGTTTTAGTATCATTTGAAGGAGCCGCCGCTCGGATGATTACTTCATAGCGACGATGATACTCACGCTCAAAGGTGTCATAAAACTCCCTCGGAGCAAGCGGAACTTCATGGATCAGAATGCGATGCAGATTTTGGTTAGTCGAGTGAAGTGCAATAAGCCCATCAATTAACTGGCCAATATGTTGTTCGAGAGAAACCGGTTCTTCTTGTTCTTTGATATCAGGAAGCACGCGTAGTATTTCATCAAGATGCCGTTTTCGAATAGCTTCGGCAATCGCCAAGTTATTTGGAAAATATTGGTACAGCGATCCGATACTGACGCCTGCGGTACGTGCTACCTCATTAGTTGTAAAATTAGCCCAGCCTTTATGAGCTAAAACGCGAGCACCGGCTTCGACGATGATCTCCACCGTGACTTGGGAACGCTGTTGTTTAGGGGATTTGCGCATCACGCGATGGCCTGTAGGAATGCGAGTAGCCATATACGACCTCTATTATTAATATAAGCAAATGCTCATATTTTGGATTTTACCAGAAAGAGCAAACTTATTCTTATGGAGTGTCCGTCATGTTTACAAGTTCAACCAATAATCGAGAAGTTAAACTCATACGCCATATACAAGGGGAAATTCACCCCGAAGATTTTACCATTATAGAAACGCCCATTCCTGCGCCCGAGCCTCATGAAGTCATCATCCGGAATCGTTGGTTCCGTGTATCTATATCAACAAGGTTGATGGCACAGGAAGATGCAAAGGCCGCTGAAGGAATTCCATTCCCACCGCTTAATCCTGGAGATACTTTGGCGGATGGCGCGATCGGAGAAGTTATTCAGGCCGGAGCAGCCAGCTGTCTACCTGTTGGTAGCCTTGTCATGCATCCGTTTGGTTGGCGGAAATATGCAGTGGTTAAAGAGCAAGATTGCAAGCTCATCGACTGCAGTGAACCTGATCCCGCAGCTTATCTCGGCCATGGTTGGACTGCCTATGCTGCATTGACCCGAGGTGTACAGGTGAAAAAAGGTGATACTGTATTTGTTTCCAGTGGAGCAGGGGCCATAGGTTCGATGGCAGGGCAGATAGCAAGGATCCTTGGTGCGACACGAGTGGTTGGTAGTACGAGTAGTTCCAACAAGGCCAGATGGATGCAAGAAAAATTGAGTTACGATGCCGTCGTCACCCGCGACGGCGGTCCAATGATCGATCAACTGGCGAAAGCTGCACCTGAAGGTATCGATGTCATCGTAGATATGGTGGGTGGTGAACAGCTATCAGCTGCCATCCAGCTGGCTAGCAATGGTGCCCGTTGTGTTCTACTTGGGGCACTGACCGCTGAGCTGAACGTGAAAAAGGCATCTTTGCAAGCACCAGTTACTTTAGATAGCTTTCAAATCATTTTCAAAGACATGACATTACGTGGCTTCAGTGCGGATCATTCGCCTGACGCATTTGAATTTTGGTTGCAGGATCTGAAAACATGGAAGCGTGAAGGACGCATTCATCTCCCATCCGTCACCTTCAAGGGAATAGAAAATTCGATTTTTGCCTTGCAGGAGGCCTGTGCTGGTCGTCTTAAAGGTGTGATCCTCGTTGAGCTATAAAGCTGAAGCCATCCATATTTTTTCACATTGGAGTTAATATGATTAACACATATCATCGCGTAGGAAACGGCCCGCATCCCATCCTCGTACTTCACGGCTGGTTCGGTGATGCACACTCGTTCGAACAAATTGAACCTTGGTTGAATGGAGATGCATTCAGTTATGTGTTCATGGATTATCGCGGATACGGGGGGATGAAAGAAATACGCGGAGCCTACACCATCGATGAGATTGCCTCCGACGCATTAAAACTTGCTGATGCTCTCGGCTTTTACGATTTTAGCTTGATTGGCCACTCGATGGGAGGGATGGTGATCGAGCGGATTGCAACACTCGCGCCTAATCGAGTGCGGGCACTCGTAGCTGTTGCTCCCGTTCCTTGCGGTGGTATTTCGTACGATATTCCAACGCGCCGCTTACTTGAAGATGCCGCAGAACGACTGGACAATCGAAAAACCATTATAGACCGTAGTACTGGTGGGCGATTGCCCGTATCTTGGGTCGAATGGAAAGCGGCGTATTCAATATCAAATTCCTCTTTGGAAGCATTTTCTGCGTATTTTTATTCGTGGGCTGATACTGACTTTAGCGAAGAGATTATTGGTTCACACCCAGTAAAGGTACTCGTGGGCGAGCATGATTCAACATTCAATACAGAATTAATGGCTAGAACTTATCTTCGACGTTATCCCCATGCAACTGTTGAGATTATGGAAAATGCTGGCCACTATCCGATGAATGAGACTCCACTAGTGCTTGTTAGGATTATCGAATGTTTTCTTAAAAATCACTAGTCTAGCGCAAGTCAATCTTTCTGGTCGCTTTAGGTTTAAAGTAAGATAAAAATAAATGCCCTAATATAGTTTTAAAAATAATAGGTTAGGGCATTTGATAGGAAAGGGTTTGCTTTTGAGGTGAATATGGACAAATTTAGCTTTTAGCCCAAACATCCAAATGGATGTGCATTTGATTTCTTTCTCATCGCAGATGCACTATTTGGCACATTCTTAGATACGGTATTATGTGGTTGGGTTATTGAGCTCAATACCATTTTATCTTTTAACGCCGTGAATTATGCCATGGATCATCAGAATCTGAGTCAGTATTTTCTATCATATCCAGATAGAGTAATTCAACTTCAGCTCTTGCCCAAGGCGTTCGACGAAGAAACTTTAAGCTCGATTTAATACTTGGATCTTTATTAAAGCAATTTATTTTAATGGTGCGCCCAAGTTGGCTCCAACCGTATCTATCAACCAATGCATTCACTTGCATTTCAAGTGTAACGCCATGTAAAGGGTCTTTCGATTTATATTCATTCATTACGGTATTTCCGAAGCATAGGCTAGGTTATCATTTAGCGCATATAAATAAGCTGAACACGATGCTAAGTCAATAGGGAGCTCACAATACCTGAGCCACTATGTCCTATTATTAATGCAATATCTTATTTAACATAATATGCATTATGCGAACCTAGGTATAAAATGAAGAAATCCAGCGTTCTGGCTGGTTAATTGTGTTGGTTCTTTTTGGCTTCGTTATAGTCATTAATGAACCTTGTTACATCGGTTAACGTCATTTTGAAATGCGTATTATTGCCATTTTTGCGTCTTGGCGGTAATTCGATACCAAGCAACTTATTGTTATCTAAACGTGCATTGCTATAGTCAATCCAGCCAATTTTAGCCATTTGCAAAAAAGATTCTTCATCAATCCAAACAGTCTTCATTTAATTCATTCCCTATAAATTATCGCTGAAAGATTCTTTCGTCTTCGACCATAAAACTGTTGAGTTGCTATTAGATCGAACAATTAAAATCCTGTCAACCAGTGGCGCAAGCGCGGTTTCGTGTTTTTCAAAAAAGCCCGCCCGTTTTATCGGCGAGCGAGCTTTGGGTATTTCTGAAATTTTAGCGTGTCGCCTTACATGCCTAACGGCATATAAAGAAACTTTATTCTGATATAATCACAAAAGCTATATTCATAAATAAAATGACTGTTAATAGAAACCCCATTAGCGATATCCGCCCCCCGCTCTCGCAGTGAGCGAACATCGCTAACAGGGTTCTGATTAAAAGAGAGATTGATAAATAATTAGAATGTAACGTAATAAAAAATTAGGATAAAGGCGAAACAATCCGAGCTCTAATCAAAATATACATGGTGTTTTCAGTTTCAGATTCTGAGGTGGAATCAAACATCCAACCAATTAACGGGATAGAAGACGCAATAGGTGTTGAGTCTTTTTGATTAATCGCGTTATGTTGAATTAACCCACCAATAAGCAATGTATCACCATCTTTAAGCTGAACGGTCGTCTTAATGGTGCGTTCGTTTAAAATGATATCGGAAGCTGCGGTAACATTAGAAATTGAGCCGGAATTAGACGATAAATCTAACATAATCGAACCGTCACCCAGTACGATAGGCGTAACCCGTAAGTTAATTCCTACATCACGGCGCGTGATGGTTTGGAACGGATTTTTGGCGTCAACGCCCTCTCCAACCAGTTTTCCTGTCACAATCGGCACGTTTTGGCCTGAAGAGATAAAGCCCTCAGAGCCTGATAAGGTTAAAATACGGGGTACAGACAAAATTTTTGAGTCCTGAGCGCCTTCTACAGCTGTTAATGCCAACGATAATATGTTGCCTGAGAATATGCCAAATGCCGCTCCCTTGGAGGTCAGAGAGTCGGATAATGAGGTGGTATTGATACCCCCAACAATGTTTGAATCTGAACGCTTACCTGCTGCAAATGAAAAATCAAACGATGAACCTTTGCCAACCTCGAACATAATCGCTTCAATCAGAACTTGTTCTGTTTTCACGTCAATATCACGAATAAAGGAGCCAATATTATCAAAGTTGCCTTTAACGGTCGTCACAATCAGTGAATTGGAAGCCGCATCGAGCACGACGTGTGAACCTGATGTGGGTAATGATTTTAAATAGATATCGACAACGGGTAAGGCAGATTTAGCCGTAATACGCTGAAATTTAAAGGTGCGTGTTTCCATCTCCAAAAACTTAGGTGCGGATTGAACTGGATAATCTAATAAATTGTCCAGTGATGAGCCATTATCTTGATAATCTAAGCTGTTGGAATCATCATTACTTTCAAGCGGTGTCATATTAAGGCGCGTTTGTTTCACATCAATAGTCGGGTTCGCTTTAATAATCAGTGGACTCCCAGACACAACTTCATAACCACGAGAAGCCAGGACTGAAATAAAAAAAGCATCAATATTAGAGGCGTCCACATCCGAATTATAAATGGTAATTCGCCCATCAAAATTGCTGGGTAAAACAACGCCCTTTCCTGATAGCTGCGAATACCAATTCACAAACTCCGTCATGGGCGCATTATTCATTTCTAGTAATTGAGCGTGTGCGCAGGAGCACCACAATAAGAACGCCCCTATCAAGCTATTTACATGTGACTTCATGTGAAACCCCATTTAAATTTAATGACACTTTACAGGGCGATACCTGCGAAATTTTTATGCCTGCATTTGTTAAATCGTCTTCAGATAAAATGCCATTTGGTGTTGAAAATCGGTATTGAGTCTGATTACCGTGCTTCACGTAAGAATCAATAAAAACGTCAGAAAGTGGCAAGATGGGTGTTTCTGACGTTGATGGCCAATACTTGTGATAAAAAAATTGCCCTGAAAGGCACAGGAATATTCCCAAAAGAATTAAGCTGAGTCGTTTAGAGCGTTTGAAATAGATTTTTGTTAAGCGCATAAAAAAGCTCACATTAATTTTTGTGCGTTTTAAGACGTAGTAATGCGGAGGCAAAACACAAAATGCCCCATGCGCATAGAAATCAGAAAATTGCTGTTTGGTGTCATAAGCGGAATACAAAGGCCCACCTTGGTAAAACCAACGGTCAGTGACTAATGCAGTCGGTGAATCCCCGTATTTCACGATAGCCATGTGGATTTTCGGGAGTTGAAAATGCCCTAATGTCACTAATTGCAATAACCAATGAATATAGGGGATTTTTAAACGGTCAGCACGACGGCAATACACCACGTGTTCCGCAAACATCAATCGACTCTGTTTATCGACAACATGAAGACTTTGCACAAGGAAAAGAATATCCCAGCCGAGCTTTCGCGCATGTGCAAACCAATTGATTAACTCCTGTCGGCTCTTATCTGCCCAAGAACGCGAGTTAAACCATGTTCCGCATTCGTCCAAGACCAGTAAGCCATTGAGTGACTCATCGTAAGTAGAATTACCGCGCCCAATTGACTCTAAATCAATGATATTGGGTTTATCAGGAATACGTACCAGATTAATATTTTTGGCGTGATAACCAAACATCCCTGTTAACGAGATATTTAAGTTTGTCGCCACCTTACGCCCATTCATTAAGTAATCGCGGATTTTATACACGGCTGAGAGTGTTTTTCCTGAACCGAGTTTACCCGTGACAAAATAGACCGCCATTTCCCCTCCTAAAGTGAATAAGCATATGAATGCGTTAAATGACCATAGTAATATTCAAGGCGTGTCGGTATAAACGGGATGATAGACATAACATCACCTTATATAAGATAAAAGAAACATTGAGAACGCAAATGCCATAACGTCCCACACAGTAAAATCCACTTAAATCGCTCCTAATGCCGTTGCAATACGATGTTTCCATGACAAAACCATGGCAAGAACGTAATCTGAAATGATGATATAAACGCAGGTTTCAAAATTTGAGGGTAAAAATAACGAAAAGGCATCAATAAACGGGGAAATATACGTTAATGAAGTTGAGACCCAATTAATGAGTGCCGAGATAAATCCACCAAAAACATAGTTCACTACAGCATAGGTAATAATGACACCTGCAATATATTTAATGATTTTCCATAAAAAAGAAGCTGCAACGTAAATACGCCATGCATTAAACAACCATGTAATCAGTGCAGGTAACCAAGCCAGTAATAACGGCATAATGCGCTCCTTTTGGTATTAACTTTCTTTTGCGGGCGTTGCTGAAATTGAATGCATTAATTTCGTGAACGTGAACCACAATGTAAAAAAGAAAAAGACGTAATAAAGAAAGTCTTTGATTTTATTTATGTATTCGCAAGAAATAGAAAACTCATAAGGATACCCACCAAATAAGATAATCGGAGTGCATTCTTTATACTTGGGCAAAACTTGATAAATGGATTTGACTAAATCACCCACTCCAAAAATTGAGGTAAATGTCCCATAAGCTTTAAAATCGTCTCTAAAATCAATCGTATCAGAACGAATCGAACCGTCTAATTGATTGGCAATCGAAGACAGTTGTAAATTGCTTGGTAAGTGGGAAGTTAAACCTGACAATTGTTCTCGATAGATATTTGAAAATGACCTGACAAACGCATCTCCTTGCATATTGGAGGCGATATCCCCATACAGTGAAAACTCATTGTCATTGCGATACCCAAATTCGGCATTAAATATTGAATTAGGCTCTTTAATCGAGGGGCTAAAATAGGTGCTGTAAGTGGTATCAAAAGAATTCAGCCATTCGGAAAAAGAGTGTTCTTCTGGGCGTAAATAACGCTCAATCTTTGCAACGTTTCCATCAATATTAGCGAGCCTATCGTCTATCGATGATGCTTTATCTTTGATGGAATTCAGGTTTTTATCCATGGATGATGTGGTTTTACTGATACTTTGTGTATCTGTACGAATTGAGTTTAAAATACCGGCATATTCACCTGACGCACTCCCGCCTCCATTACCGCCTTCGTTGCCGTTACCACCTTCGCTGCCGTTACCACCTTCGCTGCCGTTACCACCTTCGCTGCCGTTACCACCTTCGCTGCCGTTACCACCTTCGCTGCCGTTACCACCTTCGCTGCCGTTACCACCTTCGCTGCCGTTACCACCTTCACTGCCGTTACCACCTTCACTGCCGTTACCACCTTCGCTGCCGTTACCACCTTCGCTGCCGTTACCACCTTCACTGCCGTTACCACCTTCACTGCCGTTACCACCATCATTACCATTATCATTTTCGATAATTTCGCTATCACCAGTATCTAAATCAGCGACTCCAATTGTTGCCCAATCACTTGTAATACGAAGTGGATTTTCTTGTTTTAATATAACGGAACCAACTGAAAAGTATTTACAGCCATTTTCTGCATTATTAAATATATAATCTTTACCATCATGCGTTGGGTTTTTAACTGTAGTGTTATATAACGTGGGTTGTTTTAAACAATATTCTTCCAAGCTACCATGCTCAATAGAGGGACATCCTTCTTTTTTATCTAAATTATTGTAAGAATAAGCAGATTCATTAGGGCAATAAAAAGCGCGATAAGTTATCGTTAATATCGCTGAATTGGCTTTATCGGTTAATGAATATTTTGGTTTATCCTCAACCCAATCAACTGTACATTTTACCTTTGGATTAAATTTAACCGATAATGATGGCGGAGATGCATTTGGGTTTCTATTCGGTAGTTTAATATATTTTTCGGCAATCGTTCTCGGAGCAATAGAAAAACTACGTTCAAGAAAACAATCACTCGCTTGATAAGTTTGAAGCGGATATTCAAGAGTAAATGATGAAGACCAAAAACCCGTATTAGGGTCATATTGAGAGACTTTATAATTGGTATCAGATAATGTCACATTATACGTTTTAATTACCGCATTAGAATAGAAACTAAAACCGAGTAATAAAAAGAAAATAAAACGCATAATTGAAAACCTTGTTATTTAAAAAAATGGGGCACGAAGCCCCAAAGAGGATATAACGCTGAGTCAATAGCGTTAGACTTTTGATGCCACTTTTTTAAACATCTTAATGGCTAAGAAACCACCGACAACAAGCGCGATAACAGGCCACGCCAAATCAATCATGCCCGTTGCGGTACTGCCAACTCCTGTAATTGCATCTTGCGCAGCTTGCGGAACTGTTGACGTTGGTGTTTCAGCTGCAAAAACAGCAGGAGAAGCGATGGACGCGGTAGCAACAATGATTGTTGCTAATGTTTTTTTAAACATAAATCACCTTTCTAGGATAGTTCACGAGTTAATCGGTCAAAAAAACCGACGAGATAACCAGCCGCAAAACCTGAAGCAACAATTGATGAAAATAACGCAATTAATCCAAGCATAATTACCTCGGAGCGGTTAAGCGACCAGCAATAAATGACAATAAAAAAACAATGAAACCAGAAACGACATAAATAAAATCTCTTAACTCAAAAAGTAATGACGGTTCGAAATTAAACATGCCCTTTCCTATTAAAATTAATTAAATTTATTTTTTATCAATGGGGATTAATTTAATATTTCGAGAGAATTTTAATGCACCAAAATCCCCCACATCATATGAATCTATAGATAATGTATAAAAGCCCGCAGGATATGCAGCCTGATCTTTTTCCAGACCAATCATGAATTGCTTGGGATAAATACCGCCATTATAAATATAGGCTTTTTGCTCACGGAAATGTAAAATTTCACCTGTACGAGTTGAAGTGACTTCTTTTGTTTTAACTGCACAATCTTCAGCGTTTAATTCAATTTTAATCATAATAAATTCATCCTAATTATTTTTAAAAAGGTGTTTGAGAAAGCTTTAATTTTTCGCTCATTAAAGTTTGGTATAAAGTGTGATATATAGGCGGTATATCAAAACGTACATTTAGATCTTCAAGGTGTTCTTCCCTAAGAACCATAGAAAAAACTTTTAACATATCACCTTCATGATAATGAAAAACTTTAGCAAGCGTTGCTGATGCCTGTTTGCGTAACCATCGAACTTTTGCTTCAATGGAATCAATGGCTTTACGAACAAAAAGCGGTGGAATAGAAGTTGGTACAGTCGGATTAATTTGAGCAGAATAATCACATAGCCCAGTATAAATTCCTGCGATATTTAGCAATGTATCAATTGAAAGCCCTTTTAACTCGACCTCTGAACGATACCAAATACCCGAAACCTTTTGTTCCAATGCTTTATTGTAAATACGCCAGTAAATACGAGATTGACGAGAACCAATATTGACGATTTCTTTTGTCACACATCCATTGGCATCAATGCCATTTGATGTATCGAGTTTAGGTTTGGGACCTGCTCCACCATAGAACGCATCAAAACGATAATCCCGTAATGCCGCTTGACAGGTAAAAATCCCATCATAATCATCGGTTGCTAAGTCGAGACGTTTTAATGTAAAAATATCAAGGTGTTTTAACCACTTATGAATTTTTTGTGGTGTTGTTCCACTAAATACATGAGCACAACCTAAACCTGAAATTTGAACATAAAATGTATCGTTATTACCTCCCCAAAAAATCACACCGCAATGATCTGAGCCACCTTGGTCACTATACAACAGTGCGGAATCACTATATGCAAAACCGCCCTTACCCCTTGGCAGCCCCATAACTAAGCCAAAAACAGAAGCTATCCATGTTTTTAAACGAGAAAAATAGCATTCTATTAAGTCAGTATCATATTGATTTAACTGCTCATCGGTCATAGTGTTTGATGGGATCTCGGGGATCCCTTGAAACTCAGGCAAACATGCATAACGTGGTTCAGTTTGATAATGACGATAAGAAGGTAAATATTGAAATTTACGCCATTCAAAACCCTTTTCTTGAAAAGTATGAACATCTTTCATGACTGAAATGGGTGCGGAAAAAGCTAAATAGTCAATAAAAACAGAGCGAGTTGATTGATTACTCATAGCAAGCTCTCCCTGTAACCTAAGAAATTCCCTGAAATAGCCGTGGTTGGCGCTAAGATAAAATTATCGTGAAAGCAGTTTGAACACTCTTTAATCAATTCCTCAAAGGAACGGTAAAAATCCCACTCAATACCGACTTGAGCGTTAATGCCATACCCTTCTATAAAATCGAAATAGACAATGTTCATAAAATACCATGTATACATATTACAAATTATATTTCATTTGAAGATATACCTGTTACATATTACATGTCAACTAGTAATTGAAAATATGTATACATGTTATAGGATCTGAGTAGGCAACTAATGAGAGAAAAAAATATGACAGAACCACTGATTAAAACAGTTAGGCTAAAAGACACAGAATCCGCTGATTTAAAAGAAATTTCTTATAATTTAACAAGAAAAAATATTATGAATGGGCTTAAAGCGGTGTATAGAGAATCTGATATTGTTCACTTTGTCTTAGAGAACAAAATTCATGATGTAGATGTAAATGAAAATGGAGAGCTATTTTTCAAAAGTGACATAAAAAAATAAAATAATTACAGAAATGATAATATGTTTTGTTTTTAGATAGTTGCCTGAAATATTGTAGTTATCCTGAGACTACCCCCGTAGTACAGCACGGGGGTTTTCATATTCCTTGTAACATTTGTGAAAATGGAAACCACAAACACTATGCAAAGTATATTTGAAATTATTAGTTTTATTGCATCCATAGCCTCCTTACTGCTTGCTGTTGGTGCGATTTGGCTATCAATCGTATTTTTTAAAATGTCTAACGAGGCTGCTAAAGAAACAACAAAGGCAGCAAGTGAAATTCAATCAAACGTTGAAAGATTAGAAAAGCTATTTGATAAGTTATATTCGGATACATTCTCTATGATGAAAGATACAGTGACAGATATGAGAGAGCATATTTGGAAAAAACCTAATGAAATTAACGAAAATGATGATGAAAATACATTAGAAAAAGTCAAAGAAACATTGAAAAATGAAATAATTTCACTGGTTGACAATAAAATAAAAGCAATTGATGGTAATGAAGAAAAAATCAAAGAATTAGAGCTGTCGATTAACAATGTTATTGATTCGAAAATTAATAGTAACAATCTTCCAACGTTAAAAGATAGACTGGTTTTAATGGCGTTAATAAGTGCTAATGCACCGATTAAACTTAAATATCTTCGTGAATTATGGGCTGCTAAATCAGATAATGAATTTCCAACAGAACTCTTATTTACATATAGAAATAAAGGCTCTATTACGTGGGATGGCAGTCCTGACATCGTATCTAGTGACTCTGTAATTTTTAAAGTTAAGACACTTAAAAATGAAGATAATTAATTCACAAAATTCACTCTATGTGTAAAGACGAACATTTGAGGTTATAATGTCAAATTTTAATGATGATATGAATGCAATGATTTCTTATTATGCAGGTAAAGCCGCCATAATTTTAGGAGTATTAACGTTCGCCATGTTTTTACTCACATCTAAAGTTAACGCCATTGAATGGAAATATACGTTATATTTAGGAGCTGCAACTGCTTTCTGTGCGCTAGTAAGATGGAAATTGTAAGCTAAATGAGTATGTTATGATTAAATGTATTTTAAAAAAAGAAACACTACTTCTTGCTATAATAACAAGTGCTTCTTATTGCTCTGCTTATTTTTTTGAATTAGGTTATGCAAACCATTTTAATTATTCAAAAGACCTTATTTCCATAAGTATAATGAACTTATTACAGATGGGCTTTGGGTTGTTTATGTTTATATTCATAATCACAGGGATAATGGATATGCTTGTAAGCTTAATAAACCCATTGGGTATTATAGGTAAAATAGCAAAAAACCTATTCTCTTATTTTTTCCTATTTATCATCATGTTAATGATTTTATTTTTGAATGGTAATGTGAATTTTAAATACTTAGCTATTTCTATAGGGATATTTGCATTGCTAGTTGTTATTGTATCTTTCCCATTCAAAGAGAAATCGAAAAATATTTTTGAGAGCATCAATAATAATATTGAAAAAGAGTTGGTAGATAGAAAATCCAGCGTTAGAGAAACAAGGTTGTCAACCGATATGTTAGCAATTCTTTTTATTTTAATTATATTTTCATTAATAATTACTTCACTGGGTAAATATGGTGCAAGAACTAAATCAGTATTTTATTCAATTGAAAAGAATAATATGACATATGTAATAGTCAATAAGTATAATGATTATTTTATTGCTAAAAAAATCAATAAAGACAAAGAGCTTGAAGATGATACGTATATATTTAACATTACTGAGTTAAATAATATTCCAATGCGGGAAATTAAAATAGTAGCAGGCGATTGATTAACACAAGATGAAAAGATAAGAGGTCACATGAATAAAATTAAATTAGAAATTAATAAATGGTTAATTAATGATAAAAACAATAATAGAAAATCAAGAGCAGAATTAATTACATTTTTAATTGAAGATATTTATGAGTTTGTGAAAACTGAGGGGGCTGAAGGAGAAATCTTAAAAGGTAGTGATGAAGACGAGTATCAAGGTATCGGCATTATTTTAGATGTAGCAGATGATTATCTTTTTAATACAGTAATAGAATTATCTAATAAAAAAGAGTTAAATGATGGCAAAAGATGAATTAATAAAACCCTTTAATGATTTCTCAGATTTTAGCCTAGTAGATTCGCACAATGCACGCTATGTGTAAAGACGAACCTTCCCGATTGCGGTAAACCCCAAAACCATTCTACCGCAATCACTCAGAACCCTTTTGTAACATAGCGTTATACATTATGCGAACCTAGGTATAAAATGAAGAAATCCAGCGTTCTGGCTGGTTAATTGTGTTGGTTCTTTTTGGCTTCGTTATAGTCATTAATGAACCTTGTTACATCGGTTAACGTCATTTTGAAATGCGTATTATTGCCATTTTTGCGTCTTGGCGGTAATTCGATACCAAGCAACTTATTGTTATCTAAACGTGCATTGCTATAGTCAATCCAGCCAATTTTAGCCATTTGCAAAAAAGATTCTTCATCAATCCAAACAGTCTTCATTTAATTCATTCCCTATAAATTATCGCTGAAAGATTCTTTCGTCTTCGACCATAAAACTGTTGAGTTGCTATTAGATCGAACAATTAAAATCCTGTCAACCAGTGGCGCAAGCGCGGTTTCGTGTTTTTCAAAAAAGCCCGCCCGTTTTATCGGCGAGCGAGCTTTGGGTATTTCTGAAATTTTAGCGTGTCGCCTTACATGCCTAACGGCATATAAAGAAACTTTATTCTGATATAATCACAAAAGCTATATTCATAAATAAAATGACTGTTAATAGAAACCCCATTAGCGATATCCGCCCCCCGCTCTCGCAGTGAGCGAACATCGCTAACAGGGTTCTGATTAAAAGAGAGATTGATAAATAATTAGAATGTAACGTAATAAAAAATTAGGATAAAGGCGAAACAATCCGAGCTCTAATCAAAATATACATGGTGTTTTCAGTTTCAGATTCTGAGGTGGAATCAAACATCCAACCAATTAACGGGATAGAAGACGCAATAGGTGTTGAGTCTTTTTGATTAATCGCGTTATGTTGAATTAACCCACCAATAAGCAATGTATCACCATCTTTAAGCTGAACGGTCGTCTTAATGGTGCGTTCGTTTAAAATGATATCGGAAGCTGCGGTAACATTAGAAATTGAGCCGGAATTAGACGATAAATCTAACATAATCGAACCGTCACCCAGTACGATAGGCGTAACCCGTAAGTTAATTCCTACATCACGGCGCGTGATGGTTTGGAACGGATTTTTGGCGTCAACGCCCTCTCCAACCAGTTTTCCTGTCACAATCGGCACGTTTTGGCCTGAAGAGATAAAGCCCTCAGAGCCTGATAAGGTTAAAATACGGGGTACAGACAAAATTTTTGAGTCCTGAGCGCCTTCTACAGCTGTTAATGCCAACGATAATATGTTGCCTGAGAATATGCCAAATGCCGCTCCCTTGGAGGTCAGAGAGTCGGATAATGAGGTGGTATTGATACCCCCAACAATGTTTGAATCTGAACGCTTACCTGCTGCAAATGAAAAATCAAACGATGAACCTTTGCCAACCTCGAACATAATCGCTTCAATCAGAACTTGTTCTGTTTTCACGTCAATATCACGAATAAAGGAGCCAATATTATCAAAGTTGCCTTTAACGGTCGTCACAATCAGTGAATTGGAAGCCGCATCGAGCACGACGTGTGAACCTGATGTGGGTAATGATTTTAAATAGATATCGACAACGGGTAAGGCAGATTTAGCCGTAATACGCTGAAATTTAAAGGTGCGTGTTTCCATCTCCAAAAACTTAGGTGCGGATTGAACTGGATAATCTAATAAATTGTCCAGTGATGAGCCATTATCTTGATAATCTAAGCTGTTGGAATCATCATTACTTTCAAGCGGTGTCATATTAAGGCGCGTTTGTTTCACATCAATAGTCGGGTTCGCTTTAATAATCAGTGGACTCCCAGACACAACTTCATAACCACGAGAAGCCAGGACTGAAATAAAAAAAGCATCAATATTAGAGGCGTCCACATCCGAATTATAAATGGTAATTCGCCCATCAAAATTGCTGGGTAAAACAACGCCCTTTCCTGATAGCTGCGAATACCAATTCACAAACTCCGTCATGGGCGCATTATTCATTTCTAGTAATTGAGCGTGTGCGCAGGAGCACCACAATAAGAACGCCCCTATCAAGCTATTTACATGTGACTTCATGTGAAACCCCATTTAAATTTAATGACACTTTACAGGGCGATACCTGCGAAATTTTTATGCCTGCATTTGTTAAATCGTCTTCAGATAAAATGCCATTTGGTGTTGAAAATCGGTATTGAGTCTGATTACCGTGCTTCACGTAAGAATCAATAAAAACGTCAGAAAGTGGCAAGATGGGTGTTTCTGACGTTGATGGCCAATACTTGTGATAAAAAAATTGCCCTGAAAGGCACAGGAATATTCCCAAAAGAATTAAGCTGAGTCGTTTAGAGCGTTTGAAATAGATTTTTGTTAAGCGCATAAAAAAGCTCACATTAATTTTTGTGCGTTTTAAGACGTAGTAATGCGGAGGCAAAACACAAAATGCCCCATGCGCATAGAAATCAGAAAATTGCTGTTTGGTGTCATAAGCGGAATACAAAGGCCCACCTTGGTAAAACCAACGGTCAGTGACTAATGCAGTCGGTGAATCCCCGTATTTCACGATAGCCATGTGGATTTTCGGGAGTTGAAAATGCCCTAATGTCACTAATTGCAATAACCAATGAATATAGGGGATTTTTAAACGGTCAGCACGACGGCAATACACCACGTGTTCCGCAAACATCAATCGACTCTGTTTATCGACAACATGAAGACTTTGCACAAGGAAAAGAATATCCCAGCCGAGCTTTCGCGCATGTGCAAACCAATTGATTAACTCCTGTCGGCTCTTATCTGCCCAAGAACGCGAGTTAAACCATGTTCCGCATTCGTCCAAGACCAGTAAGCCATTGAGTGACTCATCGTAAGTAGAATTACCGCGCCCAATTGACTCTAAATCAATGATATTGGGTTTATCAGGAATACGTACCAGATTAATATTTTTGGCGTGATAACCAAACATCCCTGTTAACGAGATATTTAAGTTTGTCGCCACCTTACGCCCATTCATTAAGTAATCGCGGATTTTATACACGGCTGAGAGTGTTTTTCCTGAACCGAGTTTACCCGTGACAAAATAGACCGCCATTTCCCCTCCTAAAGTGAATAAGCATATGAATGCGTTAAATGACCATAGTAATATTCAAGGCGTGTCGGTATAAACGGGATGATAGACATAACATCACCTTATATAAGATAAAAGAAACATTGAGAACGCAAATGCCATAACGTCCCACACAGTAAAATCCACTTAAATCGCTCCTAATGCCGTTGCAATACGATGTTTCCATGACAAAACCATGGCAAGAACGTAATCTGAAATGATGATATAAACGCAGGTTTCAAAATTTGAGGGTAAAAATAACGAAAAGGCATCAATAAACGGGGAAATATACGTTAATGAAGTTGAGACCCAATTAATGAGTGCCGAGATAAATCCACCAAAAACATAGTTCACTACAGCATAGGTAATAATGACACCTGCAATATATTTAATGATTTTCCATAAAAAAGAAGCTGCAACGTAAATACGCCATGCATTAAACAACCATGTAATCAGTGCAGGTAACCAAGCCAGTAATAACGGCATAATGCGCTCCTTTTGGTATTAACTTTCTTTTGCGGGCGTTGCTGAAATTGAATGCATTAATTTCGTGAACGTGAACCACAATGTAAAAAAGAAAAAGACGTAATAAAGAAAGTCTTTGATTTTATTTATGTATTCGCAAGAAATAGAAAACTCATAAGGATACCCACCAAATAAGATAATCGGAGTGCATTCTTTATACTTGGGCAAAACTTGATAAATGGATTTGACTAAATCACCCACTCCAAAAATTGAGGTAAATGTCCCATAAGCTTTAAAATCGTCTCTAAAATCAATCGTATCAGAACGAATCGAACCGTCTAATTGATTGGCAATCGAAGACAGTTGTAAATTGCTTGGTAAGTGGGAAGTTAAACCTGACAATTGTTCTCGATAGATATTTGAAAATGACCTGACAAACGCATCTCCTTGCATATTGGAGGCGATATCCCCATACAGTGAAAACTCATTGTCATTGCGATACCCAAATTCGGCATTAAATATTGAATTAGGCTCTTTAATCGAGGGGCTAAAATAGGTGCTGTAAGTGGTATCAAAAGAATTCAGCCATTCGGAAAAAGAGTGTTCTTCTGGGCGTAAATAACGCTCAATCTTTGCAACGTTTCCATCAATATTAGCGAGCCTATCGTCTATCGATGATGCTTTATCTTTGATGGAATTCAGGTTTTTATCCATGGATGATGTGGTTTTACTGATACTTTGTGTATCTGTACGAATTGAGTTTAAAATACCGGCATATTCACCTGACGCACTCCCGCCTCCATTACCGCCTTCGTTGCCGTTACCACCTTCGCTGCCGTTACCACCTTCGCTGCCGTTACCACCTTCGCTGCCGTTACCACCTTCGCTGCCGTTACCACCTTCGCTGCCGTTACCACCTTCGCTGCCGTTACCACCTTCGCTGCCGTTACCACCTTCACTGCCGTTACCACCTTCACTGCCGTTACCACCTTCGCTGCCGTTACCACCTTCGCTGCCGTTACCACCTTCACTGCCGTTACCACCTTCACTGCCGTTACCACCATCATTACCATTATCATTTTCGATAATTTCGCTATCACCAGTATCTAAATCAGCGACTCCAATTGTTGCCCAATCACTTGTAATACGAAGTGGATTTTCTTGTTTTAATATAACGGAACCAACTGAAAAGTATTTACAGCCATTTTCTGCATTATTAAATATATAATCTTTACCATCATGCGTTGGGTTTTTAACTGTAGTGTTATATAACGTGGGTTGTTTTAAACAATATTCTTCCAAGCTACCATGCTCAATAGAGGGACATCCTTCTTTTTTATCTAAATTATTGTAAGAATAAGCAGATTCATTAGGGCAATAAAAAGCGCGATAAGTTATCGTTAATATCGCTGAATTGGCTTTATCGGTTAATGAATATTTTGGTTTATCCTCAACCCAATCAACTGTACATTTTACCTTTGGATTAAATTTAACCGATAATGATGGCGGAGATGCATTTGGGTTTCTATTCGGTAGTTTAATATATTTTTCGGCAATCGTTCTCGGAGCAATAGAAAAACTACGTTCAAGAAAACAATCACTCGCTTGATAAGTTTGAAGCGGATATTCAAGAGTAAATGATGAAGACCAAAAACCCGTATTAGGGTCATATTGAGAGACTTTATAATTGGTATCAGATAATGTCACATTATACGTTTTAATTACCGCATTAGAATAGAAACTAAAACCGAGTAATAAAAAGAAAATAAAACGCATAATTGAAAACCTTGTTATTTAAAAAAATGGGGCACGAAGCCCCAAAGAGGATATAACGCTGAGTCAATAGCGTTAGACTTTTGATGCCACTTTTTTAAACATCTTAATGGCTAAGAAACCACCGACAACAAGCGCGATAACAGGCCACGCCAAATCAATCATGCCCGTTGCGGTACTGCCAACTCCTGTAATTGCATCTTGCGCAGCTTGCGGAACTGTTGACGTTGGTGTTTCAGCTGCAAAAACAGCAGGAGAAGCGATGGACGCGGTAGCAACAATGATTGTTGCTAATGTTTTTTTAAACATAAATCACCTTTCTAGGATAGTTCACGAGTTAATCGGTCAAAAAAACCGACGAGATAACCAGCCGCAAAACCTGAAGCAACAATTGATGAAAATAACGCAATTAATCCAAGCATAATTACCTCGGAGCGGTTAAGCGACCAGCAATAAATGACAATAAAAAAACAATGAAACCAGAAACGACATAAATAAAATCTCTTAACTCAAAAAGTAATGACGGTTCGAAATTAAACATGCCCTTTCCTATTAAAATTAATTAAATTTATTTTTTATCAATGGGGATTAATTTAATATTTCGAGAGAATTTTAATGCACCAAAATCCCCCACATCATATGAATCTATAGATAATGTATAAAAGCCCGCAGGATATGCAGCCTGATCTTTTTCCAGACCAATCATGAATTGCTTGGGATAAATACCGCCATTATAAATATAGGCTTTTTGCTCACGGAAATGTAAAATTTCACCTGTACGAGTTGAAGTGACTTCTTTTGTTTTAACTGCACAATCTTCAGCGTTTAATTCAATTTTAATCATAATAAATTCATCCTAATTATTTTTAAAAAGGTGTTTGAGAAAGCTTTAATTTTTCGCTCATTAAAGTTTGGTATAAAGTGTGATATATAGGCGGTATATCAAAACGTACATTTAGATCTTCAAGGTGTTCTTCCCTAAGAACCATAGAAAAAACTTTTAACATATCACCTTCATGATAATGAAAAACTTTAGCAAGCGTTGCTGATGCCTGTTTGCGTAACCATCGAACTTTTGCTTCAATGGAATCAATGGCTTTACGAACAAAAAGCGGTGGAATAGAAGTTGGTACAGTCGGATTAATTTGAGCAGAATAATCACATAGCCCAGTATAAATTCCTGCGATATTTAGCAATGTATCAATTGAAAGCCCTTTTAACTCGACCTCTGAACGATACCAAATACCCGAAACCTTTTGTTCCAATGCTTTATTGTAAATACGCCAGTAAATACGAGATTGACGAGAACCAATATTGACGATTTCTTTTGTCACACATCCATTGGCATCAATGCCATTTGATGTATCGAGTTTAGGTTTGGGACCTGCTCCACCATAGAACGCATCAAAACGATAATCCCGTAATGCCGCTTGACAGGTAAAAATCCCATCATAATCATCGGTTGCTAAGTCGAGACGTTTTAATGTAAAAATATCAAGGTGTTTTAACCACTTATGAATTTTTTGTGGTGTTGTTCCACTAAATACATGAGCACAACCTAAACCTGAAATTTGAACATAAAATGTATCGTTATTACCTCCCCAAAAAATCACACCGCAATGATCTGAGCCACCTTGGTCACTATACAACAGTGCGGAATCACTATATGCAAAACCGCCCTTACCCCTTGGCAGCCCCATAACTAAGCCAAAAACAGAAGCTATCCATGTTTTTAAACGAGAAAAATAGCATTCTATTAAGTCAGTATCATATTGATTTAACTGCTCATCGGTCATAGTGTTTGATGGGATCTCGGGGATCCCTTGAAACTCAGGCAAACATGCATAACGTGGTTCAGTTTGATAATGACGATAAGAAGGTAAATATTGAAATTTACGCCATTCAAAACCCTTTTCTTGAAAAGTATGAACATCTTTCATGACTGAAATGGGTGCGGAAAAAGCTAAATAGTCAATAAAAACAGAGCGAGTTGATTGATTACTCATAGCAAGCTCTCCCTGTAACCTAAGAAATTCCCTGAAATAGCCGTGGTTGGCGCTAAGATAAAATTATCGTGAAAGCAGTTTGAACACTCTTTAATCAATTCCTCAAAGGAACGGTAAAAATCCCACTCAATACCGACTTGAGCGTTAATGCCATACCCTTCTATAAAATCGAAATAGACAATGTTCATAAAATACCATGTATACATATTACAAATTATATTTCATTTGAAGATATACCTGTTACATATTACATGTCAACTAGTAATTGAAAATATGTATACATGTTATAGGATCTGAGTAGGCAACTAATGAGAGAAAAAAATATGACAGAACCACTGATTAAAACAGTTAGGCTAAAAGACACAGAATCCGCTGATTTAAAAGAAATTTCTTATAATTTAACAAGAAAAAATATTATGAATGGGCTTAAAGCGGTGTATAGAGAATCTGATATTGTTCACTTTGTCTTAGAGAACAAAATTCAT
Source organism: Providencia sp. R33 (assembly GCF_019343475.1). NCBI lineage: Bacteria > Pseudomonadati > Pseudomonadota > Gammaproteobacteria > Enterobacterales > Morganellaceae > Providencia > Providencia sp. R33. The sequence continues at coordinate 1,423,366 of NZ_CP072453.1, read as the reverse complement.
GATGTAGATGTAAATGAAAATGGAGAGCTATTTTTCAAAAGTGACATAAAAAAATAAAATAATTACAGAAATGATAATATGTTTTGTTTTTAGATAGTTGCCTGAAATATTGTAGTTATCCTGAGACTACCCCCGTAGTACAGCACGGGGGTTTTCATATTCCTTGTAACATTTGTGAAAATGGAAACCACAAACACTATGCAAAGTATATTTGAAATTATTAGTTTTATTGCATCCATAGCCTCCTTACTGCTTGCTGTTGGTGCGATTTGGCTATCAATCGTATTTTTTAAAATGTCTAACGAGGCTGCTAAAGAAACAACAAAGGCAGCAAGTGAAATTCAATCAAACGTTGAAAGATTAGAAAAGCTATTTGATAAGTTATATTCGGATACATTCTCTATGATGAAAGATACAGTGACAGATATGAGAGAGCATATTTGGAAAAAACCTAATGAAATTAACGAAAATGATGATGAAAATACATTAGAAAAAGTCAAAGAAACATTGAAAAATGAAATAATTTCACTGGTTGACAATAAAATAAAAGCAATTGATGGTAATGAAGAAAAAATCAAAGAATTAGAGCTGTCGATTAACAATGTTATTGATTCGAAAATTAATAGTAACAATCTTCCAACGTTAAAAGATAGACTGGTTTTAATGGCGTTAATAAGTGCTAATGCACCGATTAAACTTAAATATCTTCGTGAATTATGGGCTGCTAAATCAGATAATGAATTTCCAACAGAACTCTTATTTACATATAGAAATAAAGGCTCTATTACGTGGGATGGCAGTCCTGACATCGTATCTAGTGACTCTGTAATTTTTAAAGTTAAGACACTTAAAAATGAAGATAATTAATTCACAAAATTCACTCTATGTGTAAAGACGAACATTTGAGGTTATAATGTCAAATTTTAATGATGATATGAATGCAATGATTTCTTATTATGCAGGTAAAGCCGCCATAATTTTAGGAGTATTAACGTTCGCCATGTTTTTACTCACATCTAAAGTTAACGCCATTGAATGGAAATATACGTTATATTTAGGAGCTGCAACTGCTTTCTGTGCGCTAGTAAGATGGAAATTGTAAGCTAAATGAGTATGTTATGATTAAATGTATTTTAAAAAAAGAAACACTACTTCTTGCTATAATAACAAGTGCTTCTTATTGCTCTGCTTATTTTTTTGAATTAGGTTATGCAAACCATTTTAATTATTCAAAAGACCTTATTTCCATAAGTATAATGAACTTATTACAGATGGGCTTTGGGTTGTTTATGTTTATATTCATAATCACAGGGATAATGGATATGCTTGTAAGCTTAATAAACCCATTGGGTATTATAGGTAAAATAGCAAAAAACCTATTCTCTTATTTTTTCCTATTTATCATCATGTTAATGATTTTATTTTTGAATGGTAATGTGAATTTTAAATACTTAGCTATTTCTATAGGGATATTTGCATTGCTAGTTGTTATTGTATCTTTCCCATTCAAAGAGAAATCGAAAAATATTTTTGAGAGCATCAATAATAATATTGAAAAAGAGTTGGTAGATAGAAAATCCAGCGTTAGAGAAACAAGGTTGTCAACCGATATGTTAGCAATTCTTTTTATTTTAATTATATTTTCATTAATAATTACTTCACTGGGTAAATATGGTGCAAGAACTAAATCAGTATTTTATTCAATTGAAAAGAATAATATGACATATGTAATAGTCAATAAGTATAATGATTATTTTATTGCTAAAAAAATCAATAAAGACAAAGAGCTTGAAGATGATACGTATATATTTAACATTACTGAGTTAAATAATATTCCAATGCGGGAAATTAAAATAGTAGCAGGCGATTGATTAACACAAGATGAAAAGATAAGAGGTCACATGAATAAAATTAAATTAGAAATTAATAAATGGTTAATTAATGATAAAAACAATAATAGAAAATCAAGAGCAGAATTAATTACATTTTTAATTGAAGATATTTATGAGTTTGTGAAAACTGAGGGGGCTGAAGGAGAAATCTTAAAAGGTAGTGATGAAGACGAGTATCAAGGTATCGGCATTATTTTAGATGTAGCAGATGATTATCTTTTTAATACAGTAATAGAATTATCTAATAAAAAAGAGTTAAATGATGGCAAAAGATGAATTAATAAAACCCTTTAATGATTTCTCAGATTTTAGCCTAGTAGATTCGCACAATGCACGCTATGTGTAAAGACGAACCTTCCCGATTGCGGTAAACCCCAAAACCATTCTACCGCAATCACTCAGAACCCTTTTGTAACATAGCGTTATACATTATGCGAACCTAGGTATAAAATGAAGAAATCCAGCGTTCTGGCTGGTTAATTGTGTTGGTTCTTTTTCGGTTCTAGACTTAGTTTTATCTAATAAATATTTCATTACCTTCGATATGCGCATTTATCTTCCCCTAAAGTTATTGACTGGCACTTGACGCCAAACAAAAATATGACGGTGCATTACCTCTATAATTATCAGCTTATTTACTCATATAGATGTGGTCACATGGTTAACAAACTAAATCTTAACTGGCCTGAATTTTTAGAAAAATACTGGCAGAAAAAACCCGTTGTATTGAAAAATGCATTTCCTGATTTTGCTGACCCTATTACGCCAGATGAACTGGCCGGCTTGGCGATGGAGTCGGAAGTTGACAGCCGCTTAGTTAGCTTCATTGATAATAAATGGGAAGCGAGTCATGGCCCGTTCGAGGATTACAGCGAATTAGGTGAAAAAGGATGGTCATTGCTGGTACAGGCCGTCAACCATTGGCATGTTCCTGCCGCTGAACTGGTGAAACCATTCCGTGTGCTGCCTGAGTGGCGTCTTGATGACTTGATGATCTCCTATTCGGTACCTGGAGGTGGCGTCGGGCCTCATATTGATAACTATGATGTTTTCATCATCCAAGGAATGGGACGTCGGCGCTGGCGTGTGGGTGATGCCCTCCCGATGCGTCAATTCTGCTCACATCCAGCATTATTACATGTCGACCCGTTTGAACCGATTATTGACGTGGAAATGGCTCCCGGAGATATTCTGTATATTCCGCCCGGATTTCCTCATGATGGTTTCACTTTCGAAGATACCATGAATTATTCTGTTGGCTTTCGCGGACCAACTGGACGTGACCTGCTGAGTAGTTTTGCAGACTACGCACTTGAACAGGATTTGGGGGGAGTAAATTATGGCGACCCCGATCTGAAAGTGCGCGAAAATGCAGGAACTATGGAGACTTATGAGGTTGAACGTCTGCGCGCCATGATGATTGAAATGATCAATAAACCCGGGGATTTTGAGCAGTGGTTAGGTCGTTTTGCAACCACCCCACGCCATGAACTGGATATTGCTCCTCCAGAACCACCGTATCAGCCTGAAGAAGTATTGGGCGCGCTGAATGCAGGTGAAAAACTAATACGGCTGAACGGATTACGAGTCATGCGTACCGGAGATTATTTCTTCGTTAATACAGAAAGCTGGATTACTACAGAAGTGAAAGGCGCAGATACATTATGCCAGTTTACAGAAGTTGGAAAGAATGAACTCGGTGAAGCACTGAAAAACCATGATTTTATTGTGGAATTAACCGAGTTTATCAATCAGGGATATTGGTATTTCGAAGAATAAGTCACATCCGCCTGACAAGATAAAACACCTACTGGCGGGTGTTTTATCTCAACGTTTCCCTCTTTGAATAGCGTCAAAGAACTCCGATTAAATGGTATGATACTTCCCTGCTCCGTCTTTTTAGTCATTACCCCAGCTATTCAAAAATTCAGCTATATCATCAATATATTTCTTATTGATACCGGCCTCTTTTGCCATTTCTTTTTGCATCTCTTCACTAATTTCTTCGTTATCGGCCAAACGGGTAAGCAATAACTGAAAATAGTGAGCCAGAGGGTCGAATTCCTCTTCAGTGACTGGAAACGCTGATTCCAGTGAATATTCTTCCACCATGTCATAATATTTAAATGGTATATAGTGAGCCATTAAAAACCTCTGAAGTTAACCTGTACGTCCGTATCTTATTGTTAGCCATATCTTACATGAGGAGTGGCACAAACTAAACACGATGCCGCAGATATGCTGATATTAGCCTCATACAGGCAATTCAGTTGTTTATGCCATTTTATTTAAAAAGCGTTAGATAATGGAATGATTGTCACACTGAACCTTCTTTTTCGACAACTAAAATTCGTGCGGTACCAATCGGGTGTGCAACATGCTCACAGCCAATGCCAGCATAAAAAATATCACCTGTATTTAGGATGACTTTTTTAACTTCATTATTCTCTTTGTAGTACATTTCTACTGAACCATCCATGACAGCGAAAACTTCTTGTCCATCATTGATGTGCCATTTATAAGGTTTATCAGTCCAATGTAAACGGACAGTTGTGCCATCAAAATTAGCAATATCTTGAGCTTCCCACGCTTTTGAAGCTGTAAAACTAGCGCTGTTAAATATTTTCATTTTAACCTTTTAATAGTTGCAGGGAGAGTGCTCCATCATATTAGACCTTATTTACATTAGGCAAACAACAAAGAAAAGTCGATATCATTTTAATTTTAATAATTTAAAACATAAAAATGATGGGCTAGTTTTGATAGCACATTATTATTCATTAAGACTAGATATAAATTGTTAAAACGTATGGAGAAAATTTAACTATTATCATTTTAATGATTTTTATTTTGTCCATACGAAAAAGAGGAGATGTTTATGTCTGATATGCAAAAGTGGTTCGTAAAGTTACAGTTTGAAAATGGTAAGGATATTACGATATCTCAATTTGAATCTGAGTACGAAAAAGGTAATTACTTTATTTATATAGAATTAACTAAAGATAATTTTTCCCCTAACATTTATTTACCGAATGCTAGCACACTTGATCCCATTAGTGGCTCCATTATTCATGTTATTAATGAGTCATCAGACTCATCAAAAGTGCATACTCTTATAGAAACATCATCGAGTGAATTTATACTTCCCGCAGGCATGACGCTAATTGCATTAGGGAACCCTAATTTAGGTTGGTCAATAACCGGACATTTCTACTAGTTTTTTTATTAGATAGGCAATGGCCATATAATATTTCATGGCCTTTTATCTGCGAAATTGAAGTATTTCCCCTCTTACTTTCTCTCGGTTTTATCACTGAATTACATTTTTTGACAAATAGGGGTATCTATATTTTAGGCTTTATCTGTTATCAAGTGGCAAGCGGATAAAATATGATGAGTAAATCGCCCATTTATCTAATTTTGACCTTTATATTTGGAGTTTTACTATGACGGTTTCCATTCGTATTGCAAGTGGCTTACTTTTGACATCACTTCTTGCAGCTAACCATGCGCTTGCTCAAACAGAAAGTAATTTAAATCAAAGTGTTAAACTAAACCATGCGACGATATTTTTACGCGGGGCGGAGTTAGATAATAATGTGACGCTGTCACTTAAACAAGGCCAAAATGACATCGTATTAACCAATATTGCAGCAAATATTGACCCGCGCACATTGTCAGTTAGCCTGAAAAACGATGATGTTATTATTCGCTCAATCAATGTCCAAAAAGTTGCTATTCCCCCTATTTATTCCCCTGAAATAACTGCCCTTCAAGAACAACAGAAACAGAATAACCAACAAATTGAAAACTTGAATATTGCAATTAAAGTGGGTGAAGAACAATTATCGTTATTGAAAGATCAGCGTTTTTTTGGTGAAAGTAACAGCCAAACTATTGAGCAATCATCGCAGAAATTGAGTTTTATCCGCCAACAAATGACGCAAATACTGCAAGAACAGCAGCAAAACCAAACCTCAATTGATGCACTTGAAGAAAAAAATGCCTTATTACAAGCGCAGATTGACGAAAATACACCCGCTGTCGTCGGTCAGCAAACCCAAGTCGTTATGGTCATAGATGCTAAAAATGAGACCACAGCACACATACAGCTTTCTTACCTTACGCCTGATGCTGCATGGTCCCCAAGTTATGATTTTCGTAGCCAAGATGCTGAATCCCCTATTGTTCTGACCTACAAAGCTAATATTGTGCAAAATACAGGGATTGATTGGAAAGACGTCAATTTAACCTTATCCTCGGTTAATCCGTCTAAAAATATTACACCGTTTAACCTGCAACCGTGGCGATTATCGGTTTACGATGACAGCGTGCAGTATGAATCCCAAGCCTTAATGCGACAGGCTCCTGCCCCCGTTGCAATGGCAGAAAGCAGTATGCGTGAAAAAAAACAGCGGGATAGCTCAGGCATTGCCGATTTTGTCACTGCTTCAAACAATGGTATCAATTTAAACTATGATATTTCATTACCTTATAGCCTAAAAAGCAGTACGAAACCTAATTCGTTAACCATCAAACAAACAGATGTTACAGGGAAATACCAATACACGGCGACACCAAAATTGGCTGAAGACGTCTTCTTACAAGCGGATATCGATAATTGGCAGGCACTGAATTTACTCAATGGTAATGCCAATATTTATTATGGAAATACCTATATTGGTAATTTCCAAATTAATACCAATCAACTAAGCGATACCCTATTCATTCCTTTTGGCATCGATAAAAACATTCAGATTTCTCGTGAAAGTAATGAAAAAATGAAGAAAAAACCAAGTTTTATTGGTTCGACTATCGAGCAAAAAGAAGGCTATTTAATTAAAGCCAAAAATATGCATGCGAAGCCAATTAATCTGACGATTATTGACCAATTACCAGTTAGCCAAGACAGTGAAATCAAGGTATCTGAAATAGATAATAAACAGGCGGTAGTGAATAAAACAACAGGAGAATTAACCTGGGAAGTGGCATTAGAGCCCAATCAACAGATTGAAATTCCGTTTAATTATACGTTGAGCTACCCAAAAGATAAGCATATTTTAGGCCTTGAATAGTAACTTTTGTAGTTCCCTTTCGAAGGCGTTAGAATAAATTTACGCAATACAACTATAACAACTTAGAGGTCCCCATGATTATATTAGTGACAGGTGCATCATCAGGCTTTGGTGAGTCTATCGCGCGTAAATTTATTCAGCAAGGTCACACCGTTATTGGCACTGGGCGCAGAACAGCGCGCTTAGTCGCACTGCAACAAGAATTAGGTGATAACTTTCACCCACTGACATTAGATGTTCAAGATAGAAAAGCGATTCAAGCCGCTGTTGCTAATTTACCTTCTTCTTTGAAAAATATTGATGTTCTCGTTAATAATGCGGGGCTGGCATTAGGCTTGGAGCCCGCTTTTGATGCAAATCCTGATGATTGGGAAGTTATGATTGATACCAACACCAAAGGATTGGTCAATATGACTTATGAAGTGCTACAAGGTATGGTGGCAAAAGACCATGGTCATATCATTAACATTGGCTCGACAGCGGCAAGCTGGCCATACAAAGGTGGAAATGTGTACGGTGCGACTAAAGCCTTTGTTAAACAATTTTCTTTAGGTTTACGTGCTGATTTACAAGGTAAAAAAATCAGAGTTACTGATATTGAACCTGGTTTAGTTGGCGGAACAGAATTCTCTAATGTGCGTTTTAAAGGTGATGGCGATAAAGCTTCAAATACCTATAAAGGTGCGGAAGCTCTGACCCCTGAAGATATCGCAGAAACCGTCTTTTGGGTTGCAACACTTCCAGCCCATATGAACGTTAATACGCTTGAGTTAATGCCAGTTTGCCAAACATTCGCTGGCTTAACCATTCATAAACAACTTTAATTTTCGTACTATTCTCTACAGACGAAACAGTTTATTTTTGGCTATACTCAGTCTATAGACCCTGTTTAGTAAGGAATTTACATGAGCACACAGAATATTTTGAAGAAAGGCGTTGCAGCAGTTTGTGTTTGTCTGCCATTACTTTGGGCAACCGCTGCACCTGCGGCTCAAGGGAATACCACAACCTCATGTACCGCAGGCAGCACTTGTGTTTCTGTTGGTAAAGGTGACGACTCTTTAAATAAAGAGCAAGCCCGACAAGAGAAAGAACAATGGGATAACACCCGTATGCTGCGTAATAAGGTCAATACACGTACAGAAAGAGAGTTCGATAAGATTGATGCCGCATTTGATGCAAAAGACAAATGTGAAAAAAGCTTAAATCTTAATGCTTATTGGGAACCGAGTACAAAGCGTTGTTTAGATGTGGGTACTGGCCGCCCAATTAACCCATAAGTTTTGATTTGTACTTTATGGAATCATTTACTCAAGGAGAAACGATGCAAAAGAAATTATTAATTCCATTATTCTTAGCGATGTTAGTACCAGCCTTTGCTCAAGCGTCATGTGAAAGCGTGATAGAGGAAATTAAACAGAAAATTATCAATAATGGCGTGCCTGCCGATAATTTTAGTTTAGTTGCTGTTCCTAATGATGAAGTTGACCCTGCCAAAGGGCAAGTTGTCGGTCACTGCCAAAATGATTCATACAAAATTATTTATACTCGTCACTAGAGTTTAATAAGTAACAAAATAAAGGGCGACTCAGTCGCCCTTTCACTTCTTATTTTCCAATCGATTATGCAGGTACAGTAATAAATTCCTGTAATTTTTCGATATGCAAGTAATGCCCTAAATCACGCTCTTCCGGTCGCAATAAATACGGAATTTCGCCAATCAATGGAGCCTTGATGTGGTGCTGTAAGCGGTCAATAATTTGTGCATAATGCGCAAGCCCAGGATTAATTCGATTAGCCATCCAACCGATCAATGGTAAACCATCCGCCCTAATCGCATCAGCCGTTAAAAGCGCATGATTAACACAACCGTGTTGAATTCCCACGACCAAAATGACACCAACGGATTGCCCTTTCAGCCAATCTGCGTAAAAGGTATTATCATCCAGTAAATAACGCCAACCGCCATTTCCCTCGATGACTACCATGTCGCATTGGTCATTTAAATGTTCTAAACCTTGTTTTATCTTACTAAAATCAATGCTGTTTTCATGACTGTAGTTATCCGTAATACGAATAGGATTTACTTCATCATAAGAAACGAGGTCTTTAGATACGCTATGGATCAGTAATGCATCTTTATTCCTGACTCCTTCAGGGGTATCAATACATTGATCTGCAATAGGTTTATAACCTACCGCCTTAATTCCTTGCCCATTGAGTGCTTGCAAGATTGCAAGCGTCGATACTGTCTTCCCGACATCTGTATCTGTCCCGGTAATAAATAGATTGATCATGGTCTTTTTCTATCCTGAAGTGACAGACTCGCACAGCAATAAGCTGCAAAAATGATATGGATTCAGTTTATGGGAATGGGAAAGTGATAAGTTTGCGTTAGCTCAATTTTGTGGTGGATAGTCAAAAGTTTATGGAATTGTTTTATCCTTGTAGCAATTGTAGCAATAGTGAACCATCATACAAAGCGCGCTGAATTAATGTAGATTCACTCTCTTTTATTGAAAAATTAGATTTTTCTATCAATAAATTAGAACTATATAGCGGAGATGCATATTGTTGTATGTAATGATTTAATCGTTCAAATAATACCGTTGATGCGGTATTTAAAGGTGAATTAATAAGGATTAATTCTGTGCCAAGCAAATTCATCATAAGTGCCAATGGTTTTGCGAGTTGTTTTGCGACATCTTCTATTAGATAAACACAAAGGCCATCGCCCAATATTGCGCCAGCGCAAATTTTATCAATTGATATTTCACTTTGGTGTAAGACAGTATTCGAGTAGCTATCAAGTAAAGTATTGGCTTTTTGTACGATAGCAGAAATAGAAACTTCCCTTTCTAAGCAACCTTTACCACCACAGTAACAAGTAACTTGATGAGACTCCTTGGATTGGCTATGCCCAAAAAGAATCGGCTTATGTGTGTTTGCATCTAAGGTTGAACCTTGGTTAAGCACTGTGCCATTAACAACATCATGAAGTTGCAGGTAAATAATGTTTTTTACCTGACGCTTGGCGGAGAACGCGAAATGATCCATCAGCGCTAATGCATCTACTGTTGGGTGCAAGTAAACGGGTAATCCTGTTTGCTTCGTCAGGTGTTGAGAGATGGGGACTGCTTTGATATCAAAACCTGCCAGTTGGTGGATGGTACCTTGATATGGGTCTAAAATCCCTTCCGCTAAAATACTGATAGCGGTAAGTCGTTCAATTAAAGGTTGGTGATCGGCAAAAAACTGGCTGATTAGCTCTAGTAATTCTTGAATAAAAGCCGCGTTACCCTTTACATTGAATGGGTATTCATTTTGAGTTAACGTCGTTCCGTTGATTTCCTTCAATGAAACTGTAATTTTACGCGGCTCAATAACCATTGAAAGAAACTGCCACCCTTCACTTTCAATCACTAACCCAATAGCAGGACGCCCCCGTAAACCTAACACCGGGAACTCTAACTCTTTGATTAAGTGTGCATCCATGAGTTCGCGCGTGATTTTTGTAATACTTGCAGGGGCTAATGAGGCTTGCTTAGATAAAGCAATACGCGAAATTGGACCATGCTGATCAATAATTCGATACACGATACCTGTGTTTAATTGTTTGATTTGGTCAATATGACCCGTTTGATTCAGCATGATTATTGTTAAATCCTTTATAAAGCAATTAGTTATTATGCCTTATTATGTATGACAATAACTTTGTATACATATTAATTGTGATGCTTATCACGGTTATTTACCCACAATATTAGAAATCAAAAGGTGGGTAAGTTTTTTGGCCACTGCTGGCAACGTTCTACGAGTATTATAAACCAACCATACTTCAGATGATGCCTCAATATTCGTGAGTTTTACATACCTTACACCATCAACTTTCATACGAGTAAATGATTCTGTAATAATGGATATTCCCATCCCTGCGGAAACGAGCCCAAGTATTGTCATCGCTTCACCTGCTTCTTGGGAAATTTTTGGCACGATACCTGCGGAAGCCAATAAGCGGTTAATTTCATCATAAAGCGCAGTACCCACTTCTCGTTCAAAAAAGATTAACGGATAATTTGCAAGCTGTTGAATATCAATGCCCTGTTTCTCATATTCGAGCAATGGATGACCTTCATAAACAGCGACCATAAATGACTCTTTAAATAGCAGTTGGTAGTCAAGTTGTTCCGGTAAAACTGTATTTCTCATAATCCCCATATCGATCCGCCCTGTAACCAACGGGGCAATTTGCTGTTTTGTGTTCATTTGGTGCATGTGAATCGAGACTTCGGGATAAGTTTCACGGTATTGACGTAAGCTCATTGTGACTTTATGCATAAACGGAGTGGTTGAGGTAAAACCAATAGAAAGCTCCCCTAATTCCCCTTTCTCCATTCTTGCGGCTTTAGTTGATGCCGCATCCACTTGAGAAAGTATTTGATAGGCTTCTTTCAAAAACATAGTACCTGCGGGTGTTAAAGCTACATTTCGGTTATTTCGCTCTAATAATTTCGCATGAATATGCTCTTCAAGTGCTTGTATTTGTTGGCTTAAAGGGGGCTGTGAAATATGCAATCGTTCAGCGGCACGGCCAAAGTGTAGTTCTTCCGCAACCGCAATAAAATAACGTAAATGTCTAAGTTCTATACTCATCGCTAATTGATATCTTTAAAGTATCATTTTACATAATTAATATATTAGACAAAAAACTTAGAAATTTCTATGCTTTGATCGAAATCAAACAAGTTGGTATGAAAAGGAATACACATGGAACACTCATCAAATAGCCTGGCTACTGAGCAAGCGAATGACAAGGAAAGAACAGCGCCTACCGTACATACCTCCCCTAAAAAACATTATATTCAAAGAGATGATGCATTATATTTGCGTGTGACTCTTTCCTTTTTTACCGTTGGATTTGCAACATTCGCATTGCTCTATTTTGTCCAACCCATTTTACCGTTGTTATCCGCTGATTTTAATATCTCCCCCGCAACAGCCAGTCTGGCGCTATCATTAAGTACTGGTTTAATGGCTTTAGGCTTATTAATCACAGGACCAATATCTGATGCGATTGGACGTAAAAACGTGATGGTAATCGCCTTAACCTGTGCGGCGTTATTTACATTATTAAGTTCAGTGATGCAAAGCTGGCAAGGCATTTTGATTGCTAGAGCCTTAGTTGGCTTGTCGTTAAGTGGTGTTGCAGCCGTTGCGATGACCTATTTAAGTGAAGAAATTCACCCAAGTTATGTGGCTCTTTCCATGGGGCTTTATATCAGCGGTAATTCAATTGGTGGGATGAGTGGTCGCTTAATGACTGGGGTGGTTGCTGATTATTTTTCATGGCGTGTGGCTGTAGTGATTTTAGGTACTTTAGCGTTGATCGCAGCGATCGGTTTTTGGCGCTTATTACCCCCTTCACAGCATTTTCGTGCCAGCTCGTTAAAACCGAAAAATTTATGGGTAAATCTACACCTTCATTTTAGGGATAAAGGGTTACCTTGGTTATTCGTTGAGGGGTTCGTGCTCATGGGCGGGTTCGTCACAATGTATAACTATATTGGCTACCGTTTGTTAGAAGCCCCTTATAATTTTTCGCAATCTACCGTTGGATTTTTATCTGTTATTTACTTAACAGGGACATACAGTGCAACGAAAACAGGTAGCCTAACCCAAAAATATGGTTTGGGTAATATTTTGATTGCCGCTATTGGCATGATGTTATTAGGTATTTTAGTGACATTGCATTCGAATGTGTGGGTTGTTTTATTGGGGATGACCTTATTAACAACTGGTTTTTTCGCTGCACACTCTGTTGCAAGTAGCTGGGTTGGGCGTCGTGCTAAACGGGCCCGTGGCCAAGCATCATCACTGTACTTGTTCAGTTATTATGCAGGCTCAAGTATTGCGGGAACGGTCGGTGGGCTATTTTGGGCTAATTATGGTTGGAACGGCGTCGCTTTATTTATCGCAGGGATATTATTGGTAGGTGTTATCATTGCATACCGATTGAAATCAGGCTGTTATGACCATTAGCTTAGACACTGATAAAGGTTGAAATTTTCTCCCCCTCGTTATTACCGGATGATATGAACTCTTTTAATAACGAGGAAATCAAATGAAACAGTTGTTACTTGCCCCAATTCTTTTCTGTTGTAGCTTTCTAGTTTGGTCACATGGATATGTCGAATTTCCAGAAAGCCGAGCGTATTATTGCCAAAAGGGCCAAAATACTAATTGTGGCCCTGTTCAATATGAACCCCAATCCCTTGAAGCCCCTAAAGGCTTTCCTCAGGGAGGGCCTGCTGATGGTAAGCTAGCAAGTGCTGGAATTGCCCGTTTTGGCCAATTGGATGAACAATCTGCAAATCGTTGGAAACGTTCTAAATTAGAATATGTCCAGATTGATTTTAGATGGAAAATAACAGCAAAACACAAAACCACAAAATGGGAGTATTTTATTACAAAGAGAGGTTGGAACCCAAATGCCCCCCTAACGCGTAGCCAGTTTGAATCAACACCTTTTTGTAAAGTTGACCAAATAGGCCCAGTGAATGATCAGGAAAGTCATAGTTGTAGCTTACCCCCTTTAAATCATGGGCAACATATTGTTTTAGCAGTTTGGACAATAGCAGATACGCCAAATGCATTCTATCAAGTGATTGATTTAAATATAATTTACACACCTGTTGGTTAGAAGTCATGTTAGAATAAGGGGAATAGTTCCTCCCCTTCCTTTTTAGCCATTTCCATTTGTTTTATCTGGATGCTGATGTTATTTTAATTTAAACATATAGGATGTTGTAACTAATATGAATAAAAAACAGATATTAATCGAATCATTTAACTTATTAGAATTACAGATTAAGCAGCTTTCACGCTTACTCTCCGAACAAAAACACTATATTGCTCATGTGTTTACCTTACCGGATACGGCCAAAGGTGATGAAAATAATGAAATAAGCGAAATTATTGTTGATAAAGTTTCTGGCACAAAAGCCATTGAAGAAACAATCACCCTACTCAATTTGTTATTTATTCACCACAAGTCAGATGAGTTAAGCAATAAAACAGCAATTCGCTTACCTGGCGTTGTGTGCATCCAAACAAATAGTCAAGGCTACCAACAGTTTCATCAGTTAATTACCGAAATTAATCAATTAAAAAGTACAGTTAAAAATATTGTAACCCAAGTTGAAGAAACTCAGCGCTTTGATTTTATTCGCGAAAGTTTGCATGGCCTACTCACGCTTAATACTTATCGCACGCTTACTGATTTAGTTGATATAGACACTTTGGGCTTTGGCTGGGCGAATAAAAAGGTGATCAATAAAATCACCAAAGAGGCATTGCTCGATAAATTACAATACAGTTTAGAAAGTGGCCGTTGCCCTGCTCATCTAACGCGAGAGCATTGGCAATTGCAGTTAAAAACAGAAATACAATTGATTGCGTCCCTTCCACATGATGCCGTTTTAAAAACACAGCGTCCTGTAAAAGTTCAACCAATTGCTCGTGTTTGGGATAAGGCACAACAAAAACAGACTCAATTTGCCTGTGCAACACCATTATTGGTCTTTGCTGTAGAAAAAACATTGGCGGAAATTAAAATTGGAGAGTTGCCTGACTACCATGCAGATAATATCGCTTTGCGTAATCGCCCCCGAGCAAAACCTGTTGAGTTATTGCTCCCTAGACTAAATCTTTATATTGAGCGATAAAAAACACCCGCTAACTTACGCCAACGGGTGTCATAAATTTAATCTTAACGTTTAAATTAAGATTTCATACTGCCAACCATGTCCTCTGGACGAACCCAGTCATTAAACTGTTCTTCCGTTAAATAGTTCAGCTTTAATGCAGACTCTTTAAGTGTTAGGCCTTCTTTATGCGCTTTTTTCGCAATTTCAGCAGCTTTATCATAACCAATGTGCGTATTTAATGCGGTCACTAGCATTAATGATTCATGCAGTAATTTTTCAATACGCTCACGGTTTGGCTCGATACCTACCGCACAGTGTTCGTTAAAGCTGCGCATACCATCTGCTAATAAACGAACCGATTGCAGGAAGTTATCAATTAACATTGGACGAAAAACGTTTAATTCAAAGTTACCCGAAGCACCACCGATGTTTACAGCTACATCGTTACCCATAACTTGTGCACACAGCATGGTTAATGCTTCACATTGTGTTGGGTTAACTTTACCTGGCATGATTGAACTACCTGGTTCGTTTTCTGGAATTGAAATTTCACCAATACCACAACGAGGGCCCGATGCTAACCATCTAACATCATTAGCGATTTTCATTAATGATGCAGCTAAGCCTTTTAATGCGCCATGAGCATGGACTAAGCTATCGCACGTTGCTAGTGCTTCGAATTTATTCGGAGCTGTGATGAATGGCTGCCCTGTTAATTCTGCGATTTTTTTCGCAACACGAACGGCATACTCAGGGTGAGTATTCAGCCCCGTACCTACTGCGGTACCACCTAATGCTAATTCACAAACATGAGGAACAGCGTTCTCAATGTGCTTCTCGCTATGGGCTAACATCGCCGCCCAGCCAGAAATTTCTTGGCCTAAAGTCAGCGGTGTTGCATCTTGTAGGTGGGTACGACCAATTTTAACAATGTCTTTGAATTCTTTTGCTTTTGCATCTAAAGTTTTATGCAAAATTTTCAGTTCTGGGAGCAGATGTTCACGAATTGCTACAACAGCAGCTACGTGCATCGCAGTTGGGAAGACATCATTTGAACTTTGACTTTTGTTAACGTCATCGTTTGGGTGGATCAGACGGTCATTACCTCTTTGACCACCTAAAATTTCACTTCCACGATTTGCTAACACTTCATTCATGTTCATGTTACTTTGTGTACCAGAACCCGTTTGCCAAATCGCTAACGGAAATTCTGTTGGGTGTTTACCCGCTAAGACTTCGTCAGCGGCTGCAAGAATTGCATCGCCACGTTCTTTTACGAGTAACCCTAAATCCATATTCACACTTGCTGCCGCTTTTTTAGTAATCGCAAGCGCGTGGATAAGTGCAACAGGCATTTTTTCTACAGATATACGGAAATGTTCTAAAGAACGCTGCGTTTGCGCGCCCCACAATTGGTCAGCAGGTACTTCGATAGGCCCCATTGAGTCTTTTTCAATGCGAGTGGCTGCCATTACTATCTCCTTAGGTACATACACAGAATAATTGATTTTAGAATCATCTGCTTGCAGGTAAGCAAATAACCGAGCAGTATAATGCCACAAATTGAATTTCATTTATGAGACTTAGTCGAGCTTATTGTGTCCTGATGTTAAGGAAATGAGTTGATTTTTACAAAAAAGAGAATTTTTCTATGCTAAAAATGATAAACAAAGTCCAAAATTATGCTTGGGGTAGTAAAACAGCCCTAACACAGCTGTATGGAATAACAAATCCAGATAATTTGCCAATGGCTGAGCTTTGGATGGGAGCCCACCCTAAAGCTAGCTCCGACGTTATCGATAGCCAAAATAGTCAAATTACACCGCTAAATACATTGATTGATAGTAATCCTGAACTGTATTTAGGAAAAAAGGTTGCGCAGACATACCACCGCTTGCCTTATCTTTTCAAAGTACTTTGTGCGGCTCAACCACTGTCCGTTCAAGTTCATCCCAATAAAAAATATGCTGAAGTTGGCTTTGCCAAAGAGAATGCTGCGGGCATACCTCTCGATTCACCGATTCGTAACTACAAAGACGATAACCATAAACCTGAACTAATCTATGCATTAACACCGTTTAAAGCCATGAATGCGTTTCGTCCTTTGGATGAAATTGCGACTTTACTTGATTTTGTTTCTGCCGCTCATCCCGATATTCAGTTATTTGTACAGTCACCAACTGAAGAAAAACTTGCGCGATTATTTGCACAAATTCTTAATCTGGCAGGGGAACAAAAAGAGTTAGCGTTAGGTGTATTAAAAGCAGCGTTAAATAGCCGCCAAGGCGAGCCTTGGGATTCAATTAAACAAATGGTCAGCCTCTACCCAGAAGATAATGGCCTATTCACCCCACTTCTTTTAAATATCATTGAACTACAACCCGGCGAAGCCATGTTTTTGTACGCAAGAACACCACATGCCTATTTAGAAGGTGTCGGTTTAGAGGTAATGGCTAATTCGGATAATGTGTTACGCGCAGGCCTCACAAATAAACATATCGATATCCCTGAATTAATTGCCAATATCGATTTTAAGCCTACAGCTGCTCATAATTTGTTAAATGTGCCCGAAAAATCTGGAAATATCTGGAAATATCATATTCCAGTAGAAGATTTTTCATTTAATATATATTCTATTAACCACTCGGGGATTACCCTAACTAACGATACAGCCTCAATTTTATTCTGTATTGAAGGTGAGTTAGTTTTAAACTCAGGTGACAAAGAAATTAGCATTGATTCTGGTGAGTCTGTTTTTCTGCCTGCGTATGAGGAAAGTGTTACTATTAAAGGTAATGGTAAACTAGCCCGAGTATTTAATCTTTAGTGTCATATTCTGTATTAACCGCCTTTCTTATGCAGCATTAAGGCGGTTATATAAAACTTATACAAATTTATAAGTGCGTTAAAAACGTACTGAAAGGATGGATGTTTATAATGAAAAAGTCATTAGTCGCGGTTGGTGTTATCGTTGCTCTGGGCGCTGTGTGGACCGGTGCATCATGGTATACAGGCTCTAAAGTTAAAGATGAACTTGATAGAGTCATCCTGAAAACCAACGATTTTTTTGCTGTAAATGTACCTGAGTCAGGTGTGAACTTTAAATTAGAAAACTACAAAAAAGGGGTTTTCTCTTCACAAGCAGATATCGTAATTACCTCTGCGGACTCTGCAACACCTGATGAGTCAATCGTATTTAAAGCGAACATCGATCATGGTCCATTCCCTATTTCACAGGTTGCTAAGTTTAATCTAATGCCTAAATTAGCAGCGACCCAAGTTGAATTAGCGAACAATGCGACAACTAAAGAATTATTTGAAGCAACCAAAGGTAAGCCATTTATTCATGGTAATGCCGTTATTGGTTACAGCAAAAGCATTGATACTAATTTAGAGTTAATCCCTGTTGAATACACAAAAGATGACGCAACGGTTTCTTTCAGTGGCTCTAAATTTGATGTTTCCACAACCGCTGATCTTGCAGCAGTTGATGCTTCTTTAGTTACTGACAGTTTAGTTATCGGTAAAAAAGATAAAACTGAGTCCATGACATTAAAAGGCTTAAAATTAGTCTCTAATGTGACCAAATCTCAATACGGTTTCTATACAGGTAAACAAGAGTTTGTTATTGCAGATACTGACTTTAACATCCCTGATACTAAATTCTCATTTAAAGATTTCAAAATCTCAAGTGATACCTCTATTACTGGTGAAGATGTTAAAGGGAATATCTCTTACAGCATCGGTGACTTAAAAGCATTAGAACAAAACTTAGGTTCAGGCGCATTAACAGTTGCGATTGAAAAATTAGATGCAAAAGCATTAGGCAAATTTGTTGAGCAGTACAATGAAGCATTAGCTCAAGGCTTAGCAAGTGGCGATCCAACAGAAGCAACTGAACGTTTAGCAATGGAAATGATGTCTACAACATTACCTGAGCTGATGAAAAGCAAGCCAGTTTTCTCTGTTAGCCCGTTCTACTGGAAAAACGAAGCTGGCCAAAGTTCTGTTGACTTAAACATCACGTTTAATAAATGGAACCAAGATGAAATCACCGCGTTAGCGATGTCTAACAAAGTTGATGAAGCAATTAAACAACTGATTTCTTCTTTTGATTTCAACCTGAAACTGAACAAACCAATGTTGATTGAATCCATGACTCAAACCATGATCATCGACCAAGGCACACCAGTTGATGCTGATACGAAGAAAGAAATGAAAGGTATGGTTACATCTGAATTTGAAGGTGTTCAGCAAATGTTAACTTCTGACATGTTCTCTTCCCCATTTGAAGAAATGTTCATGACAGACGAAGAACGTGCTGAAAAAGCAAAACAGAAAAAATCACCGTGGATGATTGATAGCGAAAATGACTTAACAATGACTATCAAATTTGCAGGTAATGACCTGACATTCAACAACGATAAATACACCTTAGCTGAATTCCTGACTAAGATGAAAGTGATGTCTAACTCTGAAGATGACACTTTAGAGTATGAAGCAGAGCCAGCACCTGGCGCTGAAGTAGCACCTGAATTAGCCCCTGCTCCGCAAGAAGCGCCAGCGAACTAATTTCTGTCATCTAAAAAGATTAAAAGCGCCAGTCAATTTGATTGGCGTTTTTTTATATCACAGATAGATATGTGATATAAGTCACATTTATTATGCAATAAACAAACACGTTTCACATTTTTCGTGATTTAAAATTGCTTTTGGCGTTATAACCGCCAAAATAAGGGAATAAAATAGATAAAGGAACATTCCGTGATAAAAACAAATCTCCCTTTAACCGATTTACATCGCCACCTTGATGGTAATATCCGTCCAGAAACCATTCTTTCCTTAGCGAAAGAACACAATATTCAGTTACCTGCCACTGAACTTGAAGCACTACGCCCTCACGTACAAATTATAGGCCAAGAAGCCGACTTAGTTGGTTTCTTAACGAAATTGGATTGGGGTGTGGCTGTTCTTGCTGATTTATACGCATGCCGTCGCGTTGCGTTTGAAAACGTAGAAGATGCCTTCAATGCAGGTATTGATTATGCAGAATTACGCTTCTCACCTTATTACATGGCAATGAAACACCAGCTGCCCGTTGAAGGTGTGGTTGAAGCTATTATTGATGGTGTACAAGCAGGTTGCCGTCAATACGATATTAAAATTAATCTGATTGGTATTTTAAGCCGTACATTTGGGCAGAAAGCCTGTACTGCTGAGTTGCAAGGTTTACTTGCACATCGTAATCAGTTATGTGCTTTAGACCTTGCAGGTGATGAGTTAGGTTTCCCTGGTGCACTATTTGAAGAACATTTTATCAAAGCACGTGATACGGGTTTAAATATTACGGTGCATGCAGGTGAAGCAGCGGGTGCTGCCAGTATTTGGCATGCAATCAAAGAATTAGGCGCACAACGTATTGGCCACGGTGTAAAAGCCATTGAAGACCCTGCTCTGATTGAATATTTAGTGCAACACCAAATTGGTATTGAAAGCTGTTTAACGTCGAATATACAAACAAGTACAGTGGCTTCATTAGCACAGCACCCTCTCAAAACCTTTTTACAACACGGTGTATTAGCATCGATTAATACTGATGACCCTGCCGTTCAAGGTATTGAGCTGCGCCATGAATACGAAGTTGCAGCCCCGGAAGCTGGTTTAACACCTGACCAGATAGAACAAGCACAACGTAACGGCCTAACAATGGCGTTTTTATCTGACAGTGAGAAAGCTGATTTAACCCAAAAAGCAGCCAACCGTTAATCAGTGAGTCAGTGAGGGCATCAAATGATGTCCTTTTCCTTCAAATCGTCTTTTCATACAAACTCGCATCGCTTCTTAGCCCCCCTGTTAAGCCGCTAAATTCAGTATCGATGCTAAGATGTGTTATTTAATAAAAGTACATAGTATGTTGTAACTAAATATTTTAGAAACTATCAAAAATGGGAACGGGTTTACAGCTTAAATAAACGTGTTATTCAAGCTGTTATTTACAACAGTTACTTTGCTAAACGTTTTGCATAACGCTGTGCTAATACCGCACACACCATTAACTGAACTTGGTGGAAAATCATCAGTGGCAGCAAAATTACCCCTACCGTTGCCGCCGGAAATAACACATTAGCCATCGGAACACCATTCGCTAGGCTCTTTTTAGACCCGCAAAAAACAATCGTAATTTCATCTTCTTTGCTAAAGCCAAACAAACGCGCCGCTAACGTATTCACCATTATGACAACAAATAAAATAATACATGTCACGACAACAATCATCAGCAGCGAGTATGCATCAATTTTCTGCCAAATTCCCTCTACTACTGCTTCACTAAATGCCACATAGACGACAAGTAATATGGAAGATCGGTCAGTCATATTGACTAACTTACGGTGGCGATTAATCCAATTAGCAATTAATGGACGTGATAAATGCCCTACAACGAAAGGTAACATTAACTGCATAAGAATGGAGCCAATGGCATTAAGTGTATCCATCGCTTGGCTGCCATCCGCATCCATCAAAAGTCCGACTAAGATAGGTGAAAGGAAGACACCTAAAATGCTTGATGCAGAAGCGCTGCAAACCGCCGCGGCGATATTTCCACCTGCAACTGAAGTGAATGCTATAGCAGATTGAACCGTTGCAGGTAATGCACACAAGTAAAGGAAACCCATATAAACCGTCGGTGACATCCATGCAGGCACAATAACGGCTAAACCTAGACCAATAAGGGGGAACAAAATAAAGGTACTTGCAAATACCAGTAGATGTAAGCGCCAGTGCCCTATCCCTGCCATGATTGATTCACGTGATAACTTAGCGCCATGCATAAAGAACAGTAAAGCTATGGCCGCAGTAGTGAGGTACTGGAAGCCTGTTTTAATATCGCCTTCACAGGGAAATAGGCTCGCTACAACCACAACACAAATCATGATCAGTAAAAAAGGGTCAATCTTTAATTTTGCAAGTAAGTTCATTTGCTTATCCATAACAAAAGCCAGCGTTTTGAGTTGGCCTTAAAATCGGTTTTAGCCTTAAAAGATAGCCGTAATAATTCATTTTTCAATGGAAAAAATCTCAGCATCCATGAATCTCATCAAAGTGACAGCGTCACGTATCTTTTATGGCGTAACATCTTAAATTTAGTAAATTCGCGAAAAAAGCACATTTGTAGTGTAAAACAAACCTCTTTTATGGAGATCTTCACTGGATCTTTATCGATCATCAGTTAATCATCGTTATAGATTCGCTTTTTCATCGCTGTGGATATAAATAAACATCGAAAAGTAGCATTAGAAGGAATGAGTTGGCAAATAAATCTATGATAGAATTGTGAAATCTATTGCGATTGGCTAAAAATGGATAATTATTTATGAATTCAGTTTATGACGCTAACCGCCTGACGGGTTGGCTTTTGGTTCCTGCAATCTACTTGCTGCTAACCTTCTTAGCCGTTTGTAGCATGACGGTGATGTATTGCATCAAGTTGTATGAAATTGTCACCACAGTAGAGGGTTGGGCAAATTTTATTCCTGCCGCGTGGTATTTGTCATTTGCCATCTCGATTGGTATGACAATATTTAGTGTCCATGTGCTTCAGCTGATGTTTTCTCGTTCAAAGCACTTCCCTCGCCGCTTTACGATTTGGTTGCTTATCTTATTGTTATTAGGCCTGAAAACATTTGCCTTTTCACCGATTGATGACAACACTGCCCTGCAAGTCCTTGCTTGGCCCCTATTAGGTGCAGGGTTCTTTGTCCCTTATTTAAAGCGTTCTCAACGAGTTAAAATGACTTTCACACAAGATCGATAAGCATCACAAAAATTGCTTGATATCATAATGGCAGTTTAACTGGCTTCGGCCAGTTTTTGTTCTTTATATTTTCATTTCAGGCAATAGCATGACTGATTATCTATTACTCTTTATTGGTACGGTGCTGGTTAACAACTTCGTCCTTGTTAAATTTCTTGGGTTATGCCCATTTATGGGTGTATCAAAAAAATTAGAACCTGCCATTGGTATGGGGCTTGCAACTGCGTTTGTCATGACGCTAGCTTCTATAAGTTCATGGTTAATTGATACATTAATCCTTGTTCCTCTTGACCTTCTCTATTTGCGCACGCTGAGCTTTATCCTTGCGATTGCTGTTGTGGTGCAATTTACAGAAATGGTTGTGCGAAAAACGAGCCCTACCTTATACCGTTTATTAGGTATTTTCTTACCCTTGATCACAACAAACTGCGCGGTATTAGGTGTCGCACTGTTAAACATCAATATGTCCCATAGCTTCTTGCAATCTGCGGTGTATGGGTTTGGTGCTTCAGTAGGCTTCTCTCTTGTTATGGTCCTGTTTGCCGCTATCCGTGAGCGACTTGCTGTTGCCAATGTCCCTGCCCCATTCCGTGGTTCTTCCATTGGCCTGATCACTGCTGGGCTGATGTCCCTTGCATTCATGGGCTTTAGTGGTTTGGTGAAATTCTAATGATGTCTGTCTGGATTGCCATCGGTATATTAGCCGTATTTGGCTTAATTTTTGGCCTAATTTTAGGCTATGCTTCATTACGTTTTAAAGTGGAAGCCGACCCGATTGTCGAGCAAGTTGAAGCGATTTTACCTCAAAGCCAATGTGGCCAATGTAGCTACCCAGGTTGCCGCCCTTACGCGGAAGCCGTCGCGAACAATGGTGAAATGATCAATAAATGCGCACCAGGTGGCGAGCAAGTCATGCTAAAAATAGCAGAATTGCTGAATGTCGACCCGCAACCCATTGATGGTGATGAAGCAGCGCAGAACCCTGTTCGTAAAGTCGCCATTATCGATGAAGAAAATTGCATCGGTTGCACAAAATGTATCCAAGCTTGCCCTGTTGATGCCATTGTTGGTGCCACTCGTGCTATGCATACCGTAATTGAAGATTTATGTACTGGGTGTGATTTGTGTGTCGCGCCCTGCCCAACTGACTGTATTGAACTTGTACCCGTGAAAACAACGACTGCAAACTGGAAGTGGGACTTAAATACCATTCCTGTGAAGAATATTTCGGTTGACCCTGTTGAACAACCTGTGATGCCAGCAAGGGAGAATTCCCATGCGTAAGTTATTCAGTTGGTTGAAAAAAGACAATATCTGGGATTTTGACGGCGGTATTCACCCGCCTGAAATGAAGCTGCAATCCAGTCGTACCCCTATGCGGGTTGCAACTGTACCTAATGAGCTGATTATCCCGTTGCAACAGCATTTAGGGCCTGAAGGTGAGCTTATTGTTCAAGTGGGTGATACTGTGCTTAAAGGCCAGCCGTTAACACGTGGCCTTGGCCGTACGGTACCTGTTCACGCGTCAACGTCAGGAACAATTACGGCAATTGAACCAATGGTCACTGCACATCCCTCTGGTTTAAAAGAATTATGTGTGCGTATTCAATCTGATGGCCAAGATGCTTGGTGCCCATTAACGCCAGTTCCAGATTACCAACAGTTAACCAAACCAGAATTGCTACATAAAATTGAACAAGCTGGGATCGCTGGTTTAGGTGGTGCGGGCTTCCCGACGGCATCTAAATTAGCCGGCGGTAAAGATGCAATTAAAACATTAATTATCAACGCCGCTGAATGTGAGCCTTATATCACCGCTGATGATAGGTTAATGCAAGAACATGCCCAAGAAGTGATTGAAGGCTGCCGTGTCTTACAACACTTATTAAATCCAGACCAAGTATTGATAGGTATTGAAGATAATAAACCAGAAGCTATCCAAGCTCTGAATAAAGCCATTACAAAACAAGACAGCAAAATTTTTGTTCGCGTGATCCCCACCAAATACCCCTCAGGGGGCGCTAAACAGCTAACGAAAATTTTAACGGGTAAAGAAGTGCCGTCTGGCGCTCGTTCATCCCAAATTGGGGTATTGATGCAAAACGTGGGGACGGTTGTTGCCATTAAACGGGCTGTAATTGATGGTCAGCCATTAATTGAGCGTGTTGTGACAGTAACGGGTGAAGCGATTTCCCAACCGGGTAATTTCTGGGCGCGTTTAGGTACGCCAGTGAAACACTTACTGCAACAGTCGGGCTTTAACCCTGAACCGGAGCAAATGGTGATCATGGGTGGCCCACTAATGGGCTTTACCCTACCCGACCTCAATGTCCCTGTAGTCAAAATTTGTAACTGCCTTTTAGTGCCAACAATGGAAGAAATGGGGCCAAAAGCCCTTGAAGAAGCCTGTATCCGTTGTGGGTTATGTGTTGATGCCTGCCCTGCGGCTTTATTACCTCAACAACTATACTGGTTCAGCAAAGGTGATGAGCATGAAAAAGCACAAAAACACAATTTATTCGATTGCATCGAGTGTGGTGCTTGCGCCTACGTTTGCCCAAGTAATATTCCGTTAGTCCAATACTATCGCCAAGAAAAAGCAGAAATTCGCGAGATCGCACAAGAAGAACGCCGTGCGGCAGAAGCAAAATTACGCTTTGAGGCGAAACAACAACGAATGGAACGCGACAAACTTGCCCGCGAAGAACGCCATAAAAAAGCAGCAGTTCAAGTTGAAAGTGCAGATAAAGACGCAGTAAATGCGGCATTGGCGCGAGTGAAAGCAAAACAAACTGCGAGCCAAGAGCCAATCAATATTATTTCCGGCGAATTACCTGATAACAGCGCGGTTATTGCAGCTCGTGAAGCGCGAAAAGCACAAGCTCGAGCCAAACAAGCTGAAAAACTGGCTAATGAGCAAGTTAATGCGCCCGTTAACGGGTCGGATGTTGACCCACGTAAAGCGGCTGTTGCTGCGGCAATTGCCCGCGCGAAAGCCAAAAAAGCGGCGCAGGAGCAAACTGAGCCTGCGGTTGAAGCGCAAATAGAAGCCGATGTCGACCCACGTAAAGCCGCTGTTGCTGCGGCAATTGCCCGTGCGAAAGCCAAAAAAGCGGCGCAGGAGCAAACTGAGCCTGCGGTAGAAGCGCAAGTAGAAGCCGACGTCGACCCTCGCAAAGCCGCTGTTGCTGCGGCAATTGCCCGTGCGAAGGCCAAAAAAGCGGCGCAGGAGCAAACTGAGCCTGCGGTTGAAGCGCAAGTAGAAGCCAACGTCGACCCTCGCAAAGCCGCTGTTGCTGCGGCAATTGCCCGTGCGAAAGCCAAAAAAGCGGCGCAGGAGCAAACTGAGCCTGCGGTAGAAGCGCAAGTAGAAGCCGACGTCGACCCTCGCAAAGCCGCTGTTGCTGCGGCAATTGCCCGTGCGAAGGCCAAAAAAGCGGCGCAGGAGCAAACTGAGCCTGCAGTTGAAGCGCAAGTAGAAGCCAACGTCGACCCACGTAAAGCGGCTGTTGCTGCGGCAATTGCCCGTGCGAAAGCCAAAAAAGCGGCGCAGGAGCAAACTGCAATTGATGAATTATCGCCTGCGGCCGAGCAACCCATCGAGGAAGAAACTGACCCTCGGAAAATTGCGGTTGCTGCTGCGATTGCCCGCGTCAAAGCGAAACAAGCTGAAAAGCACAATGAACAAACGATAACAGAGTAAGTGATAACGAAATGAAATTTAGGCCAATTGATGCGAAAAATCGCCGACTAAAAATTGCAAGCGCACCATTTACTCATAATAACCAAAGCACCAGCTTAGTGATGTTTTGGGTACTTCTCGCTGCCATTCCGGGAATTGCGGCACAAATTTACTTTTTTGGTATTGGAACTCTCTATCAAATCATTTTAGCAATGCTAACTGCCGTTGTGACCGAAGCCGTTTCCATACGCTTACGTAAACAGCCTGTTGTTCCTGTGCTTAAAGATAATTCTGCCGTTGTCACCGCCCTATTATTGGGGATCAGCCTACCACCGTTATCACCTTGGTGGCTGATTGTATTAGGGACATTCTTTGCAATTACCATCGCCAAGCAATGTTATGGAGGGTTAGGACAAAACCCATTCAACCCAGCTATGGTTGGCTACGTTGTATTATTGATATCATTCCCTGTGCATATGACCAACTGGCTACCACCGCAAGAATTGCAAAACATGCATATCTCCGCCATTGATAGTTTGTCAGTTATCTTCAGTGGGCACACCTCTTCGGGAGTGACGCTTGATCAGTTGCGAACAGGCATAGATGGTATGAGCCAAGCCACGCCGCTGGATAGCTTTAAAACGGGTTTGCTAACACATCCTATTTCTGACGTATTGCAGCAGCCTATTTTACAAGGTTCATTAGCAGGAATTGGCTGGCAGTGGGTAAACATTGCGTATCTTGTTGGTGGTTTGATCATGATTAACCGCCGTATTATTAGTTGGCATATTCCGCTGTCATTCTTAGGTACACTGGCTGTTTTCGCAGTAATCAGTTATCTGATTGATGATAGCCGTTATGCACCTCCGTTGGTTCATTTACTATCAGGTGCCACCATGTTAGGTGCGTTCTTTATCGCAACCGACCCGGTGACAGCCTCAACGACACCAAAAGGACGGATTATTTTTGGTGTGATTATTGGTTTCTTAGTGTGGGTGATCCGCGTTTATGGCGGGTACCCTGATGCCGTTGCCTTCGCCGTATTATTGGCCAACATCACCGTGCCGTTAATTGATTATTACACTCAACCGCGTGCATATGGGCATAAATAAGGAGCCAACATGTTAAATACAATGCGACGTCACGGAACTATCCTTGCCATCTTCGCTGCGGGAACCACGGCATTGAGTGCAGCGGTCTATACTTTAACGAAAGATATTATTGCTGAGCAAGCTGCTATTGTGCAGAAGAAACTGCTCGACCAAGTCGTCCCCAGTGACCTCTATGATAATGATTTAACGAAAGAATGTTATCTAGTCACCAATGAAGCGATATTAGGCAATAAACAGCCGCGGCGTTTGTACATTGCCCGCAAAAATGGTGAGCCTGTTGCCGCAGCGTTAGAAACCACGGCATTGGATGGATACTCAGGCGCCATCCACTTGTTAGTAGGTGCCGATTTTAATGGTACCGTTTTAGGTGTCCGTGTGACTGAACACCATGAAACGCCGGGACTGGGTGATAAAATTGAAACGCGTATTTCAGATTGGATCACCCATTTAAGCGGGAAGAAAATCGAATCGCCAAATGACCCCAAATGGGCAGTCAAAAAAGATGGGGGCGAGTTTGACCAATTCACTGGCGCCACCATCACACCAAGAGCAGTAGTCAATGCCACTAAACGAACTGCGGTCTTTATGCAAACTGTTCCGCAAGAATTAGCAACTTACCCAACTTGTGGGGAAGAATAATGAGTGAATCTAAAGATTTATTAGTTCAAGGGTTATGGAAAAATAACTCTGCTTTGGTACAGCTATTAGGGCTCTGTCCACTATTAGCTGTTTCATCAACAGCAACCAATGCACTCGGGCTTGGCCTTGCAACAACACTGGTATTGATATGCACAAACGTTGCTGTTTCCGCCTTACGCCGTTGGGTACCTTCTGAAATTCGTATCCCAATTTATGTGATGATCATTGCCTCAGTTGTGAGCGCTGTACAGATGTTAATCAATGCTTATGCCTTTGGATTATATGAATCTCTGGGGATTTTTATTCCGTTGATTGTGACGAACTGTATTGTTATTGGGCGTGCAGAAGCCTACGCGTCTCGTAATCCTGTTGCATTATCAGCATTAGATGGCTTCGCGATGGGCTTAGGCGCAACGGCGACCTTGTTTGTTTTAGGGTCAATCCGTGAAATTTTAGGCAATGGCACCTTATTTGATGGGGCAGATTTACTGTTAGGCTCATGGGCAACCTCATTACGCATTGAAGTTATTCACCTTGATTCTCCATTTTTACTCGCTATGCTACCACCAGGTGCCTTTATTGGCCTTGCCCTATTGTTAGCAGCAAAATATTTAATTGATGAAAAAATGAAAAAAAGAGCGGCTTTGCGAGCCGATCATCAGCCCGTACGTGAATATGAAAAACAACAAGGTTGCGGCGGTCATCTTTCTTAATCTATAAATTAATGTGAGCAATGAACAAATCAAAACGTATTGAAATTTTAACTCGCCTTCGAGACGACAACCCTCACCCAACGACGGAGCTAGAATTTAGCTCCCCGTTTGAGCTATTGATCTCTGTGTTATTATCCGCCCAAGCGACGGATGTCAGTGTTAACAAAGCCACCGCCAAGCTTTATCCTGTGGCTAATACCCCAGAAACGATCATGGCGCTCGGCGTCGATGGCATTAAAGAATATATTAAAACCATTGGTCTATTTAATACCAAAGCAGAGAGTGTCTACAAAACCTGCAAAATACTGATTGAAAAACACAATAGTCAAGTTCCTGAAAACCGTGAAGCCCTTGAAGCGCTTCCGGGTGTTGGCCGTAAAACCGCCAATGTCGTTCTCAATACGGCCTTTGGTTGGCCAACCATTGCTGTCGACACCCATATATTTCGTGTGTGCAACCGTACCAATTTTGCCCCAGGTAAAGACGTGGTTGCCGTTGAAGAAAAACTACTCAAAGTCGTCCCTGCTGAATTTAAAGTTGATTGCCATCACTGGTTTATTCTGCATGGGCGTTATACTTGTATTGCACGCAAACCGCGCTGTGGTTCATGCATCATCGAAGACCTCTGTGAATTTAAAGACAAAGTCTACCCAGAGGATTAACGATATCGTGCTTTTTGTGGCAAAAAAGATAGGTCATCGTGCTAATCATAAGCACAACGCATTTTTTCCTTGCTCTAAGACTTTGTCTTACGTAACAATAGAGCCAAACTCAAACTTAATAAAACGGTAAGTATGTTTCAAGACAACCCACTGCTCGCACAACTTAAACAGACATTACATGCCCAAACACCTCGTGTTGAAGGGTTAGTAAAAAGTACTGAAAAAGGTTTTGGCTTTTTAGAGGTCGATGGCCAAAAAAGCTATTTTATTCCACCTCCGCAAATGAAAAAAGTGATGCACGGTGACCGTGTTATCGCAGCTGTTCATACGGATAAAGACCGTGAATTTGCTGAGCCGGAAGAGCTGGTCGAGCCTTTTTTAGACAGATTTGTCGGTAAAATTCAGAAAAAAGAAAACGACAATCGCTTATTTGTTATCCCTGATCACCCTTTACTCAAAGACATGATTTTATGTCGCCCTGTTAATGGCATTACCCACGAATTTAAGCAAGATGATTGGGTTGTCGCTCAAATGCGCCGTCACCCCTTAAAAGGGGATAAAAGCTTTTACGCAGATATCACTGAATATATCACTGAAGGCGATGACCACTTTGCGCCATGGTGGGTAACGTTACGCCGTCACCAATTAGACCGTAATGAACCGCAAATGGTGGAAAGTGAGCGGGACGATCAAGGTATTGAACGCGTTGACTTAACTGACTTACATTTTGTGACCATCGACAGCGCTAGCACTGAAGATATGGATGATGCGCTGTATGTTGAAAAAACCGCTGATGGTGTCCTTAAATTATTTATCGCTATCGCAGACCCAACCAGCTATATCCAAGAAGGCAGTGAATTAGACAAGCTAGCCCTTGCACGTTCTTATACTAACTATTTACCCGGTTTCAATATTCCCATGTTACCGCGTCAATTGTCAGATGATTTATGCTCTTTGCGCCCAAATGAACGCCGCCCTGCTTTAGTGTGTGTGACGCAAATTCATGCAGATGGCCGCATTGATGACAATATTGAGTTTTTCAGTGCTTGGGTCGAATCAAAAACCAAATTAGTGTATGACGAGGTCTCTGATTGGCTTGAAGAAACCGGAAATTGGCAACCTGCCAATGAAACCGATAAGCAACAAATTTTGCTATTAAAAGAAATGGCAGATAAACGCTTACATTGGCGTGAAACCAATGCATTAGTCTTTAAAGACCGCCCTGATTACCGCTTTGTGCTCGATGATAAAGGCAATGTCATTGATATTGTCTCAGAAAGCCGCCGCAGTTCTAACCGCATTGTTGAAGAAGCGATGATCACTGCTAACCTCTGCGCAGCAAGCGTGTTAAAAGAAAAGTTAGGTTTCGGGGTTTTCAACGTGCATATGGGCTTTGAGCCACTGCAAATTGAGCAAGTTGTTCAAACTTTAAAAGACAATGGTATTGAAACCACCGCAGAATCGTTGTTATCGCTAGAGGGTTTCCGTCAACTGCGTCGTAAGCTTGATGCAGAGCCTACCCAATTCTTAGATAGCCGAATTCGCCGTTACCAAACCTTTGCTGAAGTTAAAGCCGATCCAGGCCCCCACTTTGGTCTCGGTTTTGATGCTTACGCAACATGGACATCACCAATTCGTAAATACACCGATATTGTTAACCATCGGCTATTAAAATCCATTATTGCTGGCAAACCTTCAACGAATAAGCCCACTGAAGAACTTTCCATTAAATTGGCAGAACGCCGCCGTGCAAACCGTATGGCTGAACGCGATGTAGGTGACTGGCTCTATTCTCGCTACCTAAAACCATTTGAAGGTACAGATACAAAATTCCCAGCGGAAATTATTGATATTACCCGTGGTGGTATACGTGTTCGCTTAGTGGATAACGGGGCTGTAGCGTTCGTCCCTGCGCCATTTATTCACAGCGTTCGTGATGAAATTCAGTGCAGTCAAGAAACTGGCAGCGTTTTGATTAAAGGCGAAAAAGCATATCAACTCAATGATATTATTAATGTCACCATTGCGGAAGTCCGTATGGAAACACGTAATATCGTTGCTCGCCCAGCAGAATAATACTTTCTATGCTATCTTTAAAAGACCCTAAGTGAACGCTTAAGGTCTTTTCTTCGCTTGTAATCTAATCCGTAGCGATTAATTCGCATTTAACGTTAAACTTGAGCCATTATTCGCTATTTTTTCCTGATTATTCTTATTCGTAAATTTACCTATCATGCTAATTTATGATTTGTTTAATACGTGTTAAGGATTAAAAAATGAATACTGTCAGCAAACGCATTTTATCATTTATGGTTATCGCAACTGTCGCTATTAGCGTGAGTGCATGTTCCAACATGTCTAAGCGCGATAAAAATACCGCTATTGGTGCTGGTGTCGGTGCCGTCGGTGGTGCTGTCCTTACAGGGGGCAGTTCAATTGGTACAGTAGGCGGTGCTGCTATTGGTGGGATCATAGGTCACCAAGTTGGCAAATAACTCACAATAAACTCTCCCCATATTTTCTAAATAGCGCCATTCTTTTGGCGCTATTTTATTTTAAGTTACCTAAAACTAGTCTTATCAGAGATAATGCTTGACCACCAAAGGTGTACATTGTACGCTAATTAAATCTATTCTAGGGAGGGAGCCCTATGAGCCATGCTATTGAATTTATTGAAACCACTTTTTTCACCAAGCAAATACAAACCATTGCCACAACAGAAGAACTTAGAGCACTACAAAATCAACTTATTGCATGGCCAGATAAAGGCGACCTCATCCAAGGAACGGGTGGGCTACGCAAAATTAGAATGGCGGTAGGTAATCAAGGAAAAAGTGGCAGTGCTAGGGTCATTTATTTTTTAGCTACTAGAGAAATTATATATTTTATAATGGCTTATCCTAAAAGTGAAAAAGACACACTCACTGACAAAGAAAAAGCAGAATTAAAAAAACTCACAACAATACTTAAAGGAGAGGTATAACATGAGTATTTTCAATGAACTAAAAGCCTCTTTAGAAGAAGTGGTTGAAATCAAAAGCGGCACAAAAAAAGCCGCTAAAATCACTCGTTATGAAGTGGCTGATGTCAAAGCGATTAGAGAGCAACTCAATGTTTCACAAAGCGAATTGGCCCACGCATTAGGAACTAGCGTCGATACCATTAAAAGCTGGGAATTAAAGCGACGTAACCCAACAGGGCTAGCGGCTAAAGTGTTAGTCGCGATAAAAAGAAACCCTGAATTATTCAAAGAACTTGCTGCAATTTAAGCCATAAAAAAACGGTGATTACACCTGCAATCACCGTTTTTTCTTTAATTATTTTAATCAGCCACCAGCTAATTTAACTTGCATACCTTTTGCTTCAAGGAGTTGCTTAATGACATCTCGTTTATCCCCTTGAATTTCAATATTTCCATCTTTCACTGCGCCACCACAACCGCATTTTTTTTTCAATTCAGCCGCAAGTTTTGTGAGTTCTGCATCATCAAGGCCAAGCCCAGTGACAACGCAAACCCCCTTGCCTTTACGGCCTGATGTTTCACGGCGAATTCTAACAATGCCATCACCTTTTGGCCTTTCTACCGTCGGTTTTTCTTCATCAATACGCCCAATGTCTGTGCTATACACGAGACGGCTGTTTGAATCACTCATACGAGGCCTTTAATAGATTGGTTAATTTGCTGCAAGGTTAATGCTGGGTTTTCACTACGCGTGATCGGGCGACCAATCACCATGTAATCCACCCCCGCTTTAACGGCATCTTGTGGTGTCATAATGCGGCGCTGGTCGCCAACATCACTGCCTTCAGGGCGAATACCCGGAGTGACTAATTTAAAATCTTTACCACATAAGCTTTTTAAGCGCTGTGCTTCATGCGCCGAGCACACAACACCATCAAGTCCACATTGTTTAGTCAGTAATGCAAGACGCTCAGCATGAACCGCAGGCGAATCCTCGATCCCCACACCCACTAAATCAGTTTCATCCATGCTGGTCAAAACCGTTACTGCAGTTAATAAAGGCGCATCTTTACCATAAACTTCAAGTGCTTGACGAGCGGCTTCCATCATTCTAGCCCCACCGCCCGCATGTACATTCACCATCCACACACCCATTTCAGCGGAGGCAGCAACAGCTCGAGCAACGGTATTTGGAATATCGTGAAATTTTAAATCTAAGAAGATATCGAAGCCACGATCATGGAGTGATTTAACAAATTGAGGACCATTGAATGTGAACATTTCCTTGCCCACTTTAAGGCGGCAATCACGCGGGTCAATGCGGTCAACAAACGCCAGTGCGTCATTGGCATTTTCGTAATCAAGTGCCACAATGATTGGCGAGTGTGTCTGGTTCTCAGTTGAGGAAATCATTTCATAGCCTTTAAATGAGTTGTTATGAGGTTAAAAAAGTGACGCTGTCACTGACCATCTAACCCACGAATGGGTTTGATCGTATCCCAAGAGCGACAAGATGGGCAGTGCCAATATAATGAACGTGATGTAAAGCCACATTTGTGGCAACCGTAATCAGGTTTTGTGCGAATTTGCTCACCCACCATTTTCCGCAGCAAAATCAAACTTTCTTTTGCTCGGCCTTCTTCCGCTTCTTCCAGGTGATAATCCATTAAACGATAAAATAGGCGCATGGTTGGATGGCGTTGAATTTGGTCATTAATATAATTTGCAGCGGCTTCATGATTTTGTTTTTCAACAATGATATCAGCTAGATACAGCTCTGCAATAGCACCCGAATTACCTGCAACACATTGACGCAAGTAATCTTCCCATGCATCCAATTGGCCTGTACGTTGATAGCAAATGTGGAGTAGTGGTAATGTCTCTGTGACCAATTCCCTATCTTGCTCATACACTTGCTTTAAAACATGAATGGCCTTTTCATACGCGGCTTGCTCAATAAAAATACGCCCTTTCATAATCGAAACCCGCGCACAGTTTTTATCGGCTTGTTCGGCTTTATTTAATAAGGTTTGTGCATCATCAAGGTCATCACTTGCCAATTGCTGTGTGGCTAGCTCACAGTAAAAATGAGCAATTTGCTCACGCAGCTCGTTATGACCGAGTTTAACTAATTTACCAGCAACATCGATAGCTTTTGTCCATTCACTGGTTAACTGGTAAATATTCAGTAAAGATTGCAAAGCACTTTGCTTGAAGTCCACTTCATCAGTCAATTGTTGGAACATATTTTCAGCGCGATCGTACACTCCCGCTGTCATATAATCACGACCGAGTTGTTGAGTGGCTAAAAGACGTTGTTCGAAGGATAGAGACGCACTTTCCACCAGCGATTGGTGAATACGAATAGCGCGTTCAACCTCGCCACGGGAGCGAAATAAGTTACCAAGGGTAAGATGCGCTTCAAATGCTGAGCTATCATAGTTTTTAAGCATATCTAAAAACAAATCGACAGCTTTATCTTGTTGATTTGACAAAAGGAAGTTCACGCCTGTCACATAATCACGGGACAAGCGGTTGGCATGCTGCTGCTTATCTTGTTGAGCACTTCTGCGCCCCATATACCAACCATAAGCGGCAGCCACAGGAAGCAACAGAAACAGCAACTCGAACATACAGGATTATTCCTTGTTCTGAGTCGTCACTAATGAGGTTGAGTCAGAAATATTATTTTCTCCAGCACCTAATTGTGATTCTAAACGTCTAATTTTACGACGTGCGTTTTTCAGGCTAACAATTGTACGCAAATAAAATGCCGCGCACACTAGCCATCCCAGCACAAAACCGACACCAAAAAGTGATGCAAGAAGGGTTGATAAAGAAAAATCCCCTTTTGCTATCAGGTAGTTAAATGTAATAACCTGATCATTGCTCGAACCTAGCGTGATCGAGATAATAAAAAACGCGACCGCCAGTAATAAAATCAGAAAGTATTTCACATTTGTTCCCGTTATCAGTTCGTATCCATTCAATAATATCTACCTGATAAGGTAGCATTTCCCGCGCATTCAGACAAAGTAATTTATTTTATACCAATCCGAGATTTCACACGATTTGACGCAATAATCACTCTATTGAAGAAAGATTAACTGGCTTTTTGTTTCGTTTTAACGACAGAAATACACCATAAGCCAGTATAGCAAAAACAGCACTAATAAAGACAGATGTAATGACATCAATTGGCCAATGCATACCAAGCAACATACGACTGAAAGCTATTCCTTCGGCCCAGAGAGCTAAACCAATCGAAAGACCGTAATAGCCTTTTTGCCAAAAAAAAGCGATAAACAACAGTGCCCATCCAGCAGCAAATAACATATGCCCTGATGGAAATGAATACCCTGTTTCTGACTGCCAATGCTTGCGTTGCCACTTAGCAATATCTTCATGTTGTTTAACGACGGTTTTAATCAACTTGGTCCGAGCTGCTCGTGTTAACTCATAAAAATCCGAATGCGTCACATCATATTGCTCTTCGAGCCAAACTACATAAGGCCGAGGCTCTTGAAAATGGTTTTTAAGTAATGTTTTGGTGCCTTGTTGTAGTAGCAAAGCGCTCGAAATAATAATCACCACCTTCAATGCAATACTTTTTTCTGCACGTAATCTGAATGCAATAATACCAATGAGCGCCAGTGACGTAATAATGCTGTATGGAGCACCCGCTGTATCAGTTAGCCATAATAACCATTTCATTGATTTAAATTGGCTTTCTGGCGCCCACTGCCATCCTAAAATTAGCATTATCATTGGCGGCAATACCAATAAAATAGCGAACAGGCTGACGATTGAAATAGTCTTTCTCATTCAATGTATTCCATAAATATTAATTCCGTCTTATAAATAAATATTCCATTCACTCGCGATTAACTCTGTTATAGTAATACAGTGCTGGTCGTGTGCAAAGATTACTAGCCCCCTATATGCAAAACGTCATATAGCATCGATATATTATACTTGTCGTACCTTATATCGATTTACGTTATTACATTAAGCAAGAGTTACTTTAACTAATGAATGAAAAAATGCAGCTAAAACGTGTTGCTCAAGCAAAACTTCCAACACCTTTCGGGGAATTTCTAATGGTGGGTTTTGAGGAAATCGCAACTGGTCATGACCATGTCGCTTTAATCTTTGGTGACATTTCTGGGGGGACCCCCGTTCTCAGCCGTATTCACTCTGAATGTTTAACGGGTGATGCACTCTTTAGCCTACGTTGCGATTGTGGTTTCCAATTAGAAGCGGCGCTTTCTCAAATTAGTAAAGAAGGTCGCGGGGTATTACTTTATCATCGCCAAGAAGGCCGCAATATTGGCTTGCTAAATAAGATTCGTGCATATGCATTGCAAGATCAAGGCTTAGACACGGTTGAAGCTAACTTAAAATTAGGTTTTAAAGCGGATGAACGTGACTTTACGCTGTGCTCAGATATGTATAAATTACTGGGGATCAACGAAGTACGTTTGTTGACAAATAACCCGAAAAAAATTGATATCATGCGTGAGGCAGGAATTAACGTTGTCGAACGTGTGCCACTGATAGTGGGACGTAATCCAAGTAACGAACACTACTTAGATGTCAAAGCTCAAAAAATGGGCCATATGCTGTTTAAACATCAATAACGCCCATCACCAAGGAAGAGTGCCCGCGCTCTTCCCTTTTCTTTATCATCTTCGTTCAATGTGTGCCATTTCTTAATGGTTATATTCACTTTCTTTCTATAAGGTTTATACTGTTCCCAATATTATTACCTTGATGAATAACATCCTATCTTTCCCTTATTCATCAAACTACAAGGAGATATTGTGAACAACCTGCATTCTATTCAACGCATGAGAAGACTGCGTAAAACTGAAAAACTCCGCACTTTATTCCAAGAAACCCACCTATCAGTAAATGACCTTTGCTTGCCAATTTTCGTTGAAGAAGAACTCGACGACTACATGCCTATCAATAGCATGCCAGGTGTGATGCGTATTCCTGAAAAGCGTTTGGCATATGAGATTGAGCGTATTGCAAATGCGGGGATTAAATCCGTCATGACTTTTGGTGTTTCTCATCACCTTGATGATAATGGCAGTGATGCA
Source organism: Providencia sp. R33 (assembly GCF_019343475.1). Classification (NCBI taxonomy): domain Bacteria; kingdom Pseudomonadati; phylum Pseudomonadota; class Gammaproteobacteria; order Enterobacterales; family Morganellaceae; genus Providencia; species Providencia sp. R33. The sequence goes on along the minus strand of NZ_CP072453.1, from coordinate 1,386,005 downwards.
TGGCAAGAAAATGGCTTAGTTGCACGTATGTCCCGTATCTGTAAAGACACCGTTCCTGAAATGATTGTGATGTCTGATACCTGTTTTTGTGAATATACCTCCCACGGCCATTGCGGTGTGATGCATAACCACGTTGTTGATAACGATGCCACTATCCACAATTTAGGTTTACAAGCAGTTGCAGCTGCCCGTGCAGGTGCGGACTTTATTGCCCCTTCTGCTGCAATGGATGGCCAAGTTGCTGCCATTCGCCATGCGCTAGATGAAGCAGGATTTACGGATACCGCTATTATGTCCTATTCCACGAAATTCGCTTCTGCACTGTATGGCCCGTTTCGTGATGCAGCAGGTTCATGTTTAAAAGGTGACCGTAAAACTTACCAAATGAACCCAATGAATCGCCGTGAAGCGCTGCATGAGTCGCTGATTGACGAGCGTGAAGGTGCCGATGCGTTGATGATCAAACCCGCTGGGGCTTATCTCGATATTATCCGTGACTTACGTGAGCATACGCAATTACCTATTGGTGCATATCAAGTCAGTGGTGAATATGCACAAATCAAATTTGCAGCGCAAGCCGGTGCGATTGATGAAACGCGTGTTGCATTGGAAACCTTAGGCTCAATTAAACGCGCTGGGGCTGACCTAATCTTCACTTATTTTGCCTTACAACTGGCTGAAAGTAAGGTTTTATAGTCTTTTAGCTTATAACAAAACCGCGATACTGGATATAAATACAGTATCGCGGTTTTTTGGCATTTATGATTAGAAAACAACCCAATGAAGACTAAAAATAAACCAATTGGTTATTTTCCACGCTGAATATCAAGCTGATGGGTTAATGCTTTTGCATAATGCTGAGCGACTTCTGCCGAAGGTAAGCCCGCAATCAATAAGTCATCTTTACCCGCAGTTGTTTTGGCAACAACGCCCCAAAATTCCACCTCAAAAGTAATGCTATCTGGGTTTTGATCCGGCATTGGCACAATATCAAAATACTCTTTTAATGGCGCAATAGTAATTGCCGTGTAATCCGCATTTAAACCAAGTGGGAATTCTTTGTCCGCATAGAGACGTAAGTCATGAACTTCCGTTTCAGGTGTTCTCATCACAATAGAATACAAATTAGGAATATGTTCTAAAATATCGCGAACTTCTTCATTCGAGCCATCAAAATGAGAAGTTGTTAATAAGATATCTGCTGCCCACAATGCCCCTTTATAGAAATCGGTTTCATTGATATCTGCCATATATATTTCCTTTACGTTGTTTTCGATAAATTTAGCGGGTCCGAATCCATTACATGGATATTAATTCAAACAAAGAAACTGATTTATGGCGAACTTCATCCAGCACTAGTTGGATAAAGAATGGTTTTCTCCCTCACATTTAACCATCTACCTAACACCATAACGTAGATCCACATCGAAAATATTGAGAAAAAACAAGATTAAGAAATAAGATAGGAATAAAAAAACGCCTGTAGGTATTAACCAAACAGACGTTTTTTATTAGCGTAAGTTAGTGAAGCATTTGCCGAATGACATAATGCAAAATGCCGCCATGGCGGTAATACTCCATTTCAGTACCTGTATCGATACGGCAGCGCGTAGTAATCTCTTTAACTTCACCATTACCAAACGTGATTTTCACTTTTAAGTCTTGACCAGGAGTAAGCGATTGTAGACCGACTACGTCAATGCGCTCGTCACCTTTTAAGCCAAGGGTTTTGCGCGACATACCCTCTTTAAACTCCAGAGGCACAACCCCCATACCAATTAAGTTGGATCGGTGAATACGTTCATAGGATTCCGCAATCACCACACGAACGCCTAATAGATTGGTTCCTTTTGCCGCCCAGTCACGACTTGAACCTGAACCATATTCCTTACCTGCAATGATGGCTAATGTGCGTTTTTCTTGCTGGTACAACATCGCTGCATCGTAAATTGCCATTTGCTGGCCTGTCGGAATATGCAAGGTATAACCGCCTTCAACGCCTGGCACCATTTCATTACGAATACGAATATTGGCAAACGTACCGCGCATCATCACTTCATGGTTACCTCGGCGAGAACCATAAGAGTTAAAATCCGCAACCGCAACACCATGTTCTTGAAGGTAACGCCCCGCTGGACTGTCTTTCTTAATATTCCCCGCAGGTGAAATATGGTCAGTAGTCACCGAATCACCCAGAATGGCCAAAATATTGGCGCCGTGAATATCTTTTACTGGCGCAGGCTGGGCTTTCATGCCCTCAAAGAATGGTGGGTGACGAATATACGTTGAGTCCACCTGCCAATGATAGGTTGACGAGCTTTCAACTTCGAGGGCGCGCCACGCATCATCACCTTCAAATACGGCATTGTATTCTTTGCGGAACATATCCGTTTTAACTTGCTGCACTGCTTGAGCAATTTCAGCACTGGTCGGCCAAATGTCTTTCAGATAAACATCATTACCTTGTTTATCTACGCCAAGTGGTTCATTTTTCAAATTAATATTCATATTACCCGCTAGAGCATATGCTACAACGAGCGGTGGTGACGCCAGCCAGTTGGTTTTCACCAGAGGATGAATTCGCCCTTCAAAGTTTCGGTTCCCCGAAAGCACAGCACCCACGGTTAAATCAGTTTGTTTAATCGCCGCTTCGATTGGTTCAGGTAATGGGCCTGAGTTACCGATACAGGTGGTACAGCCATACCCGACAAGGTTAAAGCCGAGTTTATCTAAATAAGGGGTTAAACCCGCTACCGCAAGATAGTCCGTTACCACTTTGGAACCCGGTGCAAGGGATGATTTAACCCATGGTTGACGAGACAGCCCTTTTTCAACGGCTTTTTTCGCTAACAGCCCCGCCGCCATCAAGACACTTGGGTTTGAGGTATTGGTACAAGATGTAATTGCAGCAATCACGACTGCGCCATCGGTGAGCTCAAAGGTTTTATTTTGATATTTCACTTCAGGATGTGCGTTTTTGTCTTGTTTATTCACTTCAAGCTCAACTGCACCACGGAATGCTTTAGGCACTTGGCTCAGCTCCACTCTATCTTGTGGACGTTTCGGGCCAGCAAGGCTGGATTCAACGGTCGACATATCCAATTCAAGGGTGCTGGTAAAAATAGGTTCATCACCTGCATGGCGCCATAAACCCTGCTCTTTACTATATGCTTCCACCAGCGCCACTTCATCGTCACTGCGCCCTGTTAGTCGCATGTAAGACAAGGTAATTTCATCGATGGGGAAGAAACCACAGGTTGCACCATATTCTGGCGACATATTCGCAATAGTAGCGCGGTCAGCTAAAGGTAAATCCGCCAAACCATCACCGTAGAATTCGACAAATTTACCGACTACACCGTGTTTACGTAGCATTTGAGTGACGGTTAAAACAAGGTCAGTCGCCGTAATACCTTCCGATAATTTACCCGTTAACTTAAAGCCAACCACATCGGGGATTAACATAGAAACAGGCTGACCTAACATCGCCGCTTCTGCTTCAATTCCCCCCACTCCCCAACCCAACACGCCGAGCCCGTTGATCATGGTAGTATGGGAGTCGGTGCCGACAAGGGTATCAGGGTAAGCATATAACTTACCGTCAATTTCCTCATGCCAAACCGCTTTACCGAGGTACTCTAAGTTAACCTGATGACAAATCCCCGTACCCGGTGGCACAACTTGGAAACGGTTAAAGGCTTTTTGCCCCCAACGCAGGAATAAATAGCGTTCGTGGTTACGCTCCATTTCAATTTCCACGTTTTCACCAAACGCGGTTTGCGTGGCAAATTCATCCACCATCACCGAGTGGTCAATCACCAAATCAACTGGCGATAATGGATTGACTTGATTAACATTTCCCCCTAGTGATTTCACCGCTTCACGCATTGCTGCAAGGTCAACAACCGCAGGAACACCCGTAAAATCTTGCATCAGCACACGAGCGGGACGATAGGCAATCTCCCTATCTGCATGGGCATTTTTTTGCCAATCAATAATGGCTTGTAGGTCTTGTTCAACAACAGATGTGCCATCGACATGGCGTAACAGGTTTTCGAGTAATACTTTGAGGGATTTTGGCAGCTTTGAACCGTCGCCGATTTTTTTCGCGGCAAGCGCCAAACTGAAGTAATTATACTGCTTGTTTCCGACAACAAGTGTTGAGGCACTTGTTGTTTTTAGACTCAACGACATAACTCCTCCTTGGTTTTTATGGCTATGGCAATAATATTTATTTACCGCCATTATTTTTTGTTAACCAATTGTAAGCATAGTTGCTTTATAAATTTGATTTATAGATTTTGTGCCAAATTTGCAGTTTAAACCTATTAATCATAGGAAATTTAAGATAAGAATGGAAAGGATAAGCGGAAGTGAGAGTAAAATAGTCAATATTGCAAATAATTAAGTTATTAATGGTAGCCACTGTTAATAATGTGGCTACCCAAAATGGCTGGACAATAATCAAATAATCGGTAACTGAATATCTTTAAAGAATGCTTCAATTTCATCATTGTTACGAATGGCAATCGCCTTATCCACCACATCTCGAGTCAAATGTGGGGCAAAGCGCCATAAGAAGTCATACATATAGCTACGCAAGAAACTGGTGCGTTTAAAGCCAATTTTGGTGGTGCTATAGCTGAACTTATCACGCATATCAATAACAACAAGGTCAGAGTCATTTACCGCATCGACCGCCATACTGGCGATAATACCAATACCTAGCCCCAGTCTGACATACGTCTTAATAACATCTGCGTCTGTCGCTGTAAAAATAATTTTCGGCTCTAAGCCTATTTTTTGGAAAGCGACATCCAGTTCAGAACGACCTGTAAACCCATGGGTATACGTCACAATTTGGTATTCCGCGATGTCTTCAATCGTCACGTTCTTTTTCGTCGCCAGTGGATGATCCTTTTGCACGACCACACAGCGGTTCCAGTGGTAGCAAGGCAGCATAATCAAGTCGCTATATAGATGAAGGGCTTCAGTGGCGATTGCAAAATCACTGTTACCCTTGCATACCTCTTCCGCAATTTGGGTTGGCGTACCTTGCTGCATATGCAAAGACACATGAGGGTAGCGTTCAATAAAACCTTTAATAACAGGAGGTAACGCATAACGAGCTTGCGTATGGGTCGTTGCGATATTCAACGTACCACGATCTGGGTAGGTATGTTCACCGGCCACTGAGCGTATCGCTTCAATTTTCGACAGTACTTCTCTTGAAATACGTACCACCTCTTCACCTGCAGGCGTTACATGTGTTAGGTGCTTACCACTGCGAGCAAAAATTTGGATGCCAAGCTCATCTTCTAACATCCGCACTTGTTTACTGATACCCGGTTGCGAAGTAAAAAGCCCCTCCGCCGTAGAGGAGACATTTAAGTCATGGTTAACAACTTCAACAATATAACGTAATTGCTGCAATTTCATATTTCTGCCTACCCCTTACTGGATCACGATATATTCGCTATAGCTAAAAAATATTAGTTATAACTAAAAATTATATTTAACAGATTCGATATAACCAATATAACATTATTCTAACGAGAATAAACAGTATGATGACAAAATTTCATCTAAGGTCAGCTATTCACAATACAATGACGTAAGATATTGCAAAGACGGGTTATCTTTAATTCGTGATATGTTTCAATGAATAAAACGTAATTTGAAGGATTTCCACTTCGAGATAAACTAAATAAAGTGGAGTTATATATTCTCAACGAAGAGAGGTTTTTACATGCGTATAAATGTTTTAGCACTACTAATTGGTATGTCGACGGTTTCCTTTGCCCCTCAATTACTGGCTAAAGAAGTGGCTTACGGGCAACAAAAAATTGTTTTATCCGATACCATTAACCCTGGAAATGATTTCTACCGTTATGTGAATGAAGATTGGATAAGCAAAGCAAAAATCCCAACGGGCATGCCTCGCATTAACTCTTTTGTTGATTTGTACTTAAATACCGAAAAACAAACTCAAGCAATTATTGATGAACTGCAAAAAAAACCTGAAAACGAGTTGGATCATAATCAACGTAATATCCGTAATTTATACCAAAGTTTCCTGAACGAAGACGCCATTGAAAAAGCAGGCCTTTCCCCTATCAAACAAGATTTAGCTGAGATTGCAAAAGCAAAAAATCATCAGGATATCAGCCAGCTAATGACGAACCCAGATTTCAACTCATTGATTTCTTATTGGGTCGATTTAGATGCAAAAGCCCCTGAAACGTATGTTCTGTATATTGGCCAAGGGGGTTTAGGGTTGCCAAATCGGACTTATTACCTCGATGATACCCCGCAGATGCAAGATATACGAAAAAGTTATATTGCCTATATAGCGACTATGTTGAAACTTGCGGGCGAAAAAGACGTTGAACAAAAAGCACAAAAAATCTTCGAGTTAGAAAAAGCGGTCGCAACGGTGCATTGGAGCCCTGAAGCACGCCGTGACACTATCAAAAACTACCATGCTATGTCACTGCCTGAAATGAAAAACTATACCCAAGGCTTTGATTGGAATGACTTTATCAACCGCTACAACCTGACTGACAAACAACTTGAAAAAGTGGTAGTAGAAACAGACAGCGCTGTTGAACAAACCGCTAAAATTTTCGCGAAAACGCCCGTTTCTACATTAAAAGATTATTTAACATTCCAATATATTAGCGACCATGCTCGCTATTTAAATAAAGCTGTTTCTGATGCCAACTTTGATTTTTATTCGAAAAAACTCAACGGGGTAGAGAAACAACGTACTCGTCAAGAACGCGCTTTACAAACAGTAAATTCATTACAAGGTGAACCATTAGGGCAGATCTATGTTGAAAGATATTTCGACCCACAATCAAAAGAAAAAATAAAAGATTTAGTCAGTTATGTTCGAGGAACATTTAATTCTCGTTTGAAAGATAACGACTGGATGGATGAAAATACCCGCCAAGAAGCCCTGAAAAAACTGGAACAATTCACCGTAAAAGTAGGCTATCCCGATAAATGGAATGATTTCAGCAGTGTTAATTTAAAACCTGATTCACTATTGGATAACTATAAGCAAGTCGTTGCATGGTCTTACAATGATATGTTGAGCAAAATTGGGCAACCTGTGCGCAAGTGGGAATGGGGAATGACACCGCAAACGGTGAATGCCTATTTCAACCCAGTGCAAAATGAAATTGTCTTCCCGGCGGCAATTTTACAAGCACCATTCTTTGACCCAAATGTTGATCCTGCTTATAACTATGGGGCTATCGGCGCCGTTATTGGTCATGAAATGGGTCATGGCTTTGATGACCAAGGCAGTTTATACGACGGCACAGGCCAGCTACGCAATTGGTGGAGTGAAAGCGCCAAAAAACATTTCAAAGAAAAAACCGAAAAGTTGGTCGAACAATACAATGCATTTGACGTTGATGGCTTAAAGGTTAATGGACAATTAACCCTAGGTGAAAACATTGGGGACTTAGGCGGGCTAAATATCGCGTTGAGTGCTTATAAGCAGTTTGCCAAAGAGAATTACCCTAATGGTGAACCACCAATTATTGACGGCACAACCGGCTTACAGCGTTTTTTCATCGCATGGGCACGTACATGGCAAGAGCTGTCGAATAAAGAGTCTGAACGCAATAAAATTATGACTGACCCACACAGTCCAAACCAATTCCGTGCCAATGGTGTCGTGCGTAATATCGATGATTGGTACCAAACCTTTGGTGTCGATAAAGACAACGCCCTCTATTTGGAACCTGAAAAACGTATTCGTATTTGGTGATGGGTGAAAAAAAGCTCGGTATATTTTCCGAGCTTTTAAACCGTGTAGTCAGTTAAGGACTTCCCCTTGACAGTTTAGGCCTTGCTTTAAATAGTTTGCGTTGTGGCTAGGCGGCAAGTGAAGCTAAGCCCTAGGAGCATACACCAGTATGTGATTAGGGTTAGCAAGCGCAGCCAACAACGCCACAGCGTAAAATATGACGAGCAAAGTTATTTGATGACGCCACAGGCCATCCTAGCCCCACCACCACCTAACGCTTCTGGATTATCTGAATAATTATCGCCACCCACATGCACCATTAGCGCACGGTCTTGCACATCTTTCAGTGTTTTTAAACGTGGTGCTAAAACCGCATAATCGGCATTACCTTTGCTATCTGCTACCAAACCAGGTAAATCCCCCAAGTGCCCTGAATTATCATATGGCCCTTTGTGAACACCCGTTTTTGCTGGGTCTAAATGCCCTCCCGCTTTTAGTGCAGGAACGGGTTTACCGTCTTTTTCCCCTGGCTCGCAGCTTGGATTTTCGTGAACATGGAAACCATGAATACCGGATTGTAAACCTGAAAGTTTTGGTGTGAACAGTAATCCATACTCAGTTTCAGAGATAACTACCTCACCAATAGTTTTACCTTCACCGGTCGGTGTTGCTTCTTTTAATACCACTGTGGATTGTGCCGCATAGGCCGTGCCCGCTGTCAGTAAAGCAGCGAGCAAACACATTTTTAACTTCATATTGCCTCCAGTAGATAACATTTATCAATCATTCCTTCGACTTACCTTATGGTATGTAAGGCAAGAATTATTACTGTTAATTCATCAGTATTAATAACTGTACTTAAACTAACATAAATTTGTTATCACATTGGTGTTACATTTAGCTTTAGTTAATAAATGATAGTTATATCACAATCAGCTTTGTTAATTTGCCCTTCCTAAATCACTTTAATAAGAATGACTATACCGTTACCCCTTCGCAGTAAAAATTTCATTTCAGTATGTTTACGTAAAATAAGCTGTTGATAAAAAATGTTAACATGCTGTGAAAACGATCACAGTATATTATTTTTATTTCGCCTACATTTCAGACTATTCATTTCACATGAAATAAATAAGAAATAAAAATTTCATAAAGCCCCGCAACGTTAAAGCAACTTAATTAAAAAAGAAGAGCTGTACCTTACGAATAAAACGAGCTAGCAAAAATAACACTATGTTTTCTTAAATTTTTATAATAAGTGGAAAATAGATTATGAATACTCTTGCCAAAAAGTTTGGTTTTTCAGCACACACCATCATTCAACTTATTTTTATTACCGCCAACGCCCAATTATTGTATGCCTTTTGGGATTTGCGGAACTCCTTACCACTCGGCTTTCCTGTCGCAATGGGGATCACTGACGCACAAGCAGGCCAACTCTATTCAATGCAAGGATTAGTTATTTTGTTAGGTACTCTGGCTCTCGGTTGGGTCGGTGACAGGTTTAAAGTGCGTGTGATTATGTTAATCACTACACTCGGGGTTGGCTGTATTTCTCTTTTTATCGCCTTAAACTCACCAGGCTTAAGTATGCCGACTCTACTGTTATGCTTTTTCTCTATGTTATTACTCAGCGAAGTGTTATTTAAACCCGCCAACTTTAAAGCCGTCAGCTTATCAACCACCAAAGAGCACCAAGGTGTCGCATTCGGTATGTTTGAATTTGGGCGAGGTTTATTGGCATTTTTGATGAGTTTATTATGGGCAGCAATGGTTTACTACGAAGCCAGTAGCCGCACCATGATGATCACATCATCAATTATTGTACTCGCAACTGCGATACTCATTTTCTTAGCTGTACCGAAAGACGCCCGAGTCAGTGAAGATGCGGATACCGTAAACTCTGTAAAAGAAGCCCTGCTTGGTGTATTAAAAGTCATTAAGTTGCCGATAGTTTGGGTAACAGGCCTTAACGTTTTTTGTATTTACGGTACCTTTGTGGCGGCGGGTACTTACTTTGCCCGTTTCTTACAAGCAGGTTATGGTGCCTCCGCAACCGTCGCTGCGGTATTTGTATCCGTAGTGATTGCGCTGCGAATGTTACCGTTATTATCCACATTGCTGGTCACTTTAGCGTTTAAATCCACCGCCCATTTTATGCGTTTTATGTCATTTATTCTGGTGATTTTACTCGCGGCTATCGGTACTTTATTCTACATGAACCCCGCTTCTATCACGGAGTTTATGGCGGGCCAAGCGCCTGATAATATCATTAGCCCAGTGGTTCGTAACACCATAATGGTCTTGATGTTATGTGCCTCTGCATGCTGCTTTATGATCCGAGGCGTCTACTATGCCCCAATCGGTGAATTTGGGATTGATAAAAAGCATGCATCCGCAGCAATGTCTTTGGCTATTACGATTGGTTACCTCCCTGCGCTACTGGCACCATTAATTTTGGGTAAAATCATTTTTAGCCCACAATTAAATGAACAAGGGCAAGTCGTCAAAGAAATTCTCACGCCAACAAATATTATTGGTAATGTTTTTATTGGGTTATCTGTCTTAACATTAATCGCCGCGTTACTGTCTTGGACCGTTATTAAAATGAAAAAATCGCAATAAAACATTATATTATAACGATATGAGCCGTTACAATAACGGCTCATTGTCTATTTAGAAAACGGACTAGGTAAGCACTATGCAAAATAATAATTATATTGATTGGCTCAAATATGTCGCAGATGAATTGTCCGTGACGGATTTATTAATCCCAGGGACTCACGATGCCATCACATCAACTTGTGATCAGCCCTATTACCAAACCCAGACATTATCACTAGCAGAGCAGCTTAACTGCGGCGTTCGTTTTTTTGATTTAAGGTTAACTCGCAATTTGAACATTGCGCACCGTGAATGGCATAGTGACATCATGGCTGAAGACCTTTTCCAGTGTTTTATTTCTTTCCTTGATACACACCCTACTGAATTTATCATTTTACGCATTCAAAATGCCAATGAGAAAAAAGATGATTTTGAGGCCTATAAACAAGCTCTGGTCCCATTTATTGAACCTTACCTAAAACATCTTTTACTACCTGAACAAATCGATGAAAACACCTTTAAATGGCCATGCGTAAAACAGCTAAGAGGTAAAATTTTAGCGATTGAATGTGCGCCTCCTGAACTGGGCGTTTCAACATTAGAGGATGGCACTCGTTGGGCACATAATTGGCATCAGAATCCCTTGATTTCATTACAAGATAATTGGAATGGCCCTGAGGTTCAGGAAAAAATTAATGATATCATGTCATTAATTCATGGTGGCGATAATATCAATGAACAACAACTCATACTCAATCATATTAGCGCGACAAATGGTCATCTAGGCAGCCCAATGGCGTATGCAGATATCATTAACCCTATTATTCGCAATGAATTAGCGACGTTAGATAAGTCTACGCAAAAAGGCATCTTAATTTTTGATTTTATTGATGAAGATTTAGCGAAAAAAACGATTAAAGTAAATCAATTACAATCTGTTTAGTGCAAAAAAAATGCCAATCAATAACAGATTGGCATTTCTATTTTTAACCTGAAAAGTCACCTTAACAAATTACTTTTCTTTAACTTCCCACTTACCGTCAACGTAAAAAGCACTCCAACCTGTTGCTTTACCGTCTTTTTCCGAAGAAACATATTGTTGCTTGGTTTTACGGCTAAAACGAACGACGGTCGGGTTTCCTTCACCATCTTCCGCTGGCGCTTCTGCTAAATAAGCAAGCTTTTCAGGTAGTCTATCCTTAAAGCGTTGCAACTCAGCCACTAATGGCGCGCGTGTTTCTCTGGATTTCGGGAAAGTATTGGCTGCAAGGAACACCCCAGCCGCACCATCACGCAATACAAAGTAAGCGTCAGATTTTTCACACGGTAATTCAGGTAGTGGAACAGGATCCTCTTTCGGTGGTGCAACTTCACCACTTCTTAAGATCTTACGTGTGTTTTTACACTCTTCATTGGTGCAACCCATGTATTTACCAAAACGCCCCATTTTCAGGTGCATTTCAGAGCCACATTTGTCACATTCAATGACAGGGCCATCGTAGCCTTTAATACGGAATTCGCCTTCTTCGATTTCATAACCTTCACACGCAGGGTTATTACCACACACATGTAATTTACGTTGATTATCAATCAAATAGCTATCCATCGCTGTGCCACATTTCGGACAACGACGTTTCGCTCTTAGCGCGTTAGTTTCCGCATCATCCCCTTCAAGTACGTTGAGCACTTCATCTTCAGGGATCAGGTTGATGGTTTTCTTACAGCGTTCTTTCGGTGGTAATGCATAGCCGCTACAACCCAAGAATACCCCTGTGGATGCCGTACGGATACCCATATGACGCTCACAATCAGGACAGGTTATTGATGTAATAACCATTGGATTGGTACGCATTCCACCTTCTTCTGGATCTTTTTCCGCAACATCAAGTTGGGTACTAAAATCAGAGAAGAATTCATCAAGAACCGCTTTCCACTCGGCATCATGGTTTGCAACATGGTCGAGTTGGTTTTCCATTCGTGCAGTAAAATCGTAGTTCATTAAATCGTTGAAGTTTTCTTCCAAACGATCTGTAACGATTTCACCCATTTTTTCTGCATAGAAACGGCGATTTTCAACTTTAACATAGCCTCTATCTTGGATAGTGGAAATAATTGCTGCATAAGTTGAAGGACGACCAATTCCACGTTTTTCAAGTTCTTTAACCAATGATGCTTCACTAAAACGCGCTGGCGGCTTAGTAAAGTGCTGACTTGGCAATAATTCGATTAATGATAGCTCCGTGCCCACTTGAATAGGTGGCAAGGTTTTATCTTCATCGTTTTTGCGCAGTGCAGGCATCACTTTCGTCCAACCATCGAAACGTAACGTACGCCCTTTGGCTTTCAGTTCAAAGTCTCCCGCTTTCACTGTTAAAGTCGTCGAGTCATATTTCGCAGGCGTCATTTGACACGCAACAAACTGGTTCCAAATTAATTGGTACAGCCGTTTTGCGTCATTTTCCATATCTTTTAGTGAATCAGGTAGTACATCTACACTAGAAGGACGGATGGCCTCATGCGCCTCTTGAGAATTATCTTTGCTGCTATACACATTGGCATCTTTCGGCAGATATTTAGCGCCAAAGTTGTCATTAATATAGCCACGAACCATGTCTAACGCATCTTGGCTCAAGTTCGTTGAGTCAGTACGCATATACGTGATGTAACCCGCCTCATACAGACGCTGAGCCATCATCATGGTTTTCTTCACCCCAAAGCCTAAACGTGTACTTGCCGCTTGTTGCAATGTCGAGGTGATATAAGGTGCACTTGGTTTACTTGATGTTGGTCGGTCTTCGCGGTCAATGACCTCAAAGCGCGCTTTTTCAAGTAATTTTACCGCCGCAGTCGTTTGCGCCTTATTAACAGGCTTAAACGATTTACCTGCTTGTGACGTGACTTCCATGCGTAAATTCGCAATGTCTTTGTCTGCTAAATCTGCATGCAATTCCCAATATTCTTCCGGAACAAATGCTTTGATTTCTCGTTCGCGCTCGACAATCAGTTTTACAGCAACAGATTGAACACGTCCGGCAGACAAACCTCGCGCCACTTTTTTCCACAATAATGGGGATACCATGTACCCCACGACGCGGTCCATAAAGCGACGAGCTTGCTGGGCGTTAACCCGATCAATATTTAGCTCACCAGGGGTATCAAATGCTTGAGTGATGGCATTTTTCGTGATTTCGTTAAAAACAACACGACTAAAACGCGAATCATCACCGCCAATCACTTCTCGCAAATGCCATGCGATAGCTTCTCCCTCGCGGTCCAAGTCCGTTGCGAGGTAGATATGATCGGCATCCGCCGCCAGAGATTTCAGCTCAGAAACCACCTTTTCCTTACCCGGTAGAATTTGATAATTCGCCTTCCAACCATGATAAGGGTCTATACCCATGCGATTCACGAGTGCATCACGTGGATCTTTTTTAACTTTCTTTGTTTTCTCGGTAGATGAGCCTGTACTCTTTTGTGAGCCGGTTTGTGAACCAGAGCCGCTTTTCGGCAGATCACGAATATGGCCGACGCTGCTTTTTACAACGTAGCCACTGCCAAGATACTTGTTAATTGTCTTGGCTTTTGCCGGGGACTCCACGATAACAAGAGCTTTACCCATATTTACCTTTACCTAAATATCAACAATGACGCACTTTTACATAAAAATGCGCAAAATGAGAATCTGTTTTTTATATTGCGACACAATCACAATATATCAATATATTTTCAATCAATTATTTGTGTTGAAACAAAACTTATAATCTCAGTCACGTTATTCTACAAGCCATGAAAGTCTTCTAGCTGACTGATTTTAACCATATAAAGGCATTAAGCCATAATTGAAAACCACACACTCTACCTGATAAAATGCTAGAAGCAACCAATTATTTTTTCAAGGGAGCCCTATTATGCAAGACAATCTTCAGTACATTACAAAAACAGAGTTACTTGAAAAAGCTAACGATATCATAAAGAAACATGACGAGTATATTCACGGGATGTTTGTAGACACTGTAGAACAGCATCGTGGTACACTGGTTTTTAAAGGGGAATTTTTTCTCGATGAAAATGGTATCCCAACATTAAAAAGTACCGCTGCTTTTAATATGTACAAACATCTTACGCATGTTCTTTCTGAACAATACCAATTACGTGAAAATGACTAATTAACATTCAATAATTGATAAAAAATTACCGGCATTAGTGCCGGTAATTAATAGTAGAATTAAAACAGAATATTTGCGAGGCGACTATTCATTTATAACATCGGTTTTTGACCACGCTGCCACCAGCGTAATAAAAGGTTATCCACACTGTTTGCTGCACTACCCATGACTTTGTCCATCATTTTTTTACTCATAACATAACGAACACCGACAATCTCTTTCGCGTCAATGGCATCAATAATAATATCATCACTTACGCCAATGCTATCTACCAGCCCTTTTTCCAGCGCCTGTGAACCGTACCAGTATTCACCCGTTGCAACCTTGTCAATATCTAACGAAGGCCGATTTTGATGAACAAACTGCTTGAAAAGGTCATGTGTTGAATTTAAATCTTCCACAAACTTTTTACGACCTTGCTCGGTATTTTCACCTAACAAGGTCAGTGTTCTTTTATATTCACCGGCAGTATGAAGTTCAACATCCACATCGTGTTTCTTTAATAGTCGATGAATATTGGGAATTTGCGCCACAACACCAATAGAGCCAATAATCGAAAATGGCGCTGCGATAATTTTATCTGCAATACAAGCCATCATATAACCGCCACTTGCCGCCACTTTATCCACAGCAACCGTGAGAGGAATATTCTTTTCTTTTAATCGGCGCAATTGTGATGCAGCAAGCCCATAACCATGAACCATACCACCAGGGCTTTCCAAACGAAGTAAAACTTCATCTTGCGCGTCAGCAACTGCAAGAACTGCACTGATTTCTTCTCTTAAAGACGCAACTTCACGTGCATCCATACTGCCTTTAAAGTCTAAGACATATAAACAAGGCTTTTTAACGGAGGTTTGCCCAAGTTTTGCCCCAGTTTTCTCGCTTTTTGATTTTGCTTTCTGCTGTTTTTTGAATGCCTTGAGCCAAGCTTTGTGCTCAGATTCATTCATTTTCACTTGTTGCATTTGGCGTTGACGTTCACGATAATTTTCACCTAAATCAGTGAGTTTTAACGAACCTTTAGCGCCTTGGCGACGCATACCTACACCAAAGACAAAAACAGCCAGCAAAACAATCGCCACCACAATAGTGACAACTTTTGCTAAAAATAATCCATACAAAGAGAAATACTCCACAACATGATCCTTCTGATATTTATCTTCAACGCAAAAATAATCTCACGATTATGGCTAAACAACCAGAAAAAAACGTATTTGTCGCCATAAACTACGTAGATATCTATGTTAGATTAGCCAAAAACTCGAATCAGTGCGATGATACTGTTACATTTACTTCACAAATATAGGAAAGAATATGCTTCAATATCAGCCTAGACAAGACCTATTGAAAGGCAAAACGATACTCATCACCGGCGCAGGCGATGGCATTGGTCGTGAAGCCGCCCTGACCTATGCCCGGTTTGGTGCAGCGTTGATCCTTGTTGGAAGAACACAACGTAAATTAGATGCCGTTAGCCAAGAAATCACCGCAATTTCTGGTAAAGAATCCCCATGCTATGTTTTGGATTTATTAACAGCAACTGAAGAAAATTGCCAATCATTAGCTACTCAAATATCTAAAAACGCCCCTTATCTAGATGGTGTTTTGCACAATGCGGGGATCCTTGGCGTTATCGCCCCCATTGCAGAACAACCGACCCAACTTTGGCATGATGTCATGCAAATTAACGTGAATGCGACTTTTATGCTCACCCAATCCCTACTCCCTTTGTTATTGAAAGCGCCAAATGCATCATTAGTTTTCACCAGCTCAAGCGTCGGAAAACAAGGGCGTACTGGTTGGGGAGCCTACGCCGTCTCTAAATTCGCGACAGAAGGCCTAATGCAAGTGCTTGCTGATGAGTATAAAAATAGCCATTTACGCGTAAACTGCATTAATCCGGGTGGCACTCGAACCAGTATGCGTGCAAGTGCATTTCCTGAAGAAGACCCACAAAAACTCAAAACTCCAGCGGATATTATGCCAATTTACGTCTACTTAATGGGCGATGATAGTATCCGAAAAACAGGAAGCAGCTATGATGCACAACCGGGTCGTAAACCGGGTGCAGCGGAGTAATCGACTATGTCACAAAGCCGACATGAAGAACGCCAACAACGCTTAAAAGAAAAAGTGGATGCACGTATTGAAGCGGCTCAAATTGAGCGTGGGATTATCATTATCTTTACAGGCAATGGTAAAGGTAAAACTACTGCGGCATTTGGTACCGTCTGCCGAGCCATCGGCCATGGTAAAAAAGCGGCTGTTGTGCAATTCATTAAAGGGGGCTGGGATAACGGTGAACGCGAACTCTTAGAACCACTTGGCGCACCTTTTTTTGTGATGTCCACTGGTTTTACGTGGGAAACTCAAAATAAAGAAACCGACACCCTTGCCTGTCTTGAAACTTGGCATCATGCCAAGCGGTTGTTAAGTGATCCTCAATATGATTTGGTTGTCTTAGATGAGCTAACCTATATGCTTAGCTATCATTACCTTGGCTTAAACGAGGTTATGCAAGCTTTACAGAGTCGCCCTGCCAATCAATCGGTTATTATTACTGGTAGAGGATGCCACCGTGATTTAATTGATTTAGCGGATACGGTCACTGAAATGCGCCCTGTCAAACATGCGTTTGATATTGGAATTAAAGCGCAAAAAGGCATTGACTGGTAAACGATTAAAATTAACTTAGCAATAATAAGCTTAAATAAAGCGATTGCTAAGTTTTCTTTTTATGCATGGTAAATCTAATAGTTCGCATTTATTCCAATTTCCGTGTTAAATTATATTTGTCACTTTAAAAAATTAATTACCTCATCAATTTACCTAATGTTTTAGCCAAATTTCATTCTCTTTAATATAAATTGCTACGTGTTATTCCTTGAGTAAATACACCGTAAATCAAAATACCCATCACTGACAACCCAATTGATTTAATTAAGTTTAATGATAAACCTGCGCATTTATCCTAGCTTTATTCACATTTGGTTATTATTCAACAGTCAATAAAAATCCAGCTCATGTTAATATTATTAAATTTATTTAAATTTATATTTCTGCATAATTAAATTGCAATTATGGATTAATAGTTATCTTAGATACTGTCTATTTTAATTTAAGGGATATATATGAAAAATGATTCAATAAATAATTTCAATGTACCTACATTGAAGTTCAAACCTTTATTTCTGTGTGTATCAATGATTATCGGCTCAACGACAATTGCTCAAGCCGCAATTACACCAACAAATGGTGCCGGTGTTATGGTCCAAGGAAATGGCCCTACTGTTGTTTATATTAATCGACCTTCTGATAGCGGCGTTTCTCACAATATTTATAGCCAATTTGATGTCGACCAAAAAGGCGTTATTTTAAATAATAGTGCAGGTATGTCGAATACCACCCTCGGCGGGAAAATTGGCGGTAATGGGAACGTTGCGGGTAAACGCGCTAAAGTGATCCTAAATGAGGTCAATTCAAATACGGCAACAACCTTAAACGGTATGATTGAAGTCGCTGGCGGTAAAGCACAAGTCATTGTCGCGAATGCGTCAGGTATTACCTGTAATAATTGTGGATTTATCAATACCAACCGCAGTACATTAACCACAGGGAAAGTTTCCATAGATGGTAATGGCTTAGTCAATGACTACAATGTGCAACAAGGGAAAATTTCCATTAATGGCAATTTCAATTCAAGTTCACCTACTGACCTAATTGCGCGTTCAGTCGCTATCAACGGTGCAGTCTCAGCCCAACATTTAAATGTTGTTGCAGGAAATAACCGAGTCAATGCAGCGGGTGAAGTCGTAGGAACAACAACCGCATTAGGAAGCAAACCAAGCGTTGGTATTGACGTTTCTGCTTTAGGCGGGATGTACGCAAATAAAATTTCGTTAGTTGCGACCGAAACAGGCGTCGGCGTTTCAAACTCCGGTGATATTATCTCCCAGAATGGTGCTATTACTCTGGATACTGCGGGTACTGTTAATAATATTAACGGTAATATTAACTCTGCAAATACCCTCAATGTCAATGCAGCTGGCCTGACAAACAGTGGCACGATAGCTGGCACAAAAAACGTCAATATTAAGGCTGCTGGCACCGGTTCCGTTAATAACGACCGTGGCCGCATTAGTTCCCTCAATAATGATGTTAATATCAGCACATTAGGTACATTATCGAATAACAACGGCACCATTGAAGCACAGCAAAATGTGACTACATTATCTGATTCTTTCATTAATGATAATGGTGCTGTGAGAGCGACGAAAGGAAATATTAAAGTTCACGCAACCAATGTTATTTATAACCGTGATTATTTAACTAGTCAAAATGACCCAAATAAAGGGTTTATCGCTGGGCAAGATGTTAATATTGATGCAGTGCGTATTGTAAATGAAAATTCCAATATCACCGCAGGCAGAGATGCCACTTTAAATGTTCAAAACTCGATTGAAAATATGGCAAACAGTAAGGTTGTCGCCAAGCGTCGTGCTGAAATCAACACTATATATTTAACTCAATCTAATTCTGAACTGAATGCCATTAATGGCCGTATGGATCTTGATGCTTCCGTGGCATTAACCAATGATTCACTCTCTAAAATTCATAGTGGTAAACTGCTAAATGTCAATGCAAATCAATTGACTAATTCAGGTTCAATTATTTCTGACAATGGTAAGTCTGAAATCAAAGTGAACATGATGAGTAACCTGTCTGGTTATATCAAAGGCAAAAATTTAGCCATAACTGCGCATTCAATTGAAAATCAATCCGGCCTGATTCAAGCTGAAAATAATTTGGATATTCAAACAAGTCATTTAGGCAACAGTTACAGTTCTGGATTTAAACAAGTGAATGCAAAATTTGGTTTAACAGACCAAAACGGCGGTTTACAAACCAATGATGGCACCATCAAAATTAAAGGTGATACCCTTTATGGCATCTATGGTTCTATTGCTGCAAACGTGAATAACAACGATGCTGCACGTAATGATGTGGATATTAAATTAAAAGCATCGTTGAACAATAATTATGGCCAAATTACGAGTACTAATAACCAGAAAGTTGATGTGGGTTCACTCGAAAACTATTCAGGTAAAATGGCTGCTGGTAAAAATATGACCATTGAGTCAAAAAACCGAGTTAATAACCAGTATGGAACCATTAGTTCTAACGGCACAACTAAAGTCACAAGCCCAATCGTGACAAATGGTACAACAGGAACTATTACTGGTAACCGTGTTGTTATTGATGCAATTGTGAATAACTAATACTTATTTTAATGCAGTAAAAAAGGCGACTCTTAAGTCGCCTTTTTCATATTCAAAATTTAATTAAAATTCTGAATTAATCACTACTTCTTCACCAAAACGCCCTGCTTTTGGCAGCGGTTGGTAAGATGAGTTTGCCGCACGTAAAATACGAACACCACGAATACCTAACTCATGAGCCGCTGCGATATCCGCATCTGCATCACCATAATAGATAGTCAGTTTGTGGTCACGCATCCAGCTTACTTTATTATTTTGACCAGGCTCATCGCCAGCAAAAATAACTGGTTGCATTTTATCCGCAGGGATAGCTAAGCCCTCTTGAACATACTTAGTGGCAGTTTCAGTTTTTGTCTTCGTACGCCCTGTGATGAAATAAACGGTATCACCGCGGTCTAAGTGCATTTTGACTAAATCAATACCCACTTGTTTTGGCATACTGAATTTGTCCCACTCATTATTCATTTTTTCCCAAAATTGCTGGTTTTTCAGATAGCTAAAATCATTTGGGGAAAACTCAAGTTTACCACGGTAAAAGCCTGGGCTAGAAAATAACACTGTATCGTCGATATCAAAGCCTACGGCCATTGGTGCTTTGCCTTCTAGGCTTTGCTTGATTTGTTCAATAGAAACCCAATGAATAGGTTGCTGTTGTGCTAATTCAACAACGGTAACGCCCGGGCTGACGGTTTCTGGCATTGGGATTTTGGCTTGAGACGTTGCCGTAAACGTTAAAGCTAATGCAACCGCACTCAGCGTCAGTGTTATTTTTTTCATCTTTTATCCTTATCGAGTTTATCCACGTATAAACCATTCTTTATTAATTTGGATAAACCACATTTATTCGTGTAAGTAATAGACGTTGCTGCTTATAGTGTTCAGGAGTTTATAAGTACGTTTTGCAGCAATTATGTGAGTTGAATCTCACACAGGGCCTGATGGTAAGTTTTTTAGTTACATTAAAATGAGACGAATATCTCATTTTAATTATCTATTGCAGACAGCTATCGCCTTTCTGTGAACTGAATCAGTAATTTCACATAAATACCCAAGCTAACCTATTATTTTTAGGGATAAAAAAAGCGATGGTGTTATGCCATCGCTTCTTAATAATAACTACACAGTAAATTAGATGCGTGTACGACGCTTAGCAGTCGGGCCTGAGGATTGGCGTTTAGATGCAGGCCGTGAAGCCACTTGCGTGTGACGTTTCACGGCACGGCGAATTTGATTCGCTTTAATTCTACGTTGGTCGCGCTCAACAGCAACTTTGCTTTCAGTTTCAACTGGCAGCTCAACTAATTCACGTAGGTAGTTAGTTTGTTCTAAACCTAACTCAGTCCAGCCACCACGCGGTAGGCCTTTTGGTAAATCGATATCACCATAACGCACACGGATCAAACGGCTAACTTGTACGCCTACGGATTCCCATAAACGGCGAACTTCACGGTTACGTCCTTCCGTTAAGGTGACGTTATACCATTGGTTCATCCCTTCACCACCGCGATAAGAGACGGTTTTAAAAGATGCAGGGCCATCTTCGAGTTGAACACCTTGGGTTAACTGGCGGATTTTTGCATCGTTAATTTCGCCAAAAACACGCACTGCGTATTCACGTTCAACTTCACGACTTGGGTGCATTAAGCGGTTAGCTAACTCGCCGTCTGTTGTAAATAACAGCAATCCACTGGTATTCACATCAAGACGACCAACGGCAATCCATCTTGCCCCTGTCAGTTTTGGCAGACGTGTAAAGACCGTTGGGCGCCCTTCAGGGTCGTGGCGTGTACACAACTCACCTTCAGGTTTGTAATAAGCCATCACACGGCAAATTTCTTTTTCAGCTTCTTTGATTGCCAATAAACGGCCATCTAAACGAATTTTGGTTGATGCTTTGACTTCGACACGGTCGCCCAAAGTGGCGATTTTACCGTCTACACTGATCCGACCTGCTTGCAGGAAGGTTTCGATTTCACGACGTGAACCATGCCCAGAACGAGCAAGGATTTTTTGTAATTTCTCTGTATTTTGCGGTTTAGCGCTCATGTAACCCTCTACTGTCGCCTTCACAGGCGTCAAATAACTTTTTGCCCAGTACAAAAACGAGTGCAAAAAGTCATGAATTTGAAAACCCGCGCATTATACACAGGTTTCCCCTGAACCCCTACCATTTATCACGTTATCGCACTTTCGATGCCTAAACGGCTTGTTTTATTCAAATGGTGATGGATCGCCAGTGCCAACACGTGCCACAACCGGAGTGTCATCAGTGAAATCAATGACTGTGGTTGGTTTCTGGCCGATATAACCACCGTGGATCACTAAGTCCACTTGTTTATCTAACAAATCACGAATTTCTTCTGGATCCGATTGGGTAAAATCATCACCTGGCATAATCAAACTCGTTGACATCAGTGGCTCGCCAACCGCTTCCAGTAAGTCTCGTGCAATCGGGTTTGATGGAACACGTAAACCAATTGTTTTACGTTTTTCATTCATCAAACGGCGAGGCACTTCTTTGGTCGCTTTTAAGATAAACGTGTAATTACCTGGGGTATTATTCTTAATTAAACGAAATACCGTATTATCCACGTGTGCATAGTTAGAAAGCTCAGAAAGATCACGGCACATTAACGTAAAATTGTGGTTAGCATCTAACTGGCGGATACGGCAAATTCGCTGTAATGCCTCTTTTTCTTCTAAGCGACAGCCAATGGCATACCCTGAATCTGTAGGATAAACCACCACACCGCCTTTATTTAGGATCTCAACACTTTGGCTGATTAACCGAGCTTGTGGGTTATCCGGATGGACATAAAAAAACTGGCTCATATATACCTCAACAATTTGGTATCGACAGCATCACCCGGCAAAACACCTAAAAATGGCACTATCTCTTTGTTCAATGGAATGGTTAGTTTTAAACTAATCACTCTCTGTATCTTGTTATTTTACACCGACCTGCCAATACATCAACGAATTAGCTGTTTTTTACCTCACTCCACAGCGCCCAAACCGCTTGGTCGTCATTCGGTAACCAGAGGTTTCGCCCCAATTCAATCCAAGAACAAGGGCGATGGAAGTCAGAACCCACAGATGTTCGCAAATCGGCGTTTTTTGCTAGCTCTGCTAAATACTGCTTTTCATTAGGAGGTTGTTGGCAATGGGAAATCTCCATTGCATCGCCACCATGCGCTTTGAAATGCGCAATAACCCGTTTTAACCATTTATTTGAAAGCTGGTATTTAGACGGGTGAGCTAAAACGGCCACGCCACCTGCGGCATGGATAGCCTCAATGGCAGCTTCAATACTACACCATGTTGCAGGCACATAACCTGTTTTGCCTTTAGACAAATAGCGTTTAAACACATTGTTGATGGTTTTTTCTTTGCCAATTTTCACGATATATTGTGCAAAATGCGCACGTGTTACTTGCCCACCACCCGATATGTTTTGTGCATTCTCCCACGCGTCTTCAATACCCGCTTTTTGTAAGCGCCGTCCCATCTCAATTCCACGCTCTTCGCGCCGAGCCGATTGCTCAGCAAGGAGCGCTAGCATTGCAGGGTGTTCTGGGGAAAAGTTTAAACCAACAATATGGATTTCAATATTTTCCCATAGCGTTGAAACCTCAACACCATTAACCAGCTCAATCGGCTTTTCGTTATCGCGTAAATATTGCCTCGCTTGCAGTAAACCGTCGCACGTATCGTGGTCGGTGATCGCTAAAACATTGATGCCTTTTTCAATCGCCCGCTCGATTAACTCCTCTGGCGTTAAATCCCCATCGGAAGCCGTCGTATGGCTATGTAAGTCGTAGCGAGTGAGTAACGGTGTCGACACAGGTTGCAAGGTGATATCGTCTCCAATTTCCATAAATAGCTATTTTTTCCTAAAAATTAACAAAGTACTTGACACTTTCAAGGTGATCCAGTTTACTAGTACGCAAGATGGCTTACAGCCAAAATTATTCAGTTTATCCAGTGAGGCACATTATGGCTTTAATTAACTTAACAAATCGTTGGTGGCGTGACTTCCCAAATTGGGCGGAAGCCGCACACGCATAGTTAAACCATGCCTCAGTGCCAAACCCGCCCTTCGTACGGCGGGTTTTTTAATGTCTAAAATTAGCTTAAGGCAACAAAATGAACAAACAAAACACCACATTAGCACATTTTACGTATCTGGATAGCCCAATTAACTATCAGCCAGATCCAACGCTGTTATTCAATCACTTATGTCATGCCGTTCCATCAACCATGTTGCTGGAGTCTGCTGAAATCAACAATAAAGCTAACTTACAAAGTTTATTGATTGTTAACAGTGCGCTACGTATTCGCGCTTTTGGCCAACGTGTCGAAATTGAAGCGTTAACATTAAACGGCCAAGCCTTATTGCCTTTGCTGTTAGAACAACTTTCTGCATTGATTTGTGCTCACACCATTGAAACCACTTTATTGACCGTCACCTTTGAACAACCTAACGCGGCTTTAGATGAAGATAGCCGATTAAAAGCAGCATCATGCTTAGACGTGTTACGTGCATTGCCAGCCTTAGCGCAAACCTATTCCACTAAACCAGAAACCGTATTTGTGGGCGGGTTATTTGCTTATGACCTTGTGGCCAACTTTGAATCTATTCCTGAAGTTAAGGCAGTCAATCAGTGCCCTGATTACTGTTTCTTTGTGGCAGAACACTATTTAGTGATCGACCATCAAAATCAAGCGGCGCGTATAAAAAGTTGCATTTTCAACCAAGACACACAATCGCTAAACTCGGTTAAACATCGTCACAATGAAATTATTGCGTCTTGCCGCCCATTTTTACCTGCGCTGCCTTTGCAAAGTGAGCCTAACTTCCAAGTTACCTTGAGTAAAAATGACCAAGAATATTGCGCTATTGTCACTTCCCTAAAAGAAGCAATTTATTGTGGGGATATCTTCCAAGTAGTGCCATCACGTAAATTCACGATGCCATGTTCGCATCCGCTGATTGCGTATCAAAAACTTAAGGCGCAAAACCCAAGTCCTTATATGTTTTATATGCAAGATCAGGATTTCACGCTGTTTGGTGCATCGCCAGAAAGCGCATTGAAATATGCCACCAGCGACCGAAAAGTGGAAATTTACCCTATCGCGGGTACTCGCCCTCGCGGCCGTAATGCTCAAGGGGATATCGACCTCGATTTAGATAGCAGAATTGAACTTTCAATGCGTACCGATGCAAAAGAATTAGCGGAGCACATCATGCTGGTTGACCTTGCTCGTAATGACCTCGCGCGAATTTGTGAGGCTGGTAGCCGCTATGTAGCAGACTTAACCAAAGTGGATCGTTATTCCTTTGTAATGCATTTAGTTTCTCATGTGGTCGGGACGTTGCGCCACGATTTAGACGTTTTCCATGCTTATCAAGCCTGTATGAATATGGGTACATTAACGGGAGCACCAAAAGTGAAAGCCATGCAATTAATTGCGCAATATGAACAACAGCGTCGTGGCTCCTATGGTGGTGCGGTGGGTTATTTCAATGGTAGAGGCGATTTCGATACCTGTATCGTCATCCGTTCAGCGTATGTCGAAAACGGCATTGCAACCGTGCAGGCAGGCGGTGGTGTCGTTCTGGATTCATCGCCTCAAGCAGAAGCCGATGAAACCCGCAATAAAGCACGCGCGGTGATCCGCGCAATTGCCCAAGCCCATCAAGTGAAGGAGTTATTCTAATGGCGAATATCTTACTGCTCGATAATGTGGATTCTTTCACTTACAACTTGGTCGATCAATTGCGCGCAAGTGGCCACCAAGTGGTTATTTACCGTAATACCGTGAGCTCAAAACATATTTTATCCGTTTTAAACCAAATGAGTTCACCCATTTTAGTGTTATCACCAGGCCCAGGGAAACCGAGCGAGGCAGGCTCAATGCCTGACGTTTTAAAACAGGTTATCGGCAAAATTCCTGTGATTGGGATTTGCTTAGGTCACCAAGCCATCGTTGAAGCATATGGCGGCGTTGTTTCTTCTGCTGCTGAGATTTTACATGGTAAAGCGTCCCTTGCTACCCACGATGGGCAAGCGATGTTTGCTGATCTCGAAAACCCAGTTTCCGTGGCTCGTTACCACTCTTTAGTGGGTAGCCAAATTCCTGAAACACTGACAATCAGTGCACAATCCAACGGAATGGTTATGGCCGTGCGAAATGAGCAAGACAGAGTGTGTGGATTCCAATTTCATCCTGAATCTATTTTAACAACGCAAGGCAAACAGTTGTTAGAAAACACCGTGGCGTGGGCTCTTTCTACACCCAATGCAAGCACCACAACTCATTCGCACTAACGGGATATAGAGAGCCAATTATGCAAAATATTTATGATAAATTATTCAAAGCACAGCCACTGACACAGCAAGAAAGCCAGTATTTATTTAATGCCATTATTCAAGGTGAGTTGACTGAACCACAACTAGCCGCTGTTCTCATCAGCATGAAAATGCGTGGTGAACAACCCCAAGAAATAGCAGGTGCTGCCCTTGCTTGCTTAGAAAATGCCCAGCCATTCCCTCGTCCTGACTATCAATTCAGTGACATCGTGGGTACCGGTGGTGATGGCGCAAACAGTATTAATATCTCAACGGCTAGCGCATTTGTTGCCGCTGAAGCAGGAATTAAAGTTGCTAAGCATGGTAACCGCAGCGTATCCAGCCGCTCTGGGTCATCAGATTTATTAGCCGCTTTTGGTATCGCGCTGGATTTAAGCGCCCAGAGTGCACGGGATACTTTAGATGATTTAGGGGTGTGTTTTTTATTTGCACCGCAGTATCACAGTGGTTTTCGCCACGCAGCACCCGTTCGTTCACAACTGAAAACACGGACATTATTTAACGTTCTTGGGCCTTTAATCAACCCAGCTCGCCCACCTATCGCGCTAATTGGTGTTTATCAAGAATCACTTGTCAAACCAGTAGCTGAAACCTTAGATATGCTTGGTTTTACCCGTGCAGCTGTGGTACACAGTGGAGGGATGGATGAAGTTTCGCTTCATGCCACAACCCAAGTTGCTGAATTAAAAGACGGCGTACTGCATCATTACCAATTAACTGCGGATGATTTTGGCTTAACGCCATATCAATTACGTGATTTAGAAGGCGGTACACCAGAAGAAAACCGTGAGCTATTAACCCAGTTGTTACAAGGGCATGGTAAAGCCGCTCATGAAGCTGCCGTCGCAGCTAATGTGGCGATGTTAATGCGAATTAACGGCCATGAAGATTTAAAACAAAATAGCGAACATGCTCTCGCGATTATTCGCAGCGGCAAATCATTCGATCGAGTCACCGCGCTCGCTGCAAGGAACCCATAAAATGAAAGCGACAGTATTACAAAAAATTGTTGATGATAAAGCTGTTTACCTTGTTGAACGCAAAGCGAAACAACCCTTAGAGAGCTTTTTTTCCACTTTACAGCCAAGCCAACGTCGTTTTTATGACGCGCTAAGCGCTAAGCGCCCTGTCTTTATTTTGGAATGTAAAAAGGCGTCTCCATCAAAAGGGTTAATTCGTGAAGATTTTGACCCTGAAGTGATTGCAAAAACCTATGCGCCTTATGCGTCTGCGATTTCTGTTCTCACTGACGAAAAATATTTTCAAGGGAATATGGAATACCTGACTATTGTCAGTAATACGGTTAAACAACCTGTTTTATGCAAAGATTTTATTATCGACCCATACCAAATTTACCTTGCTCGCCATTATCAAGCTGATGCTATTTTATTGATGTTATCGGTGTTAAATGACGAAGAATATATTGCTTTAGCGGATGTTGCCCATCAACTCAATATGGGTGTTTTAACCGAAGTGAGCAACGAAGAAGAATTAGAGCGCGCCATTAAATTAAAATCTAAAGTGGTGGGGATTAATAACCGTGACCTGCGCGATTTATCTATTGATTTAAATCGTACCCGAGAATTAGCACCACGTTTAGCACCAGAAACGATTGTGATCAGTGAGTCTGGTATTCATCTGCATCAGCATATTCAATCCCTTAGCGAATACGCTAACGGCTTTTTGATTGGTAGCGCGTTGATGGAACAAGATGACCTCGCAAAAGCATTGCAAAAATTGCTGGTCGGTGAGCATAAAGTGTGTGGTTTGACTCGCGAACAAGATGCAAAAACGGCATTCGACGCTGGCGCTTGTTTTGGTGGGTTAATCTTTGCGGAATCCTCCCCTCGAAAAGTGACACTGTCACAAGCCGAGCGTATCGTTCATTCGGCCCCACTAAAATATGTTGGTGTATTTCGCAATCAATCCGTCGACTTTGTCGCTCATATCGCAAAAAAGCTAGCACTTTTTGCCGTGCAATTACACGGAAATGAAGATCTGCAATATATTCAGGAAATTCGCACCCACCTGCCAAGTTATTGTGAGGTATGGAAAGCACTGGACATGTCGCACGCTAACTTCTCTGAATACGCGACTCAAGATGTTGATGTTCTATTACTCGATAATGGCCAAGGTGGAACAGGGAAAAGCTTCGATTGGTCAGCGATTCCAACAACCGCAAAACAAAAGTTAATGATAGCTGGCGGGTTAAATCCTCAAAACTGCCTTCAAGCCTCTAAATTACTGTGTAATGGGTTGGATTTTAACTCTGGTGTCGAAATTGAGCCAGGCATTAAGAGTGAGCAAAAAATTAAATTAGTGTTATCAACGTTACAAGCTGAATCAACAGTGCAATAAAGCGAAAAGATAAAACTAAACCAATAAATTATGTTTTAACTGATGAGATGGATAACAAACAATGAGCAAATTAGATCCGTATTTCGGTGAGTTTGGTGGGCAATATGTGCCAGAGATTTTAATCCCTGCACTCAATCAATTAGAAGATGCCTTTATTACCGCCCAAGACGACGCTGAATTTATCAAAGAATTTCACGATCTCCTTAAAAACTATGCAGGTCGTCCAACAGCGTTAACGCTGTGCAAAAACCTCACCGCAGGCACCAAAACAAAACTGTATTTAAAGCGTGAAGACCTTCTTCATGGTGGCGCGCACAAAACCAACCAAGTATTGGGCCAAGCGTTACTGGCTAAACGCATGGGTAAAACAGAAATTATTGCTGAAACTGGTGCAGGGCAACATGGTGTCGCAACAGCCTTAGCTTGTGCGCTTCTCAACATGAAGTGCCGTATTTATATGGGAGCCAAAGACGTTGAGCGCCAGTCTCCTAACGTATTTCGTATGAAACTGATGGGTGCAGAGGTTATCCCTGTCCACAGTGGTTCCGCCACGCTTAAAGATGCTTGTAACGAAGCATTGAGAGACTGGTCTGGCAGCTATGATAAAGCACATTATTTACTAGGTACCGCGGCAGGCCCTCACCCTTATCCAACTATCGTACGTGAATTTCAACGCATGATCGGGGATGAAGCCAAACAGCAAATTCTTGAAAAAGAAGGCCGTTTACCCGATGCAGTCATTGCATGCATTGGTGGTGGCTCCAATGCAATTGGTATGTTTGCATCTTTTATCCCTGAGGAAAATGTCAACCTCATTGGCGTGGAACCTGCGGGCTTAGGCATTGAGTCAGGGCAACATGGCGCGCCGTTAAAACATGGTCGCGTGGGTATCTACTTTGGGATGAAATCCCCAATGATGCAGACTAATGAGGGACAAATAGAAGAATCTTACTCTATTTCTGCGGGGTTAGACTTCCCTTCAGTTGGGCCACAACACGCACATTTAAACAGTATTGGACGCGCAGAATATGTCTCTATTACTGATGACGAAGCGTTAAATGCATTTAAACTATTATCACGTAAAGAAGGTATTATCCCTGCATTAGAATCCTCACACGCTTTGGCTTATGCGTTAAAAATGGCAGAGCAAGAACCCAATAAAGAGCAATTATTAATTGTCAATTTATCGGGCCGTGGCGATAAAGATATTTTCACAGTACATGATATTTTAGCCAGTAAAGGGGAAATCTAATGGAACGTTACAACCAGCTTTTTGAGCGTTTAAATAACCTAAATCAAGGTGCATTCGTTCCCTTTGTAACATTAGGTGACCCTGATGCCGAACTCTCGCTGAAAATTGTTGATGCTTTAATTGAAGGTGGCGCTGATGCACTGGAGATTGGTATTCCATTCTCAGATCCACTGGCAGATGGCCCGACTATTCAAAATGCCAACTTGCGTGCATTTAAAAGCGAGATTACACCGACAATTTGCTTTGAATTACTGAGCCGTATTCGCGAAAAACACCCAACCATGCCGATTGGTTTATTGGTATATGCAAACCTTGTGTTCTCTAATGGCATCGAAAACTTTTATATTCGTTGCCAAAAAGCAGGCGTAGATTCTGTTTTAGTTGCAGATGTTCCGATGAGCGAATCAAAGCCTTTTCGTGAAGCCGCACTAGCCCATGATATTGCCCCTATTTTCATTTGCCCACCTAATGGTGACGATGCTTTATTACAACAAATTGGCGAACACAGCCGTGGGTATACTTACTTGTTATCAAGAGCTGGCGTAACGGGTACTGAACAACGCGCTCAAATGCCATTAACGCATTTGGTTGATAAGCTTAAGCAATATCAAGCCGCCCCTGCTCTTCAAGGTTTTGGTATTTCTGAACCAGCCCAAGTCACTGAAGCCATTGAAAATGGTGCTGCAGGTGCGATTTCAGGATCCGCGGTCGTTAAGATTATTGAAAATAACCTTGAAAAGCCAGATGTCATGCTTAAAAAATTGACGGAGTTTGTGATTAAAATGAAAGCAGCCACTCAAAAATAATATATTTAAAACTTGAGCCATCCAATTTATCGGATGGCTTTTTTAATTATTAATACACTATATTCGGGTTAATTGTTCATTTATTTATCTAAATTATTTTTATTTATTACAGTTTTTTAATGAAAAACTTTCACAACCATCAGTATCATTAATTTTTAATTACCAAATAATAAAATACAAAACTATCAATCCATTTTAATAAACATAAATAACATTAAATCATTAATTTATTAATCATTATTTCATTTACGCATTACCCCCTACGTATCAACCATTAAGTAACCTGTTACGGAGTAAATATAATTGATTAATTTAATTCGATTTAATTTAAAATTAAAAATAAAACACCCCTAATAAATATATAAGGGTGTTTTGTTCTATTAATATTTACCTTGCCCTACTTAAGTACAATTAGATT
Source organism: Providencia sp. R33 (assembly GCF_019343475.1). NCBI lineage: Bacteria > Pseudomonadati > Pseudomonadota > Gammaproteobacteria > Enterobacterales > Morganellaceae > Providencia > Providencia sp. R33. The sequence continues at coordinate 1,354,983 of NZ_CP072453.1, read as the reverse complement.
TTATTAAAAATAATAATAACGCATAATCCTTACGCTTTAATGGAATTTTAATTAACTATTTTTAATTTTATCTATAGTCAATTTTAGGGATATTTATGAAACAATTTAATCATGGATCTATCAGCCAATCTATGCTGAAGATTAAACCGCTGTTTTTAAGTGTATGTGTTATTTTAGGTTCTGCTTCTGTTGCACAAGCCGCAATCGTCAACACTAACGGTGCTAGTGTTATGAACCAAAATAATGGTCCTACTATTGTTCATATCAAGGGTGCAAGCGATAAAGGTGTTTCTCATAACATCTACAGCCAATTTGATGTTGACCAAAAAGGCGTTATTCTGAATAACAGTGTCACCAATACAAATACCACTCTTGGTGGCCAAATTAATGGTAACCTCAATTTAAATAACGGTAATGGCCCTGCTAAAGTTATTCTAAATGAAGTTAACTCCACAAAAGCAAGTACCCTCAACGGCGTGGTTGAGGTAGCTGGTAATAAAGCACAAGTGATTGTTGCTAACGCATCGGGTATTACGTGTAATAACTGTGGCTTTATTAATACAGACCGCGTCACTCTGACAACAGGTAAAACGATGGTCTCAGGTGGTGAGATACTTGGTTATAACGTAGAAAAAGGCCAAATAATCATCAACAACCGCCTACAAACCGATTCACCAACGGATATAATTGCGCGTTCAGCCGTGATCCAAGGTAATCTTAATGCTAAAGAAATCAACGTCGTTGTGGGAAGTAACTTTGTTGATGCGAAAGGTAATTATGTCACCAACGTTCAACCTGCAGGTTATTCATCCGGAGTCGGTATTGATGTGTCCGCATTAGGTGGCATGTATGCTGATAAAATCACGTTAGTTGTAACTGAAAATGGTACTGGCGTATATAACTTTGGCAACATAGCTGCAGGCTCTGGAGGCCTTAATATCGATTCAAAAGGCCTTGTTTATAACGAAGATGCCAAAATAAATTCCAATGGCAAAATTAATATCAAAGCTAACTCAGGGTTATACAATTACTCACAAATTACGAGTAACGGTGATATTGATATCAACACTAAAAATTCCCTCATAAACAATATTCGTGGTCAGATTAAATCCAATAGAGGTAGTGTTGTGTTAACCACAGGAGCCGATATTGATAACCGCGCGGGTATTGTTGATGCTCAGCAAGATATCAAGATTGTATCCGCTCACCTGCTTAACACCAACGGTTCAATCAAAGCTAACCGTGGCGATATTGATATACGTGCAACAGGCACCATTGAGAACGAATACAGAGAAAACCATTACAACTTACATAACAACCTCATTAATGCAGATAACCGCGGCATCAGAGCAGGTGATAACGTTACCATTAACACAGGGAAACTGTTAAATAATAACTCAACAATTTCAGGTCGTGATATTGCGATTGATGCGCGTATTGGAATTTCCAATGCTGGTGGTAGTCAAATTGTAGCAAAACGCCGTATTGATATAGATTCTGATATATTACAAAACACAAATTCACTCATCAAAGCCACTAATGGACAAACAAATATCACGCTATCTAATAATTTAATGAATGATGCTTTTGCATCAATAGATAGTGGAAAAGCGTTAAATATTAAAGCCAATAACGTTCATAACCAAGGTTCTTTAGTCTCTGGTGCTGGAAAATCTAAATTCGATGTTTATCTCTTAGACAACCAATATGGCTACATCAAGGGTGTTAACTTAGATATTAAAGCTACAAGTCTCATAAACAACCGTGGTTTAATTACGGCTGACAATAATGTTGTTATCAACGCAACCACCCTGAATAATAGAGACGCTAGCTATTTTAATGCTTATGCAAGCAAGTTCGGTGTTGCAGGAAGAACGGGTGGTATTTATGCTGAAGATGGCGCAGTAGACATCAATGCAAATAACTTAGATAACTATTCTGGTACTATCTCTGCAGTCGGAAAAGAAAGAAGCGGAGCTAAAGGTGATATCAATATTAAACTGAGAAATGATTTAGACAACCGTTACGGTAAAATCCAAGGTGATAGATCAATAAATTTAGATGTAAATACGTTAAACAATACTTACTCAGGTTTAGTGAATGCAAGTAAAGATTTAACCATCAATGCATTTACTTATGTTACTAATAATAATGGCCGTTTAAGTTCCAATGAAACAACTACAATTACAAGTTCTGCAATTTACAATAGCCCATATGGACAGATTGTAGGCAAAACTATCATTATTGATTCACCTTATTATAACTAATTCTCGACCTAAAGAGGCCTAACGGCCTCTTTTTTATCCTAATTCAGAGTTAGGTAAAATAAAAAAATATAACAAAATTAAAATAAACCAAAATTATCATTAAAAATCATATTTAGTTAAATTTATCTAATATCAACAATTCAAAATTGCCATTTAAAAAATAAAAGCGAGTAAAAACACTTAACTACTCCATATTGGGATTGCATTCAACAGATTGACACCAAAAAATATTCAATTAAATAATATAGATTTTCTTGCTATATTGGACCAATCAACACCAAGCAGTTTTATTTGTTAAGCCATCATAGTTAACATAATTTATTTTTATTAAAACCTATTTTAATGATGATTTAATAGTGAAAAACCTGATGGACTTTAAAGTTGATTGTTAATTTATTCATCTAAATTATTTTTATTTATTGCAATTTTTTTAATGAACAACTCTAACAATCATCAATATCATTAATTTTTGATTATAAAATTATTTACCACCTTAACAAGCATAAACAATATTAAACAATTGGTTTATTAATTATTATTGCATTTACGTATTATCACCTGTGTATTAACAACTACATAATCCGTTAAGGAGTAAATGCAACCAATTGATTTCACTCACTTTCAAATAAAGATTAAAATTAAAATACCCCAGATAAATATATAAGGATATTTTATTCTTTTAATATTTACCACGCTCCACTTAAGTACAATTAGATTTTTTTAAAAATAATAATAACGCATAATTCTTACGTTTTAATGGAATTTTGATTAGCTATTTTTAATTTTATCTATAGTCAATTTTAGGGATATTTATGAAACAACTTAATCATGAATCTATCAGCCAACCTATGCTGAAGATTAAACCGCTGTTTTTAAGTGTATGTGTTATTTTAGGTTCTGTTTCTGTTGCACAAGCAGCAATCGTCAACACTAACGGTGCTAGTGTTATGAACCAAAATAATGGTCCTACTATTGTTCATATCAAGGGTGCAAGCGATAAAGGCGTTTCTCATAACATCTACAGCCAATTTGATGTTGACCAAAAAGGCGTTATTCTGAATAACAGTGTCACCAATACAAATACCACTCTTGGCGGCCAAATTAATGGTAACCTCAATTTAAATAACGGTAATGGCCCTGCTAAAGTTATTCTAAATGAAGTTAACTCCACAAAAGCAAGTACCCTCAACGGCGTGGTTGAGGTAGCTGGTAATAAAGCACAAGTGATTGTCGCTAACGCATCGGGTATTACCTGTAATAACTGTGGCTTTATTAATGCAGACCGCGTCACTCTGACGACAGGTAAAACAATTGTCGCGGGTGGTGAGGTACTTGGTTATAACGTAGAAAAAGGCCAAATTATCATTAATAGCCGTCTACAATCAGATTCACCAACCGATATTATTGCACGTTCTGCAGTGATCCGTGGTGATATTAACGCAAAAGAAATTAATATCGTTGCTGGGAATAACTTTGTTGATTCGAAAGGCAATTACATCACTAACGTTCAAGGTGTTGGTGCGACAACGCGAGTTGGTCTCGATGTGTCCGCATTAGGCGGCATGTATGCAGATAAAATTACATTAGTTTCAACTGAAAGTGGTATTGGCGTATCTAACTATGGCAATATGGTTGCAGGCTCTGGTGGCATTAATATCGATTCAAAAGGCCTAGTCTATAATCAAAATGCAAAAATGAATGCAAATGGCAAAATTAATATTAAAACCGGCTCAGGGTTATACAATAACTCAATAATTATGAGTAATGGCGATATTGATATTAATACCAATAATACAATCTTAAGCAATACGAGTGGCCAAATTAAATCTAATGGTGGTAGTGTTAATTTAACAACAGCATCAAACATTGATAATCGAAGTGGTATTGTAGAGGCACAACAAGATATCAATCTTGTATCAGCTAACCTACACAACACCAACGGTTCAATCAAAACTAACCGTGGTGATATTGATGTTCGTGCAACGGGCACCATTGAAAACTATTACAACCTACGTAATAACGTCATCAATGCAGATAACCGCGGCATCAGAGCAGGCAATAACGTTACCATTAACGCAGGTAAACTGGTAAATAGTAACTCAACAATTTCAGGCCGTGATATTGCGATTAATTCGCGTACTGCAATTGTCAATGATAGTAATAGTGAAATTGCTGCTAAACGCCGTATTGATATTGATGCTGAAACATTACAAAACAGCAATTCGATGATCAAAAGCACCAATGGCCAAACGAATATCACCCTATCTCATAACCTCATAAACAATGGTTATGCAGCAATCAGCAGTGGTAAGGCATTAAATATTGAAGCCAATACTATCTATAACCAAGGTTCCTTAGTTTCAGGCGCAGGCAAATCTAAGTTTGATGTTTATAGCTTAGTTAACCAATATGGCTACATCAAAGGAACTAATTTAGATATAAAAGCTACTAACGTCACAAACAACCGTGGTTTGATTACTGCTGACAACAATGTTGTTATCAATACAACCTCACTGGATAATAGCTATGCAAGTGGTTTTAATGGTTATGCCAGTAAATTTGGTGTTGCAGGTAGAACAGGCGGTATCTATGCCGAAGACGGTGCTGTTGACATTAATGCAAATAGTTTAAATAACTATTATGGTATTATTACAGCGGATGCATCTCAAAAAATGGGAGCTAAGGGCGATATCAATATTAAATTGAGAAATGACTTAGATAACCGTTACGGTAAAATCATAGGTACAAATACAGTGAAATTAGATGTGAATAAGTTAAACAATACTTATTCAGGTTTAGTGAATGCTGGCAAAGATTTAATAATTGATACATTTACCCGTGTTGATAACAATAATGGTCGTTTAAGTTCTATGGGAACCACTAAAATTACAAGCCCTGTAATTTATAATAGTCCATATGGACAAATTTTAGGTTCTACTATTATTTTAAACACACCTAATTATTACTAATTAGTAACCTAAAGAGGCCTAAATAGGCCTCTTTTTCATCCTAATTCAGAGTTATATAAAATGGAAAAGCATAACAAAAATAAAACAAATCAAAATTGTCATTAAAAATCATATTTAGTTAAATTTATTTAATGCCAACCATTAAAAATCACCACCTTAAAAAAATAAAAGCAAGTAAAAACACGTATTTACTCTATATTGGAATTAAACACAACATATTGATATTAAATAACATTCAATCAAATTATATAGATTTTCTTGTTATATTGAATTAATCAACACTAAGCACTTTTATTTACCCACCCATCATAGTTAACATAATTAATTTTTATTAAAACCTATTTTAACGCATAATTTAACAGCGAAAAATTTAATGATTTTGTTATTTTATAAAAAACAACATAGGGATATGTACATGAAAATCACCTTCAATAACGATAGGTAAAAACAAGAAGTATCTCATTTAAAAAAATATTTTTATCTAAAGACATTATTAGCTATGTTTTTAAGATCATTTTTTTAGCTTTCATTTAAGAATAAAAGTGGTGAACATGAATTTCCGTTTTCTTTTTTTATCTAGCACTCTGCTCATTTTTCCATTTTATGTTGCAGGTGACCCCTCTCAGGCTGTTAATCAGCAAATTAATAATCAAATTAGCCAGGATAAATCTCGTCAACAACAAACGCAGCTAGATACCAAAGATGTCTTAGGAAAAAAACAAGAACGTGCAAATAATATTTTGGTTTTCGACGATGAAGAACATTGCTTTGATATGAAGAAAGTTATTCTCGTCTCTGAACCAAAACTGCCCTCCATGCGCCCTCTTGAAACATATGCAAACCAAGTTGTGGGGGTCTGTATTGGCATTAAAGGTGTCGAAACACTCGCTAAGGGGCTACAAGATAACATTATTAAATCGGGTTATGTTACAACAAGGGTCAATATCCCTGAGCAAAATATCAGCGAAGGAATTTTGACGTTAGAAATTATTCCCGGAAAAGTCGCCAATGTGAAATTATCTGAAGATAGCGATACCTATATTACACTGGGTGCAATCATGCCCGCAAAAGAAGGTGATATTCTGAATATTCGCGATATTGAACAAGGTTTAGAAAACTTGGAGCGTATTCCTGGCGCTAAAGCAAATATTGAATTATCCCCTGGTAAAGAATTTTCAACATCCGATATCACTATACAAAGGGAAAAATCGCCTCATGTTAACGTCGGAGGTTATTACAACAACTCAGGCAGTCGCCAAACAGGCAAAGATCAAGTCGGAGTGACAATCTATGGTAATAATCTGACCAGTCTTAACGATACCGTTTATATCTCAGCAGGAAAAAACCTGAAAAACCAAGAGCGATACAGTACAAGTAATGCCGCAATTTACTATGCTGTTCCCTACAATTATTGGCTTTTTTCTCTCTATGCCAGCAAAAGTGATTATAAACAAACTATTAAAGATGTCGTCAGTTATAAATACCACGGTGACAGCAAATATTACAATGCCACCGCCAGTAATGTTTTTCTGCGTGGGCAAACATTCAAAGATACCGCATCTATTCAATTAATTAAGCGAAAATCAGAATATAAACTGGAAGATGTTAAACTCTTATCTCAAGAGCGCAACTTAACTACGTTTAAGGTTGGCGTAAATCACCGACAAAACATTGATAACGCCACGTTGGATGCTTCCCTTAATTACCAACGAAATGTTCCTTGGTTAGGTGCTGAGCAAAGTTGGGATATGAAATACGGGGACGCAAGCCATATGGCTCGTGTATATACCCTAGATGTTTCGGGTATGATCCCTATCGTTTTTGATGATTTTGTGATGAGTTACAACCCGCAATTCTTTTTACAATACACTAAGGATAGGTTAACCATTCAAGACCAATTTTCGTTGGGTAATCGGTGGACAGTGCGTGGCTTTGATGAAGAATATTCACTTATTGGCGATAAAGGCTTCTATTTAAGAAATGAATTTAACTTTTATATTCCAGGTTTTTCTTTCTATCCTTATTATGCAATTGATTATGGCCGCGTATTTGGTGGTGTGTATCCTCTTGGTATTTATTCCGATGACCAACTTTTAGGAACGGCGATTGGTATGCGAGGGAACATGAATATCTTCAGCTATGATTTATTTTTAGGTGCCCCACTGTATAAGCCTAACGAATATGAAACCAATAGCGTCAACGCAGGGTTAAATGTTCAATGGTTTTGGTAGTGTAATCATTCTGGTCTTTTCACTTAAAACCAAATGCAGTTTACTCTGTATTTGGTTTTTTATTTAACTCTGTGACTATTACTGCACTTTATTAAATAGACTTATTATTTCGCTCTTTAAAATTTTATTAACCTAATTTCTTAAATAAGAATAATTCCCACTTAATTTAAAATCTATTTATGTGAATTAATTGTTACAGTATTGTGCTTTTGTTTTTAATAAGATGAAAAATGAAAAATCCGGGAATATAAATACCCCCGGATTTCCTACTGCACTCTATTCCATCAGAATTCAGGTATTAACCTGTATTGCATCCTATCAAACTTATTAGAAGCGATAACCTGCTCCAAACATAAATACAAATGGATCTAAGCGAGTATCTACTTTTTGCTGTACACCACCTGCTTTAAACTTAACATCCGTTTCAATATTCATCCACCAAACTGAGGCGTTTAACATCCAGTTATCGGTCAGCATGTAGTCCATACCCGCTTGTGCCGCAAAGCCCCACGAGCTCGATAAATCGAGGTCTGTTAAACCGTAGCTTTTACCATTATTATTGAATTTTTCATCAAAGAAGAAGGTATAGTTCAAACCTGCGCCTAAATAAGGGCGTAATTTATCTTCTTTACTACCAAAATAATATTGCGCCATTAAAGTTGGTGGTAAATGTTTAACGGTTGCAATATTACCTGTTGGACCTGTACCTACTTTATGTTCAAACGGCGTTGCTGCTAATAATTCCACACCGATATTATCGGTAATCATATACCCAAAGGTTAAACCTAATTGAGTATTATTATTAACACCAAACGATCCTAAACTACCTAATACATTATCAGATCCTGCATTAGGTCTTACAGTTGCCGTACCAGCGCGAAATAGAAAATCGCCAGCTTCATGTGCAATAGAAGCAGCTGGAGCTAAAGTAGCAGCCGCTAATACAAGCGCAGTGAGTTTTTTCATTATCAATCCCATTCCTGTGTTTTTATTTTAGTGAAATATATCGCATTATATAAATTGATGTTCAAATCAAGATCACATCTTTTACCAATTTATAGGTAATCCAATAAATATAGTTTTATTATTCCATCTATTCTTTTTTTAATTTTGATTTGAATCAATTTTTGGAAAATAACTAACAAAATAAAATTTTAATCCTTACTTTGATATATTTATTCCATATTTTAAACATATATTTTAAATGCAATTTAAGTAATTTTAATTAGCCCCTTCAATTAATTTGGTTAAATATTGATAATGATTCCCTTTGCATGCTGACCTTAACTTCCCGAATATTCTTATCTTTCTCTACCTCTATGTCTGATACTCGGTTACAATTGCATTAAAATTTTGATTCCGTTTGTAGATAGGAGCAGTTAAATGTCCATTTCGGCCAACTCACTCATCAGTGACAGCGTTAATTTTTTCAAAAATCAACTGAGTGGCCTTTTCACCATTGTTGTCTTAGCAACGGCGGTAAGCCTCGTGATTTACGCTATGATGATCCCGAATGAACAAATGATTGGTGTGCTGGCTCAAGCACAAAGCCAAATGATTGAGTCTGGGAATGCAGGTTTACAAGATTGGATATTAGGCCTTTCAGAACAAGACAAAAGCAGCATCCTACGCGTTTCCTTTGGGTTAATTCTTTCGGTTACGTTAGGCAGCTTAGTGCTTATCTGTGGCACTTTATCTTATATTGCAGGAATGTCCCGTGGTGAAGAGATGAATGCAACACAGGCGCTTAGCGCTTCATTAAGCAAAGCCCCTTCTCTATTTTTGTTACTTGTTGTTTGTTCGCTTCTTATTCAACTTGGTATCACGATTATGGTGCTTCCCGGTATTGTTCTGGCGATTGGTTTTTCTCTCGCGCCAGCCATCTTAATTAGTGAAAAAACAAATCCATTTAGTGCGATGGGTAAAAGCTGGAAAATGGCTTATGCAAACTGGCGTATTGCACTACCAATGATTTTAATTTGGATGGCAGCACAGATGCTAGTGAGTGTGTTATTAAGTAGCTTACAGCTGAACCATATTGTCCTTAACGGTATTTCATTCTTATTGAATAATATCGTCGCCGCCTTCGCCTTAATTTATTTCTATCGTTTATATATGCTAGTCAATAAAAACGCTTAATTTTCCTTTAAAAAAGGGAGCCAGTTGGCTCCCTTTTACTTCTCATGTTATCACTTAAGAAATATCTTAATTATTTTCTGACTTCAAATTAAATGGTTCATCAAGTTCTTCACAATCTCTTTTTTGTTCTAAAGTGTTCATCTCTTCTTGCGTTTTTCTGTCTTCAACACATTTAATTTGGATTTGTTGCTTACTTTGAATCAAACGAATTGCAAAATAAATATCGGGCACAACTAATAAATCATCATCTGAACGCGTAATTTTGTTTTGTTCTAGCCAACGTTTAATTGATGTACGGCGCCCTGCCAGCACCAACGTAACGCCTTTGGCTTTCAAAGACGTAACGATGTCATTAAGGGTTGAGAATACACTTACATCATTATGGGTAAAACTCACCGCTGCATCGACGATAACCCAAGCAGGCCTCTTTAATTGGTTATCTAAATGTTTATTCAAGCGTTCTTTAAAGTAATTCACGTTAAAGTAGGTTAACGGGGAATTAAAACGATAAATTAAAACACCTTCAATCGGTTGAATGTCATTATCTGATGTCATCGAATGCAACATCCCCTGCTCATCCACACCAAGTTGTTGGTCAGTCGGCCTAAATATCACTCGGATAAACTGTAATAAACCTAATAATACCGCTAAGCCAACGCCACTAATTAGCCCAACGAGCAGTACAGCTATTAACGTAAAGACGCATAAGAAAAAAGCTTCTCTATTACGCTTACGCATGGACAAAATACTGCGAAAACTAATTAACGAAAACGTCGAAACGACCAGCACCATTCCTAACGCAGGCATCGGAATATATTCCAATAAATCCATAGAAAATAGCAATACGGCTAAAATCGTTAATGCCGCAACAATAGAAACCAGTTGCGTTTTTCCCCCCATCATATCGTTAACCGCAGTACGACTACTTGCTGCACTTACTGCAAAGCCTTGGGAGAACGCAGAGGCAATATTGGCTATCCCTAACGCACGAAGCTCCTGATCTGCATCAATGGCATAACCGTTTTTGCTGGCAAAACTGCGTGCCGTCATCATAAAGCTCACAAAGCTAATTACCGCCAAGTTCATTGAGGGGATAACTAAGTCTCGTAGCAACCCTGGTGGAAACTCAGGCATAGGTATAGAAGGCAACCCATCGCCTAAATTCCCAACAATACTAATGCCATATTGCTCAAGGTTAAAAACAATACTCGCTACTGTTGCAAGAACCATTGCTATCAATAATGATGGCCACTTGCTACGCACTCGCTTGATAACCAATGTGATTGCCAATGTTGCCACAGCAACCAGTAACGTAGGTATATGCGTTTGTGTTATAGATTGAGGAAACGCGATAAGGCGTTCGATAAAACCTGCAGGTAATGTGGTAATACCAAAAATTTTACCGACTTGGCTCACCACGATGGTTAGTGCTACACCATTTAGCAAGCCTTGTAGTATCGGGCGAGATAGAAAATCCGCAAAGGTTCCTAGACGGAATCGCGCCGCTATCAAGCACCAAATCCCTGTCATTAAGCTCATTACGATGATTAACTGCCAGCGAACATTTTCATCCCCCATCGCTAGCGGTGCAACAGCAGCGGCAATAACTGCACAAGTTGCCGCATCAGGGCCGATGATTAATTGCTTCGAGGTTCCAAATAAGGCGTAAAAAAACATAGGGAGGATACAGGCATACAAACCAACAATGGCGTTTACCCCCATTAATTCGGCATAAGCAATCGCAACAGGTAATGCTACTGCCGCAACTGACAACCCCGCTTTCACATCCGGCCCTAAGTCTGAAAGCTGGTAGTTAAACAGCGTTTTTAAACCCGGCATCCAGACAAATAACTTCGCCTTTATCATTGGGGAAAAATACCTATAAATTAGTAAGTTAAAATATCTAAAACCTTATTTATAGCTGAACTAATAAAGTTTATCTAGAAGTAAGTCAAATAATAGTAAAATTGTGCAAATATGATTGGTAACAAGGCATGTTTATTGGTAAAAAGGTGCAAACTTTTAACAATTAATGCCAATATCGGTTAAACTACTCTATTATCTTGACGTTGAGGCGCTGTATTCACTGTTATGAAACAACTTATTGATTTTATCCCTCTGATTATCTTTTTCATCGTGTATAAGCGATATGACATTTTTTACGCCAGTGGTGCCTTAATGGTTACTACACCGCTCGCGTTGTTAGCCACTTACCTTATTTATAAGAAAGTCGAAAAAGTCGCCAAAATAACCTGTGCGATTGTGATGGGGTTTGCTGCCTTAACACTCATTTTCCACAGTGATGCCTTCATTAAATGGAAAGTCACTATTATTTATGGCGCATTCGCAATCGCGTTATTATTCAGCCAGTGGTTTACTGAGAAACCGCTCATTCAGCGAATGCTGGGAAGTAATCAAGAAATTAAATTAGCCGACAGTTATTGGAACAAGCTTAATAGCGCTTGGGCAATCTTCTTTGTTTTTTGTGCTGTCTTAAATATTTATGTCGCCTTTTGGATGGCGCAAGATATTTGGGTGAATTTCAAAGTATTTGGACTAACCGCTGGGACACTGATTTTTACTGTGTTAAGCGTGGTGTATATTTTCAAAAATATGACCAAAGAAGCAGTTGAAAAGCACGAAGAGTGATCATTTATCTGAGTAATAAAAAAACCTGCTTAATTTGATTAGCAGGTTTTTTTGTTTTGAATCTAGTTTCTAGTTTCGGTTCTGCCCAAACGCCTTTTCAATTTTTTTATCCGTATTGTATTGCGATAATGCATATACAGACCAAATAGCGGCAGGCAACCACCCAATTAATGTTAGTTGTAAAATCAAACAAATTATTCCTGCAAATGGACGTCCAATCGTAAAAAATTGCAGCCATGGTAATAATATTGCCAAAATGAGTCTCATACACCCTCCCCAAAATACTCATCAAAGATTTACGGTTTAAGTATAGGCAATCTAATCAATTGACTAAATACAAAAAACACTTCTAGCCTTTTCTTTGCAAAACTCTAACTTTCCGTCGAAATTAAATACAGTACGACGATGTTCTGCTCTATTTATTGTATTTTACTGGCTAAATACGTTTCATTGGCGATAATTGAGTAATAAGTCAGTGCTTAGAGTTTACTTGAGTATCAGTAATTTGCTATAAAAGCTAACTAGACGTTTTTATCCCCTTTTTTAATAAGAGTTAAATATGCAATTACCAAACGGTGAATTGGTTTTACGAACCCTAGCCATGCCAGCGGACACAAATGCCAATGGCGATATTTTTGGTGGCTGGTTAATGTCACAAATGGATATTGGCGGTGCTATTCTTGCAAAAGAAATTGCACTCGGCCGTGTTGTTACCGTCGCAGTGAATGGCATAAAATTCCAAAAACCTGTCGCCGTCGGCGATGTCGTCTGTTGCTACGCACGTTGCTTAAAAACGGGTAAAAGCTCAATTACCATTAATATTGAAGTGTGGGTGAAAAAGGTCGCAACTGAACCTGTTGGCCAGCGCTACCGCGCAACTGATGCTGTCTTTACTTATGTGGCGGTAAATGATGACAATACCCCGCGGGAGTTACCAACCGAAAAACAGCACTTTCAATTGGCGAGTTCTGAGCAAATCACTGAATAACTATTTGATTCTCTGTGATATAAAAAAAGCACCTGTTAGAAGGTGCTTTTTTATTACATCGAACAGTGAGTTACACTTGGCTAACTGTACCATCAAGTTTGAAGTAAATTTCGGTGACATAGCCTTTTGCCGGTTGTTTTTCGAATGTCCAACGGTTCATTGCGCGTTTAACATCTCGCTCAAACAAACCCTTAGGTGACACTTCAACAAATTCGATATTCGTCACACGGCCACCATCATCAATATCATAACGCACTTTAACATAGCCCTCTTTTCCTAAACGACGCGCACGTTCAGGATAAACAGGAGCTTGTTTATGTAATGCCCGAGGGCCACTTTTCGCGGTAGACTGGCTATTGCTCGCCCCGGTATTTTTCGCTGTCGTGACAGGGTTATTGTTGGTTTTCGGAGCCGTTGCATCTGATTTGATGTTATTCATCGCAAGTTGTTTTTCAACTGGCTTCACATCTTCTTTAATTTTTTTCTTCTCTTCCTGTTTTGGTTTTGGCTTTTTCTTCACTTCAGGTTTTTTCTTCGGTAATACAATTGCCGGTTCAACCACAGGTTCGGGTTCAGGTTCGATAATCGGTTCTGGCTCAGGTTCGACAGGCGTTTCAACTTCTTGAACAGGCTCTGACGCTGGTTCTGGAGCAGCAAAAGCAACCATCGCAATCGTCATTGGCTCAGGATCCTTCGCCAAATGAGGTTGATTAAAAATCCATGCCATTGCAAGGCCAGCATGAATAGATAACGAAATGACGATAATTAAACTCCAACGGATCCAACGCATATGCAATTTCTACCCTACACCAGTCTACCTAAAAGAATATAATCGCTAGTTTAAATGCAAATAGCAATCATATTCAATAAGGTTTGTCGTACAAAGTGAAAAATGTGAATGTACGCCTTAATAACCCTACTCGATCCATTGAGTAAAGAGCAGTGAGTGTCGACGGCGATAAATGTCGATTTTGCGCATCGCATAAATGTGCATGTTACGTCTTGAATGCCCTTCTAGCCAGCGTCGACGGCGACGCTGTACTTGTCTTAACATTCTCCAACGACCGACTTCATGCCTACTACGTCTCATTTCTTTGCCCTTTTTTATGAAAAAAATCATGTAAGAAAAATATTATATTCCTTTGAAAAAAAGAGCCAAGAAGAACTTTTAGAGGGCCTTTTCAGAACTGTAATTTAATTTCAAAACTTAACTATTCATTAGCGAAATTATTATTTCCTTATGAATTGTCTATTACACAAAGCTTTTACTGCAAAATTTTGCTAAATTCTATTAAGTTAAAATATTGCTCACTGTTTTTTCAGGTAAAACTTCTTTTCTTTGATGTTGTTTCCCCTATTAGCGAGAGGCATTAAATCCATTATGGCAACTGTTTATACCCTTATGAGTTGGCTTCTATTTTTCCTTTACTGGCTACTTATTGCAGCGATTACTGTTCGCATTTTAGTAAAAAGAAGGCCAGTGACCTCTGCAATGACATGGTTATTAATTATTTATATCCTTCCTTTAGTTGGGATCATTGCTTATGTCGCCTTTGGTGAGCTTCATTTAGGGAAACGCCGGGTTGATAAAGCGCACCAGATGTGGCCTTCTGTCGCCACATGGCTCGAAAACTTACGCCATTCAAAGCATATTTTTTCTAGTGAAAATAGTTCTGTAGCAGAACCTCTATTTCAACTTATTGAAAAACGCCAAGGCATAGCTGGGGTTAAAGGAAATCGCATCCAGCTATTAACCACTTGCGAAGATTCATTAAAAGCCATTGTGAATGACATTAATAATGCACAACATTCTATCGAAATGGTGTTCTACATTTGGCAGCCTGGTGGTTTGGTTGATGGCGTGACGGAAGCCCTGTTAAATGCCGCGAAGCGCGGTGTTAAGTGCCGTATTATGGTTGACTCTGCAGGAAGTTGGCACTTTTTCCGCAGTGATTATCCTGCAAAAATGCGTGCAGCAGGTATTGAGTTTGTCGAGTCACTCAAAGTCAATTTAATGCGTTTCTTCTTACGCCGCATGGACTTACGTCAACACCGTAAAATCGTCATTATCGATAACTATATTTCATACACTGGAAGTATGAATATGGTCGATCCCCGCTATTTTAAACAGGACTCAGGTGTTGGTGAGTGGATTGATATTTTAGTGCGCATGGAAGGCCCTGTGAGTACCACGTTAGGGATTGTGTATGCCTTTGACTGGGAAATGGAAACAGGCCAACGTGTATTGCCGCCAGCGCCTGACAGCAATATTATGCCGTTTGAGCAAGCCAATGGGCACACCACCCAAACTATTGCATCAGGCCCCGGTTTCCCTGATGAACTCATCCAACAATCGCTGATGACCGCTATGTTTTCTGCTCGCAAGCAGTTGATCATGACGACACCTTATTTTGTTCCTAGCGATGATTTAATGCATGCAATTTGTACCGCTGCTATGCGTGGTGTGGATGTGAGTATTATTATGCCAAGGCAGAATGATTCGTTCCTCGTTCGTTGGGCAAGCCGTTCATTTTACAGTGAATTGCTTGAGGCTGGCGTAAAAATTTATCAATTTGAAGATGGCTTATTGCACACCAAAAGCGTTTTGGTAGATGGTGAGCTCAGTTTAGTGGGCTCTGTTAACCTTGATATGCGCAGTTTATGGCTAAACTTTGAAATCACTGTCGTTATCGATGATAAAAGTTTTGGTAGCGATCTGACGTTAGTTCAGTATGATTATATGGCTCGCTCGACACGCTTAGAAATTGAAGAATGGGAACAGCGCCCATTCTGGAACCGTGTGGTTGAGCGCGTTTGTTATTTCTTTAGCCCACTGTTATAGCGTAACTGAATTAGGAAAGGTCATGACTGAGAAACACAATACACATTTGATCGATGAAGACGATATCATTGAAATGGCTTATGACCTTTTCCTCGAAGGCGCAATGGATAACCTAGAGCCTGCCGACCAACTGATTTTTGCCTTACAGTTTGAAGACTCAGGTGCGGCTGAAATTGTTGATTTAACGGATAGTTGGCAGGGTATTCTGGCAAATGAAGCAAATTTATCCCAGTTCAGTGAAGTGATTATTGGATTAGCGAAAACTCCCGATGACGAACTCGACGATATTTTTGCTCGCGTCTTAATTAGCCGCCATCCTACAGAGCCTTTCCATCATATCCTGTGGAAAAAATAACATGCTGTTGAGGGGCATTCGCCCCTCTTTTATTGCTAAGTAAAATTCCCTTCAATAGCAAATTTCTTAACAAAGCGAATAATGTTATTTCGGATATATTCATCTTTTTCTTTCGGGTATTTTTGCCACGCCATTTCTAAATAAGCAATCCCTTCAGCGGTCATTGTCTCAGTTCGAATAAAAGATTGGACTGCAATTAATGCCACTTGTGGATTATCGGAAATCATAGCGGGAAAATACTGGTTTATTTTTGACGCCAATTGAGTGTCTGCCGCTGCGGCATAAAGTGCAGCAACTGTAATATCTGGGTTATTATGGCAAAAAAGATGTTGAAAGCTCTCGACTTTCACATCATTGAGTTCTTTAAGAATATACCCCGAGAAGCTCACAAAATCAGCACAATCAGTCTGTTTTAACCGTGATAGTATCAGTGATTGATAACATGTAAATTGGTCTTTTTGGTACCAAAAGATAGATTGAACAGCGAGCTTATTGAGTTCACGATCCTCACTTTTCAATGCATTCATTAAATAAAGCTTTGATACATTAAAAGAAAATTTCGCCAGCACGCTTAATGCTTTTTGGCTTAATTCACTATTTCCATTCTTAATGATTGATTCTAAAAATAAAGCACCATCATTTGATAATCTAGGCAACTTGGTTAAACCATTGAGAACATCAATATGTTTAACATCACTATTCGCCTGTGAATATAAAGAGAGTAATATTTGTTCATTACCTCCTAGTCGATGACCAAACCAACTGGTTTCATAGCCTTGAATAACTTCATCTAACCAACGTTCATACCATTGTGAAAAACTCAGTTCGTAAGAAAAGAAGAAAGGCTGATTAGAACCACACCAATGGTTTGTATAAATAATCCGCCCTGCATATTCCCCAGAAATTACCAATAATAAATCATATTCACACCCACAGGTTCCAAGGTAAAAAACACCTTGGTGAATATAATTTTCTCTTTCATCGAATTCTTCATCACTGCAATCATCATCAAGGAAAGTCAGTTTTTGCCATTCCTCTTCGCTCATATCAGGGCTTAAAATAGAAGGTAAAGCCGCTGTTTGATCAAAGCGGCTTTCGCTATCTTCAAAACGGACAATGCCGTAATAAGGCCCTAACCCCCCATTACCAATTTGTGTTAGAAATTGCACAAAATCTTGCGGTAATGTCGCCCCTGTTCGCTTTTGCCATTTTTCAATATCGGCCAAAGCAATGACAGGGTTTAGTTCGTATTCATGACTGTCTGCACCAAATAGGTCTAACTCGCTATCCACTTGTTTAACTAGTGGAATTTTTTCTCGAATTCGAGTTAATACATCGTTCGGATACTGTTCATTAATCTGCTGCCATTGGCGTAAAATCGCCTCTTCATCCTGTGAAAAATCAGTCGCCATTGATTTTTAAGCCCTTATTTATATGAATAACTAATTTATTAACATATTTTACATTCATTATTCATTAACAATTATCTGAACACGGCTAAAAACGTTATTTTTAAGATTAATAACAAAAAAGCAGAGTCAATCGACTCTGCTTTTTACGTTAATTGTGATTTAAAGACATTACAGTGGGTCGATTTTCAAACAAGATACCGCATGTTTAAAGCTTCCCTCTAATAGCGGACGTGTTTTGGCACACCCCTCATCTGCCAATGGGCAGCGAGTCCTGAAAACACAACCTGAAGGCGGGTTAATCGGCGATGGCAATTCCCCCTCCAGTAATTCAATGGTTTTATTTTTTTCCTTGTCAGGGTCTGGCACGGGAACCGCAGACATGAGTGCGCGAGTGTACGGGTGCAACGGGTTATTATAGACCTCATCATAGGTACCTAATTCCACGGCATGCCCTAAGTACATCACTAATACTCGGTCCGAAATGTGCTTAACCACTGCTAAGTCATGGGCAATAAATATCAGCGATAATTTCATTTCGCGCTGTAATTCTTGCAGTAAATTCACGACTTGCGCCTGAATAGATACATCCAGCGCAGAAACTGGCTCATCACAAATAACCAGTTTTGGCTCTAATATCAACGCCCTTGCAATACCAATTCTCTGGCACTGCCCCCCAGAGAATTCATGGGGATAGCGGTTAATCAAGTTTGGTAATAACCCCACTCGCATCATCATCGCTTTTACCTTTTCGGTGATTTGCGATTGTGGCATTTTTGGGTGATAGGTTTTTAACGGTTCAGCAATAATATCACCAATGGTCATTCGCGGGTTCAATGATGCCAATGGATCTTGGAAAATCATTTGGATATCGCTGCGCACACTGCGCCATTCTTTATCGCTTTTGCCTAATAGGTTTTGACCTAACCAGCTGACCGTACCATCCGTTGCTTTGACTAAACCGATTAATGCACGAGCAAAGGTGGATTTACCACAGCCAGACTCCCCAACCACACCCAAGGTTTCCCCTTCATATAACCGAAGCGTCACCCCATCTACCGCTTTTAAACTTTTATCGGGTTGCCAAAACCACTGCTTTTTATCCCTAATGGAAAAATGCACTTTTAAGTCATTCACTTCCAATAAAACAGGCCTATTTTCATGAGTCGTCATACTAATTCCTCCATAGGCTTAAAGCAGGCACGCAGACGGGTTTGAGCGAAAGAAGACAAGGCAGGTTCACTCTCTACACATTGTTGGGTTGCATATTGGCAACGCGGTGAAAATGGGCAACCTTTTGGTAACCTTAATAAATTTGGCGGGTTACCCGGTATGGTTGCCAGGCTTTCATCATCCCCATCAAGCCGTGGAACCGCCGCTAGCAGCCCCAGAGAATACGGGTGGGATGGCTGATAAAAGATATCTTTTGCAGTGCCATACTCCATGGTACGTCCCGCATACATCACCAACACTTTGTCACAAACACCCGCCACAACACCAAGGTCATGAGTGATCAAAATAATCGCCGTATCAAACTCATCTTTCAGTTCATTCAGCAACGTCATGATTTGCGCTTGTACTGTCACATCTAACGCCGTTGTGGGTTCATCCGCAATCAGTAATTTTGGTTGGCACAGTAGTGCCATAGCAATCATCACCCGCTGGCGCATTCCACCTGAAAATTCATGGGGATACATATTCATGCGCTTACGCGCTTCTGGCATTTTGACCGCATCCAACATTTTCACTGAAGCTTCAAATGCCTCACTTTTCCCCATTCCCTTATGGAGCATCAGCACTTCAGATAGTTGCGTACCAATTTTTAAATAAGGATTCAATGACGTCATTGGGTCTTGGAAGATCATCGAAATTTCTTCTGCCCGCATCCGATTTAATTCTTTTTCTTTTAAATTAAGAATTTCACGACCATTAAACATCGCTGAGCCATTGATTCGGCCATTTTTTGCAAGAAGCCCCATTAACGCAAATGCGGTTTGTGACTTCCCTGAACCCGACTCCCCGACAATCCCCAAGGTTTCGCCGGCTCGTAAGTCAAAGTTGAGTTTATTGACCGCCGTAACATCGCCATCTTGAGTGGAGAAAGTTACACTCAAATCTTTAACCGATAATAGAGGGCTTTTAGTTGAATTTATTGACATAACATATCCCTCTAGCGGTCTTTCGGGTCGAGGGCATCACGTAAGCCATCGCCGATAAAGTTAAAACAAAACAGCGTGATAACCAGAAAACCAGCTGGGATCAATAATAACCACGGTGTCACTTCCATTGAGTTTGCCCCATCACTGAGTAAAGCGCCCCAGCTGCTAAGCGGCTCTTGTGTCCCTAGACCCAAAAAGCTGAGAAATGATTCAAACAAAATCATGCTTGGTACTAATAACGATGCGTACACCACCACCACACCCAACACGTTTGGCACGATATGGCGTAAAATAATATGCCGTGTGCTCACCCCGCAAACTAATGCCGCTTCAATAAACTCTTTGCGTTTTAACCCCAGCGTTTGTCCACGTACAATACGCGCCATATCCAACCAAGACACCATCCCAATTGCGACGAAAATCAATAAGATATTGGTGCCAAATAAGGTCACTAAAAGGATAACGAAGAACATAAATGGAAATGAATTTAAAATTTCCAATAAGCGCATCATGATTGAGTCAACTTTGCCACCCACATAGCCTGCCAGTGAGCCATATAATGTCCCAACCACCACCGCCACCAGCGCAGCAGCAACACCGACCATCAGCGAAATGCGTCCACCAATTGCGACACGCACTAACAAGTCACGCCCTGAGGCATCGGTACCAAAATAATGACCTGTCGCCATATCTGGCGGCATGGACATCATCTCCCAATCAGTATCGTCATATAAAAATGGCGATAGCATCGGTGCAAAAATCACAAACAACGTGATTAAAAACAACACACATAGGCTAAAAATCGCGGCGCGGTTATGCATAAAACGGCGACGTGCATCTTGCCATAAACTGCGCCCTTCAATATCCAATTGCTCTGAAAAATTCGCCAGAGCTTCACTATTTTTTTGATTCGAAATCATAGCGGTTCTCCGATTAGTAGCGAATTTTCGGGTCGATGACGGCATACAGCACATCGACAATAGCATTAAATGTAATGGTTAATATCCCAACTAAAATGGTTAAGCTCAGTACCAAGGAATAATCACGGTTAAGCGCGCCATTAACGAACAACTGACCAATTCCCGGCAAACCAAAAATAGTTTCAATCACCATCGAGCCAGTGATAATTCCCACAAATGCGGGCCCCATATAGGAAAGCACTGGGAGCAACGCCGGTTTTAATGCATGGCGTAGAATGATAGTTCTTAGCGGTAAACCTTTAGCACGTGCAGTACGGATAAAGTTTGAATGCATAATTTCTATCATTGAGCCGCGAGTAATACGGGAAATACTAGCAATATAGGCTAATGACAATGCCACCATTGGCAAGATCATATGTTTCAAATTACCACCGTCCCAGCCACCACCGGGGAGCCATTTCAAATGAATGGCAAATATCAGCACCAAAAGTGGTGCTACAACAAAGCTTGGGATGACAACCCCCGTCATGGCAAACCCCATGACTGTAAAGTCCCATTTAGTATTTTGATTAAGGGCAGCGATGACTCCTGCCGTGACACCAAATAAAACGGCGACCACAAAGGCAGTTGCCCCTAGTTTTGCAGAAACTGGGAACGCCTTCGCCACTAAGTCGTTGACGCTATAGTCTTTATATTTAAATGAAGGCCCAAAATCACCTTGTGAGAGTTGAATAAGGTAGTTGAAGTACTGCTTATACATTGGGTCATTTAAATGGTATTTGGCTTCAATATTTGCCATGACCTCAGGCGGTAACTTACGTTCACCCGTAAACGGGCTACCTGGCGCTAAGCGCATCATGAAAAATGAAATGGTAATGAGAATTAAAAGAGTCGGGATCGCCTCAAGCACCCGACGCAAAATAAATTTCAGCATTGCTCGTTCCTACTTCTATTGCCCATTAGGCTAATATCTGGCCCCTTACGGAGCCAGAGCATTGTTATTAGTGTTTGATAATATACAAATCTTTAGTATGTAAGTTATCTAATGGGTCTTTGCCGCTATAACCACCCACATACGGTTTCACCAAACGGGTGTTAACGTAGTAGTAAAGCGGAACAATTCCTGAGTCTTTATCGAGTAATTTTTCAGCTTGTTGATATAAAGCTGCACGTTCTTCGTCCGTTTTCACCTGTAATGTTTTCTTCATTACAGCGTCAAAGTCCGTGTTTTTATAGTGAACAGTATTATTACTGCTGTAAGAAAGCAGCATATTCAGGAATGAAGAAGGTTCGTTATAATCTGCGCACCATCCTGCACGGGCTACATCATAATTACCTTGATGACGGCTATCCAAGAAGGTTTTCCACTCTTGGTTTTCCAGTTTAACGTCTGCACCAATGTTTTTCTTCCACATAGAAGACGCGGCAATCGCAATACGTTTATGTAAGTCTGAAGTGTTATATAATAAGTTGAATTTTAATGGATTTGCTTTGTTATAACCCGCTTCTTCCAACAATTGTTTGGCTTTTTCATTGCGCTGTTCCTGAGTCATATTGGCGTACCAGTCTGGTTTCTCAGTTTTCATACCGCTGGTGAATGGTGGAGTAAAGCCATAAGCAGGGATATCCCCTTGCGCTTTTACTTTATAGGTAATCGTGTCTCTGTCCATTGACAGTTTTAACGCTTCACGAACACGCGGGTCGTTAAATGGTGGTTTTTCGTTATTAATTTCATAGTAGTAAATACACAGATAAGGACTTACACGTAACTCATTGGGCATATTTTGTTGTAAGCTTTTAAACTGCTCAATCGGTAAGTTACTGTACGTCATATCAATTTCACCACTTCGGTAGCGGTTTACATCAGTTACTTCAGAGGAAATTGGCAGGAACGTCACTTGGTCAATAACGGTATTTGCATTGTCCCAGTAAGTTGGGCTGCGCTCTAATACAATACGCTCGTTAACGGTCCAATCTTTCAGTTTATACGCACCGTTACCGACAAAATTTTGAGGTTGTGTCCATTTCGCACCATTTTTTTCAATCACTTTTTTGTTCACTGGCGACATGGATGAGTGCGCTAATAATTTAGGAATATAAGGCACAGCTTCGCTAAGGGAGATCACTAATGTTTTATCATCAAGGGCTTTAACACCTAGTTCTTGCGGTTTTTTCTTGCCGGCAATAATGTCGTCAACATTTTTGATATGAGCATATTGTAGGTAACTTGCATATGGCGATGCGGTATCTGGGTCTGCTAAGCGCTGCCAGCTGTAAACGAAGTCTTCTGCCGTGACAGGGTCACCATTTGACCATTTTGCCCCATCGCGAATTTTAAACGTCCATTCGGTAAAATCTTTGTTTTCCCAGCTAGTTGCTGAGCCAGGTAAAATTTCTCCATCTGGTCCAACAATGGTAATGCCTTCAAATAGATCCCTTGCTAAAGCGGATTCAGGCACACCTTCAATTTTGTGTGGATCTAAAGATTGTGGTTCTGAGCCGTTATTTCTCACCATCACTTGTTTTTCAGCAAGTTCAACGCCTGCTGGAACCGTCGCAGCAAAACTGGTTGCTATTGACCCCATCGCTAACCCAGCGGTCACGCTAAGTGCAATAATCGATTTATTGATTAATTTACTCATCTTATCGGTTACTCCCATACATATTTATTATGATTGTGTGTTGATGCAGGTTTATCTTAGAGATAAACACTTTTTATAATTATTTGGATATTATTTATTAGGTTCACTTATATATAACCGTTTAATATCCATATAATCAAGGGGGTCTTTACCTTTAAATCCACCAACGGTGGGTTTTACCATACGTGCGCTGACACGATAATAGACAGGAACTAACGCAGAGTCCTTGTCTAGCAAAGCTTCAGCTTGTTGATAAATCTGATGACGCGCTTGTTCATTTGGCGCAGTTAATGCTTGTATAAGCAATGCATCAAATGCAGTGTTTGAATAAAAACCCGTATTATTGCTATTGTCCGTTAACATCATATTTAAAAATGCCGTTGGTTCATTGTAATCGGCACACCACGTTGCCCTTGCAACATCGTATTGCCCTTCATGGCGGCTTTGTAAGGACGTTTTCCATTCCTGATTTTGCAGTGTAACTTTAGCGCCAATGTTTTTTTGCCACATAGAAGCGGCCACAATAGCTTGCTGTTTATTTTGATCTGACGTGTTGTATAACAACGAAAATTGCAGAGGATTCTCTTTGGTATAACCCGCTTGTGCCAATAATTCTCTCGCCCGTTGATAACGCTGTTCAGCGGGTAAACTAGCCCACTGCGGAGCAACAAAATTTCCATTATTAATAAACGTTGGTGTAAAACCGTAAGCCACAGTTTGGCCTTGGTTGATGATTTTATTCGTAATAGTTTCTCTATCTAACCCTAATTTGATTGCTTCCCTGACTCGCGGGTCATTAAACGGTGGGCGTTTATTATTAATTTCATAATAAAAGGTACACAAATAAGGTCTTACATATAGCTCATTGGGCTTTTCTTGCTTCATTTTTTGATAAAGCGCAGGCGGAATAGCGGAATTGCTAATATCGGTTTCACCACTGCGATAGCGGTTGATATCACTGACTTCTGACGTAATAGCAAGGAATGTCGCTTGGTCTATCTGGCTCTGCGCGTTATTCCAATATAACGGGTTACGTTTTACCACAATGCGCTCGTTAACCACCCACTTATCAAGTAAATATGCCCCATTACCCACAAAGTTTTGTGGTTGAGTCCATTTATCACCATATTTTTCAATTGTTTGTTTATGTACAGGTTTCATAGCGGTATGGGATAACATATCGACAAGATAAGGCACAGGGTGGCTCAATGTGACTTGTAAATGGTGAGGATCTAAGGCTTTTACGCCAAGTTCATTGACAGGCTTTTTACCTGCCAGAATGTCATCCGCATTTAAAATATAGGCATTTTGCAGGTAACTTGAATAAGGTGAGCCAGTTGCTGGGTCCGCAAGCCGTTGCCAACTATAGACAAAATCTTCTGCCGTGACAGGGGTTCCATCACTCCATTTTGCATCTTCTCTGAGTGTAAAAACCCATGTAATGTAATTATCATTTACCCAGTTTTTTGCCACACCCGGTGTCACTTTCCCATCGACATCGGTATAAACTAGGCCTTCTAACAAATTTAAAATAATATTACTTTCAGGAACCCCTTCCACTTTGTGAGGGTCTAGGGAAGCCACTTCTGAACCATTGTTAATCACAATTGATTGTACAGGTTTAACGAGATTGGCACTCATTGATGATGCCGTAAGAAATAATGACAGTGCTCCCAACCCCATTGCCGTTCTTATCATTTTTTCCCTCATGATTAGCAACCTTCATAGTGATTAATTAAATTTTTTAGCTAGCCGAACATGGCTGAATGTATCCGTCACAAACAAATAATCAAAACAATTAATTAACATTTGTTAGTTAAAAATTTCATATCAATCTTAAAATAACTTTGCAAAATAAACATTAAAACCTTTAAATTCAACGTTATATCCACACTCTCGCTGTATAGTAAATTACAACTCCCTCTCACTCATCCAAACATATCATTAACAAACACCAATTAAAATAGTGAATAAATTTACGCAGCTCACAATTCCTTACTTTTTATCCCTGATATAGCAAAAAATGCGACATTAAATTACAGATAAGACTGTTTCTATTGCTGATTGTTTATTACAAAAAAGGGGAATTTACGACATATCCTGCTGTTGGATACTTTGAAGCTGTATTGGGAAGGAAGTAATTTATCTCAATGCCGCTGCCAGCAAAAATGCATAACAGCGGCATTGGAAAGAAATGGCTTAGAGTAAACCGGGGAAGAGTGCTTTCACACCAGTGACGATAAATTCGATGCCAAGGGACATCAGTAATAACCCCATGATCCGTGTGACAACGTTGATCCCTGTTTGCCCTAAATAACGCACTAATAACGAGGCTGAGCGAAACAATAACCAACAACAAAATGCAAAGAAAATACTGGTTAGAGCTAACCCCAAGAAATTCTGCCAACCGTGCCACCTTGAGGACCAAACAATACAAGAACTTATTGCCCCCGGTCCTGCCATCAGCGGTAATGCTAAGGGCACAACACCGATACTGTCACGAACAGCAGTTTCTGTTTTTTCTTGTTTATTCTGTTTATCTTCACCTATTTTCCCACTGATCATCGACATCGCAATGGTGACAATCAATATCCCCCCTGCAATACGGAACGAATCAATAGAAATCCCAAATAATTGTAAGATTGAATCGCCAATTAATAATGAGGTACATAAAATAATAGCAACGGAAGTATTCGCAATAGTATTGGTTTTATTCCTCCCTGCATTACTTTGATAGTTAGTCATACTGATAAACACAGGTAAAATCCCCACAGGGTTTACCAATGCAAACAAACCAATAAAAAACTTAATATAGCCCGATAAATCAAGTAATGCGGCGCTCACTCATTCATTTCCTTAAATAACTCTAGTTAGAGATTTATTGATGTCTTCGTTAATTTTATCACTGATGTAGCAAATTTTCTTGAGCAAAGCACTATTTTCTATCAATGTCTCTTTTTCCCCCATTTTTTGTTAGCTTTATTTTCAATTTCGACTTATTTAACTTACTTATGTGAATATTAATTAATACCGCGCCAACACTTTTTCAAACAGAACAAAAATAGTCATGCTGAAAGGTGTCAGCTTGCGATTTTCGTGATTTAGATCACTTTATTTAATTCCTGTTTTGTTAATCTATCCTTAACTGATAGACCGAGCTATTGATAAACTATTCATCAATAATTCACGTTTTAACAAGGTTTTTAAGCCAATAGGCGATGATGAGCTGCGTTATTATTAATATTATCTATACTTTCTTTTTTAGGCGGTCTTTTTTCAACCTATTTATAGATACATTGCTCATTGGCTTAAAAAGTTTAACATTTATCAGGAGTAATCTATATGTCCGTAACTAACGTTACCGAACTCAATGAACTCGTTGCTCGTGTCAAAAAAGCTCAACGCGAATTCGCTAGTTTTTCGCAAGAAAAAGTAGATGAAATATTCCGTGCTGCTGCCCTTGCTGCCGCTGATGCGCGTATCCCTCTAGCAAAACTCGCTGTAGAAGAGTCTGGAATGGGTATTATTGAAGATAAAGTGATCAAAAACCACTTTGCTTCAGAATATATCTATAATGCATATAAAGACGAAAAGACCTGCGGTGTACTTTCTGAAGACCCAACATTCGGCACAATTACAATCGCAGAACCTATTGGGATTATCTGCGGTATTGTCCCAACCACGAACCCAACATCAACAGCGATATTTAAATCCCTGATCAGCTTAAAAACCCGTAATGCCATTATCTTTTCTCCACATCCTCGTGCAAAAGTAGCAACTAACCGCGCAGCTGAAATTGTGCTTAATGCCGCTATCGCAGCAGGTGCACCAAAAGATATTATTGGTTGGATTGACTCACCATCCGTTGAGTTGTCCAACGCATTAATGCATCACCCTGATGTTAACCTGATCTTAGCGACAGGTGGCCCAGGCATGGTGAAAGCCGCATACAGCTCAGGTAAACCTGCTATTGGTGTCGGTGCGGGTAATACCCCTGTTGTTATTGATGAAACTGCAGATATTAAACGCGCTGTGGCCTCTATTTTAATGTCCAAAACCTTTGATAACGGCGTTATCTGTGCATCTGAGCAGTCTGTTGTTGTTGTTGATGAAATCTATAACCAAGTACGCGAACGTTTTGCAAATCATGGTGGTTACTTACTGCAAGGTAAAGAGCTCAAAGCTGTTCAAGATATCATATTGAAAAATGGTAACCTGAATGCGGCTATCGTCGGCCAACCTGCTTATAAAATCGCTGAAATGGCTGGCATCACTGTACCAGTGAATACAAAAATTTTAATTGGTGAAGTGAAACTGATTGATGAATCAGAACCTTTTGCCCATGAAAAATTGTCTCCACTGTTAGCGATGTACCGTGGCAAAAACTTTGAAGATGCGGTGTCAAAAGCGGAACAATTGGTTGAGATGGGCGGTATTGGTCATACATCTTGTTTATATACAGACCAAGATAACGAACATGAACGTGTGAATTATTTCGGCCAAAAAATGAAAACAGCTCGTATACTGATCAACACCCCTGCTTCTCAAGGCGGGATTGGTGACTTGTATAACTTTAAATTAGCCCCTTCTCTCACACTCGGCTGCGGTTCTTGGGGTGGTAACTCCATCTCTGAAAACGTTGGCCCTAAACATTTGATTAACACCAAAACTGTGGCGAAGAGAGCTGAAAATATGTTGTGGCATAAACTTCCAAATTCAATCTACTTCCGCCGTGGCTGTTTACCTATTGCCCTCGAAGAGATTGCAACTGACGGCGCAAAACGTGCATTTATCGTTACCGATGGCTACTTATTTAATAATGGCTATGTGGATGAAGTGGTTAATGTTCTCAAAAAACACCATATTGAAACTGATGTTTTCTTTGAAGTTGAAGCCGACCCAACGTTAACAGTTGTTCGCAAAGGTGCGGCACAAATGCAAGCTTTCCAACCTGATGTCATTATCGCATTAGGTGGCGGTTCCCCAATGGATGCGGCGAAAATCATGTGGGTTATGTATGAGCACCCTGAAACGCATTTTGAAGAACTGGCATTACGCTTTATGGATATCCGTAAACGTATTCACCGTTTCCCTAAAATGGGCGTGAAAGCAAAATTAGTGGCTATCACAACCACATCAGGTACAGGTTCTGAAGTCACACCATTTGCAGTTGTAACCGATGATAAAACAGGGCAAAAATACCCATTAGCCGACTATGCATTAACGCCAAATATGGCAATTGTCGATGCTAACCTTGTAATGAACATGCCAAAATCATTAACTGCTTTTGGTGGTTTAGATGCGGTCACCCACGCATTAGAAGCTTATGTCTCTGTGTTAGCCAATGAGTTTACCGATGGTCAAGCATTGAAAGCACTAAGCTTATTAAAAGATTATCTGCCAGCGAGTTATCATGAAGGTGCCAAAAACCCAGTAGCACGGGAACGTGTACACAATGGTGCAACCTTAGCGGGTATTGCCTTTGCTAACGCTTTCTTGGGTGTATGTCACTCAATGGCACACAAACTTGGCTCTGAGTTCCATATTCCTCACGGTCTTGCGAATGCGCTATTAATTTGCAACGTTATTCGTTTCAATGCGAACGATAACCCAACCAAACAGACTGCATTCAGTCAATACGACCGCCCTCATGCACGTCGTCAATATGCTGAAATTGCCGATCATCTCGGTCTAACAAATCCAGATGACCGTACGGGTGTTAAAATTGAGAAGCTATTAGCGTGGTTAGATGAAATTAAAGCTGACTTAGGTATTCCTAAATCCATCCGTGAAACAGGTGTTGCTGAAGCTGATTTCTTGGCGCGGGTAGATAAGCTATCTGAAGATGCTTTCGATGACCAATGTACTGGTGCAAACCCACGTTACCCATTAATCTCTGAAATCAAACAGCTCTTACTAGACTCTTATTATGGCCGTGATTTTGTGGAGAATACTGGTGCACCATCTGCTGAAATTAAAGTAGAAAAGAAAGTTGTTGAAAAAAAAGCAGCAACTAAAAAAGCAACAGAGAAGAAAATATCTAAAAAATAATTTTTTAGAATGATTAAATAATAAAGGCACTGCTAACACAGTGCCTTTAATGTTTTACATGTTAAGTAATGATATTAAAAGCAATCGTATCTAAGATAAACTAAACATCAACGTTCTCATTAAAATGCCCACTCACCTATTCTAAAAATAGCGCATTATTCACTTTTTACTTATTTTTTAATTGAAGTGAATAGCTTTTTTAGGAATACTCCCTGCATTCATTAATTTAGCTTGTTCAATCGCATCTGAATAATGCTTACGGCACACGGAGATATACTTCTCATTTCCGCCTATATCCACTTGTAGCCCCTCATATACAGGGATCCCATCACTCCCTACACGTAAGACCTTATTCGCTTTACGACCGCAGTAACACACCGTTTTAAGCTCAACCAGCTTATCCGCCCAAGCAAGCAAATATTGGCTTCCTTCAAATAACTGACCTGCAAAATCAGTGCGTAACCCATAACACAAAACAGGAATATCACAGTTATCGACGATATCGCATAATTGTTCTACTTGCTCTTTTGTTAAAAATTGACACTCATCAATAAGCACACAATGCACTTTTTGTTCATTATTTTCACGTTGAATTACCTCCGCCATATTGGTCGATGGCGAGAATAATAATGCTTCAGCTGATAGCCCGATACGTGAAGATACCTTCCCCAAAGCGAAGCGATTATCAATTTCTGCTGTGAATATCAACGTCTGCATCCCTCTTTCGTTATAGTTATACGATGACTGTAACAAAGACGTCGATTTACCCGCATTCATCGCTGAATAATAAAAATAAAGCTGAGCCATCTTGCTGTTTCCTCAAAAATTATATTCAAAATAATTTTATCATAAAACATATCCTCAGATTAACAATAACCACTCCACCTTACTTTACTTATTGAAAATTTAACTCTTTTTACGTAAACATATCTGTATTTTATACTTATAATGATTATCTTATATGCGATAAAAACCAATCTGATATTATCAATAAAACGTTTTTACTGATGCGCAATACGACAAGAAACCTCATCAAAAAAAGAAAATTTAAGTTAATCCCTAACATCAGTTCATTTTGAGTAAAAGTAAAAAAGACTTTTTACTCATTTTACAGAATATTAAGTTAGTGAAACTTTTTCTTATTGCTATTTTTTTCATTAGTTCTGTTATTGATAATAGTGGTATATATATCTACGAAAAGTTTATATTTCTTTTGTAAAAAAATTGCATTCGTTAAAGATTACTTTTAAACTAGGGGTGTAATTTAGCTATTGCAGAATTTAAAATAGCATTCTATTATTACTGTACACATGCCAACAAATAATTTGAGACCAGGAAAATGAGCGAATCATTAAAAGCGTTAAATAACATCCGTACTCTTCGTGCTCAAGCTCGCGAAGTTACTTTAGAATCTTTAGAAGAAATGCTGGAAAAATTAACGGTCGTTGTTGATGAACGTCGTGATGAAGAAAGCCAAGCACGCGCTGAATTAGAAGAACGTAACCGTAAATTAGAAAAAGTTCGTGAAATGATCCTAGAGCAAGGTGTAGATTTAAATGATCTCCTGCAAACTATGGATTCAGGTAAAACAACAAGCACTCGTGCTAAACGTGCTGCACGCCCTGCTAAATATAAATATGTTGATGAAAACGGCGAAACAAAAACGTGGACAGGCCAAGGCCGTACACCAGCTGTGATCAAAGTTGCTATTGATGCAGGTAAATCTTTAGACGATTTCTTGATCTAATCGCCTAAACGCTAATTCTAAACACCCTTTTTAAAAGGGTGTTTTTGCTTATAGCCCTATATATTGTTTTATATTAGTCTGTGTTAAAAATGCGTTTATGCATATAAAACCAGCATTTTCATTTCAATTGCTTCACATCTACTCACTTCAAATGTGTATTCTTCGTTACTCAACGACCTAAAAAATTAAATAAAATATTATAATAGTAAAGAAATGTAATCTTAATTAGAAATGATAGGTGCATAGACAAGAGTTTATTGGCCCACCCTGTAAACCAATTTTCAATACTTAAACCATAAAAACCAGGTTCCACAATGTTGCATTCACAATGTAAGATATACCTCTTAATACTTAGTCATTCACATTAATATAGCCAATTTACTTGCATAAAAAAGGCTAACAGATAAAGTTAGCCTTTAATGAAAATTGACAGATTGGGACTATTTAGTTTTATTTAATGTTGATGATAACTCTTTCACCCATTGGGTAAAATCATCGCCCAATGTATCGTGTTGAATTCCATATTCGACAAAAGCTTTCATGTAACCTAATTTATTTCCACAGTCATGGCTTTTACCACATAAGTGGTAGGCCTCAACGGGCTCATTATTTTCCATCATTAAAGCAATTGCATCCGTTAATTGAATTTCATCGCCAGCACCTGGGGCGGTTTTTGCTAATGCATCCCAAATTTTCGCTGATAATACATAACGACCAACTATGGATAAATTAGATGGCGCTTCATCTTTTTTGGGTTTTTCAACCATACGTAAAATCTTTTTACTGTCGCCTGGTTGAAGATTTTCACCATTACAATCCACGATACCGTAATTAGAAACTTCATCTTCAGGAACGGGTTCAACTAAAATTTGGCTGGCCCCAGAATCCTCAAAATGTTCAAGCATCTCACGCAAATTAAACTTGGTTAAATCTGTACTATAGCGGTCTAAAATCACATCAGGTAAAATGACAGCAAATGGCTCTTCACCAACCAGAGGTTTAGCACATAAAATTGCATGACCTAACCCTTTTGCAATTCCTTGGCGCGTTTGCATAATCGTGACATGACTTGGGCAAATAGATTGGACTTCATCCAATAATTGACGTTTAACACGAGCTTCTAAAATAGCCTCTAACTCAAAGCTTGTATCAAAATGGTTTTCAATTGAGTTTTTAGAAGAGTGTGTAACAAGAACAATCTCATTAATACCCGCAGCAATACATTCATTGACAACATATTGAATCAACGGCTTATCAACGATTGGTAGCATCTCTTTAGGGATAGCTTTCGTTGCAGGCAGCATCCTTGTTCCTAATCCCGCAACAGGGATCACCGCTTTACGCACCTTACGCTGTGTCATTTTATACTCCAGAAAATTTCGATACACCTTTGCCTCATTTTACAAAGAAGTGGATGAGGCCTTTTAAGTGCGCAGAAGTATATCAGGAATTGTTAATGAATAAATAGCGATGAGTCTTATTGAGTTTATTTAGTCCTTGATTATAACTCTTTTTAAGATAACGCTAATTTTCAGGATTAAACATAAGTTTTATTTTCTGGCTATTATTACGAATTAAACACTGCCAAGCCGTTCCTTTTATTTCTAAATGATTTGGATGGTAGAATTTTAGAGCGCCCAATGGAATGCTTCTGTCCAATTTAAAATGAGATTTTTCTGTAGTCACTTGTGCCTCTAAGCCTGCGCTTGCCATAATAATGGCTTTATTTTGGGTATTAAAATACCCAAGAAGTAAAGGAAAATGGCCAGTAAATCCTGAGTCTTCTAGTAAATGATTTATCTGGTTAATAATTTTATTAATATTCGGTAATTTTTTATCTGGATAGCTCACTGCATTTTTCAATAAATCGTTAAATACCACCCGGATCAAAAATGCGGCCATAATCCCCTCTTGTGCAGAGCGCTCGGTATCAATGCAATAGAAACCGATTTGACTCTCTGAAATTGGTGCTAAATCTAACAGCAAGCCAAATCGATTGGCTTCATTCAATTGGCGATAATTAATTCGGTAACCATTAACAATTTGGTGCACTGGTGGCTGCAATTGCTTTAAGACTGTTAACATATCTTGCGTATTACTTTGCATCAATGCAGCAATGTGGTGTATTTCATCACCAACCTGAGCACTAAGGTTATCTTCCTCAGGATAAAGCGCAGACAAAATCGTGATTTTGACTTCATCTAAATTCTTAATAGGTTTGAGCAAAGCATCCTTAGCACCAAGACGAAACATGCGGTCAAGTTGGGTAAAATCTGTCGTTGCAGAAATAACAATCACTGGTGTGTTGATATTCCTAGCAACTAATTCACGCATGAAGTCTTCCCCATTCATTACTGGCATATTAAGATCACAAAGAATAATATCAGGTTCAATTTTCGCAACCGTCAACATCTCAATAGCTTGTTGACCATTGCTCGCGGTATAGATCTCTATCTCCAAACTTTCTAAGTAAGTTTTCAAGATAGTACAGAAGGTGATTTCGTCTTCTATTATCAATATTTTTCTATTTTTCATTTGATACCTACCGCAATGACCCTGTTTAATTAACAATACTATTATTCATATTATAAAATCATTTTTCACCTATCATTTGAGTATAGTGATTTTTCAATCTTCTACTTATTTTTATTGAGAGTATTATGTATCAACAAGAAGAAAGTAAGTGCCATTGTGGCAGCAAAGCACAATTTGAACATTGTTGTGCTCCATTCTTGCGTAGTGAAGCAACCCCAGAGACGCCTGAGCAGCTTATGCGCTCGCGTTATAGTGCCTATGTACTGCATAACGCTAATTATCTTATTGAAACATGGCATCCTGATTGCAATGCACAAAATTGGCAGCAAGAAATCACAAATAGCTTCGAACAAACACAATGGTTAGGGCTCCGTGTTATTAGTTCTTCT
Organism: Providencia sp. R33; assembly: GCF_019343475.1. NCBI lineage: Bacteria > Pseudomonadati > Pseudomonadota > Gammaproteobacteria > Enterobacterales > Morganellaceae > Providencia > Providencia sp. R33. The sequence continues at coordinate 1,320,691 of NZ_CP072453.1, read as the reverse complement.
TATGCTAAAAATCCCGATGAAGGTTATGTCGAATTTTCGGCTTGCTTTATTGATGAAAAAGCTGATCATAAACAGCTTATTCATGAACGTTCCCGCTTTATTCGTTTGAATTCGCGTTGGTATTATCTCGATGGTATTACCCCCAAAGTTGGACGTAACGACTTGTGTCCCTGCGGTTCTGGCAAAAAATATAAAAAATGCTGTGACCAAAACTAATACTTTTCGTTATAAACACTATTTACCTACATGAGTTCATTGCGCCGTATGTTATTTGCCTAAAAAAGGCTCTGTTAGTTAAGGATTAGACAGTTTCATGCAACACAAAATTGTACAAAAAAAAATCCTCAGGACCATTTGCCCTGATGCGAAAGGATTAATCGCAAAAATCACCAATATTTGTTACAAGCACCAACTCAATATTGTGCAAAATAATGAATTTGTAGATCACCATACGGGCCGTTTTTTTATGCGTACCGAACTTGAAGGCATTTTTAATGATGAAACCCTTCTCGCTGATCTTGATGATGCGCTACCCGTTGGTTCAAAACGTGAGCTGAATGCTTCTGGTCGTCGTCGTATTGTCATCATGGTGACTAAAGAAGCGCATTGTTTAGGTGATTTATTAATGAAGAGTGCTTACGATGGGCTAGATGTCGAAATCGCAGCCGTTATTGGTAATCACGACACATTGAAAAACTTAGTTGAACAGTTTGGTATTCCATTCCATCATATTAGCCATGAAGGCTTAACTCGTGAACAACACGATGAAAAAATGACGGCGCAGATTGATCAGTATCAGCCTGATTATGTGGTGCTTGCAAAATATATGCGTGTTTTGACACCTGAGTTTGTCCAGCATTACCCTAACCAAATCATTAATATTCATCATTCCTTTTTACCTGCTTTTATTGGTGCTCGCCCTTACCACCAAGCCTATGAGCGTGGTGTGAAGATTATTGGCGCCACAGCGCACTTTGTGAATGACAACTTGGATGAAGGCCCTATAATCACGCAGAACGTGATTAACGTTGACCATACATTCACAGCGGATGATATGATGCGTGCTGGCCGTGATGTCGAAAAAAATGTCCTAAGCCATGCGCTGTATTGGGTTTTAGCGCAACGTGTATTTGTATATGGCAACCGTACTATCATTTTATAAACAAATACACGCAAGCCCTTTTTAGTCGTAATTTGTTGTATTTACAAGCATTGAGAACAAAAAAACAGCAAACGAATGTTTTATTGGAAATTAATGCTTTACAGCGGCGCGTCATTTGATATGATGCCGCCCGCTGTGAACGATTACAGCAATTCAAAATCTGGTGGGATACCCAAGCGGCCAAAGGGAGCAGACTGTAAATCTGCCGTCACAGACTTCGAAGGTTCGAATCCTTCTCCCACCACCATCTAAAGAGATTCAACACCCAATTTATCAACAACCCCCATAAAACGATTTAATACACTTGAATGTGCCTTTGACTTATAAACATAACATTCGCTCTGCCCCAATAATTTATTCAATGATATATATATTAATGACTTATCGATTAATTCTTCTTCAGGATAGTGATCTATAATGCCAATAAAATCACCATCTTGAATAAAACTCTGGCAACAACCAATATTATCCATTTGCCTCACACTCACTTTATTATCGAGCGTTTCAATCTTTTCGAGTAAATCACTCATCAGTGAACTTTTATAAAATGCAGGATCACAAAGCCACGTACTTTCTTGTAATAGTGCGACAAGGTCATGATTAAATTTTTCATAAAGTTCTTTACGACAATAAATACCCAATGGGGAATTTTCTATTTTTTTTTGTAATGAAAACCGTTCACTGACAACTTGTTCAGAACTTAAAATGAGTGTGTTACCATCATAATCAACTATTTCATCTACCTCATCATAGTTAAACCTTAATATATTCACTTGTACATTATTTTTATGAGCTGCTTGATAAAGATTAATCAAATGATTTTCCTTTCCCCAGTCATAATAAATATTCGCTTCATTGACAATATAACCTGAAAAGTGTTTTTTAGTGATTTCCTTCTCCTGCAAATAAAGATCTCTAAGATCATTATAAAGTTCCTGGCCATCCTTAGTTAATGTCATTCCAAATTTTTCTCGTTTAAAAAGCCGTTTACCTAAGCTTGTTTCGAAGTCCTTGATAGACTTAGCGATAGGAGGCGTCGTTCGGTTCATCACTCTCGCAGCTTTACTTAACGAGCCATTCTCAACAACCGCCATAAACGCCTCTAATTTTCTTGAAAAGAACATATCTATGACCCCATTCTATTTATTAATATGTTAATCAACAAAATTATTATCCAGTAGATAATAAGTTGATTATCCCATAACCAAAATCATTCAATAAAAAATAAAATTTAATTTTTTATTGAATGAGTAACAATATTTCATAAAAGTATTTTTATAATTTCCAACATAGCAAAGCAATATATTATACTGTTTCTTTTGATTATTTTTTATGCCACCACTATTAAATCACATTAAAATACAAATAACCAATTGACTTTAAATGAAATTAACGATGGTTATTTTAAATAATTAATAACCATTTTTTAATCATCAACCATAAATTTATATTACAGATAATTTAATCATATATAATAAATTATAAATAATTAAATATATCCTTATTTATTTTTATTATAGCTACCGGCTATTGTTACTTTGATAGTTTTTTTTAATTAATTATTATTTTGTATGAGCATTAGGCAGTAATCGGTATCATATGGGTTACAGTGACGGTTGCATCTGATAGAATTAGCGATAGGAATACTAAAAATAGGTGATAAAAAATTCATGAAATTCATATCGTTTAACATTAATGGTCTTCGTGCTCGCCCGCATCAACTTGCCGCCATCATCGAAAAACATCAACCAGAGGTCATCGGCTTACAAGAAACCAAAGTGCATGATGATATGTTTCCATATGAAGAGGTTAGCAAGCTCGGTTATCATGTTTTTTATCACGGCCAAAAAGCGCACTATGGTGTTGCTCTCCTTACTAAAAATGAGCCTATTGCAGTTCGTAAAGGCTTCCCAACCGATGATGATGAAGCCCAACGTCGAATTATTATGGCTGATATTCAAACAGAGCGTGGCTTACTCACTGTTGTTAATGGTTACTTCCCTCAAGGTGAGAGCCGTGACCACCCAACAAAATTTCCAGCAAAAGAAAAGTTTTACCGTGACTTACAAAATTATGTTACCTCAACACAAACTGCGGATTCCCAATTGCTAATTATGGGTGATATGAATATCAGTCCAACAGACTTGGATATTGGTATTGGCGATATCAACCGTAAGCGTTGGTTAAAAACAGGTAAATGTTCATTTTTACCTGAAGAGCGCGAATGGTTAGATAAACTCCTAGGCTGGGGCTTAGTTGATACATACCGCGCTAAAAACCCCGACGTTGATGACTGCTATTCATGGTTTGATTACCGTTCAAAAGGTTTTGATGATAACCGAGGTTTACGCATCGATTTATTGCTGGCATCAAATAAGCTGGCTGAGCGCTGTATTGCAACCGGTATTGACTATGAAATCCGTGGAATGGAAAAACCGTCTGACCACGCTCCTGTTTGGTCCGAGTTCGACTTAAGTAAATAGCTGGTACCCCATATATAAAAAGGCACTCATTTGAGTGCCTTTTTCGGTTTGGTTAATCTGATTTCTTTTTCGTTTTCTTTGTAGTTTTAGTGCTTTTCTTACCACCCTTACTTGGTGCCGGTGGTAGCTCTCGAAAAGCGCGTAAATTAGTGGATTGGCGAGCATAATGAATAAGTTGCATCAATGTTTCACTCAGCGGATGCATAAAATCATCATACCGAGTTTGCTTTTCACTGATTTGAGTCAAAACAGACTCCCAGTGCGCTGTCATATCAGGCAAAGTCGCCATATCAGGCAACACATGAATTAAGGCTCTTCCTGCGGGCGATGAATGAATATAACGCCCTTTTTTATACAGAAACTGGCGTTTAAACAAGAGATCGATGATCCCTGCTCGAGTTGCTTCTGTTCCCAAACCGTCTGTTTCTCGCAATACTTTTTTTAATGCTTTATCTTGAACAAATCTGGCAATACCCGTCATAGCAGATAATAAAGTGGCGTCAGTAAAAGGCCTCGGTGGCTGAGTTTGCCTTTCAACTACTTCCCCTTTTTCGCACAAAAGCGCATCATCTTTAGCAACAACAGGCAACGGCATACCATCATTTTCAGCATCACGCTCTTTGCCACCTAAAACAACTCGCCAACCTGCTTCAGCCAAGAATCTCGCTTTGGCAATAAATTTACCATTTTCAATTTCCAGTTCAATCGTACATTTGCGAAAAACTGCATCAGACATAAATTGGATAATATATTGGCGTGCAATTAACTGATAAATATTACTTTCATTTTCCGTTAATTTTACAGAGGTCGTTTTTGCCGTAGGAATGATGGCGTGGTGAGCATCGACTTTTTTGTCATCCCAACAACGATTTTTCTTATCTAATTCAGGTAGTTCAAATTCAGTAAGATCGGGCTGATGAACCGCAATCGCATTTAATACGCTATGCCGACCCGCAAAGTGTTCATCCGGTAAATAACGGCTATCCGAACGCGGATAAGTGATCAATTTGTGGGTTTCATATAAACGTTGGCAAATATCCAACACTTCTTGAGCACTTAACGCATATTTTTTGGCGGCTTCAATTTGCAGTGCTGATAATGAAAAAGGCAGTGGTGCAATTTCAGACTCACGCTTATCTTGATACAGCGTGACAATTGCGGGTTTTCCTTCAATTCGGGAAACCACATGCTCAGCAAGCGGCCGATGAAATAAACGCCCTTCTTCATCCTGATAATCAATGCAAGACTCGCTCGGTTGCCAAGTCGCCACAAAGCGTTCATCTTTTGGGGTGACAATGTGCGCTTTCACTTCAAAAAAGTCTTTAGGCACAAAGTTTTCTATTTCTTCATCACGCCTTACCACCAGCCCTAATACTGGAGTTTGTACGCGACCAACCGAAAGAACGCCTTGATAGCCACCACGCTGCCCAAGTAACGTATAAGCGCGAGTCATATTAATGCCATACAGCCAATCGGCTCTTGCTCTGGCAAGGGCAGAAACACACAGTGGAATAAACTCACGGTTTTCCCTTAACCGCTCAATAGCACGCTCTACCGCTTGAGGGTTAAGGTCGTTGATAAGGCAACGTTTTACTGTTTTTCGTTTTTCTGCATCAAGTTTTAGATAATCGAGCACTTCATCCACCAGCAACTGTCCCTCTCTATCAGGGTCTCCTGCATGGATAACGACAGTTGCTTGTTTGAGTAGTGCTTCGATGGTTTTCAGCTGTTTGGTTACTGAGGGGCGTGGTTTTAACTGCCACTTTTCGGGAATAATCGGCAAGTCTTGTAAATTCCAACGCGCATAGCGAGGCTCATAAGCATCGGGCTCAGCCTGTTCAAGAAGGTGACCAATGCACCATGTGACCGTTTGACCATCACCACATTTTATAAAGCCATCCCCTCGTTGATGAGGTTTTGGCAATACATCGGCAATCGCCCTAGCGAGACTCGGTTTTTCCGCAATAAACAAACGCATGAATTAATCTATCACTTCAACTAATGGGACATTGTCCTGATGGGGTAATAATTTTCCGATAGACTGTAACAAAACACCTTGCTGCTGTGCAATCTCTTTAATTTTAGCAACTTCTGACGGTTTTACAGCAATCAACAGCCCACCCGAGGTTTGCGGGTCACACAATAACTGGCGCTGCATATCACTCATAGGGCCAATAAGATGACCATAACTATCAAAGTTGCGTGATGTTCCACCTGGGACACACCCTGCTTCAATGTATTTTTCAACATCGGCTAATTTTGGCACTTTTGTAAACGAAATTTGAGCTCGAACCCCAGACCCTTCGCAAATCTCGCTTAAGTGACCAAGTAAACCAAAACCCGTCACATCCGTCATTGCCGTGACGCCTTCAATCGGAGCAATCACTGCGCCGAGTTTATTTAGCTGGCACATAGTTTCTGCGGCTAGGTGCTGATGCTCTTCTTTGAGCAAGCCTTTTTTCTCAGCGGTCGTTAATACGCCAATACCCAGTGGTTTTGTTAAAAATAGCTCACAATCCGCGGTTGCAGCGCTGTTTTTCTTCACATATTCCGTGTTCACGACGCCAGTGACAGCCAAACCAAAAATAGGCTCAGGCGCATCAATAGAGTGTCCACCTGCAAGGGAAATCCCTGCATCTGCACAAGCTGCGCGACCACCTTCAATCACTTCACGTGCAACCTCAGGAGGCAATTTGGCGATCGGCCATCCTAAAATCGCAATCGCCATAATCGGCTTGCCACCCATAGCAAAAATATCGCTAATGGCATTGGTTGCCGCAATGCGCCCAAATTCAAATGGGGAGTCAACGATAGGCATAAAGAAATCTGTGGTACTGATGATCCCAATACCATTACCTAAATCGTAAACGGCGGCATCATCTTTAGTTTCATTCCCAACCAGCAAATGTGGGTCATGAAATTTGGCTTGTTCTGTATGCAGGATTTGCTCTAACACTTTCGGGGCAATTTTACAGCCGCAACCCGCACCGTGACTGTACTGCGTTAATCTAATTTTCTCAGTCATTACTGTTCCCTTAAAAATGTGTGATAAAACCGTCCATATCTGGGGTTTGGACTTTTGTTGGTGCTTTAAGTTCTGGCGTACCTAAATAAAGAAAACCAACGATACGGTCATTTTCTTCGCAGCCTAACCCTGCACGTACAACGGCATCTTCTGTCCATGAGCCTGAACGCCAAATCCCACCAAAACCTTGTGCAACCGCTGCCATTTGCATTGCTTGAACCGTGCAACTCGCTGCAACGAGTTGTTCCCATTGTGGCACTTTAGGATGATCTTTAATTTTCGCAATCACCGTAATAATTAATGGTGCTCGAAAAGGGGCATTACGCGCTTTTTCTTCGACTTCTGCGCCTAACTCACCTTCAATCGCTGCTTTTTCAAGCAATTGACTAAAGCGTTTAATGCCATCATCCTGCATGATAACAAAATGCCAAGGGCGTAACGCACCGTGATCTGGCGCTCTCATGCCAGCCGCAAGAATGTTGTTGAGTTCTTCGCCTTGTGGCGCAGGTGTAGTGAGTCTGGAAGCTGAACGACGGTTCAACAAAAGGGTTAAAGCATCCATATTTGTCTCCGATTAAGAGTAGACTGATTTGATAATCATTCAATCAGGTAATTATACCCACACAACCTATTGTTATAGTAAGCTTATCGTTAAACTGTGACTCTGCTTGCCGATTAACGTGAGTTGCATTAATTAGATTATTAATTCATTGAATTATATCATTTGTCATGAGTGAAAAATATCATTGTGACATTGTATATCGCGCATAACAGATTTGTTATGCATAAAAAATGATTCATTAGTAAATAACTGTATTGCTAATGAGTGAATTAGAAAGCAGTATCCAAATATAATTTGCAGCTCAAATCAGTGGCAAACAACTGAAGCCAACACCCTTGTGGTGCAAAATATACAGGATAGGAGAAAAAATGCGTCAACTATGGGACATCCTCGCCACCATCTTTAAAATCAGTTGGAAGGCACTTAACTTTATTCGGGAATTCGTTTTTAACGCAATTTTCCTTGTGCTGTTCTTTATTGTGATTGGGTCTTTTGCCCTTTATCAATCAGAATCTGAGCCTGAAAAAAATTACTATGGTGCGTTGTATGTTGACTTACAAGGTGTCGTCGTTGACCAAGTTTCTGCGCCAGACCCATTTGGGCGTATGAGCCGTGAGTTATTAGGCACCTCAAATAACCGAATGCAAGAAAACTCCCTATTCGATATCGTCGACACCATTCGCACCGCCGCCGATGATGACCGTATTACAGGGATGGTTTTGCGCCTTGATAACTTAGTGGGAGCGGATCAGCCTTCCCTCGCTTATATCGGCAAAGCGATTGCACAATTTAAGAGTAAGGGTAAACAAGTTTACGCAGTAGGCAGCCATTTTTCTCAACCTCAATATTACCTTGCAACCTTTGCCGATGATATTTACCTTACCCCGCAAGGCTCCGTTGGCTTATACGGCTTCGCGACAAACAGTATTTACTACAAATCTCTGTTAGAAAAACTGAAAATTAGCAGTCATATTTTCCGTGTCGGAACGTATAAATCTGCGGTTGAACCAATGATGCGTGATGACATGTCCCCTGAAGCGCGTCTTGCGAACCAGCAATGGTTAAATGCGTTGTGGAACAATTATTTGGATGCGTTAGCAGCTAACCGTAAAATGACGAGTTCACAAATTTTCCCTGGTGCAGATGCTATTCTTAGCCAGCTACGTGCAGTCAAAGGGGACAGCGCTCAATACGCATTAAAACAGAAATTGGTGGATAAAATTTATACCAATGAGCAAGTCGAAGAGCTTCTCAGCAAGCATTTTGGTTGGAATAAAGATGCTAAGCAATTCAATAATATCAGTATCTATGATTACTCTGCGAAAATTGCCGACACCACCACAAACCAAGGTGGTAATATTGCGGTGATCATGGTGCAAGGCGCGATTATGGATGGCCCTCAAACACCGGGTATTGCTGGTGGTGACACCATTGCAGCACAAATACGTGATGCTCGCCTTGATGACAATATCAAAGCCATTGTCCTACGTGTGAATAGCCCAGGAGGAAGCGTTAGCGCATCTGACCTTATTCGCAGCGAATTAGCCTCTGCCCATGCCGCAGGCAAACCCGTTGTAGTTTCTATGGGTGGCATGGCAGCATCTGGTGGTTACTGGGTTTCCACACCTGCGGACTATATTATTGCGAGCCCAAGTACACTAACTGGCTCAATTGGTATCTTTGGCGTGATCAATACCTTTGAAAAATCATTGGATTCTATTGGGGTATACACTGATGGGGTTTCCACCTCACCACTGGCTGATATTTCCATCACGAAAGGGATCAACCCACAATTTGCCGATATGATGCAAATTACCATTGAAAATGGTTATGACACCTTTATTAATCTTGTCGCAAAATCACGAAATAAAACCCCTGAGCAAATTGATAAAATTGCCCAAGGCCGTGTTTGGATTGGACAAGATGCACTAAAAATTGGCCTTGTCGACCAGCTAGGCGATTTTGATGATGCCGTGGATAAAGCCGCAGAATTGGCTAAACTGTCTGATGTACAACTAGATTGGATGAAGCCAGAGTTATCCTTTATGGACCAGCTACTGCTTGAGTTAACCAGTAATGTCCAAGCAACAATGCCTGATGTTCTGCAGATATTTTTACCACCCGCGGTTGCGACTGATATTCGTCAACAAGCTCAATTTTTCTTGAAAATGAATGATCCACAAAACCGTTATGCATTTTGCTTAAATTGCGCTGAAATTAATTGATTTTCATCCCCTCTCGCTTATGGGAGGGGATTTCTCTCACAAGACACTCAAATTACCTCATTTCAATCTGCAAATTCGTAATTTAACGATAGTAATACACGCGTAATTACGTCAAAATTCAGATAATTATTTTCATTTCTCCATGCGCGAATAAATTAGGTAATCAAATGCAGAAGAAATCTATTTATGTCGTCTATACGGGCGGTACCATTGGCATGCGCCACTCACCACAAGGTTACATCCCAGTTTCTGGCCATTTACAAGCGCAATTGGCTCAAATGCCTGAATTTCACCGCCCAGAAATGCCTGAATTCACTATCCGTGAGCACCAACCGTTAATTGACTCTTCTGATATCACACCTGAAGATTGGCAACTCATAGCCGATGATATTCGCTTAAACTATGCGCTATATGATGGTTTTGTTATTTTACATGGCACAGACACCATGGCGTTCACGGCCTCTGCACTTTCTTTTATGTTTGAGAACTTAAAGAAACCGATTATCGTGACAGGGTCACAAATACCACTGGAAGCGTTACGTTCTGATGGGCAAACTAACCTATTGAATGCATTGTATTTAGCTGCGAATTACCCGATTAATGAGGTCGGGCTATTTTTCAATAATAAATTGTACCGAGGTAATCGCACAGTCAAAGCTCACGCAGACGGTTTCGATGCCTTTAGCTCGCCAAACTGCTCGCCGTTGATGGAAGCCGGCATTCATATTCGCGCTTTCAATGCTTGCCCTGCACCTATTGGTGTGGGTGAATTCAAAACTCACCGCATTACCCCTCAACCTATTGGCGTTGTCACACTCTACCCAGGTTTATCGATTGAGATTGTCCGTAATATTCTTCAGCAGCCCGTCAAAGCATTAATTCTGCGTTCTTATGGTGTTGGGAATGCCCCGCAGCAGCCTGAATTACTGCGTATTCTACGTGAAGCTACAAATCGTGGGATTATTGTCGTCAACCTAACACAGTGCATCTCAGGACGTGTAAATATGGAAGGCTACGCCACAGGGCATGCTCTCGCGGAATCAGGGGTAATTAGCGGTTATGACATGACTTTTGAAGCGGCGTTGAGTAAATTACATTACTTACTAAGTCAAAATTACACACCTGCGCTGATCCGCGAATTAATGCAAAATAATTTACGCGGTGAATTGAGCTACGCTGATGAATAACTGAGGAAATGATGAAAACGGCCTTATTGCTAGTCGATTTACAAAATGATTTCTGTACAGGCGGCTCGCTCGCCGTGAATGAAAGTGAACACGTTATAGACGTGGCCAATAAAGCAGTCACGGTTTGCCAACAAAAAGACATCACCGTCATTGCGAGTCAAGATTGGCACCCTGCGGAGCATTTAAGCTTTGCTGAAAATTCAGGTACACAAGTTGGCGATATTGGTGAACTTAATGGATTGCCGCAAGTATGGTGGCCTGTACATTGTGTTCAAGGCGGAAAAGGTGCAGATTTTCATCCCCGATTAAATACACAAGCTATCCAGGAAACGTTTACCAAAGGCGAAGACCCGCAAGTTGATAGCTATAGTGCTTTCTTTGATAACGACAAAGTGAGTCAAACACGCTTACATGCATGGCTACAAACTCAAGAGATCAATCACTTAATTATTATGGGGATTGCGACCGATTATTGCGTTAAATTTACGGTGCTTGATGCCTTAAATTTGGGCTACAGCGTCGATGTGTTAGTGGATGGCTGTCGTGGTGTTAATTTAACCGCTAATGACAGCCAGAATGCGTTAATCGAAATGGAACAGCAAGGTGCAAAACTTATCACCTTAGATGATATTGCCTAATCGAGCATTCACCTCGGCGATGTTTTCTCCTGTTCAACCTTCCGTGAGAAAACATTGCCATTTCAAATACCATTGAAAATAATACCGTTTTAAATCACTCGTTATTTTGCGGTTTGAGTGTAGCTAACATTTCCCCTTGGAACATCGTTTTGAGCTCTTGCTTGCTCTTCATGGTGATCTCACCGTTTGTCCCTACCGTCATATGCTCCGGATTATGGTTGTTGCGTGATTGCCACAGCATCACCATCTGCAAGCTATGTTCTTTTTGCTCCGCGGTTAAAGGAACCCCATCAGGCCATTTACCTAGCTCAACGGCAGTAACGAGGCGCTCATAAATCTCTGGGGTCATCACTGCAAGTAATTGCTCAATATATTTTGGGTCAACTTCTACGCTCACGGCACCGCTCCTTCGAAAATGTAAACTGACTTTTAGTTAAACTGCTTTTTTATTTTTAGCTGAATCGTTATTGCTCGCGAAGGCTGAACACAAAAAATGGACTTCAGCACCCTTCAGCTGCCTATCCACGGGTCTTCTCACCTGATTCTTCATCCAAAAAGCTTAAGGATGCTGAATTAATACAGTAACGTTGCCCTGTTGGCATAGGGCCATCTGGAAACACATGCCCTAAGTGTGCATCGCAATTTTGACAGCGAACTTCAATGCGGTGCATTCCATGAGAGAAATCTTCAATGTATTTGATGGCATGATCATTCACTGCTTCATAGAAGCTCGGCCACCCACAACCTGCATCAAATTTGGTCTCAGACATAAATAAAGGTGTACCACAGCACAGGCATTCATACACACCCTCTTTACGGTTATGCAATAATTGACCACTGAATGGCGGTTCAGTGCCTGCTTGCTGTGTAACATAGCGCTGCATCTCATTTAAATCTGAAATATCAACGTGTTGTTTATCTTTATGTGACATGACTTACCCACGTATTTAAATAGTTTGTTTGGTTGATGACTATCATACTGCATTTTTTAGCAACAAAAAATTAACAACAATATTTATAAAACTATTCTAAACTAAGAAGCATCTTACTTTCCGTTTTGATTTGTGAAGCGTATCACATATATCACTGATAGATGGTTTCATTATGCCGTACAATCCCGATAATACGTGCGGCTGTATTTGCCGCTGAAATGGCTGACAAATAAGCAGTTAGTGGTATCAGAATTGATTTTTTTCAATAATTGACACGATTCCGCTTGACGGCTGGCAAGGTTTTGGTAACTTTAACTACAACTTAATTCACGAATAAATAGCTGGTGGAAATACTATGACTATCAAAGTAGGTATTAATGGTTTTGGTCGTATTGGCCGTATCGTTTTCCGTGCTGCACAAGAGCGTTCTGATATCGAAATCGTTGCTATCAACGACCTGCTCGATGCAGAATACATGGCTTACATGCTGAAATACGATTCAACTCACGGTCGTTTCAACGGTACTGTTGAAGTTAAAGATGGTCACCTAGTTGTAAACGGTAAAAAAATCCGTGTTACTGCAGAAAAAGATCCTGCAAACCTGAAATGGAACGAAGTCGGTGTTGACGTAGTTGCTGAAGCGACAGGTATCTTCCTGACTGATGAAACTGCACGTAAACACATCCAAGCAGGCGCGAAAAAAGTTGTTCTGACTGGTCCTTCTAAAGATGACACCCCAATGTTCGTTATGGGCGTTAACCACAAAGCTTACGCAGGTCAAGAAATCGTTTCTAACGCATCTTGCACAACTAACTGCTTAGCTCCACTGGCTAAAGTTATCAACGACAAATTCGGTATCGTTGAAGGTCTGATGACCACTGTTCACGCAACAACTGCAACTCAGAAAACTGTTGATGGCCCTTCTCACAAAGACTGGCGTGGTGGTCGTGGTGCTGCTCAAAACATCATCCCATCTTCAACTGGTGCTGCTAAAGCTGTAGGTAAAGTTATTCCTGAGCTGAATGGCAAACTGACTGGTATGTCTTTCCGTGTTCCTACTCCAAACGTTTCAGTTGTTGACTTAACTGTTCGTCTGGAAAAACCAGCAACTTACGCACAAATCTGTGACGCTATCAAAGAAGCTGCTGCAGGCGAGCTGAAAGGTGTTCTGGGTTACACTGAAGATGACGTTGTATCAACTGACTTCAACGGTGAAAAACTGACTTCTGTGTTTGATGCTAAAGCGGGTATCGCACTGAACGATAACTTTGTTAAATTAGTTTCTTGGTATGACAACGAAACTGGTTACTCAAACAAAGTATTAGACCTGATTGCTCACATCTCTAAATAAGAGCTGTTAAGTAATTAGTCTGACTGAGCCGCCTATTGGCGGCTCTTTTGTATCATATCGAATACTGCATCAACATTTTTACTCACTTCATTTATCTTTAATCCATTATTCGATACTGTATAAACATGCTTTTCGTAAAATTTAAGATAAGTGCCAAACATCGCACAAATCTGCCACACGCAAAACGTATAATGCGTATTAATTCTGTCTCCACTAACACAGGCCGATACCATGCACGAAAAAATTTTTGCTCTACCCGTCATTAAACAACTTTCTGCCTATATCACCCAACGTCAATTAGGTGACTTGCCACTGATTGTGGTTTCTCACCCAAAAGTGCGTGGTGCAGTGAGTCTACAAGGCGCTCATCTCATTGATTGGCAGCCTGCTGGGCAAAAACCTTGCCTCTGGTTAAGCTCTGAAAGTGCGTTTAAAGACGGTGTGGCTATCCGCGGTGGTATTCCTATCTGTTGGCCATGGTTTGGCCCTGTAGCAAGCCCTAGTCACGGATTTGCACGTATTTTACCTTGGCAGTTTACTGCCCATAATGAACATGATGATGGCGTGATTTTAACTTTCACGCTCACCGACACAGAATATACCCGTAAACTATGGCCCCATGAGTTCACCTTGATTTTGCGAATGAAACTCGGTGAAACTTGCGAGCTTGAGCTCGAAAGTTACGGTGATTTTGAAACGACAGCGGCATTGCACACTTATTTCAATATCAGTGATATTCATAAAGCCACTGTTTATGGCCTTGGTGGTCATTATTTCGATAAAGTCGCCGATAAAGAAGCGCATGAGTCTGAACCGTTAAAATTCAATAAACATACTGACCGCATCTATTCAGAACCTGAAGAGTACAGCCTACTACGCGATGATGGCTGGAACCGCACGATTGAACTGCATCATTACCATAACAGTGATGTGGTGTGCTGGAACCCTTGGGCGGAATTATCATGCAGTATGCAAGACATGCCGAATAATGGTTATAAACAAATGGTCTGTGTTGAAACGGCCAGTATTAATGTGCCAATGAAAAGTGATGCGCAGCACCCTGCTCGCCTATCTTTAGTGATGGTGAGCCGCGATAATAAACCGCAAGATTGATATTGAGATAAAATAAAACCCCAGTAGGATCACCCTCTGGGGTTATATGATTGTTAACTACCCATTAGAATGTGTAAGTTACACCCGTCCACATAATCGCAGAAACGGATTTGTTAACCATTGGGCTATCTTTAACTTCACTTGGCAGACGGTCAACACGCCCCATCGCAAATACAGTCCAATTTTCGTCGAAACGGTAGTTACCTGTGACTTCCATATACGGCGTCCAGCTTGAGCCTGGGTTATAGCGTTTTAAACCACTGTTACGGGATTCTTTTGAAGAAACACCATATTCATAACGGTTTTGGTTTTTGCTATCCCATTTGATACCCAAGCCCGGTGTGATTGACCATTTGTCACCTTCGAAACCATACAGGTACGCAAACTCACCACGAATACCGTTGCTGATCCCAAGGATATCCCCTGAAATATTGGTGCGCAGTGTTCCCCAGTCGGCTTTATGGCGATAAGTTAAACCTGTCATGACGGTATCACGGCGGCGGTCTAATTCACGCATCGCTTTGTCATCATTGTCTTTAGGTTTGAAAAATTGTGGGTAATAGAATGCATCTAAAGACAGTTGATCTTGCGTGTCATTCCACAGGTAGTATCCCGCCGCTAATGTATGAAAGTAAAAATTTTCACTGTCATAATTTACAATGGGTACGGGTGTAATGTAATCACGCGACTTGATACCTTTATACGGCGTAGATTGTGCCAATACTGAGCCACCAACAGACCATGTTCCCGCTAAAGCAGCACTAGATAACACGCTCAACGTCACAGCAAGTGTGGTTAATTTAATTGTTTTAGACATATTTAAACCTAAAAATAATGAGAAATGGATCAACGCTATATGTTATATCAATATAGTAAGATTCCCAATATTCATAATCTAAATCACATTTAAAGCTAAATCTGTGAAATTATTTACAGCATTGGTTAACAATTATTCTACGCTTTTTTCGTAACGAACAGGAACTCTTTTTGCAAGGGCACACATTAATTCATAGCCGATTGTCCCCGCGGCTTGTGCCACGTCATCTACGGGTAGGTTTTGCCCCCACAATTCGACTTTTGTACCTAACTTCACATCGTCACAGTGGGTAATATCAATCGTCAGCATATCCATAGAAACTGCACCGAGTAAACCACAGCGTATTCCATTGCACCAAACGGGCGTACCGTTCGGTGCATGGCGAGGATAACCATCCGCGTATCCACATGCCACTGTCGCAATACGCATAGGTTTTGATGAGGTAAATCGGCTACCGTAGCCAATTGACTCACCAGCCGCAATATCGTGTATCGCTATCACTTCTGATTGCAGCGTCATCGCGGCTTTTAGCGAGTATTGACGAATATCTGCTGATTTACCACTTGGCGATGCGCCATACAGTAATATCCCCGTCCGTATCCAATCATATTGCGTATCTTTATGCCAAAGTGTCGCACCCGAATTCGCAATACAAGTTTGTAGAGACAAGTGGCTAAATTGCTTAATTTGTTCAAATGGTTCAGCAACCCCTGTATGCGTATCTGAATTAGCAAAGTGACTCATTAATGTTACTGAGGCAACATTTGACATACCCGCCAGCCGTTGAACAACCACTTGATACTCTGCGGCAGTAAAACCTAAACGATTCATTCCACTATTGAGTTTTACATACACCGAAATTGGAGAAGATAGTTGTGCATTTTCAATGGCATAAAGTTGCCATTCACTGTGTACACTGGTGGTTAAATGATACTGGTCGATTGCGCCTAAATCTTGTGGCTGAAAAAAACCTTCAAGCAATAATATTGGCCCTTCCCAACCTTCTTCACGCAACAAAATAGCTTCTTGAAGATCTAACACCGCAAAGCCATCAGTCGCTTTCAGGGCAGGCCAAATATGTTTAATACCATGACCATAACCATCCGCCTTCATGACTGACCATATTTTTGCTGGCCCAGAGTGCTGACGCACAACGGATAAATTATGTTGTAAGTTGTCTAAATGAATAACGGCACTAATTGGGCGTGGCATCTTAATTCCTTAAATACATGTCTATTTTTATGTCAGCACATTGATTATCTAACCTAAATAAATTAACGCGCGGGGTTCAAATGCCCACCTGCCACTAATTTCGTATTAAACCCATCTAAATACCGTGATACTGATAAATCATCAGAGGCAATATCAGGTGTATTTCCTGAAATTAAATCTGCCAGCAATTTGCCCGCACCGCATGCCATCGTCCAACCTAATGTGCCGTGCCCCGTATTCAAATACAAGTTGCTATACGCGGTTGGCCCGACAATGGGTGTACCATCCGGTGTCATTGGTCTGAGACCTGTCCAAAATTGCGCTTGAGCAATATCGCCACCACCTTGATACAAATCTTGTACCACCATTTTCAGTGTTTCACAGCGTTTTTTCAGAACCTCTAAATTAAAACCGACCACTTCTGCCATCCCGCCGACACGTATGCGTTCATCAAAGCGTGTCACTGCAATTTTATAGGTTTCATCTAAAATGGTGGAGGCTGGTGCTCTTTTGGGGTCAATAATTGGCATCGTCAACGAGTAGCCTTTAAGTGGGTAGACAGGGATTTTAACCAGTTTTTGCAATATTGCTGTGGAATAAGACCCCATAGCAACCACATATCGGTCCGCTTGCAGAATTTGGCCATCAATAAGTACACCACTCACACGCTGCCCTTGCGTTAAGATGTGTTCAACTTGCACACCAAATTGGAATTTTACCCCTGCATTTCTTGCCATCTGCGCCAACTTCTTGGTGAATTGCTGGCAGTCACCCGTTTCATCATTCGGTAAACGCAATCCACCTGTTAATTTGTGCTTCACAAATTCGAGCGCAGGCTCCGCTTTCACCAATTCGTCAGAGGTTAATAGCTCATACGGCACACCCTCTTGTTGTAACACAGCGATATCGTTCGCAGCATTATCAAATTGCTTTGCAGTGCGAAACAGTTGCAGCGTACCCCCTTGGCGCTCCTCATAATGAATTCCGATATCATGTCTAAGTTCACGCATGCAGTCGCGGCTATATTCAGCAATACGAACCATTCGGCTTTTGTTCATTGCGTAATGCTGGATATCACAATTTTTGAGCATTTGCCACATCCAACGCAGCTGGAACAACGACCCATCTGGGCGGATCGCCAGTGGTGCATGCTTTTCAAACATCCACTTCACGGCTTTCAAGGGAATTCCTGGGGCACCCCATGGCGTTGCATACCCGGGTGAAACTTGCCCTGCATTACCTGCACTGGTTTCTTCAGCAACATCGTGTTGCCTATCCACAACAATGACTTCATGGCCCTCTTGCGCCAAATACCATGCTGTTGTCACACCAATAACACCCGCACCTAACACTAGAATTTTCATAGAGCCCTCAGCCGCAAAATGATGATTTATTCATTAGAATAATATTCTAGTATTCTTTTGCCAATGCAGTGAATTAACACTTTTAACAATTCAGATAAAAAATTCAATTATTGTCACAATATATTTACAAAATAGATTTTTATTCTGATGGGTACAATTGAATGTTTTTATTTAAACCTTATTTATCAATTAATTACATTAAAACAAAAACAATCTAGGAAGTTAACGTGATGTTTTTTAGTAGAATCTATCAAATAACTAGAACTTACTCTTGATTACATCTACATTCACCAAACCTTATCTTCATGATATTATATATTGCAAAATACAAAATTAACAGTTTATTGCTTTATTAAACACTTTATGTCGATTGTTATATCGCACATTATCAGTAAGAGCTGATAAAACGAGAGACTTAGAATGACTCGCAATAAAAAAGCCAGCAATCATCGTTGAATGCTGGCTTTAAGCATTGAAACTTTAATTAGCGGATATGCGCTAAATCAGATGGCATATTGCCTTGCATGGAGTGCCAAATTAGGCCACTTTCCTTACCGTAATTACGCACACACTCCATAATACGGTCATAAGCTTGCTCACGGCACAGGTGACTCAATTGCTGATAAAAGCTTAACGCTAAACGCCTTGCTTCAGGGTTGGAAAAGTAATACCGGCCAACGCGCGTGTATAAACCTCTTAACCCATTAATAATCAACCCATAAATTGGGTTACCTGACGCGAAAGCAAGGCCACGGAAAATGTTATAATCCAAATCGCTAAATGCATCTGAATTGTCTTCCACTTTTTCTCTGCCCGCTAATACTTCTAAAGACTTTTCTGGGTTGTTCCGAAATGCTGTTCGGATAAAAATCGCGGCAATATTTGTCCGTACCGCCAGTAAATTATCAATCAGTTGTGGAACTCTATCGTGATCTAATCGGGCGAGTGTTTCTAAAATATTTAACCCCGACGTTTCCCAATAGTTATTCACCTTAGTTGGCTTACCATGTTGGATGGTTAACCAACCATCACGAGCCAGACGCTGTAACACCTCACGTAAGGTAGTGCGTGTTACACCAATTAACTCAGACAGTTCGCGCTCAGCGGGCAAGATTGAACCTGGTGGGAAACGGTTGTTCCATATACTTTCAATAATGTACTCTTCCGCAAAACCTGCCGGGCTTTGAGCTTTAATAACCATATTTTTATTATTCCAAACCTTTTAAACGGATATTGGGGAAAGCATACCAGATTGTCGTCTTCTGATATAGTTAGACTCAAAATAAAGAGTGAAGCAAATCATAGAATTTCCATATAATTCATACATTATCAATTAGCAAATAGACTTAAAATTCTTAAAAGATAAGAGTAGTATGTTGTGGAACGTGAAATAACATCCAATAAGAGGATAACGAACCATAATGGATTTTAGTTTAAAAAGTGCATTTTTGAAAAACTTTCTGGGTAATTCCCCCGATTGGTACAAACTTGCCATTATTATATTCCTGATAATCAACCCAATTGTTTTCTATTTTGCCAGCCCATTTGTCGCGGGATGGCTATTGGTGATTGAATTTATATTCACACTCGCAATGGCATTAAAGTGCTACCCATTGCAACCCGGTGGCTTACTCGCTATCGAAGCAGTGCTTATTGGCATGACAAGCCCTGCGCAGATTTCCCATGAAATTAGTAACAACCTTGAAGTGGTTTTACTGCTGATCTTTATGGTCGCAGGCATCTACTTCATGAAGCAGCTTTTGTTATTTGTTTTTACCAAATTACTGATAAACGTCCGTTCTAAACGAATTCTGTCATTAGCTTTTTGCTTAGCAAGTGCGTTTTTGTCTGCTTTTTTAGATGCGTTAACCGTTATAGCTGTCGTGATCAGCGTTTCAATTGGTTTCTATTCTATTTATCACCAGTATGCCTCAAATCAGCACAGTGATATTGACCTGCAAAATGATGGGTTTATCGATAGCTGCGAGAAAAAACAAACGTTAGAGCAATTCCGTGCATTTTTACGTAGCTTAATGATGCATGCAGGGATTGGTACGGCACTGGGTGGCGTGATGACCATGGTCGGTGAGCCGCAAAATTTAATCATCGCAAAGCATGTTAATTGGGATTTCATCACATTCTACATACGTATGGCACCAGTCACAATCCCAGTTTTTCTATGTGGTTTAATCGTTTGTTTTCTCGTCGAAAAATTCAAATTGTTTGGTTATGGTGCCGAACTGCCAGATAGTGTTCGCCAAATTTTAACCGACCATGACAAAAAAATGACAGCAAAGCGCACGAAAAAGGAACAAGCACAGTTATGGGTACAAGGGTTAATTGGTATTTGGCTAATAGTCGCCTTAGCGTTCCACTTGGCTGAAGTTGGGCTTATCGGTTTATCCGTGATTGTATTAGCCACTGCATTTTGTGGTATTACTGAAGAACACGCACTGGGTAAAGCGTTTGAAGAAGCACTCCCATTCACTGCATTATTAACGGTCTTTTTCAGTATCGTAGCCGTGATTATTGACCAACAGTTATTCACGCCTTTTATCCAGTTTGTATTACAGTCATCTGAATCTTCTCAGCCATCACTATTTTACCTGTTTAACGGGTTATTATCCGCGGTCTCTGATAACGTCTTTGTAGGCACTGTATATATCACTGAAGCCATGAAAGCGGCAAACGAAGGGCTTGTTTCACCAGAGCAATACCAATTCCTTGCGGTTGCTATCAATACAGGGACAAACCTCCCATCCGTTGCAACACCGAATGGGCAAGCGGCATTCTTATTCTTACTAACCTCCGCACTCTCGCCATTGATTCGTTTATCATATGGTCGCATGGTTTGGATGGCTCTGCCTTATACTATTGTCATGACCATTGTGGGCTTATTAGGTGTTGAATACTGGCTCGTACCAGTAACTTATTGGATGGAATCCATCGGTTTGATTACGTTTGGATAGGGATTATACTCAACATCAATCAGGCGTTTTATCAGCGCCTGATTGTAATGTTAGGTAAAACCTAACTCGAAATGGCATTTATTTTGCTTTAGGCGCTTTTTTTATCAGGCAGATAGGGGCAAAATGTGCGCATCACTCAATTAGGATATCTCAAGTATGTTCCGATTTTTTAACTACTGCTCACAAGGACGAGGCGCATGGCTATTGATGGCCTTTACAGCCTTTATGTTAGAGTGTGCGGCATTATATTTTCAACATGTTATGAAGCTACAACCTTGTGTAATGTGTATTTATGAACGCGTTGCATTGCTAGGTGTTATGTTTGCAGGCTTAATTGGTGCGATCGCCCCCCGAAATGTCATTATCCGCTGGGTAGCTATTGTTGTTTGGATTTACGCTGCATGGCGTGGTTTAGATCTTGCATGGGAACATACCATGCTGCAACTTTACCCTTCTCCATTTGCTTCTTGTGATTTCTTTGTCAACTTCCCAGATTGGTTGCCATTACAAGAATGGGTGCCTGCGATGTTCGAAGCAACGGGTGACTGCTCAGTTAGGCAGTGGGCATTTTTAGGCCTTGATATGCCGCAGTGGTTGATTGGTATTTTTGCTGCTTATATTTTAGTGGCAGTTATTGTGTTAATTAGCCAATTTTTCCCTGCTAAAAAGTCATTTTAATCACAAACGAATTCACTAAATGCAAAAAGCCCCTAATTGAAGGGGCTTTTCTTTTATAATGCTGGAATAAATATTAAATACAGGCACCACTTTGTATCGCATTTGCGGCACAACGTCTACCATTGGCAAATTGGCAAACTGCCGTTTTATCGCCATTTAATTCAAGTGTTAACGCAGGTAATCCCCCCGCAGAAACACAAGCCTCTTGGATCCCAGGTCCTAAATTAACCACTTGCTTTGCATACTGAACTGCAGAGTTATCAACGGTTTTATTCACTTCTGAGCTTCCACAAGCCGATAACATCACTGACATTACACCCGCCACAGCAACTGCCATCACAGGTTTTAATAACTGGCTGACCTTTCGCCCCATGCTCTTTCTCTCCTATAAAACCGCTGTCATCCCTTGCACTTAATGCGTGCTACTTTTTGAAAATAAATTGATTACTAAAACACCAACTATAATTAATAGCATACCAATAATTGCAGGTAAATCGAGTTTTTGGTTATAAATAAAAATTGCAGCCACTGAAACTAATACAATCCCTAAACCAGACCAGATAGCATAGGCTATCCCTAGCGGCATCACTTTCACTACCTGCGATAACCCCCAGAAAGAAACACCATAGCCAATAATGACAATTAAAGATGGCCAAAAACGGCTAAAACCATCGGAGGCTTTTAACGTGGTAGTTGCAATCACCTCGGCAATAATAGACATCAAGAGAAAACTCAGACCTTTCATTAGTGATCCTGATTGTTGTATTAAAAGATAAAATATAGCAATAAAACAGAAAAAAGCTCTGCATGCTTTAAAAGCGCTACAGAGCTTATTTAACAATCTATTTAGTTAGCATATTAATGTTACGTGACTGGGGCCAGCTTATCACTCAATGTTTGGCTATAACGTCTGAATAAATAGAGACACAAAATAAATGCTATTACGCCAATAACCGCGCCCACGTAACCAATTCGCGTCATCCCCATATGCACAATCACTTGGTTACCTAGCAACGCCCCGCCACCGATCCCAATATTAAAGATACCCGAGAAGATAGCCATTGCTAAGTCCGTTGCATCCGGTGCCAAATCAATCACTTTCACCTGCATACCTAAACTAATGCACATCATCGCAATTCCCCAGAACACAGACAAGGTGATCAATGACCAGGCATTGCCTCCCATAGGCAATAGCAACAACAGGCATAGCGTCATTAAAGCTATCGCTGATGGCAAGAATATTAATGATAGTTTTGTACTATAGCGGCTAAAAATAACGCTACCAATAATACCTGCCGCGCCAAAAATCAGCAGCAATACGGTGGCAAAGTTTTGGCTTTGATGTGCTACATCACGAACAAAGGGCTCAATATAGCTATAGGCAGCAAAGTGTGCTGTCACCACTAACACCGTCAGTGCGAACATCCCAACTAGCGCAGGGCGTTTAAATAACACAGGGAGACTTTTCAATGAACCTGAATGTTCACTTGGTAAGCGAGGTAAAAAACGGATCAGTGCAATCATTGTGAATAGCGCCACGACACCAATACACAAGAAAGTCACTCGCCAGCCTAAAAACTGCCCAATAACGCGACCAATTGGCAGCCCTAAAACAGTGGCTAATGCAGTCCCCGTTGCTAACAGGCCTAGCGCTTGAGCCTTCTTACCTGCGGGTGCAACACGAATAGCCAAAGAAGCCGTAATCGACCAGAAGACCGCATGAGACAGCGCAACACCCACACGCCCAATAATCAGCACGTCAAAGTTCCACGCAAAGCCCGTAACAATATGACTAATAATAAAAATAACAAACAAGAAGCCCAGTAACTTACGACGTTCTATTTTACTGGTTAATAACATTAATGGTAATGACATCAACGCCACCACCCACGCATATATGGTGATCATCAACCCTGTATGCGCTACCGTCATGTCAAAACTGGCCGCAATATCACTTAATAATGCAACAGGGACGAACTCTGTTGTATTAAAAACGAATGCAGCAACCGCTAGCGCTAAAACGCGGATCCAAGCGGTTTTTCTTGATACTTGTGTCATTATTTATCTTGCCTTCAGTTTTCCATAAGCGAATGACACAAATCAGTTACCGACTTATGACGATGGCATATGGGAAATATATGTTTAGAACCAGACTGAAACGATTAAGCGGTGTTTTATTGTTCTATACGCCGTATTTTTGTGAATTGTATCACAACTATTTGGCTATTTTAAAGCTCGCTCTTGATATTGATAATCAACATCAAGCACTAAAGCCCAATATCAAACCTCTCTAAAAAAATATCACGACAAAAATCTTGCCAACGTTTCCAAAGAATTAATCAAATACATCATAATTTGCATGCTTTATATTCGATTACATGCATCTTATTTATCTGAAAGCACATATTATTTTTTCTATGCTACAATCCATAAAATTACTTTTTATCTTAAAGGATCGATTTAATGAAAACCCATTTTCCTACTGAGCCTGATGTCCACGCACTTGCCGATGAAGTAACATGCTTAAAAAATTTGGTCACCCATATGCTTAAAGCAATTGGCCAAGCTGATGCAGGTAAGATTTTGATCAAAATGCAACGTGAAGTTGCTCAAATGGAAGACGAAAAACAAGCAGAAACTTATACAAGCATCTTAGAACAAATTAAAACAGGCTATCGCCAATAGATTATTTAGCGATAAATGCTATTTAAAGCACAAAAGTATTCAAGAATGGATTAACTGCACAAATAACTAAGTTTTTGTTATCAAAATCATCTATCTTTATTTACGAATTAAACCATTCTTTATTCATTTAGCTCCCCCTTCAAAACCCTATGAAGGGGGCTTTTTTTTGCCTTTAATTATTGCCCTGCTTGCGTATACAAGTCATTACAATAATTAGCATACTCATCTAATGTTGTGTTCTTCGTTTGCTTATCCCAACTTTTTTGCTCTTCAAAAGCCCAAACGCGAAACACTTGTCCTAAATTTGCACCTGACATCCCAACTTCTTTGTATATCCGATGATAAAACCCTTGATCTGATTGGTAAATTTCAAATTTTATGGGGACAAGCCGTGCAGGGTTAGGCGCAGTTTGAAATGAATTACCGAAAAGTATTGTTCTAACAAGAATGTCCATCATTGCTCCCATATAAAATTAAACACATGCTAAATTATCCATAGTTAGAATTAATATAGCTTATTATGGAAGATATTAATGGCTCGCTATCAAATAAATAGGTATTTTTACGTGATAAAAATAAATGACGAGTCAGTTTTAGCTGATTTTCTAAAAATTTATATTCTCGTTTTAATTAGCGGGTATGCAATACAGCTCAGTTTCCCAATCCTCATATGGCGGGTCAATAACATATGAATGGTCGTCATACCAACGAATATAGTCTGTTGCGCGTTTTTGCGCGTGCTTGAAGTTAGTGACATCCCCATTTTCATCAAGTTCTAGGGTATTGATTAAGATGGCATACACTTGCTCAACTAAACTGGGGTTGTCAGCGCATAGTTCGACATAATCAACATCACTTAACATGTAGTGGCTACCACTAGTCATAAAATACGCGAAAGTTCTCAGTGCACCACTGACACTCGATGAAAGTCTCATTGCTATCCCTATAATTATTCCATAAAAAAAGCCACTTCAAATGAAGTGGCTTTCTGTACTATTTCAAATATTCGCCTGAGCGAAGTGCTTCAATTCGTTTGTCTAACGGCGGGTGAGACAGGAATAACTCACTGAATGCTTTACCACGTCCGTTAATACAAAATGCCATCAAACGCCCTTCCTCTTGCGGCTCATAACTGGTTTTCAGTCTTTGCAGTGCCGCGATCATTTTTTCGCGCCCAACTAATTTTGCAGAGCCTGCATCAGCATGGAATTCACGATAGCGAGAGAACCACATGGTAATAATGCTCGCTAAAATACCGAATACAATTTCCAGCACCATAGAAACTGCAAAATAAACCATTGGGTTACCGTTGCTACTTTCACTTTCGTTATCATTGTTTGACATAAAGCCTGCCGCTAATTGGGCAATGATACGAGAAATAAAGATAACAAAGGTATTCACAACACCTTGCAGTAACGTCATTGTCACCATATCACCATTAGCGATATGACTGATTTCATGAGCAATAACCGCTTCAGCTTCATCGCGGCTCATATTTTCAAGTAACCCGGTGCTCACTGCAACTAGAGATGCATCACGACGAGCCCCTGTTGCAAAAGCATTAATATCAGGCGCATGGTAAATCGCCACTTGAGGCATTTGAATGCCCACTTGCTGCGCTTGGCGCTGAACCGTCGTCATTAGCCACTGTTCAGTTTGGTTACGTGGGTTTTCAATAACTTCACCACCCACCGATTTCAGTGCCATCCATTTAGACATCAGCAATGAAATAAAAGCACCGCCGAAACCAAACAAGCCCGCCATAATCAGCAAGCCTTGAACGCTACTTCCGCGAATACCGGTTAAACTCAAAATTATTCCAAACACAAACATTACTGCTAAGTTCGTGAGCAAGAATAAAGCAATTCTCATCATTTTTTTGCATTCCTTGGTAAAAACTAAGATCACGTAGAATTTACTTTATAAATAAGGTTTTTTCACACTATTTCAAGTCAATTAACACGAAAACAGTAAAAAATAACATAACTTTACACTGTGAGACTAAAAAAGAGGGAAACGTCCCATTACCGCTCTTTTCATTGAAAGTCCAAATTTTAAATATTTGTTTTAAAAGGGTCAATTCATAACCATTTCAATTTAAACTTATTTTTAGTTGAATCGAGAAAGCTAATTTTTGAAGGGTATGATTCTTAATAATGTATTTATCAGCTCTTTTGATCACTTTCTTAGCCTGATAAGCAATAGTTAGGATTTCGTTTACAAAAAATAATGCCACACAGCGGTGGCATTATCATCACAATATAATAGGAAAATAGCGAAAAAACACGTGCCTTAATTAGTTTTCTCTTTAGCGACTTTTGCCGCTTTTTCTTTTGTTGCTTTAGCTGATTCTTTATCAGCTGCTTTGGTGGCTTTTTCTTTAGCGGCTTTAGACGGTTCTTTGTCTGTTGCCTTAGTCGCTTTTTCTTTTACTGCTTTTTCTTTATCTGCTGCTTTGCTTGCCTTTTCTTTTGTTTCTTTCACTGCATCTTTTTTATCTGCGGCTTTTGAAACTTTTTCTTTTGTCTCTTTCACGACATCTTTATCCGCCGCTTTAGACGCTTTTTCTTTTACTGCTTTTGCAGATTCTTTATCCGCTGCTTTGGACGCTTTTTCCTTTGTTTCCTTCACAACATCTTTATCTGCGGCTTTGGAGGCTTTCTCTTTGACTGTTTTTGCGCTATCTGACGCTTTTGTCGCTTTTTCACTCACAGTTTTGCTTGCTTTGTCCCCTGTCGATTTAATTGAATCAGATACAGAAGGTTTGCTGGATTGTTTCGCCACTCCCGCACCAATTACAGCACCAGCTGCGCCCGCTTTGCTGTTTATATCGTTTTTTAATTCAATGGTACACACTTGCTCTGAACGGCTGGTCGAACCATCGTTACAAATAAATTTGCCATCTTCACAGCGGTCTATCCCACCTTTACTGCCCGAGCACGGGTAATTTCTTGCACTCGCGCTGTTGACCGCAGAAACCATCATGACACTAACAGCTATTAATCCTAAAAGTAATTTACGCATGGTATTGCCTCATGTTTAAGGGAGCTACACCAAAAGTTTAGGATAAATTAAGCAAAGGTAAAGAAAATCCATAATTAGGATATTACGTTAATTTCAATAATATTTTTGTTCTGACGTAAAACGCGTAAAAAAGTATAAGATAGAATTTTTAGTGCAAAAAAAAGCCAGCTTTCGCTGGCTTTACATGAATTTAGAACTACTGGTTACCTGATAGCATTTTGGTGCTTTGTTTTGACAAATCAACCGCCATCTTCACAGTTTCATCCAAGTATGGGTCTGGTGCTTCGTAATCCTTTGGTAAATCATCCAACTTCTTGAGGAGTGGTTTACCTTCTTTTGCATTACGTTCATTTATTCGTTTTAGTTTCGTCGCTTCGATTTCATCATCTTCTTTCTTACGCTCTGCATAATTTAATGAAATCAGATTTTTACTTTCTTTACTCACTTTATAGCGCGCGATATCTTCATCGATATAATTGAATTCACGATCCTGACTGATTCTATCGAGGTGTTTAGTTTTAATGGCTGACAAATCAGGTGAAATATCACCAACTTTGCTGTAATTCGCAGCAGGAATGCTATCCCACGGCAACGCATTATCTTCAAAGCTTTCACCTGTTTCAGCAGGATCTTGCCCCGTTGGCATCACCACATCAGGGGTTACCCCTTCACGCTGCGTACTGCCACCGTTCACACGATAAAACTTCTGAATGGTATACTGCACAGAACCTAATGATGGCCATTCTGGTTTCAGCATTTGATCATAAACACGACTTAAACTGCGGTGTTGTTGAACAGTGCCTTTACCAAAGGTTGGTTCG
Source organism: Providencia sp. R33 (assembly GCF_019343475.1). NCBI lineage: Bacteria > Pseudomonadati > Pseudomonadota > Gammaproteobacteria > Enterobacterales > Morganellaceae > Providencia > Providencia sp. R33. Next base: position 1,292,443 of record NZ_CP072453.1, on the reverse strand, counting down.
CCCACAATTAAAGCACGACCATAATCTTGCATTGCAGCGGCAAAGATTTCAGACGCAGATGCACTGAAACGATCCACTAAAACGACCAATGGCCCTTTATAGTAAATCACATCATCATCATCGACATCTTGGCGTACTTGACCATTGTTATCACGAACTTGAACAATTGGCCCTTTTGGAATAAACAAGCCTGATAATGAAACAGCTTCTGTGAGTGCCCCACCACCATTGCCACGAAGGTCAATGATTAACGCCGAAACATTGTCTTTCGCCATGTTCTGCAGTTGAGTTTTCACGTCATTGGTTAGACCCACGTAAAAACCAGGGATATCCAGCACAGCAACCTTGTCTTTACCTTGTTGTTTAATCGTCAGTTTTACTGCACGATCTTCCAGTCGGATCTGCTCCCGAACTATGGTAACGATATGTGGCTTCGCCCCTTTAGTATCAGAAACGACTTCCAAACGAACTTGGCTACCTTTTGGCCCTTTGATCAACGCAACAACATCATCCAGACGCCAACCTACAACATCAACAATCGGTTTGCCCGTTTGACCAACACCGATAATTTTATCACCGACTTTCAACTCTTTGCTCTTAGCCGCTGGGCCGCCAGCAACCAGTGAGTTGATCACCGTATTTTCGTCATCTTGCTGTAAAACAGCACCAATCCCTTCTAATGAAAGGCTCATTTCAGAATTAAACTGTTCTGTATTACGAGGAGAAAGATAACTAGTGTGCGGATCGATTTCACGGGCAAATGAGTTCACAATCAACTGAAAAACATCTTCACTTTGCGCTTGGGTTAAGCGACGTAGCGCAAAATTATAGCGCTTAGTGAGCTTCTCTTTGATTTCTTTGTCATCTTTGCCTGAAAGCTTTAAGTTTAACCAATCATAACGCACTTTTTGATCCCAAAGATGGTCAAGCTCTTGCTTGTCTTTCGGCCAAGGCGATTTTGAACGGTCAACTTCAATCGAATCCGTCGCATTTAAATCAATCGGTTGTTCTAAACGCGCTAATGCATATTTAAAACGTTCGAAACGTCTTTCCTGAGACAGGTTATACAGGTCATAAAACGTATCTAATTTGCCATCTTCAAGCCATTGACCTACTTTTCCTTTATCTTTGGCATATTGGTCAACATCGGATTGAAGTAAAACATTATGACCGAAATCTAACATGTTAAGATAACGGTCAAATATTTTCCCAGAAAACGCTTTGTCTAAATCAAATTGGCGGTAATGTGAACGCGTAAACCGTGAGGTCACCCTTTCACTGACTGTGCCGTGCTGTGCGCTCTGTTTTAAGACAGGTAACTGAGCAGCAGTGACCGGAGCCACCGCTTGAGTATTAGCGATTGCACTGCCGAAAGTCGCCAGACTAACGACAAATGCAACTTTAAGAAGTTTGTTCATGACCTGATTGACCTCCGTATCAGAACTTTAAATGTTCCGCGCGTACAATCATTGCCAGTCCAGTTGGCAATTGAACCCTAACACCGTCTTTCGCAATTTCCAACACAGAGGCGTCCATCAAGCTGCTACCGACTTTCACTTTCAAAGTTTGACCTATTGTAAGTGCATTGATATCAGTGACTGATTTCAGATTTTGCTCAGGTGCTGGGTTGTTACGACGTGGAGTTTTCGCTGATGTATTTTGCGGGCGTTCTTTATTGTCTGATGGGCGACGACGTGGTGCTTTGTCTTTAGCAGCATCTGGGTTACGAGCAGGTTTGTCACCCACTTTTTTCGCTGCTGGGCGTTTTTGCGTTTTTTGTTCGGCACGTTGTGCTTGAACTCGCGCTTTCGCCTCAGTTAATTGCTGACGAGCATGAGCAATGTGCTCAGCATCTAGCTCACCGCAATCTTCGCCATTTAGGTCAACGCGTTTTGCGCCTTCTTTAACACCGTAAAGGTAGCGCCAGCTTGAAGTATACATGCGTAACGCAGAACGCAATTGCGTTTTGCTAATACCATCTTCGTCTGTCAAACACCCTACGATATCTTGAAAAATTCCGACTTTTAACGGACGTGCTTCGCCTTCAGCGATAAAACAGCGTGGAAAACGCTCTGCTAGAAATGCGATAACTTCTTTACTACTATTCAACTTAGGTTGATTTTCCATGAAATTTCCTGATAACAACGATTTTGCCAACCTCACGGGCATGAACAAGCCGACATTATAATCGTGTTGCTGACAATTGCCACGTTACTATTAATTTTACAGCCCAATATTTAGTAATATTTTGGCATAGAACACATTGCCAGATGTTGACACAACTGGTTTACAAGGTGTTGTAACCCTTTTTCATCTTCTTGGTCGAATTGGCTAATATTTGGGCTGTCGACATCTAAAACCCCGATATTTTGACCATTTACCACTAGCGGAAAGACAATTTCAGCATTACTAGCAGCGTCACAAGCGATATGACCAGGAAAAGCATGAACATCTTCAACACGCTGAACTTGGTTTTCACTAAATGCTGTACCGCAGACCCCTTTACCGAATGGAATTCGAACACATGCAACTTTTCCTTGGAATGGACCTAAAACAAGTTCTTGCCCATTGCTCAAGTAAAAGCCAACCCAGTTCACTCCATCTAAACGTTCATATAATAACGCACTGGTATTTGCCAAGGTTGCAATTAAATCATATTCTCCCGCCAATAATGCAGAGAGATTATCTGAAAGTTCGAGATAATACTTCTTTTTATCCATAATTATTTCTAGTAATAATCAAGTAATTAAAATACACATATGTAAGAGTAATGCTAAGGTTACCAAGTTGTCACTTTGAGGTAAATTTTTTTACACTAGATTACATCTAGGCAAAACCCTAAAATGAGCAAATATGAATCACATTAATCATACTGACTTGATTTTGCAACGTTGTAGTCACTGCAATCAAAAAATTTATACGCCGCCATTTAGCCCGCGGCAGGTGATTATTTGCCCACGGTGTACCTCTCAACTCAATGATGGTCGCTCATGGTCATTAAGCCGACTGTCTATTCTTGCCATCACGCTGCTAATGCTTGCACCCATTGCATTTTGGCAGCCACTGATATCGATTCACCTATTAGGCAGCCAAATCAATGCCAACGTTATAGATGGTATTCGATTAATTAATCAGCAAGGTGACCCCATAACTGCCAGTATAGTGGCTTTTTGTGCAATTGCCGCCCCTTTACTGCTGCCTATATTAATTTTGTCGTTACTGATTGGCCAAAAAATCGGGTTAAACCTTAGGCCTATTTTATTGGTTTTAAGCCATATTAAAGAATGGGTTATGCTCGATGTTTACCTAATTGCACTGGGTATCGCCGCTATTAAAATGCAAGATTATGCCAGTGTATTTATCGGCCATGGCTTGGTTGCATTTATCACAATGTCTGTTTTGAGTCTGTTGATCCTCATCCACATGAACCTTGATGTGCTATGGAAAACCTTTTATCCCATCGAAGAAAAAGGTTCGCAAGCAGATGCAATTACCTGCACAGCCTGCCATTATACTGCCCCGCCAAATAAACACGGTAAATGCCAGCGTTGCCATCGCCCAGTGCAATATCGGGATCCTTATAGCTTACAAAAAACGTGGGCCGCACTGATTGCTGCCATGGTATTGCTGTTTCCTGCTAACCTAATGCCCATTTCTACTTTTTATTTAAATGGGCAACGGCTAGAGGACACAATCTACTCGGGGGTCGTTACCCTAATAGATTCGGGTAACTGGCCAATTGCACTTATTGTTTTTATTGCCAGTATTTTAGTCCCGTTTATTAAAATTATTATCATGATTTTGTTGCTATTTTCGATTCATCTTAATAGCAAAACTGACCCAGTCTTACGCATGAAACTACTGAAGTTTGTTTCATGGATTGGCCGTTGGTCAATGTTAGATTTGTTTGTTATCGCATTAATGATGACACTCGTTAACCGGGAACAACTAATGTCCTTTACCATGGGGCCTGCCGCGCTTTATTTTGGCACCGCCGTGATTCTAACGATTTTAGCCGTTGAATGGTTAGACAGCCGTTTAATTTGGGATTCTTATGGAAAAACAAAACCCACAAAATGAACCTTCTGATGATGTTGTAGAAGCCATACAACGCCGACGTGCGCGTATTTCGCCTTTTTGGTTGCTCCCCTTAGTTGCTATCTTTATTGCAGGGTGGTTGTTATTCCAGCATTGGGTCGAGCGTGGCACAGATATTACCATTGAATTTACTTCAGCCCCCGGTGTGGTGGCGAATCGTACCCCTATTCGTTACCAAGGTGTTGAAGTGGGTTTAGTTCAATCGGTAGCAATCAGTAAAGATATGAAAAATATCATCGTCACTGCCAGTATCAACAAAGATATGCGCTCAGCATTGAATTCAGGAACTAAGTTTTGGCTGGTTACACCCAAAGCCTCACTTGCTGGTGTTTCGGGATTAGATGCGCTTGTCGGCGGGAACTATATTGGCATGTTGCCAAGCACGGGTTCTGAACAGTTTTCTTTTGTCGCACAAGACACACCTCCGCAGCAAAATATTGACCAAGGAGAGCTGCTCATACACCTTGCTGCCTCTGATTTAGGTTCATTAAATGAAAACTCGCCTATTTATTATCGCAAAGTCCCCGTTGGTCATATTTCAGGCTATACCGTTTTACCTGATGACCGAGGCGTATCCATCTCCGCTATCGTACAAAAACGCTATGCAAATTTAGTTCGCAAAGACAGTCAGTTCTGGAATGTTTCTGGTTTACAAGGCAGCTTCGACCTAAGGTCTGGCGCAAATATCAAAATGGAAAGCCTTTCTGCGGTGATTAATGGTGCGGTTGCATTTGACTCCCCAGAAAACAGCCCACAGGCTGAAGAAGGTCAATCGTTTGTTTTGCAAAGTAGTGCCGATATGGCTAATGAAGCAAAGCAAAATGCTGAATCACCACTGAATTTAACCTTATGGGCTCATGACACTTTTGGTGTCAATCAAGGGCAGCCCATTGTTTATCGAGGTATTCAAATTGGCGAAGTGTTACAGCGTCACTTGAATGCCGATAAAGTTGACTTCAATATTGCGATTTATGATGAATATCGCCATTTAGTCCGTGCAGATAGCAAGTTTGTGGCGAATAGCCGCGTTGATGTTCAATTAGGGTTAAATGGCCTTCAGTTTCAAGGAGCGACACCACAGGAGTGGCTTGATGGCGGGGTTCATTTAATTGCAGGTAGTAGTCAAGAAAAACTCCCTGTAACATTCCCACTCTATCGCAGTGACGAAAATGCCAAAGCGGGTATTATTGGTGTTTCACCACCAACAACAATTACACTCAACGCAGCAACACTACCCGACATCCAAACAGGCTCAGTGGTGCTTTATCGTCAATTTTCTGTTGGAAAAATTATTGCCATTAAGCCGACAAAATCGGGATTTGCCATTGATGTCAATATTTCCAGCGAATACCGTCATCTCCTCACAGATAACAGCGTTTTCTGGGCCGAAGGCGGTGCAAAAGTAGAACTCAACAGCAATGGCTTAACCGTTCAGGCTGCCCCGCTCAGCCGAGCAATTAGTGGTGCAATTAGCTTTGATAACTTTGATAGTTCCACGGTCAACAAAGCTCGTCAGCATACATTGTATCCCAACGAAACCGCTGCAAAAGCCATAGGCAGCGTTGTCACATTAACCACTTTTGATGCTTCTAAGCTTTCTGAGGGGATGCCAATTCGTTATTTAGGTATTAATATCGGCCAGATTGAATCCTTAAAGCTCTCTGCGGATAAACGGGAAGTGCAGGCCAAAGCAATCCTCTATCCTGATTACGTAAACACATTTACCAAATTAGGTAGCCGTTTTGCCGTTGTCACACCTGAATTATCCCCTGCTGGCTTAAACAATTTAGATAGCTTGCTCCAACCTTACATTAGTGCCGAACCTGGCCGCAGTAATAAAAACCGTTACCAATTTGAATTGCAAGCCGCCAATATTACTGATTCGCGTTATTTAGATGGGCTGACAGTTTACCTTGATGCGACTGATGCGGGCGCTATCCAAGTAGGAACACCACTTTTATTTAGAGGATTAGAAGTTGGTGTAGTGACAGGCTTATATTTGGGAGAGCTTTCCGATCGCGTTTATGTTGCTACCCGTATTGGTAAAGAATACCAATATTTGGTGCGTGATAATACCCAATTTTGGTTATCTTCTGGCTTCAATCTTTCCTTTGGTTTAACGGGTGGTGTTGTAAAAAGTGGGACATTTAAGCAATTCATTCGAGGTGGTATTGTGTTCGCAACCCCGCCAACAGTGCCATTAGCCCCTAACGCTAAGCCTGAACAGCACTTCATTCTGAAATTAGAGCCGCCTAGCGATTATTTGGAATGGGGAACGGCCATTCCCAAAAAATAACCTCTACAAAGGTGCTTGTTAACATGACAATGCACCTTTTTCTTTTTATTCATTAAAATTTATTTTGGAAATAGATTCCATTTATACTATGCTTAATTTCGTTGGACTGAATTTGCACAGCTAAAATCAATCAATGAGGTGTAATTATGTGTATAGTTAAATTGAAAATATCTTCCTATGAAATCAATGATGCCGTTATGGAGACCCATAAAAGCGATACAGTAAGTATCCCCTGTGATTCTGATACCGATTTTTGTATGCAGTTAGACGGTTGGGATGAACACACGAGTATCCCTGCAACAATTGATGAAAAACCTGTGTTGTTATATCGCCACCGTTATGACAAAGAAAATCATCATTGGGTTATGAAAGTTGCTTAGTCTTTTATTCAGTAATCAAGTGGTCGATACAAAGATGATTGGCTTATTATTGATGGGTCAATATGTGCGAAAGCAAAATGATAGGCAAAAAAAGAGGCCTGGTAGATTCCGATTACCGGGCCTTGGGAAATGGCTCTGGCAGAGCCGTGCGCTAAAATTGCCATTGAGACGTAACAAAGTACACCTTAATACTAGCTTTCAATGCACGTTCTTACCACATTAATTATCAATTATTTTACATATTATTAACACAATTTATTGTTTAATTTTCTAATATTGAACTATTTGTTCAATAGGTTGTACCTATGTAAGCAATCAATAAAACCTTTCAATCAATTATCTATTTGATATATAACACCCTTTTAAATAATCGATGTTTTTTCCTTTTCTCTTTTTTGCAATGATAAAACCGCTATAAAAAGGCCTACTTAGTGTCACATAATTTCGCAGCAGCTTCTTTCAAAGGCAAAACACGTTCTTCAACACTTTTTGTGGTCTCAATCGGTTTCAGTAATACATCGATTGGTTGGCCTTTAATTTCTTTATTATTCATTTGGGTTGCTGCGATATCATTTAATGGATACTGCATTAACGTCGCTGGGTTGATCACCACCAGCGCCCCATTACTGCGACACTCTAACATCACCTCTTCACGTGTAAATGGCCAATCATCACCAAATTGTTTTTTACTAACGGATGTTAAAGGGGCTGCAACAGCCGCGCTAATTGTTCCGCCAACCAATAATAAGCAAATAATGAGTTTAGATTTCATTGAAATGACCTTGTTAAACGAATGCGATAATAGTTCGCTATTATCAAATAAATAGAATGGTTTTGCTACACAGGTTGATACGTGGCAAAAATGGCTACCGCTAAAATTGCCATTGTTCCAAGCAATAATTCGACCCAACTATTGATGATAAGATAATTGACTTGCCCTTTTTGCTTGATCCTTGGCACGATATAATAGCGATTAATTGATGCCAGCATCATCATTCCCATGACCAATACAATCTTAAACCAAAGCAGCGATTGATATTCTGAACCGGAATAGGCCATCGGCCATTGTGGTAAGATGCTTATTGCGCTAATAACACCAGTGATGACCACCAAAACGACTGCAACGTGCCCATAACGCGAGAACCGCTTCATTGTCTTAATAATTTGCGCATCCATTCCTGCGACAAGTTCACGTTTATTACGTAAAAACTGTATACAGATTAAAAATGGCCACAAACCCCCAAACCAATAGGCTGAACTAATAAGATGAACAAATTGATTAAAGCGATGAAGCGCACCAACAAGGCCATCTTGCATCGCTGCATGGCCGATGAGTGCGTGTAACCCAAGAAGAATAATAGATAGAATTAAAATAAGGTACAGGCGGATCTTGATAGATTTAACAAACAAAACCACCAATAAAATCACCGAGAATAGTAGCTCCCAGCGCCAAATTTGGCCAAATGATGTCCCGAGTACACCCTGCCAAATATCCCAATCCGTCGCGTCCTCCCAGCCATCCCCCATTAAACCCGCTTGTGCTAACATCCAGCCCAAAACGGTCACAATGGTCACAACAGCACAGAAGTTAATACCTTTATTTAAATAACGACTAATCAAATAGCTAAATTGCCCACAACTGAGCAACGCCGCAAATATTGACATTCCACACATCAATATTGCAGCGATAAAATGAATAAAACGAATTAAGGTATAAAACGCTTCAAGTGACATATTATTTCACTGTAAAGCTATAGGTCCCTTTGGTTTTATGACCATCAACTGAAACAACACTCCAGTTAACATCGTATTTGCCTGACGTCAGTTTATCTTCAACAGGCACAATCACTTTAGTATCATTGTTAGGGTCTAATGTGGCTTTCCCTGTTTTGATAATATTTTTTTCAGGGCCAATAATAGACACCTTCGTAAAGTTAACTTCGATGCCTTCAGAGAAATTTAGCGTGATTGACTCAGGTGTTTGCTCAACCGCAGCGCCTTCCGCTGGAAGTTGGTCTTTTAAATGAGCATGGGCAAAAGCTTGTTGGAAAGACATTCCTAAGAATAGAACGGCAATCGCACTTAATTTGCGCCATGAAGATTTAATATGGGTAATTGGCATAGTAACCTCTTAATTTGCAGGTGAATTTAGAATATTTGCCAATCATTATACGGAAAAAAATGGTTTGTGCCGCTTAAAAACGGGATTTAAGGACTCATCCTGTGAGTATTCACACAAAATGAAAAGAAAAAGGCTTATGAACATTGAAATTAACCACTTTTGTCCATAAGCCTATTAGGGTCTTTATACATCAAATAGATAGATTACGTTTGAGTAATAACCTATTCACAGCACAAAATTAGATGTGTGCAGCAGATGACAGATTTTTTAAATCTTTGTCTAGTAAGAATAGCGCTTTACCAGACTCACCCACCATATCCAGTTTATCCAACACAGATTTAAATAATTTCTCTTCTTCGTGCTGTTCTGCAACGTACCATTGTAGGAAATTGAACGTTGAGTAATCTTGTGTTGTCATCGCTAAGTGCGCTAATTTGTTAATTTCACGCGTAATCAGTTGCTCGTGTTCATACGTTTGATTAAAAACATCGGAAATAGATTTAAAATCAACAGGTGGTGCCGCAATTTGACCTAATAGTGGCAATGCACCTGTGTCGCTAAGGTAATCAAACAAACGCTGCATATGTTCCATTTCTTCTTGAGAATGTGCTTTTAAAAAAGCAGCGGCGCCTTCGTAGCCTTTATCGCTACACCACGCACTCATTTGCAAATAAAGATTTGCAGAGTAAAACTCAAGATTTAATTGTTCGTTTAATTTTTTGACCATATCAGTAGTTAACATATTTTTTACCTTAATGTTTAAATATTCCTGAGGCTATTATGCACAGTATTACAATAATTAAAACCCCAAAACATTCTGAAAACAAAAAAATCCAATTTACTGATTATTAATAACTTTTGTTAAAAACAACAATAATCAATCTCATTATCTTTCACTGTTTTTAAAGTTATTAATTAAATATAAATCTATATTATTTTGATTATATTTTCACGTTCTTTTCGATAAAGAATTGAGACTTCTTCTCATTTAATCGCTACAATATTCCTAAGCCCCATTATGTGATAGAGAATTAAAATGAGCCACAATCTTGCTTTATTACCCAAAGATGAAATGGATAAGGTTAACGTTGACTTATTGGCATCTGGCGTTGCATTCAAAGAACGCTATAACATCGCCATCCTTGCTGACGCTGTTGAGCGGGAGCAACCCGAGCATTTGAGGGAGTATTTTAGAGAACGGCTAGTTTATTACCGTCAGTTATCACAAAATTTCTCACGGTTACCGTACGAACCTAGAAATCGTTAAGAAAAAAGAGGGGATAACCCTCTTTTCAATTTTTCAATACAAACAGTTGAATACTGTCGAATTATTTAGACGTGTTATACGTTACAGTATTGTTTTGGCAATCCACTGAAACAGAATAATGCAGGTCAGATTTTGACCCTCTAACCACTAACGGAATGGTATAGCCTGTATCTGTCTTCGTGACTTCACTATCGTTAACCCAAGCAACGGCTTTTTTACCGAGTGCGGCTTTTTCTTCAGCCCAGCGTGGTAAACGATTGTTCATAAAATCACTTTTAACCTGAGCCGCAATTTGCGGTTCAGTTAGTGCACCACAGCTCACAAACGGTGCAGCCTTACCTTCTTCCTTGTTAACACTTAACGCAAATGAACTAAAAACAAGAGCACACGTTCCCAGAGCAATAGCAATCTTTTTATTCGCTTCCATACTCTCCTCCGATACCTAATTGTTAGGTAAAGATTTTTGATTAGTTTTGCTGCTCATTTAAGCCTATAGAAGGTGTTAAATTTGCGCGTTATCTGTAAGTTTTTTTCTAACGACATTGATAAACAGAATGACTTAACTAATATTAATCTATCAGATTCATGTATGAATGTTAATAGTATGTTTACATATTATTAATTTTCATCATCAAAACGGACATGAATTTGCTCTTTGCCCTGATGTTTCTCGCGAATTTCTTGTGCAACAAGTGCAATTGCTTCTCCACTACTCATGCCGTCAGCCATTAATTGGTGAATTTTCTCTACTGCTTCTTGCTGTTCTTCATGATTAAGTGCGGGTATTCCTGATAACATGGTTTAAACCTCATTCATAAAAGACTAAAATCAATAATTAAGATTTTAACATCTCTGCGATTATTAAGATAAGAGTATCTGTTAGTCTGGCCAGAATCATTTGCGAAGAAATAAATTTATCACCATGACGATTAATAAAATTCAGTTACCATACAGCCCAACAGCGGCAATCGATTATTTTACGCCTCTCGCTCATCAACCTTGGGCGATGCTATTGCATTCAGGCAATGCGAAACACTCACATAACCGGTTTGATATTATTGTTGCTGACCCTATTACAACACTCATAACCTATCAGTCGCAAACAACAATTACAGAACAAAATCAAGAAGCTATTATTTCTGAAGCATCACCATTCACCCTGCTTCAAGCGCAGCTTGATAAGCACCATGCGAATCAAATATTGGATAACACCCTACCATTTAATGGTGGAGCATTAGGTATTTGGAGCTACGACCTTGGCCGCCGTATTGAAAAAATCCCAGAAATCGCGAAAACTGAATTAACATTTCCCGATATGGCTGTGGGTATTTATTTATGGGCGCTAATTGTTGATCACCAAGATAAAACAGTGACATTAATTAGCCATGAAGATGCCGAAGCACGCCTGACTTGGTTGCAAAGTCAAAAAGCATCACGCAAAAATAAATTTAAGCTCAATACGCCATGGCAATCCAATATGACTGAAGGTGAATATCAGCAAAATATTGCGCGTATTCATGAATATTTGCGTAGTGGTGACTGTTATCAAATTAATTTAGCACAGCGCTTTAAAGCTAAATATAAAGGAGATGAATGGAATGCGTTTCTGGCATTACTTGAAACAAATGGTGCCCCATTCTCTTCCTTTATACGTCTACCCGAAAATACCGTGATTAGTATTTCCCCTGAACGCTTTATTTTATTACAAGACGGCGATATCCAAACCCGTCCAATTAAGGGTACACTTCCACGTTTAGAAGATGAACAAGAGGATTTAGAACAAGCGCAAAAGCTGGCTAATTCGCCTAAAGATCGTGCTGAAAACCTGATGATAGTTGATCTATTACGTAATGATATTGGCCGCGTTGCCAAACCGGGAACCGTTAAAGTACCTGAATTGTTTGTAGTTGAACCATTCCCTGCCGTTCACCACTTGGTTAGCACTATCACAGCTAGATTAGACAGCCCTTACCAAGCCACCGATTTATTGCAAGCGTGCTTCCCTGGTGGGTCCATTACAGGGGCGCCCAAAATTCGTGCGATGGCGATCATCGAAGAGCTAGAACCTCATCGTCGACATGGATATTGTGGTGCAATAGGCTATATTAGTTTCTGTGGCAATATGGACACCAATATTTCTATCCGAACTTTACTGACCTATAAAAAGCAAATTTACTGCTGGGCAGGCGGTGGCATTGTGGCAGATAGCCAAGCGGATAAAGAATACCAAGAAACTTTCGACAAATTGAGCCTTATTTTACCTTTATTAGGAGCGTTAAATTCGGATGACCGAGCTGAATAACTTTATCAACCGTTTTCAGTTTACTTTACCGGCAACCCGTCAGGCACAGCGCCAGACGGGGAAATCGGCTGCGGTTTTATTACCGATTATTAATAAACCTAACCCAACGCTGCTGCTAACCCAGCGCTCCCCATTTTTACGCTCCCATGCTGGGCAAGTGGCCTTTCCGGGTGGAGCAAAAGACCCCGAAGATGGCTCATTAATTCACACTGCGCTGCGTGAAACTTTTGAAGAAGTCGCCATCCCACCTGAAAAAGTGAAGGTGCTGGGCCAGCTTGCTCCACTGCAAAGTTATGGGGGTTATGAAGTCACTCCTGTTGTTGGTTTGCTGCCTGCCAATATTCAATATCAGGCAAATCCAAGCGAAGTCGCCTCAATTTTTGAAGTTCCACTCTTTGACGCATTGTCATTGCGGCAACACAAATATGTGGATATCAAACGTTCAGGCCGTGAAAATCGAATTTTTTTCTATTGGTATAATGGTCATCTCGTTTGGGGGTTGACAGCTTCTATTCTTCACCAATTAGCATTACAATTAGATTAGCCCTGACAACACAAATCACTATGCAAAATCGATTTTTCAAATGAAAATATTCCGCTAACTTTTATCTGCTTCCCAATCATTCCTAATTTTATTAATACGGCTGTATAAATTTAAAGCAAAATACAAGCAGATTGTGCTATTTACAATCAATTATTCCTAAGCAACTACCTTATTTCAAAAAATACTTTAAACTTACTGGTTAACACTACTAAATAACAGTAAAGTAGCGCCTTTTAAAATAAAGCACTCTATTTTCAACTTTTTTTAAGGAGTCCTGCGTGATAAGCGTTTTCGACATGTTTAAAGTGGGCATTGGCCCGTCAAGCTCTCATACCGTTGGTCCAATGAAAGCTGGTAAAGAATTTGTCGATGATTTAGTGAGCAAAAATCTATTGCCTAACGTCACTCGCATCTCTGTTGACGTTTATGGGTCATTATCGCTTACTGGTAAAGGGCACCATACTGATATCGCCATTATTATGGGGCTAGCAGGTAACTTACCTGCCACCGTTGACATTGAATCTATCCCAACTTTTATTAAAACGGTAGAAGACACAGAAAAATTGCCTTTAGCTAATGGTTCTCAATTAGTTGATTTTCCACGTGATGGCGGCATGAATTTTCGTCAAGATAACCTTGAATTACACGAAAATGGCATGACCATTCATGCTTTTGCTGGAAATGACGAAATTTATACCAAAACCTATTATTCAATCGGTGGCGGTTTTATCGTTGATGAAGAGCATTTTGGTCAATCAACGGTTGATAGCAAGCCGGTGTCTTACCCATTCAATTCAGCTGATGAATTACTGCTAAATTGCAAAAAATCAGGTTTATCGATTTCCAGCCTGATGATGAAAAACGAACTCGATCTTCACTCAAAAGAAGAGATCGATGCTTACTTTGCTGATGTTTGGCACACCATGCAAGCATGTATTGAGCGTGGTTTAAATACAGAAGGCGTGCTTCCTGGCCCATTGCGTGTGCCGCGTCGTGCGCCTGCACTCAACCGTATGGTGACGTCTTCCAGTAAACTATCAAATGACCCAATGAATGTCATTGACCTCATTAATATGTATGCCCTAGCGGTAAATGAGGAAAATGCAGCGGGTGGACGTGTTGTTACTGCGCCAACTAACGGTGCATGTGGGATTGTTCCTGCGGTGCTGGCTTATTACAACCACTGCATCGAGCCTGTCACACCAGAACTCTATTTGCGTTATTTCTTAGCGTCAGGCGCAATTGGTATTCTGTATAAGATGAATGCGTCTATTTCAGGTGCTGAAGTCGGTTGCCAAGGGGAAGTGGGTGTTGCTTGTTCAATGGCCGCCGCAGGCCTAGCAGAGTTACTCGGCGGTAGCCCTGAGCAAGTGTGTATCGCCGCTGAAATTGGTATGGAACACAACTTAGGACTGACTTGTGACCCTGTCGCGGGCCAAGTTCAAGTGCCATGTATCGAACGCAATGCAATTGCCTCAGTCAAAGCTGTAAATGCGGCGCGAATGGCTATTCGTAGAACCAGCGAGCCTCGTGTTTCCTTGGATAAAGTCATCGAAACTATGTATGAAACAGGGAAAGACATGAATGCAAAATACCGTGAGACCTCTCGCGGCGGTTTAGCAATCAAAGTCCAATGTGACTAATTAAACCTGTTTCATCCCTCTAACGCCCTTCTGATCATCCGAAGGGCGTTTTTATTCCCCATCCATACAATATTATTCACTGTTATCCACTAACCCTTCTGTTATCAGCAAATTTTTTTAATCAATCTTTCCTATGAACCAATCAATTTATGCCTTATTTCATTTGATTTTGGCAATACACACAATCGCAAATCAATACTATTTTATTCTAAAAATGTATTTTGTTAGTTCACTTAACGCTGTATTCATCATACAAAATTGATTATTTTTTACTCGCAATGTCAATACCAAACACTTTTTTAGCTATTTTCTGTTACCGATAACAATAATTTATCCTGCAAAATAATTAATTAAAGAAATTAAATCACAATAAATAACAAATAAATAATTATTAATTGTGAATTATTAAGTATTTTTAGGTATATTCTTATTTTTCTGACGCGAAACAAGTTTTTAGGTTAAAACAAAATGATATGCTACAAATGTACTTCATACTAATAATTCAAATAGCTGACTCGTGACCGCCATGAGTAAATTGTAATTATTCAGCTAATATTATGATACAGGGGAAATTGATAAAAAGGAGTCTAACTTTAGTGTCCAATTTATCTACAGATAATATTTCGTTTTATCTATCAATGAGGGAAAAATAGTGAGTATAGCTATTATGATTGGTACCCACGGAGTCGCCGCTGAGCAGCTTCTCCGAACCACCGAAATGTTAATCGGCGAGCAAGATAATGTCTCGTTTATTGATTTTATCCCTGGGGAGAACGCAGACACCCTGTTTGAAAAGTACACACAAAAACTGACTGATTTAGACACCTCTAAAGGGGTGCTATTCCTTGTCGATACTTGGGGAGGTAGCCCATTTAACGCAGCTAGCCGTATTGTGAATGAACACGATAATTACGACATTATCACCGGTGTGAATGTTCCAATGCTGGTTGAAACCTTTATGTGCCGCGATGATAACCCTTCCTTGGATGAGCTTATCACGGTTGCATTAGAAACGGGTCGAGGCGGTGTTCGTCCATTCAAATTCAAAGAGGTTGAAGCACAACCAGCGCCTGTTGCTGCAAGCACGCCACCACCTGCGCCAGCTCGAAAAGCAGGTCCTGGTGAGCATATGGTGATAGCCCTTGCGCGCGTTGATGACCGTTTAATTCACGGCCAAGTTGCAACGCGCTGGACAAAAGAAACTCAAGTCAAACGTATTATCGTTGTTAGTGATGAGGTCGCAAAAGACCAAGTCCGTTCGACACTGTTAAAACAAGTTGCGCCTCCTGGGGTTACTGCTCACGTTGTTGACGTTGCGAAATGTATTCGCGTCTATAACAACCCGAAATATGCGGGTGAGCGAGTGATGTTGTTATTTACTAACCCAACTGATGTTAAGCGTATTGTTGAGGAAGGTGTGGAGGTTAAATCCGTCAATATTGGTGGTATGGCATATCATGAGGGTAAAACTATGGTAACCAATGCGGTTTCCATCAACCAAACTGATATCGATGCCTTTAATTATTTGAACGACAAAAAAATTGAGCTAGAAGTCCGCAAAGTTTCATCAGACAGCAAAGTCTTCATGATGGACTTAATTAATAAGCTCAAAAAATAATGTGTTATCAAACTTTTAATTTTGCTTTTTAAACCATTACTCAAACAGATTTTAAAACTTGTTGGTTACAGGAGATTAAACAATGGAACTTACCGTTGTTCAAATAGTACTGGTTTTCATCGTCGCATGTATCGCCGGTATGGGGTCAATCCTCGATGAATTCCAGTTTCACCGCCCTCTCGTTGCTTGTACGCTTATAGGTATCGTTCTGGGAGACATGAAAACAGGTATCATCATCGGTGGTACACTGGAAATGATAGCGTTAGGTTGGATGAATATCGGTGCGGCGGTTGCACCTGATGCGGCTTTAGCCTCTATCATTTCAACTATCCTAGTTATCGCCGGTGGCCAAAGCATTGGTGCGGGTATTGCCTTAGCAATCCCACTGGCTGCTGCGGGGCAAGTATTAACAATCATCGTTCGTACTATCACCGTTGCCTTCCAACATGCGGCTGACCGTGCTGCAATCAGTGGAAACCTGACATCCTTAAGCATTATTCACGTCAGTGCATTAGTTCTACAAGCGATGCGTGTTGCGATCCCGGCACTTATTGTTGCTATTTCTGTCGGTACATCTGAAGTTCAACACTTATTAAGCTCCATTCCTGAAGTTGTGACCAGCGGTCTGAACATTGCGGGTGGTATGATCGTCGTTGTGGGTTATGCGATGGTTATCAACATGATGCGTGCTGGCTACTTAATGCCGTTCTTCTATTTAGGCTTTGTCACCGCCGCATTTACAGACTTCAACCTTGTTGCCCTCGGTGTCATCGGTGTGGTTATGGCTGTTCTGTATATCCAGCTCAGTCCAAAATACAACAAATCGCAAGTTGTTGTCACACAAGGCAATAGCAACAATAACCTTGATAACGAATTAGACTAGGAGGAGCGCAAACATGGTTGATACAACTCAGTCTACAGAGAAAAAACTGACACAGAGCGATATTCGCGGAGTGTTCCTGCGTTCCAACTTATTCCAAGGTTCTTGGAACTTTGAACGGATGCAAGCCCTCGGTTTTTGTTTCTCAATGGTACCTGTTATTCGTCGTCTTTATCCAGAAAACAATGACGATAGAAAACAAGCCATTAAACGTCACTTAGAGTTCTTTAATACTCACCCATATGTTGCCGCCCCTGTTCTTGGCGTGACCATGGCGATGGAAGAGCAACGTGCGAATGGTGCCGACATTGATGATGCTGCAATAAACGGTATCAAAGTAGGTTTGATGGGGCCTTTAGCGGGTGTTGGCGACCCAATATTCTGGGGAACCGTTCGTCCTGTATTCGCAGCATTAGGTGCGGGTATCGCGATGACAGGTAGCTTACTTGGCCCTGTTCTGTTCTTCGTTTTGTTTAACTTAGTCCGCTTATTAACCCGCTATTATGGTGTTTCATACGGATATAAGAAAGGGATTGATATCGTTCAAGATATGGGCGGTGGTTTCCTGCAAAAACTGACGGAGGGAGCATCCATACTCGGTTTATTCGTTATGGGGGCCCTTGTTAATAAATGGACCCATGTGAATATCCCGCTTGAGGTTTCGCGCATTAAAAACCAAACCACGGGCTTTGAAGATATTACAACCGTCCAGATGATCCTTGACCAATTAATGCCAGGGTTGGTTCCTCTACTGCTCACATTCGGCTGTATGTGGTTATTACGCCGTAAAGTGAATGCACTGTGGATTATTATTGGTTTCTTTGGTTTGGGTATTTTAGGTGCTTGGCTGAAATTCTTAGCACCATAATTTTTTCTAATATTTAATCAAGGGAGGTTGCAGCCTCCCTTTTTTAATTTTAAGCTTTGTCATATGTTTACTTAGTCAAGGGCGCACCAATGACCTTAAATGATGCTATTCTCGCCTTTATCATTTTGATCATGCTTGTATATGCTATTTATGATGAATTTATTCAGCATTTGCTAAAAGGTAAAACGCTATTAAAAATTAACTTAAAACGAAAACATCGCGTTGATGCCATTATTTTTATTGTTTTAATCTGTATTGTTATTTATACAAATATTGTTCGACATGGTAATTTATTAACCACTTACTTATTAATGATTACTATATTTATGTCAGTCTACTTGGCATTTATTAGAACACCCAAGCTATTTTTTAAACAAACTGGTTTTTATTTTGCCAATACTTTTATTTCTTACGATAGAATAAAGGCAATGAATTTATCCGAAGACGGTATTCTGATAATAGGTTTAGAGCAAAAGAAAATTCACATCCAAGTATCACATCTTGATGATTTACAACGTATTTATGAGTTTCTTATTAATCATAAATAAACGTTATATATATTCATAGAAAAACTAAGGTTAATTAAAAATATAATTAACCTTTTTTTCCCATTAAACCAATTGATAATAATTCTCACTACCGTTTAATATCCACAATTAATTAAGTGTTGCCTTTAAAATAAAATGTGGTATCTTTCTTTCCACGTCATTGGGGAGTAGCCTGTTCTGGAAATATATTAATTCCAGAAAGTCCGTATCAACATACTCGTTTGGTTTCAAACGTGGTGCGGACACCATAATCTGGTTGGCAAGACCATAGACACATAAACACACCTTAGGTTGGGGGTAGTTTATGTGTATATGGAAACACCCAACCGAGGTTATGTTATGAGTTTTTACGCTACCCTTATCTTAGCCCTAGCGCTATCAATGGACGCATTTGCAGTTGCAATTTGCAAAGGTGCCGTCCTACATAAACCCCGTTTTAGAGAAATTCTTCGTACTGGATTCATATTTGGTTTTATTGAAGCCATCACGCCTATTATTGGTTGGGGAATTGGTATTCTCGCTAGCCAATACGTTATTCGTTGGGATCACTGGATTGCATTTGCGTTATTGTTTGTTCTAGGCGCTCGCATGATTTGGCAGAGCCTTAAAACAAAAGATGATGAATGTTGTTCAAAACCCTCAAGCCACAGCTCAACTAGCCTAATCTTTTCAGCAATTGCCACGAGCTTAGATGCGATGGCGATTGGCTTAGGTCTCGCTTTCCTACAAGTGGATATTGTTCATACCGCAATGACCATCGGTTTAATGACCATGATTATGGCAACTATTGGTATGATGATTGGCCGTTATGTAGGACCATTATTAGGAAAAAAAGCAGAAATTATCGGTGGTGTGGTATTAATTGGTATTGGGTTTAATATCCTGTTTGAACACCTCGAATTATTTATGTACGCACCATAAGAGTTTATTGCCCCCTACTTTTCTTAGGGGGCTTTATTAATATTATACGGCTTGATATTGATAAACCCGAATTAAAAAATCTGCCGTATAATTTTTCACTTCAGCTTGCTGCAAATTCTGCTTCACGTCTTCAGACGCTCGCCACGCAAATGGTGTCATTGCTAACAATTCATACGCCTCTTGACCCGTTAGTGCCATCTTATAATTTAATCGGCTTTCATCCATTAATTTAAAATTAGGCAAATCCTCGTCTTTAACGGGGTGCAACTTAACTTCATCATAGATAAGGGCTTTTAATTCTTGCAGATGTTCTGCTGCTGGAGTGACAGTAATTAATATGCCGTTATCGACCAATACTCTGCTTAACTCTTCTGCTTTACAAGGCGCATAGATACGCACAATAGCCCCTAAACTTGTTTCAGGGAAAGGTAAACGATGGCTAGTACCGACGCAGAAATTAACTGATTTATAGCGTTTAGCCGCATAACGAATCGCTGCCTTTGACACATCCAAACCAAAAACTTGGATGCCCCCAAATTTATTTTGCAGTGTTTGCCAAAAATAGTCAGTGTAATACCCTTCACCGCAGCCAATATCCAATAACGATAATTGGTTTGAAGGTAAAAATTGAACTAGTTTTTCAGCTACTTGGTCACGCATGGGTTGATAGTGCCCTGCATCAAGGAATTGACGGCGCGCTTGCATCATTTCGGCGCTATCACCAGGATCTTTCGAACGCTTGTGTTGCACAGGCAGTAAATTAACATACCCTTCTTTCGCGCAATCAAATTGATGATTTGCTTCGCAGCGATAACTATGGTGAGTTTGTAAGAGAGGTGTAAAACAAAGTGGGCATTGATAATTCATAAAGGTCACTGATCGCAAAATAATAGTCAGTATACCATAGAAGCAACGATGCAGCGCCATGGAAAATATCCCATGGCACCGTGACGTTAGCGAAACTTATGACTGATTATTTCGCTGATTTACTTTTTTCAGCACTCTTTTCTTTCGCTGTTTTTTTCTCAACTTTTGCTTTCAGGTGAGATGATTTAGCCGCTTGGTGCGACTGTGCGATAGGTGAAATAGGCTCAGATTTAACGGTTGTATTTGCTAATGCAGCACCAGAAATAGCAAATGATAATACGGTTGCGATTGCGACTAATTTTTTCATTTTTTCTACCTTTAAATTTGATATAAATCTTACATTAAAATACAAAGATAATTGTCACAGATTTTGGGTATTATATTGCTTTGTTGGTTTCTACCGTTTTGCTTTTATCCTCTTTTTTCTCGGCTTTTGATTTATTAGCATGGTGGGTTTTCGCAGTATGCTGAACTTTGGCTACATGAGTCATAGGTTCATTTTTTACTGTTGTATTCGCCAATGCAGCACCAGAAACAGCAATAGACATAACCGTTGCAATTGCTAATAACGTTTTCATTTTTGTACCTTAGAATTTTAAAGCAAGGATGTTCTTGCAACACTAATAAAACACAAATGAATATTCCCCCGCAATAGGACAAATTTAAAGATTTATAAATATTTTATAGGTTATTTTTGCGTATATATATTTGCAGTTTGTTGATTATTTATTTACTTTTCCTTTCTTTTTTTATTATAAATGAAATCAAAAAATACTCTTTAAAAACAAAGCATTAGTTATTTTCCGCTTTTGATTTCAATTTTTTAATTATAATCACCCATTTAAAATCAATTAATTTGTTATCGCTTTTTTTAGTTTGTCTACACAAATTTAGCTTACCGATACTTTTATAACTTGCTTTCACCTTTTGTTTTTGGTTTTAATAAAATTATATGCAATGACATTATTTAGGTAAAAAAATGAAAGTTCGATTAGCCTCACCAACAGAAGCCAAACGGTTATGGCTTATTCGCAATCAAGCCATTCGTCATGGCTGTAAAACTAGTTACGACCCAGAAACGATTTGCAATTGGACGCCTGATGAAATGCCCCTAAGCTACATAAGTATGGTTGAGAACAACCCATTTTTTGTTGCTGTCAATGAACGTGATGAAGCCATATCAACAGGTTTTTTAAATTTAGAATCAAATAGTATTGATGCGATATTTACTCTACCAGAGTATATGGGGCATGGCGCTGCGGGCTTAATATTGGATGCAATAAAGGCCGAGGCGAAAAAACGAAAAATAAACACCCTGACCTTAGACTCATCCCCGAATGCAGAACGTTTTTACCAAAAGCATGGGTTTACATCTATTCGCCATGATAATTATTATTCCGTACTTGCTCAGACTAATCTCGCGTGTATTCACATGAAAATAGCGTTGTAAGACAAAAAACAAAAGCCGTTAATTTATTTAGCGGCTTTATTCTTTGCAAATTATCTCATTAACTGACTAAAAATCGGCAAATTCAGAGATTGGCTTACGTCCATGGGATTCAAGAAAATCCAACACTCGACGTGGGGTCACATTTAAGATTTGTGATTGAGGAAAATCAATCGATTCCAGCATTTCCACTACGCGATCAAAACGCCCTAAATAACCCGCAAAATGAGAATCAGAGCCTAGCGCAACCCAGCCCCCTGTTTCTTTTACCGCTTTCGCAATCTCTAGGCAGTTTTGTTGACTCCCCGCTCTTGAATGGAGAAATGATGAGTTATTCATTTCTAACGCCACATTGCACTCTTTGGCGGCTTGAGCAACCGCTTTAATATCAATCGGATATTTAGGGTTACCAGGATGCGTAATAATTTGTACTTTTCCACTGCGGATCGTCGCAATCATTGCTTCGGTATTATCTGCAAGGCTTTGTGGTTCAAGAACGGGTTCGTGAAAACCAGCGAGAATAATGTCTAAGTGGCGAGCAATTTTTTCATTACAGTCTGTTTCACCTAGCTTATTTTTAATATTGGCTTCAATGCCATACAGTAAACCGACACCATCAATAATCCGTGGCAAAATAGGCATATTACCAAAATGCCATTCATGCGGTGCATCTTGCATTTCGGGGCCATGATCGGTGATCGCAAATAGCTTTACCCCACGGCTTGCCGCCTCGGCAAAATATTCATTAACCGTGCTGTATGCGTGGGTGCTGGCAATGGTATGGGCATGTAAATCAACTTGATACATAAATAATATCCTTCTTATTCTACTATTTGCTTTCTGAGTCTATCCGCTCAGACAAGGTTTAACCAAGCTAACATATCAACGTAGAGGTTTCGAGAGTCATTCATCTAAACAGCACTTTATTAGCACATAACAATATATTGCACAAAATCCCAGGCCACTTTTAGGATAAAAAAACCCGCAATCAATGCGGGTTAAAATATATTGAGTGAAAAATAAGTTTAATCCACTAAGACGCGTTTATTGGTAGCTCCCCAAAGGATAGACATTTCTGTAAATAATGCACCGCTGATGTCTTCTACTTCTTCAGCTGTAACCTCTGCATTACCTTGTTTGCCAAAGAACACCACTTCATCACCCGGGCGTACTTGTTTTAAATCGGTCACATCCACCATCACGGTATTCATTGAAGTTTTTCCTAATACAGGCACTTTCTGGCCGTTGATCAGTGCATGCCCTGTATTACTAAACACACGACGATAACCATCCGCATAACCCACTGGAATATTTGCTAAAACAGAGTCACGTTTTAATGTAAAGGTACGGTCATAGCCGACAGTGTTACCTTTCGGATAATGATTTACTGAAGCTATATTTGATTTCAATGTCATCACACGTTTGTAGTCGTTTGTTGCAACAGTATCACCATAAAAAATACCACCAACACGCACCATATCTAACCATGATTCAGGCACAGTAATTGTTGCATAAGTATTCGCAACATGCAGTGTGACATCTTCACGTTTTAGCCCCGTCTCCTTCAATACTTGTTGGGACTCTTTGTTAAATTTAGCAAGATCTTTGCGGATTTGAGCCTCATCTTCTTCTGGGTAATGGGACATAATGCCGACAATTTTTAACTGCGGTAACTGTGAAATCATCTTCGCTTCATTAAGACCCGCAGGGGTGCTAACTTCTAAACCATTACGTGACATACCAGCGGAATTTAACGCAAGGTGGATAGGAATGACTTTATTTTGCTGTTTCGCAATGGCATTTAAGCGCTGCGCCATTTCTAAGTTACCAATCAATTCTTCTGTTTGGTACTGTGTCGCTTGTGCCATTTCCTTTTCAGTTGCACTTCTAACGCGCATTAAACGGCCTTTAAAACCAAGGTCTCTCACGGTTTTTAATTCTTGGTTATTGGTCACGCCAATACATTGCACATTGTTAGCAATCATCACTGGTGTGACTAATGAGAGATCATGCCCATAAGCATCACCTTTGAGAACGGCACACATGGATGATTTATCCCCTAATAGCGCTTGAACTTTTTTGATATTAAAATCCAATGCACTTTCTGAGATTTCAATCCATGAATTGTTCACAACCACAGGCTGTACTTGCGCTGCTGGCGTTGCAATTGAAGTATTATTTGTGTTGGTTGGCTGCTGACAAGCGGTTGCCGCAACAAAAAGAGGAAGTAATGCCAGATATTTTAAACGAAATGCCACAAGGTTTTCCTTAGCTGTTGTCATGTCGCCCCAACTCATTATTTTTATGATTACAGGACATGGAAATATACACAAAATGTATAACTTCTTTGGATGATAGCAACTTAAGAAAATTGAACAAGTAATAATTCACTTTAGCTGCATAAAAAACCAAATCACCTTACAAGATCATTTCGTATTGATAATATAAAGGCATCCATTAAATATCAGATGCCTAAACACTATTATTCCCTGATTAATCCCTATTTAGGCATTAATTCCCTTCATACCCTCAACAGAATATCGGGATCCCGCTGGTTGGAAACGGTCTATAGCATGTTTGAACTGACTTAAGTCCTCTGGTGTTAAATGAATATCAGCCGCACCAAAATTGTCTTCAAGATGTTTTACTTTATTAGTTCCCGGTATTGGCACAATGTTATCTCCTTGAGCCAACAACCACGCCAGTGAAATTTGTGCAGGTGAACATGATTTTTGCTCCGCCATCTGAATAATAAAATCAGATAATGTGCTGTTAGCTTTGAGGTTCTCAGATGTAAAACGTGGTAATCCGTTTCGAAAATCGCCATTTTCAAACAAACTCTTATCATTAAAACGCCCCGTTAAAAATCCACGCCCTAAAGGGGAATACGGCACAAAACCAATACCTAGTTCTTGGCAAGTTGGCAAAATTTCAGCTTCGACATCACGCGTCCAAAGGGAATATTCTGTTTGAACTGTGCTAACAGGAAATACAGAGTGTGCCTGTTTAAGTGTAGCCGCACTCACTTCAGATAGCCCTATATGTGCAATTTTTCCTTCAGCAACTAATTGCGCCAATGTTTCCATTGTCGTTTCTATCAATGCTTTTGGATCTAGGCGATGAATGTAATACAAATCAATACAATCGACACCTAATCGACGTAATGAACTTTCACAAGCACTACGAATGTATTCAGGGCTATTATCAATTCTGCGCTCATATTCCCCTGGACGGCGTACAATGCCACACTTTGTCGCAATCTTGATTTCCACATCCGTCTGTTTAAGAAAATCCCCAATCAATTCTTCGTTATGAAAATTGCCATATGTATCGGCTGTATCTAGCATTGTGCAACCAAGTTCAGCCGCCTTATGTAGCACAGCCATCGCCGCCTGATCATCTTGTGGTCCATAGAACTCACTCATTCCCATGCAGCCTAGTCCAATTGTCGAAACTTCGAGCCCATTTCCTAAAATACGTTTATTCATCATCTGCCCCTTGGTTTATTTAACGTATTTGAGTATATTTTCCTAAAATAGCTATTCATATGGGTAATATTAACAATCAATTTTCCAAAAATGGAAAGTGGTGAGAAAAAAGATGAACTGGGATGATGCCAAAATATTTTTAGCTATTGCTCGAGAAGGCACGTTAAGTGCTGCATCCAAGGTATTAAAACTGGGCATTGCAACAACATCACGGCGCTTAGAACGACTCGAAGAAGCATTAGGCGTTCGATTATTCACACGCGATCAGCTTGGTTATAAACTTACGGATGAAGGAAGTGCGTTAATTTCACAGGCAGAGGCTTTAGAGCAAGCAGGCTTCGCATTTAGCAATGCCGCGCACAAAAAGAATGAAAACGTTATGGGGCATGTTTGCTTAGCAACCGCGCAAGGCTTAGCTGACCACCTTATTATCCCTGCTCTACCATCGTTAACTGACGTTAATCCTAATCTAACAATCGAAATTGTCACAGGTGTTTCAACCGTTAATTTGCATCGACGAGATGCCGATATTGCCCTACGAATGGTGAGACCTGATAGTGGTAATGTACGGATCCGCAAATTAGGTACTCTTGGTTTCGGCCTTTATGCCTCAGAAAGCTATTTACAACGCAGACCAAATCCAGATAGGCCTAACAACTTAGAACATGATGATTTTATAGGTTGGTCTGAAGCACAGCAGCACCTTAATTCTGCGCAGTGGTTAGAAAAAACCCTCAGAGGAAGACCTTGCCGGTTGACCACGACCACCATGTCGGCTCAATTTAGTGCTGTACAAACCGGTCTCGGGCTTGCAGTTTTACCACATTTTATTGCAAGAAAAATGGGTTTAATTTGCCTACAAAATGATATTGGTTGCGACCAATCAATTTGGTTAGCCATTCATTCTGACCTCGCCCATTCACGAAGAATACGTGTTGTCGCCGATTTTTTGACTGCATTAGTTTATGATAATCAAGAAATTTTGATGCCATAAAAAAAGCCCATTTTTACATGGGCTTAAGTCGTTATTTTGCTAGTTAGTGCCAGCGCGTTCTTATTGGGGGATTATTCCCACTCAATTATTTACACATAGCGTAACTTATTGATTTATATAAAACAGAATTAACCTAGCGGGTTATGATACCGTCACCAATACCGTCACAATGAAAAGTGAACAATATTTATACAGTAATCTATCGATACGATTCGAGTAATTTTTCTTTTGCTGCTAGGTCGATAATACATAAATTAAGGGCCCTTGTGTTTTCATCGGCACGATTAGACTCACGCCCATAGATTTCAAGTGTGCTTCGTAGTTGTCGAGAAAGTTCACTGGCCTTTGCTCTCTCAGCTCTGCAGGTATTGGCGTTATCGGTACCATCAGTTTTTGTTTCCGCGGCACTGGTTTCGAACTGCACGCTGTCAAAGTGATTAAGAACACGCTTAAGCAAATCGTCTGTGCGCATCGTAGCACGTTCTTTCTGTTCATTGTATATCACCACCCTATTTTGTTGTTCTGCATCTGCATGCTTGCGCTGGTCGATGTTAAACGCTAGGTCTTTCTCATCTTCCTGTTGCCCGGCAATCTGTTTTGTCATTTGCTGGTTATCAGAAAAAATGCCGCTAGTCATAAAACCAGCGGCAAATGAGAGAGCCAAAGCGATTAAAGCTGTAATCACTTTATTCATGGCATCACCTAGATCAGTGCAAACGCACGTTCAAACACATCATCAACGTACGGCTGCTGACCATTTTCAACATGAACAATAGCTTTAGCCAATTTAATTGATATTTCTTTATTGAATACATCTAGGCAATCATGGCGGTCAAATCCTGTTTCTTTACAGACGCGCTTAATGTAGCCCTCCGTGTTGTTTCGGTCTTTCGCTGGCGCCCACCGTTCTATAATTTCCTCAACAGTGTCAATTTTTCCACAACCAATACCCGGTTTACCTTTATGTTTAGAGTACGTCTGCAATAGTTTCATTAATGCTCGTATTCCATATTCATGACTAACAAAACGGCAATGACGAGGTTCAATTTTTGAATCAAATGGCAATTCTCCCTGCCATTTATTTTTCGGATTATAGTCAATGTTACCCGGATTATTATTTCGAATCCCACGAGCACCAGAATTCACATAACCATCTTTAAAGATTTGTTGTTTATCCACTAGGTCACCCCACTTTTTTAATTAACTGCATGACATTGCCGCGCTTAGCAAACAGCGCAGCACAAAGGAAAATATTGGGAATTAAGTTCTGTAAACCTGCTTGATAGCTAGGATCGAGATAGGAGTAGACTGGTACCGATATTGAGTACCCTAGAAATGCATAAGCCAGCCAACCACCAAGCTTGCTATACCCTTTGCCATTTCTCACAAAATAAAGGCCGCGTAAGAACATAACTAAACAAACAAAGGCATTGGTGATAAGCATGAATTTATCGTACGTCATGGCCGTTACCTCCTTTCGGAATATCAGCTTTCTTGTACAGTTTGATACTTAGTTTCACAGAGAGAAGCGAGGCGACGAATGCTCCAAGTGCGTCAAGGCTATCAATGTTATAGGCATCTGGTTTAACGCCTATTAACCCGGTCATTGAAACGAAGATAGTAGCAAAAGGGCTAAAGAATAATAGGCCAGCACCAAGGCTGAGAATTGCGAATACTGAACGAATAGCGAAAGAGAATTCTGTTGCTGCTGTAGTGAAGTAAATAGCGCCAAGAATAGCCCCCATAACGACTTCAGGGGGCAATCCTGAAAAGTAACCTAGAAAGGATGCAAGGCTTAGGCCTGTAACCGTTGTGGCATTTTCATTCATGTGTAGCACCATGGTTGAGAAATAACCATAATACTACAGCATAAAAAGATAAACAGAAAACCAATTAAGATTATATTTGCTGATACACCCCCTCTGCTGCAAGAATAAATCTAGCTGTGCGATATGGTTTTAATACAAGCGCACCGCCCGTGTTTGTTCTTATCTTGCTGACGTGGTGGGATATCGTTATATCTTGCCCTCCCGAGTTTTCGATAATGAACTCTGGATGCAGAGTATGCGGTAACTCATGGCTAAACTCTGAAACAGTGATTGCCGCTGTGCTATTAACTCGAACATACGTACCAGAGACAGACATCACCCCAGCGCTAAAAGTGTAATCACCAACACCCACGGCGTTGTTTTTTGATGATGTGAGGCTTAGAACACCTTTTTGTCTAATGCTAGGTCTAAAGCGAAGGGGAACCTGTACAAACCTATCCTTATTAGGAACTCCAAATATTTCATTATCTGAAATATCACAGTATGATGAATCTGAGTCATCGATAGGTTCATAACGTATCCCAGCGCAATTTAAATTTCCTGTTAAATATATTTTGTTACGCTTAACATCAACATTCGATGTTCTATAGTTAACATCCCCAGCATCATTAAGGATAATACCAACTACAGCGCCATCAAATATCGGCTTATCTTTCTTGATGATATTATCCGTAAATGAGCTATCTCGCATAGCCCCTGTATTAGTCCCTAGCATAGCCCCAACTTTCGCAAACCCATAAAACAAGTTGTGATTAATCGTAAGACCTTCCGCGTATTCTTTAGCTTGCGTTCCGCTTGCAATATAACCCTGCGCACTACCGTTATACTGTACAAGAACGCATTTACATTCGTTGTAATCCCTATCTGCTGGCGTATCTATAGTGACTGTATTTCCACTAATGCTGACAATTGATGCAAAGTGAAAATACATACCGCTTTTGTGTAAGAATGCGAGTTTAGCGCCCACGCTTAATCGTGATGTGCTTGAAACGTTAAACGTCACCGATGCATTACCTATACTTATAACTTCTTCAAATGCATCAACATCAAGATAAATTCCAGAATAATAGAATTGATTATCATGCACAGAGCCGTTCGTTGACCCTCTAACATTTGATAACCCTGCTTGTCCGGAGAATAACACTGTGTTACTGAACACATTAAATCTATCTGGACCACGTTCCTCAAAACCATTTACAGGATAACCGTAACAAGCTATACCTAGGAATGCTGGGCTAAACAAGTAATTGCCGTAGGCAAGCACGTTTCTGTTACCTCTTGAGATTGAGAGCCCATTGTCGTGTCCATAATAAGATTTATTATCCGTACAGATTATTTTTTCACAATTGACAAAGCCGGGGTCTTTTGTTTTCCAGAGAATATTATTATCAAAAATAACCTCATTCGTATTATTGAGAGTCGCGAACGGTAGCTCATAAAAATTTCGCAGCTCATTATCGTGAAATTTGATTTTTGCATTTGACGTGAAGTTGCTCACAAACGCCCATTTGGCGCCCATTGTGGCAGCTTCATTGGGATAATACGGATAGGTTAACCCTGTTCTATCGAATTGACCGTCAAAAACAATGCCTGAAATATCTAAGGACTTAAGGCCAATATGCTGACCGAATAGCAATATTCCTCTGTCTCCAGTTATGACCGGCTTTCCATATCCTCTGACTACAATGTCAGCGTTCTCAGGAAATTCGACTGTTTTAGTAAAGTGATAATCACGGTCAATGACAAGGAGGCCTTTTCTGACCCTTAATTGCTCTATTGCGTTAATGAAAGCGGTAGAGTGGTCGGGAGATGCATGTAAAAATTGACGTGGGTTTATAAAGTATAGGGCGTCACTTAATGATCCCGTTCCAACGCCTATTAGTGATCCGTCTCCATTATTTAGCTGGTTTAATACATCTACCGCACTACCACTAGCTGGGGCAACAACAATGGGCTGACCATCTTTATCAAACGTAAGTACATTACCTGCGCGATCACTGGCTTTTGGCAGCGCAGCAATATCCATATCATCAACGCGCAGTAAACGTTTTTCACGCTTTAATATCGTACTAT
Organism: Providencia sp. R33; assembly: GCF_019343475.1. NCBI lineage: Bacteria > Pseudomonadati > Pseudomonadota > Gammaproteobacteria > Enterobacterales > Morganellaceae > Providencia > Providencia sp. R33. Next base: position 1,262,258 of record NZ_CP072453.1, on the reverse strand, counting down.
TAACACTGCTTATTTCATCCTTCAGTGTACCTAAATCAACCGCATCACTATCACGCTTAGGTTTGCCAAGGTTAGCAATGCGGTAGCCTTTAGCGTCGAACCAGTTAGCCAAAATATTTGGGCGCTTTAGGTATAGCGATCCAAGGCTTCCCCAAATGCGCTGAATAATCATTGTCAGGTAATCAAATGCATCCTCGTGCGTTTCTGCAAAGAACTTACTTTGATTACGGAATGAGGTTTCTTGTGTGATAGGAATGTCACGGGCAATGCTAATTTTGTGCCCGTTGGCAAGCGGCTTAGTTAAGACTACCTTTCCACCAGCCGACTTATTAGCGCCTGTTACGGTGTAGTCAGTGCCTAATCGCAAGGTTACAACGTTATCCCCGTCAGCATCTGAAGTGATAACACTCAATTGGTTTGTTTTAAAAATCCTGAATTTATAATCAAAATCGGTTGTTACACCGTTTCCTGTATATTCATTACTGCTGATTTCAGTTGAAACAGTCATGGCTATTCTCCACTCGGTTACGTTGGTGTATGATAGCCATTAAAATTCATTAACGGAATATTGTTTACTTTTAAATGTAAAAAGATAAACATCCTTGGTGTTTTTTCGGTTACTGTAAAAGACTCACACATAAGATAGGTGATTAATATGAAAGATGTAATTAATTTCCCAGCACCAGAAAATTACGCAGAAAAAGTTAATACAGAAACTGGAATAAAGGAGTTGATGAGCAAGTCGAACGTAGAAGAACTACTAAGAACACTGGACAGTAAAGGATGTGACGTGAGCGCGGCACTCATTGAAATTACAGCAATGATGAATTACATAAATCTGAGCTTAAAAGTTAAAGAAAACATCAAAACGCATATTGAATATATCGCCAATGAGTTAAACAAATAATCGTTTAAGAGTAAATTAAAGCACCTATCGGAGGTGCTTTTTTGTTTCTATGGTTTCAGTTTTTCTATTTTTGCCTGTTCTTCTAGCTTCTTCCTGTGTAGCCAAAGTCCAATAAGCCCGCTTTTCTTTTCCCTTATTTTTAATTCATACGATTCAGACGCCGTATAAAATCTAGTTTGGTACAGATATATAATTGATAGAATAGGCGACAAAGAAATTAACAAGTATATAAAAAACCGCTCAGGATACATATCTACAGTTAGTGACATATAAATTATAGATAATAACATTAATGCATTCCCTATAATCGCCAACACCCTAATTACCACCATTTTAGACTCCTTGATTATTTTAGCTGCTCTTCTACTTGATTAAGCAACGGTGACAGGTAGAAAAGGTTCTGAAATGGTAACAGCTTTCTTACCGATCTGACTTCTCTATCATCAAACTCACCATTCATAACACCTGCAGTAATATTTTGAATGTCACCGCCAAGGTCAAATGTAGGGCCTAATAACGCCCCGATACCGTTACGACTTTGATAACGCGATGCTGGTGGCCCACCAAACATGGCACTCATCCCGTACGAGCCACCACTGAGGTTTTCCAATAGGTTATTTGGCTCACCTAGCCAACCCATCATGCCAGACCAGTCTAAACCCTCTTTCACAAGGTTAGCAGGTTCAGCATTAATTTCACGCCCCGCCATCATTGATTTTAATACATAGACCAATGAGCCCAATGAAATTTGTAACAATGCTCCATAATAGAATGAAGCATCACCAGACTGAATGCCAGAGACTAACGCCCTATTGTGAGTACCAAAAAAGAAAGTTTTAAACTGCATCACAATCTTACCTAATTCGCTACTCATCATTAATGGCGTGTCACCAATACCAGGGGTGATTACAGTCGTTCTAACGTCTTTCAATACCGCCGCTTGGAAAGTTTCACGTACTACACGATCATCCCAAAGGTGGCTATGACCAGTTAACATACCGTCTAAATCTTCACCGTGCTTTGAGTATTGCTGAGCGATACGCTCTAACATGTTTTTATCAACGCCGAGGTGGGCCAGCTTTTTAATTTCTTTACTGCTTAATGCATTACCAGCCGCCACCTCTTGCGCAGCTCTAAGTATTTTTGATTGTGTTACAACACCAGTCCACATCTTCAGTGTGTCTGTATATTGATTCATCAGTGTGAAATTACCAAACTTTTGTGAGGACCATTCTAAACCACGTTCAAGAAAAGTGCGTCGAGCGTAGGGATCATTAAGGTCAGCAATAACTTTAGAACGGCTAGACAATGCATATTCAAGGCCTATACCCATTTCACGCAAATCAGCTTTGGCAATCTTCATTGCGCTAATGTCGGTTAACATTTTACCCAATGGCTTTAATGCGCTACGCAAACCATGCTGCATGATCGGTCTGGCCATATCTGGTAATGATGAAATTGTCATACCACCAAGCAAACGTAAAAAGTTAACGTGACGAGCAATGCGACCAGCTCTGACAAAGAAACTTGATGGATCCTTAGGTGCGCCATACGTGCCTAATAACCTGTCACGCATAGCGCGAATATCTCGTAAATCAGCATCCCTTCTAGCTTCTAACTTGCCACGCTCTTTGGCTGTTTTAGCTTCGGAAATTAACGTATTGTAATCATTGGTAATGGCCTTGATTTGTGCGTCCATATCCACACGCCCGAACTGCGCGGTAAGCTCTATTTCTGGTGCAACCTGTCTGACATAGTTTTCCATTACATAATTAACATCTGACTCTAAAAAGTCTTTAATGCGTTCATCAGGGATATTAAGCGTACGTGACTTGGTGAAACCTGCACGCTTTGTTAAACCATCAGGGATAAGCTCACTGGGCACAATGCCAGATGGTGCGCCTATAATTTTATTAATGATATCATCTGCTGCAGCTTCAACCTCTTCACGTGCTAATGGTTCCATTCTACGCAATGCTGCATGGCGGCGATTATCATAGCGAGTCAGCGAGTTAGCTTTGCGTGTTAATTGGCGGTACTCGTTTCTGAACTGGCGCGGCTTGTCTAGAATGTCTAAAGAGCGCTGATAAGAAGCCAGTTTGTTTTCAGCTTCTTCAATGCGAACTAGTTTACGCTCTAATTGTTCCAGCTTTTTAGTTGGTTTTTTAGTTTTACGCTTTTCAATTTCGGCTGAAACAGTTTCTTTTTCTGCAACTAATTTGCGATTCTTTTCTATCTCATCCATTAAAAGCTGTTTTTTACCTGACCAGCGTTCAGCCTCTTTTATTTCAGCGTTTAACTTTTCTGCTTGTGGCGCGGACGTTCTAGCCTGCTCTATACCAGCATCTGCTTTGGCTAGACTAGATTCAGCTTTATATACTGTGCGCTGATTAATTTCCTGCAGCCAGTCAGCAATAATGGTGCGAAATTCAGCCCTATCATTCAATATTTTGTCGAACTTATAAATACGAGGGAAATAGCTTTCTGCAGTTGATACAGTTACACCTTCACGCAAAATGCCAAGCTCAACCATGCGATCCTTAGTTTTCTCAACAATAGGTCGCACAGCTCTTGCCGCTTCAGCAACTTCTGGTATTGCATGGCGATCACCATTACGCATAGCATCACCAACTTGCTCACTAAATTCATATAGGCTTAATCGACTACCGTCGCGCTCTTTGGCTTTTTTGCGATAGGTTTTATAAAAGTCTTTGGTTGATTCAACTTGCTTATAAACAAGCGTTTCGTAGCCTCTAACCTTAGTTTCTACCGCTGTAAACGATGCTATACCCTCTTCATTTTTTGCAAATGTAAAATTATTCTCTGCAAGTTGCTGGTTAATTTGTCGTGCTGTTTTTGATGGTGATTGAGCCACGCGACCAACAGGGCTAACATTCATTGTTCTATTAATAAATGATGGACCTTTCAATGTTTCCTGTTCTAATGTGGTATCAGGAACTTCCATTGCACCTATACTAGTATTATCAGGAGTATTTTGTTGTATCGTCTGCTGCTCACCTAACACATCGTTTTTCAGCTTACTGACTATCTGACCTCTGTTTTTTACCAACTGAGCCGCCGAGCCAAGCAAACCGCCTAACATAGCGTCAAACGTTACGTTCAACGCGCTTTCTTCAAGTGTTCTCGTTTCTTGTGTAGCAGATAAAGCTAATTCAGAAGCAACGCCACCAAGTGCATTAGATACGGCAAATTTGCTTGCTGTAGCCAATACATCGCCGCCACGAACAATGGTACCTGCAGGTATCATCATTGCAGCAACGTTGATAGGATCAATTACTCCCATTGCTATACTTGATATTAATCCAGCGCCGCCAGCGTCTTGCAGCATTTGTCTATCTTGCATTTGCCTATTAATACGCTGTTTTATTACTGATGTTTCCTCTGGTGATTTAGAGTGAATAAATGCATCGGCAAAATCTTCATAGCCAGATAACGTACGTTCATCATCAAATGGGTTGTAACCGTCTTGCTCTTCGAACTGATTAAAAGGCATGGTGGCTATTAAACTACCCACCGAGTTATCAATGCGAAACGCAGCATCACGCAGTTTGGAGACCTCGTTTTTATCACTAAAAGGGTTAGCTGCATCAAGAATGCCTACATCACTTGATTCACCATATTGAGGATCAGGCTGTTTAATTGAGCCTATATCAGCGCCCATTACATCACTTGGATTCATTTCATTAATAGGCATGATTATTCTCTCCCAAACATGGTGTTAAGTGTGTTACTGAAACCATAATCAATCGGTTCAGGTTTGGCGTTACCTTCTAATATCTCACGCTCTTTCTTAGCCTCTTGATATGTTTTCTGCCGCTTATCCATAACTTCGCGGTACATTGGTGATGATGATTGCTCAGGTTTAAAGCGTGACGGCATACCGTTATCACCAAGGAAAGGCGTAAATACAGGGATTTTATCGCTACCAGTTTGCTTCAGCATAATTGCATAACTGTAATCACGAGCAGTCACCGCATCAGGAACTAAAACAAATTCTGCATCATCAGGCATGCCGCCGAACACTTTAGATTTAAGCTGTTTTTGCTCTTCACGCCATTGGCCTATGATCCAGTTACCTGCGCCACTCTCATTGGTACCGTAAACAGCCTCAGGCGCATAACGCATAACTTCATCTTTACCGTTGATTGAAGTAACACCCCATGTTTTTTTAACCTGAGCATTCGTCATTTTTTTAGCTAAATCAGGATCCCCACCCGTACTAGCGAAGTTTGCATCATAAAGCGTTTGGTAATCTCGCATATATTCACGGTTGCTAACACTTGGCTTGGTAACATTTGGCGATGAGAAACCACCTAACGCAAAGAAACTATTTATATTACCTTGTGCTGCTTTCTCTCTTTCTTTGCTGTATTTCTTATCACGCATCTGTTCAGCAATAATCGCCTTAGTTCTATCGTTCTGTTCATATGTTAGGTTGTATGCAATGTCTATGGCCTTTTCGCTATCCATACCTGAGCGAGTTAAATCATAGATTTTTCCATAGTAAGCCATGGCATCAGTAGATAAGCCATTAATCGCAGACGGATTATTATCAAATATTTGACCATACATTTTAGCCATTGGAATGACTAACTCAGGGTTTTTAGATGTTGAACCAGTCACCAGTTTTGATTTAATTTGCGAAGGAATAATTCCAGTACGACTGGATATTTCAGCTACAGCATTTAAACTATTCTCATCACGAATATTGAATGATGATTCGATATTGTTAGTAAAATAATTGTCTGCTGCATCCTGATTGCTTTTATCGTTAGGATCTAACGGGAAGTTATTCTGTATAGATAACTGCAGGCGATTGGCTGAAAATACCTTTTCTTGGGCCTTGATATTGCTATCAACAAACTTACCGAATTTTTCCCAGCGCTGCATTTTACTTGCATAATTACTTTCAGATGGGTCCGGCATAATGCTATTTAATAATGAGCGCTGAGCCTGTGGCGTCATATCTTTAGCTGCTGATATCAATCCAGCATAGCGCTTCGCTTCTTGCATATCCGCTATCATTGCAGTGCCTTTGTCATAACCAAAAGCAGAAATAATAGTTTTTTCAGATGGCGCATTAGGTGCATCAAGACCGTTTTCCCATGCCGCATAGGAATCAGAAATAGTCGTACCAAGCTCAGTTTGTAATTGCTGCTGGCGTTGCTTGTCCATTTGCTCAGCTTGCTTCAAGTATTTTGCTTGGTCTGACTCATCGAGCGCATCGAAAGCCACTGAACCAGTTAAGCGTTTAGGTGCATTCGGTGAGCTAGGTAAACTTACCAATCCAAGCGCTGATTGAATCCCACTGGAAATATCATCATTAGATAGTTTGCTAACTTCACCTTGTCCATTCTCTTGAATCATTATCGCCATTGATAGACGCGTTAATGTATCTAAGTCAGTTAGGTCAAGAACAGTATCACGAGGAACATTGAGATAATCAGATACGAATTTAATATAACCTTCAGTGTCGTTATCATCCTCAGGTGGTGCCCATCGAGTAATGATCTGCTCAGGTGTTACATACCCCTGCCTCGCATACGATAATAGGTTTTTTCCTGTAGCTCTAATGCCATGTGCAGGTGTAGCGAATGTCACAAACGAACCATCATTACCCGTTTGTCCTACCCAAACATCCTTTGACATTCTAATGTTGCCCGGATTGTTATTACGAACTCCACGCGCAGATCCACTACTAGAAGATGAGGTAGATTTATCATAATAACGACTGATACCACCGTTATCTGAAGGCTCTCCATTCTGCTGCATAAACTGCATGTAGTCAGAGCCTATCTGATTTTCAATAGCTCTCTTTGCTGTGGCTGTTTTAAACTCCTGTTTCTTGGCTAATATCTGCTCATCACTCCAGCCGTGTGAAAACCCAAATTCTTCTATTTGTTGGAATACTTGTTTGTTTGCTGATAGGTAAGCATTGTTATCTCCATACAAACTAGCGGCTGACTCCGCATTAACAGATAACGTTGCTTGGAATTGGTCTTGTTCGTAAGCTTTAATTTGCCCCATTTCATGCTTATTAGCCTGCGAGCTAAACTGCAACCGCATTTCTTTTGCTTGCTGTGCGAACATACTTTTGATTGCATCATCCTGCAACGTTCCTGCTATTTCACCAGCGGCATTATCAAATGCCTGCTCAAACTCATAACCTTTACCAATAGCATTCTTACCCTGCATTGCAAGTAATCCATTGCGCGGATCGTTCATCAATTCATTGGCTTTCTGTCTAAGTTGCAGTGATGCATCTTGTGCCAGCGCTACATTAGCCCGTTGCTTCGCTTCTGCGAATACACCAGCATATTGCTCAGTAACTTGACCAAAACCCGATCCGAAATGCTCAGGGCTAGATTGGACACTAAAGCCATTATTTGGCAGAGGTGATGAACTAACCTGCTGTTCTTTGTACGTTGGTACTGTTGGCATATATCACCCCTTAAAATACAAAACGATTGGTACCGCTTTTCTTGGCAATATCAAACATGTTGTTGCTTGTACTGCCACCAGCTGCCGCGCCAGATGTACCAGAGAACGGATCCCACGCACCACCAGCCAATTGATACGCACCGTAGGCTTTAATTGGTGCTGTTAATAATGTTGTAGCAGCGCCAAAATTACCCTCACGGCGTGCCATTTTTCCCTGCAGTCTGTCATTAGCTGCTTGCATACGTAGGCCGTACGCTTCACGACTCGCATTATTAACCAGTGTTAAAGCGTCTAACTCACCCATTGCCGCAGTATCGCCGAACATATCAAGGGCACCAGACGAACTTAAATCAAGTCCACTCGCTGACATTGCCGCCGCTTGTGATCCTGCTAATTGCCGTGTGCGTGAACGCTGTTTCTCCGCTTCTGCATTGCCACGATTGATTGAATCATTCGCCGCCTGCTCATTCTGTCGTGCATTTTGGTTGGCTACATCAGCGTTAAACTTGCCTGATTGATATTGGCTATATGCCTGCATACCTGCCGAGGCTAGAATACCCCCTGCTAAAATGGCTGGACTACACATTATTTCGCCCTCGCATTCATCGTGAATTTATGAAACGGATAATTAAGCGCACCAATGGGCTGCGCATCTTCTAGTTTGAACCCTAGCCAATGCAGCCACGCCTTTGCAATGTAATTGCGCTCATCAACGTAATTAAGCAGTTCAGGATAGATTTGTAGCATTAGGCCAACGAATGGCTTACAGCGGCGTAGAAAGGCTTTCTGGTGCTTCTCTAAAATATCTGAGCCAACTAACCAAGGAATGCCAACGCCGCCGATGATGGACGCTGGCGACACACCGAAGATAGCCGCTACCTCACCATTGAATATAGCGGCCCATGATTTTGTAGATAGGTTAATGCCTGAGGCTAAAACCTCCTCAGGCGTTGATAGGTTCAATGCATAGAATTCATCAATATCAGCTTGCCTAACATGCGGTACCAATGCTTGCGCATGCTCTAATGTTGCTGGTACGATTTGAACAATACTCTTTGCCATATTAGAAGCCCCCCACATCTAAGCGCGGTATTGCAGCAAGGATTGATAAAGGTAACGGATCAGATTGCCTGACATACACACGGCCGTTTTTGCTCCACTCTGCATCAAGATTAATTTCTACCACGCCAGTAGCATCATTAACCGGATTATCGTAAAACTCGAATTCACGCTGAGCATATTCATATAACCGGTCTTTTTCGGTACCGGCCCATATACCACGACTTGAATTAACAATAAGGCTTGCCACCTTAACCAGTTTCTTTTTGTCGAGTAGCGTTTCTTGCCCGTTGATATGAATATCTAAGGTTTCCATGTCGCTAACGTACGGTAGGCCGATATGAACCACTACGGCAGGCTCTTCTAATGACACGGCACCACCAGAAACATTTTGCTGAGGCAATACATTTGCATCGGCTAGAATGCTGGTGATTTTACCTTCGATATGCTGTAGCCCTTCAAAACGGAAACGCGCAAAGCCCCATTCGCTTAATGGCTTATCCTGTAGTAATTCAGGCACATCACGATTAGGCGTTACCCGCACCGCATGAGTATTAATAAACTCGGTAATTTCACAACGTAACGTTTTGTTTTCATCGTCTTCAAAGTAAGGCAAGTGAATAGCGTTACCGATATCACTATCTTTATAAATGGCATTGCTGGCGGTTAAGGTAATATCCCCTTCATACGTCCAATTATCGACTGTGGTTAGGTGTACAGTGCTGGATTCATCTTTATTTCTGCCGTCATAACTTAGACCAGAATCAACAAAGAAAGCGTCCTCGGTCTTAGTAAATAGACGACTGCTTAAGCGCTCTATGTAACGCACAGTACCGCCACCAACTTTACGGCACACAATGAAGTAAACCGCATCCTCATTACCTTCACTGACGCTGCAGGTTGATTCAAATTGCCCGTCAGTCTCTTGTGGTGCCCAAGCAAATACTTGCTGCTCTCTGAGGTACGTCAATGAAAGCAATTTACCATCATCGCGAATACACCAAGCGATTGAGTAAGGAACGATAGAAAACGCCCAATCAATAATCTGGTGGCGTTGAAATAGGTGATTAGCCATGATGGTTAAATCGGTACCTTGGTACCCGTCAACATCGAATGAATACGCTAGGTCACGCACTGCGCTACCTTTTTCTTGGATGTACAAAGCAATATTGGCAACGGCAATTGGTGGAACATCACTACAGCCATTGGCACCTTGTGAAGAAAAAGAGAAGCTACTAGGCGTTAATACTTTGTTCTGATCCCCAGTAATTTGATACTCACCGCCAGACGTTAAGGCCACCAGCGAACCCACATCAATTAAGTGACGAATTTCATTAACTTGTCGTCCTGCATAGGTGTAAATGATACGGTCATCATCTTGAATTGGGTTATTCTTGCCAAAGTCTTTATAGTCCCCACTACGACTAGCCCAAATCGTTTGGGGATAAGCACGAGAGCCAGCAAAAAATAAGCGCTGCTGATAATACATAACAGTGCTTGGGTAGCCGTCTACATCATTCCAGACCGAACGCGCCCACTTATATGTAGCGTTTTCTTCACCTACAGCATTTGATGGTATGCACGAAACAACTTTACCCGTTGCCGTTAATCCATCGGTACTGACTGAATTTATTTTAACGATACCGAAACCACTGTGAAGGTACTCCCACTGGATCCCAGCATCACCGCCCCAACCATCCCAGCTCATACCCTCTGTGTGTGACGGCCTTAACGTGCCACTTTTACCTGCAGTATTAGCACGGTAGTAATTCGCACCAGCACGGCGTTGATCATTTATGTTAGTCGTCTTGTCTGTTTCCCATACTGGCACAGCATCAATCGCTTGCTGTTCAATATAAATTTGCTTACCGACTAATTCAGCACCAAAGATATTATGCGTTGCAGTCAGTGTTACATCACCTGTACTGGCGCTAACATATAACTTACGCTCTTTATCCGTATTGATATCTTCGAATGGCCCATTGCGGGTTTCAACAGGAACTAGTTTCCAATCATCATGATCATAGCGCTGTAGTTCCATCGGTGGATAATCAGCATGTACGATTGTCATTACGTCTGCTGACTGTGTAAATTTCAAATTAAATAAGTCAGCTTCTTTGTATGGTGTTGCCAGTTCGAATATTTCGCCTTTGTGCTCACCATCTGCATAAAGTACCTGACCACCATCTTTAATCACACGCATGTACTTATCACCCATTTCAAGGGCGTAAGTTTGCACTGTGCTGAACTGGAACGGGATCAGGCGGCATTTTTTGTTAGGGTATTTTGCCGCCGCAATAAACTTAGTTCCTGGTCTATTTTCAATACCGCCATATTGACGCACAAGAAAGTTTTCACACTTACGTAAAGCGGTAGAGTATTTTGCTAGGTCAATACGCCCATAAAGGCTAGGTGCAATTTCGCCACCGCTAAAACTCGGTTGAATGATGCTATAGGCCATTACGATAACCTCGCTTCGGTGAATGGATCCATGTAGTCGTTAGGCTCTGATGATTCATCAAGGGAATGAGCACCAGCGTTAGCAATCGCCATGGTGTAAATCTGTAGTGCTTCATTACCCATACCAGAATTTGAAGCCAATGGGCGTGCCAGTTCGCTAGCAAGCTTCCATGCCAGTGCATCAATGAATAGCGAATCAAACATATTCACATCAGTGACTGACGCAGTGTATTGCAACCACGCTTGTGGTTGGTCGCAGTAAATCAGCTTCCCAGTGCCGTCAGCATCCGAACCCACCAAGAAATTAATTGCATTATGTGGTTGAGGGTATTTCTGGCCAGATTGAATAATGGCTATTGCTTTTAAACAGTCGGTTGGGTAGCTGTAAGCAAACTTCCAGTCTGGTGGCGGGTTATTTGTATCAGCCAAAGCAACGCGCTTGCTGGCGAAGTTCCACGGAAAATCAGAGAGCGTAGTATCACGGCAATGATTGAAGTGTAGATTGCATTGCTCGGCTTCTTTGCTTTTTTCGCTAAGGCTGTTAATGAATCGGCTGTTACCAATGCGGCTAAGTGCCAAGTTGCAGATTTCTATTTCTGAGGCCATTACTCACCCCCATCAAACAAAACATCTGCCGCCGATTTGGCATCACCTGAACCCAAGGCCAGATCCGTTATCTGCAAATCAACTGATGTTGTTTTTTTGCCTTCACGCTCATCGGTACGTTTAGATTTAATTTTGGCTATACCAGACAATTCAATTGATTCACCAACATCAGGGATGGTTGCGCCTAGCTTTTCTAACGTTTCATTGTCCAAATAAAGAGTTAGCCCGTAAGGATATTCATCACGTGTTTCGCTCTCACCTTTGGAATTCTCAAAAGTTTCTGTGCTAATTTTTAAGTTGACCATTTTCATTGTCTGTATCTCCAAAAGAAAAAGGGGCTTTCGCCCCCTTTAACGCGAAAGTTAAATCGCTAATTCTTTACGTCTTTCATCTATCGCTGTGCGCATTTTATCTGCACCCATATTGTGATGAGGTGCTTTGCCAAATAGCTGTGTGTACTGTTCGCGCAAAGCTTCAAGGCTAGAATCGACCGTATCGCCTGAGCCACTAATAGCGGTATTGGTTACAACCTCACCAGTATCACCACCAGCCCCATCAACCAAAGCGCCAGTATCAGGTTTAGCATCATCACCACCAATCAACTTTAAGTTGCTGCCAGCAATACCGCTGTATTCAACCTCTTCACCAACTTCAAGCAGACGACCAGCGATAAATGATTTTTTCAAAACTTTATATCGTGACATGTCACACCTTAATTAGTTACGGCGTTGTAGATAGGATGAGCATCAGTGTTAAGTACGATACCCGCTGTAAATTTACCTGCAGTTAATGGACCATCTGTTACAACGTAACGCAGACGCAGATACTTAATAACACCATGCGGAACTGTACCGATAATGCGCTTACCTGCGTTCAGGTCTGCAATTGGCATAGCAAATGACTGGAAGATAGCAACAGGCGTTGTAAACGCTTTATCTGCTGATGTTTCCAGTACGATTTGTACTTTGGCTTCACCTGCCGCTGTGGCTTGCTCAGTAACCTGTGCAAACAGCTGCAACGGCTCACCAATACCGATATCACGGAAATCACCTTTAACTGGCGTTAGGTCAATGATACTGGTTGCAGTCGCTGATGCGGTCACTGCTTGGTCGAGAGAAAATAGAGTTTCTTTATCTAAAATCATGTTGCGAACTCCCAACAAAATTAAGTTAGCGGTACCCATTCAGGTACCGCACAATAGGCCAGCCTTACTTAGCGACCACCTGATCCTCAGTTGTGAGAATTGCATCGGTACGGCGCACAGGGATTTCATCAAAAGAAACAACCTTCTTCCCTGCAACTTCTTGCATAGAAATATTGACGTTCTTTGAGTTTTTAATCTGGCGGCGCATCCAGCTACGAACCTGCTGATTGCAATAGAAAACAGGTTTACCCATAGACAGATTAGGGATTTTCTCAATCGCTTGAATCAGTAAGTCAGGTAAGTCGATAGCACCTGTTGCTTCTGGATCTTTGGTTAACTTAGACAGGTCAACGTTAGCGATACGAACCACATAACGCCAATCGCGCATAGTTAAGCCATTTTTCCATTTGAAATGAGTACGGTAACCTTGGTACTTGCCACCATCAGCGTCATCTAGTGTTACTTCCCCTAAGTGCTGCTGTTCAAGACCAGCCTTAGAACCTTTAGGGTAAATACCATGAACTGTATTTTGCCCCCACACCACCAACCAGATAGAGGTTAAGTTGCTACCCGTGCCACCAGCATCAATAATATTTACGCCATTCTTAGCGCCTAAATCATTGAAGCGTGCGGCTAGTCCAGTGAAGCGCTGAGGATGCACAGTAGTGTCACCATAAAACAATGTTTCAGCCATTTGCTGGTTCATGGATTCAATGAAGGCCTGTGCTTCTGATAATAAAAACTCACCTGTATTACCGTTCATATCAGCAAGCTCTTTATCAACTTCTGAGTAAGTTTCCAGCATGCCTATAGAGTCTGTAACTTGTGCGGTAGTTGATTTACTTGGCGGCACACCGTAGTTCAACATACGCCATGTGGCCTCTGGTAAACCTGTGCGGACAGTTGTACGGTGGCCTGTAGGTAAGTTACCTTCTGAAAACACCATATCATCAAGAATTTCGTTAGACTGATTGAGCAGTTCAACGATCTTCGCTTGCTTGCTGTTTGGGTCTTGACGCTTAGCCCAGTCAGCCAATGTTAGAGCTTGAGGCATAATTTTCTCCTATACCTTATTTGCTATCACCAAAAAGAACATCCGCAGCACTGCGAGCGTTTTCACTGCTGCCACTAACAAAACCGTCCTCAGACATAGCCTTGCCAATCTTTGAAAAAACACGGACAAGCTCAGGATGATTACCTAAACCTGTTTCTACCAAATAACTTTTAAGCTCAGGTGAACCGAATTGATCCAACGCCTTTTGTGCATTACCAATCGATTCTGTAGAGCCAAGCCCTTCCTTATCTGCGTTGACTGTTTCAGCCCAACCAGTTACTTGCTTCTGCCATTCATCGGCTTGCTGCTTAACTAGTTGCGGCATAATCGTAGAGCCGTACACGTCAACAATCTTTTGCGCCTGCTCGTTGCTTAAACCAAGTTCACGCGCGATAGGCTCAAACGCTGCTACCGCTGCTGTATCAAGTTCTTGGTCTTTACCAGCCGTAAACTCATACTTTTCAGGTGCGGCGCTTACTGGCTTATTGTCATCACCTTCCTGCTTAGTACTGGACGTATCATTAGCCTTATCAGTTTCTGTACCAGTAGTCGTAGTCTGATCACCTGTTGTTGATGTTTCAGTTTTAACCGCTGTAGTTTCTGTGGTTGTCGCAGCTGCACTCTCGCCACCATCAACTGAAACCTCATTACAAAGGCGACGAAACACCAAGCGTTGAAATAAATTCATTGATTGTTCTCCTGTTCTTTGGCTTCTTCTGCCATGACCAAATAGAGATCAGGGCAAACACTCATTACATCGTTAAACAGCTCTAATCCCTTATTACGTCTACCTTCATTGAATGAAGTGATATAGGGATCAGGTGTAAATGAAACTTCGAAAACACCACTGGCAGATAGTGTTTTCCAAATAAAACGACGACCATATTCAGTACTCATAACCTGTTTTAAATCATCGTCTTCACGCTCTTTTCTAAGCTTGTCTTTAAGCTCTAAATCAGCCTGAATCTCTGCCTTTTCCTCTTCCGTATAATCATCAAACTTTGTCATTGACTACCACCAGCAAGCGCAGCTAAGGCACTGTTATCGTCCATTGGTGTGTTCCCAAGAGCCTGAGCGCCAGAAATAGCCTCTTGTGCCATTTGCATTTGTTGCATCTGCTGCTGTTGCTCTGCACGCTGCTGGCGAATAGCTGCTACTTGGTCATTGGATGAAACGATAGTTGGGGAAACACCGATTGACTCAGCGTAGTTATCAATCATTTCGTCAGTGTTCAGCTTATCGAGTGCTTCTGGTTTCATCTGTGCCAGACCACCAACAAAGCCCACGAAACGCTCAATACTGCTAACACCAACTGATTTCTGCGCCTGTGCCATGACAGAAATGTATTCAACCTTAAGCTGCATACCCTGCATTTCTTCTGGTGGCACGGGTAATAGGTTTTTACGCGCCATGATTGCGAACGTACGATTAATTAACTTGTCGAGTAGTTCAGAATCTAAACGCTGTAAGACAGGCCCTAACATGAGTAGCTTTTCTTCCTTCATCTCAATGACTGCTTCAACTGGCATTGAGCGAGTGTTGATGTTCTGTAGCATCATGAAAAGGTCAGAGAAATAAGCTTCTTTGATTTGATTACGAGTATCACCAATATCAGCAATCAAGCCGTTAATGTCGGCTTGCACTTGAAATATCGGTTTAATCATCTGGTCAGCGCCAGCCATTGGTAAGTAAGTTATTCCACCCGGCACAAGAGAAATGCGCTGATTCTTAATTGAGGCAGGTGCTTGCATAGGTGGATTGGTCACTTTATCAATCTGCTGTGCTTTGCGGCGCTGTAATAACTGCAATGCTTTAACGCTACCTAGTGCAATCATACCAGGGCATGATGAACCGTAGACGTCCTCGCCGTTCACTTCCCAGCGCGGAGCCATGATAGGGAATTCATCAAAACCTGATTCGCGTAGAACGCGTTCACTATCACCGCCCATTTCAAAGTAAACGGATTTAAATAGCTTGTTCTTAGCGTCCAGCTTTCCACTGATACGGTTTAAATTTGGGTATACTGAATGAATAACAGTAATCCACTGGCTATAGTTTCCAGAGTCCCATAGGCTTTTAACCTGCTCACTCACATTGTCTAGTCCGAACTCCATAACCAACTGGCGCACTGTCATACTGAATTCACGGAAACAGGTATCAACTGTCAGGTCAGGCCCATTGGCAATGTAATAGCTACCGATAGGAAAAGGTACGGTGCGAATAACACGCTCGTTATCTTCCAGCACAGCTAATGCGCTGGTGGCAAAAGTACCGATATCGGAATAAGTCTGAGGCAATGACTGATAGATGTTGGAACGATTGAACACTTCGTTCATGCGCTGCTCAACGACTTCAAGCCACATTTTCACAGGACTATAATTCATCATGTCAGGATCTGGCGTAGCCAAACGGAACCACTTACGGGCAGGGCTAGTTATCCCTGACATCATGCCACTTGATAAAGTACGCTCTGATTTAGCTGCTTCTTGGTCGATGATTTTCGTATTACGTCTATCACCGCGATTAACTTCTGATGTGTTAAAGCGAGTACTACGAGGGCGCGTATACTCCGCAAGCTCTTTCCAGTGCGGCTCAAATGATTGGCGCTCATTCTTAAGCTGTGAGAGTTGTTTTAATAAATCCTGCTTTAAACTCATACCGCCCCCGTTAGGTTACTGACCAAGTAGCGTTTTACCGCTGGTTGATGCAGCATTGGTTGTACCCTGCGCACCTGTTAGCAATGTTGACTTACGACCAGCGGCAGCACGACGGCGGCGCAGCTCTTCATCACGTGAACCTACTACAGCCTCGTCCTGTTCTTGTGGTGCCGCCTGAACTGGTGGAGGGGTTTTAATCTTGGGAGTGCCACCTAGGATATTTCCGCACATATAACACCTCGATAAAATAAACAATAATACATTTTATGATTTATTGTATATCTTATTTGACAAATATAAAACCAAGATATACATTTTGGTTATCGGTTGTTATTCAGATGTTCCTTTGCCCGTTATCAAGTGACTTTCCTTTGCTTACATTTGCCCTCGCTGTGAGGGCTTTTTTTTGCCTGTTAGTTAAGCATAAGGATCGTAATCAGCATCACTAACAACGTGACTGCCCTGACTAGATATAGAAATGTTATTGCGTTCTTTTTTGGTGACTGGGTAAGCAAATGTTAAGACAAACGCATCACCCTTACCCGGAGAGCGCCCGATACGCTTTTTAATCTCTTCTTTTGGTTCAAGTACAATTTTACCATCAACCCTAACCTTATATTCAGCCACGGATAAATCATCAGCTGTTTCTTGGTCATCAAGCGCACCGCCTATTTTTAACCATATTTTAGCGCTGCTATACATTTCACCACGCTTATTTAGCATTTGTGGGTCCGTAGACGCGCTACCGAATTGCACAAGCTGCCAATCACGCCCCCATCCAGTACCTATAGAGTAGATACCTGTACCGTAGCCATAGTCAATATGAACAGCATCAGCACCGTACTGATCCTCAAAGTCAGCAATGCGCTTAGCCATAACCATATCATCAGTAGTTTTGTTACCCGTCCACAGGCATTTACTGTGTAACCCTTGTCGCATATAAATAACAGCATCATCATCACCGGAGTATGCAGGGTCAACGCCTATGATAATTGGTGCGTGTGATACCTCTGCTTGTGTTACTGTGCGCTTCATTGCCGCATCAGTTAAGCCAGTAGGTATGAATTGGGTTTCAGATGTTGACGGGAAAATACCACGAACACGAACTTTAACAAAGTCACTATCCTCGCCACGGTCTTCAATCCATTTATCGATTTGCTCTTTGTTGGTACCTTCAACCGTACGGCTATCAATCTGCTTGGTTTTCCAACGGTGCTTAAACTTACGGAAACACTCACGGAAGCGCCCTGTGTTACGTGTCGGGTTACCAAATGCTATCCAGATAATTTCTGTGTTCTCATCCGTCAAGGCACCCTCAGCTACTTCCCATACCAGATCCGCAATGTTAGAAGCCTCATCAAAAATTAGAATGATACGCTTGCCTTGGTTATGCAACCCTGCGAATGCCTCTGTGTTGTTCTCTGACCAAGGCACAGCATCAGCACGCCATGCGTTAGCGTGATTAGGGTCATTGGAATAGATAGCGGTCTTGGTGCAGGTAAACCAATCCTTGGTGATAGATAGGCGTTGCCACTTCGCAATCTCTGGCCATGTTTTAGTGCGTAGCTGATTTTCGGTGTTGGCAGTAACAACCACCTTGCAATCTTCGCAGGTGTCCATGCCCCATTTGATAATCATCGATATGAAAGCAGATTTACCTATACCGTGACCTGATGCCCTAGCAAGCTGTAACGGCTGGTGTCGTGTCTCAGGGTTGCGCAGGTGCTCACCTATTTCGTTCAGCGCTTCCGCTTGCCATTGACGAGGCCCATTAGCATTTTCAAGTTCGGTACCAGCCTCACCCCACGGAAATGCGTACAGAGCATAACTTAACGGGTCATGAGTAAACATGCCGATATCGTTAATCAGTTGCTCTTCTGGCGACATGGTATCAATCATTGCTCACCACCAGTGGCACGCTTACGGGCTGCTGCCAACTTATCAGCAAGGGAAATAGTTACATCGACCTGATAGCGTTCACGGAATGCGTTAACGTCTACGTGCTTACCGACCATTTCAAGTACGCGCAATTTATCTAACAGCTTCACTTTCTTAACAGTAACTCTTTCATCAATGACGGCTATTTCGAATGCATTAATACTTTTTCGCCATACTGCAGGCCAATCTTTTATTGGCTTGATATCACCCGTATTAGTGAGTATGTCGGCAATATCCGCATCAAGCATATTAACCAATCTCTCTAACACGCTGTCAGCGTCTAGCTTCTTGCGCTTGTTTCGCTGCTGCATAAGCTGCGCGATACGGTCAATGACGCGAGGGTCTTTCATAAGTTGTGATGCGCGCTTACAGGCGCTAACTTCGGCATAGCCTGCTGCTAAAGCTGCATCAGTTTGATTATCAGGGGCTTTGATATATTCCTGACAAAAACGCTCCATTTGAGCGTTAAGTGGTGTAGGTTTTCTGGCTGGTGGCTTACGTGGTTTCTTTGTGGTCATAATCATCACCTCTACGGTTATTATGACCGACCAAAAGATAACATTCAAACCTTATAAGGGTCTTGAACTAGTCGGTCATGCCGACAGGTTGGAATTGTCGTTATGTGAATTCCCATAACGGAACAATATCAATCGGTTGACAAAATCGCGTCAACCAAATTTCTATTTTGATGGTGATTTGTCAACCGTGGTTAATTTAAGCTCATGCCACCCTTTAGTATTCCAGCACTCAGCGGCACCAGAGAGACAGCATTCAGTTACTGGTAGCTGCTCTCCACACTTACCGCAACAACGTTTTGATAGCTTAGCAATTTCACGCTTAAGCCTTGCATCATCGTTACGTATGAGCATTTGAATGTATTCCGATTCGTCGTACGGTTCGCGCCCCGGTCTACGCAACGCACAATTACGCTTAATCATTTCGTGTTCTTCGGCTTCTACTTGCCACTGCGGAGTAACCAAGCCAGCTTCACGCTGGCGTTTACGTTGCGCTGCTTTGCGCTCTGCTGGTGATTTAGCCATTGAATAACATCCCTACAGCTACGGCGAACACGCACCAGAACACGGCAAATATTAAGTAAGTTTTTAGCATAATTACCACTCCACTTTAGAATTGCTTACCGCCGCTCTTAGCTCTGTTTTCACGCTGATGGTCTGCTCGGTGCTTGTTGTATTCAAGCTTCTCAGTAATAGCGCTTTCAATGTCATAGCCGAATGCATGTGCATAATCCAAAATGCGAATAACAGCATCAGCTAATTCAACCTCAGCCATTTTTCGATGTGGCAAGTGGTCGTCCATTAAATCTTTTCGCTCACCTTCCATTGCCTCACTGATTTCAGAGTGAATTAGACAGAGTAGAGTTCCTTTTTCACGTGGATTATCCCACCAGCCAGCCTTTTTATTTTGCTCATGAATTTGCTGCTGTAATTGTTTGATGTTCATATTTACCTCGCGTGACATGTCACGATTGTTTGTTTAGTAAAACAGCCCTAATTCCCAATTCAGGTTGTTCAAACACTCACGGTCAGACTCAAAGCAATAATCCCATTCCTCTTGGTCTTTATGCTCTCTAACCAGTTGCCAACACCAGCCGTCACGGTGTTTAACTCGCCTTACCAATCTAACTACGGTGGTATCACAATCAAATATGACGCCATAGTCACTGCCAAAGCCGATACGCAAAACATCAAGCTCTACACTTACTACTCTGAACAACTTAGGCATTGGCTTAATGCCATTATGGAAATCATCAATTTTTGAATGCTTTATTGAGATATCTGCCATGGTTATTTACCCCTAGCCGCTAGCATTGCATCAGCCATTATGTAAGCTTCACGCGATACCCACGCTGCTGACTCTTCAATCACAACCGCAATCATGGCTTCGTTTGATAAAATGCCCTGCATTGCAGCCATGGCGAACTGGTCACGCAAATTACCTGTAGCTGGCACTGGATTACCACATTGAGCCATTTCATGCGGTTTTTTATACATCATTTCTTTAAATTCTTTATTGTTCATGGCGTTAACCTCAAAATAACGAAACTTGTTTAACTACTGTTTTCCCACGGCGTTTAGGTTTTGCCTTTGTGTTACCGCCGTACTTATCCATCCAAACCCTTGCTACGTGAAAGCAATCATCAAACATGGCACCGCGTTTACTTGCTTGTGAGCATCTGCGGTAATGTGCGATACCTTCATCAGCGGCAAGTTGTAATGCCCCCCCCTGATAATCAAGCTCTTGAAGCTTCTTGATGATGTTCTTTCTAATAAAATCTTCTGGACTCATAAGGACTTACCTCATTCATTCAACGATTCGTTAATCCGCTCACAAACTTACCCTCTGGTAACAAGTTCATGATTTGTCGATTATTCCGGTAACCTTACCGTTATCATTCCAGTGGTTCCCCAAACCTTAGAAACTCGCCCATCCCATATACGCGAATCATCGTCAAAGATGGCGTCCAGCAAGGCTTTCTCTAAGTTGTCTTTGTCTGGCTTTTGCTGGTGGGGCTTACCGTCCATTTCAGCCTGTTTTTTCTTGCTCCATGACTTAGGCATAGGCATAACAAAAATCACGTGGTAATTGCTCTCAGGCAGGTTAATGCCCCTTGCTCTTACTTCGTCACAGAAAGCTCTATAACGCATTACGGTGGTCGCTTCTGCCATTTGTCACGCTGGGTCATGCGGGGCTTAGGTACGGGCACAATTGGATATTCAAGGGTTTTCATACCGCCAAGCCTCGCTTAATGCGCTTCGCCCTTGGCTTCGCCAGTAACTCGTTAAACATGACTTGTAAACGTGCCGGTTCACCTGTTTGGCGCCATGGGCCATATTCAGGTACCACAACAGGAACTTTGATTTTCTTGGGCTTGCTTGATTTACTGGTTCTCACCTTGTGGCGTTGACTACTGCTAGCTTGTCTGGCTAATCCAGCCTCATAGTTATCATTCAGCTTGTAACCAAATGCTCTAATACCGCCCTCTTCAACGGTTACCAATAAAACAACATTAAACTGTTCCAGTTGGTTCAAAGCATCCTTTGCGGTGCAATATGGAACCTTAATACCGTTGCTTTCGAAATGGTCTCTAATCGCTTTTAACGACATGCTTTGACCACCTTTGAGTAGCTCTATTACCCTATCCTGAAATAACATAACCATTACCTCGAATTCGATTAACCCACACGGTTAATATAAACAAATTGTTTATCTTTTCAACCATAAAAAATTAGTAAGAATCAATTTTCTTACCACCCTTTAAAACGCTCTGTAACGCTCTACATTTGATTTTCACATTCAACCTATGGGATTTATCATCCTGTATATCAAAAGCGCCTGTATGTTAATCCTGCCAACAATTTTGATAACCTTTGAATCTTATTGTCTCCGTTGTTTACTTTTTTCAATTAAATCCATCCAAGCAGGACGAGGTTTTGATTTATCGGTAAGTGTCAGTGTTGGCTCTGGTACCTTTTCGCCCTTTCTAACTCGCTCAGTCCATTGTGATAACATTTTGTCTAGTCGCTTCTCACATTCAACCTCAGTTAGCCTTAGGTCAATCATCTTCGTCCTTAGGTCTGTAAACATCCAGTATTGAACCGGGTGTTTGAACGGGTACATTTCAGCGCTCTGGTAGTTATTGCGCTTAGCGCAGTAGGTTAAAAAATCTCTAAGCTGTTCGTCAGGATCAAGCCCAAAGGGATTATGCTTAGCCGCTTCACCAGATAACGCGACAATCACGTCTGATAACTCTGGTGGCCATGGATTACCATTCATGCAGCGGTCGATACAGAATTTAAACAGTCCGTCCAGTTGCTGGTCACTCAATGCGCTTAGCGCTTGCTTCCACATCAATGACGGTTCCGTGCCATTTTTGTTCTTCCATTTGTCGCCGTAGATTTCGATCATCTTCAACCAAAGCGTCAACAGCGTCTTGCCCGTATTTATCGAGGACGTGTTGTAAGAATTCCTGCATCGCTTTTGGCTTTCCTGCGAATTGGCTATCGATCTTAGTTCTCTGACCTGCCCCATTTTTCACCACCTTTTCATTTTTCAATCGACTGCGTTTCAGACCATTAGCAAGGGCTAGTTCCCATTGCTCGTGTGTTTTGGCTTTTCCCTCTGCCCCCCAGTAGGTTATAAACTCGGCTAGCTCATGAGGCTGTAACGGCTCTTTGAGTATCGTTCCCCAGTACGCAGCCTTTTGGGTGAAGTCTTGATCAGGCTCCCAACCGTGATACATCACAAATTTATCATTCACACCAAAACCACCAGCAGGAACACGACCGTTCAAGATAGAATTATTAGCATTCGGATTAGATTGAAAATTATCTTCCCGCGCATTAGAGAGAGGATCTTTTATATCTCTATTCTTATCTTTATCTTGTTGTGACCCATCGTGACATTTCGTGACATCTTCGTGACCTGCATTTTTATTTTGCTCTTCCTCTCTTTGAATTCTTTCTCTTTCGCGTTGCTCTCTTTTTCGCTGAGCTGCTGATTTTGCTCCTGTTTCTGCGTTTCCTAAGTCTTCCTTTTTTGGCTGGCGGCTCTCCCAACCAGTAATTTTCGAACCATCTAAAACACGTCCCTGCATGGCATTTAAAACAGCTTCAATCTGTTCATTTTCAACATCCAGCGCACTTGCTAAATCTTCAATCGTGACTGTCACGTGACCGCGTTGTGACCCATCGTGACATTTCGTGACATCTTCGTGACCTGCATTTTTATTTTGCTCTTCCTCTCTTTGAATTCTTTCTCTTTCGCGTTGCTCTCTTTTTCGCTGAGCTGCTGATTTTGCTCCTGTTTCTGCGTTTCCTAAGTCTTCCTTTTTTGGCTGGCGGCTCTCCCAACCAGTAATTTTCGAACCATCTAAAACACGTCCCTGCATGGCATTTAAAACAGCTTCAATCTGTTCATTTTCAACATCCAGCGCACTTGCTAAATCTTCAATCGTGACTGTCACGTGACCGCGTTGTGACCCATCGTGACATTTCGTGACATTCTGTGACGCATCAACAAGAAGATGAATGTAAACAGCTTGAACTAATGCAATTGGCTGCTTTGAAGCCCTTGAAATTGTTCTCCATTTAGGATCGTTAGGCATGTCATGCCAGAGCCTAAGCCATTTATATGTAGACATAGGCCACCTCTACGCCGTAGCGTTATCACTAATTCCGTCTATTTCAATTGATGCAAGGCAGCTAGTATTGATTAGCTCACAGTAAGTTGTGTTTTCTGAATAGTTAAGTTGATGCCATAACCTTAACAGCGCTACTTCTTCATCTGTTTCAAGCTCAATAATAATTGTGGCGTTTTCATTAATACGTGCTTTCATGCCTGTACCCCCATTTCTCTTGCCTGCTTGAGAATGCTATTAACACTTTCACGGTAATTTGCAGCGTGCTTTGCAGCACATTCAACACAAACACCATTACTTACAAAACGCTCTGCAATATGCCCATGAACACAGGCTTTACCCGTATAAAAGCGAGACAACCCATTAGTTGCGGCTTCTTTTCTACTAATAACTTTCATTGAAAACCCCCATTACAGTTATGTGTGCAGTAAGATTATACGCTACAGAAAAAATAATCAACCATTTAAGCGTTATTGTTTATCCGGTTAATCATAAAAAGACCGCTTTCGCGGCCTAGTGTGATTTACTTCATAAATTTGTCTGCTATTTGGTCTAACGTTAGCTCTATTCCGAATGTATTAAGAGCCTTCTGCAATCTCTTTGCTGTCTGTAATGATACGCTACGACTGCAATAGCGCAGATGGATAGAAACATACTGAACGGTCAAATTTGCGCTGTCTGCAAATTGCTGGCGCTCACGTTTAGATAGACCATTCCAGAATATTTTGAAGTTAAAATCTTTCATATCAACCACCATAAAGATAAACCGACTCACAATTTCAAATCATGATAACCAAATCGGTAATTTACCTAAAGGGTTAATTTGATATTTAATAGATAAACAGAATAAACAATATCGAACAAAATAAACGCAAGGGAAAAATACAGTGAAAAGCATTCAGGATATCAGAAGAGACAACCTTGTCTTTGTGATAGAAAAGCATTACGAAGGGAAACAGAAGAGCCTAGCGGCAGCGCTTGGTTGTGCTCCTAATGTTATTTCTCGTTATTTAATGTCCTCTGACATGAAAAGCCATCGTTCGCTTAGCGATCCTATTGCCAGAAAGATTGAGCACCTTACTAAGCTGCCTAAGTACTATATGGACAAGGATCACTTGAATGTCCCTGCTGAACAGATTGCAGACGAATTAGCCCGCCAGCCTACCGACATTGGGCGCATACTTGGTGATAACATCACAACATTCATGCTAATTGATGGTTTTAAATCACAGGCTCAGTTATCAGTTAAATCAGGCTTGGGTCAAGCAACTGTAAACCGAATTATTAAAAATGAGTCCAGTGCTACTGTTGATAGCGTTGCTGCTATTGCGGAAGCCTTAGGCCGTAAACCATATGAACTACTAATGTCTAAAGATGATTCAGATGTTCTTCATTACGATCATAAAAAATTTGCTGCATTGCCATTATGTGAGAAAGAAAAGATACAAGACTTTATTGAGTTCATAATTAGTAAAAACGAAAAGTAAAACAAAGCATTACATTTACAGCCAGCCTCGAGCTGGCTTTTTTATTTACAGAAAAGATAAACATATTGGTTATTTGTTTGT
Organism: Providencia sp. R33; assembly: GCF_019343475.1. Lineage (NCBI taxonomy): Bacteria > Pseudomonadati > Pseudomonadota > Gammaproteobacteria > Enterobacterales > Morganellaceae > Providencia > Providencia sp. R33. The sequence continues at coordinate 1,237,245 of NZ_CP072453.1, read as the reverse complement.
TTTTAACAGTTGACAACTGTCTTTTATGGTTTATTCTTTATCTCATATTAACCCACAAGGTTAACGCTCTTTAACAATACAGAATGGCTATCACACTCCTAAATTCTGTGAGCCGCAGAATGTCTTAGCTAACCCGTAGATTCGGAATGCAAGATTTGGACAGTGACAATATTAATCAATCTAGCTGTTTTAGCTGGATTTTTTTCACGCCACAAACATAAACAATTTGTTTATCAAAGGTGATTGAAATGATGTTTTTTATCGAAAATGGTTTTCATGTATTTATCGTACGTGGAAAAAGACAAGAGTTCATAAACTTTAAAGATGGTATCGAGTGGGCTTTCGTCACTTGGATAGCAATTCAAACCGACAAGGAATTATCTAATGAGCAATCAAGAACAAGAGCAATTTGAACAGCGCAAGTTAAGCAATATTGTTAGCGCAATCTTAATGGCTAATGACATTAACACGCCTGAAAATATTGATAAGCTAACTAATCACTTAAACAAAACAGCCACCAGCGAAGAGTTTGAGCAGTTCGAAAAGGTAGCTTTTGAGTTAAGCATTACCACTACATCAACGCCAAAGCTGATGTTTCTGCATGATAACGACATTATCAACGCTTACATTCATGTCATTAAGAACCCTGATAAATTCCGTTCTAATGTTGACCGCAAGAAATATTTCCAATCTTTAGTTTCACCTGACAAAGAAGAAGTTACCGAACCTGCTAAGCCTGATGTAATTACTCACGCCAGTAAAGATAAACAAAATGGTAATACTGAGCCGGAAATTATTAAAGAATGCCCCGTAAATGAACCACCTTACTTTGAACCTGGGCGTTACCCTGATATCCCTAATGATGTTTATCACAGCTCAAACGGTATCAGTAGTTCAATGCTGAAAGATGCTCGTATAAGCCTGATGTATTACAACCTCAGACACGTAAGCAAAATCATTATTCGTGAAAATAAACGCTGTTTTGATTTAGGTAGCGCGTTTCATACATTGACGATGGAGCCTGAAAAGTTCGGCACTGAATTCAGTGTTCGTCCTGAAATTCCAGAGGGAGCATTTACAAACACTGACTCCATGACGAAATGGATTGATGAATACAATGCTGGCTTACCCCAACCACGTAGCACTGACGAGCTAAAAGCAATAATTGAAGCTCATAACGCAACACTACCAGCACCGTTACCGTTATCTGGTTCAGTAGAGGAAATTGGAGGGTTGTATGCTGATTTACCTGATGAATTCAGAAAGATACCTGAATCAGATAAGCACACCGCTGCCGCAATGAAAGCATGTATTAAAGAGTTTAACGCAACACTACCAGAGCCATTAAAAACATCTGGTAGCCGTGATTTTTTACTCAATCAAATTTACTCAATTAACCCTGATTTATGGGGCGAGGAAACCAGTAAACCTGAACCTCTTAAAAAATCAGGCAAAAAAGAAGAAATTGCAGCATCAATTAAAGCGATTAATCCAGATGCAGTATTTGAAGATGATTTAATCAGCGCATGGCGAGGTGACGAAACAAAAATTCAAGTTGAAACAATTGATTTTCAAACCGCCAAAGACATGCGTGATGCTGTAATGAATCATCCAGAAGCTAGCGCATTAATCAATCATCCAAACCGAGTATCAGAAGTTAGCTATTACGGTGTTGACGATGATACAGGGCTTGAAACAAGAGTTAGGCCAGATATTGAAATTCAACTGAATGATAACCATCGAATTGGTTTTGACCTGAAATCCGTCTCTCTTGGTCGATTTAAGCAAGATGCAATTACATCGATGATCCGTAGAGAAATACTTAATCGTGATTATCACATCAGTGCAGGTATGTATTCCGATATCGCACAACTTGACCAGTTTTATTGGATATTCGTTAACTCTGATCCTCATTACCACTGGGTTGCAATCGTCGAAGCCTCACCAGAGTTATTAGAGCTAGGCCGCTTGGAGTACAAAAAGACGCTGCGTGATATCAATAACTCAATGAATACTGGTGTATGGCCTGCCCCGGTAACCGAAACACTCACCATTAATCTTACTGACTTTGAAACACGCAAGTTAGAAGAACTTCAATTAGAAGAAGCTTAATCCATTCTGGCGCCCTGCTTACTGCGTGGCGCTTATCAATTTAGAGGTAATCATCATGTCAGAAGTGGCAACCATCAATCAAAGTAATAACTTAGTCATGTTTAGCCCTGACAAACTACAAAGCTTAGTTGAGTTTTCTAAGTTAATGGCTGAGGGAACAGTTACCGTACCAGACCATTTAAGGGGTAAATCATCTGACTGCTTAGCTATTGTCATGCAGGCAATACAATGGGATATGAACCCTTTTGTTGTTGCACAAAAAACATATACCGTTAATGGCGTCCTTGGTTATGAAGCTCAATTAATTAACTCCCTAGTTTCTACTTCAACCGCTATTCATGGTCGTTTTCATTATGAATATAGCGAAGGTGGATGGGAAAAACTCACCAAAAGCAAAGAGCTTACTAAAAATCGAAACGGTAAAGATTATTCGTTCCGTGTTCGTGATTGGACCGATGCCGACGAACACGGATTATGGATACGTGTAGGCGCTATTTTACGTGGTGATAGCGAAATTACATGGGGAGAACGCATTTATCTATCCAGTGTGGTTACTCGCAATTCACCTTTATGGTCAACAAATCCAAAACAACAACTTGCTTATCTAGCTGTTAAATATTGGGCTCGTCTCTATTGCCCTGAAGTGATTCTAGGCGTTTATACCCACGATGAGCTACCAGATGCACCAATCAAAGATGTTACGCCACAAAAAGAGCGTGTAAGTCTTAATGAAATCACTCAGCAAAATGAGCCTGAGCAGCATCACGAAGCCACCAGCGGCGACAGCAATGTAATCACAGGTGAAATTGTTGATGATGGCTTTAACCCTGATGAAATGCGCCAAGCAATCAGTAACGCTGAGACATTGGAGCAGTTCAAAGCTATCCGTAGCCAGATTGAAGAGCTTAAATCAGTTATGGGTACCTCTTTATATACCGAACTCACCAATAAAGCTAAACAGGCTTATCACCGTGTTGATTCACGCAACAATCTTGAAGCACAAATTAACAGCCTACCTGCTGGTGGCTCACCAGAAGCTAAAGCAGCTTTCGAAAAGGTTGTTCAATTCCTTAATGCCAACAAACGCAAGCTTGGTGATGAGCTGTTCGATTCATTCAGTTTGACGCTGAACGACATGAAAGACGAATACCAATAATAAACTTGTGGTGGGGTTAGCCCCACCTTAGGGGAAATTATGAATTTAGAATCATTAAAATTAGAAATTATTGGCATAGAAGAAATCGGTACCATTGGGAAAGTTATTTCTTCTGACTTAGTTAAAAAAGTAACTGGCTTGGGTAGAACGGCATTAGATAGCCGTGATAAAGAAGGTATTCTAAGAAAAATCTATCTAGCCCCACGCAAGCATGTTTACTTATTGGATGAGGTAAACGCTTATTTAGATGACTGCATCACCAATCCAACCATGTACAAAGAAGACGAAGAAAACATAAAGCAAGCCAGACAAGCACCTGGTGCTAAAAAGGCCAAGCAATGACTATCAAACATCCAGCAATACGTTACCACGGTAGCAAGTTTAGATTAGCTAAATGGGTGATTAGCCACTTACCTGATCATCGTTGTTATGTTGAGCCGTTCGGGGGCGCGGCTGGTGTTCTAATGCAAAAAGAGCCTAGCTACGCTGAGGTGTATAACGATTTAGATAGCGAGGTAGTTAATTTATTTCAGGTGTTGCGTGATAAAGCAATGAATGAACAGCTACAACATGCTTGCTACTTAACACCCTATTCACGTGATGAATTCGAGCTGGCCAGAGTTCAAATCAATGACCCCATTGAACGCGCTAGGCGAATGGTTGTTCGTGCTTGTATGGGTTTTGGTTCCGCAGCTTCATCAGGTGGAACATCAGGTTTCCGCTCTGATAGTAAGCGCAAGTATGCAACGGCTTCACATCTTTGGGCTAAATACCCTGAAAACCTAGCCGCTGTATGCAGTCGGTTGCAAGGTGTGATCATAGAAAACAAACCAGCAACTGAATTAATCAAGCAGCATGACAGCGCTGATACCTTGTTTTATGTAGACCCCCCCTATGTTCCATCCACCAGAGTAATGCGAAATCGTTATTACAACTTTGAACTCACCACCGATCAACACCATGAATTACTGCAGGTACTTAAATCAGTATCTGGCATGGTTGCTATCAGTGGTTATGAATCAGAGTTGTACAACGATGAATTATCAAGCTGGCGAAAGGCAACAAAACAATCCCGTATTTCCGCAGGCCGTGGCACTGGAACCAGAACAGAGTGCCTGTGGATGAATTACTAATCCTCCCTTATGTGATTTAACTAACCAATTAGGTAATAACCATGAAAGATAACAACACTATTGCTGACAGCCTAGCCAGCGATATAGCTAAACATTGTTCTGAGTTTGAAAAATCACCCGAGTATGCAGAAATGATCCGTACTCATGTTAAAAGTCTTTATGAAAAAGCAATTAAAGATACTTTTAGCTGGGGAAATTTTCCTGACCGAGTTAAGAAAGCGCTTGAATCAGCACTTCCTGAAAATATTAGTGAAGTGGTCGACCTGCCTAAATATAACCTATTGATGGCTAAAGAGCTTTCTAGCCAATGGGAAATGAATGGTATCAGCGAGCAAATGGTTAACGGCATGAAAGATTTGGTATTGAACTTTATCAAATCACATGAAATTCCAAAATATATCAAAGCATCTGACCTTTGGAGAGCATACGTAGATCAATATCAAGAAGAAGCGGCTCATGAGGGCTGGGGAAGACCACTAGTGGTTATTTCCGAGGGAGAATATACATGGGAAAAAGGATTTTTTCATATCGGCTTGGAGAAAGAGCCAACTAGCAACTCTTCATACGGCCATAGAAGCAAAGAAAAATATCATCAGTGCGATACCTACCTTAGCTTCCATCAAAAAACCACTAGAGAAATGCGTGAAGACGTAGCAGTTATGCATGATGGGTATCCAGTTTACAGCCTATACGCTGGTGAGCTTGAAAACCATGACACGCTTGGTAAGCAAGTTTTTCAGTTCCGTTCTGAGTTTGAGCGCCTTGTTGGTGCACTTTATTACGGCGGCAGCTTATTAGTTTGGGATGAGTCACCAGAAGATATTTGCTACTGCAATGATTATTAATTGAGGGGTAAAAATTATGTCTATTAAACCTGAATTAGTAGAACGCGATGAAAATGGCTATTGGTTTCATTCTCAAATTCCAGAAACAGAATCTAGTGAAATAGTTAAAGAATGGATGAATAAAAATAAGTTAGACCATTCATTAACATTTATGGAGGGTGATATTAGCTGCTATCACCCTATTTACGAAAGATATTTTGAAAATGGTGACATTAGTATTTCAGATTGGAATCCTAGCAAACCAGAAGGTCGTGGATGGTTTGTTGGCGGTATCTATGAAACTGAAGAAGGCCCTGTGTGCATGTGGCTTCGCCAGCTAGCCGATAAGGAAAAAGATACTCAGCTTAAAATGGTGAAAGATGCTATCGGTGCCGCCGAAAAAGCCGCCTTTCAATATTCTATGATGTGCAAGGAAGATCCTGAAGCTAGCCTTATCTATAACAAAATTCGTAACGTGCTTACTCTAGGTGGCTGACATGAAGAAAAAAATTCAACACGCCTGTGATTACCAAGGCTATGACTTCGGTGCTCACTATATTGATAGTCAATGTATTGATGGTTATTTGTGGGATTTGGATGCTTGTGATGGTAGCGGAAATTTATACGAACCAATGGAAACTATCCCATGCCCTAAATGTAACTCAAATGCATGGCTAGAAAACTATCGTTGGTTGTTTATCAATGATGGCGCTAATCATGGCTGTACAGGTTTGCCATTCAATAAAATTGGACGTCTGTATATTAACGAAGAAATTAGAGCTAAGCCCGGTGCAGTTAAGAAAATATACCGCTGGTTAAAGCGTGGTTATTACTACGGGCTAAAGAATCGCCACTAACTCTCAGGAATGAATATGAAAGTGGAACAATCAAAAATAAAGAAACTTGTTATCTCAAATGTTCAAAATCACGACCCTATTCACGTCTATCTTGAAGATTACGGCGACAACCGCCAAGGCCGTGTGACTATCAGTGAGTTTAGTGAATCGTGGTCATGCTACTGGGGTGGCATGGGTATGCGCCTAACCGATTTTTTATTATGGATAACAAATCAATACTGGATTGGTTATTTAGACCCAAGTTTAGACAGGGAAGTTGATGCCGATAATGAAGAAAATATTGCTTTTGTTAAAAAAGAAATAATGCGGTGTCGCAGAAAAGGAATTATAGATGAATTTGATGCGCGTAGCATGTTTGATGATGTCGAATATAGCGAAGATATAATGCATGATATGTTTTTCCCAAGGATTGGAATTACATATGAAAAGCTGTTCAATGGAGACCCTTATTCCGTTAGTTGGCCTAAACAAGAAAATCCAGATTATTGGCGAATGGAATCACGCCTTAATGTAATTCGTGAAGCACTTAAACAATTAAAGGTGGAGTGATGGATAAATCAAGGCAGCAATTTGAAGAAACAATAAAGAAACTTAGCGACCCATCAGAGTTTGAATCAAAACTTAAACTTGCAAATAACGGATTAAATTACGCTGACCGTGACGTTGATTTAATGTGGATTAGCTGGCAAGCATCACGCGAGAGTTTTGAAATTGAATTACCAGAGTCATTTATTGCAAATGAAACTTGGTGCTACGACGAAGATTTAGTTAATCAAGCATTAATCAGCAACGGAGTGAAAATAAAAAATGGCAATTAAAATTATAAAAAGCGCACTTGAATTAGCTGGATTTAAAGTTCAAGGTCAGTATGAGCATGAAATGCAATATTGGCAACGATGCTGTAAATGCGGAAATATTACCAGCGGCAAAGGCGATGTAATAACTAAGCCTTGCGTAAAATGCCAAGGAACTATTTATGATATGTATATGGGCTCAGAGAAACCAGAGTGGGCTAAATAAAGAATCAAACAACATAGATAAATAACCATGCAAATAATCGGATATGTATTACTGCTTGTAACACAGGGTTCTGCTGTGCCTGTATCTGAGCAAATATACACACAGCAAGAATGCGAGAGCCGTGCTATGCAGATAATGCAGGTGCGGGATGTTGAGATAATTTGTGGTGAGGTGATTCGTGAAAGATAAGCAAAAAATACTTAATTCATTATTTACTCGGTTAAATTGGGATGCGCAAGATACTGGGATGATTCGATTACGTAACGCTGAAATTGGAGGAAAGCTTCAAATAAGATGCACTGCACTATGGAAAGAAGTAATTAACGCTACTGAACCAACTGAGGATTTAATTAACCGATTAACTGTATTTCATGATGATGTTGAAAAAGCAGCTAAAGAAACAGGGTTGTATAAATGAAAAAATATAATCTTATTTATTGTGATCCCCCTTGGCAATACAGCAATAAAGTTTCCAACGGTGCCGCAAATAACCACTACCAAACCACCAGCCTTTTTGATTTAAAACACCTACCCGTTCATACCATTGCCGAAGATGATGCAGTGCTTGCCATGTGGTACACAGGTAACTTTGTGCAAGAAGCGTTTGAGCTAGCCAAAGCGTGGGGTTTTACTGTACGCACATCAAAGGCATTTACATGGGTTAAGTTTAATTCATTGGCTCATGAGCGTTTCGATAAGGCCCTACAAAATGGCACTTTGTTTGATTGGCATGACATGCTGGATCTACTTAATGCCGAAACAAAAATGAATGGTGGCAACTACACCAGAGCCAATAGCGAGGATGTATTAATCGCCACTCGCGGCAACGGCATAGAGCGTATGAGTGCCAGCGTTAAACAAATTGTGTTTAGTTGCTTAGGCGAACATAGTCAAAAGCCATGGGAGGTTAAAAATAGGCTTGAACAATTATACGGTGACGTTAATCGCATAGAATTATTTGCGCGTGACATGTCACAAGGTTGGGATGCTTGGGGCAATGAATGCCCGAATAACAGCATTGAATTTACTGGGCCACAATTTAAACCTAAGGAGACCATCATTGATTGAGTTCATTTTGATAGCATACGCATGGATTGCAGGATATGTTTTCTCTGTAATTGGTGCAGAAAACGATAGCCGCCCTGTAATTATAGAGCGGCTTTTTTATTCCGTATTTTGGCTGGTGGTTGGTGCATCGATGCTATCAACTTTACTGGCCACAAAAGTTTTAGGCTCAGAAAAATAAATCTCTTAAATTTTACCCCTCTCTTTTTCTATCCAACCATCAACCATATTAGCCCACTGCTGTAACATATCGCTACGCTGCTCTGCATACTCTGCCTTGTTATAAACAGCACGTACGCCTTTTTGTTCGTGGGCTAAACACTTCTCTATCCAGTCAGAATTGAAGCCAGCCTCATGTAGTAATGTGCTGGCTGTTCTTCTCAAATCATGGACTGTCAACGGTTCAAAATTAATCCCTTTATCATTAATACGCTTAATAACACCAGTGATCACATTGTTTAATGACGCATTAGACATATGCTTGCTAATATCATGTCTACCCGGTATCAAATATTCACTCCCCATAGCACAGGCCTTTAAGCCAATGAGAATATCGTAGGCTTGCTCAGATAAATAAATTACGTGCGCCCTTCTTCCTTTCATCCTCGCCTTAGGTATGATCCAAGCCCTTTCCTCAAAATCTATTTCACTCCATGTCGCTTTTATAAATTCGCTTTTTCTAACCAGCGTTAATATCACGAACTTAACCGCTAATTTCAGGGTTGGGTAACAGCTATAATTTTCTAACTCATTAAAAAATATTCCGACTTCTTTAGCTGTCATTGCCCTATCGCGTGCCTCAAAGGTAGCGATTGAAGAAGCTTTGATACTGCTAACAGGGTTTTCTATCTCATAACCACGATCAATAACGTAGTCGAACACAGAGCCCACAATTTCACGTATCTGCAAAGCCGTTGCCTTGCCGCCACGCTCTTTAATTTTTTCACATAAGGCCCTAACCTTTTGTGTCGTGATTTCTTCTAGCTGTAATTTACCCAGTGTTGGATATAGATCCCTTTCGACAATAGCAGTCTTCATATCTAGCGTGCTGTCTGCGAAACGGGTTTCTGATAGATATTTGACGGTATAGTCTTTCAAGGTTAACCCTACTTTTCGCTTTGTAATACCGTCTCTCTTCTGTGAAGCTGGTGATACGCCTGCATTCAGCGTCTTTTTGGCGTCAATTAGCATTTCTCTTGCTTCTGCAAGGGTAATACCGTCATCGCTGTAGCGTCCAAACGTTATCGTTTCTCTACGCCCATTAAAGCGGTAATCATATCTAAATGATATGGAACCAGTTTTTGTAACAGCAACATACAAACCGTCACGATCAGCTACCTTATATAGCTTGTCTTCAGGCTTTAAGCTCTTTAATTTTTTATCGGTTAACACGTCGGTATTCCTTTGCGTGATACCGTCATTTTTATGTTTTATTTGACGGTATTAAGTTATCAATTTAGTCATTATTATTTCTGATACCGTCATATATACCGTCAAAATTATCCGCAATTGTCAACTGCTAAAGACTGTTAAAAACAAAAAGGCACCAGTAACTAACTGATGCCTTTGGATTTATCGATAACTAAAAACTGTTATCAACAATAACTATATTATTCCCACTCAATCGTCGCAGGAGGCTTACCGCTGATATCATAAACTACGCGGGAAATGCCACTAACCTCATTGATGATGCGGTTAGAAACGCGGCCTAAGAAATCGTATGGTAAGTGTGCCCAGTGCGCGGTCATAAAGTCGATGGTTTCAACGGCACGCAGTGAGACAACCCAGTCGTATTTACGGCCATCGCCCATAACGCCAACTGAGCGAACAGGTAAGAATACAGTGAATGCTTGGCTAACTTTATGATACAAATCTGCTTTATGCAGCTCTTCAATAAAGATAGCATCTGCGCGGCGCAGTAAATCACAGTACTCTTTCTTCACTTCACCTAATACACGAACACCTAAACCTGGGCCCGGGAATGGGTGGCGATATAACATGTCATAAGGCAGGCCTAGCTCTAAACCGATTTTACGCACTTCGTCTTTGAACAGCTCTTTTAACGGTTCAACTAAACCCAGTTTCATATCGTCTGGCAACCCACCCACATTGTGGTGAGATTTAATGACGTGTGCTTTACCCGTTGCAGAAGCCGCTGACTCGATAACATCTGGGTAGATAGTACCTTGAGCTAACCATTTGATGTTTGGCAGTTTAGATGATTCTTCATCGAAAACTTCGATAAACACATGGCCAATTTTCTTACGTTTTGCTTCTGGGTCGCTGATCCCAGCCAGTGCGTTTAAGAAACGATCTTCGGCTTTCGCATGAATAATGTTCAGGTCAAATTTCCCTTCGAACATTTCCATTACTTGGTCAGCTTCATTTAGACGTAATAAACCATTGTCGACGAAAACGCAGGTTAAGCGTTTGCCAATGGCACGGTTTAACAGTAACGCAGTAACAGAAGAGTCAACGCCACCTGACAATGCCAGTAATACGTGGTCATCACCAATTTGCTCTTTTAAGCGCGCAACGGTGTCTTCGATAATCGCCGCAGGTGTCCATAATGCGTCACACTGGCAAATATCTTTAACGAAACGCGTTAAAATATTCAGGCCTTGGTGAGTGTGAGTCACTTCAGGGTGGAATTGTACACCGTAGAATTTTTTCTCTTCGTTTGCCATGATGGCATACGGGCAGCTTGGTGTGCTCGCGATGGTTTTAAAGTCTGCTGGGATAGCCGTTACTTTGTCGCCATGGCTCATCCACACATCTAAAACAGGCTTGCCTGCTTCATTGAGAGAGTCTTTGATATCACGGAACAGTTCACATTGCTCTGTAATTTCAACGTTAGCGTAACCAAACTCACGCTCACCTGAAACTTCAACCGCGCCACCAAGTTGCATAGACATGGTTTGCATGCCATAGCAGATACCTAATACAGGCACGCCTGCATTGAAGACATAGTCTGGCGCGCGTGGGCTATCAGTCTCAGTCGTACTTTCTGGGCCACCAGAAAGAATAATACCATTTGGATTAAATTCTCGAATTTGCTCTTCTGTAACGTCCCACGCCCAGAGTTCACAATAAACGCCAATTTCACGGATACGGCGGGCAATTAGCTGTGTATATTGCGAACCGAAGTCAAGGATAAGGATGCGATGCTTATGGATATTTGTTGTCATTTGAGGAGAATTCCAAAAATTCAAGTCAAAAATAAAAATTGGTAGCGTGCGGGACATCAGCACGCCACCCTGTAAAGTTATCAGTTATTGTCCCAAACGATAGTTTGGTGATTCTTTTGTGATAGTCACATCGTGTACGTGGCTTTCTTGAATACCTGCGCCACTGATACGGACAAATTCCGCTTTTGTTCTCAGAGCGTCAATCGTACCACAACCAGTCAGCCCCATACAGGAACGTAAACCACCCATTTGTTGGTGAATGATTTCTTTCAGGCGGCCTTTGTATGCAACACGGCCTTCGATACCTTCTGGCACTAATTTATCTGCGGCGTTATCAGATTGGAAATAACGGTCTGAAGAGCCTTTAGACATTGCCCCTAATGAGCCCATCCCACGGTACGCTTTATACGTACGGCCTTGGAACAGAATTGTTTCGCCCGGGGACTCTTCAGTCCCTGCGAACATAGAACCCACCATCACACACGCAGCACCCGCTGCAATCGCTTTGGAAATATCACCAGAGAAACGAATACCACCATCGGCAATAACTGGAATACCCGTACCTTCAAGTGCTTCCGCCGCTTCTGCGATTGCGGTAATTTGCGGTACACCCACACCCGTTACGATACGAGTTGTACAAATTGAACCTGGGCCAATACCGACTTTTACTGCGCTCACGCCAGCATCTGCCAACGCTTTTGCGCCTTCAGCAGTTGCTACGTTACCACCAATGATTTGTAAGTCAGGGTATTTTTGGCGAGTTTCACGAATACGTTGTAATACACCTTCAGAGTGTCCGTGTGAAGAGTCAATCAGTAAGACGTCAACACCTGCCGCAACCAGCGCATCAACACGCTCTTCGTTGCCACCACCAGCACCTACCGCAGCACCAACACGTAAACGACCTTGGTCGTCTTTACATGCGTTTGGTTTACGTTCCGCTTTCTGGAAGTCTTTAACGGTGATCATTCCTAATAGGTGGAAGTTATCGTCGATGACTAAGGCTTTTTCTACGCGTTTTTCATGCATTTTTTGTAATACGATTTCGCGTGCTTCGCCTTCTTTGACCGTCACTAAGCGTTCTTTTGGCGTCATAACCGCAGTAACAGGTTGATCTAAATCTGTTACGAAACGCACATCACGGCCCGTAATGATACCGACTAGTGAATTGTCTTTTGCCACCACAGGGTAACCAGCGAAACCATTACGCTCAGCCATTTCTTGCACTTCACGGATAGTGGTATCTGGGGTAACGGTGACAGGGTCTGTGACAACACCACTTTCATGTTTTTTCACGCGGCGAACTTCTTCCGCTTGGCGCTCGATAGACATGTTTTTGTGGATGAAGCCAATCCCACCTTCTTGAGCCAAGGCGATTGCAAGGTCAGATTCGGTGACGGTATCCATTGCTGCAGAAAGCATTGGAATGTTCAGGCGGATGTTTGCAGTCAGTTGAGTAGAGAGATCAGCGGTATTTGGTAATACAGTTGAGTGTGCAGGAACGAGTAATACATCGTCGAAAGTTAGTGCTTCTTTTTTAATGCGTAACATAGGCAATATCCCACCAGGCAGCGTTATGGAAAGGTATAAAATATTGCCGCGGCATTATACACACCGTAATCGGTTGCTTCCAGCCTTTTTTTGAAAAATTACTTGATAACTCTGATAGCTAGGTTAGTATTTAGCGATTAAGTCCTTGTTTTAAAATTTGATCTAGCTCACATGTCAACATCACAAAATAGTGCAATTTTTTCTGTTAGCAAGCTTAACCTCGCTGTTCGCGAACTTCTCGATCAGCAAATGGGCCGGATATGGCTGACCGCAGAAATTTCGAATTTTTCCCAGCCAAGTTCAGGTCATTGGTATTTGACGCTGAAAGATGACCGTGCGCAGGTTCGTGCGGCGATGTTCCGTGGGCAAAATGCACGAGTGACCTTCCGCCCGCAAAATGGGCAACAGGTTTTAGTGCGCGCTACTGTCACATTGTATGAACCCCGTGGTGACTACCAGTTAATCATCGAAAGTATGCAGCCCGCGGGTGAAGGGTTATTACAGCAACGCTTCGAATTGCTAAAACAAACACTAAGTGCGCAAGGTTTGTTCGATACACAGCATAAAAAACCGTTACCCAGTCCAGCAAAATGCGTGGGGATTATTACTTCTGCAACGGGCGCGGCCTTACACGATATTTTAAATATTCTTCGCCGCCGTGACCCTTCACTGCCAATTGTTATCTACCCCACTGCGGTTCAAGGGGATCTCGCTCCTGCACAAATCGCACGTATGATTGAATTAGCGAATTTACGTCGTGAATGTGATGTATTGATTGTTGGCCGTGGTGGTGGCTCATTAGAAGACTTATGGGCATTTAATGAGGAAATCGTCGCAAGAGCGATATTTTCAAGCCAATTACCCATTATCAGCGCTGTAGGCCATGAAACTGACGTCACCATTGCCGATTATGTGGCTGATGTGAGAGCGCCAACACCATCCGCGGCCGCGGAATTGGTCAGCCGTAACCAACAAGAAATGTTGCGCCAGATAAAATCAGCACAGCAACACCTTGAAATGGCAATGGATTATTACATCGCAGGGCAACAGCAGCGCTTTGCTAAGCTCCATCACCGTTTACAACAGCAACACCCTCAATTACGTTTAGCAAGGCAACATAATCAGCTGAATTTATTGCAACAAAAGCTTGCTCAGTCAATGACTCGTCAATTGCAAACTGCCTCAGTTAAATTTGATAGAGCCAACCGTCGCCTGCAACAAAATGATTTACGACCGCAATTGCAAAAACAACAACGACACCTGCAACAAACACAATATCATCTACAAAATATGATGACGCAGTTAGTGAATAGTTATAAGCAACGTTTTGCAGTGGCATGTTCAAAAATGGAAGCAGTCAGCCCGTTAGCAACACTCGCGCGTGGCTTTAGTATCAGCGAAGCGCCCGATGGCGCCGTCTTGAAAAAAACCACTCAAGTTAAGCTGGGGCAGCAACTACGCACGCGCTTAAATGATGGTTGGGTAGAAAGTGAAATTACCCATATTGAAAAAGTAAAAGCAAAACGCTCAACGAAAAAAACAAATTAACTGTTTTATGGGTTTCATCTATTTAACTTGATGAAACCCATATTTTAAATGCTAATTAGAAACGGATCTGACCGCCAAGCATATAGGTACGCCCTCTCGCTGTCGCATTATGTTTACCACGTTCCTCCATAATTGCTGTGGAATTTGAACGGTTTAGTGCATCAGAATAATTTTTATTTGTTACGTTGTTTATTGTCATCATTAATTTGACGTTTTTGTTAATTTCGTAATCGGTGTACAAATCAATCACTGTTGGCTGCTTTTCATATTTATCTTTTAAAGCATTCCCTTCATTATCTACAATAGATTCAACACCAATACGTTTGGATGGCCCAGTCCACGTTACCGTCGTTCCCAATGTTAACTTTTCATCCAATAAGCGGACACCTGTATCTAATGTTAAATAATAATCAGGTAGTTCCGTAAAATCTCCTGCACTAAAATCTGCGGTTTTCGCAATGGACGTAGGCTGGTCTCCAGTCTCTTTTGTATAAGAAAGCATTGAATAGAATACACCTGCATCATAGTTTGCTTGTAGTTCATAACCACGCAAATTAACGTCTTTTATTTCATTCGAATAGATATAACTTTTTTGAGTAATATTCGGAAACTCGTTGTCCCAAACATCATCGTTCATCAAACACCATTCTAATTCAACCGCATTTGTTGGCTTACACAATAAATATGGCTTGCTCGTAATGTAATTTTTAATTTCTGTATTAAACCACAACGCTTTCAGATTAAATTGGTCGCCTTCAACAAATAAATCAGGTTTTAAACTGTTAAACCCAACCTGCCACGTATTTGCTCTTTCACCTTTTAAAAATGGATTCATACTTTGTCCGCCATTTTGCGAATAAAATACTTCCTGTGAATTTGGAGCCCTCATTGAATGTGCATAACTCACAAAAGGCTGGAATTCAGGTATGATTTCAGCAGAAAGTAATACTCCAGGGTTAAAACCACTCTCTTTTAAGTTAATATTGGCCTCTTCCTGAGGAAAGCATTTCTCAGTTTCATCGCAAGCGGGTTTATAACCTTTTAAACGGTAGTGCATATAATTCAAATCAAATACCGCCGTATAAATATCGTATTTCGCTTCTAGTTGCGTATAACCGCTGGCTAAATCCAGTGTGCCTTCTGGGGAAAAAGGGTTATATTTTAATGTGTCATCATCAATAACTGAACTGACTGTCTTTTGGTATTTCGTTTTCGATAATTTAGAACCAATTTTCCATTGAAAATCAACATCCCCATAAGAAAACCGGCTGGTATTTGAGATATTAAGGCCATCTGCAATATTTTTAGACCCGCCCTCTCTTAAAGCCCACCCAAGGGAATCCCCTTCAAACTTTTGGTTGCTGTTACTGTGGTTTGCTAACACCTCAATATCCACTAATTCATTTAATGGCGTATATTTATACTTAAGGTAATAATCTTCACTGTCAATTTTACGACGAGTTAATTTATTTTGTAAAAAACGACCGCTAAACTCTAATTCATGCGTATCATTTGGTTTATATTTTAATTTGGTTAATTGTGATTGAGGCTTTTGTTTAAACGTTGAATCCGTTGCAAAATCATTACTGTCATATCCCGCACCATTTTTATAACTTCCGGGAATATTGTGACCGCTGACGGCAATTAAACCGCCAAAATATCCATCCCCATCATTTAATAATGTTTTTCCTGCAACGGAAACCATACCGTTATAGCCAATGCCGTTATCACCCCAACTTCCTTTGCTACGTAGTCCATATAAATTATCTTTAAAAATGACATCATCAATACCAAGAGTGCGAAAGTTTGCGCTACCAGCTAAAGCATTCACACTATTACTGCCATTTAATTGCCCTTTTTCTACCTCAACTTCAACAATAAAATTAGGGTCTATCAATGCGCCGAAATCATTATTGGGTTGTTGTCCATGAGTATATTGACTAGGCGAAATACCGTAGTAACTTTGCGTTACGCCATCCACCATCATATTAACGCGACCAAACCCGCTCAGGCCACGAATGTTCACATTGATAGTGCCTTGGCTACCATCCATTTGGGTGTACGTTCCGGGCATAGTACGGATGAGTTTATCCATACCTTGTAACTTATTTTCAGTACCAACAGCGCTATAAGCACCTGGTTTTTCCAATGCCTTAACCAAAGGTGTTTGTTTTTGCGCACCTGAGACTTTTAATTGGCTAAATTTAACAACTTTCTCTTTGCCTTGATTTTCTTGCTGTGTATTTTCAGCCAAAGCAATGCCCTGAGCGCCAGTAAAAACCATACTCGCACTCAATATTATTATTTTATTTTTCATGTAAACCATTCCTGTAAACGCAATATTTCTATTCGCGCCCACAGTGCATTCCAATATAAAAAGGATAAATTCAATACCCTTAATTGAATTTTCCCAAAAAGCTCCCTCTAAATGCATCAACACATTTAGAGGGTTATTATTAGAGTGAATAAACTATTTTAAATAAGGAAAGTATTTTGCTTTATCTTCTAACATCAAAAGGAAACTGTAATCTAATGCAATATCATCAAGTGCGTTAAAACGCCCAGATTTACCACCGTGCCCTGCATTCATATTGGTTTCTAATAACAATAAGGAATTACCTTGTTTCATGTCGCGTAATTTAGCCACCCATTTAGCGGGTTCCCAATATTGAACTTGGGAATCATGCAGACCCGTAGTCACCAACATATGTGGATAACGCTGTGCTTTAATATTGTCGTAAGGGCTATAGGATTTTATGCGCCAATAAGCCTCTTCATTTTCTGGATTGCCCCACTCATCATATTCCCCCGTAGTCAATGGGATCGAAGGGTCAAGCATTGTGGTCACAACATCCACAAACGGCACCGCAGAAACCACTCCTTCATATAACTCAGGCGCCATATTCACAACGGCCCCCATTAATAAACCGCCTGCACTGCCCCCCATCGCATAAATATGCCCTTTTTGCCCATAGCCTTGGTCAATAAGCGCATTGGTTGCATCGATAAAGTCAGTGAAGGTATTCATCTTATGGATAGTCTTACCTTGCAAATACCATTTTTTACCCAGCTCACCCCCACCACGAATATGCGCGATAGCATAGACAAAACCACGGTCTAACAATGACAACCTTGATGAACTAAATGAAGGGTCTAAACCATAACCATACGCGCCATAACCGTAGACAAGTAATGGGTTTTTACCCTGCTTAAATAGATCCTTGCGATAAACCAATGAAACGGGAACTTTTACGCCATCTTTCGCTGTTATCCACAAACGTTCACTTTGGTAATTTGCTTTATCGAAATCTTTGACATCGTCTTGTTTTAGTAACTGTTTTTCTTGCGTTTGCATATTAATTTCATACACAGAAGACGGCGTGGTCATCGATGAATAACCATAACGCAATTTATTGGTATTAGGCTCTGGATTATTGGATATCCATGCCATATATGCAGGGTCATCAAACGTCACATAATTTTCTTGCTGGGTTTGCCAATCAATTTGGCGGATATTTACCAACCCATTCGCCCGCTCTTCAAGCACCAGCCAGTTATTAAAGAGTTCAAATCCTTCTAAATCAACATCATCGCGAGGAGCGATTAATGTCGACCACGCAGCAAAATCATCATGTTTTTCTGCATTGTTATTGGTATACAAACCAAATAATGGATTTTGATGGTTTGAGCGAATATAGAACTTCCCATTGAAATGATCAGGGTAGTATTCCACACCCGTTTGGCGAGGTTTAAAGGTTTCAATCGCTTTGTCAGGGTGGTTAGCATCGATAAAACGGTATTCGGATGTCTCTGTACTGGTAATGCCAATAAAAATGATATCTTTCGAAGTCGATTTACTTAAACTCACGTAAAACGTGTCGTCGTTTTCTTCATAAAGCAGTTTGTCTTGTGCTTGTTTTGTGCCTAACTTATGGCTAACCACTTGATAAGGTAATAAAGTTTGCTTGTCTTTATTCACATAGAATAAAGTTTGGTTATCATTCGCCCAAACAATATTGCCTGATGTATTCATCAACACATCATTTTGCCACTGGTTTTCATTAATTTTACGAAATGAAACCGCGAATTCATTACGCCCTTGCCTGTCTTCTGCAATCGCCATCATGGTATTGTCGGGGGAAATAGTTAACGCACCCATGCGATAATATTCCGTACCTTCCGCACGTTGGTTACCATCCACCAAAACAACCCATTCACCTTGGCTATTTACAGGACGTCTTTCATAAATGGCATAGTTTTTCCCAGCCACAACACGAGTGCGGTAGGTATAGCCATTAAAATCGTATGGAACTGACTCGTCATCTTGTTTCATACGTGAAAATAACTCGTCATAAATCTCTTTTTTTAAAGATTCACCTAGTTTAAGTTCTTGCTGAGTATAGGCATTTTCTTGTGTGAGGTAATCAATGACCGCCGGAGCCTTACGCTCATCATCTCTTAACCAATAATAGTTATCGACACGGGTATCACCGTGGATTGTCATCGTGTGTGGCTGTTTTTTAGCCATCGGTGCTGTCATTCGTTCCTCCGCAAACACTGCGCTTGTCTGTAATCCTAATAATGCAATAAGACAAAATTTAACGGCTCCTGATAAGCCTGACAATCTATTTAAGTGCGTTCGCATTTTTTACCCTGATTATTTATTTTCAATCGTAAAATCAATCGGCAGTTCCACCGTCACTTTGCCTTGAGATAACATATCAGCAGGTGGTATCGGCAAGGGCTCAGCTCGAGTGAGCACCCGTTGCGCCTCTCTATCTAATGAGTTTGTGCCTGAGCTTCTGATTAATGCACTATTCACAATATACCCCTGTGCATCTACCTCAAATTTAATCACTGGCTTTCCAATACGATTACGCCGTTTGGCATCCTCTGGATAACGCTTAAATTTATTCAGTTGCCCAAGGACGAGCGCTTCCCATTGTCGTTGCTCATCATCTGATTGCGCATGGCTGTTAAATGCTGCCGCAACACGCTCAGTTTGTTGCTTCGCCGCCGCATCACTTGTTACAGGGGCAGCGCTGGCTTTTGAGTTATCACTTTCTAACTCACTAATACGCTTGTTTTTCACGTCCTTGCGTTCTTTTTTCGGCACTGGTGCAGTTTTCTTTTTTTCCACCTTTGCCACTAATACTTCAGCCTCTTCGTTAATCGGCACTGGTGGGATGACTGCATCATCCATAACCGCTTCTTGCGCTTGGCTGGCAATCGCGAGCTCTTGAGTTTCACCGATATTAGTTTCGGTTAACTGTTTAGCTTGTGACTCAATGGATATTTCCATCACCACTGAGGGGGGCGGCAATAAATGTTGCCAATCATTTTCAGTAACCTTTAAAAAAAGGAGAATAACTGCAACATGCAAAATAATGGCCAAAACAAAAGCACCACTGCTTTTCGTCGTTCTACCGTATTCTAAAGTGATCGTCGACATTTTAATCTTTCATGTAACAACAAAGGACGCAAATGATAATCAATAACAAATGCAAATGAAAACTATTTATTACAAATAGTGCCAATTCATTCACATTATTAATATTTATTTAGCTTAATTAGCCTGACTATTAATCACTTATTGGGGTATACCAGACGTAATCAGCATGTAAGTTATCAATCTCGCTGCCTTTTTCAGAGATAATTAACACCTTAAATTCCGTTTCTGGTGATAAATCTTGTAAGTGAAGCGGTACGCCAATAGCACGAGTTGCATGATATCCTCCGGCAAACAGTAATGCAGGCTGTGGCGCATTAATCAAAGCGTTAGCCATTGCGCGGTCACGCATTTGTTGGATAACCGTCATTTTGACGACCTGCTCAGCCGTCAATTCACCACCATGGGAGGACTCAATCGTTTTACTGATAATCTCTTGTACGACGGGTTGAGTTGAATGCGCCCCCGCCAATTTAGGCGGATTTGCATAAGCCTTTGTAATCACATCTTTATCTAAGTTTGCGGCTAACACAGGATAAGGCTGCGCTAAAACATGCTTAATCAGCTCGCCGTATTGTTCCCATGGCCAGCCCGCATTCCATTTGATCGCTGTTTGTAACCGTTCATCACGGATATAAGCATTACCCTGTAATTCCGCTTTTGCTCTATTGAATTCTTTCTGTTGCGAGGGTGTCATCATCTCCAATAAAACAGCACCTTGCGGCCTTACTTGCTGCATTTCTTGGGCTAGCCACTGTTCTATTTGATGGTGATAATGGTTGTCGTGTTTTTCACCCACGATGACATGGGAAGATTGAGCAAGTTGTTGTACTAGTTGTTCTGGCGTGATTGATTCCCCCGTGGATAAATCAATCAATTGATTTTGTTCTACGAGTTTATGATCGAGTTGAAGTGTTTTTTGCGGAGATTTCTGAACACACCCTACCAGTAATACGAAGCCTGTCAGTAATGCGGTAGCTTTTCCAATAAAGCGTTTTGATATCATTATTTTATTTTCCATTATGCAGATGAAGCCCACAAAATACAGATAATGATAATCATTTTCAATTAAAAAAGGGCTTCCTATTAAATATGGAAGCCCTTTTATGCTTAATTTAAAGCCAAACCAATTGGAATATTAGAGTGGGTTTGTTTGTGCCTCAACAACAGCTAGTGCCACCATGTTCACAATTCGGCGAACAGAGGCAATTGGTGTTAAAATATGCACAGGTTTCGCAACCCCCATTAACACAGGCCCGACGGTCACGCCATCAGAGCTAGTCACACGTAGCAAGTTATAACTGATACGGGCAGCTTCCATTGTTGGCATAATCAATAGGTTAGCAGAGCCTTTTAATGGGCTATCTGGCATGACATCTTTGCGAATAGATTCAACCAAGGCTGCATCCGCATGCATTTCACCATCAATTTCAAGGTGTGGATCACGGGCTTTGATCAAGGCTAAAGTATCACGCATTTTTTGTGCAGATGGACAATTGGAAGAACCAAAACTTGAGCGGGATAATAAGGCCACTTTTGGTTCAATACCAAAACGACGTACTGTATCTGCAGCCATTAAGGTAATTTCTGTTAACTCTTCAGGGGTTGGATCTTCATTGACGTAAGTATCCGCAATAAAAGTATTACCTGTTGGCAGTAATAATGCATTCATTGCACCCGCAGTATGAACACCTTCACGGAAACCAAACAGATCTTTTACCACTTCATAGTGTTCGCCATAACTGCCTACTGTACCGCAAATCATACCGTCAGCTTCACCACGTAACACCATGATACCGCCAATCAACGTTGGGTTATTGATCACGGCACGGCGAGCCATTTCTTGCGAAATACCACGGCGCTTCATGATTTGGTAATATTCCTGCCAATATTCTTTATAGCGTGGGTCATTTTCATTGTTGACCACTTCAAAATCTTTGCCTAATTCAATATGTAGGCCGAGTTTTTGAATACGCATTTCAATAACACTAGGGCGCCCCACTAGAATTGGGAATGCTAAACCTAATGAAACCAGTTCCTGCGTTGCATGCAGTACGCGCTCTTCTTCCCCTTCAGCTAAAACAATGCGTTTTTTCGCTGTTTTCGCTTGGGAGAAAATCGGTTTCATAAATAAATTTGTTTTATAAACAAACTGGTTTAATTTTTCGATATATGCATCAAAATCCGCAATTGGGCGGGTTGCCACGCCAGAATCCATCGCTGCTTTCGCCACGGCTGGGGCAATTTTAACAATCAGGCGCGGGTCAAATGGTTTTGGAATGATGTATTCAGGACCGAAGAACAGGTCTTGGTTACCATATGCTGAAGCCACTTCTTCACTTTGTTCTGCAAGCGCCAAATCGGCAATCGCGTAAACGCAAGCCAGTTTCATTTCTTCGTTAATGGTCGTCGCCCCAACATCCAGCGCCCCACGGAAAATGAACGGGAAACATAATACGTTATTGACCTGATTTGGGTAATCAGAACGACCTGTACAAATGATAGCATCGGGGCGTACTTCTTTCGCCAGCGGCGGTAAAATTTCTGGTTCAGGGTTCGCCAGCGCTAAAATTAGCGGGTCTTTCGCCATCGTTTTCACCATTTCTGGTGTTAATAAACGAGGTCCTGAACAACCTAAGAAAATGTCTGCGTCTGGAATCGCATCCGCCAGAGTACGCTGGCCATTATCTTCAATCGCATAAGCGGCTTTCGTGACATCCATACGTTCATCACGGCCTTTAAAAATCACGCCTTTTGAGTCACAAACAGTGATATTTTCACGTTTAAGACCTAATGCAACCAACAGATTCATACATGCGATTGATGCTGCACCTGCACCTGAGACCACTAAGCGAACATCGCCAATCTCTTTTTTCACAATACGCAGACCATTGATTACCGCAGCTGTACAGATAATCGCCGTACCGTGTTGGTCATCGTGGAACACAGGGATTTTCATGCGTTCACGTAATTTTTGCTCAATATAAAAGCACTCTGGCGCTTTGATATCTTCTAAGTTGATCCCACCAAAGGTCGGCTCAAGGGAGGCAATAATATCAACCAATTTATCAGGATCAGTTTCATCGACTTCAATATCAAAGACATCAACGCCAGAAAACTTTTTGAATAAAACCCCTTTTCCTTCCATAACAGGCTTACCGGCTAAGGCGCCAATATTTCCTAAACCAAGAACTGCCGTTCCGTTTGATACAACACCCACTAAGTTACCTTTAGCTGTATAGCGATAAGCTTTAAGTGGATCATCGGCAATTTCAAGGCATGGTACTGCAACGCCGGGGGAATACGCTAATGCAAGATCACGTTGGGTTGTTAAGGGTTTTGTCGGGGTAACCGTGATTTTCCCTGGATGTGGAAACTCATGAAAATCAAGAGCACTTTGTTTTAATTTATCATCCATCGTCAAGTCCTTTCAAAATAGGTAAGGTAAGAGCGATAACAGTATAAACACATCTCACTAGCAAATCATGATCATGCTGGCAATTTCCAGAAAAATCTTTTGATAAGCAGGAATTTGCAGCAACAGGAGGATGAAATATCTGCATTTTTATGTGTTGTTGAGCAGCATTTTTCCGCCTAGATTGTGAAAACAGTTGTTAATAAATTGAATGGAAAAACAATTGCATCATGAATATAATTATTTTTATTAATAACGAGATGACATTTTAATTCATCACTTAATTAATACATTAATTATATATTAATTAATTTTATTCTTATCATTCCTGAAATATCATTTAAATTATTCAAATTACCGATATTAATTTCCCAAATTTAATGTATTATCAAAAACCAGCAAAAGTTATTTTAAAATCACAGTAAAATTACGATTCATATATTTTACCTCAGTAATGTCAAACAATATTATACATATCAAACATATAGTCATTTGCATATTAAATAATAAAAATGCCTATATTAACGTCAAAATAGTGATTATTTTTATCACTCCTGTCCAAGTAGTTAGTGACGTTTCAGACATAACAAAGGAACCTTCTATGTCTAATTACACAGTAATGATTGTTGATGAGCACCCTATTATACGCTTTGGATTGCGTCAGCTCATCAATACCGACGAACATTTCGTTGTGATGGCCGAAAGCTGTAATTGTACCGAAGCCTTAAGTCTCGCGACAAATCTACAACCCGACCTTATCATGATAGATACCAACATGCATGGCAATAAAACTTTTGAAACTATTCGAATGCTACGAAAGCAGTGCTTAAATAGCTATTTATTAGTTTTATCTGCATCGACAATCAAAACGGATATTTATGGCGCTATTGATGCAGGCGCTCAAGGCTATTTATTAAAAAGTAGTGAGCTAGATATGCTATATTACAGCATGAAAAAAGCATCAGCGGGGCAACATGTATTCAGCGAAAAAATTTATCAACATTTAATGACCCGCCATCAATCTAATGACCCACTATCTACCTTAACACGGAGGGAATGTGAAATTTTGCATGAACTTGCCGCAGGTTTAAAGAATAGAGAAATTTCCAAGTTACTTTTTATTTCTGAAGAAACCGTTAAAGTACACATTCGAAATATTCTAAAAAAATTGCGGGTGCGTTCACGACTTGAAGCTAGTTTAATTTATATGCGCTCAAAATAACCGATATAAACTATTCAATTATACATTATATAGTAAATATTAGTAATTATGATTGTACCGAATATCTATTATAGCCATCGAAATAAATACCTGCTTTTATTTGTATTGTTGGGGGTAGACCCATAATACATTTTCCCGCATTATGTAAGGTAAATCATTCGCTTCCGAGGAAAATTGTATGTCTAAATCCCCTTCTTCTCCTTATATTATGTACGGAATTAAAAACTGTGACACGATCAAAAAAGCACGTCGCTACTTAGAAGACAACGGGATCGACTACCAATTCCATGATTATCGTGTTGATGGCCTAGACGACGCCTTACTCACTACATTTATGGAGCACATAGATTGGGAAGTCTTGGTGAACAAGCGTGGTACCACTTGGCGCAAACTCAGTGATGAGCAAAAAAATGCAGTTGTTGATGCAACAAGTGCAAAAAAAGTTTTACTCGCAGAGCCAGCAATGGTTAAACGCCCTGTGTTAGTTTCCGCTGATAACCGCTATTTAGTCGGTTTTAGTGCTGATGACTACCACACTTTTACTCAGTAGTTAGGTGATAGAAATGGATTGTCCTGTAATTCAATTAGCAAAAGAGCTCATCTCACGCCCCTCAGTTAGCCCTGATGACCAAGGCTGCCAAGTTTTATTAGCTGAGCGCCTAAAAAAGATAGGTTTCACTGTCGAGTCAATGCCATTTGGTAATACACTCAATTTTTGGGCACATCGTGGCTCCGGTGTAACACTCGCGTTTGCAGGTCACACCGACGTTGTCCCAGCAGGAAATAGCGCAAATTGGCAAACACCGCCATTTACCCCGACCATTATTAATCAACATCTATATGGTCGCGGCGCTGCAGATATGAAAGGTTCTGTTGCTGCAATGATTGTCGCCGCAGAGCGCTTCGTTGAAAAACACCCTAACCATCAAGGTCGCCTAGCCTTTTTAATTACCTCTGATGAAGAGGCTGATGCCCACGACGGCACTGTCAAGGTTGTCGAAGCGCTGATGCAGCGTAACGAAACAGTTGATTATTGCTTAGTGGGTGAGCCATCGAGCCAATCGAAGCTCGGTGATATCATCAAAAATGGGCGCCGTGGTTCTATTACCGCTAATTTAACGATACTTGGCACACAGGGCCACGTTGCCTACCCGCACCTTGCCGATAACCCTGTCCATCGTGCTGCGGCCTTTTTGCAAGAGTTAACCGCGACAACATGGGATAATGGCAATGCATTTTTCCCTGCAACCACGATGCAAATTGCCAATATTCGTGCTGGTACGGGGGCAAGTAATGTCATTCCAGGGGAGTTATTTATTCAGTTTAACTTCCGTTTTAGTACAGAACTAACCGATACACTCATTCGTGACAGGGTCACGGAGATGCTATCGCGCTATGGTTTAAAATATAGAATTGAATGGTCGTTATCTGGGCAACCATTCTTAACGGATAGTGGCAAGCTAGTCTCAGCAACCTTACAAGCAATCCAAGAATTAACAGGCCGCACTGCTGAATTATCCACCAGCGGTGGAACTTCTGATGGCCGCTTTATTGCGCAAATGGGTACGCAAGTCATCGAATTAGGGCCTCTCAACGCCACCATCCATAAAGTTGATGAATGCGTCAGCGTGGAGGATTTACAACAGCTAGCTCTGATTTATGAACGAATAATGGAGCTACTGATCCTATGATCACCATTGAAATGCTGACAGGCCGTTCGACGGACCACTTAGTCACCCTTGGTGGTCCTCATCGTTTACAATTTAATGCAACCAAAGCTTTCCTTGCGATGCAGCAAGCCGCAGCAAAAGCTGGCTTTAAATTACAATCCGCAAGTGCATTTCGTGATTTTTCACGGCAACAACTGATATGGAATGAGAAGTTTTCGGGTAAGCGCCCTGTTCTAGACACTCACAGCCAGCCCCTTGATATTAAAAAACTTTCAGAAGGCGAACTGTGTGAAGCTATCTTGCATTGGTCTGCATTGCCTGGAGCAAGCCGCCATCATTGGGGAACTGAAGTTGACGTTTATGACCCATTGCGCATTCCTGCTGGGCAAACATTGCAATTAGAGCCTTGGGAGTATGAAACGGGTGGTTACCTAGCTCAATTAAATGATTGGCTGTCAGACAATATGGCCACTTTTGATTTTTACCGCCCTTTCACAGCAAAAGATGCAGGTGTTGCCTACGAGCCTTGGCATATTAGCTATTGGCCACTTTCACACGAAGCTGAACAATTGTTGACGCCAGATGTTATCAAACAAGTGTTAGAACAAGAAGATATTTTAGGAAAGGACTGGTTAATCAGTAACTTATATTATATTTTTAACCATTATATAAAAATTCCAGAGTAACGCTTAACCCCCCTTTATTTTTATTAAACACCCCATAAACCAGATATTGTTGGCCTATGGGGTTGTTTTATCACGCATCGGTATGGGCTCATCAACGACAGGAAGCCGATACATAAAAATAAGCAGCCAGCAAAGTAAGCCAAGCAAACCGATTTTCAACCACAAATAGCTCACAACCCAAATCGATAATGAAAAAGTGAGTAAAATCAAAATAATTGCCTTAGGTTTAGCGCCTTTTGGTAACCCTTTGTGCTTCTGCCAATGACGTAGATAACCACCAAACCAAGAACGATACAAAAGCCAATAATGAAAACGGGGTGAAGAGCGTGAAAAACACCATGCAGCTAATAATAAAAATGGTGTTGTGGGTAAAACAGGCAACACCACGCCTGCAAATGCAAGCGCCACAGCCAGCCAACCGAGTATAATAAGAAGGATTTTTTTCAAATTTGCCTGAGCTCCCTTGCAAACTCGTACCAAAGTAAAACCCTGATAAACATATGGTAACTCACCGTAATATCAATGATATACTGTAATCGTAAACGGGTTTAATGAAAAGTCGCTTTTCCCTGTTTAAACCCATCAGTGAAATCGTTGGTTTATATCACGCCGTTCTCATTAGTGGTATAACGTTATATAACTAACACAGCGACAAAGTAAAAATGATAAATGGTGATAAAAAATGCAATGGCTAGCAGACTATTGGTGGATAATTCCGCTTCTCTTGGTTGGGCTGATTTGGAATTCCGTCAAAGAAATGATGAAGCTTGACCCTAAAAAGTTTCTGGATGATAAACCCGAGGTTCCTCCCCACAAAGACAATAACCACCTGTGGGATGATGAAGATGACTGGCCTAAGGACAAGAAGTAGTAACCTTTTGCACAACTTCTGCTAATAATGCTGGCTGGTATTGCCTAATAAAAATACCAACCTGCTGTCTCGCACTGTTTAACCACTGTTTCTGCCCTGTCAGCTTAAATTCTTCACAAATTTTCGCCAATGGCTGCCCTTGCTCAAAATAATTTCGTAAAAGAGGTGCAGGATCAGAAACCTGAGCTAAAAGGCGTAAAATGGCACTTTGGCTGGCTGAAACTGGCCGCTTAAACTCACTAAAACCAATAAGTTCAACCCAATCCTCTTCTGCCAGTTGCTGCTCATCCGTTGGACAAAAAGGGAATTCAGCTAAATCTGTTCGCCAGTAGAGATCTCGCTCAAGTAAGATTTCACCGTATTTACATAATTGCCTAGCTCTTGGTGAAAGCGGTAAAATGGCCATCGCCGTATAACACCCGCTGCTGGCTTCTTTCTGTGACCCAATACGAATAACACTAAACCCAGCTATTTGCCAAAACTTAAGCAAATCAGGCGTTAGACCAAAACTAACAGAAAGGAAATCAATATCTTGTGCGATACAATCCTGTTTTTGCTGCTCAAGTAATGTCAGGCCAATTTGCTGTCGACGATAATGTGTATCGACAGCAATGCGCATCACCCGTCGCGATTTCCACTGTGCCGCTTGTGGAAAATAACTGTGCGCGGCTAATGATTGGGCAACTAAGTTCCCACGTGGGCGACGTAGTCCCGCCCAAATTTGCCAACTCAACGATTCATCTAATAATCCTTCATCCACCATCCATAGCGCCCCTAAATAACGCTCATCACTTTGTTGGCTGAACGCGGTCATAAAATGCTGTTTTGTTGCATCTAATAAGCGGCGTAAATCTAATGGTGAGGTTCGATAATGAGCGCTCATTAATAAGCCATAAAAGGACGCTAATTTGCTTTCATCTTTTACCAATTCACCTTGGCTAATCGGTTGATATTCAATGATCGCATGCGGTACAAAAGTCGAACTTGGCTCTTGCAATAGCAGCGCCTGATTTAGCCAATTTTCGAGCGGGTCATGGCGCGCAAAACGAATAGGCTCATCAAGGGATAATAGAGTGAAAGTCGGCAAGCTTGTACAGAATTTCAACATAAACCCGCGCCCAGTCCCTTCATAGCCATCAACCGTGGTCGTCAATAATACACGAGGAAAATAACCAACCAATTGGCGTAACATATAATTTGGGATAGCTGCGGCTTCATCAATAATCAGCCAATCAGCTGCTATGTTATTACCCGCTTGGCAATAAGCGAGCAATGCATCTGGTGCCCAAAAATGCAGAGGTTTCACCGCATGTTGCGCCAAAACTTCAGTAGATACTTTAGCGGGAGCACAACACCAACACTCCCCTTGCCATTGTTGTATAAGCTGACCTGCTACCGTTGATTTCCCACGGCCTCTTGGCGCAATGATCCCCCAAACACCAGTGGTAGCAGATAATAATTGGTTCAATACTTGTTGCTGTTGCGTTGTTAATTGCCCTGTAGGCGGTACCCAAGTAGGATAATTATTCAGCAATTTTATGTTTGGGTTCTTACCTTGCTGGTAAAAGATAATGCCTTCCGAGTTACTCATCGTGCGTTGTAAATGGTGAACAAAATTGGGCGTTGGAATAATGCCATGCTGTTCATTCCAGCGTAAGCTATCTATATCTGGATGGTTCGGCCAAACCTCTTGCAGCACAGTACAAAAGACCAGCAAGCTTCCTGCCTTTAACGTGCCTGATAGCATGGCAAGCGCTTCACTGTGAACGCCTCTGCGTGCATCAAAAACACCATGCAAGAACTCACGCCCCAGCAATAAGTGGGCATTTTCTGGTCGCTCACTATTGGGTAATTCTGAAGAAAGCGTTACCCAATCCCCTGTTAAGCGGGTTTGTAGTTCAAGTAATTGCTGAGTAACCCATTCATCATCGCCAGATAAAACCAATAAGCGACGAAAACCAAATATACGCAGCTGTTCTACGCAGGCAGACAGCAAATCATTCATGAGACGATTAAGACTTCCCAATTAATAATGACAATATCCCTGCTGCAATTAATGGCCCAACAGGCACACCTCTAAATAAAGCAACCCCGATCACGGTGCCAACAAGCAGCCCAGCAACGGTCGAAGGTTGGTTTGACATTAAAGCCACTCCACGGCTCCCTAACCAAGAAACCGCGATACCAATGACGATTGCCAGAATGGATTTCCAATTCAAAAATGAGCCCAGTACTTCACCCGCACTGATTTTACCACTCGCAATGGGCGCCATGACCCCAATAGTTAAAATCAGGATCCCGATGGTTAACCCATACTTTTCAATCCAAGGGAAATAATTATTTAGTGGTGTTATTCGGACAACCAATAAAAATAACATGGCAAGTGTTACGGTCATATTATGGCTAATAATCCCTAACCCTGCTAAGACCAAAAGAATGATTAATGTGGGGTCAACGTGACTCATAGATTTTTCCCTGTAAAACTAGCAATTTTTTGTGAGTAGCAAAATAACTTATTTTAAAACATGTTATTGGCTCATTAGTTAAGAAGCAAACAATTACATCAACTCTTTTGTTAATAACCCTATCCAGTATTAGGTTTGTGATTTTTATTCGCCCTGGCATTACATTTTCAATACTAATCAGCAGCGGTTATTACTTTAATTTCTATCTGATTGTTTTATACTGCCAGCAAACAGACTCAACATAAGAAATTTTTATGAATATAACTCGAGAAAAACTCACTTTACCTGCAAATGCCAGCAAACTGTTATTGCACTCCTGCTGTGCCCCTTGCTCAGGGGAAGTCATGGAAGCTATTCAAGCCTCTGGTATTGATTATACAATTTTCTTTTATAACCCTAACATCCATCCTAAAAGAGAATATTTAATCCGCAAAGAAGAAAACATTCGCTTTGCTCAAAAACATAATATTCCATTTATTGATGCTGATTATGATACTGATAATTGGTTTGAACGCGCGAAAGGAATGGAAGATGAACCTGAACGCGGGATCCGTTGCACAATGTGTTTTGACATGCGTTTTGCGCGCACGGCTTTGTATGCCGCCGAAAATGGATTTTCTGTGATTTCCAGTTCACTTGGGATCTCGCGTTGGAAAGATATGCAGCAAATCAATGATTGCGGGAAACGTGCCGTTGCGCCTTATGAAGGTATGGAATATTGGGACTATAATTGGCGCAAAAAAGGCGGCTCCGCCCGGATGATCGAAATAAGTAAACGTGAACAGTTTTATCAACAAGAATACTGTGGCTGCATCTACTCATTGAGAGATACAAATAAACATCGAAAGTCCCAAGGGCGAGATATTATTAAAATAGGCGTTCTGTATTACACACCATAGCAAATTTCCCTCCCAGCATAATCCATGGCAAACCAGCAAAATGTAAAAATAAACCATGATTGTGCTGGTTTTTCACACCCAGAGAAAAACTTAAGTTAAATTCTCGGAATATTTATCACTCTTTAATTTTTAACTTATCCTTTTTTTTGATTTTCCACACCATAAACACCAACTTGCAGTGTGTTTTCCTGAAGTTTGCCTCAAATGTCCTACTCCCCAGAAAACCAGCGATTATTGCGTATAATACCCCTGAGTAATCAATACACAAAAACTTATAACCTAGCATTATTTATCATTTTAATGTTTTACATGGTTGTGCGACATTCTGCACAATTTCAGCTCTAGGATTGAAAACATGACCCAAACATTATCCCCTTATTCAAACGCGCGTTTTATCGCTATCCGTTTGCTTCCAGGTGAAGACGTTTTATTGACACTAAGGAAACACATTGCCCTGCATGGGTTCCAAGCCGCATTTATTGCTGGTTGCGTTGGGAGCTTAACAAATGTTGCGTTACGCTTTGCTGGGCAAGAAGACACCGACCATATCAGTGGAAAATTCGAAATTGTCTCGTTAATTGGCACATTAGAAGCCAATGGTGAGCATCTCCATTTATCCGTTTCTGATGAAAAAGGTCACATGCGGGGTGGCCATATGATGCCAGGCTGTAGCGTTAGAACCACATTAGAGTTAGTTATTGGTGAACTTGAAAACATCACCTTTACACGAGAACCCTGTGCTCTTTCAGGTTACGAAGAGCTTATTGTTATTTCGCGTTGATTTTCATATTTTATTTTTGCAAGGAATGGTTTTCTTATGAGTAAGTCATCGTTTATTTCCAGCCGTACACTGACGCTAATTGTTTTTTCAATTGCGATTAACATGGTTGTTGGCCAATTAAGTTCCATGTTAAAACTGCCGATTTTCCTCGATTCTATAGGCACGATTATTTGTGCATTACTCGCGGGGCCTTGGGCCGCATTAACCAGTGGCCTACTCACTAACTTATTGTGGGGATTATTAAGCGGGCCTATTGCAGCAGCTTTTGCCCCCGTCGCAATGATGATTGGGTTAAGCGCTGGCCTATTAGCGCGAGCAGGTGGATTTCGTACATTACCAAGAGTGATTTTATCGGGTGTAGTCATCACCTTTGCATTAATGATTGTTGCAGTGCCAATTCGTACATACTTGTTTGGTGGAACAACAGGTAGCGGCGCAGATTTCTTTGTCGCTTATTTCCATGCTGTGGGTGATAACTTACTTGAATCCGTCGCAATTACGGTATTAGGCGCAAATATTGCTGATAAAATAATCTCAGCGCTGGTCGCTTGGCTACTGGTTCGTCAATTACCTGAACGCGTGCAACGTAACTACCCTAATATGGCGAAGGTGCGCTAAATGCACCCTTTTACCTCACTAACCGCATGGTTTTGGCTCAGTGCCAGTTCATTATTCTTACCGCTGGGCTGGCCATTGGTTCTGCTGGGGTGTAGCACGTTTATTGCTTTATTATTGTGGCAACCCGCTCGCTTTCGCTGGAAATTTGTCGCGTGGTTTATGCTCCCGATGGGGTTAGGTTTATGGCTGATACACGGGGGCTGGTTAGCGCAATTACTGACGGGTGAAACTTTGAAAAATAGCCGCCCTGAGTTCGCATTAGCATTATGGTTTAAGCTACTCACCATCATCAGTGCTTCCCAAATCTGGCTACAATATGTTCCAACCGAGCGGTTTATCCGTGCTTTGTTCGCTAGCAGGCTACCTGCTAGCTTTTCTTACCTTCTTGCTGGGCCTCTATTGCTTGCTGAACAACTTAAGCAACAGCTGAGTATTATCCGTGAAGCACAGTTAGCAAGAGGCGTTCCCCTTGACGGTAATTTTTGGCAACGGTGCACTTCATTACCCGCCATTTTATTCCCCTTAGCCAGTAATACGTTAAGCGAGTTAACTATTCGTGGCGCAGCACTGGATATGCATGCTTTTCGCTACAGCGCCAAACGCACAACTTTAAACCCGCCAGTGGATAACCTCAGGCAAGTTGTATTACGTTACACCCTGTTATTAATGATATTTATTGAAGGTGGGTTAGCTCTGTGGTGGTAAATTTACAGCAAATGCACTTTATTCCCCAAGGTGCGCAACAACCTTTACTTGGGCCCATTGATCTCCAACTTAATGCGGGGCAATGGTTTTGCGTTTTGGGCGGAAATGGCAGTGGAAAAAGCACGTTAGCTCAGCTTATTGCCGGTTGGCATGGGGATTTATTACACGGTGAATTAACAGGCACAACCGAAGTCTTGCAGCAACCGCTAGTCAATAACTCATTAGTCCAAGCGTCTGTTACGCGCCAATTTATTCAGCAATCACCACATTTACAACTTTCAGGCTGCACATTTACAGTTGAACAAGAGATTGCCTTTGGCCCCGAAAATCTAGGCCTTAGCGAAGATGAAATTACCCAACGCATCGAACATGCCATCGCTTTCACGTTTTGTGAGCCTCTCAGGCATCGGCACCCCGCGACCTTATCTGGTGGCGAAGCACAACGTGTTGTTTTGGCGAGCGCTCTTGCTATGCGCCCACAATTATTGTTGCTCGATGAGGCTTTTAGTCGCTTGACGCCCAGTGCGACCCAGCGCCTATTGACTCAACTGAAACACTATTCAATGCAAACAAATTGCTGCGTCATATTATTTGAGCGTAATTTATTACCTTCTATTGGCTTTTGTGACAATTTTCTGTTGTTAAGTACAGGAAATGTATTTTCGGAGGCAGGAAGAATGCTCGCCAGTGGTTCTTTAGACACCATTTTTCCGAGCTCAATTGCCACGATTAATATGCCCGATGCATGGCGCGTGGTTGGTGAGTTAGTCAAACTTGGCAAATGGCAAAGCGCAATCCCTCGAAATGAAACTCAATTAGTGAATGCGTTTAAGGAATTATATGCTAGAGCTTAATGACTTAAGTTACCGCTGGCCAAGCTCAACTATCAATAATATCGCTAATTTATCGTTCAAGATCGAAACTGGAGAATGGGTTGCGCTTGTCGGTGATAATGGCGCGGGGAAATCCACACTCTTGCGGCTTCTTGCTGGGTTATTATCCCCTAATCAAGGGGATTTACGGTTACATGGTCAGCAACTTGCCCAGTTAGCGGCTCCAGAACGCGCTAACCACGTTGGCATCCTATTCCAAGAGGCTGAAAAGCAAATTTTCCACAGCACGGTTAAAGCCGAGGTTGCTTTCGGGCTAAAGCGGCAAAAGCTGGCAAAAGAGGTCGTTGCAGAACGCGTACAAAATGCGCTGGAGGCTTGCCACTTAGCTGATGTAGCTGAAAAACATCCCCTTGACCTTCACGCAGGGCAACGCAGGATGGTTGCAGTTGCTTGCTTAGAGGCGGTCTCTCCACCACTCATTTTGCTGGATGAGCCAAGCCGCGATTTTGATGCATTATGGATGCAGCGGTTTGAAAACTGGTTGAATTTACAACGAGATAAAGGTACGACTATTGTGACGATTAGCCATGACTTTGATTTTGTGGCTCGTCATTTTAAACGGGTGCTACATTTATCCCATGGAAAACTGATTGCTGATGGTTTACCGATTGAGGTGCTCAATCATAATGTGTTACAGGTTGAGTCTGAACTCCCTGCTCCAACCTTGATTTCATTAAGCCAAACGTTGGCATTATCATCTGAATCAGTCACACCTAATGCGTGGGTTAAAAATTTTCACCATGATTAAATAAAAAAATAGCCTGCTAAGCAGGCTAAAGTCGTTCTATTTATAGGAAATAATTAATCTAATTGAACCCCGATGCGGCGCGCAACTTCTTCATAAGCTTCGATTAAACCACCAAGGCTTTGGCGGAAACGGTCTTTATCCATTTTATTTAAGGTTTCTTTATCCCATAAACGGCTACCATCTGGGGAGAATTCATCACCCAGAACCACTTGTCCGTTGAATAAACCAAACTCCAGTTTAAAATCGACTAAAATCAAACCTGCATCTGCAAAAATCTTGCTTAATACATCGTTGGCTTTGTAGCTAAGTTCACGCATTTTGGCGAGGTTTTCTTTACTCACCCAACCAAAGGTTTCGCAGTAAGATTCGTTAACCATTGGGTCATGTTTAGCATCGTCTTTTAAGAACAGGTCAAATAATGGTGGGTTTAAAATCATCCCTTCTTCAACACCTAAACGCTTCACTAGTGAGCCTGCGGCACGGTTACGGATCACACACTCAACGGGCACCATGTCTAATTTTTTGACGAGTGCTTCGGTGTCAGATAGTAATGCTTCCATTTGTGTTGGAATGCCCGCTTCTTCTAACTTGCTCATAATGAAGTGGTTAAACTTGTTATTGACCATGCCTTTACGGTCAAATTGCTCGATACGCTCACCATCGAGTGCTGATGTATCATTACGGAATTCCAGAACTAACAGATCAGGATCCTCAGTGGTATAGACAGTTTTTGCCTTGCCACGATACAACTCAGCTTTCTTTTGCATCTTACACACTCCAGAGATGTGATTAAACTATAGAGAATAACAATATGTGAATAGATTTTGTGACGCTGTTTTGCAGAACACAAAATTAACGGAAGATGCAAAATGGGTAAAAACACCCTTTCGCCGTTAGTTTTTTGCTCTGTTTCAGTCAGTTAGCCATCAAACAATATCAATTATCTAACCTACTGATATTCAATATTTTATCTTTCAATGCCTATTATGATAATAAAATTTCACGCTCGACGCAAACGATTACTTAGCGATAAACACTGATTTTTTGTCCATTTGTTTTTCTCTATCTAAAGTTATCGTTAATAATGGGATGAGTTAAAATGAAGTATCAACCTTTAATTTGCTAATAACTAATTAGTTAACTATATCTTTGATAACAAAAGAAAGATGAATAATAAATAAACCAATTAATAATCAGAGTTATTATTAGGACTGATTCAATGCTGATTGACTGATAACAACTAACTTATGTGGATGAATATCTTTGTCTTTTCCCCAGTACACGTCCATCCAGTTAAGGTAAAAATCCTCCATATTCGCAATACGGGCAAGGGGCCTCTCTTCTTCTTCGCCATTAGAGGCGTAGACAAAATAATTTTGACTAAAAGCCCAACTGATCATCGTTTCCCAAAAACGCTGCCCAGCGTCGGTTTGTTCTTCATCAGTAACCATAATGGAATAAGAATTAAGTAAGTTAATGAAAAATTGACGAGGTAAATCTTTAATTATTTCAACATGGTTATATGCGCTACTGCGCCACACTTTAACCTGAGTACACGTGGTTTTCCCTATTACAATATCCTGCCGAAACCGCAGTTCAACCAAGTAAACCGTTTCAGGCTTCTCGCCTTCTGCAATTAAGCGGTACTGATCCTTCTTTTTTGATTTCACTAACTGATAGCCTTCAGGTAAGGCAAAATTAGGAAGTACAAATTTACTCACACCTTCCGCTAAAAAATGTAGCGTGTCTTCAACATTTCGGCGGGTGATGCGTAATTTTTGGTTAAATTCCGTCCCTGAAATCTTTCTTGGCATAATATCGTTGCTACCGTTTTTTATGGGTTTTGCCGAGTGATTATGCACGTTTCGCCTCTGAAGAGTTATTGATATTAAATGAAGTATATCCGAAAAATTGCTGATGATAAATTCATCAAAATATGCGTTAGCTGTATCGATTATTAATATGGATAATCGAACATTATTATTTGTTTATCCATAAAAAAACCGCGGCTAACAGAGCCACGGTTTCTATTTTTAACGACCAAAACGACGTGATTATTTCTTTGCAGGAGCTTTACTAAACGCCGCTTTTAATGCTGCAACCATTTCGTCATTTTGTTTCTGCGTTAACGCAACACCTTTTGTCGAAATAAACTGCAACGTACTACGGTTGTTTAAGTCACCCACTTGCACTTTATAGTCTGCTTCAGGCACTGTTGGGTCATCAATGCCCAGCGCTTGCCACTCAGAACTGCTTAAGCCTTTGTAAGTCACCATCACTGAACCCGTTGAACGCGTGCGGTCACCCACTTTCATCCCTACGCTTTCTAAGGTATGTGGTAAACGTTCCCAAACAGCATCAAACGGTGC